>NZ_KV795235.1:0-148843 GCF_001808955.1 Rothia sp. HMSC078H08
GGGCACCCGTTACGGGTGCCCGCCTCCGCGGTTTTAGTATGAGTGCTCAGCTAATGCGCTGAGGCTGTGGGGTTTAGCGGCCGAAGAGGACGGCTGCTTCTTCCCAGCGTTCCTGAGGTACAGACTTCAGACCGTCCAGTGCCTCTTCGAGGGGTACGTACTTGATTTCGGTGCCCTGAACGGAGACCATCTTGCCCCACTGCTTCTGAGCGACCATGTCGACTGCGCCCATGCCCAGGCGGGTTGCGAGCACGCGGTCGTAGCCGGTGGGTGCGCCACCGCGCTGGATGTGGCCCAGGATGGTGTTACGGGTCTCGACGCCGGTCATCTTCTCGATTTCGTGGGTGATGTACTCACCGATACCACCGAGGCGGGGACGACCGTCCTTCTCGGTACCCTTGTTTGCCATGACGTCGTCGAAGCCTTCGGGGATGAAGCCTTCAGCCACAACAACAAGGGGAGAGCGGCCGCGGTCGTGTACTTCCTTGACCCATTCAGCAACCTGCTCCATGGAGACCTTGACCTCGGGGATCAGGATTGCGTGTGCGCCTGCAGCCATACCGGAGTGCAGTGCGATCCAGCCGACGTGGCGGCCCATGACCTCGGCAACCATGCAACGGTGGTGCGATTCACCGGTGGTGCGGATGCGGTCCATTGCCTCGGTCGCGATGGACACTGCGGTGTCGAAACCGAAGGTGTAGTCGGTTGCGCGCAGGTCGTTGTCGATGGTCTTGGGCACACCGATGACGGGCAGGCCTGCGTCTGCCAGGCGCTTTGCGCCTGCGAGGGTGCCTTCACCGCCGATAGCAACGATTGCGTCGATGCCGTGGCGTTCCATCATAATTTCGATGTTTTCGGGGCCACCGTTGGGGCCGTCGAAGGGGTTGGTGCGGGAGGTGCCGATGATGGTGCCGCCCTGGGCTGCCAGGCCGCGGACCTTCTGACGGGGCAGGTCCATGTAGTCGCCTTCAACGACGCCGCGCCAGCCATCACGGAAGCCGACGAACTCGTAGCCGTACTTCTTGACACCGTTGAGCACGGCGCCGCGGATGACAGCGTTCAGGCCGGGGCAGTCGCCGCCGGAAGTAAGCAGACCGATCTTCATGGTTGGCTCCTAATGTCTGCGCGTTTTAGGTGTTGTGCGCGCGTGTATATAACTATGACCTCCACGAATTCGGCACGCGAATGTTCGCCGGTCGGGAGGTCGTTCTCTTGGTCTCTATTTTAGCGATGTTTGGGTTGTGTGGGTAGTGGTGGAAAGCCGTGGGAACACCCGTTTTGGTGCTGAAAAGTTCAGGTTTTTAGTACCTGTATGTTTGGGTTTGAAACACAAATAGCCGCCCTTTCCCACCTATGGCACCGAAGAGGCGAATGAGGCTTCCTCACATCTGTAAAGATGCGGGAAGCCTCATTCGTTTTAAAAATATTTTTAAATATTTGTGGGATTCTCCGTTTTTAGGGCAAAAAACGGTCAATAGCCCTGTGATTGATCGTTTCACACCGGTTTATCCCACGTCTGAACCGCTTCCCACGGGGTGAGTTACTGGTTCAGCAGGCGCGCTCAGAGGGGGACGGAACTAGTCGCGTGCCTGACCGAGGAACTTCTGCAGGCGAGCCAGGCCCTCTGCCAGGTCCTCGTCGCTCAGAGCGTAGGAGAGGCGCAGGTAGCCGCTGGGGCCGAATGCCTCGCCGGGAACTACGGCGACCTCAGCCTTTTCGAGGATGAGCTCGGCGAGCTCTGCGGAGGTCTGGGGGCGTACGCCCACGATTTCCTTGCCGAGCAGTTCGCGTACGTCCGGGTATGCGTAGAACGCACCGGTGGGTACGGGGCAGTGCACGCCTTCAATAGCGTTCAGGCCGTCGACGATGGTGCGGCGGCGGCGGTCGAAGGCGGCGTGCATGATTTCCACGTCGTCCTGCGGACCGGTCAGAGCGGCAAGGGCTGCGCGCTGGGCGATGTTGTTGACGTTGGAGGTCATGTGGGACTGCAGGTTGGAAGCTGCGGCGATAACGTCGCGCGGGCCAATCATCCAGCCCACACGCCAACCGGTCATGGCGTAAGTCTTTGCCACGCCGTTGAGGATGACGCACAGGTCAGCGAGCTCGGGCACCGCCTTCAGGATGGAGACTGCCTGAACACCGTCATAGGTGAGGTGCTCGTAGATTTCGTCGGTCAGAACGAAAATACCCTTGGACAGAGCCCATTCGCCGATGGCGCGGGTTTCCTCTTCGGTGTAGACGGCACCGGTCGGGTTGGAGGGGGAGACGAAGATGAGCGCCTTGGTGGCGGGGGTGTAGGCTGCTTCGAGCTGCTCGACGGTGACCTTGTAGTGCTGGTCGCTACCGGCGAACACCTCGATGGGGTTGCCGCCGGCCAGGCGGATGCACTCGGGGTAGGTGGTCCAGTAGGGTGCGGGCAACAGGACGTCGTCGCCTTCGCCAATGACGGTTGCGAATGCCTGGTAGACGGCCTGCTTGCCGCCGTTGGTGATGACGACCTGGGAGGGGTCAATCTCTACGCCGGAGTCGCGCAGGGTCTTTTCCGCGATTGCCTTCTTCAGTTCGGGAAGGCCGGAGGCGGGGGAGTAGCGGAAGTTCTTGGGGTCGTTGAGCGCTTCGCGTGCGGCGTCCACAATGTGCGCGGGGGTGGGGAAGTCCGGTTCGCCTGCACCGAAACCGATGACGGGGCGTCCCTGAGCCTTGAGTGCTTTTGCCTTTGCGTCGACGGCAAGGGTTGCGGAGGGTGCGATGGCACCGATGCGGCTTGAAATACGCGCCATGGGGCTCTCTTCTCTTTCTTCTTGTGCGCTGCCGGCGTGAAGTCGACAAGGAAATAGGTGATGGGAATGCGCGTGCAGGACCAATCCGCGCGTGATGGGCGCGGGTGTGTGCGGCGTTCCTTGTAATAGGATACGGTCCACTAGTAGCGATGCGGAACCCCTCGTCAAGGTATCTCAAGAGGTTTTTCGAAAAATATTACATTCTGAAGTTGCATCGGCCCCGAAAGATGGTTTACAGTTAGTTCTGCACCCGCAAGGGTGTAATTGTTTGCCCCTCTAAAGCCACGGCTTAGGAGGCAATGGAGGAGTAGACACGTGAGAAGCAACTCTCACACCTGAAGTGAAAACTTCAAAGGGTGGTGGCTCAATTGGTAGAGCAGCGGTCTCCAAAACCGCAGGTTGCAGGTTCGAGTCCTGTCCGCCCTGCTTTTATTGCCTCAATAAATAATTTGTACGCCCGCACCCCGGGCGTACTTTTTTAGACTCAGAAAGGGGCAGAAGAAATGGCATCGTCTGCTACCGCCGAGAAGGTTGTTAAGCCCGGCGCATCGTCGAAGAGCGATAAGAAGCTCGGTTTCTTCGGCCGTATTTTTGCATTCCTCCGTGAAGTTATTGCGGAGTTGAAGAAGGTTACTACTCCCACCGGACGTGAACTGGTTGGTTACTTCTTCGGAGTTCTGTTCTTCGTCGTGGTGATGCTCCTTCTTATTTCTGGTCTGGATTATCTTTTCGGCCAGGGAGCATTCTGGATTTTCGGTAACGGAACCATTCAGCGTAACTAGTACTGGATGCATCCTTATTTGGGGTGCCCCATCAGTGATTTCCCTCAGCGCATTGGTGAGTGGGAGTCCCCTCTAGATGATTAACGATAGAAAGTAGGAGCGACGTGTCCGAGCAGGAACTGGTATCCGAGATTGAAGAGGTCGAGGTAGCCGCTGCTGAGGCTACTGAGGAGTCTGCGGCTATTGAGCAGCAGGCTGAGGAAGCTACCGAGGCTGTTGAGGTGGCTGAAGCAGCTGCTGAGGCTGCTGAGGAAGTCGACGCTCTGGAAGAATTCAAGTCCAAGCTGCGCCGTCAGATGGGCGACTGGTATGTGGTTCACACCTACTCTGGTTACGAGAACAAGGTGAAGACCGGTATCGAGACCCGTATCCAGAACCTGGAAGCTGAAGATGAGATCTTCGAGGTTCAGGTTCCCATGGAGACCGTGGTTGAGTTCAAGAACACCGTGAAGAAGACCATCCGCCGCGTGCGTGTTCCCGGTTACGTTCTGGTTCGTATGGAACTGACCGACCACTCGTGGGGCGTTGTCCGCCACACCCCCGGTGTGACTGGCTTCGTGGGTCAGGATGCGTACAACCCGGTCCCGCTGCGCATGGACGAGGTCTTCGACATGCTCCTGCCGGTCTTCGAAGAGCAGCAGCAGAGCCAGGGCCTGCCCGTTTCCAAGCCCGTTATCGAGTCCGACTACACTGTGGGTGAGAACGTCCGCGTGAAGTCCGGTGCTTTCGAGGGCATGGACGCTACCGTTTCGGAGATCAAGGGCGAGTCCCAGCAGATTGTCGTGATGATTTCCGTCTTCGGCCGCGATACCCCGGTGACCTTGAGCTTCACCGAGATCGAAAAGATTTAACGTTTTTAGCGTGTGAATATGAGCCTCGCACTTCGGTGCGGGGCTCATATTTTGTAGTGACTGTGTAGCCGGCGGTGGCTGTGTGGGTGAGGTTTACTCTTTCTGCTAGCTGGCGCTGGATTAAGTCGCTGATTAACGCTAGAATGTTGGTTTGTGTATGCGCATGTCACGCTTTCATGCGGATGCACGGGTGACCGCGCCACGGTCACCGTCTTGCCGGCGTACGCTCCTGTGCGTCGGTTCCCAGCTAAGAAAAGGACCCTACATTGGCTCCCAAGAAGAAGGTCACTGGCCTCATTAAGCTGCAGATCCAGGCAGGCGCCGCTAACCCGGCTCCCCCCGTCGGCCCCGCACTGGGCTCGCACGGTGTGAACATCATGGAGTTCTGCAAGGCATACAACGCTGCAACCGAGTCGCAGCGCGGTAACATCATCCCCGTTGAGATTACCGTCTACGAGGATCGCTCCTTCACCTTCATCACCAAGACTCCTCCGGCTTCCCAGCTGATCAAGAAGGCTGCTGGCGTTGCTAAGGGCTCCGCTGTTCCTCACACCACCAAGGTTGGTTCGCTGACCGAGGCTCAGGTGCGCGAGATCGCTGAGACCAAGATGCCCGACCTGAACGCAAACGACCTGGATGCTGCTTCCAAGATCATCGCAGGTACCGCTCGTTCCATGGGTATCACCGTCGAGTAATTTCGGTTCGCCGAATAGCCGAGTAATCGGCACCGTAGATTTTTCTACACAGAACTTGTAAATGCCCGTCGTATGGACGGGATGTGGCAGAGCCGAGCGCGGCTCACGAGACCACAACTGCATAAGGAGAAAAGCAGATGGCAAAGCGCAGCAAGGCGTACAAGGCAGCTGTAGCCAAGATTGAAGAGGGTAAGCTCTACACCCCCGCTGAGGCAGTTGCCCTGGCGAAGGAAACCTCTTCCACCAAGACCGACGCAACCGTTGAGGTTGCAATGCGTCTGTCCGTTGACCCCCGTAAGGCAGACCAGATGGTTCGCGGTACCGTGAACCTGCCCCACGGCACCGGTAAGACCGCTCGCGTGGTCGTTATCGCAGCAGGCCCCAAGGCTGCTGAGGCTGAGGCAGCTGGCGCTGACTACGTTGGTTCCGACGAGCTGATCGCAAAGATCGCTGGCGGCTGGACCGACTTCGACGCAGCGGTTGCAACCCCCGACATGATGGGCAAGGTCGGCCGCCTGGGTAAGATCCTGGGTCCCCGTAACCTGATGCCGAACCCCAAGACCGGTACCGTGACCATGGATGTCGCAAAGGCTGTTGCAGACATCAAGGGCGGTAAGATCGACTTCCGCGTTGACCGTAACTCCAACCTGCACTTCATCATCGGTAAGGCTTCCTTCACCGCTGAGCAGCTGGAGGAGAACTTCCAGGCAGCTCTGGAAGAGGTTAACCGCCTGAAGCCCTCTTCGGCTAAGGGCCGTTACATCTCCAAGGCAACCGTTGCTACCACCTTCGGCCCCGGCATCCCCGTTGATCCCGCTGCCGTTGCTGCCTAAGGTATGCACCTGTAGCTTCTAGCATTTAGCTAGTAGTCGCCCCCGACGTTTAGGCGTCGGGGGCGATTTTTATGCCTGCTCTCCTGCCGCTCTACCTGTATGTTCTGGAATATATCTGCGGCGAGCTCGTTAGAATAAACAGCACACACTTCGTTCTTATCATCCTAGTTCCGCCTGCCTGATGTGCGGGCTCAAGCAGACCTTAAGGATCTATTCATGACTCAGCCTTTACCGGCTTCTTCTACTCCCTCAGCGCAGGCTGCCACTCGTCCCTTCCCGATTCCCGTCAGCTACTTTGCGATGGCACTGGGTACCGGTGCCCTGGGCGCGGCATGGCGTGCCGCCGCCTCCGCGGGTATGGTTCCCGCTTGGCTGGGTGAGGCGATTCTTGCTTTCGCCGCTGTGGTGTGGCTGATTCTGATTGCCGCCATGGTTGTTGCGGTGTTGAATTTCCGCCCGTGGCTGCGGGAGCAGTGGGCGCATCCGGTGCGGTGCTGCTTCTTTTCGCTAATCCCGGCGACGACCGCGCAGATGGGTGCGACGGTTTTCCCGTACCTGTCCTACCTGGGTTACGCTTTGGCGATTCTTGGCGGTCTGGGGCAGCTGTACTTTGCCTCCCACCGCATTGCGGGTATGTGGCGCGGTACCCACGTGGCGGAGGCGACCACCCCGGTACTATACCTGCCGACGGTTGCGACGAACTTTGCGACGGCAACCGCGATGGGCATGATGGGATGGAAGGACGCGGCGATGCTTTTCTTCGGCGCGGGCCTGATTTCGTGGTTCAGCATGGAGTCTGCGATCTTGAACCGTCTGCGTAACCTGGCTCCGATGAACATTGGTGAGCGCGGTCTGATGGGTGTGCAGTTGGCTCCGCCGTTTGTGGGAGGCAACGCGTACCTGGCAGCTAATGGCGGCACGGTGGACTGGTTCTTCCTCATCATGACCGGTTACGGTATTTTGCAGCTGCTCTTTTTGATGCGTCTGCTGCCCTGGATTATGGAGGGCGGCTTCTCCATGAGCCTGTGGGGTTTCTCCTTCGGTATGGGTGCAATGGTTTCTAGCGGCGTGCATTTGAGCGCCGCGGGCGTGCTGAACCCGCTGGGTATTGTGCTGATGGCGATTGGTACTGGTTTCTTGGTCTTCCTGTGGGGCGGTGTGGCGTATGTGGCGTCGCAGGGTCGTTTGTTGGTGGGGCGGCGCTAGAGGCCTTTCGCTGCTTTAGGCATATGGTGTGAGCCCCGGATGTGATCCGGGGCTTTGCCGTGCCTAGACTTTCTTGTGTGGGCTTTTTTGTTTGGTTTTTCTTCAGGCAGCCGGCGTGGAGGCTGAGGCGGTTGTTTATGACGGCGCTTATCTTCTGTGCCCGTGCCGGGAGCGAGTTTCGGCGATAATGGGGGAATGACTTCTGCATCCTATTCTTCTGCTGCGGCGGAGCCTTTTGAAGGCCTACGTATTCGAGGTGTCGCTAAGACCTTTGGCACCGATACGACGGTTCTGAACGAGATTGACCTGGATGTGCACCCCGGCGAGCTGATTTCTCTGGTTGGTTCTTCGGGTACAGGTAAGTCCACTCTGCTGCGCATTATTGCCGGTTTGGAGGAGCCGAGCGCGGGTCGGGTGACCTATGCCGGTCAGCCTCTGGAACGCGGCTCGGTGGGTGTGGTTTTTCAGCGCCCTATTCTGTACCCGCACCTGAGCGTGAAGGACAATATTATGTTTCCGACCCGGCTGGGTGCGTTCGCCGGCCGGGTTGATATGGACTACTACCGTGAGCTGCTGGAGGCTTTGAAGCTTGAGGGGCTGGAGTCCCGTAAGCCTTCGCAACTGTCGGGTGGTCAGGCTCAGCGTGTGGGTATTGCGCGTGCTTTGATTCGTCGTGCCCCGGTGGTTCTTTTTGATGAGCCGCTGGCGAGTGTGGATGAGCAGATGAGCGCGAGTATCCGCGCCGATATTGTGCGCCTGCATGAGCGTTACGGTTTTACGGGCCTGTACGTGACCCATGATCAGAATGAGGCGCTCATGCTGGGGCAGCGTGTGGCGGTGATGGATGCTGGCTACCTGGTGCAGGTGGACACTCCGGAGCGGTTGCTGGCGCATCCGCATACTCTGCAGGTGGCGAAGCTTTTGGCGGCGCCCGCACTGAACCTTTTGAATCTTGAGGATTCGGAGTCGCTTCCTGCCGGGTGCGAGTTGGCGATTCGTGCGACCGCTTTGTGCCCCGTGGCGGCAGACGCTGCTCATGCTCTGCCGGTGCAGGTGCTCGGTAGCCGCCATCTGGTGGGTGGCATGCTGTACCGCGCGCGTCTGTTGGATGCGGTGTCCCTGCCTCTGGAATCTCGGCGGGCTTCGGTGGATTCTGAGCCGAGTGACCGAGTGTATGCGCGAGTGCGTGCCGGTCAGGAGCTTGAGTTCTTTATTCCCGATGTGCAGAGTGCCACCTTGAGCGGCGCCTCCCCGAACAGTACCTTCCTGAGTGTGGGAGAGCGGGTGCACCTGGGTGTGGCTGCTGAGCGTTGCTTCTTGTTCTCGGGCGGAAAGCGTTTTTACCTCTAAAACGCGTCTTTACTGGCTTTTAGCTGGACCTTTCAGACGGGAGAAAGCGCGGGTTAATCGGCTTAAAGAGGAGCTTTAAGTGATTAACCCCGCTTAATCACGTTTTTAACTTGCGACTCGGGCTTTAACCTGAGATGATGAATGAACCAAAGACCGCCGGTCTAGAACTATGTCCTTTATCACCACCTCGGTGGAGACGAAGAACCTCGGTGGAGAGGAAGAACAGAGTTCTGATAAGAGCAGATTTCACTAGAAATCGCCGCCCGCGTAGGTAACTCGAAGTGAATAGCCGTTGCCCTGATTCAGGGTTTCGTCTACTGTGCCTCGTACGCCTACGCGTCGGGGCATTTTTTATTGCTTGCAATAAATGCTTCGAGGCTCTACCGGCGACCTTACAAGAATCGGAAGAAGGAACTACCATGGCGACTCAGGAAAAGATCGCTGCAGTATCCGAGCTGAAGGAACTCTTCGAAGCTTCGAACGCAGTCATCCTGACCGAATACCGCGGTCTCTCTGTTGCACAGCTCAAGGAGCTGCGTCGCGCACTCGGTGCAGAGACCGAATACGCCGTGGTGAAGAACACGCTGGCTGCTATTGCAGCTAAGGAAGCTGGCATCGACGCATTCGAAGGCCACCTCCAGGGTCCCTCCGCACTGGCATTCATCAAGGGTGACCTGATTGATGCTGCTAAGGGCCTGCGTGACTTTGCCAAGGCTAACCCCCAGCTGATTGTGAAGAACGGTTACTACGAAGGTGCCGCTCTTTCCGAGGACGACGTCAAGCGCTACGCTGACCTGGAATCCCGCGAGGTTCTGCTGTCCAAGGTTGCAGGTGGCGCAAAGGCTACCATCGCACGCATCGCACAGGTTGTGGACGCACTGCGCGTCAAGCTGGAGGAGCAGGAAGGCGCAGCTCCCGCTGCTGCCGAGGAAGCTTCGGAAGAGGCATAAGCCCCTTTCGTGCTACTGCACCAGCGCTGAGATACTCAGCAGCGTGAACGCGAACAGCGTATAACGCACCTAAATTTGACCAACCCTCTCGGGTAGGTACTGAAGATTTACACCGCGGGCGTCAGCCCGCACCAGATAGTGAAGGAGCCAAACAATGGCTAAGCTGTCCATCGAAGAACTCATTGCAGCATTCAAGGAACTGTCCCTGGTTGAGGTTTCCGAGTTCGTTAAGGCATTCGAGGAAGAGTTCGACGTCACCGCAGCAGCTCCCGTTGCTGTTGTAGCAGGCGGCGCAGCAGGCGAGGCTGCTGAAGAGAAGTCCGAGTTCGACGTTATCCTGGAGTCCGCTGGCGACAAGAAGATCGCAGTGATCAAGGAAGTTCGTGCCCTGACCTCCCTCGGCCTGAAGGAAGCAAAGGACCTGGTTGACAGCGCTCCCAAGGCTCTGCTCGAGGGCGTTTCCAAGGAAGACGCTGAGAAGGCTAAGGAGCAGCTCGAGGCTGCTGGCGCAACCATCACCCTCAAGTAATCGACTTCTTCTCGATTCTTACGCGGGCGGTGCATCCATCGGATGTGCCGCCTCGCGGCATTTAACGGCCCCGAACCCGCCCGGTATGAAGACTGGGGAGGTTCGGGGCTTTGCCGCATCCGCTCTTTTCTCCTGTAGCAAACGGTGGTGCTGTCCTATCTGACCGCGCTCACCCGCAGAAGTCGCTGTGACCGCACTGTGCCCCGGATGAGAGAGGCTGAGAGCACTGTGGTGCCTCTCTCCTAGAGCCCGGCAACGGGGCAGAGGTGCCGTATGATGGGATGAGACAACCCAGACATTCCTTTGCACGAAAGCGGATAGACATGAGCGAGCAGAAGAAAAAGAAGAAGAGCGCAACCGAGCGACCCGCCCGCGACTTGGCGGCTGAAGCACAGCAGGTCCTGGACGCTTTCGGTGCCGGTGTTCGTGAAGACCGCGACTACCCTGCTCTGCACCTGGCGCCTCCCGTGGGCCGCCTGAATGACCCGAACGGCCTGGTCTTCGATGGTAAGCGTTATCACGCCTTCTACCAGTACTCGCCCCTGCACCCGGAGCGTATGGTCTACTGGCGTCATGCGGTCAGTGAGGACCTGACCCACTGGACCGATGAGGGTACCGCCCTGGTGCCCGATAGCCGCTACGACTCGCACGGCTGCTACTCCGGCTCCGGTATTAAGGTTCCCGGCGGTTTTGAGTTCTTCTACACCGGTAACGTGAAGGACGAGAAGGGCAACCGTGAAACCTACCAGATTCTCGCAACTGCGGGTGAGGACGCGAAGCCGACCCGTCAGCTGCCCCCGCTGATTTCCGGCCCTGAGAAGGGCTACACCGCGCACTACCGCGACCCGCACGTCTTTGAGCGTAACGGCGAGTGGTGGATGGTTATTGGTGCTCAGCGTGAAGACAAGACCGGCGCCGTGGTCGTGTACACCTCCGCTGACCGCCGCGAGTGGGCCTTCCGCGGCGAGCTGGACATCAAGGATAAGAGCCTCAAGGGCACCTACATGTATGAGTGCCCCTCCCTGCTGAGCATGCGTGATGAGCTGACCGGCGAGATTCGTGACGTGCTGATTTTCAGCCCGCAGGGCATGCATCCCCTCGGCGAGAAGTACAACAACATTTTCCAGAGCGGCTACATTGTTGGTTCGCTGGATAACAAGACCCTCAAGTTCACCGTGGAGACCCCCTTCACCGAGCTGGATGCAGGTTTCGAGTTCTACGCACCGCAGACCATCTCCGGTACCGGCCTGACCGCCGACCCGAAGGCACCGCACGATGTATGCGGTGATGCCCCGGTGATGATTGCTTGGCTGGGCAATGCTGACCAGGACGACCTGCCCTCGTGGAGCCACCGCTGGGTGCACATGTTCACCTACCCGCGTGAGCTGCACCTGCGCAACGGCAAGATTTTCCAGCGCCCGGTTCCGCAGCTGAACGACGCGATGAAGATGACCCCGCTGTACCGCGAGGAGGAGAAGGGTAAGCTCGTCGAGCTGAAGAATGCCCTGACCTTCCGTCTGCGCGGCCGCGTGAACGTCTCTGACGAGTGCGTGAAGCTGAAGATCAAGGACACTCACGGCGTGGCACTGAGCATCGTTCTGGATAAGGACTTTGTGCAGATGGACCGTGGCGGTACCCGCTACACCGAGGGTGGCAGCCTGCGCCGTCGAACCCTGAAGCGTTCGAAGATTCGCGAGTTTGACCTGCTTGTGGACGGTTCGGCTACCGAACTGTACGTGGGTGGCAAGCTGGTTGCCTCCATGGGCGCTGAGGTTATGACCGCTCGCACCTTCTTCAAGGGCGATAAGCGCCGCGTCCGCCTGACCGGTGGCGAGGTGCTGTCCCTGGAGTATGGCCGCCTCTAAGCCATTTTCTAGGCGTTGGGAGCCGCCTATGCGGGTAGTTTCCGGTAATTTCTGAATATGTCTGAGAGCTCACTCTCCGTGTGGAGAGTGGGCCCTCGCTTTTAAGAACTTTCCCGTGATACCATGTTTTACATCTGATATGTCAAACGTATGACATATACATGACATGCACACACAGACATGTCACCCCACCCCATTTACAAAGCATCATACGGTGGTGCTCCAAACAAAGGAGAGCGAGCGTGGACCACAAGTCAGTGGCACAGCGCGTGCTGAAGGACGTCGGTGGCGCCGGCAACATCGTTGCAGCCGCACACTGCGCAACCCGCCTTCGCCTCGTCCTGAAGAACCAGGACAAGGTCGACCAGGCAGCAATCGACAACGACGAGGATCTTAAGGGCAGCTTCCTCAATGCTGGCCAGTTCCAGATTATCGTCGGCCCCGGCGACGTTAACGAGGTACACAAGCACCTTATCGCCGCTGGCGCACCCGAAGCATCTAAGGATGATCTCAAGGAAATCGCCTCCAAGCAGGGCAACATCGTTTCCCGCTTCATTAAGACCATTGCTGATATCTTCGTCCCGCTGATTCCGGTTCTGGTCGGTGGCGGTATGCTGATGGCAATCAACAGCGTGCTGACCTCCAAGGGTATCTTTGGTCCCGAGAGCTTCATCGCAATGCACCCCGAGTGGGCTGACTTTGCAGACATCATCAACCTGCTCTCCGCAGCTCCCTTCGCCTTCCTGCCCGTGCTGGTCGGCTTCTCCGCTACTAAGGTCTTCGGTGGTAACCCCTACCTCGGTCTGACCATGGGTGCCGCGATGGTTTCCCCGGCCCTAATGAACGGCTACAGTGTCGCAGCATCCCTGGCGGGTGCTGAAGGCACCGACCCGATGAAGTACTGGAACCTCTTCGGTCTGCAGGTTCAGCAAGCGGGTTACCAGGGTACCGTGCTGCCCATTATGCTGGTCGCCTTCATCCTGGCGAATATCGAGAAGTTCTTCCACAAGGTCCTCAAGGGCACCATCGACTTCATCTTCACCCCCACTCTGACCATCCTCATCACCGGCTTCCTGACCTTTATTCTGGTCGGTCCCCCGATGTTCCAGCTGGGTACCTGGTTGGGCGAGGGCGTGAACTGGCTCTACACCGTTGCCGGCCCGCTCGGCGGTCTGGTCTTCGGTACCTTCTACGCATTCATCGTGATGACCGGTATGCACCAGGCATTCCCGCCCATCGAGATGAGCCTGTGGGCTACCGGTGGTTCCTTCATCTTTGTTGTCGCGTCGATGTCTAACGTGGCGCAGGGTGCTGCTGCAGCCGGTGTTGCGCTGACCACCAAGAACAAGAAGATTAAGGGTATTGCTTCGGCATCTGCACCCTCGGCATTCCTGGGTATTACTGAGCCCGCAATGTTCGGTGTGAACCTGGCTCTGCGCTGGCCCTTCTACATTGCTATTGTTTCCGCAGGTATCGGTGCAATGGTCGCTTCCATCCTGAATGTGAAGGCAATTGCTCTGGGCGCCGCTGGTTACATCGGCTTCCCCTCCATTAGCCCCACTACCGGCGCGGGCTGGGCTGGCTTCTTCGGCTGCCTCATCCTGACCACCGTTATCGCTTTCGTTGCCTCCTTTATCTGGGGTAAGAAGGTTGAGGCTGGCAACACTGAGGCACCCGCTGCACCCGCTGCTGCCGCTCCCGTTGCCACCGTAGCTGCTGCCGCAGCTCCCGCCGCCGCTGTAGCATCTGAGGCTGGCGAGAGCGTCGAAATCGGTTCCCACATGGTCGGTTCCGTGGTTCTGCTGGCTGACGTCAAGGATCCCACCTTCTCCTCCGGCGCACTGGGTGCAGGCACCGCAGTGGAGCCCACCGAAGGTAAGCTCTACGCACCGGCTGACGGCAAGATCACCGTTGCATTCCCTACCGGCCACGCATACGGTCTGCGCACCGAGGACGGCCTGGATCTGCTGATGCACATCGGCATGGACACCGTTGAGCTCGACGGCAAGCACTTCGAGCCCAAGGTTGCTAAGGGTGACACCGTCAAGCGCGGCGACGTCATCGCTGAGTTCGATATCCCCGCCATCAAGGCTGCTGGCTACCCGCTGGCAACCCCCATGGTGATTACCAACGCCAAGAAGGCGGCTGCTTCGGTTGAAGATGTTCAGGCTTCGGGCGCATCGGTGACCAGCGCAGATTCGCTGCTGAAGGTTGCACTGAAGGCAAAGGCTAACGCATAGTCTGCACTCTTAATGAGTAGATAACCTCAACGTGATGTACACCCCGTACCCCTCTTCCTAGAGTTGGTGCGGGGTGTACATTTTTTCCTGCAAAGTAATGCAAAAATAACATGAATAAATATTCGTAAAATTTATGCATATTGGTGCAATATAAGCTGGCACACATTCGATGCATGGCTATGAAAAATGTCTTGATAAGGCAGAATTTATTAGCCAGGAGTGAATAATCCAGCTAATATTTATGTATACTTTCAAGCTTTTGTAAAGGGTGAATATGACCTTAGCTTCCTATACTGTCCGCACCGCCGAGCCTCATGAATATGCCGAAGCGCTCGAAGTCCTGATTGCCGCGTTTGACGGTGACCCTGCCATGATGGCAGTCATTGCAGGCGGTAGCCGCCGACAGGAACTCGCCAGGCTCCGCGCCATTATGACCCTTCAGGTCTACGGCAACTTCCAGGGTCGCGGCCGTATCGACATTGCTATTGACGACTCTACCGGCAAGATTGTGGGTGTTTGTCTCTGGAACACCCCTGAATCCCATGAGGGTTCCTTCGCTAACGAGCTCAAGCAGATTGGCGCCTACTACAAGGCACTCGGTTGCAAGACCCTGCTGAGGGCAGTCCTGATGGAGCTACACCTGCTCAAGTACCGCCCCGCGTACAAGCACTGGTACCTCTTCAACATTGGTGTCCTCGAAGAGTACCGAGGCCGCGGCATCGGCTCGCAGCTACTCGATTACGGTACCGAACGCATCGGCGACTACCCCGCCTACCTCGAAGCATCGACCTACGATAGTGCCCGTCTCTATGAGCGCCGCGGATTCTTCTCCCTCGGCCCGCTCCACGGAATCTTCTCCAAGGCACACGCCGTTGGTATGGTCTACCCCGGCACCGGTCCCACCGAGATTGTGCAGCGCACCTCCTAAACTTCCGGACGCGCACAAAACCGATAAATGTATATGCAAAATCCGCCCCACCGTGAGCACTCGCACGGTGGGGCGGATTTTTATCGTCAGAAGAGGAGCTTCTTATTGGAGCTCGTCTATTGGAGCTCGTCCGGGGCGGAGGTGTCAGGCTGAATCTGATCCAGATTCGGGATAGAACGCACCGTAGCCCCCAGATGGAGCTCAACCGGGAGTACATCCTCGGGCTGGGTAATTGGGGGAGTGGTCTTCTCTGAGGAATCCTCCTGCTGTAGCTCAATGAGCTCCAGCAGACGCTGCGCGGTACGCTCTGCCATGCCCTCAATCGGCTGAACCACGGTCGCCAACTCCGGCATGAGCAGCTGAACGCTCTGCGTGCCATCGTAACCAATCACCTGGAAATCCTCCGGAACACGAATAGCGCGTGCGCGCGCCCAGCCCAGCGCCAACGCGGCGTAATTATCGTTGGAGGCGAAGACCGCATCCACCGGCTCCGGGCTATCGGCGCGTTCGTCGAGGTGGCGGTAGAGCACCTCACGCTTAATGCCCAGGGAGGGGTGGAAGCCCAGCTCCAGGAACTCCGGCATGAGTCCGGCTTCGAGCATTGCCTCACGGTATCCGCGCTGACGCTCATTGTGCTTACCCAGGGTCGACGTCACGTGCACAATATTCTGCGCACCCGTGGCAATCAGATGCTCCGTGGCGGCGCGGGCGCCTCCGTAATTATCGGAGCGGACATTCGGGTAAAAGCCGCTTTCGAGGCGGTCCACGGTCACCAGGGGAGCCTGGGCGTGCGGAATATTGACCAGCGCGTCAGAGTGGGCGCCGCTGATGATGCCGTCCACCTGATTGGAGAAAAGCATCTCCAGGTAGCGCTTCTCTTGTTCGGGGTGGTCATCGCTATTGCAGAGAATGACCCGGTAGCCTGCTTCGGCAAGGTAACTTTCGAGGCGGTACACCATCTCCCCGTAGAAGGGGTTTGCGACCGTGGGGAAGATGAGGCCCACCATCTGCGAGCGCTGGCCCTGCAGGCTGCGGGCGATGGCGTTGGGGCGGTAGCCGAGTTCCCGCATTGCCTCGTGGACCTTGGTGCGGGTGCTTTCGCTCAGGTAGCCGCGGTTGTTGAGCACGCGGGAGACCGTGGTGGGGGAGACTCCCGCCAGGGCTGCAACGTCGCTGAGTTTGGGCTTAGCCACGGGGGCTCCCTTCGGTATGCTAAACGATTGACATATCTCTCTACTATACCCCGACCGCATACCGCATAAACATTTCAACGCCGGAAAATAGCGCCTTACTACAGCACCGGAATAATCGGAACCCGAGCTCCCACCTCATGGGCAGAACCCCGAACCGAAGAATCATCCAACACCGCACAATGAGTAGCCGCTGCCAACGACGACAACATATGCGACGCCGACTTCGGTAGAGGATACGCTACACCATCACGCACCGACACCGGCAACAGACGAACCCCCGCCGGCTTACGCAAAGTATCAACCGGCTCACCCAAAACAGCCGAATCCAGCTCCGGTAGGGGCATATCCCTCATACCAGCCAAAAGCGGCGGCAAATACGAATACAAAGCCGTGTACGCTGCCAAAGGATTACCCGGCAGACCCAACACAAAACGCTCACGACCAGAATTCGGGCCCGTCTCCGGAACCGGCAAACGCGCAGCCAATGCCGGATGCCCCGGACGCACATCCACCGACTCAAACAAATAGGTTGCGCCCATGTCGTTGAGCACCTTACGCACCAAATCAACACCCGAGGTGCTCGACCCGCCCGTAAACACCAGCACACGAGCCGTCGACGTGGACAAGAACGTGCGGAACTCAGACTCAACATCCGCCAAACGAATCGAAGGGCGCGCCTCGCAGCCAGCAGAAATAATCGCATGCTCCATAAAGCCGCCAAACGCATCACGCACCTGACCAGGCGCAGGCACACCAAAGGTAATGACCTCATTACCCGTAAACGCGCAACGTACCGGAATCGGGGCGTACACCGGCAACTCATCAAAACCATTCGTGCCCAAGAACGCCGCCATACGCGCAGAGATACGGTCGCCGTGGCGTGCCAACAGCTCGCCACGCTCTAGCTCAACACCAGCATGGCGAATATCAGCACCCGGCGCCGGAGGCTCAAAACCCTCCGCCATATCCAGGTAATGAATACTGGACTGAGTCTCCAAATGAGCAGCTACACCAGGGCGAGACGAAGCCTCCGCACCCTCATACAGGCGCGAATGCTCCTCGCGCACAATCGCTTCAGCGCCCTCAGGGAGCAAACCACCCGTCAAAATCGGGGTCGCCTCACCCGGAGCAATCGGCACCGTCAGACGGTGAATATTAGCGCGAGAATCCTCCGGATACGCCGGAGTCACCAGACGCCACGGAGGCACACCCGCCACAGCGTAACCGTCCATCGCGGAAGAGCTGTAGTGGGGCACCGGCATCACCGAATAAACATCATCCGCCAAATAGTGGTCAATTGTCGCCAGCAGCGGCAAAGACTCCGTCTTCACATGGTGTGCAATCTCCAGGCCCTGCTCATGCAAAATCTGGCGGGCCTGCTGCCACGAAACAGAAGGAATATGGTGAGACATCGTACCTCGTAAAAGTGTGTGCGGGACGCGCAACAGCGCGCGAGCTCAAAAACGCTACATGTACACGGCATCTAAAGCCAAGACTTATCACCTAGGGTACTCGTAGTCAGGCCCTAATATCACACTGCGGTAGCTCAGCTACTAATAGCTTGACCAAAGCGAAGTCGTATAACCCAGCGCCTGCGCCTGCTCCCACGTATCAACATCGGCGGTATCAGCGGCAGACATCTGAACCGCCACCGGGTTCAAACGGCGCAAAAAAGAACGAACAGAAGCGTTGGTGGTGCCGGCCGAAAAGACCGAACGAATTGCCTCAAAACGGTAGATACCAACCAGCGGCTGATAGATACCCTCAGAAACACCCCAGAAACCTGCAGATGATTCAGCACCCTCAAATGATTCCGAATCAGTAGGGGAGAAGCCCGCCGTGCGCTCAGCACTTTGCGCCGCAGTAATCAGCTGTTGAACCGCCGGGGCAATACGCGGAGTATCCACACCCAAAATCAGGCACCAGTCGGGCACAGGAATCTGCGAGCGCTCGCAATCGGCCGCAATGCACTCCAAACCGGCATGAATCGCCGCGGCAGGACCCGAAAACGGCGGATCCTCACGAGTACGCAACACCCCCGACGGCAAGGGTAGGCTCTCAGGACCCACCACCACGCGCGGGGATGCGGCGGCCACCGCCTCCAGAGCACAATCCAGCAGAGTATTCGTACCATCAGACAGGGACGCCTTCGGCACGTGGTTCAGGCGGCGAGAAGCACCTCCGGCAACAACGACCGCGGCGCACGAAAAATCGCCCCCAGCGGGAAGTACAGAACCGGGCATTTTATCCGCCCGCATTATCCACCCGCAAAGGGAGGCAGAACGTCCACACGGTCGGCATCCTGCAGAGGTGCCTGCGCATCCGAGCGGGCACCATTGACCAGGAACGAGCACTGCTCCATCACCTGCGCAAGAGTCAGACCCGACGGGGTCGTACCCTCCAAGCTCTGACCCAGATGCTCAACGAGCGCGCCAAGAGTTGCCGACGGTAACTCAGCCAAAGGTACCGACAGCTGCGTGGTACCCGCCGCAGAACGTGCGGCAGCGAAAAAATGAACCTGCATAATGCTCCTCAATCCTAAGTCAGGGGACAGCCGAAAATCACGGGCGCAAGATGCCAATAAAAAGCCTTATCCGCGCACCTTCGGCTGATGAATCAGCGGCTTTCCTAGCCACCAATAGCGCTCATCGAGCGGCTCGCCTTGGCGAACTCCTCAATATCGAAGTCAGCGTCTTCTTTGCCGTGAGCTCGCGGCTTAAACCACATGCCCTCACGCCAGCGCAGAGCCAGCTGCTGATCGTCGGCACCGGAACGCAGAAGCTGCATCAAATCAGTCTCGGTGTCGGAGAACAAGCAGGAACGAATCTTACCGTCCGCCGTCAGGCGGGTGCGGGTGCATGCATTGCAGAACGACTCCGTGACCGAGGCGATAATACCCACACGGCCCAGCGACTCGGTACCGTCAGCAGGGAAGCCCGCCTCATCCAGGGCAGTACCGAGCGGGTACACCTCCCACAGCTGAGCGGGGGAGTCGCCGCGCGCCTCCGCCACCGAACCCAGAACATACTCAGCCGACAGTTTCTCGCGAATCTCAGCGGCGGTAATCGTGCCCTCACGGGTCCAACGGTTATCAGCATCCAGCGGCATCTGCTCAATGAAACGCAGCTGATAGCCGCCCGCCAACGCCCAACGCAGAAGCTCCGGAGCCTGATCATCATTCAGACCCGGCATCAGCACAGCATTAATCTTGATCGGCCACAGGCCAGCCTCCGCTGCACCATCGATGCCCTTGAGCACGGCGTCGAGCTTATCGCGGCGGGTCAGCTCGGCAAAGGTCTCACGGCAAATCGTATCCAGAGAAACATTGATGCGGGTCAGACCAGCCTCCGCCAGCGCGGCGGCACGCTTCTCCAAACCAATACCGTTCGTCGTAATAGCAAGCGGAACATCCGGATGCGCCTGGTGGATGCGGGAAATAATATCCACCAAATCGGCGCGCACCAGCGGCTCGCCACCGGTAAAGCGGATCTCCTCAACGCCCAGCTCAGTAATCGCAATATCGGCAAGGCGCGCAATCTCCTCGGCGGAGAGCAGATTCTCCTTCGGGAGCCACTGCAAACCATCCGCCGGCATGCAATAAATGCAACGAAGATTACATTTATCGGTCAGCGAGATACGAAGATCAGTCGCCACACGACCCCAACGGTCCAAGAGCGGACCGCTATTCGTAATATTCGGGAGCTTACGCTGTACATTTACGCCATTCTCAGATTTTTGGGGTGTCACAAAAGCAGCCCCGTTACCCTCCGCAGAAGATAAGGTGCTTAACGTTGGGCCCGCAATGAGCTCAGAAGAGGTCGAATTTGCCGTGTACGCCATGTAAAACCTATGTGGAAAATTTGCATATTTCAGGTGACAATATGATTATTCCATGTTCCGGCGCCCCGTACATAGTGTGTGCAGGGTAAGTTACAACTGCGCCACCGCAGACCACCACGAGGAAAACAACGTGTACAAGCTAGGGAAGTACACAAAACGTCATACAGAGCCCACACATGGACGCACCTCACCACCGCAAGAGTACGAAACCATCAAGGAAACAAATTTCATGAAGACCCCCCTCGCAGCCCTCAGCGCGCTCGCCGCCGCAACCCTCGCTCTCACCGGATGCGGCGCCCCCCAGAGCTCCTCCTCATCTTCCTCCTCGTCTGCGGCAAGCAGTCAGGCTGCCTCCGGCAAGGTCGAAGTCTTCGCCGCAGCCTCCCTGAACAACGCCGGCGCAGACCTCGAAAAGGCATACGAAGCCGCCAACCCCGGCGTGGACGTCACCTTCGTCTACGAAGGCTCCGCAAAGCTCGTCAACCAGATTGAGCAGGGCGCAACCCCCGACCTGCTCATCACCGCAGACACCAAGAACATGGACAAGGCAAAGAAACTCGACCAGTTCTCCGGCTCCGAAACCAACGTTCTGGTCACCAATAAGCTCGTGCTCGTCACCGCTGAAGGCAACCCCGGCAAGATCAACAGCCTCGACGACCTCAAGACCACCGACGGCGTCGTCGCAGTCTGCAAAGAAGACGTCCCCTGCGGCACCATCGCCCACCAGGAACTGAAGAAGCACGACATCACCCTCAAGAACGCAACCACCGAAAGCAAGGTCACCGACGTAGCAACCAAGGTCACCACCGGTAACGCCGATGCAGGCTTCATCTACACCACCGACCTCGCCGCAGCCAAGAAGAAGGGCGTCAACCTCGGCTCCGTCGAACTGACCGACGTGGAACGCAACGAATACCCCGCAGCGCTGAGCAAGACCGGCTCCTCCTCCGAAACCGCGAAGAAGTTCAACGAATGGTTGAAGAACTCCGACGAGGCGAAGAAGATCCTCACCGAGTACGGCTTCAACACCGCACAGTAATTCAACACAGTAGGGAACAACCCGCGTCTCACCACCCATGACAGACACTACCGCTACCCGCCGCAACGCCGGAACCTCAAGCACACCCGGAAGCAGACTCTTCGCCTCCGTGCCCGTGCTCTTCCTGGTTCCGGCGTCGCTGGGTATTTTCCTCATTGCCGGACCGCTCCTCGGGCTCTTCCTCAACATCCCCTGGAGCCAGCTCGGCAGTATCTTCACCCCGCAGGTGCTCGGGGCGGCGAACCTCTCCCTCAGCACCGCCGCCGCATCCACCCTCATCTGCGGGCTTCTCGGCGCGCCCCTGGCGCTTGTGCTCTCCAAAGTGCTCAATCGCTCGCGGCTACACCGGTTTGGGTCGGTCCTCTACGCCATCATCTACACCCCGGTGATTCTCTCTCCGGTTGTCTCCGGCCTCGGGCTACTCTTCTTCTGGGGACGCAAAGGCATGATTGGCACCTACCTCTACCAGTCGGGAATCTCTATTCCATTCACCCCCAACGCGGTGATTATCGCCCAGGTATTCGTCGCCCTACCCTTCTTCGTTGCCACTGCGGTCACCACCCTGCAGGCTATTCCCCGCGAATACGAAGAAATTGCCCTCGTCGAAGGCGCTAAACCCGCAGAAATTACTTTCAAAGTGCTGCTACCCCTCGCTGCGCCCGGCCTTGCCACCGCTTTCCTGCTCTCCTTCGCCCGTGCCCTCGGCGAATACGGCGCAACCGTCACCTTCGCCGGCAACGTGCAAGGCAAAACCCAAACCATACCCCTCGCCATCGACCTGGCCATCAACAGCAGCGACATCCCCAGCGCCCTCGGAAGCGCCCTGATTCTCATCAGCCTCTACCTAGGAATCTTCGGGGTCCTCGGCCTGATCCGCGCTCTGAAAAAACTACGCGAAAGCACCCGATAAACCACCCCGTCGCTTGCCCCGCACACCACCGGGAGCATACCGGTCCTTAGGCGAAACTGCATTTACCAGCCCACAAAAACACACCTACACTAGTCATAACCGCCGCCGCACGATTGGAACCGCCATGATTGCCCCCGAATTCAACGGAACCCCCAGCACCGAGGAATACCGCGCCTACCTGGCGCTACTGCTGCGCGAAGTCTTCATCGGCACCGCAGAAACGGTTCCCCTCTACCACGCGGCCGGACGCATCCTCGCCCAAGACGTCACCGCACGCATGGACGTACCCAGCTTCGACAACTCCCAAATGGACGGCTACGCCCTCACCGCCGAAGCCGCAGAACGCGAAGACCGCATCTTCACCGTCGGACGCGAAATCCCCGCTGGCCGCCCCCTCCAACGTTCCCGCTCCTCTGACGACCTGACCTACCCCATCATGACCGGCGCGCCCATGCCTAAGGGCTACGACGCCGTCATCCCCGTCGAACAGTCTGAACGCATCGAATATCCCGACCTACCCGAGTCCTTCGGCCGCCCCAGCGAAAAGGTCAAACTCGCCCCCGGCAAGCCCGGACAATTCGTGCGCCGCCGCGGCGAAGACGTCGTCACCGGCCAGGTCCTCGCACGCGCCGGTGAACGCATCACCCCCGCCATGCTTGGTGCGCTCGCATCCCAGGGCTACGCACGCCTGACCGTTGCGGCTGGTCCTCGCGTGCTCGTGTGCACCGGCGGCGACGAGATCCTCTCCGGCGTTGAAGAAGATGGAAGCGCCACCACTCAGGAACTTGGCCAGGGCCAGATTTTTGACGCCAACGGACCCATGCTCACCGCCATGCTCCGCGAAGACGGAGCGGAGGTGCGCCGCATCGCTATCGGTGACGACCCGGTAGAGCTGGTGCACCGCCTCGTAGCAGAGTACGAGAGCTTCAAACCGGACATCATCATCACCTCGGGTGGTATTAGCCACGGCAAATACGAGGTGGTCCGTAACGCCATCGCCAAGGCACACGAAGCCGATATTCTGGTGCCCGTCTCCTGGTTTGGCCACGTCAGCCAGCAGCCCGGCGGCCCCCAGGGCGTGAACCTGCTCGACTTCAAGGGCCACCGCGTGCCCATGATCTCCTTCCCCGGAAACCCAGTGAGCACGCTCATCTCGTACGCGCTGATTCTGCGCCCCTACCTGCGTGCTGGCGGTCCCTACGGTGTGCCCTACGCGGTCGCCTCCGAACAAGCGACCTTGAATAACGCACCGCGAGGCGTGCTCGTCACCGAAACCCCGCTCACCGCACCGGCGGCCAAACGCCAGTTCCTGCGCGGCACCCTCGCCATGGTCGAGGTGGAACCCGGAACCTACCGGGTGGAGCTCTACCCGGACGTCCTCTCAGGCTCGCACCTGCTGCACCGCGCCGCCCAGGCGGATGTGCTCATCGAGCTGGCGCCCGGAACCACCTACACCGGGGGAGAAGCGGTACCCTACCACCGCATTCGCCTCACCGATAACTAAGCGAAACACACCCGCGTTGTTCCTTGCGTGAACGACAAGGAATAATTGAGACTCATACTAAGTAACGATTCGCGGCAGAAGAATACCGCGCTGAAGCCAGGAGAAACGATGACCTCTACCTCGCAGCCCAACCAGGAACTGACCCACGTGCGCGCCGACGGCTCAGCACACATGGTGGACGTTACGGAGAAGTCGGTCACCACCCGCACCGCCCTGGCGGAGGCAACCGTGCGCACCCGCGAAGACGTCATCGCCATGATTTTTGATGCAGACCTGCCCAAGGGCGACGCGCTTCCGGTTGCACGTGTTGCCGGCATTATGGGTGCTAAGCGCACCCCGGAAATCATTCCTCTCTGCCACCCGCTGCCCCTGGGCAAGATCACGGTGGACTTTGAGCGCGGTACCGACTTCGTGCGTATTGAGGCGTCCGTGAAGACCCGCGGCGTCACCGGCGTAGAGATGGAGGCGCTCACCGCCGTCTCCTCGGCGGCACTGACCGTTTTCGACATGATCAAGGCAGTCGATAAGTACGCCGTCATTACCGATATCCGTGTTCTGGAGAAGAGTGGCGGCAAGTCCGGCGACTGGTCCGTCCGCGAGGACTCCTAAGCTACGGCGGCACACCCCGTCACCTGATAGATACAGAAAAGGAAAGCCAATGAGTAGCGAAGACTACACCATGCCCGAGAACCTCACCGGCCTGGTTATTGTCGCCTCCACCCGCGCAGCCCGCGGCGTGTACGAGGATAAGTCCGGCCCCATCGCCGTGGAGTGGTTGCGCTCGCGCGGCTTTGACACCCCGGATGCCGTGGTCATTGAAGACCGTGAGATTGTCGAGTACTTCAACACCTTGGTGGCCGAGGGCAAGAAGAACGGTAACCTGCCGACGTTCATCCTGACCAGCGGCGGTACCGGCCTGAACTCTGACGACCAGACCGTGGAGGCGGTTCGCCCCCACCTGGATAAGGAAGTTCCCGGCGTTATGCATGCCTTCTGGATGAACGGTCTGAAGAACGTTCCCGCGGCTGTGCTTTCACGCGGCGTGGCGGGCGTGATTGACCGTACCTTCGTGATGACCCTGCCCGGTTCGCGCGGTGGCGTGAAGGACGGCGTGGCGACCCTAGACCCGCTTGTTGAGCACATTTGCCGTCAGATGGAGGACTACCATGACCACTAAGCCGCAGAAGGAAGAATCCCTGGACCACTCGGGCGCCCACGGTGCTGAGCCGAGCGGCTCGACCGTGGTGTTCACCGATATTACGGAGGCGCCCCTGGAACCGCTGTACGCGGCGGCTAAGGCTGAGGTCATGACTGACGCCATGGGTGCCCTGGTAATTTTTGACGGCATTGTGCGCAACCATGATCACGGTAGCGCGGTGCGCGGGCTGTCTTATAGCGCGCATCCGCAGGCTCGAGAGTATATTGCGGAGGTTGCTGCTGAGGTTGCCGCCGAGCTGGATGGCGTGCGTCTGTGGGCCGTGCACCGTGTGGGTCCGATTGCTATTGGCGAGTCGGCTCTGACCGTGATGGCTGCGGCTGCTCACCGTGGCCGTGCGTTTGATGCTTGCGAGCTGGTGGCTGACCGGGTGAAGGCTCGTGTACCGATTTGGAAGGAACAGGAACTGCTCGATGGAAGCATCGAGTGGGTTGGCGTGGATACTTCGCCCGCTTAGCCTTCTGAATATTCTGAATATAAGCCTGTCAGGGGGATTTCTCTCGGGCAGGCTTATTCTCCTTGACGCTTGGATCCCTAAAGTTCAAGCCACCTCTACTATTTGATGCGAGGAACCCCTATGTCTTCTCACACCTCTCGTAGCACGAGCGAGCTCTCTGCCGCTGAGCGTGCGTTCTACTCTCGTCAGCTGATTCTGCCCGAAATGGGGTACGAAGCTCAGCTGGCACTCAAGCGTGCGCGAGTGGTGGTGCTTGGCGCTGGCGGTTTGGGTGCTCCCGCGCTGCTGTACCTGGCGGGTGCCGGGGTCGGTCAGATTGTGGTGGTTGATGATGACGTCGTGGATGCTTCGAATCTGCACCGCCAGGTGATTCATACGCACGCCAGGGTGGGTAATTCTAAGGCTGACTCTGCCGCTGAGTCTTTGCGCTCGCTGAATCCTTTTATTGAGGTTGTGCCGGTGCGTGAGCGTTTAACGGAGGCGAATGTTGATGATTTGCTGTCTGGCGCTGATTTGGTGCTGGATGGTAGCGATAATTTTGAGTCGCGTTATATGGTGTCGGCGGCGGCGGCGCGTGCTGGGATTGCGCATGTGTGGGCTGCGATTCTTGGCTTTGATGCGCAGTTGAGTGTGTTTTGGGCGGGACACGGTCCGGTGTATGAGGATTTGTACCCTCATGCTCCTGCTGCCGGTAGTGTGCCTTCGTGTAGTACTGCTGGCGTGGTGGGCGCTATGGCTGGTGTGGTGGGTGCTGCTATGGCTATGGAGGCCGTGAAGCTGTTGACCGGGGTGGGGGAGCCACTCATGGGTGAGGTTGGCCTATATTCGGCGTTAAGCGGGAGGTGGGAATATATACCTCTCGTAGCTAGCGTGCAAGCTGTACCTAAGAAAAGTGTCGTTTTGCCTCAAGAAACGAGTTATAAGCCCAAAAATTATGTAACAATTCGTAATATTTCTCAGGATTTTACTAGCTCTTCTACTGATTCGACGCCTCGTCCCATAAGTGCCCAGGACCTTAAAAAGCTGTCATCGGATGAAAATATTGCCCTTTTGGACGTCCGTGAGCAGGTGGAATTCGAAGCTTTTGCTATTGATGGGGCTATTAATCTTCCTCTGACTGAGTTGCTGGAGGCCGGTCGGAATAGTGTTTTAAAGGCCTTGATTGAGCGTAAAATCCCCGCAAATGCCCAGAAAATCGTTATTTACTGCACTGGATACGCTAGAACGGTTGAGGCGGCTCGCGAAATTGCCCCTTTGGTAGGGCGTTCTGTGTATATGTTGGAGGGCGGAATTTCTGCCTGGCTTACGGTCTAAAACACCCTTATTTCGCATGAATTAGGCAAGGTTTTTATCTCGTATTTTCCATGCCAAATTTCAGATATATTGGGCAGTATGGAACAAGCATCACAGATTAAGGGCCCGGATGGCCCCCTTACCGATCAGCTGATTAAGTTCGGTAAGTTCTTCTCCCGCTGGGATGAGACTGAAGACGGCCGCGCCGTCTTCCGTGAAGGCGGCCGTGAAGGTGACGCCTTCTACCGCGACCGTTGGAGCCACGATAAGGAAGTTCGCTCTACCCACGGCGTGAACTGCACCGGCTCCTGCTCCTGGAAGGTGTATGTCAAGGATGGCATTATCACCTGGGAAGCACAGGAAACCGACTACCCCACGGTTGGTCCCGACCGCCCCGAGTACGAGCCCCGCGGCTGCCCCCGCGGTGCAGCGTTCTCGTGGTACACCTACTCTCCCACTCGCGTTAAGTACCCCTACGTTCGCGGTCTCCTGCTGGAGATGTACCGCGAAGCGAAGGCAATCCACAACGATCCCGTGGACGCCTTCCACTCCATCGTGTCCGACCCCGCCAAGCGTGCACGCTACGTTAACGCACGTGGTAAGGGTGGTCTGGTGCGCTCGACCTGGGCTGAGGCTCTTGAGCTGATGGCTGCTGCTCACGTGCACACCATCAAGTACTACGGTCCCGACCGTAACACCGGCTTCACCCCGATTCCGGCAATGTCCATGACCTCCTTCAGCGCGGGTGTTCGCTACATCCAGCTGACCGGTGGTGTCATGACCAGCTTCTACGACTGGTATGCCGACCTTCCCGTGGCTTCCCCGCAGGTCTTCGGCGACCAGACCGACGTTCCCGAGTCCGGCGACTGGTGGGACGCTGCATACCTCATCATGTGGGGCGCAAACGTTCCGCTGACCCGTACCCCGGATGCTCACTGGGTCTCCGAGGTCCGCTACCGCGGTACCAAGGTTGTCACCGTGAGCCCCGACTACGCCGACAACACCAAGTTTGCTGACGAGTGGCTGCCCGCACAGGCAGGTACCGACGCGGCACTGGCTATGGCAATGGGTCACGTCATCCTCAAGGAGAACTATGTCGACCAGCGTGTCGAGTTCTTCGAGGACTTCTCCCTGACCTACACCGACCTTCCCTTCCTGGTCACCCTGGAAACCCGCGAAGACGGCGTGAAGGTCCCCTCCAAGTTCCTGACCGCTGCAAAGCTTGCTGGTGAGGCTGAGCAGCAGAACGCTGACTTCAAGCCTGTCCTGATGGACCGCGAGACCGGTGAGGTCTTCGTGCCCAACGGCACCATGGGTCACCGTTACGCTCAGGAAGACCAGGGCAAGTGGAACCTGGACCTGCAGGGTCGTAAGCCGATTCTGTCGATTCGCGACCTGCCCCAGGGCCAGACCGCAGCCGTGGAAATCAAGATGCCGACCTTCGATAACCCGAAGGGTCACGGCGACGTCATTACCCGCGGTGTGCCCGTAGCCTACGTTGAAGGCCACGAAGTCACCACTGTCTTCGACATCATGCTGGCACACTACGGTGTGGGCCGCGAGGGCCTGCCCGGTACCTGGGCTAAGGACTACGAGGACTGGAACGTCCAGAACACCCCGGCATGGCAGGAACAGATTACTTCTGTCCCCGCCGAGGCTGTTATCCGCGTTGCCCGCGAGTTCGCTAAGAGCGCCCTGGATTCCGGCGGCCGCTCCATGATCATCTTCGGTGCAGGTATCTGCCAGTGGTACCACGCTGACACCACCTACCGCGCTATCCTCGCCCTGCTGAACCTGACCGGTTCCCAGGGCCGTAACGGTGGCGGTTGGGCTCACTACGTGGGCCAGGAGAAGGCACGTCCGCTGACCGGTCTGACCAACATTGCTAACGCTCTGGACTGGAGCCGCCCGCCGCGTCACATGATTGGTACCGGCTTCTGGTACATGCACACTGACCAGTTCCGTCAGGATGCATACTCCACCGATTACCTGCAGTCCCCGCTGGCTAAGGGTGAGTTGCGCGATGTGCACACTGCTGACGTTGTGGCACGCTCCGTGCGCATGGGCTGGATGCCGTTCTTCCCGCAGTTCCCCGAGAACCCGATGGAACTGGCTGATAAGGCAGAGCAGGCAGTGGCACGCGGCGAGGCTTCCTCGAACGCGGACTACATTGCACAGCGCCTGAACTCCGGTGACCTGGAGTTCTCCGTTGAGGACGTCGACAACCCCGTCAACTGGCCTCGTACCCTGACCCTGTGGCGTTCGAACCTGTTCGGTTCCTCCGCTAAGGGTGAGAGTTACTTCCTGAAGCACCTGGTCGGTAGTATGGACAACGTCCAGGGTTCCGACGCGGAGAAGCACCCGAACGAAGTGAAGTGGGTCGACGACGCACCTCAGGGCAAGCTGGATCTGCTGGTCACCTCGGACTTCCGTATGACTACCACGACCCTGCTGTCTGACATCGTTCTGCCGACTGCTACCTGGTACGAGAAGCACGATATCTCCTCGACCGATATGCACCCGTTCCTGCACGCGTTCTCCCCGGCGATTGACCCGCCGTGGGAGGCAAAGACCGACCACGAGACCTTCAAGGCTCTGGCATACGAGTTCTCTCGCCTGGCTAAGAAGCACCTCGGCGTCCGCAAGGACATCGTTTCGGTCCCGCTGCTGCACGACACCCCCGGCCAGATTGCTCAGCCCGGCGGTCACGCACCCGACTGGAAGAACACCCCCGGTATGGTGGGCGTGCCCGGCAAGAACATGCCGAACTTCGTCACTGTCGAGCGTGACTACGGCGCAGTGTACGACATGTACACCACCGTTGGCCCGCTGTTCGATAAGCTCGGCGCCACCACTAAGTTCATCACTTACGATCTGAAGGACGAAGTCGCGAAGATGGCTAAGGAATTCGGTGTGATGGACTCCGGTAAGGGCGCAGGCCGTCCGGCACTGGATACCGACGTGAAGATTTCTGAAGCAATCCTCATGATTTCCGGTACCGCTAACGGCGCGGTCGCTGTCAAGGGCTTCAAGGAGCTCGAGAAGCAGACCGGTCTGCACCTGATGGACCTGGCAGAAGGTAACGAGGAACGTCGTATCACCTTCCCCATGACCCAGGCCGCACCGCAGCCCGTGATGACTTCCCCCGAGTGGTCCGGTTCGGAAACCGGCGGTCGCCGCTACGCTCCGTTCACCGTCAACATCGAGAAGAAGAAGCCGTTCCACACTCTGACCGGCCGTATGCACTTCTTCCTCGACCACGACTGGATGCACGAAATGGGCGAGGCTCTGCCGATTTACCGTCCGCCGCTGGACATGACCGGCCTGTACAACGAGCCCGAGCTCGGTACTACCGATGGTGTTTCGGTTGCTGTTCGCTACCTGACCCCGCACAACAAGTGGGCAATCCACTCGCAGTACTTCGACAACCACTACATGCTCAGCATGTTCCGTGGCGGTCCGGTTGCGTGGATGAGCCCGCAGGACGCTGAGAAGATTGGCGTCAAGGACGGCGAGTGGATTGAGTGTGTGAACACCAACGGTGTCTTCGTCGGCCGCGCGGTCGTTTCGCACCGTATGCCCGAGGGTGTCTGCTACGTTTACCACGCTCAGGAGCGTATGGTTAGCCCGAAGTCTGAAGTCACCGGTAAGCGCGGTGGTATTCACAACTCGGTGACCCGTATTCTTCTGAAGCCTACCCACATGATTGGTGGCTACGCTCACCAGGCGTTCGCCTTCAACTATCTTGGACCGACCGGTAACCAGCGAGATATCGTCTCGTACATCCGTCGCCGTAAGTCCCAGGAGGTAACTTTCTAATGCGCGTTATGGCACAAGTTGCTATGGTGATGGCGCTCGATAAGTGCATCGGCTGCCACACCTGCTCCGTGACCTGTAAGCAGGCATGGACGAACCGAGCCGGTACCGAGTACGTCTGGTTCAACAACGTTGAGACTCGCCCCGGTCAGGGTTACCCCCGCCGTTACGAGGATCAGGAGAAGTGGAAGGGCGGCTGGGTGCTGAACAAGCGCGGTCGTCTGGAGCTCAAGAGCGGTAACCGCTTCCAGAAGCTCTTCACGATTTTCGCTTCCCCGATTCAGCCCGAGCTGAACGACTACTACGAGCCCTGGACCTACGATTACCAGAACCTGACCAGTGCTCCTCTGGGTGATGACTTCCCGGCTGCTAAGCCGATCTCCCTCATCACCGGTGAGGACACCAAGGTTGAGTGGGGTATGAACTGGGACGACAACCTGGCTGGTGCGACCGAGTACGGTCACCTGGACCCGCTGGTGGAGAAGGTTCGCAAGAAGGCTGAGGACAAGATTAAGTTCGAGTTCGAGCAGACCTTCATGTTCTACCTGCCTCGTATTTGTGAGCACTGCTTGAACCCCTCCTGCATGGCTTCCTGCCCCTCCGGCGCTATCTACAAGCGTGCTGAGGACGGCATCGTTCTGGTTGACCAGGACCGTTGCCGCGGTTGGCGTCAGTGCATCACCGGCTGCCCCTACAAGAAGGTGTACTTCAACCACAAGACGGGTAAGGCTGAGAAGTGTACCTTCTGCTACCCCCGTATTGAGGCTGGTATCCCGACCGTGTGTGCGGAGACCTGTGTTGGTCGTATGCGCTACATCGGTATCTTCCTCTACGATGCAGACCGCGTGACTGAGGCTGCTTCGGTCGAGGATGAGAAGGACCTCTACGAGGCTCAGCTGTCGCTGATGCTTGATCCTTCGGATCCGGCTGTGATTGAGCAGGCTCGTAAGAACGACATCCCCGATGCGTGGATTACTGCAGCTCAGAAGTCGCCCGTGTACAAGCTGGCGAAGGAGTGGAAGGTTGCTCTGCCCCTGCACCCCGAGTACCGCACCATGCCCATGGTTTGGTACGTGCCGCCGCTGTCTCCGATTGTTGATCTGCTCAAGGAGCAGGGACACGATGCAGAGAACAGCAACAACCTGTTCGGTGCTATTGAGTCTCTCCGTATTCCGGTTGAGTACCTGGCTGAGCTGTTCACCGCAGGCGATACTGAGGTTGTTACTAACGTTCTGCGCCGTCTGGCTGCGATGCGTTCGTACATGCGTGATATCAACCTCGGTGGCGAAGGCAACGAAGAGATTGCTCAGGCTGTTGGTATGACCGGTCAGCAGGTGTACGAGATGTACCGCCTGATGGCTATCGCTAAGTACAACGAGCGTTACGTCATTCCGAAGGCTCACATGGAGGACGCCCACAACCTTGAGGAAATGGGTTGCTCCCTGAGCGTGGATGGCGGACCCGGCATGTACGGCGATGCGTTCAACGACATGGAGGGTCGCCCGACCCCCGTGTCCACCGGTGTCTACGAGGCTAACAACAAGGTCAGCTTGTTCAGCTGGGACGGTTCTTCCCGTCCTGACGGCCTCTTCCCGAACACCACCGGAAAGAAGTAATAAGTGGCTGGATTCTTTTCCAAGCTCATGGGCAAAGCCGGTTCCGAGGCTGCTGTCTCGGAGCCGGCTCAGCCGGAGAACCCGTTCGATATCGATTACGGTCCCGGCGAGGATAAGGACTCGGTAATCTACCAGGTGAGCGCTATGCTCCTGGGCTACCCCGATGAGGAAACTCTGAAGGTTCTGCCTGAACTGGTTGAGATTACCGCTTCCACTCAGGATGAGGCTTTCATTGCTGCCGTTGATGCGGTTCAGCAGTGGCTGACTTCTAAGGACCTGGAGGATGTGCAGTCCGAGTACGTGCAGGAGTATGACCTTTCGCGTCGTCATTCTCTGCACCTGTCCTACTGGACCGATGGCGATACCCGCCGCCGTGGTGAGACTCTTCTGCGTTTTAAGCAGATGTACCGCGACTCCGGTATGTTGACCGTTTTGAACGGTGAGCTTCCGGACTACCTGCCGCTGGTGCTGGAGTTCTGTGCGTTGGTGGATCGCCGTAAGGGCCGTTCCGCTTTGCAGGCGTACCGTCCGTCTCTTGAGCTTCTTCGTCTGTCCATGAAGGACGGAAATCTGCCCCACTACGGGTTGTTGCAGAGCATCTGCGATACCCTTCCTGGCGTCTCTCCGCAGACTCAGGAGGAGGTCCAGAAGATGGCTGGCTACGGCCCTCCCGTCGAGACTGTTGGCCTGAACGGCTACGCTGATCATCAGCTGCTCCAGCAGGCTTCGGCTCGTTCTAACTAGTTTTATCCCTTGTGAGGAGACAACACGTGTACGTACTTGCTTCTGAGAACGCAGGACATGCTGCACAGGCTGTAGCCGATCCGGGTATTGTTGACATCCTGCTGTGGGGCGTTCTGCCCTATGTTGCACTGGTCATTCTGATTGGTGGCACCATTTGGCGTTACCGTACTGACCAGTTCGGATGGACTACCCGCTCGTCCCAGGTCTATGAATCGAAGCTGTTGCGCATCGCTTCGCCCCTGTTCCATTACGGTCTTGCGGCCGTTTTCCTTGGCCACGTTGGTGGTCTGGTGGTGCCTAAGGCATTCACCGACCTGGTCGTTTCGGATGACACTTACCACATTGTGGCGCTGGTCGGCGGTTCTGTTGCTGCGGTCGCAACCATTGTTGGTATGTTCGTTCTGATTGGTCGCCGTGTTTCGAACTCTCGTGTGCGTTCGGCTACCACTCGTAATGACGTTTTCATGTATGTCGTTTTGGTTCTGGTGATTCTCGCCGGTACTGCGGCTACTCTGATTTCGGCAGTGAACCCCTCGGGCGGTTTGCCTCCGGTGAATGGTCACGAGGTTCACTTCAACTACCGTGAGACCATTTCTGTGTGGTTCCGTTCGCTGTTCTACTTCCACCCTGAGGTAGCTTTGATGGTGAATATTCCCGTGGCTTTCAAGATTCACATCGTGGTGGCTATGGTTCTGTTCATCATTTGGCCCTTTACCCGCCTGGTGCACGCACTGACTGTGCCCCTGCACTACCTCTTCCGCCCCTACACCGTGTACCGCACCCGTGGCGGCCAGCGTGTTGGTGCACGTCGAGGTTGGGATCCGGTAGGTACTCTCCCGCGTGAGCGCGCCGACCGCTAATACACATATCCATATTGCAAAAGAGGAAATATGAGCACCCCTGTTGCACCGAGCTACGACCTGAAGAATGGTCAGCTCCGTAACGTTCTGCTGGCAACGTTCATCTCGACCATCGGCTTCTGGGCTTGGACTATTGTTGGTCCGCTGGCCAAGCTGTACGCCAAGCAGATGCACTTGGACGCTGGTATGACCAGTGTTCTGGTGGCTATGCCGATTTTTATCGGCGCTATTGGCCGTATTCCCGTTGGTGGTCTGACTGACCGCTACGGTGGTCGTATTATGTTCACCGCTGTTCTGGCGATTAGCGCACCCCTGGTCTTCCTGGTTGGTGTTGCTGGTCAGATGAACTCGCTGCCCATGCTGCTTGTTGTGGCGTTCTTCCTGGGTATTGCGGGTACCGTGTTCGCTGTGGGTATTCCCTTCAGTTCCGCATGGTATGACGCTTCCAAGAAGGGTTTTGCGACCGGTGTGTTCGGTGCCGGCATGGTGGGTACTGCAATTTCTGCATTCGCTACCCCCCGCCTGGTGCAGGGTATTGGTTACTTCCAGACTCACGTTCTGATTGCTGTTATCTGTGCTGTAACCGCTGCTATCTCTTTCTTCTTCTTGAAGGATTCCCCGGCAACCATCGGCCGTGAGGTTACTCCGCTGATGCCGAAGATTGTTCAGGCATTCAAGGTGAAGACCACTTGGCAGCTGTGCTTCCTCTACGCTGTTGTGTTCGGTGCGTTCGTGGCATTCTCGAACTACCTGCCTACTTACCTGAGCAACATCTACAACTTCAACGCTAACGACGCTGGTATGCGTGCGGCTGGCTTTGCGGTTGCTGCTGTGATTGCTCGTCCCTTCGGTGGTGTGCTGGCTGATAAGTTCGGTCCGAAGATTATCACCCTCATCTCCCTGGGTGGTGTGGTGATCCTGGCAGTTATTACCGCGTTCCAGCCTGATGCTGAGCACGTGTATGGTGCTGTTTTCATCCTGATGGCTGCTCTTCTGGGTCTGGGCCACGGCTCGGTCTTCGGCTGGGTGGCTCGTGCGGCTGATCCGAAGAACGTTGGTGCGGTGTCCGGTGTGGTTGCTGCTGCTGGCGCTCTGGGTGGTTTCTTCCCGCCGCTGGTGATGGGTGCAACCTACAACCAGGCTGAGAACAACTACTTCATCGGTCTGATGCTGCTGGCCGTGACCGCGTTCCTCGCCTTTCTGTCGGCATTCCTCGTGCCGCACGGTGGCAAGCCCAACCACGCTAAGTAGGGTCTTCTAATACATCCTTCTGCGGGATGTATGTGAAGTTTGCTTTGACTGAGTCCGGCTCGTTTTCTCTTCGGAGAGAACGAGCCGGGCTTTGTGCGTTTCTGCTGTTTTTCCTCTAACAGGGAGGGAGCTTAGCGGGGCAAAAGACTTTGATGTTTAGGCATGTCAAATGTTGGTAAAGCTAGCAAAACTTTGTGGAGATGTGGGACACTTAAGATGTTCGACTCGTCGCAATAGCGCGACGTGACCCCTCTACGGTTTGCGCCGACTAATAGGAGAATCCTATGTCCTTTATTGATCGTCATCTCGGCCCCCGTTCCGCAGACGCAGAGCAGATGCTCGAAACCCTGGGATACTCTTCCCTGGATGCGCTGATGGACGCTGTTGTCCCCTCGCAGATTCGCCTTGACGGCGAATTGCAGTTGCCTGCTCCGCTGTCGGAGCATGAGGCTCAGGCAAAGATTGCCGGCTATGCTGCGAAGAATAAGGTTCTCGCCCAGATGATTGGTGCCGGATACTACGATGCAGTAACTCCCGCGGTTCTGCGCCGTAACATTCTGGAAAACCCCGGTTTCTACACTTCTTACACCCCGTACCAGGCTGAGATTTCTCAGGGCCGTCTGGAGGCTCTGCTGAACTTCCAGAACACCGTGATGGAGCTGACCGGCCTGGAGATTGCAAACTCCTCCCTGCTGGATGAGGCATCCGCAGTAGCTGAGGCAGCTGTCATGATGCACCGTGCGAACCGCAAGGTGAAGAATGGCTTCTTCGCGATTGACTCCCGTTGCCTGCCTCAGGTTATTTCGGTGACTCGCGGCCGTGCAGAGATGCTCGGCATTCCCTTCGTCATTACTGATTTCTCTGAGGGTCTGCCTGAGGGCGACCTGTACGGTATCGTCCTGGCGTACCCCGGCAATGAAGGCGATATTCGCGATATTGAGCCGCTGATTAAGGCCGCTAAGGAGCGTAACGCCCTGGTCACTGTGGTCGCTGACCTGTTGGCTCTGACCCTGCTGAAGTCTCCGGGTGAGCTGGGTGCTGATATCGCAGTTGGTAACACTCAGCGTTTCGGTCTGCCCTTCTTCTTCGGTGGCCCCCACGCTGCGTACATGGCTGTTCACAAGGGCATGGAGCGTACCATGCCTGGCCGTCTGGTGGGTGTTTCTAAGGATTCGGCTGGTAAGCCTGCGTACCGTCTGGCTCTGCAGACTCGTGAGCAGCACATTCGCCGTGAGAAGGCTACTTCCAATATTTGTACTGCTCAGGCTCTGCTGGCGATTGTTGCTGGTGCTTACGCGATGTACCACGGTCCTGAGGGTCTGCGCGCTATCGCGAACCGCCTGCACACTAATGCCGCTCGTGTTGCTACCGCGCTGAAGTCTGCGGGCTACGGTATCGCTCACGATACTTTCTTCGACACCGTCGTGGTGGAGGCTGCTGGCCGTGCCGACGAGCTGGTTGCGAAGGCTCTGGAAGCTGGCGTGAACATCCGCCGCTTCGACGAGAACCGCATCGGTATTTCCGTGGGTGAGTCTCACGGTGAGGAGCTGCTCAAGGGCCTGGTTGAGGCTCTGGGCGGCACCCTGGGTGAGGCAGATGCACAGTACGATCTGCCCGCTGAGCTGCTGCGTACCGATGACTACATGCAGCACCCGATTTTCCACAAGTACCGTTCCGAGACCGAGATGATGCGCTACCTGCGTCACCTCGCTGACAAGGATCTGGCACTTGACCGCACCATGATTCCGCTGGGTTCGTGCACTATGAAGCTGAACGCGGCCGCTGAGATGGAGCCCATCTCCTGGCCTGAGTTCGCGAACATCCACCCGCTGGTCCCGGAGAATCAGGCTGAGGGCTGGCACGAGCTGATTAAGGATTTGAGCGAGTGGCTGGTTGCTATTACCGGTTACGATGCTATCTCGCTGCAGCCGAACTCGGGTGCGACCGGTGAGTACGCTGGTCTGCGCGCTATCCGTTCCTTCCATGAGGCTAACGGTGACCACGAGCGCGATACCGTCCTGATTCCGCTGTCTGCTCACGGCACCAACGCGGCATCTGCTGCTCTGGCTGGTCTGAAGGTTGCCGGTGTGGCAACTGCGGCTGACGGTTCGATTGATGTTGACGACCTGAAGGCAAAGATTGAGAAGTACGGCCCCAAGGTTGCCGGCATCATGATTACCTACCCTTCCACTCACGGTGTGTTTGAGGAGCAGGTTGCTGAGGTTTGCCAGCTGGTTCACGAGGCTGGCGGCCAGGTGTACCTGGATGGCGCGAACCTGAACGCTCAGATGGGCTTCGCTCAGCCCGGTAAGTTCGGCGGCGACGTTTCGCACCTGAACCTGCACAAGACCTTCTCCATTCCTCACGGTGGTGGCGGCCCCGGTGTTGGCCCGCTGGCTGTTCGTGAGCACTTGGCGAAGTTCCTGCCCGGCGACGCATACCGCGCTGATGCTGAAGGTAAGCTCCCCAACGATGCTGCACTGCCGATTTCTCAGGCGTTCTTCGGTTCTGCCGGTGTTCTGCCGATTAGCTGGATGTACATTGCGATGACTGGTGCTCAGGGTCTGAAGGACTCTTCGCAGTACGCGGTGCTGAACGCTAACTACATTGCGAAGAAGCTCAACGACAAGTACCCGGTGCTGTACACCGGCCCCGGCGGTCTGGTCGCTCACGAGTGCATCCTGGATCTGCGTCAGCTGACCGATCAGTCTCATGTGACCGCTGAGGATGTCTGCAAGCGTCTGATGGACTTCGGCTTCCACGCTCCGACTCTGGCGTTCCCGGTTCCGGGCACCCTGATGGTTGAGCCGACTGAGTCTGAGTCGAAGGAAGAGCTGGACCGTTTCATTGAGGCAATGGAGACCATCTACGACGAGATTATCGAGGTGGCTGAGGGCAAGGTCGCTGTGGAGGATTCGGTTCTGCGCAACGCACCGCACACCGTTGATGTGGTAAGCGCTGATGAGTGGGATCGCCCCTACAGCCGTACCCAGGCAGCTTTCCCGGTTCCGAGCCTGCGCGCTAACAAGTACTTCACTTCGGTGGGTCGTATTGATGGCGCTGGCGGTGACCGTAACTTCGTGTGCGAATGCCCCCCGATGGAGGCTTTCGATCTGGAAGCATAAGGAGCCTATAACGCTCCTGGGTAGGCTGTAGCGGTCTACCCGCCTCACCCGTCCTCAGATTTCTGGGGACGGGTGGGGGTCGCCTCCGCAGCGTATCTCGTGTCTGTGGGGGTGAACTAAATCTACGACGATTGAACGATAACAGCACAAGGCTGTGCGTGAGGAGAACCTAATGTCCCCCAAGAAGACCTCCCTGTACCCGGTTCACGAGAAGCTGGGCGCTTCTTTCACCGACTTTGGTGGCTGGGATATGCCCCTGAAGTATGCTAACGACGTTGCTGAGCACGAGGCTGTCCGTACTCGTGCCGGTATTTTCGACCTGTCTCACATGGGTGAGTTCCGTGTGACCGGCCCGGATGCGGGTGCGTTCCTGGATTACGCTCTGGTGTCGAACATGTCCATCCTGAAGGTCGGTAAGGCAAAGTACTCGATCCTGGTCAACGACAAGGGCGGCGTGATTGACGACCTGATTACTTACCGTCTGGGCGATGAAGAGTTCATGGTTGTTCCGAACGCTGCGAACATTGACACTGACTTCGCGGCGATGAGCGAGCGCCTGGGTGATTTCAACGTTGAGTTTGTGAATGAGTCGGAGCAGACTTCTCTGGTGGCTGTTCAGGGTCCTCGTGCTGAGGAGATTCTGCTGGCTGCTGGCGTGTCTGATGAAGAGGCTGTCCGTGAGCTGAAGTACTACGCTTCGGTACCGCTGACTGTTGCCGGCGTTGATGTTTTGCTGGCTCGTACCGGTTACACCGGTGAGGATGGCTTCGAGCTGTTCGTTCCGAATGAGAACGCTGTTGAGCTGTGGGATAAGCTGGCTGCTGCCGGTGAGCCTTTCGGTATGATTCCTGCCGGTCTGGCTTCTCGTGACTCCCTGCGTCTTGAAGCTGGTATGCCGCTGTACGGTAACGAGCTGGGTCTTGAGATTACTCCGTTTGAGTCCGGTTTGGGTCGCCTGGTTGAGATTGCTCTGGAGAAGAAGGCTGCTAACTTTGTGGGTCGTGAGGCTCTGACTGAGTTGGCTAAGAGTGAATCGAAGCGTATCCTGGTTGGTCTGAAGGCTCAGGCGAAGCGTCCTGCTCGTGCCGGTTCTAAGCTGGTGGATGCTGAAGGTAATGAGATTGGTGAGGTTACCTCCGGTATTCCTTCCCCGACTTTGGGCTTCCCGATTGCTATGGCGCTGGTGAACCGTGAGTTCTCTGAGGTTGGCTCTACTGTGGATGTTGATATCCGCGGTAAGCGTGCTCCGTTTGATGTTGTGGCTCTGCCGTTCTACAAGCGTGAGAAGTAAGAGTTTTTCTGCAGATAATCTGTAGGGTAGAGGCGTCGTGTCCCGTGTGGGCACGGCGCCTTTTCTGCGCCGTGAGGTGGGCGTTGAATAGCGAGGGAGGGCGTGAGGTGTTCTGAACCTTAGTTTGTGATGGTTCTGAAGTGCGTTAGGATTAGAGCGGCCAGTCAAGGGTGATTGTCCGCACTTATAGACCGCAGATTGATGTGTGGTTCCTCCATTCAGGGGCGCGTATCTTTTGGTGCGGTGCACAGACATTATTTATTTGAAGGACAGAATGTGGCTATTAACCAGAGCGCGCCCAGCAGCGCCCAGAAGAAGGCAGAGGCTCTGCCGTATGACATCAGTGTTTTTGAGATGTTCAGCGTTGGTGTGGGCCCTTCGAGTTCGCATACGGTGGGGCCGATGCGCGCTTCGAACCGTTTTGTGGCGGAGCTGATTGATGAGGGCCTGTTGGACCGTGTGACGGGCGTACATGTTGATCTGTATGGTTCGTTGGCGGCTACGGGCGCTGGTCACGGCACGATGAGCGCTGCGTTGAAGGGCTTGTGTGGTTTTGTTCCGGAGACGATTAATATCGCTGATTCTGAGGCGATGATTGAGCGTAATAGCGTGGATGGCACGTTGCCTCTGGCGGGTTACCCCTCCTCTGCTTACGGTGTGAGTGCGCCCGGTGGCGAGGATCAGAAGGTGTACGGCCCGGTGGTGAAGTACCGTGAGCTGGATATGACTCTGCGCCCCCTGACGGTTCTTCCGCGCCATACGAACGGTATGAAGATTGCGGCGTTTGCCGGTGAGCAGCTGCTGTTGGAGCGTACCTACTATTCCATTGGTGGCGGTTTCATTGTTGAGGGTGATGAGGAGGCGACCGGTGGCGCGTCGCTGATGAACCCTCCGTATCCTTTTGGTTCGGCTACTGAGCTGCTGGAGATGGCGAATGAGGCTGGGTTGTCGATTGCGCAGTTGAAGATGGCGAATGAGTGTTCGCTGCGTTCTGAGCAGGAGGTCCGCGATGGCATCTTGCATATCTACCGCGTGATGAAGGAGTGCATTGGCTCTTCTCTGGCACGTGTGGGTTATTTGCCGGGCCCGCTGAAGGTGCGTTGCCGTGCGGGCGCGTGGCATCGCGATTTGATGGTGGAGGATCCTTCGAAGTCTCCTGAGTTCGCTATTGACTGGGTGAATCTGATTGCTTTGGCGGTCAATGAGGAGAACGCTTTTGGTGGTCGCGTGGTGACTGCCCCGACGAATGGTGCTGCGGGTATTATTCCGGCGGTGTTGCATTATGCGATGAACTACACGCAGGGTATTCGCCATTGCGGTCAGGCTGCTCGTGATCAGGCGGTTGTTGATTTCTTCTTGGCGTCTTCTGCTGTGGGTGTGCTGTATAAGAAGCGCGCGTCGATTTCTGGTGCTGAGGTTGGTTGCCAGGGCGAGGTGGGTAGTGCTTCCTCAATGGCTGCAGCCGGTTTGGCACAGGTGATGGGTGGTACTCCTGAGCAGGTTGAGAATGCTGCTGAGATTGCGATGGAGCACAACCTGGGTCTGACCTGTGACCCGGTGGGTGGTTTGGTACAGATTCCGTGTATTGAGCGTAATGCGATGGCGGCGTCGAATGCTGTGACGGCTGCTCGTATGGCGTTGCGTGGTGATGGTACGCACCGTGTGTCGTTGGATCAGGTGATTGAGACGATGCGTCAGACCGGTTTGGATATGTCTCACCGTTATAAGGAGACGTCTATGGGTGGTTTGGCTGTGAATGTGGTGGAATGCTAGGTGCACGCTGTGGCAGGTTTGCACTCCTGATGAGGGTGTGGTAGACAGAAGGGCTTTCTTCCTGTATCGTTAGTATTTACGCTTTCCCTAACCTTTGTGCCTTCATATAGCGGTGGGCACGGGCTGAAGGTGACGTTTTTCCGTCCGACTCTATAGCTTCGAGCACCGTTCTATTCGGGGGCTGAGGTTGTCGTGTCGCCGGTAATGTCGCCGGGAGGCTGATTGCTAACAGACATGTCTGTGGAAGGATCCCCATTTTGGTCGCTTCGAGCACCTCTAACCATGACGCCGCTAACGGCGCAGAGAACGTCTCGCGCCGAATTTCATTCGCGAAGATTAACGAACCGCTGAAGGTTCCCAACCTGCTTGCTATCCAGACCGATAGCTTCGACCGCCTCGTTGGTAACGAGCGCTGGGCGGAGCGTCTGGAGAAGGCGCAGGCTGCTGGTGACACTTCTGTCCCCGCTCAGTCCGGTCTGGCTGAGATTTTTGAAGAAATCTCCCCGATTCGTGACTTCCAGGAGACTATGCAGCTCTCCTTCTCTGAGCCTGAGTTTGCGGACCCCAAGTACTCTGTTGAGGAGTGCAAGGACCGCGACGCAACCTACTCGGCTCCGCTGTACATTAAGGCTGAATTTATGAACCTCGCTACCGGCGAGGTCAAGCAGCAGACCCTGTTCATGGGTGACTTCCCCCTGATGACCGAGGCCGGTACCTTCGTTATTAACGGTACTGAGCGTGTGGTCGTTTCTCAGCTGGTGCGTTCCCCCGGTGCTTACTTCGAGAAGGCTCCGGACCGTACCTCCGATAAGGACATTTACTCTGCCCGCGTGATTCCTTCCCGCGGTGCATGGTTCGAGCTTGAGATTGATAAGCGCGACCAGGTTGGCGTGCGTCTGGACCGCAAGCGTAAGCAGTCCGTGACTGTTCTGCTGAAGGCTCTGGGCTGGACCGAGTCCAAGATTCTGGCTGAGTTCGGTCAGTACGACTCCATCCGCGCAACTCTGGAGAAGGACTCCGTCAAGGACCGCGACGAGGCTCTGCTGGACATCTACCGCAAGCTGCGTCCGGGTGAGCCCCCGACGGTTGAAGCTGCCCAGGCTCTGCTGGACAACATGTACTTCACCCCGCGCCGCTACGACCTGGCGAAGGTCGGTCGTTACAAGCTGAACCGTAAGCTCGGCGTGGACGTTCCCATGGATTCCCCCGAGGCTTCTGTTCTGAGCCAGGACGACATCGCTCAGATGATTCGTTACCTCTGCGCTCTGCACGCAGGCGAGACCACCATCCCCGGCGTCCGTGACGGCGAGGAAATCTCCCTCAAGATTGATATCGACGATATTGACCACTTCGGCAACCGTCGTATCCGCACCGTGGGCGAGCTGATTGAGAACCAGATCCGTACCGGTCTGTCCCGTATGGAGCGTGTGGTTCGCGAGCGCATGACCACCCAGGATGTGGACGCTATCACCCCGCAGTCCTTGGTGAACATCCGCCCCGTCGTGGCAGCTATCAAGGAGTTCTTCGGTACTTCTCAGCTATCGCAGTTCATGGACCAGAACAACCCGCTGGCAGGTCTGACCCACAAGCGTCGTCTGTCCGCACTGGGTCCGGGCGGTCTGTCCCGTGACCGTGCAGGCATGGAAGTTCGAGACGTCCACCCCTCGCACTACGGTCGTATGTGCCCCATTGAAACCCCTGAAGGCCCGAACATTGGTCTGATTGGTTCGCTGGCGACCTACGGTCGCATCAACTCCTTCGGTTTCATTGAGACCCCCTACCGCGTGGTGACTGATGGCCGCGTGACCGATGAGGTCCGCTACCTGACCGCTGACGACGAGAAGTCTGTTGTTATCGCACAGGCAAACGCACCGCTGAACGCTGACCGCACCTTCGCTGAGAACGAGGTTCTCTGCCGTGCGGGCGATGGTTCTGGCGAAGCTGTTCTGGTTGCTCCCGGCGCCGTTCAGTACATGGACGTCTCCCCGCGCCAGATGGTGTCTGTTGCTACCGCTCTGATTCCTTACCTGGAGCACGACGACGCTAACCGAGCACTGATGGGTGCTAACATGCAGCGTCAGGCTGTGCCCCTGCTGGAGTCTGAGGCTCCCGTGGTTGGTACCGGTATGGAGAAGTACGCAGCACTGGACTCCGGTGACTCCGTGCTCGCGAAGAAGCCCGGTGTGGTTTCCTCCGTGGACGCTAAGACCGTTATCGTCCGTAACGACGACGGCTCTGTCTCCACCTACCCGATCATGAAGTTCTCCCGCTCGAACCCGGGTAACTGCTACAACCAGCGCGTTGTGGTGAAGGAAGGCCAGCGCGTCGAATACCGCGACGTTATTGCTGACGGCCCCTCCACCGACGGCGGCGAGCTGGCACTGGGTAAGAACCTGCTCGTGGCATACATGCCGTGGGAAGGCCTGAACTACGAGGATGCGATCATCCTCTCCCAGCGCATGGTGTCTGAGGACGTGCTGACCTCGATTCACATTGAGGAGCACGAGATTGACGCCCGCGACACCAAGCTGGGCCCCGAGGAGATTACCCGCGATATCCCGAACGTGTCCGAGGATGTTCTCTCGGCTCTGGACGAGCGCGGCATCATCCACATCGGTGCTGAGGTTGAGGCTGGCGACATCCTGGTTGGTAAGGTCACCCCTAAGGGTGAGACCGAGCTGACCCCCGAGGAGCGCCTGCTGCGCGCAATCTTCGGTGAGAAGTCTCGCGAGGTTCGCGACACCTCCCTGAAGGTTCCTCACGGTGAGTCCGGTACCGTCATCGGTATCCGCATCTTCGACCGCGAGAGCAACGATGAGGACGATCTGCCCCCGGGCGTGAACCAGTTGGTCCGCGTGTACGTGGCTCAGAAGCGTAAGATTACCGACGGCGACAAGCTCGCAGGCCGCCACGGTAACAAGGGTGTTATTTCCAAGATCCTGCCGATCGAGGATATGCCCTTCCTGGAAGACGGTACCCCCGTGGACGTTATCCTGAACCCGCTGGGCGTGCCCGGTCGTATGAACATTGGTCAGGTTCTGGAAGTCCACACCGGTTGGCTGGCTAAGCAGGGTTGGAAGATTGAGGGCGAGCCCGAGTGGCTCAAGCACATGCCGAACTTCCCGAAGGAATCCGGCCCGACCCGCCTGGCAACCCCGGTGTTCGACGGTGCCCACGAGGACGAGCTGTTCGACCTCATGGATCACTCGAACCCGAACCGCGATGGCGACCGTCTGATCAACCGTTCCGGTAAGGCACGTCTGATTGACGGCCGTTCCGGTGAGCCGTTCCCGGACCCGATTTCGGTTGGTTACCAGTACATCCTGAAGCTGCACCACCTGGTGGATGACAAGATTCACGCTCGTTCCACCGGTCCGTACTCGATGATTACCCAGCAGCCCCTGGGTGGTAAGGCGCAGTTCGGTGGTCAGCGCTTCGGTGAGATGGAAGTGTGGGCGCTGGAAGCATACGGCGCCGCATACACCCTGCAGGAAATCCTGACCGTCAAGTCCGATGACGTGGCGGGCCGTGTGAAGGTTTACGAGGCTATCGTGAAGGGCGAGAACATCCCTGAGCCGGGTATCCCCGAATCCTTCAAGGTTCTTATCAAGGAAATGCAGTCTCTGTGCCTGAACGTCGAGGTGCTCTCCACCGACGGCAAGATTATTGAGATGAGCGACTCGGAGGAAGAAGGCTTCCGGGCAGCAGAAGATATGGGCGTGAGCCTGACCCACGACGAGCCTAGCTCCGTCGACGAGGCATAAGCACCGCCTCCTTCTAGGGTGGGGAACCCCGCATGCGCTCGCGTGCGTTGTGGGGTTCCTGCCCGCTAACCCAAGTCTTCAGAAACTTACAGAAAGAGATTAGGACCGATATGTCCAACGAATCTTCGCTTGGTTTGATGCGAATTGGCCTCGCCACCGCCGACGACATCCGTCGTTGGTCTTTTGGTGAGGTTAAGAAGCCCGAGACCATCAACTACCGTACCCTGAAGCCCGAGAAGGACGGTCTCTTCGACGAGCGTATCTTCGGCCCCACCAAGGACTGGGAGTGCTACTGCGGTAAGTACAAGCGCGTGCGCTTCAAGGGCATTGTGTGTGAGCGCTGTGGTGTTGAGGTGACCCGCTCTAAGGTACGTCGTGAGCGTATGGGTCACATTGAGCTGGCTGCTCCTGTTACCCACATTTGGTACTTCAAGGGTGTTCCTTCCCGTCTGGGTTACCTGCTGGATCTGGCTCCGAAGGACCTGGAGAAGGTCATTTACTTCGCTGCGTACATGATCACTAAGGTTGATGAGGAAGCTCGTCACGAGGATCTGCCCATGCTGCAGGCTGCTCACGACCGTGAGAAGCAGGAGCTTGAGGCTGCTCTGAACGCTGATGTGAACGCTATTAGCCGTGAGGTTGAGGCGGAGCTGGCTCGTATTGAGGCAGAAGGCGGCAAGGCTGCTGAGAAGCGTAAGCTGCGTGATAACGCTGAGCGTCAGCTCGCGTCGGTACGTAAGCGTTACGAGCGTGAGGCTGAGCACCTGGATCGTGTGTGGGATCGCTTCAAGAACCTGAAGGTCGCTGACCTTGAGGGTGACGAGGCGCTGTACCGTTCCATGATTGATAAGTACGGCCTGTACTTTGAGGGCGCGATGGGCGCAGAGGCTATTAAGAAGCGTCTGGAGTCCTTCGACCTGGAGGCTGAGGCTGAGGCTCTCAAGGAGATTATTCAGACCGGTAAGGGCCAGAAGAAGACCCGCGCCCTGAAGCGCCTGAAGGTTGTTAACGCCTTCCTGACCACTAACAACTCCCCGCTGGGTATGGTCCTGGATGTTGTTCCGGTTATTCCGCCGGAACTGCGCCCGATGGTTCAGCTGGATGGTGGCCGTTTCGCGACCTCCGACCTGAACGACCTGTACCGTCGTGTGATCAACCGTAACAACCGTTTGAAGCGTCTGCTGGAGCTGGGTGCTCCCGAGATTATCGTGAACAACGAGAAGCGTATGCTGCAGGAAGCTGTGGACTCGCTCTTCGATAACGGTCGTCGCGGTCGCCCGGTGACCGGCCCCGGTAACCGCCCCCTGAAGTCTCTGTCTGACATGCTGAAGGGTAAGCAGGGTCGTTTCCGTCAGAACCTGCTCGGTAAGCGTGTTGACTACTCGGGTCGTTCCGTGATTGTGGTTGGTCCTCAGCTGCAGATGCACCAGTGTGGTCTGCCCAAGCAGATGGCGCTGGAGCTGTTCAAGCCCTTCGTTATGAAGCGTCTGGTGGAGCTGAGCCACGCTCAGAACATTAAGAGCGCTAAGCGTATGGTTGAGCGTTTCCGCCCGCAGGTTTGGGACGTGCTGGAAGAGGTTATTGCTGAGCACCCGGTTCTGCTGAACCGTGCACCTACTCTGCACCGCCTCGGTATTCAGGCGTTTGAGCCGAAGCTGGTTGAGGGTAAGGCTATTCAGCTGCACCCGCTGGTTTGCTCCGCGTTCAACGCTGACTTCGATGGTGACCAGATGGCAGTTCACCTGCCGCTGTCTCCTGAGGCTCAGGCTGAGGCTCGTATCCTCATGCTGTCCTCGAACAACATCCTGAAGCCGTCGGATGGCCGCCCTGTGGCTGTTCCTTCGCAGGATATGATTATTGGTCTGTACCACCTGACTACTCCTCGCGATGGTCAGAAGAACGAGGGTCATGCATTCTCCTCGGTGTCTGAGGCTCTGATGGCGATGGATCGTCATGAGATTGAGCTGTACACCAAGGTGAAGATTCGCCTTGATGGTGACCAGTTTGTTGCTCCCGAGGATTGGGAAGCACCGGAGGGTTACCAGCCCGGCGATTCTGTGCTGCTGGACTGCACTGTTGGTCAGGTTCTGTTCAACCAGGCTCTGCCGAAGGATTACCCCTGGTTCTCTGGCGTGGCAGATAAGAAGGGTCTGGGTAGCCTGATTAATGATCTGGCTGAGCGTTACCCGATGGATGTTGTGGCTCGTGCCCTGGATAACCTGAAGAACTCCGGTTTCTACTGGGCTTCTCGTTCGGGCGTGACCGTGGCTGTTTCCGATATTGCTACTCCTTCTGAGAAGCCGGCAATTATGGAGCGCTACGAGAAGCAGGCTGCTGCAATTGAGGACGACTTCGAGATCGGTACCATCGATGACGAAGAGCGTCGTCAGGAGCTGATTAAGGTTTGGACCGAGGCTACCGACGTGGTTGCAGAGGCTATGCGTGAGAACTTGAGCTCTCACGGTGGTCTGAACACCATTTACCGTATGGTGACCTCCGGTGCACGTGGTAACTGGATGCAGGTCCGTCAGATTGCGGGTATCCGTGGTCTGGTGTCGAACCCGAAGGGTGAGATTATGCCTCGCCCGATTAAGTCCTCGTACCGTGAGGGCCTGTCGGTTCTGGAGTACTTCATCGCGACCCACGGTGCACGTAAGGGTCTGGCTGATACCGCGCTGCGTACCGCTAACTCGGGTTACCTGACTCGTCGTCTGGTGGACGTTTCGCAGGACGTTATCGTTCGCGAGCACGACTGTGGCACTCGCCGCGGTTTGGTTCTGCCTCTGATTGATGAGGATGGCGGTCTGCACCAGGATGTTGAGACTTCAATTCACGGTCGTACCCTTGCGGTTGACGTGAAGGATGAGGCTGGCAACGTTCTGGCTGCTGCTGGCTCCGATGTCTCTGATGAGCTCATCGAGAAGCTCTTCAAGGCAGGCGTGAAGGATGTTCGCGTCCGTTCGGTTCTGACCTGTGAGTCCGCTATTGGTGTGTGTGCACTGTGCTACGGTCGTTCGATGGCTTCGAACGTGCTGGTGGACATTGGTGAGGCTGTTGGTATTATTGCGGCTCAGTCGATTGGTGAGCCCGGTACCCAGCTGACCATGCGTACCTTCCACACCGGTGGTGTGGCTTCGGCTGACGATATTACTCAGGGTCTGCCCCGTATTCAGGAGCTGTTCGAGGCTCGTACCCCCAAGGGTGTTGCCCCGATTTCTGAGGTGTCTGGTCGCGTGACCATTGAGGATACCGAGAAGTCCTACAAGATTGTGGTGACCCCGGACGATGGTTCCGAGCCCCAGTCCTACACTGTTCTGCGTCGTGCAGCTTCTAAGCTGCAGAACGGCGATCACGTTCAGGTTGGCGATCAGCTGGCTACCGGTTCTGTTGATCCGAAGGAGGTTCTGCGTATTCGTGGTCCTCGTGAGGCTCAGAAGCACCTGGTGAGCGAGGTTCAGGGCGTGTACAAGTCGCAGGGTGTGGAAATCCACGACAAGCACGTTGAGGTTATTGTTCGCCAGATGCTACGTCGCGTGACCGTGATTGAGTCCGGTGATACCGATCTGCTGCCTGGTGAGCTGGTTGATAACATTGCTTTCCAGACTGCTAACCGCAAGGCACTGGTTGAGGGCAAGAAGCCCGCAGCTGGCCGTCCGGAAATGATGGGTATTACCAAGGCTTCGCTGGCTACCGAGTCCTGGCTGTCGGCGGCCTCCTTCCAGGAGACCACCCGTGTCCTGACTCAGGCTGCTATGGAGGCGAAGACTGACCCGCTGCTCGGCCTGAAGGAGAACGTGATCATCGGTAAGCTGGTTCCCGCCGGTACCGGTCTGGCACGTTACAACGATATTGAGGTTGAGCCCAGCCCCCAGGCTACTGCTGAGCGTATGCAGGCTCTGGACACTTTCGGTGGTTACCAGAGCGCGTTCCAGATGGATAACGAGGTGTACACTTACGGCAACGGCGGCTTTATGGCTGTTTCGCTGGATGAGTACGGTCGTGGTCTGGACTAAGGCTTCTGCCATGAGGGGCAGGTTGGGGGTTTAGGCTCCCGGCCTGGTCCTTGATAAAGAACGCGGATACTCGAGTTTGTCTCGGGTATCCGCGTTCTGTGTTTAACGAATAGGTGGGGGAGGGTGGCATTCTTTTAAGCGGTACTTTAATATTCTTTATCCTTCAGGGGAAGGTTGTATATTTTTTGCCTAGTGGACGAATCTATTTATAAAAAATCATTAGAGTGCATTATTTTTTCAAACTGGGAAAATTTCTTGACTGGGCAAGAAATTAGATGGCGGTCAAATATTCTAAATCTCCCTAGAAACCGCACTAGGACTGCAATATATAGAATATTCACTCGTTTTTCTTTGGGGTATACATGGAATAAATGTTCTTTATTTGAACAGTGCTAATTCAACTGGAAAGCCTTTTGACTAGGTTCTATTCTTGAAGGCATGCATATCACTCCAATCACTTCCGGACGGGTGACTACTGGTGGCACCCAACTGTCTTCCGGAACGGCACAGCCTCACGAATCTGAACAGAATCCCTCCTCGACTGCTGGGGAGCAAAAGCGCTCCTCTGTTTTTTCGCGCTTTAAGGCGCCTGTGCATTCTCTCACTCGTATTGGTGCAGCATGCCTTATTGCGGCTTCCGCAGTTCTTCCTGCCGGTCAGGTTGCGACCGCAGCCCCTGCTTCTCAGAGCTCTAGCGCCACCCCCTACCTGGTGGGTGCGGGTGCGGCGGATATTACCGGTGAGCCCGGTGAAGTCGGCTTCATGGGCTATGGTGACTCTTCCCAGAAGGGTAGCGGTGTGCATACTCGCCAGTATGCTCGTGCTTTTATTGCGGTGGATCGCGCCTCGGGTAAGCGCAACCTCATCGTTGTTCTGGACTCTCTGACCGGTTGGCAGTCTCTGCGTGATGAACTGGTGAAGCGCATCCGTGCAGAGTTTGGCTCCGCGTACGACGAGTCGAACATTATGATTACCGCGACCCACACTCATGCGACTCCGGGTGGCATTACGCACCAGAGCCTGTACAACATTACGACTCTGGGTTTCCATCAGGACACCTTCAATGCCCAGGTGGACGGTTCGCTGAAGGCAATCCGCCAGGCGACCAAGGATCTGGCACCGGGTAACCTGACGATTTCGTCTTCGAAGCTGACCGGTGTTGGTGCTAACCGTTCCCGCGAGGCGTTTAATCTGGATTCTCCCCAGTTGCGTTCTAAGTTGCCCGGCGGTACCGATCCGACCAATATGACTCTGCGTCTGGAGCGCAACGGTAAGACTCGTGCGGTGCTGAACTGGTATGCGATTCACCCGACTTCTTTGACCTCGAAGAATACTCTGATTTCGAGTGATAACAAGGGTTATGCGGAGTATCTGCTGGAGACTCAGGATCACGGCGTTGACCGCAATGTTCCCGGTAGTGGTGATGGTTTCGTTGCGGCGTTTGCAAATGCTAATGCTGGTGATGTTTCCCCGAATACTTGGTTGAAGCCTGGTCAGGGTCCCACTAATGACCAGTTCAAGAACGTGAAGATTCAGGGTGAGAAGCAGGCTAACGCTGTGCGTTCTCAATTGAAGAGCACAGGTACCCCTGTGGGTAAGGGCCTGGATTCGCGTATTTCGTACTTCAATTTCTCGGGTATGACTGTGGATGCCAAGTACACCGGTAGTGGTCATAATGAGCGCACCTGCCAGGGCTTCCTGGGTACTCCGTTTGGTGCCGGTTCCACTGAGGACGGCGGTGGTGGTTGGGCTGTTTATAAGGAAGGCTCTGGTCGCCCCTCTATTCTGGGTACTTTGGTGTTCACTCCGAGTGCAGCGCAGACGCGTTGCCAGCAGCCGAAGGGCATTCTCTTCTCTGCAAAAAATGGAACGATCATTCAGGAAAAGTATCCGGTGCAGATTATGCGCTTCGGTGACTACTACCTGCTGGGTATGCCCGGTGAGTTCACCGGTGCGGTAGGTGTGCAATACCGCCAGGATGCTGCCAAGCTTTTCGGTGTTCCCGAATCGCATATTATTCTGCAGGGCTACACCAACGCCTACGACCACTACGTGACGACTCCTGAGGAGTATGACTCTCAGCAGTATGAAGGTGGTGCGACCCTCTTCGGTCGTTACACCTCCAGTGCGTTCCGTCAGACCATTAATGTTGTTGGAACTTCGCTGAAGAACGGCACTCCGCTGGGTATTGGCGACCGTCCGAATGATCGTCGCCCGGTAGCCAGCCTGCAGGGTAAGGTCGTCTACGATACCCCCATGTTTGGTATGCGTTACGGCCAGGTCACTCAGCAGCCTCAGGACGCTATTGCCGGCCGCGAAGAGGTAACGGCTCGTTTTGCTGGTGCTCACCCCAATAACAACATGCATCACGATGGTAGCTACTTCGTGATTGAGCGTCGTGTGGGTAATACCTGGAGGTACTACACCGGGGATAACAACCCGGATACCTTCTTTGAATGGAAGCGCATTGGCGTTTCGGCGTCTCAGGTGACGGTTCGCTGGAAGGTGCCGGCTAATACTCCTAAGGGGCAGTACCGCATCCGCTACTACGGCAATGCTAAGAAGAATTCGAAGACTATCACCCCGTTTGAGGGTCAGACTCGAGTCTTCCAGGTGGCGTAGTCTCTTCCAGGTGGCCTAGCCCAGTAGCTACTGTGGCAGACCAATAACTGAATATTCTCTTGCGGGATTGCGGGAGGCGGGTGTAGATATGCGCTCGCCTCCCGTATCTGTTGATGCCGCCAAGAATCGTCGAGAGGGTTCTTGTCGGTCTTCTGCTTTAAGTTTTTAAATTGCGTCAAAGAGGCAAAAGAAACAGAGGTGGTGGAGGAGGCCGCGGGGGAGCGGTAAATCCCAAAGATGTAATTAAGTGAGGTAAATCATCAGTTTTTACCCTTAGATGGGGGCTTAAAAGCAAAGAATCCCTGCTCTGGCGCTAGATTAAGCGGGATTTAACCTGTATAGTCTTATCCGAAGTACTTGAGCTCGGTGCACAAGGATCCACCCCCGGTGGGTTTACGCGGGATATTTCCCGAGGGCACGGGCATGATGAATCAATGGCAGTATGGATACCGTCCTTTGGCGTTGCTTTTTGCTGACGCCTAAATGCCATTTTTAAGCGTGCCCAAAAACTTTTTCACCTCTGATGGTGGGGAATTTTAGCCTTGAGAACTCGCCGAGATGTCGAGGAACCTATAGAAACCAACCGGATATGCATCCGAGCGTTTCTGATAACCGAGAGCACCCATCCAACGTGATGGGGGCCAGTAAGTTTATACGGGATTTTCTAACGAAGAACCCGATCAAGCAACGGAGAAAACGTGCCTACTATTCAGCAGCTGGTCCGTAAGGGCCGGACTCCCAAGGTCGTTAAGACCAAGGCGCCCGCACTGAAGGGCAACCCCATGAAGCGTGGCGTGTGCACCCGTGTGTACACCACCACCCCGAAGAAGCCGAACTCGGCACTGCGTAAGGTCGCTCGTGTCAAGCTCAACGGCGGCGTCGAGGTTACCGCATACATCCCCGGTGAGGGTCACAACCTGCAGGAGCACTCGATCGTGCTCGTTCGCGGTGGTCGTGTGAAGGACCTCCCCGGTGTTCGCTACAAGATCGTTCGTGGCGCTCTGGATACCCAGGGTGTTAAGGGTCGCGGCCAGGCTCGCTCCCGCTACGGCGCTAAGAAGGAGAAGAAGTAATGCCTCGTAAGGGTCCCGCTCCCAAGCGTCCCCTCGTAAACGATCCTGTTTACGGTTCTGCTCTGGTCACTCAGCTGATCAACAAGGTTCTGCTGGATGGCAAGAAGTCCGTCGCAGAGCGCATCGTCTACGGTGCCCTCGAGGGCGTCGAGAAGAAGACCGGTTCTGACCCGGTCGCAACCCTGAAGAAGGCAATGGACAACATCAAGCCTTCTCTCGAGGTTCGCTCCCGCCGCGTTGGCGGTGCAACCTACCAGGTTCCGGTTGAGGTTCGCCCCGGCCGTTCCACCGCTCTGGCTCTCCGCTGGCTCGTTGGCTTCTCCAAGCAGCGCCGCGAGAAGACCATGACTGAGCGTCTGATGAACGAGATCCTGGATGCATCCAATGGTCTCGGTGCCGCTGTGAAGCGTCGCGAGGACACTCACAAGATGGCCGAGTCCAACAAGGCCTTCGCACACTACCGCTGGTAATTCTCCGTTTAGAGCCTGCCGAGTCGATTCGAGTCGGCAGGCTTTCGGAGTATCTCATTTAGGGAGAATAACGTGGCACTTGACGTGTTCACCGACCTTAACAAGGTCCGCAACATCGGTATTATGGCGCACATCGACGCCGGTAAGACCACCACCACTGAGCGCATTCTGTTCTACACCGGTATTAACCACAAGATCGGTGAGACCCACGACGGCGCTTCCACCATGGACTGGATGGCTCAGGAGCAGGAGCGAGGTATTACCATTACCTCCGCAGCAACCACCTGCTTCTGGAAGGACAACCAGATCAACATCATCGACACCCCCGGTCACGTTGACTTCACCGTTGAGGTTGAGCGCTCCCTGCGCGTCCTCGATGGCGCAGTTGCTGTGTTCGACGGCAAGGAAGGTGTTGAGCCCCAGTCTGAGACCGTTTGGCGTCAGGCTGACAAGTACGACGTCCCCCGTATCTGCTTCGTCAACAAGATGGACAAGATGGGTGCGGACTTCTACTTCACCGTTCAGACCATCATCGACCGCCTGGGCGCTCGCCCGCTGGTTGTTCAGCTCCCCATCGGTGCTGAGAGCGACTTCCTCGGTGTTGTTGACCTGCTCGAAATGAAGGCATACGTCTGGCCCGGCGACGCCAAGGGTGACGTGAGCATGGGTGCTTCTTACGAGGTTCAGGACATTCCTGCTGACCTGGTTGAGAAGGCTGAGCAGTACCGCGCTGAGCTGGTTGAGGCTGTTGCTGAGTCCAGCGAAGAGCTCATGGAGAAGTACCTCGAAGAGGGCGAACTGACTATCCCCGAGATTAAGTCGGGTATCCGTCAGCTTGTTATCTCCGGCGAGGCATTCCCCGTTCTCTGCGGTTCTGCATTCAAGAACCGCGGTGTTCAGCCCATGCTGGACGCTGTGATTGAGTACCTGCCCTCCCCGCTGGACGTTCCGGACGTTGTCGGCTCCAACCCCTCCAACGAGGAAGAGAAGCTGACCCGTAAGGCATCCGCAGACGAGCCCTTCGCAGCACTGGCGTTCAAGGTTGCAGCTCACCCGTTCTACGGTCAGCTGACCTACACCCGTGTTTACTCCGGTGTTGCAGCTCAGGGCCAGCAGGTTCTGAACTCCACCAAGGGTAAGAAGGAGCGCATCGGTAAGCTCTTCCAGATGCACTCCAACAAGGAGAACCCTGTTGAGGAGATTACCGCAGGTCACATTTACGCTGCGATCGGTCTGAAGGACACCACCACCGGTGACACCCTGTGCGACCCCGCACACCCGATCGTTCTCGAGTCGATGACCTTCCCCGACCCTGTGATCTTCGTGGCTATCGAGCCCAAGACCAAGGGTGACCAGGAGAAGATGTCCACCGCTATCCAGAAGCTTTCCGCTGAGGACCCCACCTTCACCGTTTCGCTGAACGAAGAAACCGGTCAGACCGAAATCGGTGGTATGGGCGAGCTGCACCTGGACATCATCGTTGACCGTATGAAGCGTGAGTTCAAGGTTGAGGCTAACGTTGGTAAGCCTCAGGTTGCTTACCGCGAGACCATCAAGAAGGCAGTCGAGAAGGTCGACTACACCCACAAGAAGCAGACCGGTGGTTCCGGTCAGTTCGCAAAGGTGCAGGTCTCCTTCGAGCCCCTGCCCCTGGATGGCGAAGAGCTGTACCTGTTCGAGGACAAGGTCACCGGTGGCCGCGTTCCTCGCGAGTACATCCCCTCGGTCGACGCTGGTATCCAGGACGCTATGAAGTTCGGTGTCCTCGCTGGCTACCCGATGGTGGGCGTGAAGGCAACCCTGATCGACGGTGCTTACCACGACGTCGACTCCTCCGAAATGGCGTTCAAGATCGCTGGTTCTATGGTCTTCAAGGAAGGCGCTAAGCGCGCTAACCCGGTCCTGCTCGAGCCGCTGATGGACGTTGAGGTTCGTACCCCCGAGGAGTACATGGGCGACGTTATCGGCGACCTGAACTCCCGCCGTGGCCAGGTTCGTTCCATGGAGGACGCATCCGGCGTTAAGATCATCAAGGCTATCGTGCCCCTGACCGAAATGTTCGGTTACATTGGCGACCTGCGTGGTAAGACCCAGGGTCGTGCAGTGTTCTCGATGGCATTCGACAGCTACGGCGAGGTTCCCAAGAACGTCGCTGACGAGATCATCCAGAAGAGCCGCGGCGAGTAATTTCCGCGTCTCACCCGTGGGCCACGGGCCAAAAACCTGTGGCCCACGCCAAAATTTTCAATTAAATCCATTATTGAGAGCATGAACAGTTTCATCTCTGCGGCGTAATCCGCTATTGTAGACGCTAGACCGTTTTATAACGGGATGCGCCGGAGCGAAGATCCGCGTGCATGTTTTCAATCGTTCTAGGAGGAACACTCTTGGCTAAGGCTAAGTTCGAGCGCTCCAAGCCTCACGTTAACGTCGGTACCATTGGTCACGTTGACCACGGTAAGACCACCCTGACCGCAGCAATCTCCAAGGTTCTGGCTGACAAGTACCCGGACCTGAACGAGAAGCGCGACTTCGGTATGATCGACTCCGCTCCCGAGGAGCGCCAGCGCGGTATTACCATTAACATTGCTCACATCGAGTACCAGACCGAGAAGCGCCACTACGCACACGTTGACGCTCCCGGCCACGCTGACTACGTCAAGAACATGATTACCGGTGCGGCTCAGATGGACGGCGCAATCCTCGTGGTTGCAGCTACCGACGGCCCCATGGCACAGACCCGCGAGCACGTTCTGCTCGCTCGCCAGGTTGGCGTCCCCACCCTGCTGGTTGCACTGAACAAGGCAGACATGGTTGACGACGAAGAGCTCCTCGACCTCGTCGAGATGGAGGTCCGTGACCTCCTCTCCTCGCAGGAGTTCGACGGCGACAACGCTCCCGTTGTTCGCGTTTCCGCACTGAAGGCTCTCGAAGGCGACCCCGAGTGGGTTGCTAAGGTCGAGGAGCTCATGGACGCAGTCGACACCTACATTCCGGACCCCGTGCGTGAGAAGGACAAGCCCTTCCTCATGCCCATCGAGGACGTCTTCACCATCACCGGTCGTGGCACCGTTGTTACCGGTCGTGCAGAGCGCGGTACCCTGAAGATCAACTCCGAGGTCGAGATCGTCGGTATCCGCCCGATTCAGAAGACCACCGTTACCGGTATCGAGATGTTCCACAAGCAGCTCGACGAAGCATGGGCAGGCGAGAACTGTGGTCTGCTGCTGCGTGGTCTGAAGCGTGACGATGTTGAGCGTGGTCAGGTTGTCGTGGAGCCGGGCTCCATCACCCCCCACACCGAGTTCGAGGCAAACGTCTACATCCTCTCCAAGGATGAGGGTGGCCGTCACAACCCCTTCTACTCCAACTACCGTCCTCAGTTCTACTTCCGTACCACTGACGTGACCGGCGTTATCACCCTCCCCGAGGGCACCGAGATGGTTATGCCCGGTGACAACACCGAGATGACCGTTACCCTGATCCAGCCCATCGCAATGGAAGAGGGCCTCGGCTTCGCTATCCGTGAGGGTGGCCGCACCGTTGGTTCGGGTCGTGTTACCAAGATCATCAAGTAATTGCCGTAAATTTACGACAATTCGCTAAAGATCTGCCGGAGGGGAAACCCTCCACCAGGTAGCGATACTCAAGGACCCCCGCATCTGCGGGGGTCCTTTTGTTATGCCCTTTTGTGGGTTGCTGAAGGCTGCAAAGAGGCAGGTATATCCCTCTCTGCTGGGAGAACTTCGTAACCACGTCCTGGGCGCTATAGACGCCCTTCTTACAGGCTCTCAGCGCTATTGTGCGGCAGAAACCCACGCTAAAAGATAGGGGAGAAGATCGGATCCTCAGCGGTGAGGAGCCAATGGTGAGGAATCCTCAGAGCGGTAGCAGTATCGCACACCCGTGCCTCAGACCTGTAGCAGGGCATAGGGGAACAGATGTGCTGTCATTGGCTTACCGTTCTTGAACGCCCACACACTTTCAAGGAGCTGGCAAAAGGACGCGAGATAGACGTTGCAGATGCGAATAGGGGGTGCAGGCAAAGAAAAACGGTTCCCAGCCCGAAGGCTGGGAACCGCAATTCGAATGACTGCCCCTCGGAAGGGACATAGGTAATCCTACTACAGAATGCCGTAGGAATAGAAGCTATACGTGCTGATAGCTAGATGTTTTCCTCGTGGCGAGGCTCGTAGCCTTGCTGAGGAGCCGGGGGCTGTTGCATCTGGACATTGCTCTGAGGGTACATACCCGGCTGATTCTGAGGCTGCGGGAAGTCCTCAAGCTGCTCAGAACCCTGGTGCGGAGCTGCTGCATCCTGCTTGTTCTGTCGAACCAACAGACGCCAGATAACGCCGGCAATGAGCAGAATAGAGATGATGAACAGGGTGAGCGGGTTCAGACCGTTGAGCAAAATTGCCAGGTCGAGGGTGACTAGCGCAGTTGCGATATAGGTCCAGACTCGGTCGAGCAGCAGAGCGCTCAGGAGAGTCAGGGCAATGCCGAGTACCAGCACCACGATATCCGGACCGTCAGCGGGAACTGCCCACGTTACCAGGGTGAGGAATACCTGCAGGCCCAAAGCCCAGTACAGAGGAGAATCCGATACCTGCGTATCTACAGGCCTCTTTGCGATGAAGTTCTTGAGGACCTTGGCGGCCACAACAGCCAGCATAATCAGGAGAGCAACCTCAAGAATGACGCTCAGAGGATTGGACTTCGAGTAATCAATGACCAGACGGGCAATGAAGAGGCTGAACGCCGTGGTGCAGACGATCGGCAGGTTCTTCGCCTTGGTGACAGACACGAAGGACAGAGCGCCTAGACCCCAGAGAAGTGCGTTGAGCTCCACCTGCCTGGGCTCAAAAACCAGCCCAACGAAAGTGTAGAATCCCAGCGTCGCCAGAGCGGGAATCATCAGCAGCGTATTGACCGGTGCATAGATACCCTGGCTCAGGGGACGACGAGACAGGAAACGCGCGTAAGGGGCACCCAACGGGCCGTGCATCGGCAAATCAACCATCGTATTACCAACCGGGACAGCGATGCGCGGACGAACATTAGCGTTCACACCGAAGACCTCAATCGGGAGCGTGACCTTCAGAACGAACAGGATGATGACGGCAATCAGAGCGTAGTAGCCCAGAAGAGTCATCTCCATTGTGCTTTCCCTCGTGTTGAAGAGATTCCACAGAGCACCGATGCAGAAAGTCGTGATGCTGATGGAGGCACCAATCTGCATGCGGGAGACCCTGAAGATAAGGGCAAGCACCCATACAGCGATGAAGATAGCAGGAGTTGCTACCGCGAACAGAAGATTATCAAAATCGCCAATGAAACGGCCTGCGCTCAGGACAGAACCAAGGGTGAAGAAAATCGCCGCCGCGTATGCTTCGTAGTTTCGCTTGGAGTACGCATAGAGTAGCACGCTGCACAGCGCCTGAACCGCCAGCAGTGCAAGTACGAGGAAGTCTACGAGCGATTCCTTCATATTGCCGGTAATCGCGAGCAGAATGACCGACCAGCAGATGGGGAATCGCGCAACGGTGAGTAGCTCCGAACGAATCGAAGAGCCAACCGGCATAAAGAAACCAAGCGCACCATAAACGACGGTTAGGAGCGCCGGCAGTGCTACAGCAATGTACTCCTTCTGCAAGTCGTACAGCAGGTAGTGTCGCGAGCCAATCGTCGCGATAAGCAGAGTCGCGTAGAACGCGATACGGACAAACATGACAAGCGTGGAGCGGAAGGAACCAACATCCGAAAGTCGTAGCGCGCGGGCCAGAATAAGAGCGCTCAGGACGCTCAAGAAGAGGACGGCACCCGAGAAGAGCGGGAAACCAACCCAGAATCGGCCATGTGCTCCGCCATCAGCATGGTTAGCTACGTACCCAACGAAGAGAGCAAAAACGCCCAAGAAGAGGTAGACCGACATCTCTACAAGACGGTAGCTTGCGTTCTGTACTGCAACGCCCTGAGAGAGGACAAAAGTCAGCAGCGCAATAGCGGCGCAGACCAACGCAAACATCAAAAGCGACTCAGAAGTCTGCATCTCAGGAATGAGAGCGAGGAAGAGCTGAATCATACCAATGGCATAACCGATGTTGCTCAGTACCGCTCCAGCGGTACGTGCCTCGGGAGCCTTAGCACTGACCAGATAGATGACTACAGCCGCGGCAAAGAAGAGGTAGAACGTTCCCTGGTTGCCAGGGGAGGCGTACATGCCAATAACAGGAATGAGCGCTACAAAACTCATGAGCACCAGAGGCTGAATTGCCTTGCGGTACAGCAAGAAGCTCACGATGCAGAGGACACCGATAACCCAGGGGGCGGGGAAGATACCTTGATTGCCTTCTGCGTAGGGAAGGAAGGCGCTCCAGCGCGTTGCGTAGGTAACGCTATCAGCGACGTGAGCAGTGTAGAAGGCATCAAGGAGAGCAAAGAAGGAGAAGAATACGCCGACGCATGCGTCAATTGCCGGCAACCACTCTATCTTGCGAGCGGGTTGGTGAAGAGCTTCCTTCGCCCAGGGGATAGCCGGGGTGCTTTGCACCTGCTCGGGCTGTTCATCAGTAGCAGGAGCGGAACCAGCAATAGTCTTCTGCAGACGAGGAATAAACACGTAGGCAGAAATCAGGTTAACAACCAGAACAGAGACGAAGAAGATACTGGGGAACCACGGGCCGTGATCCGAGTCCATGATGAAGGAGAGAATGGACGCAATCGGGTAGATGCGTGCCTGGGCGTAGTAATCCGCCGTGCCGTTCAGCCAGGTGAACAGAATGGCGTGCACAGACATAACCGCAAAAGCAATACCCGCATCCGTGTAGCTCAGATCGTTGGTAAAGAAGAAAATGGCGACGGCAGTAGCCGGGACGAAAATACGGGAAGAATCAACAAGACCTTCGCGGATACCCTTCGGGGCAGCATTCGGGGCAAAGTGCAAGATCAAACCCAGAACAGTGGCAACGGCAGTCAGAGAAACGAAATACCAAACGAAAGGCAGAGCCGCCACCTTCGTAGCTGCCAACGAGTCCGAAACGATGAACGAAATCAGCAGGTACGCCATCACACGGTTACGCATGAGGGCGCAGGCTCCAATAATGGCTGCAGTGCCAACCAGAGACGTGAGGAGCCAAATGTAGCGTCCTTCAGTCCAAATCTTGAGGACATAGATAGCAACGCCGGTCAGAGGAATAAACGCAAGACCCGTTGCTGCAAAAGAGTAGGAGGCAATACGCAGGCGCTCTACGAAACGGTAGGTGAGCAGACCGGCTCCGTAGAAGACAATTGCTCCAAGCGCCATTGCGAGTACACGGAAGATAGCCGTTTCATCCTGAGAAGAAGTCACCGAGGTGACAAAAAGGCCCGCAGCACCAATGAGCAGGAGCGAACCAATGTACAGAACAATATTGAGGAAGATATCCTCATTGACTCGGCGTCGCTGCGCAGGAGGCTGAGGATACGGACCCGACAGGGATGGGGGAACGTACAAGCCGAGACCTTGCGGCTGAACATGCTGAGGGCTCTGAGACGAAGAGTGAGAGCTAGAGGATGCCTGATGAGGTTGTGTCGGCTGAGACATGGTTTCTCCTTAGGCTGTAGTGATACTTCTACGATACGAGAGTCTTTAGATCTAAAAGCTTTATTAAGAGCAATAAAGCGCATGGAACTTACTGAAAGTAGATTGAAAGCTCCCTGAGAGTTACATCGCGGGAGTATCCTCAGGTTGACAGAGATAGTTAAGTGTTCTTAAGCACTTAACTCGTGTTTGTATTGCGCAAGCGCTCTATCTCTGAGAGAATTGACGACGTTGTCAAAGCGTCTACCTGCACTAAAGGTAGGCCCACGTATGACCCGGTCCGAAGGATGACGGGATGAGTCTGTCTAGAAAATAGGCGACACGCCCGAGTTCGGGGGTCGGTACTCAGGCGGGGTGAGGAACCCGGCAAAGCCGGATTCAGTTCGTTCTGAGTGGCGCACGTGATGAATATATCGCGTTCCTTAAGCGCTATAACAAAGGGGCAAAAGCTCCGATACAGGGAATACATCAAGAAAGAGAGTCCGACAGATGGCGGGACAGAAAATCCGCATCCGTCTGAAGTCCTATGACCACGAGGTCATCGATTCTTCGGCACGGAAAATCGTCGAAACGGTAAAGGGCGCAGGCGCAACTGTAGTTGGCCCCGTGCCGCTGCCGACCGAGAAGAACGTTTACTGTGTTATCCGTTCTCCCCACAAGTACAAGGACAGCCGCGAGCACTTCGAGATGCGTACGCACAAGCGTCTGATCGACGTTGTTGATCCGACCCCCAAGGCTGTTGATGCCCTCATGCGTCTCGACCTGCCGGCAGACGTAAACATCGAGATCAAGCTGTAGAGGATCGCATCTAATGACTAACAAATTCGAGCGCCAGGTGAAGGGCCTGCTGGGCACCAAGCTCGGCATGACCCAGGTCTGGGACGAGGACGGCAAGTTTGTGCCCGTCACCGTCGTCAAGGCTGATTCTAACGTTGTTACCCAGATCCGTAACCAGGAAACTGACGGCTACGAAGCTGTTCAGATTGGTTTCGGTGCAATCGACTCTCGCAAGGTTACCAAGCCCCTGGCTGGTCACTTCGAGAAGGCCGGTGTTACCCCCCGTCGCCACATCGTCGAGCTGCGTACCGCAGATGCTTCTGAGTATTCCCTCGGTCAGGAACTGACCGTTGAGCTCTTCGAAGCAGGCCAGAAGGTCGACGTCGTTGGTAAGACCAAGGGTAAGGGCTTCGCAGGTGTTATGAAGCGTCACGGCTTCAAGGGTGTTGGCGCGTCTCACGGTCAGCACAAGAACCACCGTAAGCCCGGTTCCATCGGTGGCGCATCCTACCCCGCACGCGTGTTCAAGGGTATGCGCATGGCTGGCCGTATGGGCGCAGCACGTCACACTACCTTGAACCTGACTATCCAGGGTGTGGACGCAGAGAACAATGTCCTGCTGATCAAGGGTGCAATCCCCGGTCCCAAGGGCGGCGTTGTTCTGGTTCGTACCGCTGTGAAGGGAGCCTAATACATCATGGCTGTTAAGACCCTTAAGGTAGACCTGCCCGCAGAGATTTTCGACGCGCAGGCATCCGTGCCCCTGCTGCACCAGGTTGTCGTTGCACAGCTCGCTGCTGCACGCCAGGGCACCCACAAGACCAAGAACCGCGGCGAGGTTTCCGGCGCAGGCCGTAAGCCCTTCAAGCAGAAGGGCACCGGTAACGCACGTCAGGGCTCCATCCGCGCACCGCACATGACCGGCGGTGGCGTTGTTCACGGTCCGACCCCGCGTAACTACGCACAGCGCACCCCCAAGAAGATGATTGCCGCTGCACTGCGCGGTGCTCTCTCCGATCGCGCTCGTCACGACCGCGTCCACGTTGTCGAGAACTTCATCTCCGGTGAAACCCCCTCGACCAAGGCTGCAAAGGCTGCATTCGCAGCTATCACCGAGCGCAAGAACATCCTTCTTGTGATTGCTCGTGCAGAGGACGTTGTGGCTCTGTCCGCACGTAACCTGGAGAACGTCCACGTTCTGTACGCAGACCAGCTCAACACCTACGATGTGCTGGTTTCGGACGACGTGGTCTTCACCAAGGCAGCATTCGACGCATTCGTTGCTGCAGCTCAGAAGAAGGAGGGCGCTAAGTAATGAGCGTTTCCACCAAGTCTGTATACGACGTGATCATTGCTCCCGTCGTTTCCGAGAAGAGCTACGGTCAGCTCGACGAAGGTAAGTACACCTTCGAGGTCGCAACCGATTCCAACAAGCTGGAAATCAAGCAGGCCATCGAGAAGATCTTTGACGTCAAGGTTGCTTCCGTCAACACCATCAACCGTCAGGGCAAGCGCAAGCGCACCCGTTTCGGTTGGGGCGCTCGCAAGAACACCAAGCGTGCGATTGTGACCCTCAAGGAAGGCACCATCGACATCTTCGGCGGTCCGCAGGCATAAGCCCCGCGGAGACCACTTTAACGAAGGAAGAAATATCTAAATGGGTATTCGTAAGTACAAGCCGACGACCCCGGGTCGCCGCGGTTCGAGCGTTGCTGATTTCTCCGAGATCACCCGCTCCACCCCGGAAAAGTCCCTGCTTCGTCCGCTTCACAAGACCGGCGGCCGTAACAACACCGGCCGCATCACCACCCGTCACAAGGGTGGCGGCCACAAGCGCCAGTACCGTCTGATCGACTTCCGTCGTCACGACAAGGACGGCGTTAACGCACGCGTTGCGCACATCGAGTACGATCCCAACCGTACCGCTCGCATCGCGCTGCTGCACTACTTCGATGGTTCCAAGCGCTACATCATCGCTCCGAACAAGCTCGCTCAGGGCGACATCGTCGAGTCCGGCCCCGCAGCTGACATCAAGCCCGGTAACAACCTGCCCCTGCGCAACATCCCCGTTGGTACCGTGATTCACTGTGTCGAGCTCCGCCCCGGTGGCGGCGCAAAGCTGGCTCGTTCCGCAGGTGCTTCTGTACAGCTGGTTGCTAAGGAAGGCAAGTACGGTCAGCTCCGTCTGCCCTCCGGCGAAATCCGCAACGTGGATGTTCGCTGCCGCGCAACCGTTGGTGAAGTTGGCAACGCTGAGCAGTCCAACATCAACTGGGGTAAGGCAGGCCGTAACCGCTGGAAGGGCATCCGCCCGACCGTCCGTGGTGTGGTCATGAACCCGGTTGACCACCCGCACGGTGGTGGTGAAGGTAAGACCTCCGGTGGTCGTCACCCGGTTAACCCCAACGGTAAGCCCGAGGGTCGTACCCGCCGTCCCAACAAGGAAAGCGACAAGCTCATCGTTCGTCGCCGTCGTACTGGCAAGAAGCGCTAAGGAGCCTGAAACATGCCTCGTAGTTTGAAGAAGGGCCCTTTCGTTGATCAGCACCTCTACCTGAAGGTTGCAGCTCAGAACGAGAAGGGCACCAAGAACGTAATCAAGACTTGGTCGCGTCGCTCGATGATTATCCCCGACATGCTCGGTCACACCATCGCAGTGTACGACGGTCGCAAGCACGTGCCGGTGTTCATCACCGAGTCGATGGTTGGTCACAAGCTCGGTGAGTTTGCTCCGACCCGCACTTTCCGCAGCCACGTGAAGGACGACCGTAAGGGTAAGCGTCGCTAATCGGTTCATACCGATAAGCTAACGTTTCCCTTTCGGCAATAGACGAAAGAGAGATAGGCAATGGAAGCCAAGGCATCAGCGCGTTTCGTTCGCGTTACGCCTATGAAGGCCCGCCGTGTCGTCAACCTGATCCGTGGTAAGCAGGCGGAAGAGGCTCTGGCGATTCTGAAGTTCGCACCCCAGGCAGCTTCGGAACCGGTATACAAGATCGTTGCTTCGGCAGTAGCTAACGCTCGTCAGAAGGCAACCCAGCAGGGTCTGCCCTTCCGCGAGGAAGAGCTGTTCATCAGCGAAGCATTCGTGAACGAGGGCCCGACCATGAAGCGCATTCAGCCCCGCGCTCAGGGTCGCGCATACCGAATCAACAAGCGCACCAGCCACATCACCGTGGTAGTTGCTACCCCGGAGAAGGAGGAGGACCGCTAAATGGGTCAGAAAATTCACCCGAACGGTTTCCGACTGGGCATCACCACTGACCACGTCTCCAAGTGGTTCGCTGATTCCAACAAGCCCGGCGAGCGTTACGCTGACTTCGTCCGCGAGGACGTAAAGATCCGCGAGCTGCTGGCAAAGAACCTGGATCGCGCAGGCGTTGCAAAGGTCGAGATTGAGCGTACCCGTGACCGCGTGCGTGTGGACATCCACACCGCTCGTCCCGGTATCGTGATTGGCCGCCGTGGCGCAGAAGCAGACCGCATCCGCGGCGAGCTCGAGAAGCTCACCAACAAGCAGATTCAGCTGAACATCCTCGAGGTTGCTAACCCCGACCTCTCCGCTCAGCTGGTTGCACAGAGCATCGCAGAGCAGCTCGCATCGCGTGTTGCATTCCGACGTGCAATGAAGAAGGCAATCCAGTCCGCACAGCGTGCAGGCGCAAAGGGTATCCGTATCCAGTGCTCCGGCCGTCTGGGTGGCGCTGAAATGTCCCGTTCCGAGTTCTACCGCGAAGGCCGTGTGCCCCTGCACACCCTGCGTGCGAACATCGACTACGGCTTCTTCGAGGCTAAGACCACCTTCGGTCGCATCGGCGTGAAGGTCTGGATCTACAAGGGCGACCTGACCGACAAGGAGCTGGCAGCTCAGCAGGCAGCAAACAACCGCCGTGGCAACCGCCGCGATGGTGACCGCCGCCGCCAGGGCAACCGTGGTCCTCGTCGCGAGCGCCGCAACGAGAACGCTTCGGCAAAGGTCGAGGCCAAGACTGCAGAGAACGGTGAGGCATAAATGCTTATTCCCCGTCGAGTAAAGTACCGCAAGCAGCACCACCCCAAGCGTAGTGGTCTCGCAAAGGGCGGCACCGAGGTTAGCTTCGGTGAGTGGGGCATTCAGGCCCTGTCGCCCGCATACGTGACCAACCGCCAGATTGAGGCTGCACGTATCGCAATGACCCGTCACATCAAGCGTGGCGGTAAGGTCTGGATCAACATTTATCCCGACCGTCCGCTGACCAAGAAGCCTGCTGAAACCCGTATGGGTTCCGGTAAGGGTTCGCCCGAGTGGTGGGTCGCAAATGTCAAGCCGGGTCGAGTCATGTTTGAACTCTCCGGTGTGTCCGAAGAAGTGGCTCGCGAGGCAATGCGCCTGGCAATCCACAAGCTCCCGATGAAGGCACGTGTTGTGCGTCGCCGCGAAGGTGGTGAATAAGCGAGATGGCAGTAGGATCCAAGGACCTGAGCATCGATAAGCTCGCAGAGCTCTCCAACGAAGAGCTGGCTGCAAAGCTGAGCGAAGCGAAGAAGGAACTCTTCAACATCCGCTTCCAGGAAGTCACCGGTCAGGCTAACGCAGGTCGTCGCCGCACTATCAAGCGCGACATCGCACGTATCTACACCGTGCTGCGTGAGCGCGAGCTCGGTATTCGTCCCGCAACTGAAGGTGAGTCCAAGTGAGTGAAGTAAAGAACGAAGAGCGCGGCTACCGCAAGACCCGCCGCGGCTACGTTGTCTCCGACAAGATGGACAAGACCGTTGTCGTCGAGGTCGAGGACCACGTGAAGCACGCACTGTACGGCAAGGTCGTTCGCCGTAGCTCCAAGATCAAGGCACACGACGAGCAGAACACTGCTGGTATCGGTGACCTCGTTCTGATTGCAGAGACCCGTCCGCTGTCCGCTTCCAAGCGCTGGCGTATCGTGGAGATCATCGAGAAGGCTAAGTAAGCCCTCTAATGACTCTCTGCTAGAGCAATAAAAGGAGCCCTCTCCTACTTAGGTAGGAGAGGGCTCCTTTGCGTTTAACCTTTATTCGGGAGAACTCAGCGGGAAGTTCTGTGAGCTACAGAATCAACGATAGAAGTCATGAAATGCCGAATAAATATTTGTCATAAAACTTTTGAAGATGTCATACAGAAAAGTGGTTACTTTTACCGGACAACGCTATCAAAGAGCCACGTAGCTTGAGCTGGAGGAAGAAATCCCCTTGTGGAGCGTGTATGCGGGGCTTTAGGGAGGATAGCGACGGTGGCTAAAAGAGTCGTGAGAAGCGTGGGCGCTGATAATAGCTGCTTGAAAATAACCTAACGAGGCACTTATTATCAACTTTATAGTTGCTTAGTCTAGCCTTGCTTCATCCATAGGGGCTTAGCTACGCATCTTCCGGAGGTTGCACGACCTTTGGAGAAGTACCACTACACATCATCGAGGATCAGCATGACTTCTTCACCCAAGCCCTCACGTAAGCTGCTCGCCATTGCTGGCGCACTTTCCGTTGTCGCAGGTTCTTTCGCTGCGGTTCCCGCTACCTTTGCGGCAAACGTCTCCGCTTCCGTCCCCGGAGGAAACTCCCAGACCTCTGCTGAGGAATGCCGCCACATTGCAGTGAGCGCTACCCAGTACCAGGGCCTGCCCGGCCAGTACCAGCTGGCATACTCGGCAGCAACCTCCTCCCTCTACACCTCCTTCTCCTCCGGCCGCCCGCCGGTACTGACCGGTGGTGTCGGCACCTGGAACGTTGGATCCACCCCGAGCCTCTCCACTGTCTACCAGTTCCCGACCACCGACTTCACCGCACGTGGCGCTACCGCACCGACCGGTAAGCAGATTGAATCTCCCTACGGTATTGCCTACGACGAAGCAACCGGATACGTATGGGTGACCCAGACCCGCGTCAACAAGGTATCTGTCTTCGATCCCGCGACCAACAAGATTATCTGGAGCAGCGCAGAAGGCGAGGTCAACCACCCGCGCGAGGTACGCATCGATCCCTCCAGCGGCAAGGTCTTTGTATCTGGCTCCGGCGGCATTAGCGTCTTCGACACCACCCAGCACGCCCTGGTCAAGAAGATTGAATTCACCGACGCCAAGGGCGAATCTGACATCGCAATGAACATGCACGTGGACTCCGCTGATGGCAAGCTCTACGTACCCTCCTTGAGTGCCGGCACCGTGAAGGTAATCGACACCAAGAGCTACGAGGTTGAGAAGACTATTCAGCTGCACAAGGACAATGCTGAAGCCGACCTGAACGCCTCTGACGTCACCATCGACAAGTCTCTGAAGGAAATCTACGTCAGCTCCCAGGGTGACCGTAAGGGCACTAACTCTGGTATCACCGTCTACGACCTGGAAACCGGCGCCTACAAGAAGACCATTCCTTTCGGCTCTCAGGCTCTCGCCCTTGCCTCCGACGAAGCCCGTGACCTGCTGTACGTGACCGATTACGGTACCGGCAACGTCGGCGTTGTTGACGCACGCACCGGCACCGTTGTGTCTCAGGTGTCCACCGGCGCAACTAGCGGTGCGAATGATGTTCTGGTCACTGCAGACGGTAGCGTATACGCTGTAGCACGTAGCGTCGAAGGCGCTTCCGCTATCGAAACCGACTACACCATCGATAAGACCACCGGTGAATACCGCACCTCTAGCACCGAGCCTAAGGGCAAGGACAACGCAGATTCCCCGATTACCCCCGGCGTCATGGTGAAGATCAACACCACCGTTGAAACTGCCGCGAAGCCGGCAGTGCAGACTGCTTCTGAAGAGCTGGTGAAGACCTATGCCGACGGCGCTAAGCTCTACGCAGTGAAGGACTGGACCACCGGTGAAACCCTGAAGCTGCGTGGTGAAGGTTTCAAGACTCAGGACGGTTCGAAGGGCTCCGTGCTCGCCGTTAAGCTGAACAAGGGTCGTATCTCCGCGAAGGAAGAGCCGAAGTTCAACGGCGTTGAGGGCAACAGCGCAGGTGTTTGGGCGTACATCCAGGCAGATGAAAACGGTAACTTCACCGCTGAACTGCCGTACCCGACCACCGAGAACTCCAACCTGACGGAAAATCTGAAGAGCGGCGATAAGGTATCGGTCTTCCTGCTCTCCGGCTCCATTGTTGAAGGTGACACTCCTCGCGGTGGTGAAGCGCTCTCCGCAACTGTTGCAGAGAAGAAGGCAGACACCGCTGAGACCTGCGCACCGGCAGAAACCACCCAGGTCGCTGCTACTCCTTCTGGCGTGACTACCACTTACCCTGCCGGCACTAAGCTGAGCCTGCCGGATAGCGAACAGCCCACTCCGGCTCCGAGCGAGTCTGCTAAGCCTGAGCCGACCACTCCGGCTCCGAGTGAGTCTGCTAAGCCTGAGCCGACTACTCCGGCTCCGAGCGAGTCTGCTAAGCCCGAGCCGAGCACCCCGGCACCCTCCGAAAGCGCAAATTCCAATGAGGTTGTGCACGAGTACAAGGACGGCGCTAAGGTCTACTTCCCCAAGACTTGGGACGGCCAGAAGCTGACCTTCCGCGGTGAAGGCTTCAAGACTCTGGACGGTAAGGGCTCCGTTATCGCCGTCAAGCTGAACAAGGGCGCTATTTCTGCGAAGGTAGAGCCTAAGCTCGCAGGCGTTGAAGGCAATAGCGCAGGCATCTGGGCATACATCAAGGCGGACGAAAACGGTAACTTCACCGCAACCATCGACCGCCCCACCGTGGCAAACTCTAACCTGACTGAAGAACTGAAGACCGGCGATAGCGTTGCTATCTACCTGCTCTCCGGTTCCCTGACCGAGAACGATAACGTGCGCGGTGGTGTGGCTGCAGAATACACCTTCAGCGTTGACAACCAGGCACCTGCACCGAAGGCATCCGAATCGGCTAATGCACCTGTAACTAACCCCTCTGAGGCGCCTTCCGCACCGGCAGACTCCAAGGAACAGGTAAAGGAAAACGCTAAGGATCAGTCCAAGGCTCCCGCGGATTCTTTGAAGTCTGATGCTCAGAAGAAGGACAGCACTGCACCGAAGACCTCCGGCTCTTCGTCGCAGAACGTCACCTCTTCCAACAACGGCTCCACCGCTTCGAGCTCCTCGAAGTCTTCGCTGGCTAACACCGGTGCTTCGGGCGTCGTCGTTGCTGCAGGAATCGGCGTTCTTGCCCTGGTCGTTGGCGCAACCGTGCTGGTAGCACGTCGCCGCAAGGCATAGCCCGTACCCCACGGCAGCCCACGATACTACCGCTTGGCGGTAGCGAAAGAGGTAGAGCGGGATCTGCTAGATATTCAAGAACCCGCTTGACTCTCTGAAACTGCCGATAGGCGCTGAAAGGGGCGGTACCCATCGAACCGATGGGTACCGCCCCTATCATTTTGCCTATACGTCTGTATTCGAGCGGAAGGCCTAGACCAGGATCAGAAGTAGTAGCGGGGGAGAGCGGAAGAGAAGCGGAGGAAGGGTGAAGCGCACCCTCTGCGCTCGCCCGCCCTTATTTGACGAGTTAACAGCCTGAAGAATGAAGTGCGGGATTCTAACGCCTCAAATACGAAGAAAACCCGCACCGAAGTGCGGGTTTAGTGTCAAAGCGAGGTTCGGTCCCTAGACAAACGGATTAGCGAGGAAAAAGGGACCCAAGAAATCTGTCCGATAAGGACCGAACCTCTTGTTTGACGCATGCGTCTCTTCTATTATGGTACATCTCGCTGATTTTCGCACCTTGAATCGCGATTTTTGCTAAAAAACTTGATTTTTGAAAAAACAACCCTTAATTTCTAAATTTTTAAGCAGATTTTTTCAGAACGCTGTTTTGAGGGGGTCAGAGGTGAAGAAATATTACAAAATCTATGGCTCTGGTCGACTCGATATAAGTCTTTTAGTTCTAGAAGATGCCGATAGTTCTAGATATATGTCTTTTATGCTAATTATGTTTATATTGTAAAGCTTTCATGGGGTAAATTTGCCCCGCTCAGAGCCGGAGGGGAGAACAGCTCCGGATGCCAATATAGGACCTCTTGAGGATGAATTTCGTAGTGCATGGACTGCACTAGAAAAGCCTCAAAATGGTGGGCAAAGCGTAAGATATACAGCAGAAAGCTCCGGATGCTAAGCCCGCAAAATATAAGGTGAGCTAGCCTCCAAACTACACAACTCTGGAGATACTTATGGTTCCCCCTGTCGCAGGAGAAGAGCAGAAGAACGTGCCGGATGCTAAGCGTTTTTCCGTGGATCGTTCCGCGGGACTTGCTGGCCAGTATCAAGTGGCATACAACCCTGAAGAGAACGTTCTTTTTGTAAGTGGAAGCTATAACCACACAAAGACCCACGGCACTCTCTGCGCCACAATTGCTCGCATAAACGCGGATACCCTGCAGATTGAGCAGACGGCTACTCTGCCCGTTATCCCGGAAAATAACCCCGAACTAGCAAACCTCTTCCAGGTTCAAGCTGCCTATGGGTTAGCCGCAGACAATGAACGGGGGCTTCTCTGGACCGGAGGAACCCGCACAAACTCGGTTACCGCATACTCCCAAAAGGACCTATCGCGCGTATGGGATTCTCTCGTTCTAGAAGTAGAGATGCTGACTCCGCGTGAGCTATACGTCGCACCCAACGGTGCCGTACTCGTTACCGGAATGGGCGGCTACCAGGTGATTTCTGCACCCACCGCAGAGGGGGAACGTAGGGTTAGCCCCCTTCAAGGGGAAGGCCCTGCCATGCTACTAGGACCCGTAGCGGACGAAAGCCGTAGCCTCCTGTACATCCCGAATATTATGCGAGATGAAATCTGGGTTGTGGATATGAATACCTGGGAGCTTGCACGCAAGCTACCCGTAATTGGCGGGGAAGACGCCAATACTCCAGTCGGTGTTCACGGTGTGGAGATTGATTCGACGCGCGGTGAACTATATGTCTCTGCGCAAGGGCGCGAGGGTAAGAATGGCGGTCTGTATGTTCTGAGCTTTGAGGGTGAGCACCTCGCTTATCTTCCGTTCGGAAAGATGCCCACCGATATCTTGCTCGATGCAGAACGTCACCTGCTCTATGTTGCTGATTTCGGTGGCAAGGGGGAGGCGGCAGTTGCTGGTGGCGGAACTGTTACCGTCATTAATACGCTCAATCGAGCCATTATTGACACCGTGCAGGTGGCTCCCACCCGCATTAACCACCAGGTCCTGTTGAAGGACGGGAGTGTTATTGCTGTCGATAAAGCAGGAGACTACCCCGCAGCTGAGGTTCCCTACGTGCTGGATGCAAACTCTGGCGAATACTACGAGGCTGCAGAAGAGACTCGACCGGGAGAACCTCCTCGCCCTATCGTTCGTGACGGTATCGCGAAAGTATATATGCCCTAGCTGATGAGTGAAGAGCGACTGAGAGCAGCTGATATATCAACGTAGTGCGTGCCGCGCTCTAGCCGCGCTCTAGCACTGTGCGTATGTCTGAGAGGTGGGGAGTAGGACCGGGGTGGTCTCTTGCCAGTACTGCGGCAAGTCTGTCGTGGAGGGACATTAAAGCGTAGTAAAATATTAATATCTATCTTCTTTGTTTGACACATTGTTTGATAGATTTCTCGAGGCCCCTTCAGTTTCTTATGCGTCAGGAACTACACGAAGGGGCCTCCTGCTTTAAGTGTCAAATAAGGGGCCTTCTCAATCGATGGTGATGTGGGGTATGGGGTTTTTGCTCTCTAAGCCCGGCTATCCCCAGAGATAGGGTGGAGGAGACTGAAATCATAGTCGGCAAACTCTTGCGCTACATACCTGCTTCCTGTACAGTGTTAAGACTGTGTGGCTGTATCCAAATAGCCGCACAACCACGGGCTTCTCGTGCCAGTGCATAATGCCGCTATTTACGGGTGGGATACGCCCGCTTCACGCGGGTCCAAATGCTTCTGGCATGGGTTTGCCCCAGGCGTTTCCGCTAACCCCTTCCATAGAGTTGGGGCCCGGGGCGTCAACCAATCCCGTAAAAATGTTCCGCAAGGCTGGCTCGCGCCTAAAGCGAGTCGGAACCGGCGAGACGACAGGAGAAATATGATTCAGCAGGAGTCGCGACTGAAGGTCGCCGACAACACTGGTGCGAAGGAAATCCTGACCATCCGTGTTCTCGGTGGTTCCTCGCGTCGCTACGCAGGCATTGGCGACATCATTGTCGCAACCGTCAAGGATGCAATCCCCGGCGGTACCGTAAAGAAGGGTGACGTTGTCAAGGCAGTCGTCGTCCGCACCAAGAAGGAAACCCGTCGTCCCGACGGCTCCTACATCAAGTTCGACGAGAACTCCGCAGTGATCCTGAAGAACACTGATGGTGATCCCCGTGGTACCCGTATCTTCGGCCCCGTGGGTCGTGAGCTTCGCGACAAGAAGTTCATGAAGATCGTTTCGCTGGCTCCGGAGGTGCTCTAATTCATGGCTAAGATCAAGTCCGGCGACCTGGTTCAGGTTATTTCCGGTGCAGATAAGGGCAAGCAGGGCAAGGTTCTGAAGGTTCTCCCCAAGGAAAACCGCGTGATTGTTGAGGGCGTCAAGGTCGTCACCAAGCACACCAAGGCTAACCCCCTGACCGGCGCAGCAGGCGGCATTCAGAAGGTTGAGGCACCGATCCACGTTTCTAACGTTGCGATTGTTGACCCCGAGACCAAGAAGCCGACCCGTGTTGGTTTCCGCCTCGAGACTGTAGAGCGTGACGGCAAGGAGCGCACCGTTCGCGTGCGCGTTGCTAAGCGTTCGGGTAAGGACATCTAATGACCGAAACCAAGATCACCCCCCGCTTCAAGACCAAGTACGCTGAGGTCGTCGTTCCCGCTCTGCAGGAAGAGTTCAAGTACGAGAACGTCATGCAGACCCCGAAGATCGTTAAGGTCGTCGTAAACATGGGTGTTGGCGAGGCAGCTCGCGACGCAAAGCTCATGGACGGCGCAATCCGCGATCTCACCGCAATCACCGGTCAGAAGCCGATTGTTACCCGCGCTAAGAAGTCCATCGCACAGTTCAAGCTGCGCGAAGGTATGCCCATCGGCGCACACGTCACCCTGCGTGGCGACCGCATGTGGGAATTCCTGGACCGCCTCGTCACCCTGGCACTGCCCCGAATCCGCGACTTCCGCGGCCTCTCGGACCGCCAGTTCGACGGTAATGGTAACTACACCTTCGGTCTGACCGAGCAGTCCATGTTCCACGAAATCGATCAGGACTCGATCGACCGCGTGCGTGGTATGGACATCACCGTGGTGACCTCCGCGAAGACCGACGAAGAAGGCCGTGCAATCCTGAAGGCACTGGGCTTCCCGTTCAAGACCAACTAACGACTACGTTGTAGGTCCAGACCCCGTTACCGCGGGGTAGGGAAACCACAACGAGGAAGGGCTAAAGCCCACAATGACTATGACTGATCCGGTCGCAGATATGCTGACCCGTTTGCGTAACGCAAACTCCGCATACCACGACACCGTATCCATGCCCTACTCCAAGCTGAAGGCTCGCATTGCTGAGATCCTGAAGGCTGAGGGCTACATCGCCGACGTGAAGGTTGAGGATGCAAAGGTCGGCAAGACCCTGACCCTCGTCCTCAAGTACGGTCCGTCCCGCGAGCGTTCCATCGCTGGCGTGCGTCGTATTTCCAAGCCGGGCCTGCGTACCTACGCAAAGTCCACCAACCTGCCCCAGGTTCTGGGTGGCCTCGGCATCGCAATCCTGTCCACCTCTTCGGGTCTGCTCACTGACAAGCAGGCTGCGAAGAAGGGCGTGGGCGGCGAAGTCATCGCTTACATCTGGTAGTCGGTTAGAAGAGAAAGGAAGAGAATAATGTCACGTATTGGACGTCTCCCCATCTCGGTTCCCGCCGGCGTTGAGGTTAAGGTCGATGGCAACCTGGTTACCGTTAAGGGCCCGAAGGGCGAGCTCTCCCACAAGGTAGCTTCCCCCATCACCGTGGCTCTGAACGAAAACGAGATCGTTGTATCTCGTCCGAACGACGAGCGCCTGTCTCGCTCGCTGCACGGTCTGACTCGTACCCTGATTCAGAACCTGATTATCGGCGTTACCTCCGGCTACGAAAAGAAGCTGGAAATCGTTGGTACCGGTTACCGTGTGACCCCGAAGGGTAACGACCTGGAGTTCGCTCTGGGCTACTCCCACCCGATCAACATCACCGCTCCCGAGGGTATTACCTTCGCAGTGGAGGGTGCTAACAAGCTGACCGTGTCGGGTATCGACAAGCAGCTCGTTGGTCAGGTTGCAGCAAACATTCGTGGTCTGCGTAAGCCCGATCCCTACAAGGGTAAGGGTGTTCGCTACGCAGGTGAGCACATCCGCCGCAAGGTCGGAAAGGCTGGTAAGTAAACATGGCTATCAAGTCGAAGGCAGCGCAGCGTGCACGTCGTCACGCTCGCATCCGCAAGTACGTTTCGGGTACCGCTGCGCGTCCGCGCCTGTGCGTCACCCGTTCGACCCGTCACATGTTCGTTCAGGTTATCGACGATGTCAAGGGCGTAACCCTGGCATCCGCTTCCACCATGGAAGCAGAGCTGCGTGCAGCTGACCTGGACAAGACCGCTAAGGCAAAGCGCGTTGGTGAGCTCGTAGCAGAGCGCGCCAAGGCAGCTGGTGTTGAGGCAGTCGTGTTCGACCGCGGTGGTAACAAGTACCACGGCCGTGTTGCAGCCGTTGCTGACGGTGCACGCGAGGGAGGTCTTGCACTCTAATGAGCGAGCAGAACGTAAAGGAAACTCAGGTGAGCGAAGCAGTAGTAGCTGAAACCGCTGAGACCTCCAACCAGCGCGAGGAGCGCCGCAACAACCGCGGCGAGCGTCGTGGCCGTGGTGAGCGCCGTAACAACCGCGCTCGCGAGGAGGAGAAGGACAAGTACATCGAGCGCGTTGTGACCATCAACCGCGTTTCCAAGGTCGTCAAGGGTGGTCGTCGCTTCAGCTTCACCGCACTGGTCGTCGTTGGTGACGGTAACGGCCTGGTCGGCGTTGGCTACGGTAAGGCTAAGGAAGTTCCCGCAGCAATCTCCAAGGGTGTCGAGGAAGCAAAGAAGAACTTCTTCCGCGTTCCCCGCATCGAAGGCCGCACCATCCCGCACCGTGTGCAGGGTGAGGCAGCTGCAGGCGTTGTGATGCTCCGCCCGGCAACCGCTGGTACCGGTGTTATCGCAGGTGGCCCCGTGCGTGCAGTACTCGAGTGCGCAGGCATTCACGACGTGCTGTCCAAGTCGCTCGGTTCCTCCAACCAGATCAACATCGTTCACGCAACTGTTGCAGCACTCAAGGAGCTCGAGGAGCCCCTGGCAGTGGCAGCCCGCCGTGGCCTGCCCACCGATGAGGTTATCCCCAGCTACCTGCGCAACACCAAGTCTGAAAAGGCAGGTGCGTAGTAATGGCCAAGCGTATTCAGCCCAGCGACGCAAAGCTGGAAATCACCCAGGTCAAGTCCTATGTTGGTCAGAAGCAGAACATGCGCGACACCCTGCGTTCCCTGGGCCTCAAGCGCCCCGGCAACAAGGTAGTCCGCACTGCTGACCCCGTCACCGTTGGCATGGTTAACACCGTTGCTCACCTGGTGAAGGTTGAGGAGGTCAAGTAAAGATGGCAGAAGCTATCAAGATTCACGATCTGCGCCCGGCACCGGGTGCCCACAAGGCAAAGACCCGCGTTGGCCGCGGTGAAGGCTCCAAGGGTAAGACCGCAGGTCGCGGTACCAAGGGTACCAAGGCACGTTACCAGGTTCGTGCAGGCTTCGAAGGCGGCCAGCTGCCGCTGCACATGCGCCTGCCGAAGCTGCGCGGCTTCAAGAACCCCTTCCGCACCGAGTACCAGGTTGTTAACCTGGACCGCATCCAGGAACTGTTCCCCAACGGTGGCGACGTCACCGTCGAGGCACTGGTTGCTAAGGGTGCCGTTCGCAAGAACGAGCTCGTGAAGGTTCTGGGCAACGGCGAAATCTCCGTCAAGGTGAACGTTGTTGTTGACAAGGCATCGGCTTCCGCTATTGAGAAGATCGAGGCCGCTGGCGGTTCTGTAACCGTTAAGTAGTCTTCAAGACGAGAAAGCCCCCGTCCGTACACTGTACGGCGGGGGCTTTTTGCTGCTCGGAAAGACTCACAACGGGATATATTCCTGTATTCGTATATTTGAACGCTTGGTGTGCGCCACATTTGGCGTTCAAAAATCACGCTAAGAGAATATAAAAGCTACATAATCTGCTAGGGAGTTATCGTTACCCGCTCCAAACACGATAGACTGGAAGATGTGTTTACTGCGCCCTAAAACTCTTTGAGAGGGATGGGCGCCCCATAGACTTACAGGAGGACATGTGCTGAGCGCATTCGGGCGAGTCGTCAAGACCGCCGATTTGCGGCGTAAGCTGCTGTTTACCCTGGCAATGATTGTGCTGTACCGCGTGGGCACTTTCATCCCCGCGCCAGGCGTTTCCTACGGAAATGTACAGCAGTGTCTGAACGCCAATGTTACAAGCGGTGGCGTCTACGATATCGTCAACCTCTTCAGTGGTGGCGCACTGCTGCAGCTTTCGATCTTTGCCCTCGGCGTGATGCCGTACATTACCGCGTCCATTATCATCCAGCTGCTACGCGTGGTCATCCCGCGATTCCAGGAGCTGCACGATGAGGGCGCGCAGGGTCAGGCAAAGCTCACCCAGTACACCCGCTACCTGACCATCGCTCTTGCTCTGCTGAATGCAACCACCATCGTCTCGATGGCACGCTCTGGCGTTCTGCTGGGTAACTGCCCGGGCATCATCCCCCAGGACGACGTACTGCACATCCTGCTGATTATCGTCACCCTGTGTGCAGGTACCACCGTCATCATGTGGATGGGTGAGCAGATTACCGAGCGTGGCGTCGGCAACGGTATGTCCCTGCTGATCTTCACCTCCATCGCTTCCTCCTTCCCGAGCGCTCTGGGCTCCATCCAGCGCACCCACGGTTGGGGTATCTTCGCGGCTGTCTGCGGTATTGGCCTGCTGGTCATGCTTGCCGTGGTCTACGTGGAACAGTCCGTTCGCCGTATCCCCGTGCAGTATGCAAAGCGCATGATTGGTCGACGCACCATTGGCGGCACCAGCACCTACATCCCGCTGAAGGTCAACATGGCCGGCGTGATCCCGCTGATCTTCGCGTCCTCCCTGCTGACCCTGCCCGGCCTGATTGCCCAGTTCAACACCCCCACCGACGGCTCCACCCCGCCGGACTGGGTCAACTGGATTAACGCATACCTGGTGCGCGGCGATCACCCGCTGTACATTGCTCTCTACTTCTTCATGATTATTGGCTTCGCGTACTTCTACGTGGCGGTCACCTTCGACCCGGTAGAAGTAGCGGACAATATGAAGAAGTACGGTGGCTTCATTCCCGGCATCCGTGCGGGTAAGCCCACCGCGCGTTACCTCAGCTACGTACTCAACCGAATTACGTTGCCTGGCGCACTTTACCTGGGTGTAATTTCCATGATTCCCCTGGTAGCGCTTATCCTATTCAACGCAAACCAGAATTTCCCGTTCGGCGGCGCCTCGCTGCTGATCGTGGTGGGTGTTGGTCTTGATACTCTCAAGCAGATCAACGCTCAGCTCCAACAACGAAACTACGAAGGACTGCTCCGATGAACCGTCTGCTCATCGTCGGCCCTCCCGGTGCAGGTAAGGGCACCCAGGCCGTCAAGATCGCTGAAGCGCTGAAGATTCCCGCGATTTCCACCGGTGATATCTTCCGTAAGAACATCAAGGAAGAGACCGAGCTGGGCAAGGAAGCGAAGTCGTACATCGACTCCGGCAACCTGGTTCCCGACTCTGTCACCAACAACATGGTGCGCGCACGTCTGGAGGAAAGCGACGTCGTCAACGGCTTCCTGCTCGACGGCTACCCCCGCAACACCTCCCAGGTGCACGAGCTAGACTCCATCCTCGAAGCCAAGGGTGAGAAGATCGATCGAGTTCTCCTGCTGGTTGCAGACAACGACGAACTCGTTGAGCGTCTGCTCAACCGCGCAGCAGAGCAGGGTCGTACCGATGACAACGAAGAGGTCATTCGTCACCGCCTGAAGGTCTACGAAGAAGAGACCGCACCGCTGATCGCAATCTACCGCGAACGCGGCATCGTCAAGGAAGTTAACGGCCTCGGCGAGATTGCTGAAGTCACCGAGCGCATCCTCGACGCTCTGAAGTAATCTTCTGCTGTACCCCCGCAATTTGAGGTGCATGATGCATCACAAAGACTTGCGGGGGTACAGTGCTGTCTGTAGAGTTCTAAGCTTGGGCGCACCGCCCCTATACCTAAGGAGCCAGAATGGCACGAGTCGAAATTAAAACCAATGCACAGCTTCAGCAGATGGCTCGTGCAGGAGTCATCACCAGCCGCGCGCTCGATGCGGCAGTGGCGGCAGCTCGCCCCGGCGCAACCACCGCAGAGGTGAACGCCGCTTTTGAACGCACCATGCTGGAACTGGGTGGCACCTCCAACTTCTACGGCTACTACGACTACCCGGCAACCGTATGCACCTCCGTCAACCATGAGGTCGTTCACGGCATCCCCGGCGACTACGTGCTCAAGGACGGCGACATCCTTTCTATCGACGGTGGCGCATACGTTATCGACCCCGCAACCAACCGCCAGTGGCACGGCGACTCGGCACGTACTGTGCTGGTCGGTGACAATGTGAGCGAAGCACGCGCAGAGCTCTCCGCCATCACTCGCGAGGCAATGTGGCACGGCATCGCCGCTCTGGCAACCGCAAAGAAGGTCGGCGAAATCGGCCTTGCCATCGAAGCATATGTGACCGAAGAATACGGCGATAAGTACGGCATTATTGAAGACTACGTGGGCCACGGCATCGGTTCCCAGATGCATATGGCACCGGACGTACTGAACTACGCAGTGCGTGACATGGGGCCGAAGATCAAGCCCGGCATGGCTTTCGCTATTGAGCCGATGCTTGTGACTGGTTCCATCGAGACCAAGGTGCTCTCCGACGACTGGACCGTTGTAACCGTTGACGGCTCCGATGCCTGCCAGTGGGAGCACTCCGTTGCTGTGCATAGCGAAGGTATCTGGGTCCTGACTGCAGAAGACGGTGGTGCAAGCGAACTTGCTCGCTTTGGCGTAACCCCGGTTCCGATCCCCGCCTAAGTCCCACCACTAGGGGAGGGGTATCCACCTTTAGCTGCCCCACCTCCACCCGAAGAAACCGGCGAATCCGGTCCGGTGCGTGATAGCGCATCCGAAAGCATCCACATCACAAGGAAGAAGCTCCATGAGCGAAACTCTCAATAGCGGCGAGGCAACCGCACCCGCTGCGACCAAGGTGCCGGTTGAAATCTCGAACGTTCGCCCCGCACCCGGCCAGATTGCCCTGAAAGCACCGCGCCGTGCGAAGCCGCCCAAGCATATCGCTGACTTCGACATGGCTGGCCGCCGTGAATTTCTGAAGGAACTTGGCTACCAGTCGTTCCGTGCATCCCAGCTGTCCAAGCACTATTTTGAGCGTCTGGTCACTGACCCCGCTGAGATGACTGACCTGCCGGCTAAGGACCGCGAGCAGATGGTTGCACAGGCGATGCCTCAGCTTCTGACCCCGGTCCGTACCCTCGAGGCTGACGGTGGCGACACCCTGAAGGTTGTGCACCGCCTCTTTGATGGTGCGCTCATTGAGTCTGTCATCATGCGTTATGACAACCGCGTGACCATGTGCATCTCTTCGCAGGCTGGCTGCGGTATGAACTGCCCCTTCTGTGCGACCGGTCAGCAGGGTTTGACTCGCAACCTGTCCACCGCGGAAATTGTGGAGCAGGTCGTTGCCGGTGCCCGCTACCTGAAGCAGATGAAGGGCCTGGAAGAAGCAGAAGGCGGTTCTGAGGATACTCGTCCGCTGCGTGTTTCCAATATTGTCTTCATGGGTATGGGCGAGGCGCTTGCTAACTACAAGGCAACCATGGGTGCTGTGCACCGCCTGATTGACCCTTCGCCCGAGGGCCTCGGTATTTCTGCTCGCGGTCTGACCATGTCGACCGTGGGCCTGGTGCCGGGTATTCGTAAGTTTGAGCTGGAGAAGCTGCCCATTACTTTGGCGCTGTCTCTGCACGCTCCGGATGATGAGCTACGTGATGAGCTCATCCCGATTAACCAGCGTTGGAAGGTCGACGAGACTCTGGACGCTGCATACGACTACTACCGTACGACCGGCCGCCGCGTTTCCATTGAGTATGCACTGATTCGAGATATTAACGATCAGGGCTGGCGTGCGGATCTGCTCGGTAAGAAGCTGGCTCAGCGCGGCCGTGGCTGGGTGCACGTGAACCCGATTCCGCTGAACCCGACCCCGGGTTCGAAGTGGACGGCATCCCGTAAGGGCGTTGAGCAGAACTTTGTGGAGCGTCTGCGTGCACATGGTATTCCGACGACTATTCGTGATACTCGAGGCTCAGATATTGATGGTGCATGCGGTCAGCTTGCCGCTAAGGAAGACTAAGTAGCTGAGCTTTGACCGATAAGCGGTGCCCCTTTCCTGCGGATGGAAATCCTCAAGGCTTTCTGGAGCGTGGGGGGAGGGGCTTCTTCCTTTTAAACCTTAAGTGCCTGATGTCATAAAAATCACGGTTGTTTTTCCAGGGTCTTTGCCGTAGAGTTAACAGTTGGTTGTTTGTGCCAGTGTTAAGTGCGCCTTAAAACGCCCCAGCACCTCACCGCGGTGAGCTCACAAACAGAAGATACATTTGCCCGCCGCACCTGCGACGGGCACCGACGTTAGCGGAGGATATGGCTAAGAAAGACGGCGTCATCGAGATTGAAGGCTCTGTGGTTGAAGCTCTGCCCAACGCGATGTTCCGTGTTGAGCTGGATAACGGCCACAAGGTTCTCGCACACATCTCGGGCAAGATGCGTCAGCACTACATTCGCATCCTGCCTGAGGACCGAGTAGTAGTGGAACTGAGCCCCTACGACCTTTCCCGAGGTCGTATCGTCTACCGTTACAAGTAAACCCGAGATAAACGTCGCCTCTGGCGGCGTTTAAATCGTGTTCAAAGGGATAACGCAGTTCCCCAACGTAAGTGAGGGAACCTCTTATCTCGCCAGTAATCAAGTTGCAATCAAAAGGAATGCGATGAAGGTCAAGCCGAGCGTTAAGCCGATCTGCGATAAGTGCAAGGTGATCCGCCGTCACGGTGTGGTCATGGTGATCTGCGAAAACCCGCGCCACAAGCAGCGCCAGGGCTAATCCCTAGCAGCTGACTTCATAGCCGCCCTATAAGAGGGTGGAATTGTCATAGGCACCGCTCCGAAGCAACGCCCCAAGAGGCGCCTTCGGATACCTCCGGACTCAGAGGCCGGGGACCGAGCCAGAATAACTCGGGCAGTGATGCTATAGACCTCTGGAAAACAACAAGGAGAAGCCAGTATGGCACGTCTCGCTGGAGTTGATATTCCCCGCGAAAAGCGCGTGGAAGTTGCTCTCACTTACATCTACGGCGTGGGCAAGACCCGTGCACACGAAACCCTCGCTGCTACCGGCGTCAACCCTGACACCCGCGTCAAGGACCTGACCGACCAGGAGCTCGTGGCACTTCGTGACTTCATCGAAGGCAACTACAAGGTTGAAGGTGATCTTCGCCGCGAGGTTGCAGCTGACATCCGCCGTAAGGTTGAAATCGGTTCCTACCAGGGCCTGCGCCACCGCCGCGGCCTGCCGGTTCACGGTCAGCGCACCAAGACTAACGCACGTACCCGCAAGGGTCCGAAGCGTACCGTCGCAGGTAAGAAGAAGTAAGCAACGTTGCTCTGTTGGATATCTCTATCCGACCAACGTATTAGAAAACCTTTGTAGGAGAATCAAAAATGCCTCCCAAGACTCGCGCTGCGGCAGCTCGTAAGACCAACCGCCGCAAGGTTAGCAAGAACATCGTTGCTGGTCAGGCTCACATCAAGTCGACCTTCAACAACACCATCGTCTCCATCACCGATCCCACCGGTGCAGTGATCTCCTGGTCCTCCGCTGGCGACATGGGCTTCAAGGGCTCCCGTAAGTCCACCCCCTACGCCGCACAGCTGGCTGCTGAGGCTGCTGCAAACCGCGCCAAGGAGCACGGCGTCCGCAAGGTTGACGTGTTCGTCAAGGGCCCCGGTTCCGGTCGCGAAACCGCAATCCGCTCCCTGCAGGCTGCAGGCCTCGAGGTCGGTTCGATTCAGGACGTTACCCCCGTTGCACACAACGGTTGCCGTCCCCCGAAGCGCCGCCGCGTCTAATTAGGTCCCTGACCTAATCCCTCGACGGGTACGCTCCACGGAGCTGTACCCGGAGAGTACAGACACCCGTCTGCTTCCTAAGATATGTTTTCCCCAACCTGTGGGCTCATATAGCGGAGCTCACCGAAAGGAAACAAAGTGCTTATTGCACAGCGCCCCACTCTGACTGAAGAGGTCGTAGCGCCCAACCGCTCGCGCTTCACCATCGAGCCTCTGGAGCCCGGTTTCGGCTACACCATGGGTAACTCCCTCCGCCGTACTCTGCTGTCCTCCATCCCCGGCGCCGCTGTTACCAGCGTCCGCATTGATGGTGTACTGCACGAGTTCAGCACCGTTCCCGGCGTGACCGAGGACGTCACTGAGATCATCTTGAACATCAAGAAGCTCTCCATCTCTTCTGAGAACGACGAGCCCGTCGTGGCCTACCTGCGCAAGCAGGGCGAAGGTGAACTGACCGCAGGCGACATCGAGGTTCCCGCTGGCGTGGAGATCCACAACCCGGAACTGCACCTAGCAACCCTGAACGCCTCGGCAAACTTCAACGCTGAGCTGGTTATCGAGCGCGGTCGCGGCTACGTGACTGCAGCTCAGAACAAGGTCGGCGATGGCGAGATTGGCCGTATCCCGGTTGACTCCATCTACTCCCCGGTTCTGAAGGTTACCTTCAGCGTGAACGCGACCCGTGTTGAGCAGCGCACCGACTTCGACAGCCTGACCCTGGACGTCGAAACCAAGGAAGCCATCGCACCGCGTGACGCCGTTGCTTCTGCAGGCAGCACCCTGGTCGAGCTCTTCGGCCTGGCACGTGAGCTGAACATTGCAGCTGAGGGTATCGAAGTTGGCCCGTCGCCCGCCGACGAGTCCATGGCCGCTGATCTGGCACTGCCGATCGAGGACCTGAACATGTCCGTCCGCTCCTACAACTGCCTCAAGCGCGAGGGCATCCACACCGTGGGTGAGCTCGTGACCCGCAGTGAAGCTGACCTGATGGACATCCGTAACTTCGGTGCTAAGTCCATTGACGAGGTCAAGGCAAAGCTCATTGAGCTCGGCCTGGCTCTGAAGGACTCCCCTCCCGGTTTCGAGCCTGCTGCACGCCCGCTTGATGACGAAGACGGTTCCGGCGAATAATTTCGACCGAATAGTTCACCCGGTTCCACCGGGATCAGTCAAACTTGATTCCCTAAGAGGCTCCGCTGCTGGGGCGTTAGGGAACGCAACTATGGAGATTTAACTATGCCTACTCCCACTAAGGGTCCCCGCCTCGGCGGTTCCCCGACCCACGAGCGCCACATGCTCAACAACCTGTCGGCGCAGCTGTTCCAGCACAAGCGCATCACCACCACCCTGACCAAGGCAAAGCGCCTGCGTCCGGTGGCAGAGCGCTTCATCACCTTCGGTAAGAAGGGCGACCTGGCTGCTCGCCGTCGCGTGCTGCGTTCCATCACCGACAAGTCCGTTGTGCACGAGCTCTTCACCGTTATTGCTCCGGCAATGGCAGAGCGCCCCGGTGGTTACACCCGCATCATCAAGATCGGTAACCGCAAGGGTGACAACGCTCCCATGGCAGTCATCGAGCTCGTCATGGAGCCCGTTGCAACCCAGGGTGCAGTTGCTGAGGCAACCAAGGTTGCTGAGAAGGCAGCTGAGGCTCCCAAGGCTGAAGCAGCTGAGGGCCTGCCCGCAGGTTCCCACGCACCCCTGGAGTCCGGCGAGGCTCCCGAGGGCTTCGAGGTTAAGGGTAACGCCGATTCCATGAAGTACCACGTGCCCGGTTCCCGCTGGTACACCAGCACCAAGGCTGAAATCTGGTTCGACTCCGCTGAGTCGGCAGAGGCTGCAGGTTACGCCCCCGCAGGTGGCGCAGCAGCACAGAAGGTTTCCGAGTAATACGGATCCCAGCTGATTTAGGCTAAGCCTAAAATATGTCAATCCGCCGTCCACTATTGTGGGCGGCGGATTGGCGTATCTGCATACTTAAGAGGACACGGTTCTTTGCGCATTCGCTATCCAAGAGCCGGCCCGTAGTCTTCAATCGTCCTTTACCGCTGAAAGGCACACCAATGCATAACGCTACTTCTTTAGAGAATTACGAAGAGCAGCCCTTCACCGCTACGCACCGCGTGCGAATTGATTGTGCTTACGACGGTTCTCTTTTCAGCGGGTGGGCAGCCCAGCCGAACCTGGTCACCGTGCAGGGAGTTATCGAGAACGCCCTCGAGCTGATTCTGCGGGCGCCTCACCGTGTGGTGGTTGCGGGTCGAACGGATGCGGGAGTGCACGCAGAAGCCCAAACCTTGCACTGCGATCTGAGTGATGAGGACTGGACTCGCCTGCAGGGGCGAACGGGGGAAGATGACCCGACGGCTGCCCTGGGGCGCCGCCTCACCGGGGCTCTGCAACGCTGCCTTTACGATGCGGAAGAACAACTCAACCTTCCGAAGAACGTTCGCGGCATTTTGCAGGGCGCTATTCAGATTCACAGGGTTGCTGAGGTTCCCTTCGATTTTGATGCGCGCTTCTCGGCTACCGGTCGCCGCTACGTATATCGCATTGCAGATGGCGCGGCAGACGGTCTTAACCCTCTGCACCGTACCTACACCTGGGCGGTACCTGAGCACCTGGATTGTGCTGATCTTAACCAGTCGGCGCAGCAGCTACTCGGCCTGCGTGATTTCCTCTCCTTCTGCAAGCCGCGTGAAGGCGCGACCACGATTCGTGAGCTGCGAGAGCTTAGCTTCACTCGTACTGAAAGTGGCCTTATTGAGGTGCGTGTGGTGGCTGATGCCTTCTGCCATCACATGGTGCGTTCGCTTGTGGGCGCGTTGGTGCTCTACGGAACGGGCAAACGTGACGCAGCCTGGTTGCGTGAGCGGATCGAGAACCCGGGACGCGAGGCTTCGCTGACTCTGGCGCCTCCGCATGCTCTGGCACTAGCTGAGATTTATTACCCTGCTCCGGAGTTGTATGGAGAGCAGGCGGAACGTGCTCGAGCAAAGCGCGAGGACCATGAAGCACAGAGTGCTTAACGCCCTGTATATATTGAGCCCCGTCACGTTGCTCATGTGCCGTGAAGCGTCGCGGGGGAGCACAACTACCTCCGGTGAATTACACGGATGGAATTTAAAATGTGTTTAAGACAAAAAAGCCCTATTTTTAAGGCTTTGGCGGTGGATTAAGCACTCGACGTCCTGTATAGTCTTGATATGTTGTGCGTGTTCTACCCGAGCGCGCTCTAAATCGCTGTCTAGTTGCAGGACGTTAAGGCGGTCTAGAGTACGGGAAGAACGGGCGGCAGCTCGGTCCTCACCCGGGTGTTCGTCATGCACGTAAGTAAAAGGCGCGATACCCAACTAAGCGCCGTATGTACATTTCGAGACAAAGGCCAATATTTTGCGCACTTATACTCCCAAGCCCGGCGAAGTCGAGCGCCAGTGGCACGTCATTGACGCCACCGACGTTGTTCTCGGCCGCCTCGCAAGCCAGACCGCTATCCTGCTGCGCGGTAAGCACAAGCCGACTTTTGCTCCCCACGTTGACACCGGTGACTTCGTTATCATCGTGAACGCTGAGAAGGTCGCCCTGACCGGTGCAAAGCTCGAGCAGAAGCGTGCATACCGCCACTCGGGTTACCCCGGCGGTCTGAAGTCCGTGAACTACGCAGAGCTGCTTGAGACCAACCCCGTTCGCGCGGTTGAGAAGGCTGTCAAGGGCATGCTGCCCAAGAACAAGCTTGCTGCACAGCAGCTCAAGAAGCTGAAGGTCTACGCTGGCCCCGAGCACCCGCACGCGGCACAGCAGCCCAAGACCTACGAATTCAACCAGGTCGCCCAGTAATTCGGGCCTACGAGAAACAATAGGAGAAATCGTGGCTCAGAACGAAGAGCTGATCGTAGTCGAGGAAGAGCTGACCAGCTACACCTCGGAGTCCGCTGCCCCCGCAGCGGCTAAGGCAGCACGCCCGGCCCTGACTGTTGCAGGCGCAGCAGTTGGTCGCCGCAAGGAAGCAGTAGCACGCGTTCGCGTTGTGCCCGGTTCCGGCAACTGGACCATCAACGGCCGTAGCCTGGAAGACTACTTCCCCAACAAGCTGCACCAGCAGGACGTCAACCAGCCCTTCAAGCTCCTGGAGCTCGAGGGCGCATACGACGTCATCGCACGCATCAACGGTGGTGGCCCCTCCGGCCAGGCAGGTGCTCTGCGCCTGGGTATCGCTCGTGCACTGAACGAGATCGACCGCGAGAACAACCGCCCCGCACTGAAGAAGGCTGGCTACCTGACCCGTGACGCACGCGTCATCGAGCGTAAGAAGGCTGGTCTTAAGAAGGCACGCAAGGCTTCGCAGTTCTCCAAGCGTTAATCGCTGGTTTTTACGAAGCGTTACGCCCCGCTTCTCCTTCGGGAGAATCGGGGCGTTTTGCGTATCTATCCACCGTGAGCGTTACAAGGTTATAGGTGCATATAACTGTTACGTTTGTTCATCGAAGAGCACACCGGTAGAGTTAAAGAGTCAAAGCAGACAGGAAGAAAAGAGTACTCATGGCAGAGCAGAATCCCTCCACCCAGCCCGAAGAGAAGGCAGTGGAGGCTCCTCAGGCTGAAGCCCACCAGCACGCCGCTGAAGGCGCACACGCACACACCGGTTCTGAGAAGAAACAAGCCATCAAGGAAGCCCTGAAGCCCCAGGCGCGCCGTACCTCCGTTGTCGAGGACTACTCGGCAGAGCTGGACGAAATGGCTTCCCTCACCCGCGCCCTCGGCAAGGACAAGAAGGACGACGAAACCTCGCAGGCATGGAAGAAGGGTTACCCCTACGACACCAAGCTCAGCCGTAAGGCATACGAGAAGGAAAAGCGTGCCCTGCAGATTGAGCTGCTGAAGCTGCAGCTCTGGGCTAAGTCCACCGGTCAGAAGATCCTCATCATCTTCGAAGGCCGTGACGCAGCAGGTAAGGGTGGCTCCATCAAGCGCTTCACCGAGCACCTGAACCCCCGTGGCGCTCGCGTTGTGGCACTGGAGAAGCCGACCGACATCGAGCAGACCCAGTGGTACTTCCAGCGTTACATCAAGCACCTGCCCTCCGGCGGCGAAATCGTCCTGATGGACCGCTCCTGGTACAACCGTGCCGGCGTTGAGCGCGTTATGGGCTACTGCACCCAGGCACAGTACTTCGAGTTCATGCGCGAAGTTCCGGACCTGGAGCGCATGCTGGTGAACTCCGGTATCCATATCATCAAGTTCTGGTTCTCCGTCACCCGCGAAGAGCAGCTCGCACGCTTCACCTCCCGCCGTACCGACCCGGTCCGCCAGTGGAAGCTTTCCCCCACCGACCTGGCATCTCTGGACAAGTGGGACGACTACACCGCGGCAAAGGAAGCAATGTTCTTCTACACCCACACCGGTGACGCCCCCTGGACCGTTATCAAGTCCAACGACAAGAAGCGCGCACGTCTGGAAGCAATGCGTTACGTGCTCTCCCAGTTCGACTACCCCTCCAAGGACGAGGCAGTCGTGGGCGAGCTCGACTCGCTGATCGTTCGCTCCGCATCACACGTCTTCGAGGACGAGTCCGGTGACTCCCCCGACGGCTTCCCCGTCGTCAAGTAAGCGTGGATAAATAGGGGAGAATAAAAACTCAACCCTACGGCGATATAACCGCCAAATAGCTTGCATTATGAAGGTGCCTGTCTCTCTTTTCCCAACCCCGGGAACGGAGAGCAGGCACCTTTGCGCGTCTGCAGAAATATTAGCTATGAAGCAGATATGTAGCCGCTGAAAATCACTTTCTGATTATGAAGAATTTACGGTGTATGCGCCTAAGCAGAGTTACGCACAACGTAAAATAAAAGGGTGACTGAACGACTTTTTGGAACCGACGGCGTACGCGGTCTGGCAAACGATGTAATTACTCCCGCCCTGGCTATGGAGCTCGCGCAGGCGGCTTCTATTGTTCTGGGCTTTGACACGGTAGAAGAGGGCGTACGCCCCCGTGCCGTGATTGCAAATGACTCCCGATCCTCTGCAGACTTTATTGTCTCTGCGATGAAGGCTGGCTTCGCTAGCGCAGGTGTTGACGTGCTGGATGCCGGCATTGTCCCCACCCCCGCAGCAGCTTACCTGGTGGCACACACCGGTGCTGACTTCGGCGTGATGATTTCTGCATCGCACAACCCTGCAGCGGACAACGGTATTAAGTTCCTGGCTCGTGGCGGCCAGAAGCTGGAAGACTCCGTTGAGGACGCTATTGAGCGCGTTTACCGCGAGAAGTCCTTCCGCTACCCGACCGGTGGTGCTGTGGGTACCGTCAAGCCCCTGGAGAACGGTACCGAGGCTTACGTGAAGCACCTGGTCTCCACCCTGCCCGATGGCAAGCCCCTCGCAGGCATGAAGATTGTTCTGGACTGTGCAAACGGTGCAGCCTACGCGGCGTCCCCGGCAACCTTCGAGGCACTGGGTGCAGAGGTCATCGCACTGGCTGTAGAGCCCAACGGCACCAACATCAACGACGGTGTGGGCTCCACCCACCCCGAGAAGCTGCAGGCAGCTGTCGTTGAGCACGGCGCGGACCTCGGTATCGCCCACGACGGTGACTCCGACCGTTGCCAGGCAGTTGACGAAAAGGGCAACCTGGTAGATGGCGACCAGATCATGGCTATCCTGGCTGTTGCCGCTAAGCGCGAAGGTAAGCTCGCAAAGGACACCCTCGTCGCAACCGTAATGAGCAGCCTGGGCCTGGAACTGTACCTGCGCGAGCACGGTATTACCCTGGGCCGTACCGCTGTGGGTGACCGCTACGTCCTCGAGTCTATGCGCGAGCACGGCTACAACCTTGGCGGCGAGCAGTCCGGCCACGTCATCATGAGCGACTACGCAACCACCGGTGACGGCGTTCTGACCGGCATCCAGCTGGCTGCAGAGGTGGCTCGTAGCGGTCAGACCCTCTCGGAGCTGGCATCGCGTATGCAACCCACCCCGCAGCGTCTAATCAACGTCAAGGGCGTTGACCGTGCGGCGGTCAAGACCAACGAGGCGCTCGCTACCGCTGTGAGCGAGGCTGAAGGCGTACTGGGCGAGAGCGGCCGCGTGCTGCTGCGTGCATCCGGCACCGAGCCTCTGGTCCGCGTGATGGTTGAAGCTGCAACCCAGGAGCAGGCTGATGAGGTTGCTCAGCAGCTGGCTGGCGTTGTGGCTAAGGAACTGGCACTCTAAACGTATCCTTCCGGTGCGAAGACCGCAATGGAGGATAGAGAAGGGCTGGGAAGGTGTTACCTTCCCAGCCCTTCTTCGTTATCTTGGGCGGGGGAGGGGGGGGACGAGGATACGGAAAACCCCCGTATCCACAGGGGATACGGGGGTCTAAAAAATTAGTGGTAGAGAGCAGAGAAATTACTTCTTTGCCAGAGCGTCGCGGATCTCCTTCAGGAGGTCAAGCTCGGTCTCTTCCTTTTCAACAGCCTCGTCTTCAGCCTTCTTCTTAGCCAGCGCGAGTTCAGTCAGCTTCTGAGTGGGCACAACAACTGCGAAGTAGACAGCAACTGCAATCAGGATGAAGTTGACAATAGCGGTTAGGAACACGCCAACCTTGATCTGGCCGAAGACCAGGAAGTTGTCGAAGTTGGGGGAGCCAACCAGCATGGAGATAGCCGGCATCAGGACGGCCTGGACAAGCGAGGTCACCACAGCGGTGAAGGCGGTACCCATAATCAGACCAACTGCGAGGTCGATGACGTTACCGCGGATTACAAAATCTTTAAAACCCTTAAGCATGAGATATAGAATAGCGCCTTTTCACCTCAGAAAATGCCATATTCTGAGAAAATTTTCATTGTAAAGCATGTGTTTTTCTTCACAGTGGTCCTATGGCGCCCGATACTTAAAGTCTAGCTCACATGAACCTGAGCAAAAATCTCTAAAACCTGCGAAAAACCGCGGATTTACGGGGTGTGTATGCGAAAAAATATGCATCTACTGTGCCTATTTATCTCCGGTACGGAAGCTTGAAAGACGATACACATCACCACTTGGCGCACCGACCAAAGCCGAAAGATTAGCCTCGACCCTAGCTCGCACTTGCATAATCGGGTGCCGCACCCGTACCGATAAACTCCTCAAAAGTCTTCGCGCCCGAAGACACATACTCCTGGGCAATCTGCACACCCACATAGCGGTAATGCCACGGCTCAAAACGATAACCGGTCACCGATTGACGACCATCAGGGAAGCGCAAAATATATCCGTAACGCGGAGCGTTCTTCGCCAACCACTGACCAGCCAGCGTATCGCGGTAACACTCCTCCAGACGGCAACCCTCAGGAGAAGCAAAATCAATCGCCAAGCCCGTCTGATGCTCCGAATAGCCGGGACGAGCCGATAACTGGTCCGCCACCTGTTGACCGTTCACCGAAACCCAATACTGATAGGTCTGCTGCTGCACCGCATACGAACGATACGCGCTAGAAACAAGCAGAGTCACGCCATCAGTAGCAGCCGCATCAATCATCGTATCCGCTGCCTTAGCCGCCTCAGCGCGCAATTGATGACCATAGAACTCCACCAGGTCGCTCGGCTCCCAGTCCTGTTGCTCAAAGGGGCGCATCTTATTTACGAGGCAACGCAAAGAATCCGGCTGAGACTCAACACTCGGCTGAGCAAGCGCCAACGGGGAAGAAGACACGCTCGCAGAAGCCGAAGCACTTGCAGAAGCACTGGTAGCAGAAGCAACAGGGGAGGGCGCGGCAGAAGATGCCGACGCAGCGGAAGAGGCGCTAGAAGAAGCCGCCGAAGCCGCCGCAGACTCAGAAGCACTCGCAGCAGAAGATGAAGAAGACGCACCCTGACCCTGCGAACCGCAAGCTGCCAATAGCGCCGTGCCACCAACTCCCAAAGCGGCACCCAAAAGAGTACGGCGATTCACCGCAGAACTATCAAAAGACTCCTGAGCGGTAGACGTACGGTGCAGGGACTTCACAATAACTCCTCATCATGGCGTAGGTGCATACAAAAGCACCGGAAGCCTAAACCCACCCCGTGAGGGAGTGGAGCCTCCGGCGCCTTCTACTAGAATGCACCACAAACGCGCTACACGGGCAACTAAAAGCCACACACGAACAATAAAAACCTAAAGAACCTCTAGTTCTTACGCAGAAGAACCTGCTCCACGGTATGCTCGGCGCCCTTCTGCAGAATCAAATGCGCACGAGCACGAGTAGGCAAAACATTCTGCAACAGATTCGGCTCATTCACGCTCTTCCAAATGCCGGTCGCAACCTCAACCGCCTGCTCATCGCTCAGCTCCGCATAACGCTTGAAATACGACTCCGGGTTCGCAAAAGCCGAAGAACGCAGAGTCAAGAAACGATTCACATACCAGCGCTCAATATCCTCAGTGCGGGCATCCACATAAATAGAGAAATCAAAGAAATCGCTCAGCGTCAGATCAGAAGTCTCCGGGCCCTCAGCCTGAGAAGGTGCCAAAACATTCAACCCCTCAAGAATCAGAACATCCGGTGCCGTGACCTCAATATGCTCATCCGGCATGATGTCGTAATAAAGATGTGAATACTTCGGCGCCACCACACGCTCGGCACCGGACTTCACCTGTGACACAAAATTCAACAGGGCACGGCGATCATAAGACTCCGGGAAACCCTTACGGTGCATAATGCCGCGACGCTGAAGCTCCGCATTCGGGTACAAGAAACCATCCGTCGTCACCAACTGAACCTTCGGAGTCGAAGGCCAACGGCTCAAAAGAGCCTGCAAAATACGTGCCGTCGTCGACTTACCCACAGCAACAGAACCCGCCACACCAATAATGAACGGGACGCGGCGCTGAGACACATGCAGAAAATCATTCGTCATATGGTTCAACGAAGAAGCAGCAGTCACATACAGGTTAAGAAGACGAGAAACCGGCAGATAAATACGCTGCACCTCCTCAAGGTCGACAGTTTCACCCAGGCCTCGAAGAGACTCAATTTCCTCAGCACTGAGGGGAACAGAAATCTCATCGGCTAGGTGCGACCAACGGGAACGGTCAAGATGCATGAAGCGGTCATCGCCAGAAAAATACGGTGCGGTGCTCATTTATCTAAGTGTACGAACTTTCAGCCCGTGGGGAAAATATCTACTCTCACGGTATGTCTGAAGAAATAAATGTATGGAAAGAAAAGGGTAAAACCTGAAAAAGCCAGGAAAGCCACAATAAACGTGACGTATAACGGTATTTCACCGTGCGCATATCTGGATACTTGTGGGATAAACTTATAGCATGTGTGGAATCGTAGGATATGTAGGTCTGGACACTGCTCCGGACGGTAACAAGTTTGACCACAACGCATACGATGTGGTCCTCGAAGGTCTGCGCCGCCAGGAATACCGCGGCTATGACTCTGCTGGCGTGGCACTCGTGTGCCCCGACGGCATCGTATTCCGTAAGAAGGCAGGCAAGCTCCTGAACCTTGAGAACGAGGTCAAGGAACACCCCCTGCCGGACTCCCAGATTGGTATCGGTCACACCCGTTGGGCAACCCACGGTGGACCCACCGACAACAACGCTCACCCCCACGTTGTCGACAACGGCCGCCTCGCCGTCGTACACAACGGTATTATCGAAAACTTTGCAGAACTGCGCGCCGAGCTGCTCGCCGAAGGTGTAGAATTCGCATCTCAGACCGACACCGAGGTAGCTGCAGCAACCATCGCAAGCATCTACAACAAGCTCGGTACCGGTGACCTCACCGAGGCAGTACGCGTCGCATCCAACCGCCTCGAAGGTGCATTCACCATCCTGGCTATCCACGCCGACCACCCGGACCGCGTTGTGGCAACCCGCCGCAACTCCCCGCTGGTTATCGGCCTGGGCGAGAACGAGAACTTCCTCGGCTCTGACGTCTCCGCGTTCATTGATTACACCAAGGAAGCCGTCGAGATGGGTCAGGACCAGATCGTGACCATCACCGGCACCGACTACTCCATCATCGACTTCGAAGGTAACCCCGCAGAGGGCAAGCCCTTCCACATCGAGTGGGACGCAGCAGCAGCCGAAAAGGGCGGCTACAACTCCTTCATGGAGAAGGAAATCCACGAGCAGCCCGCAGCTGTTGAGCAGACCCTCATGGGCCGCCTCGACGAGAACGGCAACCTGACCCTCGACGAGCTGAACATCGACGACTCGGTGCTACGCTCGATCGACAAGATTATCGTCGTCGCATGTGGTACCGCAGCATACGCAGGCCAGGTGGCACGCTACGCCATCGAGCACTGGTGCCGCATCCCCACCGAGGTTGAGCTCGCACACGAGTTCCGCTACCGCGACCCCATCGTGAACGAGAAGACCCTCATCGTGGCACTCTCGCAGTCCGGTGAAACCATGGACACCCTGATGGCAGTGCGCCACGCACGCGAACAGGGCGCAAAGGTTGTCTCCATCTGCAACACCCACGGCTCGACCCTGCCCCGTGAATCCGACGCTGCGCTGTACACCCACGCAGGCCCCGAAATCGCAGTGGCATCCACCAAGGCATTCCTGGCACAGATCACCGCAGCATACCTGCTTGGCCTGTACCTGGCACAGCTGCGCGGCAACAAGTACAAGGACGAAATTGCTTCGATCCTTGCCGAGCTGCAGAACATGCCCGCAAAGATCCAGAAGGTCCTCGACAACGACACCCAGGTCAAGGAACTGGGCGTCGAAATGAAGGATGCCTCCTCCGTGATCTTCCTTGGCCGCCACGTGGGCTTCCCCGTCGCAATGGAAGGCGCACTCAAGCTCAAGGAAATCACCTACATCCACGCTGAAGGCTTCGCAGCAGGCGAGCTCAAGCACGGCCCCATCGCACTGATCGATGAAGGCCAGCCGGTCATCGTAGTGGTTCCCTCCGCAAACGGTCGCGACTCCCTGCACGGCAAGGTCGTCTCCAACATCCAGGAAGTGCGCGCTCGCGGCGCCTTCACCATCGTCATCGCCGAGGAAGGCGACGAGGCCGTCAAGCCCTACGCAGACCGCCTCATCACCGTCCCGGCATGCCCCTCGCTGCTGCAGCCCCTGCTGGCAACTGTGCCCCTGCAGATCTTCGCATGCGCACTGGCAGAAGCTAAGGGCCTGGACGTTGACCAGCCGCGTAACCTCGCAAAGTCCGTGACCGTGGAGTAATTCTCTAGGGTAATCCTCTGGAGTAATCCTCGGAAATCGCCTCGGCGATAACGACAAGGGCGGTGGTTGAGTTCTTAGAGAACTCAACCACCGCCCTTGTCGTTTACTCAGGCGGTTATTCGTGGATGATCCAACAAAAATAGACGCTGTGAAACAGATATCAACTATGCGTCATATTTGCCGCTATCCCATCTAAAAGAAACGAATCTCGCTAGACTTAAAACAAGAGAAACCGCAAACAGGACGCGGCACCACCCCTAGCCCAGAAGGTGAAGCTCATGATCATGGGAATCGGCGTAGATACCGTCAACATCGAACGATTCGAACGAATCGTCACCGAAACACCAGCCTTCGTCCGCCGCGTCTTCACCCCCAACGAACGTACCCGGAATGTACGCTCCCAAGCCGTACGATTTGCCGCCAAAGAAGCCGTCGCAAAAGTACTCGGAGCACCCGCCGGACTCAACTGGCAAGACTGCGAAGTCGCCACCGCCGAAAGCGGCCAACCCTACCTCATCATTCAGGGCACCATCGCCCGCCGTGCTAAAGAACTCGGCATCAACCGCATCCACCTCTCGCTGACCCACGATGAACCCATCGCCATCGCCATCGCAACCGCCGAATACCTCAGCGATGCAGAACTGGCGCACCTGCAAAAGTTCAACCCCGAAAGCTACCGACTCAGCGTCATCGCCGGCGACGACACCGACGAAAACTAACGCCACCGACGATTAACGCAGAGCCACATCAACACCACACCCGGTGACCCCTAAGGCCCGCACGGTGCCACCCAAGGAGACAGCAATGAAGCTCATCTACACTGCTTCCCAGGTACGCGAAGCAGAAAAGCCCTACATCGAAGCCGCCGACTACGACGGCTACCTCATGCAACGCGCCGCAGACGCCGTCGCAGCCGAAGCACAGGACCTGCTCCGCGGCAAGGACAACGCCAAAATCCTGTTGCTCATCGGTCCGGGCAACAACGGCGCAGACACCATCTACGCCGGCGCCCGCCTTAGCGCCAAGGGTCACCGCGTTGATGCAGTCATCTTCGACTCCAGCGAAAAGAACCTCGAACTCATCGCCCGCGAAGGCGGCGAAGGCACCCGCGTGCTCGACCCCGAACACACCCACGAGCAGCTTGCCGGCTACGACCTGACCATCGACGGCATCCTGGGTACCGGCTCCAGCGGCGCCGTACGCGGTAGCGCCGGCGAATACCTGGGCGTACTCCGCGCCGCGCAGCTCGACGGTAAGCTCGGCGCAGTCCTCGCCGTCGACACCCCCTCCGGAGTCGACAACAACCGCGGAACCGTGCACGAACCCTCCCTGCGTGCCGACCGCACCGTCACCTTCATCGGTCACAAGCTGCCGGCAGGCACCAGCCACAGCGTCCACTCCGGAGACATCAAACTCTACGACCTGGGCGTGCCCGAAGCCCTCGACGCCCACAAGCCCGCCCTGCGTGTTCTCGACCGCGAAGACTACCGCGAACTCATCGAAATCCCCGACGAGCACTCCCACAAGTACACTCGCGGCGTACTCGGCATGCTCACTGGAAGCCTCGAATACCCCGGCGCAGCCCTCATGAGTGTGCGTGCTGCCCTCAACACCGGCGTTGGTATGGTTCGCTTCGGTGCCAACTCCCACGAGCTCCGCCAGCTCATGATCGCCCACAACCCCGAAACCGTCTACTTCAGCGGCGCACCCGCCCTGCAGAGGGTCACCGTCTGGGCCGGCGGCTCCGGCTCCAGCTACGACTCGCTGGACAAGAACCGCTACCTGCTCCACTCGCCCGAACCCGCAATCCTCGACGCTGGTGCCTGCGACCTGGCGGCAGAATACATGGCAACCGGTAAGCACCTCGGATCCCACAAGATTCTCACCCCGCACGCGGCAGAACTCGAACGATTCCTGCGGGTCGTACACGAGCTCGCCCCCGAAACCTGGAAGAAGCACCTGGGCGACACCATCGTTCCCAGTCGTAAGGACATCGACGCAGAGCCCTTCCGCTGGGTGCGTGCCGCCTCCGAACTCTCCGGCGCGACCGTCATGCTCAAGGGCGGTTACACGCTCATTGCGGCACCCAACGGCGCCACTTACAGCGTTGCCGGAGGAAGCCCCTGGCTCGCCACCGCAGGCAGCGGTGACACCCTCACCGGCATCTACGGCGCCCTGCTCGCCCAGACCGTAGCCGCCTTCGACGCTCGCGGAGAAGCCCTAGAAAACTGCACCTACGCCTCCATCGGTGCGCTCGCAGTCTACCTGCACGGTGAAGCCGCACGCGCCAGCGCCACCGGAAGCGTCAAGGATGCGCTGCTGGGCCCCGCCCCGGCAACCCGCGTCGCGGATATGCTCCCCGAAGTCATTGCGCGACTCATCGCCGAATAGGGCAGAGGCGCCCAGTACGCCGCCTCCAGCCTAACGCCCTCCAGAGATTCTAGAGCGTCTCTCAATGAACCAGGCAGAAGGCACAAAGGAAGGGGCGTGAATCCACCGGAAATGGATTCACGCCCCTTCTGTGCGTTTATATCAATGGATGATGCCAAGCTGCCTGTGCCGGAACAGCATCTTCAAAAACGGCATACATACCAGCGAGAGACCCCCAACTCTTCTTAGTACGCGCCTTCCTTAGCGAAAACCGCACGGACAGTACGCAGAAGAATAATGAGGTCACCGGTAAGCGACCAGTTCTCAACATAGTAGAGATCCAGACGAACCGACTCTTCCCAAGAAAGGTCACTACGGCCAGAAACCTGCCACAGACCGGTAATACCGGGCTTCACCAGCAGACGGCGGTACGCAATGTCCTCGTACTGCTCAACTTCCTCAACCAGCGGAGGACGCGGACCCACCAGCGACATATCGCCAATGAACACGTTCCACAGCTGAGGCAACTCATCAATCGAGTACTTACGGATGAACTTGCCGATGGGGGTAATACGCGGGTCGTCCTTCATCTTGAAGAGCACACCATTACCCTCGTTCTGCTCCAGGAGGCGCTTCTTAACCTCTTCGGCGTCAGTACGCATCGAACGGAACTTCACCATCTTGAACATTTCACCGTTCAGACCCACACGGTTCTGCAGGAAGAAGACCGGACCGCCATCACGCTTGACCAGCAGCGCCACCACCAGGAACAGCGGAGACAGCAGAATCAAACCCAGACCCGAAGACACAACATCCACAGCGCGCTTGAAGAACGCCGACAGACCGGTAATACGCGGCGTCGACACGTGCACCAGCGGTAGACCATTCAGCGGCTGCATGTGCATACGCGGACCAGCAATATCGGTCGTCGCAGGAGCCATAATCAGCGAAATATGCGCATCAGCAAGCTTCCAACCCAGCAGACGAACCTGATCCGGGCTCAAGTGGTGACCATTCGTAACCGCGACCATGTGAATATCGTTCTCGCGGATGGCCTCCATAATGTCAGCCGGAGAAGTGCTGTAACCAAGGACCGGAATCGGAGCGCCAGCAACAGTAGTACCCGGGGTGAAACCGGGCAGGTAGAACGCAGCGGGGGACAGGCCGGAAGCAACCACATCCTTCAGGTTCTTGTACAGGTGCTGACCAGTCGTCACATCAGAAATAATCATGACGCGAGTCAACGCACGACCGCGAGTACGCGAACGCACCAGACCCTGACGAATCAGCCAACGCTCAACGAGCAGAAGGAACAGACCCAGCGGGTAAGCAATCAGTAGGTACATGCGGGTGACGTCAACCTTAAGGAAGAACGCCACAATAATCAGCAGGCAGAAAAAGTAAGTAGTACCGCGAGTAATGAGGCGGTACTCCTCAGTGCCGAACCCCATGATGCGCAGGCTGCGGGAGCCGTTCACCTGGAGGATAAACCACCAGCCGACAACCATACCAACGCCCAGGAAGATGTAATCAATAGCGGGAATACGGCCATCCAGGGCGTTAATAGGCCAAACGTTCACATAGGGCAGGTCAGCATTCTCCCACCCGAAACGAATCAGATGCGCAGCGACAACCGCAATAGCAATGGCGAGAAAATCGCCAAAGTAAAGGGCACGCTGAACCTTGGGATGCCAGCTTCGCTTGACGACGAAGTCTGAACCCCACATTTTTTTAAGACGATCTTGTACTTTCAACGGTGTAATCTTCCCCGGAAATTTGTCCTGTGTCGTGGACTGAGAGCGGCGAATAGGCACATTTACCCCTAATTATCGGTGAATAGGGAATCGTGTCCTAGTCTTTGTCCTGATGAATGAGTGAACCCTTAATCTTACTGAGTGAAAATAATGGCAGAGACTACGGCAAAGGCGCTGGTAAGACGCCTAGTGGAGCGTTATATGAGCCCACAGAGCGCATAAACGTGTTCCGTAAACTATTCTACGGGGTCGGGGGTCTTCCGTCTCGAAGAATGAAGAGGCAAAGTCGCTCCGGTGTGATGAAATCAATCACAGAAAAAGAAGAGAATAAGAGCCTCCGGGAAGAATGCCTAGTGGAGCTAAGAAACTCCCAAAACTACCGGTATGTTTCACGCACCTGCAGAAAAACAATAACCGGCATATAAAAAGACAAACCCCGGAGGCTCAATAACAAACCCTACGCACACGGCGTAAAAGGGACATTAAGGACGCTCAAGCCCCGCACGATCCAAAATGAAATCAATCATCGGCTCATAACGGCGCGGCGGAACGTTATCGTCCATCGGCACGCACACCGGCAAATCTCCCTGCTCAGCCGCAACAAACAGACCCGGATCATTACAATCCGCAATGCCAATCGTCAGCAGCTTACGAGTAGACGCCGCATAACCACCCATACCGTGATCCGAAACCACCAGGTCCGGGGTCACGCCACGCGCCTCCAGCTGATCCAAAGCGATGCGCATCGGGCCGGGGAAATGCGTATGCTGCAGGTTGCCGTACTGCTCAAACATCACGACATCCATAATCTGGCGGACGTCGCCGTCCAGGAAACGCTCGCCCTCCTCAATCTGAAGAACCTCAGCACCAGCAGCCTTCGCCGCCGCAGCCATCACCGCGTACATGGGGAACAAACCCGCCGGGTGACCGGTCGCAAACAGAATACGAGAACCCGCACGCACCGCCTCACCGAAGATACGGGCGTACTCCTCCAGCGCGCTGATGCACTGCTCAGCACCAATAGTGTCCTGGCCGTGAGTATGCGAACGGTCCGGGTTCAGACCCGCGCGGCGGACCATCACCTCAAACACCGAATCGTAATCCCACTCACGGGTCCACTGCACACCAAACTCAAGGTGCTCATTACCATCCAGGAAACCCTGAATGTGGTCCAGGTTATTCTCTCGGGCGGTTGCCACCTCGCCGGTAATACGCACAGAATCCAGGTACGCGGCGAACTCATTGCGGCTCATCGAGAAAGACATTAAAACTCCTCACAACGTGAAAAATACATTACTGCGAGATACCCTCACGTACCTCGGCATAAGCTTCCAGGGTCTTACGCGCCGTCTGCTCCCAACCCATCGTGCGGGCACGCGCAGCGGCGTTCGCACCCAACGAATGACGCAGATACGGGGCACGCACCAGACGCTCAATAGCCGCAGCCCAACGCTGCGGAGTACGAGGCGCCACCAGCAGACCCGTACGGTGGTTCTCCACCGCATAGCGCAGACCGTCAGCATCCGTAGCGAGCACCGCCGCGCCGCATGCCTGCGCCTCCAGCGCCACCAAACCGAACGTCTCAGATGAGGACGGGGACGCCACAATATCGGCGGCACGGAAAATATTCGCCAACTCAGACGCCGGAACCGGGTCCTTCAAATGCACCCGATCCGCCACACCCAGCTCAGCTGCACGCTGCAACAGGCGGCGCTCATAATCCGAATCGGAACGACCAATAATATCTACGTCCACCTGCAAATCATCGGGGAGCAGCGCGAGTGCCTCCACCAGCAGATGCGGGCCCTTCAACGGCTGAGGCCTACCGGCAAAAACAATGCGGCAACGAGTCTCAGAGGTGTCATTGAGCGGATGCACGCCAGGAATCGTATGGAAAATCGAGGTGTCAACACCCGGCGGGATAGTGGCAAGCTTCTGCGCGTCCGTACCGTAATACTCGCCCATCTGCTGCGCCTCCAGGGGAGTATTCACAATCACCCGGCTCGCGGAGCTACTCATCAGGCGCTCGGCGGCATAGCGCTCCTCGGGTTCGGGCGCCTCACCTTCGCCGCGGCGCGCATCCTTGGCAGCAGCCGTCGTATGCGGAGTAAAAAGAACAGGAACCGGGAAGCCAACGCCCTGAGCCGACCACAGGTCGGATGCACGAGCCGCAGCCTGACCCGACAGCCAATAGTGGGCGTGAATAATATCCGGGGTGTACAGTGCCTGCTCGACGCACGCCTGCGCAAAATCATCGGTGACCGCAGCCAGCTCGTTCTTCGAAAGACCACGGGCGGAGGGCAGATCAAGACTGTGGCGCACAAGGCGCTCGCCGGGCTGAGGAGGCTGACGGAACGGCGAATCGGTCGGAAGCGCCTCACCGCGATCCAGGGTGAAAACCTCAACCCGCAGCTCCGGATCCAGTTCCAGCATGGCATGCACCGACCGGGCAATATAGACGTTCATGCCGCCTGCATCTCCGCTACCGGGCTGCGCAAAAGGGTCGGTGTGCATGGAATACACGTGAACCGTCCGAACCGGCGGCAGAGTGCTCATCGATGCTTTCCTCTCTAAAGGGGTACCTGACCTAGTGTAGCGCGACAGGACTTTCGCACAGCGGGAGGTCTAGAATTTAGTAGAAGAGAGGCTGCTCAAGTACAGCCTGTAGTACCCGCCCGTCAGAAACGAAGGACCATGACTCACCCTCAGCAGCCTGCCGAACCGCTTTACTGCCCGCCCTGCGCTCCCGGCCAGGTGGAACGTAGCGCCACGATTGATCTTGACGCGCTGGAATATAATGTGCGCCGACTCAAGGAACTCATTGGCGACCGCGTGCTCATTGCAGTGATTAAGGCGGATGCGTACGGTCACGGCGCGTACCCGGTGGCACGTTCGGCTATTGCAGCCGGCGCTGACCTGCTGGGTGTGGTGCACGTGAACGAGGCGCTGGAACTGCGTGCTGACGGTATTGATGCGCCGCTCATGGCGTGGCTGCACACCCCCTCCACCGATTTTGAGGCTGCACTGCAGGAGAAGATTCGTCTGGGTGTTTCCGGTTGGGACCTGGAGGCGGTTGCCGCCGCCGCTGAATGCACCGGCGAGCGCGCTATCGTGCATCTGAAGGCTGATACCGGTCTGGGCCGTAACGGTGCCACCGCGGCGGATTGGCCTGCGCTGGTGGCTCGCGCCGCTTCCCTGGAGGATGCCGGTCTGATTACGGTTGAGGGTATTTTTAGCCACCTGGCGGTTGCGGATGAGCCGACCCGCGCCGAGACTGCGCAGCAGGTCGATACTTTGGATACTTTTGTGGCTCAGGCTCGTGAGGCTGGCCTGGCCCCGAAGATCGTGCATTTGGCGAACTCCCCGGCGACCCTGACCGCCTCGCTGGAGGGCTGGGACACTGAGGAGCGTCTGCTCGGTGACGGCGTGCGTTGCGGCCTCGCGCTGTACGGTCTTTCCCCGCTGCCGGAGGTGACCGCTGAAGACCTGGGGTTGAAGCCCGTCATGACGGTGGGCAGCTACATTGCCGCCGTGAAGGAAGTTCCTGCAGGTCAGGGTGTTTCCTACGGTCTGCGCTACCACACTCCCAAGGCAACCACCCTGGCGCTTGTGCCGCTCGGCTACGCTGACGGTGTGCCGCGCATTGCGGAGAACGCGCCGGTGCGCATCTACCCGGGCGCGCAGAACGTGGAGAACGGCTCCGTGCCTAATAACGCGGAGGGTACGACCTACCGCGTGGTTGGCCGCGTCGCCATGGACCAGATGGTCGTTGACCTGGGCGAACCCGGCCTGAGCGATCCCGCCCTGGGGTACCTGGGCGCGCCCGCCATCCTTTTTGGCGCTGGCGAGAACCCGCCCGTAGAGGAGTGGGCTGAAGCGGCGCAGACCATTAACTACGAAATCGTGACCCGTATTTCTCCCCGTGTGGAGCGCCTCTACGTCGGCGGCTCCTGGGTTGAAGCTGAGCTGAACGAGCTGTGGGGCACCGGCGAGGAACAGGAGGGCTAATGAGCGCTGAATACATTTCTGCCGCCCTCGACCTGGACGTGACCGGCCCCGACCATACGCGCCGCCTGGCGCTCACCCTGGCGCAGCACCTGAACGCCGGGGACGTACTACTCCTCTCGGGCGAGCTCGGCGCGGGCAAGACCACGTTCACCCGCTCCCTGGGCGAAGGCCTGGGCGTGCGCGAAGGTGTTATCTCACCGACCTTCGTGCTCTCGCGCGTGCACCCAAACCTGCCGGACGGCCCCCGCCCCGGCGGCCCCGACCTGGTGCACGTGGACGCCTACCGCCTCTCCAGTGCCGAAGAGCTCGACGACCTGGACCTGGAGTTCTCCCTGCCGCGCTCGGTGACCGTCATCGAGTGGGGCCGCGATAAGGCTGAGCATCTGAGCGATTCCCGCCTGGAGCTGGACTTCACCCGTCTGACTGGTGCGGATGCGCGCTTTGCCTACTCGGGTGCCGAAGAGTTCAGCTGGGACGACGAAGACGAAAGTGACGAGGACGCGGACACCCCCGAACCTCGCCTGCTGCGGGTGCGCGCCTTCGGCCCCCGCTGGGAGCACGCTTTCGACGCTCTGAAAGAGGCCCTGCAGAGCGCCTAGAGCCCGCGCGTTAGAATGATAGGGTGCTAGTACTTGCCCTTGATTCATCCGCCACCGCATCTGTGGCGCTCGCCCGTGTGCACGGCTCCGAAGCCGGTGCGTCCTTCGAAATCCTCGCCCGCTACGAGAGCGAAGATACCCGCTCCCATGCCGAGGTGATGGGACCCTACGCGCGGGCTGCCCTGCAGGACGCTGGCGTGCGCGGCGAAGACTTGGATGCGATTCTGACCGGTACCGGTCCGGGACCTTTTACGGGTCTGCGTGCCGGTATCGTTACTGCGCGCGCTCTGGGTTTTGCCTGGTCGGTGCCGGTGTACGGCATGATGAGCTTGACCGCCCTGGCTGAGCGCGCTGTATCCGGTGCGGCTGCCGGGGAAGCAGGCGCAGTTGCCGAGGAAGAGAACGTAGAACGAGCGTTCGCCTCTGCTGAAGGTGCTGAACTGCTCGTACTCTCCGACGCGCGCCGCCGCGAAGTCTACTCCGCCCGCTACTGCGTGAACGCCGAAGGCTACAGCCTGGTGGACGGCCCGAACGTATGCCCCGCCTCCGAAATTCTGCCCGGTGGGGGCCCCTCCTACGCCTACGGTTACGGTGCTGGCCTGTACACCGAGGCCCTCGAAGAGCACGGCTGGACCATCGTTGATTCTGCCCGCGAGGTTCACCCGCACGCCGAGTACCTAGTTGCCGCCGCGGCACGCCTGGGCGTAGAGAACCTGAGCGAGGACACCTCCGCCCAGTACCTGCGCGACTCAGACGCAAAGGTCCCCGCCGCAATGCTCGCCCGCCAGCAGAAGCAGGCCGCGCAGGCAGCTGCACAGACTGCCGCGCAGAAGGAGAACTAAATGAGCGCTACCGAAAATATCGTGCGAGACGACCTAGCACAGGGTGCCCGCCTGCGCATTGCCGAACTTGCCGACGTGCAGACCATGCACCGCATGGAAACCACACTGTTCCCCGCCGACGCCTGGCACATCGACATGTTCCTCGAAGAGCTGACCCACCCGACCCGAACCTACTACATGCTCGAACTGCCTGCAGAAGGTTCGGAAGATAACGAGGGCAGCTGGCGCGCCATCGGCTACTGCGGAACCATGGTCGTAGCCGACACCGCCGACGTTCAGACCATCGGCGTGCTCCCCGAGTACGAGGGTCACGGCTTCGGTCGCGCCATGCTCGAGCAGATGCACGAGCGCGCCCGCGAGCAGGGAGCCGAGCGTATCCTGCTGGAGGTGCGTGCCGACAACCCGCGCGCCCAGCGCCTCTACGAACGCAACGGCTACCGTGCGATTCACGTACGCCGCGGCTACTACGATGACGGAACCGACGCCATCATTATGGAATGCACGTTCTAAATAGTCCGTGGAGCTAAACGGCAATCCCCGCACTAGGGGCAAGCTTCCACCGCCCTCTACATCGCAGTATCCCTACAACACAGCATCCCTACATCACTGCAACTAGAAGCACTACGCGCAGACAGCGCAACAGAAAGATGAACTATGAGCACTCGCGAACCCCTCGTTCTGGGCATCGAATCCTCCTGCGACGAGACCGGAATCGGCATTGTGCACGGTGCACAGCTGCTCAGCAACACCATCTCCTCCTCCATGGAAGAGCACGTGCGCTTTGGCGGCGTGATCCCCGAAATCGCCTCCCGCGCTCACCTGGACGCCATGATTCCCGCCCTCAAAGCGGCACTTGCCGAAGCGGACATCACCCTCGATCAGGTGGACGCCATCGCCGTGACCGCGGGTCCCGGTCTGGCCGGTGCCCTCATGGTGGGTGTTTCCGCGGCAAAGGCGCTCGCCATCGCCACCGGCAAGCCCCTCTACGGCATTAACCACCTGGTCGCGCACGTTGGCGTTGGCCTGCTCGAGGACAACGGCACCGAGGACGGCTCCGACCTGCTGGCCAACGCCGGCTCGGGCGGCCTGGGCGCGCTTCTGGTCTCTGGTGGTCACACCGAAATCCTGCAGGTGCGCGACATTACCTCCGATGTGCGCCTGCTCGGCGCAACCCTGGATGACGCCGCCGGCGAGGCCTACGACAAGGTCGCCCGCCTGCTCGGCTTGGATTACCCGGGTGGCCCCGCCATCGACCGCGCCGCCGCGCAAGGTAACCGCAACGCCTTCGTGTTCCCGCGCGGCCTGTCGAACCGCAAATTCATGGGCACCGCCGAGAACCCCGGAGAGCATCGCTACGACTTCTCCTTCTCGGGCCTGAAGACCGCAGTGGCGCGCGTGATTGAGAGCTTCGAAGCCGCCGGTGAAGAGATCCCTGTTGCTGATATCGCCGCCTCCTTCCAAGAAGCGGTCGTGGACGTCATCACCAAGAAGGCGATGCTCGCCTGCCGCGAGCAGGGCATGAAGACCCTGCTACTCGGCGGTGGCGTGGCGGCAAACTCGCGTCTGCGCGAGCTGCTGGCCGCCCGATGCGCCTCCGAGGGTGTGCGCCTAATCATTCCGAAGTTCACCCTGTGCACCGACAACGGCGCGATGGTTGCCGCCCTGGGCGCCCGCCTGGTCGCCGCGGGCCGCGAGCCCTCGGGCGTGGACTTCACGACGGACTCCTCGCTGCCGGTGACCACCGTCTGCTTCTAAACTGCCTGCTTCTAAAAAAGCTCGTAGAAATGCCTCGGCACAGTCTCATGATGACTGCGCCGAGGCATTTTACGTATCTAAGTTTTCTTCCCGCGAGGGGTTAGCGCAGCGCTCGCGCACGAGACTGCGCGGCCACATCCAGTGCCACCTCACGCATCGAGCCGGTGCGCTCGAACACTGCACGCTGGCGGTCGGCTCCCGTACCTTCCGCAAGGATGCGGCGCACCTGTGCCAGCTCCACCTCGCAGTCCAGGTCGCGGGCCACCGGCTCCAGCTCGGGCAGCAGCAGTTCAAAGTCCTCGCGCAAGGTGCGCTGCTCCGGCGCGTTGGAAACCACGATCTTTGCGTCCAGGCCGTAGCGGGCCACGCGCCACTTATTCTCCTGCGCGTGCCAGGGGGCCAGCACCTCGGGCTTGTCGCCGGCCTCAATGCGGCGGGAGAAGTACTCCACCAGGCACTGGGTGAACGCCACAACCGCGGCAACATCCGGCAGGGAGGCCAGGCCGTCGCAATAGCGCATCTCAATGGTGCCGTAGCGCGGAACCGGGCGCACATCCCAGCGGTCCTCACTCGGGTCGTTAATCACGTCGGTCGCCACCAGTGAATCCAGGTACTCGCTGTACTGCTCCCAGGTGTCGAAGTGGAAGGGCAGGCCGTTGGTCGGCAGCTGCTGGTAGAGCTGGGTGCGGTGCGAGGCGTAACCGGTGTCGATGCCCTCCCAGTATGGGGAGGAGCAGGAGAGCGCCAGCAGGTGCGGCCCGTAGTTGGTGAGCGCGTCAACGAGCGGCAGAACCTTATCGCGAGAATCCACACCCACGTGCACGTGCACGCCGTAGATGACCATGTGGCGGCCCCAATACTGGGCGCGCTCCACGACGCGCCGATAGCGTTCTTTGGCCACGACGGGCTGCTCGGACCAGCGGGAGAACGGGTGCGTGCCCGCCGGGTAGAACTCGATACCCAGCCCGTCGGTAATCTCGCGAATGGTGTCGGTCAACTCCTGCAGCTGGCGGCAGGCCTGCGCCACGGTCGTGCAGACGCCGGTGATGACCTCGATGGTGTTCTCCAGGAATTCCCCGGTCACGTGCGCCCGGTCGGAGGCGGGCTCAAGCAGCTCGGGGCGGCGCTCGCGCAGGATGGATAGCACCTCGCTGGCGCGCTGGGTCAGTGCGCCGCTTTCACGGTCGATAAGCGCAATCTCCCATTCCACGCCGAGAGTGGACTGCGGGGAGGTAGCAAAGTCGATCATATTGCCTTTCCTGCGTCTGGAAATAGGGTCGTGCATGGTGCCGACTATGGAAGTTATTATCGGTGGGCTCTGCCCGGCTGTGCGCTAGCCTGTGAGAGCTGGCTCCTTGAGGGAGTACCTCTACTAGGCCGCGTATCTTTGATCAGGCACAGTATCTTTATCCGGCACCGTATCTAGTGTACGGTCTTGCGGTTCCCAGTGCCCTGTCGAGTGCAGAATCCGGAACGGTACCGTAATGAATCGTCATGAACGGTAACCTGTCCTCGGGGCTGGGCAGTCAGGGTTGGGTAGCCAGGGTTGAGTAGTCAAGGCTGGTTAGTTAGGGCTGGCGAGGTTGGAGCGGGCGCACGTGCCAGCCGACGCGTCGTGAATCCCTACCCGAACCGATGCGGGTAAAGACCAGCGTTGCCGGACGGTACGAGGACTCCTGAGTACCCGAAGAAGAATTAGCGTTCTTTTTCTGTTTCTTCTTGGAAGGCTTAGAACCCGCAGAACCCAGTAGTCGCGCCCGCAACTGCTCCGGAACAATATCCACGCCACGCTTCTTAATAGTCAGCGCCGTAAAGCCCTGCTCACGCACCCAATGCTTCAGCTGCTTCTCCTGCAGGGGAATCTCCTCCAGCACCTCGTAGCAGGCAACCAGCGGATGCGCCACCGGCTCGGCAGAACACAGGTACGCCAGGTGCTCATCCAGCAGGTGCGCGCCAATACTCTGCGCAAACTCAGCGACCAGGTGCGAGCGCACAATCGCCGGGGCAGGCTCCAGCAGGTAATCACCGGGCTGAGGTAGGGACACCGGAACGTCAACGCTCTGCTGTGCCTCTTCCGCCGTCAAGGGGCTGCGGAAGTTCACCGCCTCGTAGGGAGGCAGTAGGGCGCAGGTTTCGGCGGTGCCTCCGGTGGATCCTTCGGTGGAGCCTTCGTTGGGGGTAGCCTCTTCCGCAGGCATCTCGCGCGCAGGGGTTTCATGCACAGAGGTCGCCGTGCGAGCCACCCCCTCCTGAGCCAGCGCGTTAAACCAGAGCACCAACTCGGCGAGGGAACCCTCCGACTGGATCCACTCCGCCTCAACGCGCGGGTTGGGGTTCGCCTCCGACGCAATATCTTCGGGTGAGGGGATGCCCTCATGCGGAAAACCGGGGCCCAACTTCACGCCCATCGGCACGCCAGTGCGCGCCAGATTCAGCACGAACGAGAACGGGGGAGAGAACGCCTCCGGATCAAAAAGACGCTCCGTCTGAGCCTTCTTCGCACCGCGCAACTCGCGGCGTGCCGGGTCCATCCACACAATGCCCACCGGCTCACCGGAAGCGTCCAGAAGTTCACCGTGCACATAATCGGTCACATCCCCCGAATACACGCGCGCCTGCGGGCAGAACTCAAGGTTCTTCGCCGCAAAAGAAGCGGTCAGCGGGTCCAACTCCACCGCAACCACGGCACCGCGATCCGCCGCATATACGGCAGAATCCGAGGCGATACCGCACCCCAAATCAGCCACCGTGCCGGCAACAGGGCGCAGACGCTGAGCGCGATAATGCGCAATCACCGGGCGGGTCGCCTGCTCCGCAGCCTCCTGAGTCAGCATGAGCGTGCGGGCGCGCTCGCCGAACTTGGCGCGCGCACGGGTACGAGCCTGCGCCAGCGAAATAATCTGTGCAGACTCCTCGGGGCTGAAACCGCGCGAACGCAAAGAGGTAACGGCGCTGAGCGTATCCGAGCCCAGCGGGTAGAGCTCGTCGGCTGCCGCGAGCGCTTCGGCGCTGAACGGAAGCTCAGCGGCGGGAGTAAAAGGGGATGTAGGCATGCTCCTCATTTTACGGGGTGCCGGTTTTGGTAGGTGGGGAGCCCGATTTGCCCAGCTTTTTGCTCAGCGTTCGCCTTGCGGTGAAACACCCCGGCAGAGGGGCGCTTTTCTTGACCGAAAGCACAGGTGAAACTAGAGTTGAGGTAGCACTCGAGACAGTCATCGGGCGCGCCACTGCGCCGCTGTCTCGCATCAAACGTAAATCCACAACCCGGAGGAACCGATTATGGCTATCAAGCCGCTGGAAGACCGCGTCGTTATCAAGATCGAACAGGCTGAGCAGACCACCGCATCCGGTCTGGTTATCCCCGAAACTGCGAAGGAAAAGCCGCAGGAAGCACGCGTTGTCGCCGTTGGTCCGGGCCGCGTGGATGAGAAGGGCAACCGCATCCCCGTAGACATCAAGGAAGGCGACGTTGTCGTGTTCTCCCGCTACGGTGGCACCGAGGTCAAGTACCAGGGCGAAGAGTACCTGATTCTCTCCGCACGCGACGTTCTGGCAATCGTCGACTAATACTTTCAGATGCTCATGCGCCGTACCGCTCATCCGGTACGGCGCATGAGCTATCATCTGCCCCTCAAATTTTCCTTTCTGTGACGCACTAGGAGTAGCGAACACATGGCTAAGCAGCTTGAATTCAACGATGCCGCCCGCAAGTCCCTGCAGGCTGGCGTCGATAAGCTGGCAAACGCGGTCAAGGTAACCCTCGGTCCGCGCGGGCGCAACGTTGTGCTCGACAAGCAGTGGGGCGCACCCGTCATCACCAATGACGGCGTGTCCATTGCCCGCGAAATTGAACTGGACGACCCGTACGAGAACCTGGGCGCCCAGCTGGCGAAGGAAGTCGCCACCAAGACCAACGACGTAGCCGGTGACGGTACCACCACCGCAACCGTGCTTGCACAGGCACTGGTCAACGAGGGCCTGCGCAATGTCACCAGCGGCGCGGCACCCGCCGAGGTCAAGCGCGGCATTGAGGCTGCTGTGGAGGCTGTCTCCGCACGCCTGCTCGAGAACGCACGCCCCGTGCAGGGCCCCGAGGTGGCGCACGTTGCCGCTATCTCCGCCCAGTCCGAGCAGATTGGTGAGCTGCTGGCTCGCGCCTTCGAGAAGGTCGGCCAGGACGGCGTCATCACCATCGAAGACGGCTCCTCCACCGAAATTGAGCTGGACATCACCGAAGGTATGCAGTTCGACAAGGGCTACCTCTCGCCCTCCTTCGTCACCGACGCTGAGCGCGGCGAAGCAGTGCTGGAGAACAGCCTCGTGCTGCTCTACCAGGGCAAGATTTCCACCATCGCAGAAATCATGCCCGTGCTCGAGAAGATCGTTCAGGCGAAGAAGCCGCTGACCATCATCGCAGAAGACGTTGACGGTGAGGCGCTCTCTGCACTGGTCGTGAACAAGCTGCGCGGCACCATCAACGTGGTCGCTCTGAAGGCTCCCGGTTTCGGTGACCGCCGTAAGGCAATCATGCAGGACCTGGCAATTCTGACCGGCGGCACCGTCGTGACCGGCGAGCTCGGCATTGACCTGCCGCAGGTCACCCTGGAGCACCTGGGCTCGGCACGCCGCGTGACCGTCACCAAGTCCCACACCACCATCGTGGACGGCGGCGGTGACCCCGAGGCAATTGAGGATCGCGTGCAGCAGCTGCGCCGCGAAATTGAGCGCGTGGATTCCGAATGGGACCGCGAGAAGCTCAAGGAGCGCCTGGCCAAGCTTGCCGGCGGCGTGGGCGTCATCAAGGTTGGTGCCGCAACTGAGGTTGAGGCGAAGGAACGCAAGCACCGCATCGAGGACGCTGTGTCCTCCACCCGTGCCGCTCTGGAAGAGGGCATCGTCTCCGGTGGCGGTTCCGCACTGGTTCACGCGCTGAAGGCACTGGACGGCATGGACCTGGGCAACCACGACGCAAACGTGGGTGTACAGATCGTTCGCCGAGCCCTGGTTCAGCCGCTGCGCTGGATCGCTGAGAACGCTGGCGAAGACGGCTACGTCATCGTCTCCAAGGTCTCCGAGCTGCCCGTGGGTCATGGCTACAACGCCAAGACCGGCGAGTACGTGGACCTCATCGAAGCCGGCGTGATTGACCCGGTGAAGGTGACCCGTTCGGCCCTGCAGAACGCCTCCTCCATCGCGGCTCTGGTGCTGACCACCGAGACCCTGGTGGTTGAGAAGCCCGAAGAAACTGAAGAAGACTAAATAGTGTGTGTGCCTGGTGCCGCCCCCTCCATCATGGAGGCCGGTACCGGGCACTCGCTGTCGGTAGGCTCGGGCGCGCTCGCGTTCGAAGGGCGCTAGAACCTGCCGACAGCCTCCCGCTGAGGGACGCTTACTATGAGTGCTTCTCAGCAAAGAAATCTTTAGCGGTTTACTATAGAAGGTAAGCTGTTCCCGTTTGCGCTCAAACCACCTTGTGGGGTGCGAGCAGACGGGTTCGTACCGCATCTTGACATATGCAACGTATAGGCTGAGCTTCTCACCGATGAAGCCAGCATCCGAAAGGTAGACAATGACCATTCCCACCGCTCTGTCCGAGGATCCCTTCGGCTTCACCGGCCTGACCTACGATGACGTGCTGTTGCTGCCCGGCAACACTGACGTTATCCCCTCCGATGCGGATACTTCCACCCGCCTGTCCAAGCGCATCACCCTGAACACCCCCATCATCTCCGCCGCAATGGACACCGTGACCGACTCCGCTATGGCAATTGCTATGGCACGTCTGGGCGGTATGGGCGTTATCCACCGCAACCTCTCCATCGAGGACCAGGCTGCACACGTGGACCGCGTCAAGCGCTCCGAGTCCGGCATGATTATCAACCCCGTCACCATTGGTGCTGACGCAACCATCGCCGAATACGACGAGGTCTGTGGCTACTACAGGGTCTCCGGTCTGCCCGTCGTCAGTGAAGAGGGCGTGCTGGAAGGTATCATCACCAACCGCGATATCCGTTACATCTCCCGCTCCGACTACGAGGGCATTCGCGTCCGCGACATCATGACCCCCATGCCGCTGGTCACCGCGCACCCCAGCGTCACCAAGGACGAAGCATTCGCGCTGCTGTCCCACAACAAGATTGAGCGTCTGCCCCTGGTCGACGACGCAGGCAAGCTCGCCGGTCTGATTACCCTGAAGGACTTCGTCAAGACTGAGCAGTACCCCAAGGCCACCAAGGACGAGGACGGCCGCCTGCGTGCCGGCGCTGCTATCGGCTTCTTCGGCGACGGCTACGAGCGCGCAATGACCCTGGTTGAGGCAGGCGTCGACGCACTGTTCGTGGACACCGCAAACGGCCACTCCCAGGGCGTGCTCGACATGATTGCCCGCCTGAAGAAGGACCCCGCCGCAGCACACGTGGACGTCATCGGTGGCCAGGCTGCAACCCGCCTGGGTGCACAGGCAATCATCGACGCCGGCGCTGACGGCGTGAAGGTCGGCGTTGGCCCCGGCTCCATCTGCACCACCCGCATTATCGCCGGTGTTGGTGTTCCCCAGGTGACCGCTATCAACGAGTCCGCTAAGGCAGCAATCCCGGCAGGTGTGCCGCTGATCGCTGACGGCGGTATGCAGCACTCCGGCGAGATCGGCAAGGCACTGGTTGCCGGCGCTGACTCCGTGATGCTCGGCTCCCTGCTGGCTGGTACCACCGAGTCTCCCGGTGAGCTGATCTTCATGAACGGTAAGCAGTACAAGGCATACCGCGGCATGGGTTCGCTCGGCGCAATGCAGACCCGCGGCCGCCACAAGTCCTTCTCCAAGGACCGCTACTTCCAGGCTGACGTCTCCAGCGAAGAGAAGCTGATTCCCGAGGGTATTGAGGGTCAGGTTCCCTTCCGCGGCCCGCTCTCCGCAGTGATTCACCAGCTCGAAGGTGGCCTGCGCCAGACCATGTTCTACGTCGGTTCCCGCACCATCGAGGAGCTCAAGTACAAGGGTCAGTTCGTGCGCATCACCCCCGCAGGTCTGAAGGAATCGCACCCGCACGACATCATGATGACCGTTGAGGCACCGAACTACCGCGCCTAATACGCATCACCAACGATGATTCCCCGCATGGCGTGCACGCCATGCGCCGTTGAGCCCGCCCCATACCCGCTCGGGTATCGGGGCGGGCATCGGCGCGAATAACGCCCAGCGGCACCCCTCAAACCGAATTCGAAAGGATTCACCCCATGTCTGAAATTCAGATTGGCCTCTCCAAGAACGCCCGCCCCACCTACTCCCTGGACGATGTGGCGCTCATTCCCACCCGCCGTACCCGCGACCGCCGCGATGTCGATACCTCCTGGCAGATTGACGCCTTCAAGTTCGACACCCCCATCATTGGTGCGCCCATGGACTCGGTCATGTCCCCGGCGACCGCTATTGCCCTGGGCAAGCTGGGTGGCCTGGGCGTGCTGAACCTTGAGGGCCTGTGGACCCGCTACGAGGACCCGCAGCCGCTGCTCGACGAGATTGTTGAGCTGCCCGAGGCGGACCCCGCCTCCGCCACCACCCGCATGCAGCAGATTTACTCCGAGCCGATCAAGCCGGAACTGATTACTGCACGCCTGGAAGAGATTCGTGACTCCGGCGTGGTTGTTGCCGGCTCCCTGAGCCCGCAGAACACCCAGGAGCACTACGAGACCGTGGTGAAGGCTGGCGTTGAGCTGTTCGTCATCCGCGGCGCATCCGTCTCCGCTGAGCACATTTCGACCTCGCACGAGCCGCTGAACCTGAAGAAGTTCATCTACGAGCTCGACGTTCCGGTCATCGTTGGTGGCGTGGCTGGCTACTCGCAGGCTAAGCACCTGATGCGTACCGGCGCAGCCGGTGTGCTGGTGGGCTTCGGTGGCGGTTCTGCACAGACCACCCGTCAGGGCCTGGGCATTTCTGCACCGATGGCAACCGCTATCGCTGACGTGGCTGCAGCACGTTCGGACTACCTGGATGAGTCCGGCGGCCGTTACGTGCACGTGATCGCTGACGGCTCCCTGGGCCGCTCCGGCGACATGGTGAAGGCGCTCGCACTGGGCGCTGACGCTGTCATGCTGGGCGCTCCGCTGGCTCGCGCATCCGAGGCTCCCGGCCAGGGCTGGTACTGGGGCAACGAGGCGCACTCGCTGGACTTCCCGCGCGGCGTGCGCACCCCGCTCGGTGTTGTAGGCTCCCTGGAGGAGGTCCTGTACGGTCCTTCGCACCACGTGAACGGCACCAGCAACATTGTCGGTGCGCTCAAGCGCGCAATGGCTAACTGCGGCTACCTGGACCTGAAGAAGTTCCAGAAGGCTGACCTGACCGTGGTTCCCTCGTACCGCGGCTAATGTAGCTTTATGAATCACCGCTTGGCGGTTGGCAGGTTTTGGTCTGCCGGTCGCCGGGCGGTGCTTTCTATACGCACGCTCTACTCCCGTTAGGGCATGTAGCGGAACCCCGGGATGGGGGAGTGGCTACGTGCCGTCGGCGGCGTACAGCGATAGCGTAAAATAGATATATCCCCGCGCAAGTGCGCGGATTAGTACCAACACGTTGAGGTAATTTTCGTGACCAACTCTGTGAACCTGGACCAGCTCGAAGAGCGTCCCGTCCTGGTGGTAGATTACGGTGCACAGTACGCACAGCTCATTGCTCGTCGCGTGCGTGAGGCCGGCATCTACTCCGAAATCGTCCCCCACTCCATGAGCACTGAGAAGATGCTCGCCAAGAACCCGGCAGCCATCGTGCTCTCCGGTGGCCCCTCCTCGGTCTACGCCGATGGCGCCCCCAAGGGTGACAAGGCCCTGTTTGAAGCTGGCGTGCCGATCTTCGGTATCTGCTACGGCTTCCAGGTCATGGCCCAGACCCTCGGCGGCACCGTCGCCCAGACCGGTCTGCGCGAATACGGCGCAACCGACGCTGTGATCTGCGCTGAGAACTCCTCCTTCCTGACCGGCACCCCCACCACCCAGAACGTGTGGATGTCTCACGGTGACTCCGTGACCGAAGCCCCCGAAGGCTTCGAGGTGCTGGCAACGACACCCGGCGCATCCGTGGCAGCATTCGTGGATGAGTCCCGCAAGCTCGGCGGCGTGCAGTGGCACCCCGAGGTGAAGCACTCCGACTACGGCCAGGTCGCCCTGGAGAACTTCCTCTACAATGTGGCAGGTCTGAAGCCCACCTGGTCCACCAACAACATCATCGAAGAGCAGGTTGCTAAGATTCGCGAGCAGGTCGGTAGCGACCGCGTCATCTGCGCGCTCTCCGGCGGCGTTGACTCCTCCGTGGCAGCAGCACTCGTGCACAAGGCTGTTGGTGACCAGCTCACCTGCTTCTTCATTGACCACGGTCTGCTCCGTGAGGGCGAGCGTGAACAGGTCGAGCAGGACTACGCAGCCTCCATGGGTATCAAGGTCATCACCATCGACGAGTCGGAGCGTTTCCTCTCCGCTCTCGAGGGCGTCACCGAGCCCGAGGCGAAGCGTAAGGCTATCGGCCGCGAGTTCATCCGCTCCTTCGAAGAGGCACAGCGCAAGCTGATTGCCGAAGCGGGCGAAGAGGGCGCAGACATCAAGTTCCTGGTCCAGGGCACCCTGTACCCGGACGTTGTCGAGTCCGGCGGTGGCGACGGCACCGCAAACATTAAGAGCCACCACAACGTGGGCGGCCTCCCCGACGACCTGACCTTCGAACTGGTTGAGCCGCTGCGCACCCTGTTCAAGGACGAGGTTCGCGCTATCGGTCGTGAGCTCGGCGTTCCCGAGAAGATCGTGGCACGTCAGCCGTTCCCCGGCCCCGGCCTGGGCATCCGCATTGTCGGCGAGGTTAATCGCGAGAACCTGGAGACCCTGCGTGCCGCTGACGCTATCGTGCGTGAAGAGCTGACCGCAGCAGGTCAGGATGAGCACATCTGGCAGTGCCCCGTGGTTCTGCTGGCTGGCGTTCGTTCCGTGGGCGTTCAGGGTGACGGCCGTACTTACGGCCACCCGATTGTTCTGCGCCCGGTCTCTTCGGAAGACGCAATGACCGCTGACTGGTCGCGCCTGCCGTACGACCTGCTGGCTAAGATCTCGAACCGTATTACCAACGAGGTCAAGGACGTTAACCGAGTGGTGCTGGACGTTACCTCCAAGCCCCCGGGAACCATTGAGTGGGAGTAATCCCGCTTTGGGCTACCTAGCTTTGTAGCTGGGAGCCTGTGAAGGAGCCGCCCGGTGCATCCGTTTGTGGATGCGCCAGGTGGCTCCTTGCATTAAGTCGTGTAGAAAAGGGGAGAAGGGTTTTGGGGCGTATTAAAAAATCCTCATTTATTTTTTAAACGCGGGGTCTAAATAAAAGAAATGCATTCCGAAAATACCCGAAAAAACATGCCGAAAAACTACACCCAGATATAAACCTTTTTAGTGTGGGTGATGCGGGTGACGAATCGAATCACGCCAATGAGCGCTCGACCCCAACCCAAAATGCAAAGCAAAAAACGTACCAAAACAGCAGAAGCCAAACGCGCACGCCATGTACACACCATAGGTCAGCATCACAAACTCAGAATCATGGCTCAGACCCGACGCCACAATCATCGTCAACGAAACAGCCAGAATGACAAGCCATGCAGCGCTCGCAGCCGCAATCAGCCACGAGATAGCACTCAGCACCGGGTGCGGGACCCTAAACGTACGCTCGGGGCCGCTCACAGGCGCTATGGGCGCGGCAGAAGCTACGGTAGCCTCAACCACCATGCTCGAAGTATTAGGGGTTGAGGGAGCCGAAGAAGAACGCCACGGAATATGGGCATCAGCATGCTGACTGGGAACCTGCGCCGGACGCTGCGGGACGCCTCCAGATTCGGGAGGGGACGAAAGATACGGCTGCTGCATTGCGGGCTCCTGCATATTTAGCCTCACGGGAGAAGGAACAGCCTAGTTCCTAATCTCGTAAGAAATGAGTGTCGGCGATAGATTGAAAGAATACGCTGAAAATATATCCTTTCTATATTTCAAGATTAGAAGCGAACCGCATAAAAAACGAGGGTTTGGCGGAATATGATGCAATATGACGCGAAAAATCCGAAAACCACAGAGAAAAAATAATCAACCTCAACCTGAAGGTTCAGGGTAGGGTTATTAGACACGCCCTAACGCGGCAAAAACAGCAGAGCTACAGCGAAAGGAACGAGCATGGGAATCATCCTCCCACTCATCTACCTAGGTCTAGGTCTGGGGCTCGCGCTACTGCTACCCGATCGCTGGAGCACCCGCCTCAAAGAAGACGCCTCAACCCTGCTGACCCGCTGGATCATTCCCGCCGTCATCATCTACACTGTCGCAACCAGCCGTCCCGAACTGTTCTTTGTCGCCGCCTCCACCATGGTGTTGATGCTCCTCGGCGTGCTCTGTGCCGGGCGCATCACCGGCGACCCCGTGCAGAAGCTCGCCTTCGTCTACCTGAACGCGGGACTCTTCGGCATCCCTGTGGTTGCCGGATTCTGGGGCGAGGAAGCCGTGCGCGTGTACATTGGCGCGTATATCGGCAACTCCATCATGGGCAATATCCTGGGCACCTCGCTGCTACGCGGTGGTTCCAAGACAGAGGCCGGGGTAGGGGAGGGCAACGCACCGGATGCACGAGCCGCTAGGAGCCGTGGCGGAACCCTCCGCACGGTACTGCGGGGTCTGCGTACCAGCCCGCCCGTTATCGCCGTGGTGGTGGGACTGCTCTGCCTGCCCGCCGGGCCCATCCTGAGCCAGTACGGGGCGGGTTTCTACCGGGTGCTCACCTGGGTTTTCAGCTTTATCGGAATGATCGTGCTGGGTATGTGGCTCGGCGCCGCCAAACTGCACCGCACAGACCTGACCCGCGCCGCCGGATGGGCTCTCCTACGCGCCGGGCTCGTGAGCGTCTACAGCGTCGGCGTGCTGGCGCTTGCCCGCTGGGCACACGATACGGCGGGCGTGCACTTCGACCAGCTGCTCGCGCATCCGCAGGTGCTCTTCATCCTTGCGGTCCTGCCGCCAGCCGCGAACATCGTCATCTTAGAAACCCACTACCGGCACGAAGGCACCGCAGCCCCCGTCATTGCCGCCGGGGCGGTCGTCAGCGTGGGAATGATTGCGCTCGCCGTGCCGATTCTGCAGTTCGTCTTCGCCAGCTAAGTAGAGCCGCCAGCTAAGCAGAGCCAAGAAAGCACGCCGGGAGAACACAGGAGACAACACAAAAGGAGGGCGGGGCATAAGCCTCACCCTCCTTCTGCTGTCTATCACCTTATCGGCACGCGGTAGCACTCAACGAGCTACAGCGCTTAGCGAACGATGTGGTACACCTTCGCCTCGTAGGGGCGCAGGGTCGAACCCGCGTCGTCCTTGTAGTTCGAGCTCACCAGCTCAACACGAGCACCAGCCTCACGAGTCTCAGAAAGCACAGCAAAGTCGCGCTCCTGCTCCTCAGCGGTGAAGTTCGAAACAACCAGCAAAGACTCGTTCGCGGGGCTGCCATCCGCACCACCGGTACGGGTGTACGCGTACACAGCCTCGTCCTCGTTGTGCGGAACCTGAACCGAATCCACCGGAGCGAAGGATGCGTAAACCATCAGGTCCTTCAGCTTGCCGCGGCGCAGAGCCACCAGCTGCTGGTAGTGGTAGAAGATCGAATCCTCATCAGCCAGAACAGCCTCAGCGTTAATCGTCGGGTAGTTCGGGTTCACAGCAATCCACGGGGTCACACCCTCGGGGCTGAAACCGCCGTTAGCGGAGGCATCCCACTGAACCGGGGTACGAGCGTTGTCGCGGCCCTTGACGTAGATAGCCTGCATCGCCTCTTCGTGGCTCAGACGCTTGTGGTCAACGTGCATGTCCTCGTAGAAGCGGATCGAGTCACCATCGCGGTAATCCTCAATCGAATCAAACTTCACGTTGGTCATGCCCAGCTCTTCACCCTGGTAAATGTACGGGGTGCCCTGCATGAAGTGCAGGGTGGTCGCCAGCTGCTTAGCGGACAGGGTACGGAACTCATCCGAATCGTTACCGAAGCGGGAGACAACGCGCGGCTGGTCGTGGTTGTTCCAGTACAGCGAACCCCAGGCGTTACCCTCCAGGGTGGTCTGCCAGTCGTTCAGGATGCGCTTGAGCTCGGTCAGCTTGTACGGTGCATAGGACCACTTGCCGCCCAGATTGCCGTTCGGGTCGTTATCCACGCCCATGTGATCGAAGTGGAAGATCATGTTCAGCTCACCGGTGTGGTAGCCGGCCCACAGCTTAGCGTCCTCGGGGCTGGTTGCGCTGGTCTCGCCCACGGTCATCACATCGTAGCGGCTGAAGGTCTCGCGGGTCAGTTCCTTCATCCACGGGTGCACCATGGTGCCGTTAGAGATGACGAACGGAATCGAGGAGGTGTGCTTCTCAAAGTCGGTGGAGGGGTCATCCGGGAAGCCCTCGGGCTTGGAGATGATGTTGATAGCGTCCAGGCGGAAGCCGTCAACGCCCTTGTCCAGCCACCAGCGGACCATGGAGTACAGGTCCTCGCGAACCTTCTCGTTCTCCCAGTTCAGGTCGGGCTGTTCCTTGAAGAAGATGTGCAGGTAGAACTGGCCGGTCGCCTCGTCCCACTCCCACGCCGGGCCACCAAACTCGGACGCCCAGTTGTTCGGAGGAATCGGGTTGCCGTCCTCGTCGAAGCCCTTCGGGTCCTTCCAAATGTAGTAGTCGCGGTAGGGGTTGTCCTTAGACGAGCGGGATTCCTTGAACCAGGGGTGCTCATCGGAGGTGTGGTTTGCGACCAAGTCCATCAGGATCTTGATGCCGTGCTTGTGGGCGGTCTCAAGCATCTCGTCAAAGTCTTCCATGGTGCCGAAGTCACTCATGATCGCGAAGTAGTCAGAGATATCGTAGCCGTTATCCACGTTCGGCGAGTCGAACACAGGGGAGAGCCAGATGACGTTGATGCCCAGCTTAGCCAGGTAGGGCAGCTTCTCGGTGATGCCCTTCAGATCACCGATGCCGTCGCCGTTCGCGTCGTTGAAGGAACGGGGGTACACCTGGTACACCACGGCTTCCTTCCACCACTGGCGGCCCTCGTAGGAGGGAACCTCGTATGCCTCGGAATTGCTCATAATTGCCTTTCTGTACCGGCGGGTTACGCCGAAGAGAAAAAAGGAGTCTGTGATTGAAGTATAGGGCGAAGAGGGACCGGAATGTCTGTTCCGGATCCCCTTCGCACAGTATGAGTGGGGTACGACTACTTGGCGTTACCGAAGAGGTACACCTTCGCCTCGTAGGGGCGCAGTAGGGTGCCCTCGTCGGTGAACTCGCGGTTCTCATCGCGGTAGTTCGAGCTAATCAGCTTCGGGGTGTTCTCGATTGCCTTCAGCTCAGTCGGGGAGAGTGCCTGCGAGTTGGTCAGCACCACCGAGTCCAGGTTGCCGCCCGCGTAGTTCAGCTGAACGGTGTCATCGGTGAAGTTCGCGACGACCAGCAGGGCGCGCTCGCCGGTTGCGGCGGCGTCCTCATCGGAGTTCACGCGCAGGTAGGCGTAAACCTGGTCATCCTCTTCATCCAGCAGGCGGTACTCGCCGGTCAGGATAATCGGGTACTCGCGGCGCAGGCTAATCAGATCGCGGTAGTGGTAGAACACCGAATCCTGGTCGGCGAGCTCTGCCTCCGCGTTGATTTCGGTGTAGCGCGGGTTCAGCTTCAGCCACGGGGTGCCGGTGGTGAAGCCTGCGTTCTCACCGGCGGTCCACTGCATGGGGGTGCGGGCGTTATCGCGGCCGGAGGCGCTAATGTAGCGCAGCATGTCCTCCGCGGAGACGCGGCCCGACTCTTCAACGTACTTGCGCCAAGAGTCGTGAATCTCCAGGTCGTTGTAGTCCTTCACATCGTCGAAGAAGACATTGGTCATGCCCAGCTCTTCACCCTGGTAGATGTAGGGGGTACCCTGCATCAGGTGCAGCACGGTGCCCAGCATCTTGGCGCTGACGGTGCGGTACTCGGGGGAGTCGTTACCGAAGCGGGAGACGGTGCGCGGCTGGTCGTGGTTGTTCCAGTACAGGGAGTTCCAGCCGCGACCGTGCAGACCCTCCTGCCAGTGGGTGAGGACCTTCTTCAGGTCCACCAGGTTGAAGCGGCGGTCGGACCACTTGCCGGTCACGCCACCCTCGGAGGCGTCCACATCCATGTGCTCGAACTGGAAGACCATCTGCAGCTCGTTGCGGTCGAAACCGGTGTAGAGTGCGGCGTCGTCCACGGTCACGCAGGGGGTTTCGCCCACGGTCATGACCGGGTACTTGCTCAAGACCTCGCGGTTCATCTCCTGCAGGAATTCGTGCACGCGCGGGCCGTTGGCTGCGACAGCCAGGGAGTTGTCGAGGCCGCCAGCGAGGACTGCCGGGTCCTCGGGGAAGGAGAGGTCCTTAGAAATCAGGTTGATGACGTCCATGCGGAAGCCGTCCACGCCCTTGTCCAGCCAGAAGCGCATGATGTCGTAGACCTCTTCGCGGACCTTCGGGTTCTCCCAGTTGAGGTCGGGCTGCTTGACGGAGAAGTAGTGCAGGTAGAACTGGCCGGTCGCCTCGTCCCATTCCCACACGGAGGGGCTGAAGCAGGAAATCCAGTTGTTCGGCGGGATCGGCTTGCCGTCCTCGTCGAAGCCCTTGGGGTCGCGCCAGATGTAGTAGTCGCGGTAGGGGTTGTCCTTGGAGGAGCGTGCCTGCTTGAACCATTCGTGCTCGTCGGAGGTGTGGTTGACGACCAGGTCCATCATGAGCTTGATGCCGTGCTCGTGCGCGGTTTCGAGCAGCTTGTCGAAGTCTTCCATGGTGCCGAACTCGGTCATGATGGCACGGTAGTCGGAGATGTCGTAGCCGTTATCGTCGTTCGGGGACGCGTAGATGGGGGAGAGCCACAGCACCTGAATGCCCAGGTCGGCGAGGTACGGAATCTTCTCGGTGATACCGGGCAGGTCGCCGATGCCGTCGCCGTTGGAGTCGTTGAAGGAGCGGGGGTAAATCTGGTAGACAACGGGTTCCTGCCACCACTGGGTCTGGGTCGTCATTGTTCTTCCTTCCCTTGGTATGGATGAGTGTTGTGTGGTGCCGCTCTGCGGGCGGCTAACGTCTGATGCCCCTTTAGGACTGGCTGGTGAGGGGCGTAAGGAGGCTCTCCGGCGCCCAGCTGGAGGGGTCAATCTCTAGCAGCAGGCCGCTGTGGTCGGAGATCGCCTCGGGGGAGTTGTCACGGAAGACAACCGCGTGGGATACCACGTCGACCAGGCGGTCAGCGAAGACAAAGTCGATGCGCTTGGCATCCGTGCTACCTTCCCAGCCGGCGATTTCGCGGTGGACGGTGTTCTCGCCGTCGGTGTGCTCCGCTAGGGATCGGGTATCCACCATGCCGCTGGAGGTGACCAGCGCGTAGCCTTCATTGCTCAGATGTGCTGCGGAGTTGAAGTCGCCGCCGAGCAGTACCGGTGCGGTGCGGGCGCACTCGGCAAGCTCCTGCGAGAGGTGTGCGTATTCCTGCGCGAAGAGGGGCTCGCCGTCGAAGTCCCACCAGGACATGTGGGTGGTGGCGCACCAGAAGGTGCCCGTCTCAGTTTCGATGAGCGTTGCCTGTGCTGCGCGGCGCTGCACCTGGTGGTAGCCGTAGCCGGGGGACATATTGATGGGCTTGATACCGCGAATCGGCAGGCGCGAGAGGATAGCTACGCATTCGTCGTAACGGTCCCAACCGATGTGGGTTTCGGTGAGGGTCCACTCGTAAGTGGCACCCATTTCGTTGAGCGCCTGCACGAGCAGCAGGGCGTAGTTGTCTTCGCGGACCGGAACGCCGGCGCCGCCGCGGTAGTTGAGGGGCTCCTTCACCACGGGGGTGGAGGTGAGCTGGTTGACTTCCTGCAACGCAATGACGTCCACCTGCTGTTCAATAATGAACTTGGCGAGGGTACGGATCTTGGCAATCTGGTGGATTTCGCACCAGCTGTGCGTATTGAGGGTGAGGAAGCGCATGTATTAAGTCCGGGGTATGTGTGAGGTTGAAGAATGATATGCGCACCGCGTATTGAGGTGGTGAGTGTTTATGCACTCTGACCTCTATGGGCGCACTGTTTATGCTATCGATTCTGTGCGCTAGGTAATAGGGAAAAAGTCTCATCTGCAGCAAGTATTTTTAACCAGTGCCGGGATATGTTTCAGGTTCTGAAAAACTCTTTCAAAACTCACAGTTTTGGTACCTGTGGGCAGGTATGACCTGGCATTATTGTTTCTGTCTAAAACACATTCGGCATTTAGCGCACGCAGGATATGTGGCACCCGTCTCATATACTTTCGTTTGAGGGTATAAAGATACGGCGTTGCCACCGCAGACCGGCAACGATCGCCGGCACCTGCGTCCGCTCACTCGACAACCCGAAAGGGCGTATAGCCTCATGATGGAAAAAGTACAGAGGTTCGGCTCTGCCATGCTGGCACCCGTTCTTCTCTTCGCATTCGCTGGCCTCGCGGTCGGTATTGCGATCATTGCACAGAACGGCGACCTGATTCCCCTCGCTGCTGACAAGGAAAGCGCGTGGAACCACTTCTGGTCCGTTTGGGAGTCCGGCGCATGGACCGTCTTCAACCAGATGGAACTGCTCTTCGTGATCGGTCTGCCCATTGCACTGGCAAAGACCGCTAACGCACGTGCAGTGATGGAAGCTGCAATGGTCTACCTGACCTTCAACTACTTCGTCGGCGCCATGCTCAAGGTATGGGGCAAGGGCGGCACCGGTTTCTTCGACCTGGACTACACCACCGACATCTCTAAGAGCGCGGCAGGTACCGGTCTGAAGATGATCGCCGGTATCAAGACCATGGACACCGGTATCTTCGGTGCAATCATCATCTCTGCAATCGTGGTGTGGGTACACAACCGCTGGTTCGACAAGAAGCTGCCCGACTTCCTCGGTATCTTCCAGGGTTCCCAGTACGTCTACGGCGTCTGCTTCTTCCTGATGATGCCCGTGGCATTCCTGTTCTCCTGGCTGTGGCCCTACGCTCAGCACGGCATCTCCTCCCTGCAGGGCTTCTTCATCGCATCCGGCGCACTCGGCGTGTGGGTTTACACCTTCCTCGAGCGCTTCCTGATTCCGACCGGTCTGCACCACTTTATCTACTCCCCGTTCGTCTTCGGTAATGTTGTTACCCCGAACGGTATTGCTAAGGACTGGCCGACCCACCTGACCGAGTTCGCAAAGAGCGACAAGCCCCTGAAGGAACTGTTCCCCGGCGGCGGCTTCGCACTGCACGGTAACTCCAAGGTCTTTGCACCCATCGGTATCGCAGCGGCGTTCTACACCACTGCTCGTCCCGAGAAGCGCAAGGAAGTTCTCGCTCTGATGATCCCCGTCTGCCTCACCGCGATCCTGATTGGTATCACCGAGCCCCTCGAGTTCACCTTCCTGTTCCTGGCACCCCCGCTGTTCCTGGTCCACGCAATCCTGGCAGCATCCATGGCAGCAATCATGTACCAGCTGGGTCTGGTTGGTTACATGGGTGGCGGTCTGCTCGACTTCCTGTTCCAGAACTGGATCCCGCTGTGGGCAAACCACTCCGGCACCTACCTCATGCAGATTGGTGTGGGCCTGTGCTTCACCGTCCTGTACTTCCTGATCTTCCGCTTCATGATTCTGAAGTTTGACTTCAAGACCCCCGGTCGTGAAGAAGACGGCGGCGAGACCAAGCTCTACAGCAAGGCAGAGTACAAGGCAGCTAAGGCTGCTGAGAAGAACGGCGGCGCAGCTGCTGAGTCCGCTGACGGCGACCTCTACGCACCCCGTGCAGCTGGCTTCCTCGAACTGCTCGGTGGCGCAGAGAACATCACCACCGTGAACAACTGCGCAACCCGCCTGCGTGTCTCCGTTGCTGATGAGTCCCTCGTCAGCCCCTCGGATGCAGACTTCAAGAATGCAGGCGCTCTGGGTCTGGTCCGTAAGGGCAAGGCATTCCAGGTTATCGTCGGCATGGATGTTCCCCAGGTTCGCGAGCGTTTCGAGACCATGGTGAACGAAGCTAAGACCCTCTCCTAAGAGGAATCAGCTTTCAACCGTCTGACGGCATAACGCCTCATAAGGTATAGACTTCGCCGGCGGTATCGGATAACACCGATGCCGCCGGCGAAGCTGTATCCAGGCTCGCACCCGGACTCAAATCTGCACGAGGCACCCACCCAAAGTGAGAGACGACCAACCTCGCCCACCCTGGCCGATGACCCTAGAGCGTGTACTATTTATATATTGCTCACCATCGGATTCAGGAGCTTTGAGTGGATTTACAAGACGTCGTGAATGCGAACCAGCACCGATTCAGTGAAACTGAACGGGAAATTTTGGCATTCATGCTAGAAAATGAAGAGTTCGTTGCGGAGTCAACGATCAACTCTTTGGCACATAAAACTTATACTTCGACCAGCTCAATTATCCGCCTGACGAAGAAGCTGAACTTCTCCGGATTTGCTGAGTTGAAGTACTTCATTAAGTCCTCTCTGAACCGCAGCGAACCCTTCAACCCGCGGTTCATTGAGAGCGGCCGCGAAGACATTCAGCGCACCTATGACTACCTCGAGCACATGGAGCTGAGCGGACTGCTCAAGCGCATCCATGAGGCTCGCACTGTGTACTGCTTCGGTACCGGCTACGCTCAGCGCAATGCTGTGCAGGAATTTACCAAGTCCATGCAGGTCTGCGGTAAGTTCTGCCAGGTCATCCCGGCACGTAATGAGTTCGAAAGCGCCATGAACAATATGACCCAGGACGACGTGGTCATCATTGTGTCCTTCTCCGGTCAGACCGAGAACATGCGCGAACACATTAAGATGCTGGCGCTACGCCGCATCCCCATGATTGCGGTGACCGCCATTGGTGTGAACTACATGTCCTCGCACGCCGAGTACTCCCTGCACTACCAGACGACCCCCACCCAGATCAGCACCCAGCGTAAGCCCTACTACTCTTTTGTTGCGCTGTCGGTGCTGCTGGACTACATCGTGCGCCGTTACATTGAACACGTTGAGAATGAGCGCCGCGAATCCCTACAGGACCAGGTGGATGACGCCCTCAACGCTGGGGATGAAACCGACGCCTGATAAGGCATTACTGTGCCCACCTGCTCCTTCACTCACTCCTCCTGAATCCGACCGAATCCGCCTGAGACCATCTGAAAGAGACACCCAGTGACCGCAATTTTCGCGCTCATCGAAAACACCGAGAAGATGCGTAAGTACCTGTTCTGGTACCTCATGATCATCCCCGCGCTGCTACTGCTGTGGATTGTGCTGGGTGCAGCGAACTCCCAGATGGACTTCCAAGCAGCCCTGAAGATTCCCTTCTTCACCGTGGCATTCCTGAACGCATGCCTCAGCCTGTTGCTGGGCGGCACCCTCAAGCTCGCGGGTGCAGAGAACGAACGCACCGAACGAGCCTACGCCCTGTACCTGACCATTCTGTTGGTCATCATCGGTAACCTGCCCGGCGCGATTCTGAGCTTCTTCCTCTTCCGCTCCCTGCGCTTCGGCAACCTGGAAGGCGAGCTGGCGCCCAAGTACCGCTGGGCGCTTCTGCCCGCCCTGGTCTTCTACGTACTGGTGACCGTAGTGCTGCTCGTCGCCAACATCGCAATGTGGTCGAAGTAAGCACCCGGCGTATTAAGCACATCGGCGCATTAAGCACGCAGGCGCGCACTGACACCCGCCCCGCTTGAAACACAGCATGAGGCACACCGGGCAGAGGACCCCGGAAGAACCACCATCTTCGGTGTGTACGCGCAAACGTACACCGCACTGACCCACAAGGACACTCACGACGTGAACCAGATTCCCGAGCCTACCGACGCGCAACACGCACCCGGCGCCCCGGCTGATACCGCTCAGCCCGCCGCAGCCGCCGCGACCTCAGCAGAGGAAACCCACGAAGTAGCCGACGAAATCAACATCGCCGAGCTGCCCGCACACCTGAACCCCGCCCACGAGGACTTTGACCCCTCGGCGGGGCTTGAGCGCTGGGCGGAACAGATGGACGTCTACACCGGTCCCGACGCGATGCTCGACTTCAACCAGGTCGACTACGTGCACATCGACCTGTCCGAGGCGAACCCCTCCGGCCTGGCACAGCTGCTCGCCGGACGTAAGACCCGCCTCTCCACGATTCTGCGCGACAAGTCGCAGCTGGAGGCGGGCATGCGTTCCGCACGCACCCTGCGCACCAAGATTTACGAACTCGCCACCGACCACGGCCTGGACTCCGGCTACTTCGTGGCGGGTACCGCCTCCTGGCTGTCGCACGACACCCGCGAGGATGCTGCCGCCTACGAGAAGCGCTTCATCGCGCCGATTCTCATGGCGCCGCTGAGCATCACCCCGCACCCGAAGGACGACGACTTCGAGCTGCGCCTCGCCGGTTCTGCACGCCTGAACCCGGCGATGGTCCGACAGATCAAGCAGGAATACGGCATCGACCTGGGCACCATGGATGTGGCGCAGCTGGCGAACTCCATGTCCCGTCTGGACCCCGAGCCGGTCATTGAACGTATGCGCGCCTCAGCAGGCCGTATTCCGGGCATGACCATCGAGTCGAAGTACTTCATCTCGACCTTTGCTGACCTGAAGGAAAGCCTGGGCGAACTGCCGCACACCGCCATCACCCCGCTGGTTCGTGACCTGGCGGCGCTGAAGGTGCCCGGCGTGAAGCCGCGCGAGCTCAACGCCCACAACCTGCAGCCGCCCCTGGACCAGCGTGACCCGGCAGAGGAAATGCTCCTGCTGGACGCGGATGCGAACGCCCAGGAAATTGTCGACACCGCGGTCAGCGGATTCTCCTTCACCATCACTGCGGCGCCCGGCACCGAGCCGCTGCGTACCGCCGTGAATATTGCATCCGCCCTGATGGGTCGCGGTAAATCCGTGCTCGTGGTGGGCGAGAAGCGCTCCACCCTCGCTGAATTCTCGGCGTTGCTCAAGCGCACCGGTATTGAGAGCCTGCGCTACGACCTGCTTGCCGAGCACGATGCTGAGGCTCAGCGCGCCGAGTTCATTCGCGCAATCGTGCGTAATGAGGGCGCCGAAGAGCCTAACTCTGAGGACCTGAACGAAGAGCTTGTGGCGACCCGTGCCGCGCTGCTCGACCACACTCGTGCCCTGCTGAACAAGGACGCCAACTGGCAGATTTCTGTCTACTCGGCGCTGCAGCGTCTGGCTGAGCTGACCGCCTCCGAGGACGGCCCGGCAACCCGCGTGCGTTTTGACCGCCCTATGCTCGATTCGCTCTTGGAGCGTGAGCAGGTGCGTGCCGAGCTGGTGCGTCTGGGTGAGATTGATGGTTTTGCGGCGGCTTCGCGCACCTCCCCGTGGTACCGTGCCCGCCTGGTCAATGACGAGGAAGCCGCCGAGGCGTACGCCCTGGTCATTACCCTCAAGTCCTCCCTGCTGAACCTGCGTGAGGCGATGAACCAGACCAGCGCCATGCTGGGTCTGCGCCGCGGCCGCACCATCGCTGAGTGGGAGTCGCAGCTGGCGATTCTGATGCGTATCCGTGAGACGCTCAAGCGTTTCCGTGCGGATGTCTACGACCGCCCGGTGACCGACCTGATTGCGGCGACTGCCTCCGGTTCGTGGCGCCGTGAGAACGGCATCGAGATGAGCAGTATGCAGCGTTCCCGCCTGCGCCGCGCGGCGAAGGAATACATCCTGCCCGGCGTGAATATCGGTGACCTGCACGAGCAGCTGAAGGTGGTTCAGGCTGAGCGTGCCGAGTGGATTCGCCACATTGAGGCGCCCCGCACCCCGCAGATTCCGGAGAACCTGGACCAGCTGGCTGCAGCCCTGAACTCTCTGGTGTCTGAGCTGGCGGGTCTGGGTATTGTTCTTGCGGATACCATTGAGGGCACCGACTTCGTGCGCACCGACCTGGATGCTCTGGATGCGCGCCTGGATGCCCTCATGGCGGACCGCGTGCTGCTCATGACCCTGCCGGAGCGTGACGCCCTGACTCAGAAGCTGCGTGAGCGCGGCCTGTCGGAGTTGCTCGATGACCTGTACGCGCGTCAGGTTCCGACTGAGGTTGTTTCCGATGAGCTGGAGCTTGCCTGGTGGCAGTCTGCCCTGGAGTTCTTGCTGCAGCATCACGAGGGTAAGCTGCTGGATGGCGACCGCCTGCGCGATACGGAGTCCCGTTTCCGCCGTGCCGACTACGCCCACATGACCAGCGCCCCGGCGCGTCTGCTGGCGAAGGTTGCGCGCGTGTGGACCGAGCGTATTGAGTCTGAGCACGACCAGGCGGCGTACCTGAAGAGCCAGCTGCGCGGCTACGAGTTCGTGCTCGAAGAGCTGCTGACTCACGCCCCGGTCATGGCGCGTACCCTGTTTCCGCTGTGGACGGCGAGCCCGTTCGCCCTTGCGCGTAAGGTTCCCGCCTCCATGCGTTTTGATACGGTGCTGCTGCTGGACTCCGAGTCGACCCCGCTGGCAGCGAACCTGCCAGCGATTACCCGCGCCGACCAGGTGATTGCCCTGGGCGACCCGCACTCGGGTTACCCCTCGCCGTTCATCGTGTCTGCGCCGACTTTCGGCGCTCCCGAGCCGACCGACGAGCAACTGGACAGCACCTTCGACGTGCTCGCTACCGTACTGCCCAACCGCACCCTGGCGATGCTGCACCGCAGCATGGACCCGGTGATTCTCGACTACCTGAACCGTGAGTTCTACGGTTCGCAGCTGCATGCGACTCCGGTGAGCCGCGCCTCCGCCCAGCCTGCCGGTTCGCTGACCGTTGAGTACATTGATACTCGCGGTAAGGTCAGCGATAACGCGAACCTGGATTCGCCCGGTGTTGAGGTGGAGCGCGTCACGAACCTGGTGCTGGAGCACGCGTACCGCACCCCGGACCGTTCGCTGGCGGTTGTGACGGCTAGCCCGAAGCACGCTCAGCGTGTGGCTGAGTCGGTGCGTCACGCCCTGAGCCTGTACCCGCAGCTGGCGCCGTTCTTCGCCGCCGGTGAGGAATCTTTCCGCGTGGTCGATCTGACCCGCGCTGAGAGCCTTGAGCGCGATACCGTGATTTTCTCCCTGGGTGTGGGCCGTGCCCGCCTGGGTCAGGCGTCCTACGATTTGGGTCAGCTGTCTGCTGAGCACGGTCGCCAGGGCTTTGTGGTGGCGTTGACTCGTGCACGCCGTGCCCTGCGCATTGTCTCGTGCATTGACCCCTCCGAGCTGGACCCGCAGAAGCTGCATCATGGCGCGGTGGATTTCTACCACCTGCTGCGTGAACACGCGGAACGTCAGGCGCGTGAAGAGGTGGAAGCGAAGGCACAGCGCGTGCCGGAGACCCTGCCGCGTAACGCGTTCTTGGCCGTCGACGACGCGGACACCCCGGATTTGGGCGACTGGCTGCTGAACGATTTGGTGGCGCGTCTGCAGGCTCGCGGTGTGCGTGTGACCCGCGGTGAGGGCGATATCGCTCTGATTGCGCACGCCCCGGAGAAGCTGGCGGCTGAGCCGGTTCCCGCGCTGGGTGTGGCTCCCGTGGTCTCTTCGAACCCGAGTGTTCCGGCGGCTATGCCGCTGGTGGCGTGCTCCGATGGTGAGCCGAATTATGCGCGTGCTTCGGTGCGTGAGCGTACCCGCCTGGTGCCGGAGCGTCTGAGCCGCACGGGCTGGAACTACATTACGCTGGGCACCCTGGAAGTATTTGCTGATCCGGACGCCGTGGTGGCGCGCGTGCTGCACTACCTGGATATGGACGAGGATGCTGAGGTCCGTGGCTAGCTATTCGTCAACGCCGAAGCCGCGCCGTGGGCACCGTCGTGTGAGCGGCGGCGGCTCGGTGAGCGGGGCTGAGCCTCTGCTGGTGGGCGTGACGACGCCTCCGGTTGTGGCTTCGGGTACTTCCTCTGCCGCGGGGGCTTCCCCGAAGAAAGCTGATGCCCAGAAGCAGAACCCCCAGAAGGCGAGTTCTCAGAAAGCGGCTGCTTCTGCGCAGCCGCTGACCCCGGAGGAGCGTGAGCGTCTGGAATGGATGCGTCAGCAGCGTCCTCCGCACTGGGGTAACAATATCGTGTAGCGTCTTCCTGCGGGAGAGCACTTCTTAAAACGCCGAGGGGCGGGGCAACGTGTGTTGCTCCGCCCCTCTTTTGGGCTGGTGTGGGACCCCGTTTAGGAGTTGCCCTTGTCGGTGCTGTAGAAGCCGGAACCTTTGAAGGTCACTCCGACGGTGTTGTAGCGCTTGCGCAGGGTTTCTTCGCCGCACTGCGGGCAGATGCGCAGTGCATCGTCGCTAAAGGACTGGCGCTGTTCAAAGACGTGGTTGCAATTCTTGCACTGGTAAACGTAGACCGGCATTTTGTCCTTCTGTATCCGTTTTCGCTGGGATGGTTTATTAACGTGGTTTGAGTGTACCGCTTTTGAAACGCTCTGGGCTATTTGCGGTTTCTTCTCAAAAAGCTATTTCTGGTTTCTTTTTGCCTTTTTCCTGAGCGATTTTGGTCGTGTGTTCCTGCATATCTTTGAGCTTTTGCATGAAGATTTGGGGTGTCAATCAGGAGGTGGGCGGTGCTGGTCAACCGGCTACATCGGTGACTGCTGAGAGGTGCGGAAAACGCCTTCTTCGGTGAGGATGACTGGCAGAATAGCGTCCCACTGGTCGTAGGGAATAGCTTCATAAATTTCATCGGCAAAGACCACGCCGATGCTCTGCTCCTTCAGCTGCTGTGCGCTGAGCAGGGGGATAATGCGGTCATAGTAGCCGCCTCCTTGACCGAGGCGGTGCCCGTCAGCATCAAAGGCGAGAGCGGGGACGAGGCGCACATCGGCGTTCACGAAGGCTCGCTCGTCCTGTTCTTCGCCTTCGGGTTCGGGGATTCCCATGGGGCTGAGCGGGTGCTCGACGGCGGGATCCCAGTGCACCCAGGCGAGTTTGCGGCCGGGACGCACGACGGGCACGAGGATGCGGTGTCCGTCCTTGTGCAGGCGGGTTAGTGCTTCGATGATGGGCGGTTCGGACTTGGTGGGCAGGTATGCCGCAATGGTGCCGGGGGAGTGGAGGCGCTGCGCGACCGCTTCAAGAATGTGGTGGGTGAAAAGGTCAGCTATCTGCTGCTGGTCGTGTTCGCCGCGGTGGCTGCGTGCGGTGAGGCGGCGGGGGCGAATCTGAGAGCGGAGAATGTCTTTATCCAGGGAGATATCTTCTGCGCTGGCACCGGTATCGGAGTTGCTGGTGGCGGCTGCGGTATTGAGAGGCATGGTGTGTCCCATCGTCTTTGCGGGTGAGGTCTTATGCGGGGTGGAGGAGAGTGGCTCTATGGCCTAGTTTGGCTGGTTTGAGTCGTGGTGCCTCCGCGTTGAGAGGCGTTCCGAGGTGGGGTGAAAACATCCTTATGGGCGGCAAAAAGCAACCTACTCTGCTGGGCTATAGAATCTACTTTTTAGTATAGGGATTGCAGAAAATAGCATTGGGTTTCGAGGAACGTATTTTCTCTACAACCCGAAGAATGTACCTTCACCGATATGTAGTTAGTCACGTTGAAGATTTTTTCACGTCATAGTGTCGATAAATCAGCTTAAGTACTTTACAACTTAGGGTATTCTTGTGGCATGGCTACTGAAATTAAGTCTGTTACTAAGGCAGTTATTCCTGCTGCTGGTCTGGGCACCCGATTCCTGCCCGCCACGAAGGCAACCCCCAAGGAAATGCTCCCCGTCGTTGATCGCCCCGCGATTCAGTACGTGGTGGAGGAAGCAATCCGTGCCGGTCTGAATGACGTTCTGATGATTACCGGCCGTAACAAGCGCGCTCTCGAGGATCACTTCGACCGCGTTCCCGTTCTGGAGCAGCAGCTCGCTGAGCAGGGTAAGGACGCTCTGCTCGCTTCTGTGGTAGCTACCAATGAGATGGGCGGCGACCTGCACTACGTGCGTCAGGGCGACCCCAAGGGCCTGGGCCACGCTGTTCTGCGCGCAAAGCGCCACGTTGGCGATGAGGCATTCGCTGTTCTGCTCGGTGATGACCTGATTGATGAGAAGGAAGACCTGCTCTCCCGCATGGTGGAGGTCCAGGAGCGCACCGGCGGTTCCGTCGTTGCTCTGATGGAGGTCCCCCGCGAGGCTATTTCCGCTTACGGTGCAGCTGCTATTGAGGCTGTTGAGGGCGAAGACGGTTTCGTGAAGATCACCGGTCTGGTTGAGAAGCCCGCTGCTGATGAGGCTCCCTCGAACTACGCTGTGATCGGCCGTTACGTTCTGAGCCCGAAGGTCTTCGAGGTTCTGGAGAACACCGCTCCGGGCCGCGGCGGCGAGATTCAGCTGACTGACGCTCTGCAGACCCTGGCTCAGGGTGAAGGCGAAGGCGAAGGCGTCTACGGTGTGGTCTTCTCCGGCCGCCGTTTCGACACCGGTGACAAGCTGTCCTACCTGAAGGCAAACGTTATTCTTGCTGCTGAGCGTCCCGAGTTCGGTGACGACCTGCGCGCATGGCTGAAGGACTTTGTCGCAGAGAACTGCTAATTACTCTGCACCCGCTCTCTGATGAGGGCAACCGATAAATACCAACCACGCTGAGGAAGGCGTTCTTTCTGGTGGGGCGTTAGCCCTGAGGGAGGGCGCCTTCCTTTGCGTCGTTCGTGTCCGTTATGTGCGTGGCGTGCTACTGGGTGAGGGTCCAGAGTGTGTCTTGTGCAGGGACGCAACGACGTCGTAGTGCGCATATTCCTTCTGGGGTATATGCGCATATCCAGCCCGATTCTTGCCGCTTATGGAAAGCATTGGGAATATAAGGGTATGATTAAAGTCTAGGGATAAAGGGACGATAGAGGGCGACCTGAATATGACGCTTTTGAACACCTCCGGTGTGTTGGTAATTCTGACCGTGATTTTGCTGCTGTGGTTTGTGCCCAGGAGCCTCCGTCGCGCGCCCGCTGGTCCCTCCGTGGAGCCCGAGCGTCCCCTGATTAGCGCCGAGCGTACCGCTGAGGACATTCTCGCCTCTGCAGGCGTGCTGCTGAATGAGTTGGAGGCGTACCAGTCTTCCGATCATGCGGTGGCGCCGGGTACTTCCCTGCCCTCTTCCGCTCTTCCGCAGGCTTCTTCCCGTTCCTCCCACGCTGTGGAGGATGCCGTTCAGCCTGCCCCGGATACGGCTTCTATTTCGCAGATTCGTGATTCCTCCCCGACTGCTCCCTACACCGATGAAATTCCGGTGGTGGAGGAGTCGAAGCCCTCGCCGCTGTCCTACTTTGATACTTCGAGCCCGAGCGGTATTACCCTGCTGGTTGCTGCCGGTTTGGGCGTGCTTGCCCTGGTGACCGGTCTTCTGGCGCTCTTTGGGGTTCTGGCGTGGGGTTGGGCTGTTCTCTTCCTGATTCTTGCTGGCGGCGCGTGGGCTGTAAGCCGTTTTGGTCTGCTGGAGTCTCTTGGCAACCAGATTAAGGCGAACCGCGATGAGCGGCGCGCCAAGGCAGAAGCAGAAGATGCCGAGGGTACTGACGCTGAGGCGTATGAAGAGTCTGACAACGAAAAAGCTTACGATGACGCTTCTGAGCCTGTAGAGGATACTGAAGCGCCGGAAGCTGAAGCTGTCGAAGAGCCTGCACATCAGGCTCGCCCCGCAACCCGTGAGACTACTGCCCGCAACGTGAGCCGTGAGGCGGCACGCCCGAGCCGTGCGCACATTGCGGTGGAGTCCTCCGATGAGGCTCCCGAGGCGGCTCCTCGTGCGGAAGCGCCTGCTGCGGCACCTGCTCATTCTTCTCGTCCCGTACCTGCCCGTTCTGCCCGCCCGGCGGAGGCGCCCGCAGGTCACCGTCAGGAGCGCCGCCAGCAGCGTCCGAGCCGCTTCCAGCCGATTCGCCGCGGTAGCGTGCTCTTTGACCAGGAGAGCGGTTCTGTTGCTTCCTCTGCTAGTGCACCGCGTACTGCTGCACAGCCTCAGGTGGCTCAGGCTCCGGTTGTTCCGAGCCAGCCCGCTCAGCCCCAGCACACTCAGCCCGTGCCGTCTGCTCAGCCTACACATCCTGCTCAGGCACCTGTGGCTCCCGCTCAGCCGGTAGCACCTCAGCCTGCGCAGGTTGCCCAGGCGCCTGCCGCTCAGCAGCAGGCTCCCGCACAGCAGCCGGCTATTCAGCCGGCCCAGCCGGTGGCTCGCCAGGCTCTGCGCGATGGTTCGCCCGTCCGCCAGGCGCCTGCGGCACCTGCTACTCAGGCTCCCGCTCAGCCGATTCCCGAGGAGATTCCTCTGCCGGACGTCCTGGATGATTCCGAGTTCGATGCTCTGGATATTGCGTCCCTGAACGACCCGGCGCTCTCGACCGGTGCTACGGCGAGCGGTGGTGTTCGTTCGACGAACCGCCATCCCGGTGCTGGCTCCTCCTTTGAAGCAGTCAGCAACACCTGGAATCCGGTTCAGCTGCCCAAGCCGCTGAGCGCTCTGCACCGCCAGGACAAGAACCAGGGTAAGAAGTAGACCTTACTCTAGATGTGTATAAAACCCCGACAGTTCGTGCTGTCGGGGTTTTGTTTTGCTGGGAATGTGCCTCGGGAAAGGAACGGTTAAAAAGAAAAGGAACCCCGTCCATGGGGTTCCTTTTCTAGCATCACACACAGGAAGAAAGTCTTCTAGACCGATTAGGAAGGCCTTCCCACAAGACCTGCCTTATTCGGTAATAAAAATATATCCTAATTCCCGTGCGGGTGACAAGCCGAAAATAGCGACACCCTGTCAATAAACTAAGGTTTACCTAAGTAAAATCCGCGCCATTGCAGGCGACAAGGGGCAATAGCCCCCGGCAAAAAAAGTTTAAAAAAATTTTCTGGCCCCTCCAAAAGTCGAATAAGAAGCCTCAAAAAACCTTCAATCAGGTCAATATCGCCCACTCATGAGAGAATAGCCGGGTGAAAGATTGGTTTGACGCACTCCCGATTGAGGTTGCCCTAGCTTTCATGTGGGTGGTCGGAATCGTCCGCACCAGCATCGTGTACGCCCTTGGCGCGCTCGCTGCTGAAGGGGGCGCCCGCCTCGACCGCATCCGCAAAGCCATGGATAGCCCGCTCTACCGCAAGGCGCGCGCCTTCATCAACCGATGGGGCGTTATTGCCGTGCCCCTCTGCTTTCTCACCGTGGGTCTGCAAACCGCGGTCATCATCACGACCGGCTTCACGAAAATGCCGCTGCGCCGCTGGGTGCCCGCGATGCTGGTCGGAACCTTCATATGGGCGTGCATCTACACCACCATCGGCTTCGCAATTCTTGCGGCCCTCGGCCTGGAGCCGTGGATGTTCCCGCTCGCCCTTGCCATTGTTATCACGGTGCTGGTCATTGTGACTCAGCTGCGCGAACGCCGCATTAACCGCGAAACCGTTGAGAACACTGCGGATAACATCACCGAGAACTAGTCCTACCTTCAGCGGGGGATAGGTGCACTATCTCGCCGGGTTGAGGCCACTCACCTGCCCTCAATGCCCCCGCCCAAGATGTGCTAGCGTGGAGGGATGAGTTCATCCGCATCCTCCACTGCAGGCACCCCCGAAGCGCAGTCCGTCAACGACCCTGCCCTCACCGCAATCGACCCCGAGTTCAGCGCGCCCGAAAACGCTACCGACGAGGTAGAAACCGAAGCGTCCGCCGAGGCGCCCACCCGCGTGTACCTGCATCCCGAGCAGCTGGCAATGATCCAGACTCCGGAGGCTCTGCCCATCCCCGTGTTGCAGCGCTCCGTGCTGCGCGTTAGCTACGTGCCGGCGATTATGCCCGGTAAGTGGTTCAACCGCTGGCATGAGCGTTACGGCGACCGCGTGCAGCTGGCGGAGGTGCCCGTGCGTGAGGCGCGCGGCCTGGACTCCCTACATCAGGACCTGTGCCTGATTGATCCCGCCGATAACCCCGCCGCTGGATCCTCCGTTGAATCCGCCGCTGGGTCAGCAGAAGAGGGAACCGCCCCCTCCGAGGCGCCCGCTGAGGATAGCGTCGAGGCTACCGAGCACGCACCCATCGCGCGTAAGGCTGTGCCCGAGAATCCCTTCGCGCACATGAGTATTGTGCGCCCCGACCGTGAACCGGCAAGCGCCGACGGCGAGAAGTACCACAGCATCCGCCTCTACGAGGAGCTGCCCGTGGTCATTCTGCCGGTGGACCATGTGCTCACCGTGCTTGATGAGGTGCCCGTGGAGGAGCTTGCCGAGGAGTTCCTGCTACAGCCCGCCTCCAATATTCCCGCTTATGAGGAAGTCTCCCGCGCATGGCGTGAGAGTGCCGGTCGCATCGTGCCCGAGGGTCTGACCGATAAGGAAACCATCGAGCTGGTTGCCGCCGGTGTGGGTCTGTACATTGTGCCCATGTCCATTGCGCGTTTCTACCACCGCAAGGACCTCACCTACCGCCCCGTTGCGGGTCTGGACACCTACCCGGTGCACCTGGTCTGGCCGCGTGCCCCCAAGGGCGAGCCGCGCAGCGAAGAGCTCGAGGCGCTCCTGCAGGACTTCATCGGCATTGTGCGTGGCCGCACCGCAACCAGTGAGCGTGGTAGCGAAACCCGGCAGGCACGCGCCGAACGCATCGCCGCTGAAAAGGCAAAGGAAAAAGCGAAGGCACGAGCCGCCAACGCCCGCCGCGAAGCACGCGATAAAAAGCGCGCCAACGCCAAGAAAAACGGTAACGCGCGCCAGCACGCTCGACAGTCCGCCAAAGCCGCCAGCGCACGCCGCGGCAAGAAACGCTAACGAACGATAGACGGTAAAATCAAACCATGGCATTAGCAATGGAAACCCGACCCGCAGCCTACGCAGTGATCATTGAGCAGGGCAAGCTGCTCATGACCCGCTGGGTTCCCGAAGACCGCGCGCTCAGCCCCCTCTGGTCCCTGCCTGGCGGCGGCATGGAACCCGGCGAACAGGCCGACGAAACCGCGCTGCGAGAGACCCTCGAAGAGACCGGTTACAGCGTCGCCATTGAAGACATTCTGGGCGTGCACGCCGGACACTTCCCCGTGCGTTCCACCCAGAAAGACCCGCAAGCGCTACCCTTCTGCGCCCTGCGGGTGGTTTTCCGTGCCCACATTGTCACCGGCGAACTGCGCCACGAAATCAACGGATCCTCCGACACGGCACGCTGGGTACCCATCGCTGAGCTGGACACCATCCGCTACGGCACCCTCATCGACGAGGTCGCCTCCATGATGGGCTACTCCAACGCCGCGAGCTGGGCACGCGAATACCGCGAATTTCTTGCCGATGAAAACGCACGGAAGCTTCCCTAATGAACCGACGAACCCTCACCCGCCGTGCGGCGCTCACCTCCCTGGCGCTCATGCCGCTGCTTGCCGCTTGCGGGAATAATGACGCAACCCCGCAGGTGGACCCTTCCGCATCCAGCTACGGTACCCTGCGTATCGGCTACGGTGCCCTGCGTGAAATGCGCGCCGTGGCGCACGTGTACGCGCGCGCCCTGCGACAGGTTGGCTACTCCGTTGAACTTGTTGACACCGACAACAGCCGCGCTACCGCCCTGCGCGGGCTCATGGTTCCTTCGGCTAACTCAGCCACCCCTACCGCAACTCTGCCCGACGATGAGGAAAGCAGCACCGCCGCCGCGCTTGAATCGTTGGACCTGGTCATCGACTACAGCGGAGACCTGCTGCTCTACCTGACCGACGACGGCAAAATCAGCCCCGCCGCCGCGCAGAACGAACGCATCGCCGCCTCCGTGAGCGCCTCCGCTCAAGCCGCAGGCGTGACCCTGCCCCCGGCAGCTACCCCCACCGCGGAGGAGAGCACCGCCTCCGCGCATGCTACGGACGCAACCGCGAGCCCCACCGCAAGCTCCACCCGCTCCGCAGACCCCATCAACCTGCGCGCCATGAGCACCACCGACATGACCAACGCCATTTCGCGCATCCTGCCCGAAGAGCTCATGCTCCTCAACGGCGCCCACGCCACCAACAAGGATGTACTGGTTACCACCCGCGCCGTGAGTGCCCGCCACAAGCTCAACTCCCTCGCGCATCTGCGTGAGGTGCAGTCTTCTCTGACGTTCTCCATTCCGACCGGGTATTCCAGCGGCACCTACGGCGTGGATTCTTTGCGTAGCCTCTACCGCTACCGTGTGCACGACCCGAAGATTCAGGACGACCCCGCCGAGCGCGTCAACGCCCTCACCGCAGACACCGTGCAGGTGACCCTGCTGCACAGCTGCGACTCGGCAATTGACGATAACCGCCTGGTCACCCTGGAAGACCCCTCAACGGCACTTTTGCAGCAGCAGCTGGTGCCCATTATCCGTCGTACCCTGCCAGATAGCGCCCGGACGGCAATTAACCGCGTATCATCTACATTAGACACGGGTAACCTCTCGTTCCTGTTGCGTCTGACTAGCGGTTCCAACCCCATCGCAGATGATGACGCAGCACAATTCATTTTGGATCACCCTAGAAAGTAAATCATCATGACGAAGTACCGTCAGTCCTCAAAGTTGAGCAACGTCCTGTACGACATCCGCGGCCCCATTCTGGATGAAGCCAATCGCATGGAGGCGATGGGCCACCGCATCCTCAAACTGAACATTGGTAACCCCGCCCCCTTCGGCTTTGAGGCGCCGGATGCCATCATGATGGACATCATTCGTCACCTGCCTGAAACCCAGGGCTACTCCGATTCCCGCGGCCTCTACTCGGCACGTACCGCCATTGTGCAGCACTACCAGAACCGCGGCATCATGAACCTCGACACCGACTCCATCTACCTGGGTAACGGTGTGTCTGAGCTGATCCCGATGACCCTGCAGGCACTCTGCGAGACCGGCGACGAAATCCTGGTCCCCATGCCCGACTACCCGCTGTGGACCGCATCCACCGCGCTGGTGGGCGGCAAGCCCGTGCACTACCTGTGCGATGAGGAAAACAACTGGTACCCGGACATCGAAGACATTAAGTCGAAGATTACCGAGCGCACCAAGGGCATTGTGGTCATTAACCCGAACAACCCGACCGGTGCCGTCTACCCGCGCTCGATTTTGAAGCAGATCGTGGACCTGGCACGCGAGCACGGTCTGGTTGTGTTCTCCGACGAAATCTACGAAAAGATTGTGTACGATGGCGCAGAAGCCATCAACATGGCTTCTCTGACCGGCGATGATGTGCTCTGCTTGACCTTCTCCGGCCTGTCCAAGGCATACCGCGTCTGCGGTTACCGCGCAGGCTGGGTCGCTATTACCGGCCCCAAGAAGGACGCAACGAGCTACCTGGAAGGCATCCACCTGCTTGCATCCATGCGCCTGTGCTCCAACGTTCCGGCACAGCACGCAATCCAGACTGCACTGGGCGGCTACCAGTCCATTAACGAGCTGATTGTCCCCGGCGGCCGCCTCTACGAGCAGCGCACCCTGGCGCACAAGATGCTCAACGAGATTGACGGCATCAGCTGCACCAGTGCGGACGGCGCACTGTACCTGTTCCCGAAGATTGATGTTGAGCGCTTCGACATTACCGACGACGAGCAGTTCGCCCTGGACCTGCTCAAGAGCCAGAAGATTCTCTTCAGCCACGGCCGCGCGTTCAACTGGAAGGACCCGGACCACTTCCGCCTGGTGTTCCTGCCCGATACGCAGACCCTCACCAGCGCCCTGGAGCGCCTGGGTAACTTCATGGCTGACTACAAGCAGAAGCACTAGCCCTGCCACCTCTGCTACATATAGACAGAAATAGCCTGCCCCGCAGTTCTGATGAGCTGCGGGGCAGGCTATTTCTGTTTGACGGCTGGCGGATGTGCCAGAACGGGCGCTGGAAGTGGCTTTAGTTTGCCGGGCTCTCCTGACCGCCCTGCTGTGCACCGCGTGCCGCGTTCAGGCGCTCCTGCGCGCCCTGCAGCCACGCCTCGCAGCGGGCGGCAAGCGCCTCGCCACGCTCCCACAGTGCGATGGAAGTCTCCAAGTCGCTGGCGCCGGACTCCAGCTGGCGCACGACCTGCTCCAGCTCGGCTCGCGCCTGCTCGTAGCCGAGGGTTTCGACGGGTGCGCCCAGCTCGGCGCTGTTGAAGCTAATGTTCTCGCTCATTGAGGAACCTTTCAGGGGTAAAACTTAGGGGTAAAAACTAGGGGTAAAACGTAGGTATCGGGGTTTAGGAGATGTTTGAGGGGTCCGTGGAGGTCACGGTCGCCTGCGCCGAACCGGTCGCCGCACGCACCGTAATCTGCTCGCCCTCGCTCAGCGCCGAAGCGTCACGCACAATAGCACCCGCGGCATCCTGAACAATGGAGTAGCCGCGGTTCAGCGTCTGCGCGGGAGAGAGCGAACGCACCCGCGCCAACGTGTGCGACAGGGTAGCCGACTCACGCTCCAGACGGTGCTGCACCGAACGGTGAGCGCGCTCGCGTAGCTGGCTCAGCTCCTCCACACGCATGAGCAGGGAAGACTCCGGGTGGGTGAGCACCGGGCGGCTACGCAGCTGCGCAATGTAGTTCATCTGCATGCCCACGTAGCCGAGCACCGCGCGGTCCAGGCGGGCGCGCGCCTCGGGGATGCGGGCGGTCTCCTCCGAAATATCGGGCACAATGCGCTTACCCGCATCGGTCGGGGTGGAGGCGCGCAGGTCAGCGACCGCATCGAGGATGGGGGAGTCCGCCTCGTGACCGATTGCCGAGACCACCGGGGTGGTGGCTGCCGCGACGGCGCGGATGAGTGCCTCCTCAGAGAAGGGCAGCAGGTCTTCGAAGGAGCCGCCGCCTCGGGCGATGACGATGACATCCACTTCTGGGTGGGCGTCCAGCTCGGCGAGAGCCGCAATGACCTCAGCCGCCGCACCCTCGCCCTGAACGCGAGTATTGCGCACCTCGAAGACCACGCCGGGCCAGCGCAGGGAGGCGTTGCGGATAACGTCCTTCTCCGCGTCAGAATCGCGACCGGTAATCAGACCCACACGATTCGGCAGCATGGGCAGCGGCTTCTTCCGCGCGTCAGAGAACAGCCCCTCAGCGGCGAGAGCTTCACGCAGACGCTGCAGCTGCTCGTGCAGGTTGCCGGTGCCGACCGCGTACACTTCCTTGCCGATGAGGGAGAGCTTGCCGTTCTTCCACAGGCTCGGCTTGGCGCGGGTGACGATGCGAGCGCCTACGGTCACATCAGCCGCCAGGCCGCTACCGGCACGCCCGAAGAGCGCGAGGGTGAAGGAGAAGTCTTCGTTGAGGTCTTTAAGCTCCATGAAGACGTTGCCGCCGCGGCCGTTGAGGGAGGCGACCTGCGCCTCCACCCAGAGCTCGGGAACCTTGTCTACATAGTTTTTGAGGTTCTGCGCGAGCAGGGCGAGGGGCCAGGGGTTGGTGGCGGTGGTTTCCTGAGACTTCCCGGGAAGCTGCCGCTCGTGCACGGGCGGCACGACTAGCGCGGGTGCCGGCTGCGCTGCGGAGGGGTTGTAGAAGTTCATGCCTTCTATTGTCCCTGATTGGTCGGTTATGCGCCTGCGCACAGGTCAGCCTGGCGACTCGGGTAGCTTGCACACAGTGCAGGCAGAACTTAGCTTCTGGCGCATTCTGCGGGTCCGAATCGGCTTTGAACACCGTGAGCGGGTACCCTAGGCTCATGCGCTCACCCGATCAGTCAGCACATCAGAACAACGCCCTCAACACCGCCGCGGCTTCGTCAGCGGCGGGTACTGGCGCGCACAACTACCCGGCGGACGCGACCCGAGTCGTCGACACCCGGATTACCCGCACAGACGGCTATTACACGGGCGGCTACTATACGGCGGATGAAGACACGACCCTGCTGCAGCCTACCCGCATGCTCGGTCACACAGCAACCCCCACCAAGGCTGAGTTGCAGGCCGCCCCCGAGCCTCCCTTCGCGGCGGGCTTGCGGAGGTTCCTGACCGTTGTGCTGTGCGCCCTTGCCCTGGTGACCGGTCTGGGTGCAACCGCGGGTGCCTGGGTGAACTCCAAGCTCATGTCAGAGCGTGGTTTCTCGCAGATTTCCTCCAGCCTGGCGGAGGATTCGCAGCTTGCTTCGCGCATCGCGGACGGTGCGGTCGAAGACCTCATGAACTCCGAAGCTATGACAACCTTCCTCGACGGCACCAAACAAAGCGGCTTATACTCCATTCTTGTAAAGCCGACACAAGACGGCATACGTTCCCTGCTCAACCGTTCCGCGGCTGAGCTGTCAAAAACTGAAGAATATCGAAGCCTCTGGAAGGAAGTAGCCGAGGAAACTCGCCGCTACAACCTCGAACACCAGGACGGTCCCGCCGTCATTGTGCTCACCCCCTTTTACCGTGCGTTGGATGCGAAGGTCGGCTCTATCGGCTCCTTCGACCCGGACCTGACGAAGCTCGGCCCTGAAACCCTCAATATTGACCGGTTGAAGGACGGCAACAACCAGCAGGAGCAGCAGGAGTGGTTCCTGCACGCCGGCATTAACCGTGCCGCCGCGCTGGGCAAGTCCACCATGCCACTGACCATCATTGCGGCGCTGAGCCTGCTGCTGGCTACGTTGCTGGCCCCCAGGCACCGCATCCTGGTGCCGGTGGTCACGGCTCTGCTCTACGCCCTGCTGGGCTGGGGCGCCGCAGCCTGGTTTGGCGGCCAGAGCCCTGAAACCCTGGGAATTACCAGCCACAGCACCGCCGGAACGGCGCTGATTACCGGGGCATGGAACCAGCTTGCACCGTCACTGACCGGGCACTTGCAGGCGGCGGCAAGCTACGGGCTGGTCCTGGCGATCCTCGCCCTACTGCTCGGTATTCTGATTCGCCTTATCGCCCTGGGACGTAGCCCTGCGAGCGGTGCCACAGTCATCACACACTAAAAGTCCGAACAACGTAGGATAGTAACCATGTCCACTGAAACTATTGCCCTGGGCCTGCCGCCCGTACCCCGCGAGCGCCGCAGCCGCGCCGACGTTGAAGCCGCCGCACCCGTCACCGGTGAGAAGAAAGTCCTGCTCGCCACCCCGCGCGGTTACTGCGCAGGCGTTGACCGTGCCGTGATTGCTGTTGAGAAGGCGCTGGAGCACTACGGTGCGCCCGTCTACGTGCGCAAGCAGATTGTTCACAACCGCCACGTGGTGGAGACCTTGGAAAAGCAGGGCGCTATCTTCGTTGATGAAGTGGATGAAGTTCCCGAAGGTTCCGTGACCGTGTTCTCGGCGCACGGCGTGTCCCCGGCGGTGGTTTCCGCAGCCGGCGACCGCTCCCTGAACACTATTGACGCGACCTGCCCGCTGGTGAACAAGGTGCACCGCGAGGCTGTGCGCTTCGCCAAGCAGGACTACGACATCCTGCTCATCGGTCACACCGGCCACGAAGAGGTCGAGGGTACCGCCGGTGAGGCGCCCGAGCACATCCAGATCGTGAACTCGCCCGACGAGGTGGATCAGGTGACCGTTCGCAACCCGGAGAAGGTCGTCTGGATTTCTCAGACCACCCTGTCCGTGGATGAGACCCTGGAAACCGTGGCGCGTCTGCGTGAGCGTTTCCCGTCTCTGCAGGATCCGCCTTCGGACGACATCTGCTACGCAACCTCCAACCGCCAGGGCGCCATCAAGGAGATTGCTCCGCGCGCTGACCTGGTCATTGTGGTTGGCTCGGCGAACTCCTCGAACTCCGTGCGCCTGAAGGAAGTAGCACTCGAATACGGCGCTAAGCGTGCCGAGCGTGTGGACTTCGCACACCAGGTGGACGAGTCCTGGTTCGAGGGCGTGGCAACCGTGGGCCTGACCTCCGGCGCGTCCGTGCCCGAGGTTCTGGTTCAGGAGGTACTGGCCCTGCTCGCCGAGTACGGCTACAACACCATCGAAGAGGTGGAGACCGCGAAGGAAGACATTCTCTTCTCCCTGCCGAAGGAACTGCGTTCCGCCCTGAAGAACGATGAGAACGTGGGCCGCCAGCTCGGTGGCCGCGGCGCTAAGCCCACTCGCTAATACTTTTTAGCTTATGACCCCGTGTCCTCTTCCCCCGTGTGGGGAGAAGACACGGGGTCTTTGTATCTGATATGTGGGGAAGCACTGTTTGGGACGGCGGTACGCGCCGGTCTACTTGGTGCGGTGCAGCAGACCGGTGGCCTGCTTAAGGACCTGACGATTCGCGCCACATGAAGTTATTTAAGAATCTCCGTCTCTTTCAATGCCATTGTTGTGTTATAATAAATTGTATTTCTAGTAGAAAGGTCTTAAGGTGACAACTCTTATTGAACATAAACGTGTAGAATTTTCAGAACTATTTTATGACCTAGTGTTTGTTTTTGCAATTTCAAAAGCAACTGCTTTAATTCACCCTCTTCATGACGGTGTTGTGGCTTGGGATTCTTTACTTGATTTCTTCATCTCTGTCATGGTTATCATCAATGCCTGGATGATTCAAACCATTTATACCAATCGCTATGGAACAAACTCGTTATTTAATATGGTAATCATGTTTACCAACATGGGACTTATGCTCTTTATATCCAATATGATTGGATACAATTGGCAACAATGGTTCTATTATACCTGTTGGGCTGTTGGTACATTAACCCTTACCTTATTTTTTCAATATTTGGTTCAGTTTTTTAGAGAATCAACCGATAATACTGATCGGGAAAGCATCAAAGGTTTTCTATGGTTAACAGGTCTACAAAGTTTAGGAGTCTATCTGGCAGCTCTTTTCCCTATTTACGTTGGAGTCTATATCTTTATTGCTAGTATTCTGCTAACATTTATTGTGCCAATTTTCTTGATGACTAAAGATGAGCATTTCCAGGTAAATCTTCCCCATTTAATCGAGCGCGTCTCCCTTCTTGTCATCATTACGTTTGGAGAGATGGTTATTGGGCTAGTTAACTTCTTTACAGTTGAGAATTTCTCTATATATTCGGTTCTTAATTTCGTTATCATGCTTTCTCTGTTCTTGTTTTATTTTGGTGAATTTGACCATGCTATTGACGAAGGATCCAATCAAAAGGGAGTATTTATAATTTATAGTCACTATCCTATTTTCATTGGGCTTATGTTGATGACAGTTTCGATGGGTTATCTCCTGAATCCCGAGGCTAATCTTCTCGTTGCAATCAGCTTCTTTTATATCGGAATTGGCCTCTTCCAAGCTGCTGTCCTAGCAAATGGGCCCTATAACAAAAACTATCTTCGCTATCCGAGAAGTTACTACTGTGTCCAAGCGACACTCTATCTGGTTGCCTTGATTCTCTCTTTGCTTTTCGCTTCTAATGCTATAACAGTGTTGAGTATTGCAACCATTTTTACTCTAGCTATAGCTAGTCATTTTATTTCTTTCTGGGTTACACGTACTAAACAATATTCCGTGTCTTACTGGGGGTTCTTCTAATTAATTTATAAAAACAAAAAAGCCTTGGCTTCCAAGGCTTTTTTGTTTTTATAAACTAAATTTGTCCATCATTTGTTTATCAACTTCCTTTCCAGACATATCTAATCTGATGACACTATCCGCATCATCTCCAATCATATTGAGATACTCTAGATGAGAACGGAAGTTTTCTATCTTCCCTTCCAATAAATAGAGGGCCAGAGTGTCGATGTAGCCGTCTTCATACTGCTCACCTGCATCTACAAAGGACTGATACTTACCGAAACCCTTTTCTATGTCCTCAATAAACTCTTACTAATGAGCTTCAAGTGGTGAGTCTGGTTGTGTGGGCGGCTATCTTCCTGGGCGTTTCTGCCCTGCTGATGCGCCGCGCAACCCGCCGCTAAATGCTTCTTCCCGCCGCAGTCTCAAGAGTTCCGTAGTATCAGGGGCTCCCGAGGCTGCGGCGGAAGCCGTACCCGCTCACACCGCATCTGCTAACACTGCCGCGCCGCGTCCTGGAAACTGGTGCGAGTGAGTTCGTGGTGAAGGATACGGGTTCCCCGTGTGGGGAGAAGACACGGGGTCTTTGTATCTGATGTGCGGGATGCACGGATAGGGACGCTAGCGCAGCTTCACGTTCACGCTACGCGGGGGAATGCCCCCTCTGCGGCGCCCCAACAACGATTGGCACAGGCGCCTTGAGGACGGAGCCCCCGCTTCACGTAACCGGCTACGACGCTCGCATATCCTCAACTCATGACATTTGTCATGGGCAGGTCATGACACTCTGTACCGCAGCGGCGCGAAAACCGGCGGTGTAATAGAAACATGAACACCGCAGCACTTCAGAACAGCAAGCCCAACACCGCAGAAACCGTTATTTCCGCCCGCTCCCTCCGCCAGGTTTTCTCCACCCGCGCGGCAGGCACCGTGGTCGCCGTCAACTCGATTGACCTGACCGTCAAGCGCGGCGAAATCATCGCCCTGCTCGGCCCCAACGGCGCAGGTAAGACCACCCTCATCGACATGATTCTTGGCCTGACCCAGCCCAGCGGCGGCGAGTTGAGCGTCTTCGGTCGCAACGCCTCCGAGGCGGCACGCGCCGGTCTGCTCGGTGCGGTGCAGCAGACCGGTGGCCTGCTCAAGGACCTGACGATCCGCGCTACGGTCGAGATGATTGCGGCGCTGTACCCCAAGCCCATTGACGTGGATGAGGTACTCGCCGGCGCCGATCTGACCGATATCGCTAAGCGTAAGGTCGGCAAGTGCTCGGGCGGTCAGCAGCAGCGTCTGCGTTACGCCCTGGCGACCATGCACTCGCCGGAACTGCTGATCCTGGACGAGCCGACCGCCGGCATGGACGTGAATGCGCGCCGCACCTTCTGGGAGCGTATGGAAGCCATCGCAGAACGAGGAACGACCATTCTTTTTGCGACGCACTACCTGGAAGAAGCACAGAACTTCGCCCAGCGCATCGTGCTCATGGCCTCCGGCTCCATCATCGCTGACGGCTCCTCCGATGAGATTCGCGCCCTGACCGGCCACCGCCACCTTTCCTTCCTCGCACCCGCGCCCATCACCGACCTGGATGTGCCGGTCGAGGTGACCGAAGAGTCCGGAGGGTACCGCCACCGCATCTCCGTGCTGGAGATTGAGCAGGTACTGCGCACTCTGCTGAACAACTACAGCATCAGCGACCTGGAGGTCACCAAGCCCTCCCTGGACGAGTCCTTCACCCTGCTGACCGAGCAGGCCGCCGCCTCCAAGGCATCCGACGCCTAAACACTAGACCGCCTCAACACCACACGCCGCCGCTACACACCTCAAGGAAAATATCATGCTCCGCTACGCACTCTACGACATCCGCGCTTCTATTCTCTCGACCGACCGTTTCTTCTTCGGCGTGGCACTGCCCATCGTCTTCTTCCTGCTCTTTGGCGCGATGCAGGACTACTCCTCCCAGCAGATGGGCGACGGCAACGTAGCGGCCTACGTCATGATTGGCATGGCGCTGTACGGCGCTGTGCAGAACACCGTGGCGATTAGCGGCAGCACCGTCACCGAGCTCTCCAGCGGCTGGAACCGCCAGCTGGCGCTGACCCCGCTGACCACCGGCAAGTACCTGGGCGCGAAGGCGCTGACCGCCCTGGTGATTTCTGCGGTGCCGGTGATTGCGGTGAACATTGTGGGCATGTTCACCGGTGTTGAAATCCCCGTGAACCAGCAGCTTGCAGCCGGCGCGCTGACGGTGCTGTGCGGTCTGGTGTTCGCCTTCTACGGCATCATGATGGGCCTGCTGATTCGTAACGAGAACGCCGTGTCCATTGCGAACGGTCTGCTGGTGATTATGAGCTTCTTCGGTACCGTGTTCTCCCCGCTGAGCACCGACCTGCTGAAGTACGCCCGCTTTACCCCGCTGTACGGTGCCGCCGAGATTGCCCGCTACCCCTTCGCCGCAGGTCAGACCATTATTCTGGGTGGTGGTGAGGACTGGTTCGTGACCGAGCCGCTCTGGTACGCAGTGGTGAGCCTGGTCGTCTGGGCGGCAATCTTCCTGGGTGTTTCTGCCCTGCTGATGCGCCGCGCAACCCGCC
>NZ_KV795235.1:148943-175463 GCF_001808955.1 Rothia sp. HMSC078H08
ATCAGGGGCTCCCGAGGCTGCGGCGGAAGCCGTATCCACTCACACTGCATCTACTAACACAGCCCCTACTGACACCGCCGTACCGGTGGTATCTGCACCCGCGGCACCCGCACGTTAGGCTAGAACCATGACCGAAACCCACACCCACACCCATTCCTACGAGAACGAACACCCCCACACGGAGAACGAGGCGGCACCCTCCGCCGCGAAGCGCACCCTGGGCAAGCACCGCTTCCGCTTCCTCTACCGTGAACGCCGCGGCAACGTGAACTGGCTGGCGCTGGGCTTTAGCGCCCCGTGGCTGGTGTTTCTGCTCATGCCGCTGGACAGCTTCCTCACCACCCCGGAGTTGGGGCCGGTGCGCTGGGCCGGTGTGGCGCTGGTGGCACTGTTCGCGGTGGTGAACTGCTCGGCGTACGCGGTGCCGTGGCTGGTGCCGGTCGCCTCCACGGTGCGTCGAAGCGTCATCTGGACGCTACTGATGGCGCTGCCTGTGGCTGGCCTGACGGCGCTGCGGCTGGAATCGGCGTATATGGTGTTCTTGTCGTTCAGCATGTACTTTGTGGCGTTCTGGATTTTTGGCACAATCGCCCCGTACCGCCTGCGCTTGGGTGTAGCGGCGACGATTGCCCTGGTCTGCTGGCTAATTTTTATGGTGGGTACCAGCTTTGACGTCACCGCACACAGCGGTATTTCCCTCTTTATCGGTGCGCCGATGGTGGGTATGCTGGGCTTCTCCTACCTGATTGAGCTGGGTGAACGCGCGGATGTAGCGCGTGCCTCCCTGGCGCTCTCTGAGGAACGTGAAGAGATCGCCCGCGATGTGCACGACGTGCTGGGTCACTCCCTGACCGTCATCACCCTCAAGGCAGAGCTGGCCCAGCGACTGCTGGAGATTGACCCCGCCCGCGCCGGCGCCGAGATGGAGGCAATCGCGCAGCTGTCGCGCGCATCCCTGGCGGAGGTTCGCTCAACCGTGACGCGCCTGCGCGTGCCCGATTTCTCGGGTGAGATTGAGGGTGCGGGTCGTGCCCTGCAGACTGCCGGTATTCGCGCCGAACTGCCGGAGGCGCAGAGCGCGCTCGCGGTGGCTGGCGTGAACGCGAAGCTGTTCTCCTGGGTTCTGCGTGAGGCGGTCACGAATATGGTGCGCCACTCGGGCGCGAACACGGCGCGGGTGCGTCTGAGCGCAACCGGTCTGGACATCCTCGATAACGGCGTGGGTGTGGGCGATGCGCGCGGTAACGGTCTGACGGGTATGGCTCAGCGTGTGGCGGCGTCTGGCGGTAGCGTGGTGATTGAGCCGGCGCCCGAGCAATGGCTGGCGGAGAACCCTGGCGGTGGGGTGGGCACGCGCATCCGTGTGAGCATGGACGGTGACACCTCACTGCTGTAAATAGTTGCTGTAGATTGTGGAACTTGTCGCCGCGTCCTGGACGGGGGAGCTACCCGCCCCTGTATGGTGGTGGTAGACAACCTCACGCGGTTGTTCCGCCCGCCGTTATCACCCCGTCTTCGCCCCTTGGGAGGCTCCCATGATTCGTGTTCTGCTCGCTGACGATCAGCAGCTCATCCGTGAGGCTCTTGCCGCCCTGCTGGGTTTGGAGGTTGACCTGCAGATTGTGGGTCAGGTCGGTAATGGTGATGAGGTGCTGGGCGCGGTCGCCCTGTTGAAGCCGGACGTGGTTCTCCTGGATGTGCAGATGCCCGGCGCCCTGCTGACCGACGGCATTGAGGCGGCCGCCGCGATTCGCGACGCGGGCGCGCTGAGCGAGTCGGGTGAGCCGGTGCGTACGCTGATTGTGACGACGTTTGGTCGCCCCGGGTACGTGCGCCGCGCCCTGGAGGCCGGCGCGAGCGGTTTCGTGGTGAAGGATACGGGTGCTCGCCAGTTGGCAGAGGCGATTCGCCGCGTGCACGCGGGGTTGCGCGTGGTGGATCCGTCGTTGGCGGCGGATTCTTTGGTGACGGGTGCTTCTCCGTTGACGGAGCGTGAGGCGCAGGTTCTTCGGCAGGCGGCGTCGGGTGGTACGGCTCAGCAGATTGCCTCGGAGCTTTTTCTCTCCTCGGGTACGGTGCGCAACTACCTGTCGGCGGCGATGGCGAAGACGGGTGCGTCGACTCGTCAGGATGCGGTGCGCGTCGCCACGGAGAACGGCTGGCTCTAACCCCCTGCTTCTCATCTCTTTCTCATTGACCCCGGGGGGCGGCGGTGCTTCCTCGCCTCAGTTTTTTCGCCTTCACTTTCTCCTAACCGGTGCCTATCCTGCACTCGGGGCGGCTCCTGCGCGAACACGGTAGAATGGTAGTGTCTATGCCCGCAGGCGCCCCGCACCCGTTTCTTCTTGAGACTGGCGGTGTCGCGCTTGGAAGCGGGCACCATTTTCGCCCTGTGCCCGCCCGCACCCGCCGCATCACTTACGCGGCGCATCCTGAGTGTTTGGCGGGGCACATGATTCGAAGGAAAACTTGTGGCTCTAACTATCGGCATTGTTGGCCTGCCTAACGTGGGCAAGTCCACCCTGTTCAACGCTCTGACCGGCAACACCGTGCTGGCGGCTAACTACCCGTTCGCGACCATTGACCCGAACGTGGGCGTGGTGAGCCTGCCGGATGCGCGTCTGAACCGTCTGGCTGAGATTTTTGGTTCGGAGCGTATTCTGCCTGCGACTGTTTCGTTCGTTGATATTGCGGGTATTGTGAAGGGCGCTTCTGAGGGTGAGGGTCTGGGTAACAAGTTCCTCGCGAACATTCGTGAAGCGCACGCTATTGCCCAGGTGGTGCGTGCGTTTGATGACCCGGACGTCATTCACGTGGACGGCAAGGTCGACCCCGCGTCCGATATGGAGACTATCAATACCGAGCTGATTCTGGCTGACCTGCAGACTCTGGAGAACGCTATTCCGCGTCTGGAGAAGGCTGTGAAGATTAAGAAGGGTGACGCCGCTCAGCTGGAGACTTATAAGACCGCGCAGAAGATCCTGGAGGATGGTGACACCATCATTTCTCGTGCGAAGGACGCGAAGCTGGAGCTGGCTCACTTGAAGGAGCTGAACCTGCTGACTGCTAAGCCGTTCATTTACGTGTTCAACGCGGATGAGGGCATTCTGGCGTCTGAGGAGAAGCAGCAGGAGCTGCGTGACATGGTGGCGCCGGCTGAGGCTGTGTTCTTGGATGCGAAGCTGGAGGCTGATCTGGTGGAGCTGTCTGAGGAGGAGGCTCGCGAGATGCTGGAGATGAATGGTCAGGATGAGTCCGGCCTGGACCAGCTGGCTCGCGTGGGCTTCTCGACTCTGGGCCTGCAGACTTACCTGACTGCTGGCCCGAAGGAGGCTCGCGCCTGGACTATTTATAAGGGTGATACTGCGCCGCAGGCTGCTGGCGTGATTCACTCTGATTTTGAGCGCGGCTTCATTAAGGCTGAGGTTGTGTCTTTCAAGGACCTGGACGAGGCTGGCTCCATGGCGGAGGCGAAGGCTCGCGGTAAGGTCCGTATGGAGGGCAAGGACTACATCATGCAGGACGGCGACGTGGTCGAGTTCCGCTTCAACGTCTAAGCGATAAAAACATAAAAAGTGGAGCCCCGCGCTGTGTGTACAGTGCGGGGCTCCGCTTTATCTTTGTTGGCTTCTTCTGAAGAGTCTGATTGGGCTATCTTCTTGCTTGAATCTATAGGATGACAAGATAGAAAGCTGTCTTCCGAAGTGGTCGTCTGTGGTGTTGCGGTAACTCTTATCTGGCGGGATATACGGCAATGGTGCGCTACCTATCTATATGTTTGTGATGGATTGTTACGCGCACAAGAAGACCATTTTTTGAGTTATGTGATGCACTGCATAAAATAAAGCTATGACGAAACCGCAGTTGGTAGCGTCTAACTATTAGCACGGCAAACATGACGGGCAGCAAAACCAGTCAGATCAGTCAATGAAGAAAGCTGATCGTGGATGCCACCGAGGGCACCTTGACTACATTGCTTACTGCATCGTGCATAACCGTTATTAACCATCTCGGATTTTTACGAAAGAGGCTCCAAATGAGCAACAACGCTATCCCCCAGACCGCAAAGCAGCGCGAGCACAACGAGAACAAGGCTGAAGAGACCAAAGAACCCCGCGGCCCCCTCCAGACCGAGCACGGTGTTACCACCATTGATGAGAGCGTCGTCGCAAAGATTGCTGGCATGGCAGCTCGTGAAATCCCCGGCGTCTACGACATGGGCAACGCTGTCCGCCGTGCGTTCAACGCAGTGACCGACCGTATCCCCAACGCTCAGACCAACGTTGCTGGCGGCATTAGCGTCCAGAAGGGTGAGACCCAGGCAGCTGTCGAGGTTACCGTAGTCGTCGAGTACGGTGTCTCCATCGTCGAGGTTGCCGACGCAATTCGTCGCAACGTTATCGAGCAGATTGAGGGCACCACCGGTCTCGAGGTTGTTGAGGTCAACATCAACGTTACCGACGTTCACCTGCCCGAGGACGACTCTAACAAGTCCGAGGACACCGACCTCAAGTAACCCGCATCCAACGCCTTAATCTAAGGAGTTCTTATGAAGACAACGCACCTGGCCCTCCTGGTGGGCCTGTTCCTTGGAGCCGTTCTTGCCTTCGGTTCTTTCGGAACGTTCGTTCTGGTGGCCCTGTGTGGCTTTGCCGGATGGGCCGTAGGCCTCTGCCTGGAGGGCCGGGTCGATGTCCGAAGCCTCCTGGACGGGCGAAAGAAGTGACGATGGTGACCGCGAACCAGCGTGCAAACATGCAGCTAAGTGCTTCCCAGGAAGAACGTTCTTCCTGGGAGCACCGCGGCACCACAACCATCCCCGCGCGACTCGTTGCAAAGATTGCAGCTGAGGCTGCAAATGAAAGCGCCAACGTTGGCTCAAATGCTGGAGGCGTACTGGGAATTGGTACCCGCCACAACTTCGACTCGCGCCCTGAAGCCCAGTGTGAACTCTACGGCCAGGTAGCAGTCCTGCACCTGGACATCGGACTGGTCTTCCCCGCACCTTTGTCCCCCATCCTCGAAAATCTGCGCGCACACGTGCGTAACCGCGTTGAGTACCTCACGGGGCTTAGCGTGGGCAAGATTAACATCGAGATATCCTGGCTCAATCCGAGCAGCCACGTTAGGAAGAGCCTTAAATGAGTACACCTGTTCCGAAACTAATTCGTCGTCCCTCGCGAAGCATCCCTAGCATCCTGTTGGCTCTGGTTTTGCTTGCACTGGGGGGACTGGTGGTTTGGCTTGCGGTTCACCGAATGGTGAACGGTGCCTGGCCCGAGTCTATGGTGGGTACCCTCACCGCTATTGGTTCTACCGCTCTTGGCTCCGTCACGGCTATTATCTTCGCCATCATCCTGGCGGTGTGCGGTCTGGCTATGATCATTGGCGCTGTGTTGCCTGGAGTCCCGGATCGTATAGAAATTTTCCCCGACGATATTCCCGGTCAGACTGTCGCAAAGCGCCGAGACTTGGCTAACCTCATTCAGACCCAGGTTGAGCAGATTGACGGCGTCCACTCCGCTATCGTTACCGCTAACGGCTCCCGCGTAGACGTTGTTGTCCATAGCGTCTTGGACGACCTCGGCCCCGTGCGTGAAGCTGCACGGAAGAAGACCGACGAAGTTCTAAAGATGCTCGCACCCGTGGGTATTGCACGTAGTCGCGTGCGGATTAAGCATATTAGCTAAAGGAGATACGAATATGCGTTCAGTTTCTGGTGTTTTGAACAGAACTGTCCTAGCCACCTTTGGGCTTCTCCTTGTAGTAGTGTCCTTTTGGCTTTTAGCTTCGGGTCTCAATGCTGGTCAGGCTTGGCCGGAAATTGCACCTTTCCTGGCCTCTGCACAGGACCCGGTAGCTAGCTTTATCGGACCCATGGTACACACGCCGTGGTTCCTGCCTGTAGTAGCACTGGTATCAGTACTTATTGTCGTTGTCGGCTTGTTCATGCTGGTTGCACAGGTTCCCCGTAAAGCTGCTGCCTCCCCTTTGAAGTTTAGTGGTTCTGAGGGTGTGCTGATGGCTACTTTGGCACCTGAGGTTCTGGCGCAGGCTTTGACTGAGCGTGCTCAGGAAGTCCCTGGTGTGGAAAAGTGCGCTGTCTGGGTTACTGGCTCCCCGAAGAGCCTGTGGGTTCAGGCAGAGGCTACTGTCTCTCAGGGGTGTGAGGTTGAGTGGGCTATTGCTGAACTCAAGAACCGACTTAATAATGATGTGGCAGTATCTTTCGGCGCAAGCCCCAAGCAGATTGACGTTCTAGTACGGCTGGATCGTTCCTCGAAGTCGCGTAATGTCTCCGAATCTGTAACTGGCCATCATGCACCCGAAATCACGGGAGAGAGCATTGGCGCATAACCCTCAGAGCGAGGTGGCGCCAAAACCTCAATCCCATCAGTACCCCACCGCGCAGTTGAGCGCTTTGTCTGAAGCAACGCAGGACGAGGACCGATACCTTGTCCTGCGTGCTCAGGACGGAGACATTGACGCCTTTGAGAAGCTTGTTGAGCGTTATCAAGGGCGTCTTTTCCGCTCTGCATATATGATTGTTCGGAACCGTCAGGACAGCGAGGATATTGTTCAGGATACCCTCGTCCAGGCTTGGCGTAGCCTTCACCTAGTTCGGGAACCGGCAGCTTTTCGTGGCTGGATTATGCAGATTTGCACTAATAAAGCTACTAGTATGGTGCGTAAGCGTCAGCGTCGTGCCACGGATCCTTATGACGCAGAAGGGCTCGAAGGTGTGAGCGTTGCGGCTAAGATGACGTCGAGCAGCACCGCTGACCCGGCTGATTCCAGCGAAGTTAATGCGCAGATTCAGGCCCTTGCCGATCTTTTGGCTTCCGTGGAACCTGAACTGCGTATAGTATGGATTCTTCGAGAAATCGATGAGATGTCATACGAAGAGATTGCCAAGACACTGAATCTGACAGTTTCGACCGTCCGTGGGAGGCTGGCACGAGCCCGTTCTCTCGTCATACGCCTGATGAAGGAGTGGGCTTGAGTAACGCCGAAAACCTCTCAAATAAGGTACGACGCTCAGCAGCGTCGGCAAAATCACTCTTGCACTCGCACGAGCAGGACGACGCGGACACCCAGGAATATCTGAGTCTCATCGCCTCCCTCCACGAGGAATGGGACCGGCTAGAGGCTATGGGAAGTATCTCGGTTATGCCGCGGCCCCGCTCCATAATGGACGCTATTATCGCTGAGACTCGTCACGGTGCTCAGGTGGAAATGCCCGATACGGATTTGGGTCCCTACAGCATGTCTGAGTTTTCGTTGAGGGCTCTTATTCGCCGCGCTGTAGACTCAGTACCCGGTGCACGTTCCTTGCGTTCTTCTTTTGAGCACGCACCTTCAATCGAAGAGCATCGCGGTCTGGGCGTTCCGAAGGTTGTATCCTGCCGAATCTCGGCTCACGGTGCCGTTGAAAGCCTACCGCAACTGGCCCAGCAAGTCCGCGCAGCCGTCCGCGAAGCCTGCGATAAGAACCTGGGAGTCTCCCCGACAGTCAACGTACATATCGAGGATATTCATCATGACGACTAACTTCTCTGCCGCCGAGCTACTTCGGCTGGTCACTGCCATTCCCGGAGTACGAGGAATCGAACCTGGGCTGGGTAGCACCCTGAAAGTAATCGGTAGCCGCGTGCCGCAGGCCCGATTTGGCGTAATCGTTGAATCAGACTCGCGCCAAGCTACTATTGAGGTCGGCATTGATGGATCCAGGCCGGTCAAAGATATCGTACGAGATATCCAAGAGACTGTCATTCGTTCGCTGTCTCAAGCGCAGCAACACGATGAAGAACATTCAAACTCTCAAACCTTAGACTCAACCAGTAGCAATGACGACAATACCCCGCAGGTTAGGGTGAGGATCCAGTCCCTCCTGTAGGGGGTCTACCTCAGAAAGCAGCGGAGCCCCGCACTGTACACACAGTGCGGGGCTCCGCCCTATTAACCCTCGCGCGCCACAACAGGCAGCCGTAGGGTGTTAAGTCTTATCGACCGGGATTAGTGGTCAGCACCAACCATAACGTTGGAAGCCTTGATGACTGCGTAAGCGGTCTCGCCAACCTTCAGGCCCAGTTCCTTAATGGACTCGTTGGTGATGGACGCGGAGATAATAACCTCGGGAGCGATCTCAATCTTAACGATGCCGTTGGTTGCACCCTCGGTGATCTCAACAACCTTGCCAGCGAACTGGTTACGTGCAGAAAGCTTCATGAAGCCGTGCCTTTCACTCAATAAACGTACAAATGCTCTAGATACTTTACACGCCTTATCTTCTGCATAATGAGCAAAAACCCGAATTTTCGTAAATATTACGCACAAACCAGGCAAATTTTATTTTCGGTTTCACCCACGCCCCGCACCCACCCCAAAAGACCGGCAAAAACCAGCCCCGCACATGCGGTTCACACCCGCCAAATGGTATAGTCAGCACGAACGCGAGAACCCTCGCACCCTCCACCGTCGCACCCCTTGCCTGGCTGACGCGCGCCCACACGCCGCAGCCACACACCGTAGGGGAGCGGCCCATCCGCACAGATCGAAGAAGGAACCATGAGCGAAAATCTCAACGAAATCGAAGCACCCGCCTGCCCTGAATGCAACGAAAACTACACCTACGAAATGGGTGAACTCTGGGCATGCCCCATGTGCGGCCACGAATGGGAACGCACCGCAGCCGGTGAAACCGAAGAAGAAGCAGGCTCCAAGGTTCTCGACTCCGTCGGTAACGAGCTCGTCGACGGCGACTCCGTCACCATCGTCAAGGGCCTGAAGGTCAAGGGCGGCGCAGACATCAAGGCGGGCACCAAGGTGCGCGGCATCCGCCTGCTCGAATCCCCCGTCAATGGCCACGATATCGAGGCGAAGGTCCCCGGCGCAGGCCAGATGTACCTGAAGTCCTCCGTGGTGAAGAAGGCATAAGCCAAGGCGATATAAGCCAAGAATACACAAAACGCCTCCTGCGAGGCGCAGAAAAGGCGGCACCTCCCGCACTAGCTCACGCTAGGGGAGGTGCCGCCTTTTGCTTTATAAAAATTGCTTAGGTTTTAAAAGAAACTGAAAAATATCTCTTTACTTTTTACCGGTCAAGCCCATGTACAGGGAAATGGTCAGCATTGCAGCAATAATTGAGATAATCCAGCGGATCCAGTCAATGCCGCTAGTGTCTGCAACACCCAGCTGGGTCGCTGCCCAGGTACCGATAGCTGCGCCGACAGCACCGCAGATAATGGTCCAAAGAATCGAAATGTTCTGGCGGCCTCGCATAAAGAAGCGTGCAAGTGCACCAATAATTGCGCCGGTAATAATGGTGCCAATAAAAGTACCCATTGTAATCTCCTTGGGTTTATATATCTGCCACTGTGGCAGATAGTATGTTATTTTCAATTATACGTAAATGTGATGTAAAAAGAGCTTATAAGAGCTTTTATTAAGCTAAAAGCACCTTAGTGTTTTATCTCTAAAACGCTAAGGTGCTTTTCTCGTCAATGAGATGAGTGTCGAATGTATCGAATGGTGAATGTATTGACTACTTCGACTTGCGCCAAATCTTCAGAGCGCTACAAATCAGCGGCAGCTGCAGGGGCAGGCGACCGTACGCAATAGCCTTACGCTGAGTGGACTGGTTACGTGCATCCAGAGCCATCTGAATGTTCGCGGGGAACACCGCAACAAACAGCAGAGCAGCAAGCAGGCCACCAGCACGGCGGGTCTTATCATTAGCCAGCAGGGCAGCGGTGCCTAGCTCAGCTACACCCGAACCGTGAGTGTACGCGTGGGGAGGACCCGGCAGGTACTTCGGCACAATCGAGTCGAAGGGATCCGGGATGATGAAGTGCAGCGCACCCATCACAGCGAGGGCGCGAGCCATGCGAGTAGCCGAGCGCTCAGCGCTGTACTCTTTCTTCTTAAAAATACTCATGCTCCCATTATGCGCCCGTCAGAGGCGTATTCCTTGGCTCAGGGTACGCTGAACCGCTGCGTGTTTGAATGTCTAAAATGCGGACTAGGCACGTCAAACAGAAAACGTTGTTCAAAAGCAGGTAAGATAGGGAGCAACGGCACCACGTGCGGATGACACCCCGCCTGCCCTCACCTTCAGGTGAGTCGCCAGACGGAGTAAAACACCGGGTGCCCTTCAGAACAATCAAAGGAGTACATCATGAAGAAGATTCTGTTCATCGCTATCCTGGCAGGCGCTGCATACTTCGGCTACAAGAAGTTCGTTGCCTAAATAGCTAGCCCTCGGGCACTCTACATATCCTTAAGCAACGGAAAACCCGCCGTCTCACATATGCACCATATGCGAGGCGGCGGGTTTCTCGTATGCACGAGGTAAGAGGCATAGGCACGCAACCTATGAGCCGAATAGCTTAGCTGACGTGCTTAAGAGTTATAACTCGGAGGAGGGGTGCCTTCCATATCGACTTGGTTCTTTGCCGGATTCCAAGTGAACTCAGCAGTCGTGCTACCACTCGCGCTAGCGGGAGCTTCGTCTTCCTTCATGTAACGGTAGGTCACACGAATCGAGCTGTCCGAGGTGCGGGTAATCACCGGAGAGAACGAGTACGGCTCATAGGTTGCGGTACCAATGAACTTGCCGCGGTGGAACAGCAGAATGTGGTGCACCATCGCCGCGGTGCAACACGAAGACGGGGAAGAACCCGGAATCGCGTCAATCCACGACAGCTCAGCACAGGGGTCGTAACCCTCGTACGTGCGCGAAACGTTCGTCCACTGATCCCACTTGCTCTTATTCTTCAGCTCGCGCAGAGCCTTAGACACCACGGTCGATGCAGAATCAGACGCGCAGGTGGAATCCTTCTTAGACTCAGACTTAGCCTCAGACTTGGAATCCGACTTCGACTCGGATGCGGTCGGCTCAGCATGAACCGTAATCGTCACCACCGACGGCACCGGAGCAGGCGACGAAGCACTCGGGGTAGCGCTCGCGGATGCACTCGGGCTCGCCGACGGGGTCGGGAACAGTGCCTGAGTGGAGGTCGCGCTCGCGGAGGCAGAAGCGCTACCAGAAGAAGACACCACGGTACCCGAAACAGCAGAATCAGTGCTTGCCGAGCAGGAAGTGACAACAAGAGCTAGAGCGGCGCCCAACGCAGGTAGAGCCAAAGCGGTACGGCCGGTGAAACGGCGGCGATTAGAAGACATGAATACTCCTGAAGATGCGCGGCAACGCGCATCGGTGCTGGTCAAGAAGTGAATAGTGTGAACTCGTCCAGTATAGGGAAAAAGAGGCGAGCACGCGGTGCGTGCAGTCAGTGCCGTTCGTTACCGTAGAGTCACAGACCAGGATTACCGCTAGACAGCCGCTACAGCAGGGCCAGAAGAAGTGAAGCAACGTAGCAGAAAATCAGCTATGCGGAAACTCTGCCCGCTAGTGCCTGTGTCCCCTTGCACACCCGCCCTATCCGGGGGACAATGAAGGCATGGCTGAAGTAACTCTACATAACGAACTCGTAATCCACACCAACGGTGACCTGCCCGCAGTCGGCGCAAAGCTGCCCGAATTCTCGGTTCTCGCGGCTGATCTCTCCGAGATTTCCTCCGCAGATTTCGCAGGTAAGAACCTGGTGCTGAACATCTTCCCCTCCGTCGACACCAGTGTTTGCGCAACCAGCGTCCGCACTTTCAACAAGCAGGCTGCAGGCCTGGAGAACACCGTCGTGCTGTGCGTCTCCAACGACCTGCCCTTCGCAATCGGCCGCTTCTGCGCAGCCGAGGGCATTGAAAACGTCGTCACCTCCTCCGCTTTCCGCTCCTCCTTCGGTGAGGACTTCGGCGTGAAGCTGATTGACGGCCCCCTGGCGGGTCTGCTGGCACGCTCCGTGGTCGTCGTGAACCCCGACGGTGAGGTTGTCTACACCGAGCTGGTTCCCGAAACCACCAACGAGCCCAACTACGAAGCAGCCCTGGCAGCTATCAAGTAAGCCCTAATAGCTATCAACTAGTAGCTATCAAGTAAGCTTAGTACGGGACCGGACGTAAGCCCGGCACCCGCATAGTACTTCCGTCAGGGACACCTGGCGGTACACAGCACAGCAGATACTGAACGTCTACAGCGCATGATCTAAGGTTCACCCACACATGCGGCTGGCGACAGCATAACGCCCCGCCCACCCGGTATTTCGGGTGGGCGGGGCGCTTTACTATATCCAGACTTAGCGCGCAATCCAGACTTAGTGTGCAGAGTCGCCGGGATGACCGGGAGCGCCGGAGGTTTCGGCAGTTTCGGCGGGGTCCTCATCCGCGACCAGCATATGCTCCGGCAGGGTGCCTCGGCGCTTAGCCACCACAAAACGCGACACCAGCAGCAGAATGTACACCACCATCGAAATCAGCAGCATTGACTGCGGCGCCACCAACAAACCAACCGTCGCAGACACACCTGCAATAGCCGCAGTGGTATGGTCTTTTGAACTCTGATAAGCATCGATAGCGAGCACCGCAAAAAGCGCAGTCATCACAAAATCCACGCCCTTGAGCTCACTCAAGAAGCTTGCACCCAGTACATAACCGAGCGTAGCGCTCGCTAGGACGCTCAGATGCAGACCCGCATGAATCCACAGGATGCGGGAGGCACGGAGCTTATGGCGGTCCGGTCCGGTGTTCAGCGCGTACGCCTCATCGATGAGCGTGTACACGGTGTAGAACTTCGCCAACCAACCACGCACCCGCTCAATCGGGTAGGACAGGCCGTACATGAGGTGGCGGGAATTAATGAGCAGAGTCATCACTGCAATAGAGAACAGCGACGCATGATTCGAGATCATGTCAATCAGCACGAACTCCACCGAACCGGCAAACACCAGGAGCGGCAGCAGGGGCGCCACCCAGAACGGCAGACCGTAACTGTGCACCAGCACGCCCAGACCAATGCCGACAAAGAACAGGCCCAGCATAATCACACCGGCAACGCGCATCGCCTCGGCGAAGCCGCTCTCGCGCGGCTGCTGAGGCCCCTGTGCATCGGGGGAGGCGGGAGCATCCACCACGGGAATCATGCCGGTTAGCGGAAGCGCAGAAGCAATGACCTGCTCCACCTGCTGCTGGGTTGCCTGCTGAGGCGCGGGCTGAGAAGAAGCAGAATTCTTAGAGATGCTCATCATGACCCCCTAGAAAACCCAGTTAGCCAGCACAACGCAGGTGACGGTACCCGCCACCATGCTCAGCACCATATTCTTACGCCACAGGTGCACCCCCACGGTCACCACCAGGCCCGCCAGGTACGGCGCCGCCGTAGCGAACGAGGAGTAATTAATCTTCGCCACCGCATAGATGGCAAGTAGCGCGACCGCGCCGAGCGGAATCCAGTGGCTGAGCGCATCCAATAGTTCGGAGCCAGCCAGAGCCTTTTTCAGACCGAAGGGGAGCAGACGCAACAGAAAAGTAATGCCAGCAGCAACGAACACCGCAGCAAGAATATATCCGGTGGTTACTTCACTGTTCATGAGGTTTATCTCTTTCTGCACATACTCAGCGAAAGAACCCTGAAAGAGTGAAAGAACCCTGAACGAGGCACGCGGGTGAAGCCCTGAAAGCATCCGCGAAAAGGGTAGGGAGAGCCCACTCATAGAGAAGGCGCTAAGTAGTGCGGTAGGTACGTGAGTTGATGAAAGCCGCGAATAGTGAGGCGGAGGGGTATTCCTTCCGGGCAGAGACTACATCTCTGCATGACCTCGGGTGGTGCCGCTCCCGGTGCGGTGTTACTCCGGGGCGGCACAGCGTTCTGCGTCGCTAGTTTCCTTAGCGGTGTCTTTCATCTGAGTCATGGGTACCTTCACCTCTGGGAGCCTCCGTGCAGGTTCGCACGTGGAGGCGTCTTTCGAATCCTAGAAATAGAAAGAGGGGAGAGCGGTGCTCTTCATCTATCCTAGCGGGTTTTGAGCACATATGTAACGTTCTTATCGTTGTGTGGAAGCGGGCGCATCAGCGGTAGTGGTGCCACTCTCAGCTGCTTCTCCATACACGGTACGATGCGGCAGGGTGCTGCGGCGCTTCGCTACCGGGAAGCGCACCAACAGTAGCACCACATACGAACCCAACGCCACCACCAGGAACGAGGACGGCGCAAAAATTAGGGCTACCGCGGCAGAAATTGCCACAAATAATGCTGCCACACGATCCGGGTTAGCGCGGTAACCGTCCATGGCAAGCACCGTGAAGAGTGCCGTCATCACAAAATCCACGCCCTTCAGGTTACTGAGGAAACTCGCGCCCAGCACATACCCGAGAATTACGCTCAGAACCCACGACACGTAAATCAGCACGTTCACCCACAGAATGCGCGCCCCCGAACGCTCATTACGATCGGGACCGGAGTTAAGTGCAAACGCCTCATCGCAAAGAGTGTGAATCGCCAGAGCCTTAGCCCAGAAACCCTTCACACTATGCAACGGGTAGGAAAGACCGTACACCAGATGGCGCGCATTCACCAGGAACACCGTCAACGCAATCGACGCCAGAGGCGCGCCACCACTGACCATGCCCACCATCAAAAACTCCACCGAACCGGCAAAAACTAGGGCAGATAGCAGCGGCGCAGTCCAGATCGGCAGACCGTGCGCATTGAGGATAATACCCAAACCCAAGCCCAGCACAGCGATACCGAGCATCACCACGGAAGAATCCGCAACAGCCAAGCGGAAATCATTCTGCGTGCTCGTACGCCCAGTGCCGGGGGTCTGTGCCATAAAAGAGTTCCTTGTGTATGTTGTGCTCTTCAAAAAATTTGCTGTGTGCGCGAGCGGCTTCGAAGCTCCACCGCGGTTTTCCAGTGTATAGGAGCGCTTAGATGTCCGTCGAGAAAAAGAGTCCGGGAATAAAATATGAGAAACACGCTTATAGTGAATGACACTAAACAACGCGGCGCTGAATAACCTAGCGACCGTGCAGACAACTCGAAAGGAACCTCAATGGCTGAACAGAACAACGCTGAGCAGAACAACACCGCGCAGACTGCAGAAGAGCAGAAGAAGGTGTACTCGCGCCAGCAGGAACGCCGCGAACTCGACAACTACCGCCAGACCAAGATTGAGCGCATCGACCGCCTGCGCTACCGTGCCCACGGTGCCAACGGCGCAACCCTCGACTTCGGTGTGGGTGAGGGTCTGCTGACCCCCGTCGAGCTGCTACTCGCCGCTATTGCCGGTTGCTCCTCCGTGGATGTGGACGCGGGCACCTCTCGCCGCTCCACCCCCGAGGTGTTCGAGGTGCTCGCCTCGGCGCTGAAGCAGACCGAAGACGGCGCGGTGCGCCTCGACGACGTTGAGGTGGACTTTGATGTGCGATTCCCCGAGGATGAGCAGGGCGCCAAGGCCCAGAAGATGGTGGACCGCCTGATTCAGCTCAGCGAGCAGAAGGACTGCACCGTCTCCCGCACCGTGGAGCACCCCACGAACGTTTCTTTCCACAACCTGGCGAACTAGAAAGGCTAGACGGACTAAACGCCCGGAGAGATAGCCTGACTTGAGGCCCTCCCGTGCCGCTCGTGATGGAGCGGCTCGGGAGGGTTTTTCTGTGTTTTTGTGGGTTTGGGGTGGAAAAGAGCCCGGAAAGCGGGTAGGATTGACCCTCAGATTAGGAAAACTTACGGTACGTAAGAAATCCTTAAGATTGAAGAATTTCTTGACCCAGGCACAAACCTTCGGCAGCCGCATCGACTGCAGGGATAGACTGGACAGCACACAATCCCCCTAGCAAACGCACGAAGCAATAGCCTCAGAAAGAAGACCTGACATGGCACAGCCTACAGAGACTTCCGGCACTGCATCGGAAGCCACCCCCGCAGAGGGTGAACTGAAGCGAGGCCTCTCCGCCCGACACATGCAGATGATCGCAATCGGCGGCGCAATCGGCACCGGCCTCTTCGTCGCCTCCGGTAAGACCATCTCCACCGCGGGCCCCGGTGGCGCAATCCTCGCCTACGCCCTCATCGGCGTCATGGTGCTCTTCCTCATGCAGTCCCTCGGCGAGATGGCCGCGCACCTGCCCGTGCCCGGCGCCTTCCAGACCTACGCCGCGCGCTACGTGTCCCCGTCCTTCGGCTTCGCCATGGGCTGGAACTACTGGTTCAACTGGGCGATTACCGTCGCCGCCGAACTCGTCGCCGTCGGCGAGGTGATGAGGTACTGGTTCCCGGACATCCCATCCTGGGTGTGGGCGGCAGGATTCCTCGTGCTGCTGACCGGCATCAACGCCCTCTCGGCACGCTCCTACGGTGAAAGCGAATTCTGGCTCGCCACCATCAAGGTCGTTACCGTGGTCGTCTTCCTCATCGCAGGTATCGCCATGATCTTCGGCATCCTGGGCGGTAGTTCCCCGGGCGTCTCCAACTGGACCGTCGGTGAGGCACCCTTCGTCGGCGGCGCACCCGCCGTACTCGCCATCTTCATGGTGGCAGGCTTCTCCTTTCAGGGCACCGAAATGATTGGTGTGGCTGCCGGCGAATCTGAGAACCCCCGCCGCGACGTGCCCCGCGCACTGACCAGCGTGTTCTGGCGCATCATGCTCTTCTACATCGGTGCGATGGTCGTCATCGGCTTCCTGATTCCTTACTCCGACCCGAACCTGCTCACCGCAGCGGACGGCAACATCAATATCTCCCCGTTCACCCTCATCTTTGAGCGTGCGGGTATCGCCTTCGCGGCAGCCATCATGAACGCCGTGATTCTCTCCGCAGTGCTTTCTGCGGGTAACTCGGGCCTGTACGTTTCGGCTCGTATGCTCTTCGCGCTCGCGCAGGAGGGTAAGGCGCCGAAGATGTTCACCCGCATCAACTCCGGTGGTGTGCCCATGAACGCACTGCTGGCAACCGCAGCAATCGGCGCGGTCGGCTTCATCGCCGCACTGCTCTCCCCCGATGGTGCGTACCTGTGGCTGGTGAACGTGTCCGGTCTGGCTGGCTTCATCACCTGGGTGGGTATCGCCGTGGCGCACTACCGTTTCCGCCGCGCATACCTGAAGCAGGGTAACAGCCTGAAGGACCTGCCCTACGTGGCGCCGTTCTTCCCTGCAGGCCCGATTATCGCCTTCCTCATGTGCCTGGTTGTTATTGGTGGCCAGAACTACGAGGCGTTCCTGAGCGGTGACTGGGCTGGTGTGCTCAGCTCCTACATTGGTCTGCCCGTGATTATCGCGGTCTGGCTGGTGCACCGCGTGGTCACTCGTGACCGCCTGATTCCGCTGGATCAGATTGACGTGAGCGGCATTGATGTTAAGGCCTCGAAGTAACACGAACGCCAGCTGATTGAATGAGCTGATACGTGAAGAGCCGCCGGTTCCCCTAACTGAGGGGAGCCGGCGGCTCTTTGCTATCTGCAGTTTATTCCGCACGGGAGAGCTAGGCTGTGCGCCCTGTAGCTCTTAGGAGTGGCGGCGCGAGCGCAGAACGCTCAGACCAAGACCCGCACAGATTGCAACAACACCAATGCCAACAATCACACCAACGCTGGATGCACCGGTGCTCGCCAGGGTAGCCTTCTTGCGGTTGCTCTCCTTAGCAAGGCTGTCCTTTGCCAGCGTGTCCTGAGCCGAGCGGGCGGCGGTCACCGGAGCCTCCTGAGCTGGCTTACTCTGAGCTGGCTTACTCTTGGGATGCGCCACGGTTGCGTCCTCCAGCTTGTCAGCGTTGGGGGTCTTATCGGCAACCGGCGCCTGATCTGCCGCGGGAACCTTGTCAGCAGGTGCCTTATCTGCAGGCATCGGAGCTTCAGGCAGTGCCGGGACGGTCGGCGCATCGGTGGGGTTCACGCCCACGGTTGCTTCCGGCAGAGCGGGAACCGTCGGGGCATCAGTGGGATTCACGCCTACGGTTGCTTCCGGCAGGGGCGCTACGGTCGGTGCGTCGGTGGGGTTCACACCCACGGTTGCTTCGGGCAGGGGTGCCACGGTGGGTGCGTCAGTGGGGTTCACTCCGACGGTTGCTTCCGGCAGGGGCGCTACGGTCGGTGCGTCGGTCGGGTTTACGCCAATGGTTGCTTCGGGCAGGGGTGCCACGGTGGGCGCATCGGTCGGGTTCACTCCGACGGTTGCTTCGGGCAGGGGTGCCACGGCGGGCGCATCGGTCGGGTTCACTCCGACGGTTGCCTCGGGCAGGGGAGCCACAGTCGGTGCGTCGGTCGGGTTTACGCCCACGGTTGCCTCGGGCAGGGGCGCTACGGTGGGTGCGTCAGTGGGGTTCACACCGACGGTTGCCTCGGGCAGGGGCGCCACAGTCGGGGCGTAGGTCGGAACCGCCGACACCACGGGCTCCTGCGCGAAAAGCTCAAGAGGCTTCTGGGCATCAAACGAACCGTACTCGGCACCCTCAACGCCAGCAGCCATGGTGCCCGCAATGTACTTGTGGGAGGTATTCAGTGTCGCCGCAACATCCGCCGGAACCTTCACCTCCGTCTCAAAGACACCGTTGTGAATCTGCGAAGCAGGTACGGTCACCTCAGCCACGAAACGCATACCCTGCTGGGGAAAACGGCCGGGAACCCACACGTTTGTATCAGACACCACCACGCGCACACCGTGCGGGGTCGCCTCACCGGTGTAGCCGGTACCGCGCACCTTCAACACAGTCTCACCCTTGGTGTTCAAACGCGGTGAATCCACCTGAAGAACCGGTGCGGCACTATCCTTCACAACGTCCATGCGCAGAACCTGACCGCCCCCGTAACCATCAACGATGATATTAGCGACGAAGCTGTAGTTCTTCGCCGGGTCAATCAGGCTACCGGGAACGTAATGGGTCGCAGTCGCCGTGCCATCCTTGAACGGGCCCTCAACGCGCACCGTCTGAATCGGGTTCAGAAACGGGAAACCCCTATGGTTTGCCTCGTGCAATGCCGGGGCGAAAGCGGTAGTTTTCGCGGGCAGTTTCGACGCCTTGAACGTAATCTTGTTCAGACGCAGGGCGGTCTTCAGCTGACGGGTATTGGTCTCAACCTTGTAGTTGTAGACCGTAATAACCGGCGGGTTATCCGGATTCGGGGTATTAGCCGTTGCAACAGAAGGCAGAGCGCACAAGCTCAAGGATGCGGCAAGAAGAACAGAAGCGCCGGCGCTACCGTAGCGGCGGGAACGAGAAGAGTTAGCCATCATGAAGTTCCTTCTACATGGGTGATTGAGTGATCCGCACTCTTCCTGTATCGCGCCAAGTCGAGTGCGTATACGGTACCGCGACATCGCGGTTAATTACACCGTAACACGCACCTATACGCATGAACCGGACATAAGATAACTCGCCGAAATATTACGTAAAACCAATGCCTACAGGGCGCACAATAGGGCGGATGAATAAGACAAACACGCACAGCGCCGGCTGGAGGATACGGAAATGCTAGGGTAGAAAGATGCCCACGCAGAAGAACCCGCAGAACCGAGTAGAAGCAGCCCCGCCCGCCCCGCCCGCCGAACCCAACGCTACTGAGCACAGCGCTACTGAGCACAGCGCCATCGACAGCACGCACCGCGTCGTGAACGTGTGCGCTGTAGCAATCCGCAACCGGGACGGGCTCGTACTCACCGTGCGCAAGCAGGGCAGCGACGGGTTCATGATGCCCGGTGGCAAACCCGAACCGGGGGAGACCCCGCTACAGACCGCCTGCCGCGAAGTGAACGAAGAAATTGGGCTCACCCCCGACCCCGCCCGGATGCACCACCGCGGACTCCTAGAGGCGGCGGCACTGAACGAGGAAGGCTTTACGGTACGCGCCGAAACCTACGAATACGCACCCACTGACGAACAACACGAGCTATTGGCTTCTCTGGTGCCGCAGGCAGAAATCGCTGAGCTGCGCTGGGTCAACCCCGCCATGAGCAGCCCCTCCGATTCTGCATTGCAGGCACCCCTGAATACCGAGCAGATTTTCCCGCTACTGGCGCGCACCCCGCTACCGTAACCGCCGAGCCCAACGTGCCCCTGAACTGGCGGGCGCACACATGAGGTACACAGGTGCATCCGGTACCCTCAACACAGAAACATCTATCGTGGGTAGAACGCATAGAGGCGCTCCACCCCGGAAACCCTCATACACCCCAAGGAGAACCATGAAGAAGACTGACTACAACCTTGCCGTCTACTGCGGTGCACGCTCCGGCAACGACCCGCTCTTCACCGAGCGCGCCCGCGAGCTCGGCACCCTCTGCGCTCGGAACAATATTGGCGTGGTCTACGGCGGCGGCCGCACCGGCCTGATGGGCACCGTCGCGGGCGCGACCCTGGATGCCGGCGGCGTGGTCTACGGCGTGGTCACCCACAAGCTGGTCGGTCTGGAGGGCGTCTACCCCGGCCAGACCACCCTCGACATTGTGGACACCATGCACCAGCGCAAAATCGCCATGATTGAGAAGGCCGACGCTTTCGTCGCCATGCCCGGCGGCCCCGGCACCCTCGAAGAGTTCTTTGAAGTTTTCAGCTGGCAGTTCCTCGATATTCACTCCAAGCCGGTTGCCCTGCTGAACGTCAACGGCTACTGGGACAAGCTCATCGACGCCATGCACTACATGGCGTCCACCGGCCTGCTCAACGAACGCTACCTGGACGAGCTCATCATCGCCACCACCCCCGAAGAGTTGCTGGAGGCGCTTGCCAAGGACCTGGAGCGCCGCGCCGCCGAAAAGAACGCCGCCGAAAAGAACACTGCCGAATAAAACCAACGCAGAAAACGAGAACGACTATGGCAACCACCCCCAATCAGGCACGCACCCTGCTGCTGACCTACTTCGGCCCGTTCCCCGGCGTGCCGGTGAACCCTACCGTAGCGCTCGCCGAAGGTGCTCAGCGTCTGCTGACCCGGATGCGCCCGGATTTGAATGTCATCACCCGCGAGCTGCCCGTTAGCTACGACGGTTCCAGCACCGCCCTGCGCGCCGCCCTGCAGGATGTGCAGCCCGACGCGCTCATCAGCCTGGGTGTGGCGGTTGGCCGCGACGTGGTCAGCCTCGAGCAGGTCGCTATCAACCTGGACTCCGCCGGTATTGAAGATAACGACGGCGACCAGCGCTGCGATGAGCCGATCGCTCCGGGTGGTCAGGAGGCGTACTTCTCCTCCCTGCCGGTGCGCGCCAGCTTTGAGCGCCTGCGTGTGGCGGGGGAGCCGGTCGAGATTTCGTACACCGCCGGAACCTACGTGTGCAACCACGTGTTCTACGAGGGCCAGCGCATCAGCCGCGAGCTGGGGCTGAGCATCCCCGCCGGGTTCGTGCATGTGCCCGCAACCCGCGCTGACGGTGAAAATGCGACCGAGGGTGTAGAACTGACCGCTCACCGTGACGCCGGTGGCGTGGTGCGTGACGAGCAGGGCATCCCGCAGCTACCCGAATCCACCGTGGTGCGCATTATTGCTGAGGTTGCCTCCGACACCCTGCCCGCCGTGAACTAGCAGCACGGTACTGAGCTAGAACCCCTATAACAAAACCGCCGGATAGCCTCCCTAACTGGGAGCCTATCCGGCGGTTTTGCATCCTATACCCGCAGGCTATAAAACCCTCGGGGATAGGTTCGAACTACTACTTGGTGCGGTTCTTCAGGTAGTAGTCAATCAGCGAGGCGGTCGAAGAATCCTGACGCTCCAGAACCTCGCGGTCACCCTCAATAGCGGGAACCAGGTCCAGGGCCAGCTTCTTGCCCAGCTCAACACCCCACTGGTCGAAGGAATCGATGCCCCACACAACACCCTGAACGAAGGTGATGTGCTCGTACAGGGCAATCAGGGAGCCCAGAACGCGCGGGGTCAGGCGCGGTGCCATGATGGAGGTGGAGGGGCGGTTGCCGCTGAAGATACGTGCGTTGACCACGTGCTCCGCGGTGCCCTCTGCGCGAACCTCTTCCTCGGTCTTGCCGAACGCCAGAGCCTGAGACTGTGCGAAGAAGTTAGCCAGGAACAGCTCGTGAACGTCCTGCTCGCCGTCCTTGGTCGGGTGGACCGGGTTGGCGAAGGCCAGGAAGTCCGCGGGAATCAGGCGGGTGCCCTGGTGAATCAGCTGGTAGAAGGCGTGCTGGCCGTTGGTGCCGGGCTCGCCCCAGAACACTTCACCGGTTGCGTAGTTGACGAAGGAGCCGTCTGCGCGAACGGACTTGCCGTTGGACTCCATGGTCAGCTGCTGCAGGTATGCGGGGAAGCGGTGCAGGTACTGGTCATAGGGCAGAACCGCGTGGGTCTCTGCACCCAGGAAGTTCACGTTCCAGATGTTCAGCAGACCCATCAGAACGGGGACGTTCTGCGCCAGGGGAGCGGTGCGGAAGTGCTCATCCATTGCGTGGAAGCCAGCGAGGAATTCAGCGAAAACCTTCGGGCCGAAAACAATAGCCAGGGAGGTGCCGATTGCGGAGTCTACGGAGTAGCGGCCGCCAACCCAGTCCCAGAAGCCGAAGGCGTTCTCGGGGTCAATGCCGAATGCTGCAACCTTGTCGAGTGCGGTGGAGACAGCCACGAAGTGCTTAGCCACAGCCTCGGATGCTTCCTTGCCTTCCAGAGCGCCAGCCTCAGCCAGTGCGGACAGCAGCCACTCGCGTGCCACGCGTGCGTTGGTGAGGGTTTCGAGGGTGCCGAAAGTCTTGGATGCGACGATGAACAGGGTGGTCTCGGGGTCCAGGTCGGAGACCTTCTCAGCCACATCGGTCGGGTCAATGTTGGAGATGAAACGTGCGGTGATACCTGCATCTGCGTAGGGCTTGAGAGCCTCGTACACCATGACCGGGCCCAGGTCAGAGCCACCGATACCGATGTTCACGACGGTCTCGATGCGCTTGCCGGTGATGCCGGTCCACTCGCCGTTGCGCACGCGCTCAGCGAATGCGTAAATCTTCTTCAGCACGGCGTGAACGTCTGCGTCTACGTCCTGGCCGTCAACGATCAGTGCCGGGGTGTAACCCTCGGGGCGGCGCAGCGCGGTGTGCAGTACGGCGCGGTCCTCGGTGACGTTAATGTGCTCACCGGAGAACATTGCCTCGCGAGCCTGCTCCAGCTTGACCTCTTCAGCGAGCTTGAGCAGCAGCTCAACGGTTTCGGAGGTAATCAGGTTCTTGGACAGGTCGACGTGCAGTTCGTCGGCGGTGAAGCTGAACTTCTGCGCGCGTTCCGGGTCAGCGGCAAACCATTCGCTCAGGTTCGGAGTGAGGGACTTGTGATGAGCAGACAGAGCGGACCATGCGGAGGTGGTCGTAGGGTCAATAGAAGTAGTCATGGTTCCATTCTCTTATTTTCGGGTGCCTCTGTCATCTCTTTCGAAGGTGATATGGAACGATACGGCGAAAAAATCGAAACCTGGCACGTCATTGTGGGCCTTGCAGTATCAAGATGTAGAGTAAACCCCATGACTTCTTCATCTGAACACACTCCCGCTGATACTCATGCACCGCGCCACCTGCTCATCTCCCGCGAAGGGGAAACCCTGCTCAGCGATGACGGAACCCTGCACTACCTGACCGGTATCGGTACTGCCGAGCCGCTGACCGAAGACGCTATCCTTGCGCGCAGCGTGATTCGCCCCGCCGCCTACGGTGCTGACGCCCAGAAGAATAGTGAGGCAGAGGTGCACGTGCTCTACTGCGAGGACGAAACCCTCGCGCAGGTCGCCGCCGACCTGAACAACCCTCGGGTGCACGCCTCCGCCAGTGGCTTCCGCTACTACCCGGTCCATGATGACCCGGAAGGCCGCGCCCACTACGCCACCGCCCTGGCACGCCGCGACTACCTCATCGACATGCGCTACTCCGCATACAGCGGCGAGGAAGCGCCCCTCGGCTCCAAGGGCATCCGCCGCACCGCCTCCGGCGAGCTGGTGTTCCCCCGTATCGAACCCGCCGTGATGGCGCTGGTGACCAGCCGTGACGGCGAGCGCGTACTGCTGGCAAACAACCGCCAGTGGCACCCCAACCGTTTTGCGCTCATCGCCGGATTCGTTGACCCCGGCGAAAACCTCGAAGAGGCAATCGCCCGCGAAGTCTACGAAGAAACCGGCCTGCACGCCCTCAGCACCGAGTACCGTATGAGCGATGTGTGGCCTTTCCCGCGTTCGCTCATGATTTGCTACCGGGCGCGCGTGGATGAGAACGAACCCATCATCCACCACGACGGTGAGATTCGCGCCGCCCGCTGGTTTACCGCCGCTGAGTTGCGTGAGGCGATTGCTATTTCGGAGGAGCGCGGCAACAGCGACGAGGATGACCCCGCCAAGCTGGAGCTGCCTGGCACGAATGCGGTCGCCCGCCGCATGCTTGATGAGTGGCTCGCAGAAAAGCCCTAGTGATACACTGGTAGCTAAGCCCAACGGAGGGGGGTCCGTTTTGGCGTGCCCGGAAACGTTCTCATCGCAGAGCGGGTCCATCGGCAAACACCCAAACCGGCAACGACCACCAGATACCTATCTGTGGGTACTGCCCTGTGACCCCCTGCGCTGTCTAGAGCGCACCCGTTGGCAAGACTATCCCCTAGATTTAAGCGAGAAACTTAACGCATGTCTGAAAACACCGCTTCGCGCCCCGACCTTCGCAATGTGGCTATCGTGGCACACGTTGACCACGGCAAGACCACCATCGTCGACGCGATGCTGCAGCAGACCCACGCCTTCTCTGCCCACGCAGATGTTGAAGACCGAGTCATGGACTCCGGCGACCTCGAAAAGGAAAAGGGCATCACCATTCTGGCGAAGAACACCACCGTGTTCTACAACGGCCCTTCCGCCAACGGTGAGACCATCACCATTAACGTTATTGACACCCCCGGCCACGCCGACTTCGGTGGCGAGGTGGAGCGCGGCCTGTCCATGGTTGACGGCGTTGTGCTGCTCGTGGACGCATCCGAAGGTCCGCTGCCCCAGACCCGCTTCGTGCTGCGTAAGGCACTGGCTGCTAAGCTGCCCGTGATCCTCGTGGTGAACAAGGTTGACCGCCCCGACTCCCGTATCGACGAGGTTGTTGGCGAGTCCATGGACCTGCTGCTTGGCCTGGCATCCGACCTGGCGGACGAGGTTCCCGACCTGGACCTGGACGCTGTGCTGAACGTTCCGGTGGTGTACGCATCCGGTAAGGCTGGCGCTGCATCCCTGAACCAGCCCGCAGACGGCCAGCTGCCCGACAACGACGACCTTGAGCCGCTGTTCAAGACCATCATCGAGCACGTGCCCGCCCCCACCTACGATCCCAACGAGGTTCTGCAGGCACACGTGACCAACCTGGACTCCTCCCCGTTCCTGGGTCGTCTGGCACTGGTCCGTATCTTCAACGGCACCCTGAAGAAGGGTCAGACCGTTGCGTGGGCACGTCACGACGGTGAAATCAAGAACGTCCGCATCTCCGAGCTGCTGGCGACTAAGGCTCTCGAGCGCGTTCCCGCAGAGTCCGCTGGTCCCGGCGAGATTGTCGCAGTGGCTGGTATCGAGGACATCACCATTGGTGAAACCCTCACCGACGCTGAGAACCCCAAGCCCCTGCCGCTGATTAAGGTGGACGATCCCGCGATCTCCATGACCATCGGTATTAACACCTCCCCGCTGGCTGGCCGAGTCAAGGGCGCAAAGGTCACCGCACGTCAGGTGAAGGACCGCCTGGACCGCGAGCTGATTGGTAACGTGTCCATCAAGGTTCTGCCCACCCAGCGTCCGGACGCGTGGGAAGTTCAGGGTCGTGGCGAGCTCGCCCTGGCTATCCTCGTGGAGCAGATGCGCCGCGAAGGCTTCGAGCTGACCGTGGGTAAGCCCCAGGTGGTTACCAAGACCATCGACGGCAAGGTCTACGAGCCCATGGAGCACATGATCATTGACGTGCCCGAGGAGTACCTGGGCGCTGTCACCCAGCTGATGGCTGCACGTAAGGGCCGCATGGAGAACATGGCGAACCACGGTACCGGTTGGGTCCGTATGGAGTTCGCTGTTCCCGCACGTGGTCTGATTGGTTTCCGTACCCAGTTCCTGACTGAGACCCGCGGTGCCGGTATTTCTTCCTCCTACTCGATTGAGCACGAGCCGTGGGCTGGCGACATTGAGTACCGCACCAACGGTTCGCTGATTGCTGACCGTGCCGGCGTGGTGACCCCCTACGCGATGATCAACCTGCAGGAGCGTGGCACCTTCTTCGTGGAGCCCACCTCCGAGGTGTACGAGGGCATGATCGTTGGTATGAACTCCCGTGCAGACGACATGGAAGTTAACATCACCAAGGAAAAGAAGCTGACCAACATGCGTTCTTCGACCGCGGACAACTTCGAAAACCTGACCCCGCCGAAGAAGCTGACCCTGGAAGAGTGCCTGGAGTTCGCTCGTGAAGACGAGTGCGTTGAGGTGACCCCCGAGGCGATTCGTATCCGCAAGGTTATCCTGGATTCCAACGAGCGTGTCCGCGAGTTCCGCCGCCGCGCCCGTGCGAACGACTAATACTGCCGAAGTTACTTCCTAGTGGTTGTAACTGTCGCATAGAGCCGCCGCTACCTTCTGTATGGAAGGTGGCGGCGGTTCTGTTTAACCCTCGAACGCCTTCGGAAAATATCGGCGGGGGAGAGG
>NZ_KV795235.1:175563-243765 GCF_001808955.1 Rothia sp. HMSC078H08
ATGGGGGCGGAATTGTGCTTCTGCGCGCTGCCTAAAACCGCCTCCGAAAAGCCCGAACACCCCGCGCTGTGCATGCGAGTGTGTAAGATAAAATAATGCGCCTGCACGGTGGTGGCACCCGTCAGCTACTCAACGTCTGCTACTCAACGATGTAAATTGCCGGCGCGCTTTGACCGTCTAAGAAACCCAACCCTGCGTATGAGAGGGAAAGCCTGTGTCTGAAACCGAGAACACTCAGCCTGATTCTGCGACCCCTAGCTATCCCACGCAGGGTGAGCGCATCGCCCCCGGATCGCGCCGTGACCTGCTGCCGAATAACTACGATGCGAAGAAGGCACGCATCCTGTTTGTGCATGCACACCCGGACGACGAAACCTCCTCGACCGGCGCAACCATGGCGTACTATGCGCAGAAGGGCGCGGAGGTGTACCTGCTGACCGCTACCCGCGGTGAACTAGGTGAGGTCATCCCCGAGGAGCTACACCACCTGGAGGTCGGTAAGCCCGGCTGCCGTGATAATGGTGAGGCGCTGGGTGAGTATCGCACCGGTGAGCTTGCCGGCGCTATTAAGGCACTCGGCGTGAAGAAGCAATTCTTCCTGGGTCAGGAACCCGCCGTCGCTGAGGGCGCGCTGCCCCTGTACCGTGACTCCGGCATGGCGTGGGGCCCGGAGGGTAAGCCCGTCGCCAACCCGGTGGCGGCGGAGGACTCGTTGACCGCGCAGCCGCTGGAACCGCAGGCTCAGGCGCTGGTTGCCGCTATCCGCGCCCTCACCCCGGATGTTCTGGTCACCTACGATTCGGACGGCGGCTACGGCCACCCCGACCACGTGCGCGTGTACGAGATTGTGCACCGTGCCCTGCAGATTCTTGAAGATGACGAGGACCGCCCGATTCTTACCTGGGGTATTGAGGGTGAGTTCGACGCGGCTGATCAGCGCCTGCAGGCTGCTATTTACGGTGACGGCACCGCCAAGCGCAAGGCAATGGAGGCGCACCGCACCCAGATTACGGTGGTGGACGAGAAGACTTTTGAGTACTCGAATAAGGTGCCGCAGAAGATTTCTTCCGTGGAGACTTTCCGTGTGCTCGACGGTGACCCGACGGCGACCGTGCACCCGAAGCCGCAGGAGGCTGGTCTGGTGGCGGGCGTTCTGACCGGCTCGATTCTGGGTATTTTTGCCGGTATTGCCGGGTCGATTTACCACGCTTGGGTCGTTTATGCGGGTGATACCGCCCTGCCCCTCGGCTTGCTGGTGGCGTACCTGACGGTTTTCTTTACCGCCCTGTGGTGCGCCCTGTCGCTGCGCCGCGGCTACGCGGCGGCGGTTGTGGCTGTTGCCGTGTTCGTGACCGTGTACGTGCTCGGATACGGTCGCCCCGATTCGCCGTTTGTTTTGGTGAACCCGGGTCATTCGGCGATTGGCTTCTACGGTGCCCTGTGGTGGTTTGGTGCCCCGGTTGCGGCGATGCTGGGCATGCTCGTGTACACGCGCGCTCGCGTGAAGGACGCGCAGTATTTCTCGCCGCGTGCGGCGCATCAGCGTGCGCGCGCTAAGAAGTAGCCTGAAGGCTATTACTATGTCATAACGTGGGGGAGGGGCGTTCCGGTTAGCCGGGACGCCCCTCCTGCTGTTTTTGGGCGCTGCACCGCTGCTGTCTTCTGCACCCGCCGGATAGAGGCTCAGGTAGAGGACAATAGGGAAGAAAATTTATGCGTTATTCGGTGAATTTAGCGGAGGTGGAAATAATGGCAACTTCATCAAAAAATTCATATGACGAAGATTTCATTTTTGGCTTAATCTATTTTTAAAAGCCAGCCGACTAGTCGTAATGCAAATAAATACCAGGTCAGCCTAGCCTAAAAAATACCCCCACAAACCCAATGACCCACTGTCTGATACACCACGAAAATACTGTTAAACAGTCAGCGCGCGATAGACTATACACAGACTTCCCCGCCGGGTACCAACCACTCGGCGGTTTACTCTGTAGATTCTGCCCTGCAGCAGACGACCCGCAGAACGGCGGGCACGGGGCGAACAGCTTCTAGAAAGGCACACCAATGACCTACGTAATCGCGCTTCCCTGCGTGGATGTCAAAGACCGCGCATGCGTTGAAGAATGCCCCGTCGACTGCATCTACGAAGGCGAACGCACCCTGTACATCCACCCCGATGAGTGCGTGGACTGCGGCGCCTGCGAGCCCGTCTGCCCCGTAGAAGCAATCTACTACGAAGACGACGTCCCCGAAGAGTGGAGCGAATACGTCAGCGCCAACGCAGACTTCTTCGACGACCTGGGTTCCCCCGGTGGCGCAGCAAAGCTCGGCCCCACCGGCAAGGACGTGCCCTTCATCGCGGCACTGCCCCCTCGTGGCGAGTAATCCCTGCGGCGAGTAATAACGACAACCGCATAGACTGACCGCACCCGCTAACGGGTGCCAAGAGCCTCCATCTAGCACCCGGTGCCCACGCACCGTCTAGGCGCTGGAATGGAGGCTCTTGCTGTAGGCACGCCAGCGCCCGGACGCTAGACTAAAATGACGAAAACTATTCCCAAGCAACCAGGTGACACAATGACTTACGGCCTGAACCTGCCCGAATACCCCTGGGAGGCGCTCGCCCCCTACCGCGCAACCGCGGCCGCCCACCCGGACGGTCCGGTGGACCTGTCCATCGGCACCCCGGTCGACCCGACCCCGCAGAACATTCGCGAGGCGCTGGCTGCTGCCTCTGACGCTCCCGGCTACCCGACCACCCACGGCACCCTCGCCCTGCGTGAGGCTATTGCTGAGTGGTTTGCGCGCCGCCGCGGCGTGACCGGTCTGAGCCCGGACGCGATCATGCCCACGGTCGGCTCGAAAGAGCTTGTGGCGTGGCTGCCGTTCCTGCTGGGTCTGGGCCCGGGCGATGTGGTCGTGTACCCGCGCGTTGCGTACCCCACCTACGATATGGGTGCCCGCTTCGCCCGCGCCGAGTCCGTGCCCGCTGACAGCCTGGATGAGCTGGACGCTGACACCCGCAGCCGTGTGAAGCTGATTTGGGTGAACTCCCCGGCGAACCCGAACGGTGTGGTGCGTACCGTGGAGCAGCTGCGTGAGATTGTGGCGCAGGCGCGTGAAATCGGTGCCGTGGTGGCATCTGACGAATGCTATGCGGAGCTCGGTTGGGGTGCTTGGGATGAGGTGCGCGGCGGTCAGCCGGTGCCGTCTATCCTGGATCCGCGCGTGTGCGATGGCGACTTCACCGGCCTGTTTGCGGTGTACTCGCTGTCGAAGCAGTCGAACCTCGCCGGTTACCGCGCCGCGTTCATCGCCGGTGCCCCCGAGCTGATGCCGAACCTGATTAATAGCCGTAAGCACGCCGGCATGATTGTGCCCGCCCCCGTGCAGGCTGCCATGATGGTGGCGCTGGCTGATGAGGCACACGTGGAGGCTCAGAAGGACCTGTACCGTGCCCGCCGTGAGGTACTGCAGGAGGCGATTGCCGCCGCCGGTGGCCGCATCGAGAATTCTGAGGCTGGCCTGTACCTGTGGACCACTTTCGGCGAGTCCACCTGGGATTCGATTGGTCGCCTGGCGGAGCTGGGGATTATTGCTGGCCCCGGCGTGTTCTACGGCGAGGACGGCGAAGGCTACGTGCGTATCGCCCTGACCGCTTCTGATGAGGCGGTGGCGAAGGCTGCTGAGCGTCTGAAGGCATCTGCATCTAAGTAGTCCCGACAGGTCTAACTAGCCTGCATGGCAGAAAGCCCCCGCGCCCTCCCACTAGGGAGGAAACGCGGGGGCTTTGCTGTATCCGCTGATTGCCGTTGGCTGAGGAGCCCGAACGAGAAGGGCTACTTGCGGCCGCCGGGCAGAACGAACATCTGAACGGTCGGCGGGTTCGGGTTATCCAACTCGCCGGGAATCAGCTCGCGGGTCACCTTAGCGGAGGTGCGCGATGCCAGGCGGTCGGTAATGCCGGTTGCCACAGCCGTCAGGATGAAGTTCACAATCACGAACAGCGCCGCTGCCAGAAGCAGGGTCTGCAGCACGTTACCGTCACCGGAGCCGATGCGGCGCGCCGAAGCGAGCAGCTCGGGGTAGGAGATGATGTAACCGAGGGCGGTGTCCTTCAGAATCACAACGAACTGGCTGAGCATCGAGGGCATCATCGCGGTGAACGCCTGCGGAATCAGAATCTGAATCAGAGTCTGGCTGGGGGTCAGACCGATTGCCAGACCCGCCTCACCCTGACCGCGCGGAAGCTGCTTCACACCCGAACGCAACAGCTCAGCAATCACCGAGCCGTTGTACAGGGTCAGGCCAATCACCACGGCGATGAAGGGCAGCTGAGCCGGCGGAAGGCCGCTGTACTTGCCCAGGAACAGCCAGAAGAAGATCATCATGATCAGCACGGGCACGGCGCGGAAGAACTCCACGACCACGGTACCAATCCAACGGAATACACGGTACTGAGACAGTCGAGCAATACCGAAGAGCAGACCGAACGCGATGGAGGTGACCACCGAAATCGCTGCCGCCGACAGGGTTGAGGCGAGGCCCGGCAGGTAGTAGGAAGTCCAGGCACGGGCGGTGAACAGATCAGTCCACTTCTCCGGCTCCAGCTGGCCCTTCTCACCCATCACGGTCAGCACGTACACCGCGAAAATCGCGAAGACGATGAGTGCCGCAATGTTGAAGATGCGGGTGCGGCGCTGAGCAATGGGGCCCGGCTCATCGAAAAGCACCGAAGAAGCGGCGCGGGTTTCATTACTGATAAAGGGGTTTTTCATCGCTTCACCGCCAGCTTACGAGAGGACCAGGTGGTCAGGACACCAATGGGAACAACAATAATCACGAAGCCCATTGCGAAGATCATGAAGATGGCAAGCACCATGTTCGCGTCGAACTCAATCATGGACTTCATCATGCCGGAAGCCTCAGCCACCGACGCCACGGAAGCCACGGTCGTGTTCTTCGCCAGAGCAATCAGGGTGTTACCGAGCGGGGTGATGGAACCGCGCAGAGCCTGCGGGAAAATCACCAGGCGGGCGGTGTCGAAGAAGCCCAGACCGATAGCGCGTGCTGCCTCAGCCTGCCCCTTCGGCACGGTGTTCACACCCGAACGAATCGCCTCGCAGATGAACGCCGCGTGGTAAATCGACAGCACAATCACCGCGTACACGAAGAAGTTCGTGTCAAAATCGTGCGAGAAGGAGAGCTGGAACTGAGTCCACACACCCAGAATCGCCAGGGTCATCAGAATAGTCAGCGGAGTGTTACGCACCAGGTGCACGTAGGCGGTACCCACCCAGCGCAGGGACGGAACGGGGCTGATGCGCATGAGCGCCAGCACGGTACCGATGACGAAGGAGCCAATAGCCGCCCAGAAGGTCAGCTCAATATTGGTCATGAAGGCGCCGAGCACATCGTACTTTGCCAGGAGGGCGCCGAGTTGGTCAAAGAATGACATTCGTGAACCTCTCTAGAGACTAGGCGCAGGAAGCGCTCGGGGACGGCGGGTTCTTTTCGGTGTTGTAGTGGTAGCCGGTACCTTCGGTGTACTTGGTGACCAGCCTCTCCCAGGTGCCGTCGGCGACCATCTCGTTGATTGCCTTGTTCACGGCCTCGCACTTGTCGGTGCCCTTGGGCAGACCCACACCGTAGCGTTCAGTGGTGAACGGTGCACCAACCACCTTCAGCTTGCCCTTGTTCGCCTTGGTGGCTGCCAGACCGGCGAGGATGATGTCGTCGGTGGTGACGGCGTCCACCACGCCGCCGTTGAGGGCGACCACGCAGTCGGAGTAGCTATTCTGCTTGACCAGGTTCACGTTCTTGGCGAACTTGTCCTGCACCTTCTGGGCGCTGGTGGAGCCGGTGACGGAGCAGAGGTTCTTGCCGTTGAGGTCGTCCGGGCCGTGAATATCGGTGGTATCGGCACGCACGAGCAGGTCCTGACCCGCGGTGTAGTAGGGGCCGGCGAAGTCCACGGTCTTCTTACGGCTATCAGAGATGGAGTAGGTCGCAAAGATCATGTCCACCTGGCCGTTGTTGAGCATGTTCTCACGGTTGGCACTGGGGGACTCGACGAACTCAATCTGGTCTTCGGAGTAGCCGAGCTTACCGGCGATGTAGCGTGCTACGTCCACATCGAAGCCGGTGTACTGGCTGCCATCCTGGTAACCGAGGCCGGGCTGATCGAACTTGATGCCGATGCGAATCTTGTGGTCGTTGTTTGCGCTGGAGCAACCGGCGAGGGTGCCGGTGAGGGCGAGGGATGCTGCCGCGGCGAGCGCTGCCAGCTTGCGTGAATATTTTTTCATTTCACCCTCCGGATTAGTGGTCGATGATCTTGGACAGGAAGTCCTTGGCGCGGTCGCTCTTCGGGTTGGTGAAGAACTCGTCCGGGTGGGCTTCCTCGACGATTTCGCCGTCGGCCAGGAACACGATGCGGTCGGCGGCCTTGCGGGCGAAGCCCATCTCGTGGGTCACCACGATCATGGTCATGCCTTCCTTCGCGAGGGAGACCATGGTGTCGAGCACCTCGTTGACCATTTCGGGGTCGAGCGCGCTGGTGGGCTCGTCGAAGAGCATGACCTTGGGCTTCATGGCGAGGGCGCGGGCGATGGCGACGCGCTGCTGCTGGCCACCGGAAAGCTGGGCGGGCATCTTGTTCGCCTGGGAATCCACGCCGACCTTTGCGAGCAGCTTCATGGCCTCCGCTTCTGCCTCCGACTTGGAGATTTTGCGGATGCGGCGGGGGCCGAGGGTCACGTTATCGAGGATGGTCTTGTGCGCGAAGAGGTTGTACGACTGGAAAACCATGCCGACCTCTGCGCGGAGCTTGGCGAGGGCGCGGCCCTCCTTGGGCAGTTCCTGCCCGTCAATCTTGATGGAACCGCTGGAGATGGTTTCGAGGCGGTTGATGGTTCGGCAGAGGGTCGATTTGCCGGAACCCGACGGGCCGAGGAGGATGATGACTTCGCCCTTGCCCACGGAAAGGTTGATGTTCTTCAGAACGTGATTAGTGCCGTAGTACTTGTTGACGTCGGTAATCTCTACGAGATTTTTCTGTGCTGCGGGAGCTGCCTGTGCGGACATCACTAACCTTTCATGTGAGATGTATCTATGATGCGGGTTACAAAAATGGTGTGTTTTCAGTTTACATGCGCCATGTAACACGCGTGTAAATTATTCGTTTCCCTATTGAAACACTGTGAATTTTTAAGGGGTAGTGCATAGTTATAGTATTTTTGACGTAAAAATACGGGTCAAAAGCACCTCTTCTGCGTAAAAGGCCCTGACTAGGAGTAACACCGCAAATACTCGGCATGCTCCCGGGAGATGCCAACCGCCTCCGGTGTGTAACTCGCCTGCCGGCAAAAATTTCAAAAAAGCGCGCAAAAATGCCCGATAGGTGATATAACACCTATCGGGCACTCTTCAACACCCCTCACAAGGGGCTAAAACAGCTTAGGCTTCGTAACCGTTGGGGTTGTTCTTCTGCCAGTTCCAGTGGTCGCGAATCATGGTCTTAATGTCGCGGCTAGCGCTCCAACCCAGATCCGCCAGAGCGGAGGAAGGATCAGCGTAAGAGACTGCAACGTCACCGGGGCGACGATCCACAATCTTGTACGGCAGTTCCTTACCGCACGCCTCCTCGAACGCGTGCAGAACCTGCAGAACCGAGTAGCCGTTACCGGTACCCAGGTTCCAGGTGTGCAGGCCGCCGTGCTCAGTAATGTAGTTCAGCGCCTTCAGGTGGCCGTCAGCCAGGTCAACCACGTGGATGTAGTCGCGCACGCCGGTACCGTCAACGGTCGGGTAGTCATTACCGAAGACGTTCAGGTGCTCGCGGCGACCCACAGCAACCTGCGCGATGAAGGGCACCAGGTTGTTCGGGATGCCCGCCGGGTCCTCACCAATACGGCCGGACTCGTGCGCACCAACGGGGTTGAAGTAACGCAGCAGAGCAATGTTCCACTTGGGATCGGAAGCAGCCAGGTCAACCAGCATGTCCTCGATGTGCTCCTTGGTGCGGCCGTAGCAGGACTGCGCATCCATGTTCATCTTCTCGATCAGAGGCATGGACTCGGGCTCACCGTACACGGTAGCGGAGGAGGAGAACACGATGGAGTGGCAGTCAGCCTCGTCCATTGCGTACAGCAGGTTCAGGGTGCCAGCCACGTTGGTCTGGTAGTACCACAGCGGCTTCTCAGCGGACTCGCCCACAGCCTTCAGGCCCGCAAAGTGAATCACAGCGTCGGGGCGAACCTGCTTGAAGAGAGCCTTCATACCTTCGAGGTCGAGCAGGTCAACCTTGTGGAACTCGGGGGCGCGGCCAGCGAGTTCAGCGACGCGCTTGAGGGACTCCTCGGAAGAGTTCGCGAGGTTATCCATGACGACGACGTCGTGGCCTGCCTTGAGCAGTTCAAGTACAGTGTGGGAGCCGATGTAGCCGGCGCCGCCGGTAACGAGTACCTTCATGATGTCCTTTCGGGCTTTATATATCCGGAAAAAGTGCTCCGGATGGGGGACAAAAGCTGTTGAGCTGTATCTAATAGTACAGCCGTGCACGGGGCGTAAGTACTGCGGGACACTGTGCGCTTGTGCACTCTGGTGTGAGCACGTGGGAGGCGCTATTTAGGTGTGTCGACACTCGCCTCCGCCTAGCTTTATAACCCGCAGCTAATCCCACCAGAAATACCATTGGCGGCTCTGGTGAATAAACTCCGTCAGCTGCTCAAAATCCTCAAACACCTGGAACGGAAGATCGGAACAGAACGCGAACTGCTCGACCGCCACCTTCTTCGCCTCCAACGGGTCGGTTACGGGGCGTTCCACCAGAAATTCCAGACAATCGGCATTGTCAAGAGCCGCCGGGATTGCGCCGTACTTTTCACGCCAATAGTGGGTGAACGCCAGCTGCGTTTCGGCGTTCGGGCAGTCATTCCAGCCGCCGAAGGGCAGGTACGCGGGAATATCGGCGGGGTCATCGGTCGGAATCTGCAGCAGGAGCATCTCGCCCTGCTCCTCATCCTGGAGCTCGTAGCAGAGTAGGGCAGAAAGAATCGGGGCGTCATCTTCGGGCTCCTCATCGGGCAGAAAATCGGAGCCCATAAACTCGTCAACAAGCTCATTGAGGTTGAAGTCGTCCGGGTCGTCTTCGCTAGTATCTTCGCCATCGTCCATAACCCGGCGCAACTGCTGAGCAATGACTGCGCTACCGTACTCTTCGGCGGAGGCGGCACCCCGGGCGGTACGGTAACGCTGCAGGACGGCACGAGTGTAGGCGCTCACCTGCTCGGGGGTCAGAGTCTCAACATCGTCAATGATGTCGTGCTCAAGGGATACCGCAATGACCATGCTTTCAAGCACCGTATCGTTCAGGTTCAGGAAGAAGGGGACGAACCCCTCCGTGCGCCCCAGCTGAGCCAACTCATCGTAACGAGCCATGGCATCAGTAGCAGGAACGCCCACCGCAATACGCTCGTGCGGGTAGGGGAAGAGGCGCGTAAAGTGCCGGTAGGTTTCGCTCATCGTCGACTCTGACTTAGTTGATTCAGGCATCTGAGTTCCTCTCTGAACTGTACAAGTGGTCAGTCATGGCGGGTACGCTGTACCCGGTACTACCAGCCTAGCGAAAGCCCAAGCATCCCGCCCTGAAAACGGTCATCGTAGCCACCGCGGATTCGCGCCCAGCCTGTGAAAGCGGCGGAAGAGAGAACACAGGGCACAGAAAAGGGGCCGGGATGCTTCACGCATCCCGACCCCGAAAGTTCACGAACCCCCAACGTTCGCAAGGGCAACCAGCGCTAGTCCAGGTACAGACTAGTTCAGGTGCAGCGCCTCGTTCAGCTCCACGGTGTTCTTCGCACGCGGCAGAACCTCAATCGCGCCGCTCAGCGAATTACGGCGGAACAGCAGGTTCGACACGCCGGACAGCTCCGCAGCCTTCACCACGCGCGCCTCCTGACCGGGCAACAGAACACTCACGCGCGACCCTGCGGTCACGTACAGGCCCGCCTCAACCACGCAGTCATCACCCAGGGCAATACCGATACCGGACTCCGCGCCCAGCAGGGAACGCTCACCAATGGATACGCGCTTCTTGCCGCCGCCGGAGAGGGTGCCCATCGTGGAGGCGCCGCCACCCACATCCGAGCCGTCGCCCACCACAACGCCCTGCGAGATACGGCCCTCAACCATGGAGGTGCCCAGGGTGCCGGCGTTGAAGTTCACGAAGCCCTCGTGCATCACGGTCGTTCCGGAGGCCAGGTGCGCACCCAGGCGCAGGCGATCGCCGTCGCCAATACGCACGCCGGCGGGAACCACGTAATCCACCAGGCGCGGGAACTTATCAATGTGGCTCACGCTCAGGTGGCCCAGCTTGCGCAGACCAATTGCGAGCTTCTGGAACTCGGCAGCGAGCACCGGGCCGTGGTTGGTCCACGCCACGTTCGCGAGGGTGCCGAACAGGCCGTCCAGGTTCAGCTCGTTGGGGCGAACCAGGGTGTGGGAGAGCAGGTGCAGACGCAGGTACGCGTCGAGTGCGTCTTCGGGTGCCTCATCCAGGTTGATGGAGGCGGTGCGCACCTCGGTGCGGGCATTGCGCGCCGGGTGCTCGGCGGCCAGTTCCTCCAGCTCGTCCGCGATGGACAGGTCGGGGGTCTGGGTGAGGGAGGGGGCGGGGAACCAGGCATCCAGGACGGTGCCGGCGTGCTCGCCAGAGACAACAACATTGACCAGTGCGACGCCGGAGGCGTAACGGGGAGTGTTTTCAGACATGCCTTCCATTATAGGTTTGGGGCTTGGCGCCCCTTCAAGACCGTCTCATATGCTCGATATGGGCGTTGTGTGCGCGGGTATGCGCACGGGGGAACCTGTAAGGTTGAAGGATGAGCGTTTCCCCGAATACTTCTGAACGTCACCCGGTTCCGGCACCGCCCCTGAATTTGGACGTGTCTATGCCCGAGCTGACGCGTGCCCTGCTGGATCTTGAGTCGGTTTCTGGTAACGAACGAACGATTGCTGATGCCGTGCACACGGCGCTGTCGTTCTGCCCCCACCTGCACCTGACCCGTGACGGGGACGCCATCATTGCCCGCACCGAATTCCCGCCGCTGCCTGGAGCTGAGGGGGAGAGTGCTGAGGGGGAGAGTGCTGAGGGGGAGCGTACCCGCATTATCCTCGCCGGTCACCTGGATACCGTGCCCCTGCCTACCGTCGAGGGTTCCCTGGGTACTGTGCCCTCTACGGTGCGTGAAGAAGAGGACGGGTACGTGCTCTACGGCCGCGGCGCCACCGATATGAAGGGCGGCGTTGCGGTGCAGCTGAAGCTTGCCGCCGAGCTGACCGCGCAGGACACCGACTACAACCTGACCTACATCTTCTACGACAACGAAGAGGTCGCTAGCGAGCTTTCCGGCCTAGCGCGCCTGATCCGCAACCACGGTGAGCTCATCACCGACGCAGATTTCGGTGTGCTGCTCGAACCGACCAACGGCACCATTGAGGGCGGCTGCAACGGCACCATGCGTTTCTTCGTGCGCACCCGCGGCCTGGCCGCCCACTCGGGTCGCGCCTGGCGCGGTGAGAACGCGATTCACGCCCTGGCACCGGCGTTGGCGGCGCTCGCCTCCTACGAGCCGAAGACCATCGCGGTGGAGGGCCTGGACTATCGTGAGGGCCTGAATGCGGTGCAGATTTCTGGTGGCGTTGCCGGTAACGTGATTCCCGATGCGGCGGCGATGCACGTGAACTACCGATTCGCCCCGGATAAGACCCTGGATGAGGCGGTCGCCCACGTGCGTGAGGTTTTCGCCGGATACGAGCTGGATTTTGTGGACCTGTCCCCGGCGGCTCGCCCCGGCCTGGACACTCCGCTGGCGGCATCTCTGATTGAGGCGGTGGGCGAGGAGCCCCAGCCGAAGTACGGTTGGACGGATGTGGCTCGCCTGAGCGAGATTGGTATTCCCGCCGTGAACTTTGGGCCCGGTGACGCCCTGCTGGCTCACACCGATAACGAACACGTGAGCTTTAGCCAGCTGACCCGCTGCCACGCGGATTTGCGTGCCTGGCTGCTCAGCGACCGTGACGAGGACTAGCCGCGGCGCTAACTCTGTTGGTGCTGATTCTGCCGGTGCTGGCGCTACTATTTGAATTTAGGTGACCGTCAGGGGTTGACGGTCCTGCATGATATGAGATTGACATGAACTTTCTTCTGATTCTGCTTGCCCTGCTGATTTCGGGCATCGCGGTGCTCTCCGTTGTGGCGCTCGGCGGTGAGCGTGCCGTGCCCGGCGCCGCGTTCTTCAGCGGCGTGGGCCGTGACGGCCTGGGCACCTTCGACCGTGTGGAGGATTTGAGTACTTCGGTTCGTTTCTTCGGCGATCCCGAGGACGAAAAGGCGCTTGAGCCGGCATCCGGTGATGCTTCTGCCGATGCAACCGCAGAATCTGCTGATGCTAACGTCGCTGCCGCTGAGCCGGTTCGCCGCGGCGCGGTTCCCCTGTCTGATGATGCGGAGAGCACCTTGAGCGCGCATGACTTTGTGGAGAAGCGAAAGAACCCGCAGGCTGAGGGTGTTCCTTCGGTGGCTGAGGGGAGCTAGCGCCGGTGAGTGTTCCTTCTGCGCACACTAGCCCTGTTCCGCCCGCCCGCGCTAACTCCGCCGCTGACTCGGCACCTCGCACCTCCTCCGCGAAGGAAGAGCAGGGTGAGTCCTTTGACGAGTTGCTGACCTGGGCGTACACCGCCGCCGGTGAGCGCCTGTACCGAATCGGGCAGCGTCTGCGTGCCCTGCCCGCGTGGCTGTCGGTGCTGCTGATTTATGGCCTGTCCCGCGTGTGGGGCTTCGTGGTGTTTGCCGTGGTCGGTCAGCAGCAGTTGCGCAGCCCGTGGGGTCAGCACCTGGATTATTTGTCGTTCATTAGCATCTGGGATGCCGGCTGGTATGAGCAGATTGCGGTACAGGGCTACCCGAGTGAGCTGCCGGTGAACGCGGCGGGTGTGGTGCAGCAGAATCAGTGGGCTTTTTACCCGATTTTCCCGCAGCTTTCCGGTGCTATTAGCCATGCGACGGGCATCGGGTACTATCCGGTGGCGGCGACGGTTGCTCTGCTTGCCGGTTTTGCGGCGGCGTGGGTGATTTACCTGCTGTTTGAGGCGTCGTTGAAGGCGACCGGTTTCACAAGTGAGGAGTCGCCTTCTGCCCTGTCCATGTGGGCTGTGGCGTTGGTGTCGTTCTTGCCGGTGGCGCCGGTGCTTCAGGTTCCGTATGCGGAGTCGCTGAACCTGGTGTTCCTTGCCGGCGCGCTGCTGTGCCTGGTTCAGGGACGCTACGGCCTGCTGGTTCCTGTGGCGGCGTTGGCGTGCCTGTCCCGTCCGGTGGGTGTGCCTCTGGGCGCGGCTGCTGGCCTGTGGTGGTTTGTGTGCTGGGTGCGTTCGAGCCGCCGGTCCGGTATCGGCACGGCGTTTGTGCGTCATTTGGGGCAGTTGATGAGCGCCTTGGTGGTGTGTGCGTGTGCGCTGGTGTGGCCTGCTATTGCGTGGTGGGCTACGGGTCGTGTGGATGCGTACACCGCCACGGAGACGGCGTGGCGCGGTACCCATTTGGCGCCGATTCAGCCGTGGCTTTCGCAAGGTTACCTGTACTTTGGCTATGCGGCTCCGGTGCTGCTGACCCTGCTGATTTTGGGCTTTATTGCTCTGTGTTTGAGCCCGCTGGCGCGTAGGGTTTTGGCGGCTCCGCTGAACCTGTGGTGTCTGAGCTATTTTGCGTATTTGATTCTGTTTTTGAATCCGCAGTCGTCGACGTTCCGCCTGTTGTTGCCGTTGTTTCCGCTGGTGATTGTGGTGGCGGCGGCGAGCCGTTCGCGGGCGTATCGTTGGGCGTTGTTGGTGGCGGGTGCGTGTGCGCAGTGGGGCTGGGTGGGCTGGCTGTGGCATTGGAAGCAGCTCCCCGGCGGTGGAGATTACCCGCCGTAAACCGCTGATTCTTTCCAACAGGTGCTTGAGACCGCCGGTGTGCTGCCGGCGGTCTTGTGCGTTCGGGAGGCGGGTGTGCCTGCGGCTGGAGCCGCTGGTGTGGTGTTCTTAGCCGTGGGCGCAATGCCCCTCCGCGGTGCGGTAGTGTACGCCTTCTGCTTGTCCAGAGCTTAAAGACACGTCCAGAAAGCGCCGCGGGTTCGGCGGTGCTGGCTCGGAACTGATAATCTATATTCTGTGTTTGGTATTAGTGGCACCGAGTTTATTATTTTGGCCATCATCACGTTCGTGGTGATTGGCCCCGAACGCATGCCCGAATACGCCCGACAGATCCGCGAATTCGTCAAGACCGTGCGCCGCATGGCGTTCGATGCGAAGGACGACTTCAAGGAAGCGCTGGGTGAGACGGGTCTGGAAGATATTAACTGGCGCCAGTACGACCCCCGCCAGTACGATCCGCGCGTGATTGTGAAGCAGGCGTTCGCTGAGGATGACGCCGAGCGTGAGCGTGAGGCAAGGGAACGCGAAGAGGCGCTGCTGAAGGAGAAGGAGAAGGCTGAGAGCCGTGCTCTTCCGCGAGGCGCATACGCCCCCTTCGACGTGGACGCAACCTAAGATTTTGAAATGAAAGACCCCCGCACCGTGATGGTGCGGGGTTCTTTCTGTATCAGCCTGTAGACGCTCAATCTCTAAACGAAGAGCGGCAGGCTCTGACCCGCCCTCGACTCGCCCGACTGTAGTAGCTGCGAGGCGATGGACTGAATCTCTTCGGCGGTGGGGGAGTTCGGGTGGCTCCAGACCACCGGAGTGCCCTCGTCGCCGCCGGTACGCAGGTTCACATCCAGCGGGACCGAACCGAGCAACGGTACCGGGTAGGAGAGCGCCTCCGAAAGACGCTCAGCGAGCACCTGACCGCCGCCAGAACCGAACATGTCGAGCACGGTACCGTCCGGCAGGGTCATAGCCGCCATGTTCTCGACCACGCCCACGACCTTCTGACCGGTCTGCAAGCTCAGGGTGCCGGCACGCTCCGCCACATCCACCGCGGCATGCTGCGGGGTGGAAATGAGCACCAGCTCCGCATTCGGCAGCAGCTGAGCCATGGAGATGGCAATATCGCCGGTGCCGGGCGGCAAATCGAGCAGCAGCACATCCAGGGCACCGAAGTGCACGTCCATGATGAACTGCTCCAGGGCACGGTGCAGCATGGGGCCGCGCCACGCCACCGGCTCGTTGCCCTTGAGGAACATGCCGATAGAAATCACGCGAATAAAGCCGCCGCTGACCTTCTGCTCACCCCAACGCTGGGCGGGGGCGGGCACATCCACGGTCGGCGGAAGAATCAGGTCATCCAGGCGGGTCGGGGCGTCGGTAATACCCAGCAGACCCGGGATGGAGAAGCCGTGCACATCCGCGTCAATAATGCCCACCGCAAGCCCGCGCGAGGCGAACGCGGCGGCAAGGTTCGCGGTCATGGAGGACTTACCCACGCCACCCTTACCGGAGACCACGCCGAACACGCGGGTCAGCGAACCGGGCGCGGTAAACGGGTTAGAACGCTCCGGCTTGAGCATGGAACGCAGGGCGGAACGCTGCTGCGGGTTCATCGCACCCACCTGCAGCTGCACGCGCTCAATACCCTCAACGGTAGCGGCGGCGTCACGAACCTGCTGCTCGATGGTGTTCTTCAGCGGGCAGCCCTCAATGGTGAGCAGCACCGTGACCTCAGCCCAGTGGCGGCCGGGAATCGGCTCACCGTGCTCATCCAGTTCAGGATGCACGAGCGCCGTCTCAACCATGCCCAGCTCCGTAATGGGGCGGCGCAATTCGGGGTCTTCAACGCGGGCGAGCGCCGCGTATAGGGCATCCTGCAGCGGGTTATCAGCGGTCACGGGCGCCTCCCTCACGGGTACGCTCTGCTTGCTGCTGCGCCTGCTGAGATTCGCGGCTCTGAGGCTGGCTCAAATCGCCGTGACGGGAATCCTGCGTGGAGTCCTTCACAGAATCCTTCGCAGAGCGTTCAGCCTTGTCAGAAGACTTCTCGGTACCGGTCTCGGCACCCGCAGATTCCTTCTGCTCAGGGTTCTTCTCGGAGTTCTTCTCGGAGCCCTGCTCCTCAGCGTCCTTTTCCTCGCCCTCGGAGGTATCAATATCGTCGATAGCCTCCTCCAGGTCCTCAATGTCCTCACTGATGTCCTGCAGCTGCTCGGCGTGACGCTCCTGCTCCTGCGCAATGTTCTGCAGTTCCTCAAGAATGTCACGCAGCTCGCTACGAACGAAGTCACGGGTCGCAACCTCACGCAGAGCAATACGCAGCGAAGCAATCTCGCGGGTCAGGTACTGGGTCTCCTCCAGGTTCTGCTGGTCACGCTTACGGTCCTCAGAGGCCACCACGCGGTCGCGGTCATCCTGACGGTTCTGCGCCAACAGCAGCAGGGGAGCAGCGTAAGAAGCCTGCAGGGACAGCATCAGGGTCAGCAGGGTGAAGTTCAGGCTACGCGGGTCGAACTGCATCTCCTCCGGCGCCAGGGAGTTCCACGCCAGCCACACGCCACAGAAAATGGTCATCCACATCAGGAACTGCGGGGTACCCATGTAGCGTGCGAACGCCTCAGTCATGCGGCCGAAAGCGTCCGGGTTGGGGCTAGCGAACAGCTTCGGCTTGCGGGTGCCGGGGGTGCTCAGCTGCGAGTCGCTACGCTGCGTGCGGGAGTCGCCGCGCTCGCGGTTGCGTTCAGCGTACTTCTTCTCCAGGCGGTCTTTGAGAATGCGCGCCTTATCGATGCGGGGGTTCTCTTCGGTACGGTTTGCGTCGCGGCGGTTCGATTCAGGCAAAGCGTCGTCCTACCTTTCGTACGGGAGTTCCATCATCGTAAGTGCGCCAGTCTTCGGGCAGGAGCGCATCGAGCACGTCGTCGATGGTCACTGCGCCTACCAGGCGGTGCGATTCGTTCACAATGGGAACGATGGTCAGGTCGTAGGTTGCCAGCACGCGTGCCAGCTCTTCCAAACTGGCCTGGTCAGAGACAGGCTCAGTGTCGGTATCGAGGATGTGGCCAATCGGCTCGCTCGGCGGCACACGCAGCAGTTTCTGCATGTGCACCAGACCCAGGTACTTGCCGGTCGGGGTTTCCAGGGGCGGGCGGGTCACCATGACGGCAGCCGCCATCGCCGGAGGGATCTCCTCGGCGCGGATGTGCGCGAGCGCCTCCGCGACGGTCGCCTCGGGGGAGAGGATGATCGGCACCGGGTTCATGAGCGAACCGGCGGTACCCTCGTCGTATTCGAGCAGTCGACGCACGTCGTCTGCTTCGTCGGGTTCCATGAGTTCGAGCAGCTTTTCACGCTGGGCGTCGTCCAGCTCGATGAGCAGGTCGGCGGCGTCGTCCGGTTCCATCTCTTCGAGGACCTGCGCGGCACGCTCGTCGTCCAGGTGCGAGAGAATCTGCACCTGGTCCTCGGCGGGCAGCTCCTGCAGAACGTCCGCGAGGCGTTCATCCTGCAGCTCGGCGGCGATTTCGACCATGCGCTTATCGCTCATCTCGTGGATAGCGTCCGCAAGGTCGGCGGGCTTGGAGTTCTCATGGTTCGCCACGAACGCGGTTGCCGCCTGCGGCTCCACGTCGGTGGAGAGCAGAGCCTCGTCCCAGTCGACGATGAGGGTCTCCTTGGAGCGGCGGCGCCACGTGCTGGAGGAGGAGCTGACGCGGGAAACGAACAGTTCGGTCACGCCCCAGTCGCCGTTGCGGCGCTGCTCAATGGCGACGTCCTCAATGACGGCGTCGCCGCTGCCGTCGAGCAGACGCACGCGGCGGTCGAAGAGCTCACCGACGATGAGAGTCTCAGAGTTGCGCTGTTCGAAGCGGCGCAGGTTCACCAGGCCGGTTGAAATAATCTGGGAGGCGTCGATGCTACGCACTCGGGTCATGGGCATGAACACGCGTTTCTTGCCGAGCACCTCAACGATGATGCCGACAACAATGGGTTCGCTGCCCTTGGCGGGGCGGGCGCCCGCAATGGATGCGCCCAGGCCGCGTTTGAGCACGACGACGTCTCGGAGACGGCCGAGGCGGTCACCGAAGGGGTCAAAAACGTCGAGGCCCAAAAGGCGGGCAATGTAAATCTTGCTGGGGGTGCTGAACTTCGAATTGCTCACCTCTCTAGGGTACGCTCCGCCGCGGGGATTCGCACTTTGAGAAGCCGAAATTGAACGGGTGTTCGCTACGCCTATAGAGGAGCTAACTGCCCACCGGGTCCAGGGTTGGGGCGGGCGGTAGAATAGAAGCCATGACTTCTAACCTGCCGAATATTCCCTCGACCCCGCCTTCTTCGTACTTGGCGTCGCGCCTGGCGCAGGCTCAGGGCAAGCCCCTGCCCGCCGGTGAAGCGATCGCCTCCTTCGTTCGTCACGATGATGCGCTCGCCGCTTTTGATGTGCTCAGCGAACAGGATTACCCGGTCACGGCGCTGTACCTGGTCAATGACGGTATCCGCCAGGTGGAGTACCCGGTACCGTTGCCGTATGGCCGTATCTTGACTTTTGCAGCGCTTCGAGGGGCAGGATTCGGTGCGTTTTTTGCACTGCTGGTTATAGCCTCGACTAATGACTCCTCTGCGTTTGAGGTAATAAAGTATGTGCTGCTGTCGATGGCTATGTTTGTGCTCTGGCAGATGTTCGTTTTGCGTCGCTCTCATGGGAGCCGCCATCCGATGCGTGCCGAATCAATTCCCTCGCGTACCGTGATGTACGCTCTGCCGGAGTACGCTCAGGATGCGCGCCGCGTGCTGGGTGCGCATCCTCGCTTTTCGGCGGCGGTTGCGGCTGCTCGTGCGGCGGCTGCCCCGGAGGCTTCGCAGGCTCGTGCGGCTCAGAGCACCGTCTCGATGAATGGTGCACCGGTTCCGACCGGTGCGCCGAAGGCTCCTTCGTACCGTGCGCAGGCGGGTAGCCAGCCGGCGCCGAACCAGAACCTGCCCGAGCGTGATGCGACCGCGCAGAACGCGGTGGCTCAGAGCGCGGCGCAGAACATGCCCGCGCCCACCCAGCCTACGCAGACCGTTCAGCCCGCTCAGCCTTCTCAGCCTGCTATCCAGGAGCCGGCAACCACTGAACCGGCGACCGCCCTGAAGTCGGATGCACAGAAGTCGGAGCCGCAGAAGCGCCCGGCACAGCGGTACGGTCTGCGCGTGGACGACCCGGAAGAATACGCGAAGCTGATTCAGCCCAAGCCGCAGCGTCCGACCCCGCGCCCGCAGGGCCTGCACGATAAGTCCTCGCACGATAACTCCTCGCAGGACTCCGAATAACCGAACCTGCAATGGCGGTAGCCACCCACAACGGCGGGAAACCGGCATAGAAGACAGCACTTAGAAGACACGCGAAAGCCCCTCACCGAACGAATCGGTGAGGGGCTTTCCCTATAAAACGTTACTAACGTAACTGGGAGCTAGACGTTACTTCGCCAGCTTCGCCATCCACTCCTCAATGCCCTCAACGGTGCGGGGCAGTGCAGCGGAGAGGTTCACGTTGCCGTCCTCGGTGCAGAGCACGTCGTCCTCCAGGCGGATACCGATACCGCGGTACTCCTCGGGAACCGACAGGTCCTCGTCCTTGAAGTACAGGGCCGGCTCAATGGTGAAGACCATGCCCGGCTCCAGCTCAGCCCACATGTACAGCTCAGCCTTTGCCTGCGCGCAGTCGTGCACGTCCAGACCCAGGTGGTGGCTGGTGCCGTGCGGCATCCAGCGGCGGTGCTGACCGCCCTCAACGGTGAGCGAAACATCAGCGGAAACCGGCAGCAGGCCCCACTCTTCCAGACGGTGCGCCAGAACGTTCATGGCAGCTTCGTGAATCTCGTAGAACTTGGTACCCGGCTTAGCCACAGCGAATGCGGCGTCAGCGGCATCCAGCACAGCGTTGTAGACCTTCGCCTGAACCTCGGTGAACTTACCGTTCACGGGGAAGGTGCGGGTCACGTCTGCGGTGTACAGGGTGTCGTCCTCAACGCCTGCGTCCAGCAGCAGCAGCTTGCCGTCATCGACGGTGCCGTTGTTACGGATCCAGTGCAGGATGGTTGCGTTGTTACCGCACGCTGCGATGGTGTCGTAGCCCAGGTCGTTACCGTCGGTACGTGCCACGGAGAAGAACGCAGTCTCAACGACGCGCTCACCGCGGTGGTGCTCCTTAGCCTTCGGCAGTGCACGAATGACCTCTTCGAAGCCCTTGACGGTCATGTCAACGGAACGCTGCAGGTTCTCAACCTCGATAGCGTCCTTAATCAGGCGAGCCTCGGAGAGAGCCACGGCAAGCTCGGAGTCCAGCTTGTCAGCCTGCTCCAGCTCCACGCCGGTGTTGTAGCGGGAGGTGTCAACCAGCGCGTCAACAGCCGGGTCAACGTTGCGGACCAGGCGGATGTTCACGCCGCCCAGGCCCTGGTTGCCAGCGTTCTTGGTGATAGCAACCTCAAGCTCGGACAGGTCGCGGGTACGCAGACCGTAACGCTCGGAGAACTCCTTCAGGGTGGGGCGGGGGCCAACCCAGAACTCGCCGTAGCGTGCATCCGCGTAGAACTCTGCGGTGTCGCGGCCAGCCAGCGGGCGGAAGTACAGGGTGACTTCGTGGTTGGAGCCGTTGTCGCCGGTACCCTCTTCGACGGGCTCGAAGATCAGCACGGCGTCGGGCTCGTGGTCGATGCCCAGACCGGTCTGGTGCGCAAACGCCGAGTGCGGGCGGAAGCGGTAGTCGCAGTCGTTGGAGCGGACCTTCAGCGGGCCTGCGGGCAGGACGAGGCGCTCGCCGGGGAATGCCTTGGAGATCTTGGCGCGGCGCTCAGCGGCGTAGTCTGCTACGGGCTCGCGGGTGTAGCCGTCATCTTCGGCAGGTGCCCAGTTTGCGGCAATGAATTCGGTGAACGCAGACGCCTTGGGGGTGCTGCGGTGGTCAGTCTTCTGAGCTTCGGTGCTCTTCTCGTTGTTCTCAGTCATGGGTTAATCATATCTCCTTCACCACAGGTGGGCAGGTGTTTTAGCGCTTTTGACCATAAGAGAGGGTGCGGTGGGTCAGAATATATCTTTGACCTGCGACCGGGTACCCGATATTGCGCCGCCGATATTGGTAGGGTTGAATCAGAAGAGTAGATGACATGCCTTAAAACCCCGCTGAGGTGGCGACGAACTAGCAGGGGTGGGGAAGGAGAGAAGATGACGCAGACAGAACACCGAAGTAGTGCACCTAATGCGCAGCAGACACTGCAGCCCGCTGAATCGGGCGCGCCTGAAAACCTGAACCGTACCGGGCGTTACGATTTGCACATTCACTCCGCTATTTCTGACGGCACGCAGAGCCTGACCGAGCTGGTGCCGCTGATTGCTCACGCCGGGTTGGTTGGGTTTGCGCTGACTGATCACGATACGACGGCTGGTTGGGCGCAGGCGGCTCAGCTGGCGGGTGAGTACGGTCTAGATTTTCTGCCGGGTGCAGAGTTCTCCTGCCGTTACCGGTACACCGATGGTGAGGGCCGTGCACGCACGAAGACTATTCATCTGCTCGCTTATGGTTTTGACCCGGTGGATTCGGAGTTGGCGCGCCGTGTGGAGGCGATTCGCGCCAGCCGTGCGGGCCGTGCGCAGGCTATTGTGGGCCATCTTGCCGCCGACTACCCGCTGACCTGGGATGACGTGTTGGCGCAGGTGGGGGAGGGGAACACGGCGGTGGGCCGCCCCCATATTGCTGATGCGCTGGTTGCTGCCGGGGTGGTTGCTGACCGTTCTGAGGCTTTTGCGAAGCTGCTGTACACGGGCAGCCCCTACTATGTGCCGCAGGATGCGCTGGACCCGCTGGAGGCGGTGCGTCTGGTGCGTGAGGCTGGGGGCGTGCCGGTGATTGCGCACCCGATGAGTACGATGCGTGGGCCCGCATTGAGCCTGGAGTACCTGGGTTTGATGGTGGATGCTGGCCTGGCGGGTGTGGAGGTGTATCACCGCGAGAACTCTCCGGAGGACCGCGCGCGTCTGCTGGAGTTCATTGAGCGTCAGCGTGCGGCGGGCCGTGAGGTGCTGGTGACGGGGTCGAGCGATTATCACGGTGCGGGCAAGCCGAACCTGCTGGGTGAGAACACGACGGATGCGGTGACGGTGGCTCGCATCCGCGAGCAGCTGGCAGCCCAGTAGTAAGACCAGTAGTAAGACGAAAGAGTGCGGGGCGGGTTCCCGATTAGGAACCCGCCCCACACTCTTTTGTTTTCACCTCATTGCATATTCTCTAAATCTCTACCTGAAGGTTAGGATTTTTGATACGCTGAGAACGTTCTACTCATTGGGGTGCACAAAGATTGTGCCTCCCCTCTTATTTTGAAGGAGCTATGATGCTTCGACAATTATTCGCCCGTCCTACGAAGCGGGCTATCCAGGCTGGCGGCACGGTACTGCTGGCTGGCGCCATGGTGTGCGGCAGTGTTCCGGCGTATGCCACCGGGCATTTGAAGCCTCACGAGGTGACCCCTATTGTGCAACCGGACGAACCGGCAGTGACCTGTAACGACCGCGCAGAATATGAGTATTATCGGCAAGATGGCGAGTTGGGGCGTCGCGTTATCTTTAGTTGGGCACAGTGTGTTGGTCTGATTTCTGAGCGTCAGAAGTACAAAATGGTCAAGAAAGATAGTGTTATTTCTCGCGGCCAGTTTGTGGAGTATCTATACCGTCTGTCAGGTTCTCCCGAAGTGAAGAATCTTCCGGCTCAGTCTCCGTATGGTGATATTAAGACTGATGATCCGCGTTTTCCCGTGGTGATGTGGGCTCGTCAGCGGGGCATTACCTGGGGTTGGAGTGATGGGAATTTCCATTACGATACCCCTGCTAGTGAGGCTGCTACTGCCTTGATGGTGTATCGATTGGCGGGTAGTCCAAACGTAACGGTAGAAGTAGACGATCCTAATGCCTATTTCCTATATACTCCTTGGAAGGAAAAATGGCCGAATATGCCCTATAATTCGGAGCTTCATAAGGCATACACCTGGTTATACTATGGTCTTCAGAATCCAAATAATAAAGATTCTGTCGAGAACGTATCGTATCGACAGCATGGTATCGTATCACCTAATGATGAATTTGAGTGGTTGACTTACGCTACGTATGAGCAGGCCTTTGAAGTGATTCGTCTGGCAGATAAATCTTTCAAATTTAAATAAGAAACGTATCCCCGCTTATGTATCAATACATAAGCGGGGATATGTTTATGAATTTATTCCACAACTATATATTCTTTTTTATTGGAAGTTCCCACTGGAGTCTCAGTAGATTTATAGACATACTGATTAATTTCAATCTTGTAGGGTGGGTTCAGGGAATTTTTAATAGAAAACTTCCATTTATCGTTCAGAACCTTGGGTTTAGGTTTGTTATTGTCTTCGTAGTCCATGTGGCATTCGTCGTATGCGTTTGCTCCAATAATATTCAAACGCCTAACACTACCTTCAAGATAGAAGCCCCACAGTGAAGCGAGGATTCTTTCACGGGAGTACGTTCTGATAATCCCTACGAAGATAGTGACAATCCAGAGGATAAATTTTCACTTGATACGGCTCTCGCAGCACAATGGGGGTTCTATCTTGAAGGTGGTGCAAAGCGTCTTAGTATTATTGGCGCAAATGCTTTCGATGCTTGTCAGATGAGTGATAAGACCAGAACTGGGGCCCAAAAGAAAATTATGGGGGATAAATGGGTTCTTAAAATCAACTCTGAGCTTTATGAGCTATTAAGGATCGAAATTAATAATTTTAAATTTGAGGGAAAGCTTGTAGCGCCGAGAATCCCTAAAGCCGAGAATGAGTCCACAGAAAACTAGAAAATAGTTTGGTCCCCTGCATAGAAGAGCAGGGGACCAAACTATTTTTATAATCTTTTAAAATACGCCTCGAGTATCCGCCATGCGCAATACTTCAAAAGCCTGTTCATATGTTGCTTGGAAAGTCCATTGACTCACTCGTCGACCTTCAGAGTCCATGCTCGCTACGTCATGGTACCTAACTGATTCGTGGAAGCCAGTGTACTTCTTATCAGAGCCGGCTCCAGTGTATTTCAACCAAACATAGGCCCGATGCAACTCTGAGCCGTAAGGAAGATTGGGGTTCCGCTTGGTCCAGGGCTCTTCCTCATTCGGAGGATTCATATCGGGTAGCTTGACCGCCGGACTACCAGCTAGGCGGTATGCCATGATTACTGTCGTCGTTTCATGTGCGGGGGCATCGTAATGGAAATTCCCATCATTCCAACCCCAAGTAATGCCCCGCTCACGAGCCCACATCACCACAGGAAAACGCGGATCATCAGTCTTAATATCACCATAAGGAGACTGAGCCGGAAGATTCTTCACCTCAGGAGAACCCGACAGGCGATACAAATACTCCACAAAGTGGCCGCGAGAGATAACACTATCTTTCTTGACCATTTGGTGCTTCTGATACTCAGAAATCAGACCAACGCACTGCGCCCAATTAAAGATAACGCGACGCCCCAATTCACCATCGTTCCGATAGTACTCATATTCTGCACGGTCGTTACAGGTCACTGCCGGTTCATTCGGGTGCACAATGGGGGTCACCTGGCGAGGTTTCAGAACACCAAGAGAATATGCTGGCACGCTGCCGCACACCATGGCGCCTGCCAAGAGCACAGTGCCACCGGCCTGGATAGCCCGCTTCGTGGGGTGGGCGAATAATTGTCGAAGCATCATAGCTCCTTCAAAATAAGAGGGGAGGCACAATCTTTGTGCACCCCAATGAGTAGAACGTTCTCAGCGTATCAAAAATCCTAACCTTCAGGTAGAGATTTAGGGAATATGCAATGGGATGAAAACAAAAGAATGGGGCGGGTTCCTATTCAAGGAACCCGCCCCACACTCTTAACACGTGCTCTCACGAACGCGCAGACAAGACAGCCTAGACGCTCTCACGCGAGGCATGATGCTGCAACACCGCACCCGCAGCCGCCGCATCCATCTGAGCAGCCGCACGAGCCGCACGAGCCTTAGCCCGCGCCTGATGCTGACGCTGACGACGCAACTCATCACGACCATCAATACGCATCTTCTTATCCACCGCATCCATTGACCGGTGACGCACAAACCGGCACGACGCACCCTCAACCGGCTGCGTAGTCTCCGTGAGCGTATCCAACACAGCCTTCAACGCATGACGGCTCGCCGCCGTCAACGCATCACGACTCGTACCGCCACGAACACCCACCGTACGCTTCGGCGTGAACAACACACTCGCCCCACGCGGAACACCACGATACTCAGCGAATGACACCGGATCCACACCCAGACGCTTAGCCATGACCTCAATAGCCGGCGGATTCTGATCCACGCACACGAACTTACGGCCCAGCTGAGCCGCCGCTGCACCCGTAGACCCAGAACCAGCGAAGAAATCCAACACCCAATCACCCGGGCGGGAACTCGCCGCAATCATACGGCGCAACAAACCCGTAGGCTTCTGCGTGGGATAACCCGTCTTCTCCTTACCCGTAGGCGACACAATAGTATGCCACCACACATCCGTAGGGAGCTTACCGCGAGAAGCCTTCTCCTCAGTCACCAAACCGGGAGCCATATACGGTTCACGATCAACCTCCGCAGTATTGAAGTAATAGCTGCGGTGATCCTTCGCGTACACCAAAATATTGTCGTGCTTCGTCGGCCAGCGGCGCGTAGACTTCGCGCCGTAGTCATAAGCCCAAATCAGCTCATTAATGAAGTTCTCACGACCAAAAATCATGTCGCACATAATCTTCACATAATGAACCTCACGCCAATCCAGGTGCAGGTACAGGGTGCCGTCCTGCGCCAGCAGACGATGCGCCTGCTCAATACGCGGCGCTAGGAACGCCCAATAATCCTCGAACGAGTCGTTATAGCTCGCCAGAGTCTGCAGGGTGCTCGAATAGCTCTTGCCCTTAAAACCGGTGCGGTCACCCTTCTCAGAAGCCTCCGCGCTCAACGTGCGGCGCGTCTGCTTCTTACCCGTATTGAACGGCGGGTCAATGTAGATTACGGTGAACGCACCATCGGGCAGCTCACGCAGATACTCCAGGTTATCTGCCTGCACCAGCAGCGACGGGCCCTGCGGATCGAAAACCGTCGAATCTGCGGGGTGCGCCTCAGCGGCAGGGGAGGGCGCGGCGGGCGCCGGGGATGCTGAAATACCCAACCCCGGCCCTAGCCTTCAGAACCAGCACGGTCAGCGCCACGGCCCTTACCGCGAGAACCCTCAGAACGAGAACCTTCAGCACGCGAGCCTTCAGAGCGGCGGCGGGTACGGCGGCCCTCACCCTCCACGGGCTGGCCCTCAACACGGCGGGTACGGCGACGCTGACGAGGCGCACGCTCAGAACGCTCAGAAGAACGTTCGGAAGAACGCTCAGAAGAACGTTCGGATGCGCCCTGCTCGGTACGCTCCGCACGCTCGGAACGCTCAGAACGCTTGCGGCCCTCGGAGCGGCTACGGCGCTCGCCGCGGCCCTCACCGGAACGACCCTCACGGCCACCGCGAGAACGGCGCGAACCCTTCTCACCGTCACGACCGCCAGAACGGGAACCGTCGCGGCCACCGCGAGAACGAGCCGGACGGCCATCACGCGAGTCACGGGCGCTCTCAAAGAACTCATCGCCCATGCCCTCAGCCACACGCTCCTCGCGCGGCAGGCGGCCCTTAGTGCCAGCCGGAATGTTCAGGTCATGGAACAGATGCTCAGAGGAAGAGTAGGTCTCAACCGGCTCAGGAACACCCAATTCCAGGGCGTCGTTAATGACCTTCCAACGCGGCAGGTCATCCCAGTCAACCAGGGTCACGGCGGTACCCTCATTGCCGGCACGACCGGTACGGCCGGTACGGTGCAGGTAAGTCTTCTCATCCTCGGGCACGCGGTGGTTAATCACGTGGGTCACGTCTTCAACGTCAATACCGCGAGCCGCCACGTCGGTCGCGACCAGAATGTCGACCTTGCCGGTGCGGAACGCCTTCAGCGCCTGCTCACGCGCAACCTGGTTCAGGTCACCGTGCAGGGGAGCGGCAGCGAAGCCACGGTTCACCAGCTCCTCCGCCACGCGGGCAGCGTCACGCTTGGTCTTGGTGAAGATGACGGTGCGGCCGCGGCCGGTAGCGCGCAGAATGCGGCCAATCATCTCGTCCTTGTCCAGGTGGTGCGCACGGTAGACAACCTGGCGGATCGACGCCTTAGTCTTCGAGGCGTCCTCGGGGTCAGCGGCGCTAATGCGCATGGGCTTGGTCATGTACTGGCGTGCCATCGCAATGACCGGGCCGGGCATGGTTGCGGAGAACAGCATGCTCTGGCGGTCCTCCGGCAGGTAGCTGAGGATCTTCTCAACCGACGGCTGGAAACCCAAATCCAGCATCTCGTCAGCCTCATCGAGGACCACAATCTTAACCTGCTTCAGGTTCAGGAAGCCCTGCTGGTACAGGTCGATAATGCGGCCGGGGGTGCCCACCGCAACCTCCAGGCCGCGGCGCAGCAGCTCAGCCTGAGGCTCAATCGGCACACCACCGTACAGGGTGGCGATGCGGGCGTTGCGCAGCTTCGCAGCAATCGCCAGGTCCTCGCCCACCTGAATAGCAAGCTCACGGGTCGGAACCAGAATCAGCGCCTGAGGTGCGCCGGGGTGCTCCAAATCAGCCCAACCCTCATCGTCGCGGCCGACCACACGCTGAATGGTGGGCAGACCGAAGCCGAGGGTCTTACCGGTACCGGTCTTCGCCTGACCAATGATGTCCTGGCCAGACAGAGCCACGGGAAGAGTCAGCTCCTGGATGGGGAAGGGGGAGGTAATGCCAACCGCCGCGAGGGCGTCGCTAATATCCTGGCGAACGCCGAAGTCGGCGAAGGACTTTGCAGTCTGAGTGGTTTCCTGCGTGTTCGTTTCAGTCACTGGACCGTATCTTTCTACCCCTGCTCGGGGTGTGTTTCTCCCCAAAATTGGGGGTGTACCAGCCAGCGCCTCAACGGTGGAGACGGTGACGGGCGGGCGTCGAAAGCCGGCCGCGGGAAATTCTTACACGGGAAATTCTTACCGAGACGCCGCCTGCACGCATGATTAATACTCATGGTTCATTCATGATGAGAAGGCGGTGCAGCCTCGGGGTCTTGAAAGGGGTACGACCGGTCATTCACTTAACCCCTCAATATTAACCTGGATTTGCTTTCGGCGCACCCTCGACCGGTTGTGGTGTGCGCCCGTGATGGGCGATATACCGCCTCAAAACCGGGTACCGCGAGGTTTTTGTGCGGGCGGTTTAAAACGCAAACCCCCGCATTCGGCACGGCGTAACCACGTGGCGCATACAGCGCACGCACACGGCGCATAAAGCGCGGTTACGCATCGTGACGGATGCGGGGAAAGCTCAAGCTAAAGGGTAAACAGCTACCGAACTAATTAGGCGCCGATACCGAAACCAACGTGACGCTTAGCGTCGGAACCCAGCTCGACGTAGCCAACCTGAGCGCCAGAAATCAGGGTGGTGTTGCCCTTATCATCCATAATCTGCAGCAGCGAGCCATCCTCAATAGCCTTCGAGACCTTCTCCATGAGGATTTCCTTAGCCTCACTGGTCTCAACAACGATTTCACGAGCAATGTGGCGAATGCCAATCTTGATTTCCATGAGTCTCCTCGCAGAATAGTCCGGTGCAACCAAACGTGCGCCGGGTATGGGAACTATCTTATCTAGCATCTACTCTAGCGCGAATGCGCCCATCGGCACCGTGAACGGGCGGTACTTCGCCGGGGGCTAATAAAATACTCGCCGCCGGATGCGTGAAAATGCGCGTGAAAAACGCCGGGAAGAGGGGAGGGGGAGACTCCTAAGACTCCTCCACCTGAATGCCGTAGAGGGTCTCCAGCGCCTGCACGTAATCCTCTGCGCGGCCCTCCGACGCCAGCTTCTTGGCGCGCACTGTCGGGGTGTGCAGCAGGGACTTCACTATGCGGCGCATCGCCAGCTCGAACTGCTCCGTCGCCGCACCGCAACCAAACTGGTTACGTACCTTCTCCAGCTCAGAATCCAGCACATCCATAGTGTGCGAGCGCAGCGCAACAATCGCGGAGTCAATCGTGCGGGAACGCTGACGAGACACAAACGCCGCCAGCTCAGACTCCACAATGCGCGTAGCCGTCGCCACGGATTCCTCGGTCTCCTCGGGGGCGGCAAGGCGCACCGACTCGAGCGTAATCAGCTCAACATTCGGCAGGTCAGCGACCGAGGGGTCAAAGTCACGTGAAAGAGCAAGGTCAAGAATCGTGTGGTGACCAGCCGGAATCTGCTCGGGAAGCAGCGGATCTGAGCCGCCGGAGCAACCAATAATGACGTCGGCAGAAGCCATGGCCTGTTCCATGCCGTCCTCGGGCACTGCGAAGACGTCGCGCTTCGCCGCGAACTCCGGGGCGCGACCAGAACGGGAATTGACCCAAATATCGGTGCAACCGCGCTCGCGCAGCGCCGCAATGGTTGCACCCGCATAAGCACCCGTACCAAAAATTAGGGCGCGTCGGGTCGACCAGTCCTTCTCGGCAACCTCATCCGCAAGATCCAGGGCAACAGACACAATGGAGCGGCCCTGGGCGCCAAGCGCCGTGTGCTGACCTACCTGACGAGCCGTATGCGCCGCATGCTCAAAGAGCTGCACCAGCTCGCCGGGAAGGGGTACGCCGTCCTCTTGTGCCTTCGCCTGCGCGGCGGCCAGCGCGCGGCGTACCTGACCGGTGATTTCGCGCTCGCCGACCACGGCAGATTCCAGGCCGGAGGCGACCGTCAGCAGGTGGCGTGCCGCTTCCTCGTCTGCGTACACGTCGAAACTGGTATTGACCAGTTCCTTGTCCAGGCCGGAGGTTTGCGCAATCGAATCAACAATCAGCTCACGAACCATGTGCACATGCGCAGAGACGTGCAGCTGAACATACATTTCAAGACGGTTACAGGTGGCAAGAACTACTGCACCCTTAACACCGAGTTGACGTGCGATATCCGCCGCCAGAACATCGGGTACGCCAGAGGCACCGGCGCTCAACGCAGCGACGGTGGTCAAATCAACGGTGTGGTGCGATGCCACAAATGCATAAGTACTCACTAGAGACTAATCATAACCACGCCGACTAAGCCCCTGTAAAGCTCATAGAACCTAAGTTCCATCATCGTAGGGGGCAAGAAAATCTGCGCGGTGGGGGATGCGGGCACGAAGAGTAGGCACGAACTAAGGTGTCCCTCACTGCTAAGAAAGCCATCATTAGGTAAGAGTCACCATGACATAGTGTCGCAAAAACGCCCACATAAACCTGTCACACTAGAGACTATGAGCGAAAACCAGCACACCACCCCCGCATCGGAAAAGGGCCCCGCGTCGGCACAGGGCACCGCACAGGCACCCGCCCTGCCCGCACACCCCACCGACGCCCAGCGACCCCTGCTCACCGACGAGCAGCTCGCACACCTACCCGCCAACCACCCCCTGCGCGCAGGCACCACCGCCGACTCGCCCATGCTCCGCGCCCTCACCGGCCGCCCCTCCAGCCACCGACCCGTCTGGTTCATGCGCCAGGCAGGCCGTTCCCTGCCCGAATACCGCCAGGTACGCGAAGGCATCCCCATGCTGGACGCATGCCTCACCCCCGACCTCGCCGCAGAAATCACTGTGCAGCCCGTCCGCCGCCACAAGGTCGACGCCGGCATCTTCTTCTCCGACATCGTCATCCCCATGAAGCTCGCGGGCGTCAACGTCGACATCGTGCCCGGTAAGGGCCCCGTACTCGACCAGCCCGTACGCACCCTCGACGAGGTGCGCGCCTTGCCCGAACTCAAAGACAGCGACCTCGACCCCATCCGCGAAGCCGTCGCCGCCACCGTAGAAATGCTCGGCGACACCCCGCTCATCGGCTTCGCCGGAGCCCCCTTCACCGTCGCCGCCTACATGGTTGAAGGCGGCCCCTCCCGCGACCACCTGCGCCCGCGCACCATGATGCACGCCGACCCCGCCGCCTGGCACGAACTTGCCGAATGGGCAGCCCGCACCGCAGGCCAGTTCCTCCGCGCGCAGATCGAGGCTGGCGCATCCGCCGTGCAGCTCTTTGACTCCTGGGCAGGATCCCTCGGCGAAAGCGACTACCGCCGCTACGTGCAGGCACACTCCGCAACCGCTCTCGATATGGTGCGCGAATACGGTGTGCCGCGCATCCACTTCGGCACCGGCACCACCGCCCTGCTACCCGCCATGCACGAAGCCGGCGCAGACGTCATCGGCGTGGACTACCGCCTGCCGCTGTCCGCAGCGAACACCCTGCTCAACGGCGCCGTACCCCTGCAGGGCAATATCGACCCGGCACTGCTCGCCGCAGGCAGCGAAAACCTCTACGCACACGTAGACGACGTGCTCGCAGAAGGCAACGCCGCCCCCTCGCACGTGGTCAACCTCGGCCACGGCGTACCCCCGACCACCGACCCGCAGGTGCTCACCGACCTCGTGGCATATATCCACGAACGCACCGCGCAGGCATAGGATAAATAACGATAAATAGACAGCGCAGATGCTGGACACCCTCCGGCATCTGCACCGAACATCTGCACCCCGAACCAACCACCACACCCGTTACCGCAATGGGCAACTCCACTGCACGCAGACCAAAGGAGAACCACCATGGGCCACACCAACCAGGCACCGCACCGCACCGCACAGGTCAGTTCCTCCGCCGCGCCCCAGAACGCACGAGCTTTCACCCGCAACGAGAAGGCACCCACCGCCATCGTCATCGGCGGCGGCCCCTCCGGCCTGATCTCCGCGCGCCGCCTCGCCGCAGCCGGTATGCGCGTGACCCTGCTCGAACAGCGCCACCACCTCGGTGGTGCCGTCGGCGCCCACGAAGTCGGCGGACTGCTCCTGGACTCCGGCGCGGAATCCTTCGCAACCCGCAGCCCCATCGTGAGCGACCTCGTCAAGGAACTCGGCCTGGGCGACCAGATCGTCACCCCCAACTCCTACGGCTCCTGGCTGTACCTGCCGCAGGGCGCCCGCCGCACCCCCAGCACCGGCATCATGGGCATCCCCGGCAATGTGAACGATAAGTCGCTGATCCCCGTCATCGGTAAGAACGGTCTGCGCCGCGCCCAGGTGGACAAGTTCCTGCCCGTCTCCGCAGGTGAGAACGCGAAGACCCTCGGTGAGCTCGTGCGCATCCGCATGGGCCAGAAAGTGCTCGACAATCTCGTCGCACCCGTAGTCTCCGGCGTGTATTCCACCCACCCCGACAAGCTCGACGTCGATGCGACTATCCCCGGTCTGCGCGAAGCCTTCCGCAAGCACCGCTCCCTCTCCGCCGCAGCACACGCTTTCCGCTCGGCAGCCCCCGCAGGCTCACAGGTCGCCGGTATTGTGGGCGGCATGAACCAGCTGTCCGAACGTCTCGTCGAAGACCTGTACGCCTCCGGTGTTCGCATCGTCACCGGATTCGACGTCATCGCCGTTGACCGCGACGAATCCACCGGCCAGTGGTTCATCATCCAGCGCCACACCACCGACGGCGAAAACACCCCCCTCTACGCCGACTACCTGGTGCTCGCCACCGACGGCCCGACCGTGGCACGACTCATCGGCCCGCACGTCTCCACCGCCCTACCCGCCATGGAACCCGGCCCCGAAGTCGCCCTCGTCACCCTCGTCGTCGACGCCCCCGCCCTGGACAAGCACCCCCGCGGTACCGGCCTGCTCGTCTCCGAAGAAGCCACCGCCGTACGCGCCAAGGCACTCACCCACGCCACCGCCAAATGGCAGTGGGTCGCCGAGGCCGCAGGCCCCGGACGCCACGTCGTGCGCCTCTCCTACGGCCGCGGCGGCGAAGACGCCCGCTTCTCCGAGGTCGCCCTCGCCGACGAACAGCTCATCACCCTCGCCCTGCGCGACGCAAGCCGCATGATGGACGTAGCCCTCACCCACAGCAACCTCGTGGACGCGGACGTCGTACGCTGGCGCGGTGTACTGCCCGCCTCCACCCCCGGCCACCGCGACCGAGTCAAGGAATTCCGCGAACGCGCCAGCGAACTCGGAACCCTCAGCACCGTCGGCTCCTGGGCGGCAGGCTCCGGCCTGGTCGTAACCGTCAAAGACACCTACGAGCAGATGGACCGCCTCATCTACCACGCGGCACAGGACTGGGAAGGCGTCGCCTCCCCGAAAGCCGCGACCGCCAAGTAGACGGCGCAGCGGCGGCAGAAGCTTAGTCAATAACTCAGCTCAGCCAGTAACTAGACCAAAAAAATTGAGAAAACGCGCAGCTACGGAAGCCGCGCCTCCAGCACAGCGAACCCTCGCTGAAGAAAGGAACACACAATGTCTCACGATCACGCAGCACACGGCCACGGCGGCGCACACGGCGCAGGTCAGGGCGGCTACACCCACGCAGGCCACGGCTACGGCGGCGCACCCAAGGGCTACGCAGTCCAGCACTCCGCAGCTGACGAGAACCGCCGCGGCCGCGAAGAGGGCGAAACCCTGCACTACGCCCTGTACACCGTGTTCGCACGCTCCGGCGCACGCCCCGCAGAGTCCAACACCGACGAGGCACGCGCCGAGTTCGAGAAGGTTGTTGAGCAGCTGGCCGCCGACGGCGTGACCCTGCGCGGCATCTACGACGTCTCCGCAATGCGCGACAACGCAGACGTCATGATTTGGACCCACGGCCAGAACCCCGAAAAGCTGCAGGCAGCAGTCCGCAAGATTCGCCGCACCGCACTGTTCGCAGGCACCACCATCGTCTGGTCCACCATGGGCGTACACCGCGAAGCAGAGTTCACCCGCAACCACGCCCCCGCCTACGCACGCGGCAAGGCACCTGAAACCTGGGTCTGCGTCTACCCCTTCGTACGCTCCTACGACTGGTACTACATGAACCCCGAACGACGTGCAGAAATGCTCAAGAACCACGGCATGAAGGCAATCGACTTCCCGCAGATTCTGGCAAACACCGTCGCAGCATTCGGCATGAACGACTACGAGTGGGTCCTCGCCCTCGAAGCACCCGAACTCGTTGACCTCGTCGACATGATGCGCCACTTCCGCAACACCGAGGCCCGCCTGCACGTGCGCGAGGAAACCCCCTTCTACACCGGCCGCCGCATCGGCGCAGACGAAGTAGCAGAGGTTCTGGCGTGAGCCATCAGCCGAATGACGGCGTAACCCTCAACGGCACGCTCCTGCCGGACGACGTGGTACCCAACCGCACCGACCCGGCGAACACCGCCTCCAACGGCCCCGCCGCGCTCAACGAGCAGACCCTCGGTGACTACCGAAGCGAACGCAGCATCACCCGTGACCGTGCCGAAGAGGTACGCCCCTACGACCTGGTGATTCTCTCCTCCTTCGGTGGCCCCGAGGGGCAGGAGGACGTCATCCCGTTCCTGCGCAACGTGACCGCCGGCCGCGGTATTCCGGATGAGCGCCTCGAAGAGGTCGCCACCCACTACCGCGCCAACGGTGGCGTCTCGCCGATTAACGAGCAGAACCGTGCCCTGCTCGCCGCACTGCAACAGGCGCTCGCTGAGCGCGGCCCGCGCATCCCGATCACCTGGGCGAACCGCAACTGGAAGCCCTACGTGAAGGACGTGCTCGCCGAAGCCTACGAGAACGGGCACCGTAATGTGCTCGTGCTGGCGACCAGCGCCTACCCCGGCTACTCGAGCTGCCGCCAGTACCGTGAGGACTACGGCATGGCGATTGAGCAGCTCGGCCTGGAAGGTCGCGTGCACGTGGGTAAGATTCGTCAGTTCTTTGACGTGCCCGGCTTCTCCCGCGCTTTCGCTGACGGGCTGAAGGACGGTCTGGCAACGGTGCGTGAGCAGCTTGCCGCACGCGATAGCGGTTCGCTGAACCCGCGCCTGCGCATCATGTTCTGCACCCACTCGGTGCCGACCTCCGCGGCGAATGAGGCAGGTCCGCGCGGCGTGAACTACGAGGGCGGCTCCGCCTACGTGGAGAAGCACCTGCAGGTCGCCCGCGCCGTGCTTTCGCTGGTTCGCGATGAGGCCCCGCAGCTTCTGCAGAACGTCGAATGGGAGCTGGTGTATCAGTCCCGTTCCGGCCCGCCGTCCATGCCGTGGCTGGAACCGGACGTCAACGACGCCCTGGAGGCGCTACCCACCCCCGCCAACCCGGCGGAGGATGGCGAAGCCCCCGTGGAAGGCGTCGTGCTGGTGCCCCTCGGATTCGTCTCCGACCACATGGAAGTCAAGTGGGATTTGGACACCGAGGCGCTGGACACCTGCGAACGCCTGGGCGTGGTCGCCGTGCGCACCCCCACCCCCGGCACGCATCCGGCGTACGTGGAGTCGCTGCGCCGCCTCATTGAGGAGCGCGTGGAGAACAGCGTTTCAGCCGACCTGCGCCCCGAACGTGAGAGCGTCCTCGCCCCGAGCGCGAGCGGTCAGTACGGCTGGTTCGACGAGTGCGAACCCGGCTGCTGCAAGCCCGGTCGTGGCGCGCCGAAGCCGGTCATCGCCGAATACGCAGCCGGTGCTGACGGCGCTGAGGACAGCGCTTCTGAGAACGCACCCGCCAGCCGCTCCGGTGGATGCGGCTCCGGCGGATGCTGCTCCCACTAACACCACCCCTGTAGCTCCGGCTCGCCCCAACACCCCCTGACCGGGGCGTGCGGGCGGGTCGGAGCGCACGTGCCTACAGGCTACCCCCAGAATTTAGACAAACACACAGCGTCGCAAACACACAGCCTTTGGGGGAAACGCACACGCCTACGGGCTATCACACACATCACCGAAAAGGAGAGATATGAGCCATCACGAGTACATCTTGGGCACCCGCGGGTCTGCTCTCGCCCTGACCCAAAGCCGTATTGCCGCTGAAACCGTCACCTCCCTCTACACCGAACACCAGGCACACCACGGCGCTGAAAACCCCGAGGCTGTGAGCTTCGAGTTGCGCACCGTCAAAACCGAAGGTGACGTGCTCACCGGGCCCCTGGCAACCCTCGGCGGCACCGGCGTATTCGCTGCGGCACTGCGCCAGCGCCTGCTTGACGGCGAGAATGCCTCCGAAGAAAACCGCGTGGACATGGCAGTACACTCCCTCAAGGACCTGCCCTCCGCGCCCTGCCCCGGCCTGGTGGTCGCCGCAACCCTCAAGCGTGGAGACCCCCGCGACGCCCTTGTGGCACGCGACGGCTTGACCGTGGACACCCTGCCCGAAGGCTCCCGCGTGGGCACCGGCTCACCCCGCCGTGCCGCCCAGCTGCGCGCACTGCGCCCCGACCTTGAAATCGTGGACATTCGCGGTAACGTGGGCACCCGCATCGGCCGCGTGAAGGGCCTGGAAGAGCACGCCGGCAAGCAGGTCGTACTCCGCCAGAACACCGAAACTTCCGAACGCGCCGACCACGGTGTAGGCACCGAACGCAGCGGCGACTGCGACGCCGTGGTGCTCGCCGTCTCCGGCCTCAAGCGCTTGGGCAAGGAAGAACTCATCACCGAGTACCTTGACCCCACTCGCATGCTGCCCGCCCCCGGTCAGGGCGCGCTCGCCCTGGAAGTGCGCGAAAGCGAATTCGAGAACCCGGACCCCGCTGTGCTCGCCGACCCCGAGGTGGCGCGCCCGGTGCGTGCCCTCGGCCGTGCCCTGCTCGCCGCAAACCACCACGAAACCCGCCTCGCCGTCAGCGCCGAACGTGCCCTGCTACGCCGCCTCGAAGCCGGATGCGCCGCGCCCATCGGCGCGTACGCGCACGTGGTTGAAGGCGACCTGGTGCTTAACGTTGTGGTGGCGTCCCCGGACGGCACCGACATGCTGCGCCACACCTCGGCAACCGCCGAACTGGATGTGCCCGGCGCCGAACGCCTGGGCGTGCGCGTGGCAGAAGACCTGCTGCAGATGGGTGCCGCCGCCCTGGCCGGATTGGATCTGAAGTAGGCGTCATGTCTGCCCCGCCTTCTGATACCCCGCGTTCTGAATCCCTGCAGGTTGATACCCCGCAGGCTGATGCCCCGCGCACGGTTCTGCTGACCCGCTCCGCCGCCCAAGGTGCCGCCTTCGCACGCGCCCTCGCCGAAGAAAGCGCACAGAACGGGTTAGGGGAGTGCCGGGTACTCTTCGCCCCGCTACAGCAGGCCCGCACCGTCAAACCGGGCGCAGACCACGCCGCCGCGCTGGAGGCGCTCGCCTCCGGTCACTATGCGTGGGTGAGCTTCACAAGCGCCAACACGGTTCGTGCCTGTGCCGAGCTGTGGGGCGCGGAGTTCGCCCGCGCCTGCGCGAGTGGGGGAGTGCGCATCGCCTGCGTGGGAGCGGCAACCGCCCGCGCCGTGCACACCCAGCTGGGGCTGGGCACGGATTTTCAGCCGCAGGTGCAGAGTGCCGTGGGTATGCTCGCGGAGTTTGGGCGCCCTGCCCCCGTAGACTCCGCAGCTGATTCCGCCGCGACTGATTCAGCCGCCGTGCTGGTTCTGGAAGGCTCCAACGCCCGCCCGACCCTGCGCGAGGGCCTCAAAAACCTGGGCTGGGACAGCCACCGCTGCGTGCTCTACGACATGGTGCCCGCTGAGCAGGTGGCACCCGGCGAGTTGAGCCTCAGCGCCGCCCGCGCACTCGTGCAGGGGAGTATCCCCGAAACCCCCGCGCCGGATGCGCTGGTGGTGACCGCCCCCTCCCGCCTGCACGCCCTGCTGGACGGCACCCCCGCGCTATCGCCTGAATCCGTGCCGCCCGAATCGGTGCCGCCGGTGGTGGCAATTGGGGCGAGTACCGCCTCCGCATGCCGCACCCTGAACCTGCGCCACGTGCAGGCCGATTCGCCGTCCCCGCAGGATTTGGCGCGCGCCGCTGCATCCCTCATCTACTAAGACCACATGTTTTTTATCGAGTTTTCAGGAGAGATCATGAACCTCACCCGCCGCCCGCGCCGCCTGCGCACCACCGCAGCCATGCGCTCCCTCGTCGCTGAGACCACCCTGCGCCCCGCGCAGCTGATTCAGGTGTTCTTCGTTCGCGACGGCATCACTGAGCCGCAGCCGATTCGTTCGATGCCCGGCCAGTACCAGCACACCCTGGAGAGCATCATCCCCGCCGTGCGTGAGGCGTACGAGGCGGGCATCCGCTGCATTGACCTGTTCGGTATTCCCCGCGATGAGGATAAGGACGAGGTCGGCTCGACCGCCTGGGATCCGCAGGGCATCCTGAACCGTGCCATTGCGGTGTGCCGTGAGGAGTTCGGCGACGACCTGGTGGTTATGGCTGACACCTGCCTGGATGAGTTCACGAGCCACGGCCACTGCGGCGTGCTGGTCGATGACGGCCACGGCACCCTCGTGGTGGATAATGACGAGACTGTGGAGCTGTACTGCAAGATGGCGGTTTCGCAGGCTCGCGCGGGTGCGCACACGGTGTCCCCGTCGGGCATGATGGACGGCCAGATCGCGGCGATGCGTGCTGCCCTGGACGAGGCCGGCTTTGAGGATGTGTCGATTCTGGCGTATTCGGCAAAGTACGCTTCGGCGTTCTTCGGCCCGTTCCGTGACGCTGTGGAGTCGACCTTCAAGGGTGACCGCAAGACGTATCAGCAGGATCCGGCGAACCGCCGTGAGTCTCTGCTGGAGGTGCGCGCTGACCTGGAGGAAGGCGCGGATATGGTCATGGTGAAGCCTGCCGGCAGCTACCTGGATATTGTGCGTGAGGTGGCGGAGTTTTCGCCGGTGCCGGTGGCGGCGTATCAGGTGTCGGGTGAGTACGCGATGATTGAGGCGGCTGCGGCGAACGGCTGGATTGACCGTAAGGCTGTGGTGTTGGAGTCGTTGCGTTCGATTCACCGCGCCGGTGCGGACGTCATCCTGACTTATTACGGTACGGAGGCGGCGGGCTGGCTCCGCGAGCTGGACGCCTAACCCCCTCCCTCCTTGAACGCTGAGAAGCCACATGTGTTTCGAAAAGCCACGTCTTTGGTGGCTTCTCGAAACACATGTGGCTTCTCGCTTTCCGTGACTAAAACTGGGAGTAAAAATAGAAAAATATAATAAGATTTTCAGGTTGTATTAGGGTGCAACCGGATGAGATGAAAATGTAAAAAATCTGTTGCAATGAAGATGTAGGCGGACTACTGCAGTATGAGTGCTTTGCGGCGTTGGGGATGTTGGATGCAAAATTATTTATCTTACGAGAGAACTAGTCAGCGGATGAGATCTAACTCGTAACCTCTGGAAGGAAGTGTGGGGTCTAAGGGGAATTAGTCACTTTGCAGAGAAGCGTGGGCCATTTCCGCGGGAGGCTCCGAGGAAGATATCTCACTAGAACCAGGTTTAGGGGCCTAGGGAGCATAAATGTATTTCTATAGTAATTGCGTTATCGTAACTCTGGTTTCCCCCGAGCTATTCATGGTTGACTTGGGGATATGTTCATAGTAGACTTCAGATGTGGTTGCGATATGTAACTGCATCTCAACTTCAAAGGAGAACAATATCATGGCAGATTTGCAACGAGGCGACGAAGTCATCGCTGTACAGGATATTTCTGTAGGTATCTTCAGCAGTGTCCCCAAGGGTACGCGTGGAGTAGTGACTGATACCAGCGGTTTCTTTACTACTCAGTACACCGTTTCTTTTGAGAATGGTCAGAAGGCTGAAAACGTCGACGGAAATGCAATTCGAGCTATTTAAATTTAGCTAATACGTTTGCATTTAGTTGGTTGTATATACAACTGGCAAACAAACTTGGTTTTTAACCGAGAGAAGCCACATGCTGTACGAACAGCATGTGGCTTTTCGCCGTTTATGCTTGTTCTTCGCTGACTGGCTTGTACCCGAGGGAGGTGCACACAATGTTGCCGTTGGTGAAGTACTCCGCCAGCATCTCGCGGTCGGCGGGGGAGCGCAGGTCCGCCCAGCGTTCCTGCTCCAGGTAGAACGCAACCTGGGAGGTCAGGCAGACGACACGCTCATCGTGCACCGCCACAATGTGCCTGCGCAGCCACGGCATGCGCTGAGCGAGGTTCGGCGGGATTCTGGACGGCACCTTGATTTCTATCTGCCATTGCGAGGGCTCGTAGAAGGTCGGCTTGATCTGTTTGGGGTTCTTCGGGAAGACGCAGAACTCCTCAATATCGGTGTAACGGTACTTCTTCGCGGGCAGGAAAAGCCGCCCGACGTAGAACGAATCGGGGTTGAACAGCAGGTACCGCCTCTTGCAATACCAGCGAGTCGCAAAGGTTATAGCGGCGACAAGCCCCAACATGATGGACGCGTCACGGCGAGACATCGGGCGAACACCCAGAATGGTCCAGCCAACGAGTGCATAGAAGAAAACACAGAAAGCCAGAAACAGCACAAAGTGGGTTTCAAAATAGAACTGGTTTCTTTTCCAGACTCGTCTGGCTCGGGGAGGAATCTCCTCCAGGGGTGCGGAAGCGCTTAGCTCCATGAGTCGTCCTCTCTACGGGTCTCGGTGATGGTGTGTGGCTTTTCGCCGTTTATGCTAATCAGCCGCTAATCCACTGCGCGGAAGGACGCGATACGCGCCGCCTTTTCCGTGAGCTCATTCGCCGGCTTGTAGCCCAGCGTCAGGCAGATAGCGCGCCCCTCCACGAAATACAGGGGCAGTTTCTCGCGGTCCGCCGGGGAATCCACATCTGCCCAGCGTTCCTGCTCCAGCTTGAACGCAATATGTGCCACCAAACAATCGATGCGGTAATCCCCGAAGCCAAAAGTCTCTAGGGAACCGTTAGAGAAAGTGACGGCAATACGCCAATCACTGGGCATCTGCTGATCAGGGTCTATATCCTCGGGATCGCCCGTGTACCAGGGGTAAACCTTGAACCGCTCAATATCGGAGTACTGATAGACCTTGGGCGAACGGAAAATACGCCCACGCTTCACCACGGTCGGCGTGAACCGGTAGTACGAACGCACCGTACACCACAGGTACGGAATGGCGAACACGTAGACAACAAGAAACGCTATTGAGGTCTTGCCGATGTAGGTGGGTACATACTCGAGCAGCTCGGTGTTCGCGAGCGAATGAAGGTAGCAGAGCAGGAAGAAACCACCGACAGGAAGAGCCACAAAGAGGAAGATTCCCTGCCCCTTCCAATCAACTTGAATGGGCTCACTACTGGGCATGGCAACCGTGCCGCGGAACGGGGCACTGAGCCGACCCAGCGTCCTGGTGTAAATAGCGGGCATGCCCAGATGACGTTCATTGGGGCTGAAACCGCGTGCGACGCGCCAGCCGCGGCGACCCCAGCGCGCCGCCCAATATACCATGAGGAACGGCAGAAGCAGCCCCGGAATTAGGATTCCGTCGTACGCCATATCCCAGTACAGAACGAACGTCGAATAGACGATGACACACGCCCAGCCGTACACGAGGATATGCCCGAAATCCATAATGGCGTTTGAGCCTTTGATGCTTTCCAGCTGGGCTTCAGCCCTGCGGAATGCCGCTTCTTCCTGCTCGGACGTGAGGTGAGTGCCAGCATCCGCGAGCTCTGTAATTGCCTCCTTCACATCCTCGACGGGGGAACCCATGACCGAGGTGTAGACTTCGCGCGCTCGCGAGGCGCTAATGAGCGTCGGGTAGGCGACCTCCACCAGCAGGCAGCACGCCAGGTAGATGAAGAACGCCACCAGCCACACGTTGCGCACCTGCTCCAGGGGCAGGCCCAGGGCTGCAAGGTCCATGAATTGTCCTCTCTATCGGTGTCTCTTTACGGGGGATCGGTGATGGTGTGTCTACGGTGCTGAGAAGCCACATGTGTTTCGAAAAGCAACATAAAACGTGGCTTCTCGAAACACATGTGGCTTCTCGCGGTATTAAAGCAACTCGCTTACTTGTACTGCGCCTTCTGGAAGGACGCGCGGCGTGCCGCCTCCTCCGCATGCTTACCGGCAGGCTTGTACCCCATGGTCGTGCAGATGACGCGGCCGTCCACGAAGTACTTCGCCAACATTTCACGGTCCGCCGGCGAATCCAGCTGCGCCCAGCGTCCCTGCTCAATATTGAACGCAATCTGCGCCACCAAACAATCAATCTGGTGATCATTCAGCGAATAGTTGTGCTTGCGGCCGCCCGGAAGCAGAATCTCCAGCCTCCACTGGCTCGCATCCTTCGGGTTCAGATTAATCGCGTCCGGGTTCTTCGGGTACACGCGGAACGCGCGAATCTCAGAGTAGGGGCGGGACTTCGCCGGAAGGAGCAGTCGCCCAGCCTGGAACGAATCCGGGTTGAACAGCACGTAATCGCGGTTATACATCAGCAGCATAATCAGTAGCGGAATGTACGCCGCCGCCAAGAACCAAGAAGCATGACCGATATAAATCGCTTCCCAATCCTCGTCGATGCTCCAGCCCGCCAGCGAAGTCAGGAAGACTGCGGCGAGCAGGAACGCAATGCCGTTGAGCACCCAGTAGACGGTGCGGTCGTCACGAATCGGCTCCACACCCGGCACGGTGCTGCGCACACGGAACGGGGCGCTCAGCTTACCCAGCGTCGCCGAGTAGATGCGCGGCATGCCCAGCACACGGTCGTCCTTGCTGTATCCGCGGGCTACACGCCAGTGACGGCGGCCAATACGCGCCCCCAGGTACACCATGAGGAACGGCAGAATCAGCGCCGGTAGTACAACACCGTCGTACACGATATCCCAGTACAGGGTGAAGATAGAGACCGCCACAATCCAGCCCCACAGGTACATGACCACGTGGAACCAGCCGCTAAACACGCCGGCGCCCTCAATAGAATCCAGCTTCTTCTTCGCCTTCTTCGTGGCGCTACCCTTGCGGGAGGAGCTCAGCGGCGCACCCATCGCGGTGCGTTCCGCGGTGGCGCGGCGCGCCTCATCAACGGGCGAGCCGGACACCTCAAGGTACAGTTCGGCTGCCTTCTCCTTCTTGATGGGCACCGGGTAGGCGATATCCACCAGCAGGCACAAGCCCAGGTACACCATGAAGGCGATCAGCCACACGTCGCGTAGCTGCTCCATAGGCAGTCCCAGAGCGCTCAGATCCATGAGCGGCTCACCTCCTTACTTCCCCCGGACTCTACGCGGAAGCAGCCGCAGCGGCTGCAGCCGGAAGAGCCGAGATGATACGGTCCATCGCCTCATCGTCGTGGGCGGCAGAAACGAACCACGCCTCGAACGCGCTCGGCGGCAGGTACACGCCGGATTCGAGCATGGAGTGGAAGAACGCGTTGTAGCGGCTGGTTGCCGACGCCTTGATGTCGGCGTAGTTGTGCACGCCCTCCTGAGAGGTGCCGAACGCGACCGAGAAGAGGTTACCGGCGCTCTGGATGGAGTGGTCCACACCGGCGGCGTTGAATGCCTCGGTCAGAGCCTGCTGCAGCTGGGCGCTGCGCGAATCCAGGTGCGCGTAGACGGCGGCATCAGCCAGGGTCAGGGTCGTAATGCCCGCCGCGACGGACAGCGGGTTACCGGAGAGGGTGCCCGCCTGGTAGACCGGGCCGACCGGCGCCAGGTACTCCATGACCTCACGCTTACCGGCCAGCGCCGCGATGGGCATACCGCCACCAATGACCTTGCCGAACGTGAAAATATCGGGAACCCAGCCGCCATCCTCGGGAGCGGCGTAACCCCAGTAACCAGCCGAAGACACACGGAAACCGGTCAGCACCTCATCAAAAATGACGAGCGCACCGTTCGCGTGAGCAATCTCGTGCAGGCCACGGTTGAAACCGGGCTCGGGGGTCACCACACCCATGTTGCAGGGCGCCGCCTCAGTGATAATTGCGGCAATCTGACCCTCGTGGTTCGCGAACGCCTCACGCACAGCGTCCAGGTCGTTATAGGGCAGAACGATGGTCTCCGCGGCGGTTGCGGCAGTCACGCCAGCAGAACCCGGCAGTGCCAGGGTAGCCACACCCGAACCAGCCTCGGAAAGCAGCGCATCCACGTGACCGTGGTAGCAGCCCGCAAACTTAATAATCTTGTCGCGACCGGTCACACCACGCGCCAGACGAATCGCAGTCATGGTCGCCTCAGTACCGGTCGACACCATACGCACCTGATCAATCGCACCGGGAATCACAGCGTTAATACGGTTGACCACCAGCTCAGCCAGCTCAGCCTCCGGCGCGCTCGCCGCACCAAAGGACAGGCCGCGCTCAGCCGCCTGCTGAACCGCCTCAACCACCTGCGGATGCGCGTGACCCAGAATCGACGGACCCCACGAGCAGACCAGGTCAACGTACTCGTTGCCGTCCGCATCGTACAGGTACGCGCCCTTAGCCTTCGCCGCAAACGCGGGAGTGCCGCCCACAGAATTGAAGGCGCGCACCGGGGAATTCACACCACCGGGAATCACCGCGCGAGAACGCTCAAAAAGCTTCTCACTGGTTTCATGATGCAGCGGGTGAGTAGAAGAGGAAGTCATCGTATCGGTGCCTTTCAAACGAGACGGCGAACTAAAGAATTACAAGGGACGACGTGCAACGGGCAACGGAGCCCGCACGCTATTAGCATCCCGTACCTAACCATCATAGGTGCTACAGATGAACCGCAGGTGACAAGCACCTGAACGTACCGAAAGGTGACGATAAAACACAACAGACAAGTTAGGGAACAGAGAGGATGCGCAACGCGCTAACGCAGGTGCCGGTCAGTATCCAGGCGGTTCAGAACCTGGGTGTCCTGATCGAACAGCCAGTTCTTGTCGAAGATTAGACGCACGAAGGCCAGGCCCATACCCAACGCCATGAAAATCAGCAGGGACTGCACGAAACCGCTTGCCGCCGAGTACATGTCACCGCTAGCAAAATGCGACATCGAACGGTAGAACGGAACACCCGGAACCATCGTCACCACCGCCGGAACCGACAGGGAAATACGGGTGTACTTGCGCTGATGCAGCGGCGCCACAATCTCAGCCAAAATACCCACACCAAACACGGCAATCGTCGCCGCCATATGCGCGGGCATACCAGCCTCAACCATGTGAATACGGATGGGGTTCGCCACCGCAGCAATCACGCCACCCCACACGCACGCCACCGGGGATGCGGCGAAGAGCATCGCGAAGCCGGCCGCCGCAACACCCGAGGAAAGCACCTGCAACACCAAATACAGGGTCGGGTCAAGGTTAAGAGGCGCAGGAGCCGCCAACGGCAGGTGGAAGAGCGAACCCAAAACCCACACCGCAAACGACGCACTCAGCAACAACAAACCCACATAGGTTAGACGCGAAATACCCGCCAAAAAGTCCATGCGGGAAATATCGAGCATGCCCGTCACCATGGGGAAACCGGGCACCAAGAACAGTACCGACGAAATGAAACCAATCATATGGTTCGGGCTAATCCAACCCACCGCGACCAGCACATTAACAAGCGCAATGTACAGGCCCGCCGCCAGGAAGCCGCACGCCATCCACGTTGCCAAATGGCTCACCCCGCGCTTGAGCAGAGTCGAACGCAAAAACTGGCCGGCACCCGCCGCGAAGAACACCACCGTGCACTCCACCAGACCGCCACGGTTCAAGAACGCGAACCCGGCACACGCCACCGCCGACGCCAGCGCCAACATCCAGCGGGTGTATAGAGGCTTCGCCGAATCGATACGGTCCAGCTCGGCGTTCGCCTCCGCAGGGGTAATCTTTTCAGGAAGCTCAGAAATGAACTTACCCAACTGATCCAGCTTATGAGCGTTAATGCCCATCGTGCGCTGCTCAGCCACCTCAGTACGGAAATTACCCTCCGTGTAAGAAGACGTCGAAATTTCGGTGAAGGTCACCTGCGCGTGATGCTCCTTCAACCCCACAGCCTTCGCCAAACGCGCCATCGACGCCTTAATACGGTAGGCGCTCGCACCCGACTTCATCAGGATGCGGCCCAGGCGGAGCACCACCTGCGACTGCGCCACCAGGTGCTCATGAGCCAGACGGGTAGACCCCAGATAAATACTGCGCGTATTAGTGTCAGGGTACGGCTCGGTAGTGCGGGGCTGATCATCCATGAGAGGCCTTCCGGGTCGTGCTATTCACGTGCTATTCGTGTAGGTGTGGTTCCTTATCTAGCATAGGGGAGAAGCCCAAACGGGGATAGTGTCAGCCCGTCAGCAAAGGAGAAGTGTTTGGGGATGCTGCCTAGGTTTTTAGCGGCGCAGTTTTATCGGCGCACAGGCCAGCGGCCGTCAATAACCTCAGATTCCTTACCCGGCTGCGTACGCAACCACGCCTGGAAGCTCGCCGCCTGCTCCGCCGCCCACTGAATCTGCTGCTCGTGCAGCTGGCGCGCATCCACGTTGAGGACCTCGGGGAACTGCTCGGTCAGCTTCACCAGCAGACGCTCCGCCGCCAGGGCATCATCAGCGGAGGTGTGGGCGTTCTCCAGGGAGACACCGTACTCGGCGGCAAGAACCTCAAGGGTGCGCTTGCCGCGCTTACGCGGAATCACGTGCTTATGCAGAACGTACGGGTCGAGCACCACACCCGGCGGCAGCTCACCATTGGCAATATTGTGGCGCAGCATCTCGTGGTGCAGCACCGAGAAATCGTAGGCGGCATTGAACGCAATAATCGGCACACCGTCAAGGTTCAGCGCACCAATCGCGCCGGCTAGCTCCCACACGACCTCGCGGGCGGGACGGCCGTGCTCACGCGCGTACTCGGTGGTGATGCCGTGCACGGCGGCGGCACCGGCGGGGATCTCAACGCCGGGGTCGGCCAGCCACTCGCCACGGCGCACCACATTACCCTGAGGGTCCAGCAGGATCAGGGAAGCAGTCACGATGCGGGCGGTGGTGACGTCCACACCGGTGGTTTCAAGGTCAAAAGTGGCGCGCAGGCCGTTCATCCAGGTCATGCTATAAGACTAACCCAGCGGAGAAGGAGGCGCGCGCCCGGTCGTCACGTGGCTGTGGATAAGCCCTTGGCGAGGCGGCATATTAAGTCACCGAGGCGGCACATAAGTCGCTGACGAGCCCAAATGACCGTCGACAAGGTACAACCGCGCTACAGCCGATAGACTGAAACCATGACAACCCAACTTCTCACCGGCATCCCCGGAACCGGTAAAACCCACCACCTCACCGAACGCGCCCTGCGCTACCTCGCCGACGGCAACGACCCCGCCCGCCTGCTCATCCTCGCACCCACCCGCACCGCCGCGACCCGCATGCGAGACACCATCGCCGCATCCAGCGACCGCAGCCTCTCCGTAGCACCCACCCGCGCCTGGGCAGCATACGCCTTCGACCTGCTCAAACGAGCCCAAACCCGGGGTCTACTCAGCGGCGTAGAAGGCAACCTCAAACTCCTCTCCGGCCCCGAACAAGACGTCATCATCGGCGAACTACTCGCCAACCACGCCCAAGGCATCGCACCCGGACCCGCCTGGCCCGACGTACTCCGCGACGCCCTCGCAACCCGAGGATTCCGCCACGAAATCCGCGACTTCTTCGACCGCATGGCAGAATACGACCTCACCGCCGAAGACGTACACGCCCTCGCCACCGAACACAACCAGCCCGCCTGGCACGCCCTCGCCCAACTGCACACCGAATACCGTGCCGTGCGAGCCCTCCGCGCCAAAAACGCCTACGACCCGGCAGTACTCATCAACGACGCCTGCCGGCTGCTGCTGCGCGCCCCCGAATTCCTCGCCGAAGAACGCCGCCGCTACGACCTAATCCTCATCGACGACGTGCAGGAACTCAGCCCCTCCATCTACCGGCTGCTGCGCCTCATCGCCGCAGAAGTCGCCCCCGCAGACGCCGCGCACCTGACCGAAACCCACCCCGACCTCTTCGCTGAAGGCCCTCGGGTTGTCATGACCTACAGCGACGAAGCCGTCGTCCAGGGCTTCCGAGGCGCCCGCCCCGACCTCGTCACCACCCTGCAGGCAAGCTTCCCGAGCATGCGCACCCGCACGCTCACCACCTCATACCGCCTGCCCGCACTCATGATGCCGCTCGTGGCGGACATTCGCCGCCGCCTGCCGCGCTACACCCGGTTCGTGCCACTCACCGCCGAGCAGGAAGGGACGAAGAACGGCGCGCAGGAGGGGTCAAAGAACGGTGCGCCCGCAACCTTCGGACGCATCAACACCACCCCCGCCGATGAAGCCCTCACCTGGGGCGCCGCCGACGAACCGCTGCTGCACCTGGGCGCCGATGGCAAAATCCTCGACCCCGCACACTACCGCACCGCACCCGCCGGCGTGTATAAGTATGCGCTCTCCAGCTCTCAGGACGAGGCGAACCTCATCGCCCAAATGCTGCTCGAAGAACGCATCTACGGCAACCACCCCTACCGCGAGTCCGCCATCATCGTGCGTAGCAGCGCGGACGTGGCGCGCATCCGCCGCGTGCTCTCCTCGAACGGTATTCCCTCGCGTACCTCCGCGGCGCTCGTGCCGGTGCGCGACGAGCCCGCCGTACGCCCCTTCCTCGACGCGCTCAGCCTGCTCGTCTACGCCCGCAAGCGCGGCGAGAAGGCACTCAACCCCGCCGTGCACATGCCCGCTGCAGAAGGTGCGGAGGCGGCCGAGCGTGGCGGCTACGAAACCCTCAGCGCCACCGAAGCTGAAGAGCTCATGCGTCGAAGCCTCGACGACGTCATCGCCGAAGAAAGCCGCGCCAACCCCCTCGGTGGCGCGCAGAGCGCCATCACCCTGCTCACCTCCCGACTCGGTGGCGCATCCAGCATGGACGTGCGACGACTCCGCCAGCAACTACGATCCATCGAACTGCAAAGCGGCGGCCACCGCCCCAGCGACGACCTGCTCCTCGGTGCACTGCTACACCCCGAAACCCTCCCCGAAGAGGGCGTAGGACGCGCCGTGCACCGCATCGCAGCCGTGCTCTCCGCCGGACGTAAAGCACTCGCGCGCCCCGAATCCACCAGCACCGAAGTGCTCTGGGCGCTCTGGGAAGCCAGCGGCCTCGAAAAAACCTGGGTCACCCAGTCGCGCAGCGCAGGCCCCGACGCCGATGCCGCCCACCGCAACCTCGACGCCATGATTGGTCTCTTCGAAGCCGCCGACCGATTCGACGAGCAGATGCGTGGCGCCGGTGCCGAGCAGTTCCTCGACTTCATCGACGCGCAGGACCTGCCCATGGACACCCTCGCCGCCCGCGGCGTACGCCAAGACGCGGTCGAGATTCTCACCCCCGCGCTCGCCGCCGGTCAGTCCTGGCGCACCGTATATGTATGCGGTCTGCAGGAAGGAACCTGGCCCAACACCACCGTGCGCGGTTCCCTGCTGAGCACCGGCGACCTTACGGACCTGTGCGATGCGCGCCTCCGCCAGCGCGCCCAGCAGGCAGAACAACAGGCAAGGGAGGGCGAGCAGCCGGTGCCGCCCGCACGTATCCGCAGCTACCCCGAACGCGTGCGCGACACCCGCCACGACGAGCTACGCATGTTCGCAGTCGCCGCCACCCGAGCCAGCACCCGCCTTGTGCTCACCGCCGTACGCAACGACGATCAGGCACCCGGCGAGTTCTTCGACTTCGTGCTACCCACCGACGCGGTCGGCGACTCCACGGACGTGCCCATCACCCGTGTGCGCCGCCCCGCTACCCTGCGTTCCCTCGTGGCGGAGCTTCGCCGCACCCTCGTTGAGGAATCGATGAACGCGATGCGCGCCGAAGACGCCCAGCAGAAGGACACACAGCAGAACGGCGCACCGATGCACAGCGCACCGGAGGAAGACGCGCTCACCCCGGAGGCTTCCGCGTACCGACTCGATGCCGCCTCCCGCACTCTGGCGCGCCTGGCGAACGCCCAGGCGCCCGGCGCCGCACCCGACGAGTGGTGGGGCCTGCTGCCGCTTTCTAGCACGGAGCTGCTTTTTGCGCATCGCCCGGCAGACCACGCTGAGCAGGACGAAAACCACGGTGAAGACGGCGAGGAACACGGCGAGGAACAGGCTGAAAACCCCGGCCGCCGCACGATTACGCTTTCGCCCTCGCGCCTGGAAACCATCCACAGCTCCCCGCTGGACTGGCTGGTTTCCGCCGCCCGCGCGGAAGCCCAAACCGACCTGTCCCGCTCGCTCGGAACGCTCGTTCACGCCATCGCCGAGGAGTACCCGACCGGCACCCTCGAAGAGCTCCAAACCGCCCTCGACGAGCGCATTAGCTCCCTCGGCGTGCCCGCCCGCAAGGACGATGAGACCGATGAAGAGTACCGCGAGCGCGTGCCCTGGGAATCCTACGCCCTCTACGAGCGCGCCAAGCGCATGATTCTGCGCCTGAGCTACTACTACCGTCAGCACATGGGCGACGCCGGCTGGCAGAACCTCGGTGTTGAAGGCTCCTTCGCGGTGCGTGTGCCTGTGCCCTTCGACCCCGCCGGTGAGGTCGGCGAGCTGGATGCGCTGCTCACCGGTCGTGTGGACCGCCTCGAGGGTACCGCCCCGGCGGAGGACGGCACCCGCCGCTACGCCATTGTTGACCTGAAAACCGGCAAGTCTAAGCCGACCGGGTCGGAGATGGAGACCCACCCGCAGCTTGCCGCCTACCAGATTGCGGTGGAGGCTGGCGCGGGTGAGCAACTGGAGGAGCGCTACCGCGCCGAAGCCGCCGCCCTGGAGGCGGGCGAACCGCTACCGGATGCCCGCCCCCAGGAGCTGGAGTACACCGGCTATACGGGTCATTCCGCAGGCGCGGCGCTCGTGCAGCTGGGCGCCTCGGGCGTGAATAACGAGAGTAAGACTCGTCTGCAGGTTCAGCCGGCTCTGACGGAGCACGATTCGTGGGCGGCTGAGCTGGTGCAGCACGCCGCGGAGCTGATCGCTGGCTCGCAGGTGCAGGCTCGCCACCGTGAGAGCGGCTATGGGTGCCGTCTGCCGGAGATCTGCCCGATTTGTACGCGCGGCCGTCAGGTGACGCAGCCCTAGTAGCCGCGTACCCTACGTTTACTTTCGATATCACTCACCCCGAACCTCCCATGAGAATGATCCATGAGGAAGAGGAATCATGACTGACTCTGGCGCATATAGCGCTGATATGCAGGGCGCTACTAACCCCGGCGCCCACCCCGGTCCTGGCACCGGCATGCTCACCCCCGCCCAGTGGTGCGAGCACAATAGCTGGCAGCTGCCCAACGGCGTGCTCTTCTCTGCTGAAGCCGCCGCGAACGACCCCGCGCTGAAGCCTGCCGGCTACCGCAGTGCCCTCGACATTGCCGAGATGCTCAACGGCGCCGACGGTAAGAAGCCGACCCCCGAGCAGGTCCGCATGATTGAGGCGGGTCCCGCCCCGACCCTCGTCATTGCGGGCGCCGGTTCGGGTAAGACCGCGACCATGGTTGACCGCGTGATTTGGCTGGTTGATAACGGTTTTGTGCGCCCTGAAGAGGTGCTCGGCGTGACCTTTACCCGCAAGGCGGCAACCGAGTTGCGCAGCCGTATGCGCGCCGGTCTGAACACGTTGCGCCGTAGCCGCCGCGTCGCCCCGAGCGATGAGGAGCTGCGCGAGGGCATCGCTGACCCGACCGTGCTCACCTACCACTCCTACGCGAATAACCTCGTCAAGGAGTACGGTCTGCGCCTGGGCGTGGAGCAGGACGCGCAGATGCTCGGCGATGCGCAGAAGTGGCAGCTTGCCGCGCAGATTGTGCAGTACTGGGAGGGGGAGCTTCCCCTCGATAAGGACGGCGTGCCGGTGTCTGCGGCGACCATGATTAACCAGATGCTGCAGCTTTCTGACGAGTGCGCGGAGCACCTGGTGGAGCCGCAACAGGTTATTGACTTCTGCACCGAGCAGTTGGCGGCGTACGCGGCGGTGCCCGAGCCTCGCCGTGAGACGAAGACTGAGAAGGACATCCTGAAGGTTCAGCGTCTGCTGCGTAACCGCCGAGTGTACGCGCGCATGGTGATGAGCTATGCCCGCGTGAAGGCGCGTATGCAGGTGCTGGATTTTGGTGACCTGATGCGTTTTGCCGCCCGCATTGCGGAGGCTGACCCGGCGATTCGCGAGGGTGAGCGTGCCCGCTTCAAGGTGGTTCTGCTGGACGAGTTCCAGGACACTTCGCACGCGCAGATGAGCTTGTTCTCCTCGATTTACGGTGCCGATGAGGCGGCGGGTATTCCGGCGCATCCGGTGATGGCTGTGGGTGACCCGAAGCAGTCGATTTACGGTTTCCGTGGCGCTTCGGACGGCCAGATGTTCAGCTTCTACCGTCATTTCCCAACCAAGCATGTGCGGCCGCTGTTCCTGTCCATTGCGTGGCGTAACGACATTTCGGTGCTGAACGCGGCGAACCATGTGGCGGAGAAGCTGAAGGAGGTTCCCGAGTGGGTGCGTGCCGCCGACGGCGATATTACCGCCGCTCAGGTTCCTGACCTGCGCCCGCGCTGCGCTCTGGTGGGGGAGCCGGGCTCACCCGCCTTTGAGCAGGCTGCCGCGGGCATGGTGGGGCGCGTTGATTTGACGTACCACGACTCTGACCGCGAGGAGGCTGTGGCTATCGCTGAGCGTATTGCGGCGATGCGTACCCAGGCGGTGCGCGAGTATGAGCGCGCCTACGCGGCGCATCGTTCCGGTGATGGTTCTGTGCATCCGCGTTTGAAGATGCCTGAGATTGCGGTGTTGGCGCGTGTGCACGGTCAGCTGGACCCGATTCGTGTGGAGTGCGAGCGTCTGGGTATTCCGGTGCAGCAGGTGGGTTTGGGCGGTTTGCTTTCCCAACCGGAGGTTGTGGATTTGGTGTCGGCGTTACGTGTGCTGGCTGATCCGAACCGTTCGGATGCTCTGGCGCGCCTGCTGACGGGTGCGCGTTGGCGTTTGGGCGCGGCGGATATGTTGGCGCTGGGTGATTGGGCTCAGTCGCTGGTGCGTGAGCGTGAGCGTGCCCTGCGCGAGCAGATGGCGTTGCGTATGCTCGCCGAGGCTGAAGACGCCGACGACGCTGCTGCTATCAACCTGCAGGCAGAGCACCTGCGCGCCGCCCAGGAGCGCCTGGACGAAACCCTCAAGGGCGCGGTGGAGGATTCCTCCGGCTACGCCTCCCTGATCGAGGCGGTGGAGAACCTACCGCAGGACGGCGCGGACGGCGAACCCCTCTACGGTGAGCAGTACCGTGGCCGCCGTTTCTCCCCGGCGGCGCTGGAGCGTCTGCGTGCTTTTGCCGAGCAGATGCGCGTGCTGCGTGCCGGTTTGAGCGAGGATTTGGGCACGCTGCTGTACGAGATTGAGCGCACCATGCTGCTGGATATTGAGCTGGCGGTCCGCCCGGGTACCGACCCGCTGGGTTCGCGTGCGAACCTGGACGCTTTCCACGAGGTTGCCGCCGCCTACGGCATGTCGGCGCCGCGTATTAACGCGATGATTTACGCCGGCTCTGACGGCGTGAGCGCGGAGGAGGGCGACCCGGGTGCGCGCCGCTTCCTGCTGTCTTCGGGCGGCGTGAGCTACGTGATGGGCTTCCTCGCGTGGCTTGAGCGTGCCGATGATGAGGAGAAGGGCCTGGCGCTGGGCGCCGTGGAGCCTGACCCGAATGCGGTGCAGCTGATGACCATGCACGCGGCGAAGGGCCTGGAGTGGGATCATGTGCTTCTGCCGGGTCTGTGCGGTAGCGCGACCGGCGGGCAGACACCGAACCTGTGGCAGATGTCGGCTAATACGGCTCTGCCCTGGCCGCTGCGTGGTGACCGCGAGTACCTTCCGTCGGTCCTTGAGACGGCGGAGGAGATTACCGCCTTTGAGAAGGCGAAGGACCTGGAAGACTACCTGGCCGAGCACAAGGATGATGCCGCCGAGCATGCCGGCATGGAGGACCGCCGCCTCATGTACGTGGCGATGACCCGTGCCCGTAACCTGCTGGCGTTGAGCGCCTACCGCTGGAAGAGCGCCGCTATGCTCCCCCTGCCGGTGCAGCCCTTCTGGGAGGAGCTGATGGAGATGCTTTTCAAGTCGCTCTTCGGCCCGAATACGCCCATGGTGGATGCGCCCTCTGTGCGTTTCGAAGAGACGATGGATACCCCCTGGGCGGCGCCGCAGCTGGTGGGCATGGGCCTGTCGTACACGATGCCGAACCCCGCCGATAAGCGCAAGAAGATGCACCTGAACCATGTGCGCCGCTGGGTTGAGCAGCTGGCTGAGTCGAAGTACCGCCTGGTGGAGCCGGTGACCCTGGTGCACGGTACGGTCGTGGATCCTTCGAACCTGCCGCCCGCCCCCGATGAGGCGGCACTGCTGGAAGAGCTGGAACTCTACCCCGTAGACGCTGACGAGCTCACCCCCGTACAGGCGGAGGCGCGCGCGAACGCCCGGGCAACCTACGCCGAGCAGGTGCAACGCTACGCGTGGGCGCTGGTTGAGGCCATGGCTCCCGCCCTCGCGCAGGATTGGCAGCTAGCGGCTCCTTCCGTACGAGCACGCACGGTGGCGGAGAACTGTACCCGCCTGAACCTGCCGGTGCCCGAATGGATTATCGAAGCCACCGAGCGGGAGAAATGGCGTGAGGCGCAACCGCCTCAGCCCGGTTTCTCGCCCACGGTGGCGGCGGCGTTGCCGATTGAGGTGCGCGGCCAGTTCGCCCAGAAGAACTACGAGGACAGGAACCCGAACCTGGGTGCGGTGCTGACCGCTATGTGGCCTTTCGACCCGCTGGAGCGCCCCGTGATTTGGCGTTGGGCTTCTGACGATGCCCTCAACCGGGGCACGGAGGCGGTGCTTCGCCGCGGCCAGCATGAGCAGCTGGAACGTGAGATTGCGATTAACTCCTCGAGCCGTCGCGAGGCGGTGGAGCGTGCCGCCCTGGCGGTGGAGCTCGCTGTCGGCGCGGGGGAGGATGACCTGCACCAGAGCGGGGATGTAGCGGGGGAGAGCGCAAACCACCCTGCACCCGCCGTACTCGCTGTACACGGCGAGTCCGCCATTCCTGAATCCCTGCGCCAGCAGGCGGTGGACTGGGAACGCGAAGCCGACCTGCTACTGCTCATGATGGGCCAGACCGACCCGGTGCTGAGCGAGCAGCTGCCAGGGCACCTGTCCGCATCCACGTTCATTCGCCTAAGCGAGGACCCGCAGGGCACGGTGCATCAGCTGATGCGCCCGGTGCCGCAGCGTCCCTCGCGCGCGGCAACGATTGGTACGGCGGTGCACGCGCTAATTGAGGAGCACTTCGGGGTGGCGCCGAGCGCCGACCCGCTGGAGGCACCCGACGCGGAGGACACGGTGGGCGTTGACCTGCCTGCTTCTGCTGCTGCCTCCGCCTCCGCCGCGCCCGCTGAGCCTGCAGATCCTGCTGACCAGCAGGAACAGGACGAGTTCACCTTCGAGGACGACTTCGAGGAATCCGAGAGCGAACTGGACGCCTCCGTTCAGCGCCTCTGGGAGCGCTTCGCCAACAGTGAGTGGGGCAGCGACGAGTGGAAGGACCGCATCTGGGCGGTCGAATACCCGGTCGAAACCCACATCGAGGGCGTAAGCCTGCGCGGCCGTATCGACGCGGTGTTCCGCACCGAGGACGAGGGCGGCGAACGCTGGGTGCTGGTGGATTGGAAGAGCGGTTCCCGCCCGAAGATGTCGACCATGCAGTCTCGACGCTTCCAGCTGGGCCTGTACCGCATCGCGTTCTCCCGCATTATGGGCGTGGACCCGGAGCGTATCAGCACCGTGTTCGTGTACCTGGGCAGCAAGGGTGTTGCGGAGGTGTGGGATCACCAGATCCGCGGCGGCCTGCCCTCGGAGGCGCAGCTGGCGAAGGTGATCCGCGAGGCGCGCAAGGGCTAGGTAGCGGATCTCAACAGCGAATCTCCCAGCGCCGGGCGGGCGGCGCTCGCGCGTTAGCTTGAGCCAATAACCGAATACAGAAAAGCAGCTCACGGAGGCATTGCGCCTCGTGAGCTGCTTTTCTGCGTGGACTTCTGCGGTTAATGGCAGAGAACGCCTCTTCACCCCACTGCATTAGGGTGATGAGGCGTCCTCAGCCGCTGAAGAACTATAGAGGTACTTCGTGCCCTCGCACGCTCCGGGAAAGAATCGCGCCGAACGACTGCCGCTCTCGCGGCCTCACTCGCGCCGCCGGCGCCCCGTGGGGTTTGCGTGCGTCTTTACTCTCAAACACAACCTCGAAAGTAACTCTATAGATTTCTGCCATCGGTGATTGGTTGCGCGGTGCATGAATCCGGCTCGGGTCTGACATGACCGGTCAGGGTCCCGTCCAATCTGTCTCCCCAATTTATCGCTGCCACGATATCAGCGCTGGTCAGTGCGCTATGGGGAGTGTGTCCGCTGGTATTCTCGCGGCACAGCAAAAGTATTCCAGGAGTTTTTGAAAAAATCTACAGGGTAAGTTTTTACCCTAAAATGCACTATTTTGAGCATAGTTCAAGGTGAAGTTGAGACTCTGTGGACTCCCGAGGTCAAAAGTTGGTTCATGTGGGTTTGTGGCGTATTAGCACCCGGGAAATATTGTGAATGGCGCCTTTAGCGCACCTTCAAGTCTCAGCCTTAATCTGAGTCATTCATGCACAAAAATGCAAAACTGGTGCTCAAAAGGTGAGGGGAAACACTTAAAGAAATTTCGGCAAAAAGCCCACTAAAGCCCCTCCACTAGCCCTTATAGGCATCATCCCGTCGGTTTGACAGACAGTCAGGAGAGCAGGTTTCACCGGGCGCGAGTCAGCGGATATACAACCCAGTAGGTACAGTTCAGCCCCGCAGCGCAGTACTGCGGGGCTGAACTGAAAATCTAGCTGAACCGAAAACCTATGCGGTAAGTAGCAACCTAACAGCTACCCGACCCAATACCTACTCGGTGGGGCCGACTAGCGGGCCGACCTCCTCCTGTCCGAGCAGTTCGCCGGAGGCGCGCAGGTCGTCCTGAATGTCCAGGAGCATGGACACCGCGTGGGTTGCGCCGTCGCGGTCGCCAACCTCCACGGTGTGGGTGAGCCACTGGGCGATCGCGAACTCCGCATAGAAGTTCGCGCGCTGCGCCAGGTAGGCGTCGGGCAGCTGAGGCATCTGCTGGCGGTACACCTCGATTGCCTCGTCGGTGAAGTCGATGTCCTGGCAGGAGTACAGCCAGGCGAAGTCCTGCGCGGGGTCGCCCACGTGCACATCGGACCAGCCGGTGACCTCCACGATGCGCGCCGTCGAGGGCGTGACGTGCAGTACGAGGTTCTCGGCCCCCATGTCACCGTGGACCACGCGCGGGCGGAACTGCCACATGGGTCCGGGGGAGAGCACGGTACGCCAGTGTGCGAGTAGGTCGGCGGGCACCTTGCCGGTTGCGGCGGCACGCTCGAGCTCGGCGTTCTTGCGCAGACGAATCTGCTCCGAAGAGTAGGAGGGCAGATCGGCTTCGTAAATGATGTCTTCGGGCATCACGTGCAGGGTCGCAATGTCCTTGGCGATGATGGACGCCAGGGAGGGGCGGTTCGCCGCAACTTCGCGGCGGCTCAGCTCGGCGAGCTGGTCCACGTCGTAGATGGTGCCGGGGATGTGCGTGTACACGAACACGTTGCCGCCCGCGTAGGGTACGGTGCCGGCGACGGTGGGTACGGCGAAGGGCAGTCGGGCGCGCAGGCCGGGGCTGAACGACTGCAGGATGAGGTGTTCAGCTTCCAGACGCATGCTGGCGTCGGGGCGGCGCGGGGCGCGCACTCGCCAGCGGCGACCGGTGGAATCGGCGATGATTGCCGAGTCGAAGTCGTCGCTGTCTTCGCGGACCGGTTCGGCGCCGACGGGGTAAATCCCGGGCACTCCGGCGGAGACAATGGCTGCTAGCTGAAGGGGAGATAAAGTCACGGGTTAAGGTTACCAAACCAATGTGTGCCGTTTAGTAGTTTTTGGGATCTTTATGCCAAGTGGTGAAGATACTTGTGGATAAGCCTAAACGCTTCCGCCTGCGCTTCTTCCCTCACCTCTATCCGTGCTTCTACTTGCACGCCCCCAGATAGGTAGCGCCTCACGCCCTGAATGAAAGAAGCGACGGCTAAGAAGCCCCGGTGGACTCTGGGAGAATACAATGGAAGACCGGCTATCACCGCCTCGCGCGCCCGCATATCCATATGTCCAGCGCGAGCGCACGCCGCCTGCCCGCACCGCCCGCCTTACTGATGGAGCATTATGACCGCCACACCTCAGCAGCCTCAGCATATGATCTCCGCAGACGATATTCTTGCCGGGCTTGACCCTGATCAGCGTGCGGTCGCCACCGAGCTGGACGGCCCCATGCGCGTGCTGGCTGGTGCTGGTACCGGTAAGACCCGCGCGATTACGCACCGCATCGCCTACGGTATTGCGATCGGTCGCTACCAGGGCCCGCGCGTACTCGCCCTGACCTTCACCCTGCGCGCGGCGGAGGAGATGCGTACCCGCCTGCACCAGCTGGGTGCGCATGGCGTGCAGGCGCGTACCTTCCACTCGGCGGCGTTGCGTCAGCTGGCGTATTTCTGGCCGCAGGTGGTGGGTGGTACGTTCCCGTCCATCGTGCAGAATAAGGCAACGCTCATTACGGAGGCGGCGAACCGTCTGCGCATCAGTACGGACCGTTCCCTGCTGCGTGATTTGGCGTCGCTGATTGAGTGGGCGAAGGTTCAGCTGCTCACCCCGGACACCATCATGCAGCGCCTGAGCGAGAAGCAGCTGCCCTTGGCGATTACCCCGCAGAATATGCAGCGTATTTTCCAGGCGTATGAGGATTTGAAGGATGAGCGTAACCTCATCGATTTTGAGGACGTGCTGCTGCTGACCATCGCCATGCTGGAGGAGGACGAGAAGCTCGCTGCGACCGTCCGCAACCAGTACCGCCATTTTGTGGTGGACGAGTACCAGGACGTCTCCCCGCTGCAGCAGCGTCTGCTGGATGTGTGGCTGGGTGGCCGCGACGATATTTGCGTGGTGGGCGACGCCTCCCAGACGATTTACTCTTTTACCGGTGCGACCAGCCGTTACCTGCTGGATTTTGCGCGCCGGTACCGTGGCGCGCACACGGTGAAGCTGACCCGCGACTACCGTTCCCATTCGCAGGTGGTGGAGTTGGCGAACCGCCTGTTGGCGGCGCGCCGTCCGCATCCGGATTCGAGCCCGCATTCGTGGGCGCCGCCGCTGGAGCTGATGTCTCAGCGCGGCCCCGGCGTGGATGTGGAGTGGTTCGGTTACGCGGATGATGAGCAGGAGGCTACCGGCATTGCCGAGGACATCCGCGACCTGATTGAGAAGGACGGCGTGCCGCCTTCTGAGATTGCGGTGCTGTTCCGCACGAACGCGCAGTCGGCGGCGATTGAATCTGCGCTGGCTGCCGCCCACATTCCGTACCAGTTGCGCGGCGCGGAGCGTTTCTTTGAACGTCCCGAGGTCAAGCAGGCGATGCTTGCCCTGCGCGGTTCGGCGAAGTCCACGGACGGTACTGAGGACGTCACCCGCTACACCCGCGATGTGCTCAGCGGCCTCGGCTACAAGGAGGAGGGCCCCCTTTCGGGAGGCGCCACCCGCCAGAAGTGGGAGTCCCTCGCCGCCCTGGTGCACATGGTGGACATGATGGCGCAGCACCGCCAAGAGCAGCTTCAGGAGCACCGAGCGAACCCGCGCCCGGGCGTGCCCGAGCCGCTACCTTTGACCATGCACGAGGTCGTGGCGACCCTGAACCACCGTAGCGAATTCAACGACGCACCGCAGGTCAACGGCGTAACCCTCGCTTCCCTGCACGCGGCTAAGGGTCTGGAGTGGGACGCCGTGTTCCTGTGCGGCCTGAACGAGGGCCTCATGCCCATTACCTTCGCGACCACCCCGGACGAGGTGGATGAGGAGCGCCGCCTGCTGTACGTGGGCATTACGCGCGCCCGCAAGTACCTGTGGCTGACCTGGACGATGACCCGCACCGTGGGCGGTCGCGGTCAGCGTAAGCGTTCGCGTTTCCTGGATGACATCGACCCGGCCAAGCGCCGCCGCCCCGCCGCAAGCGGCTACTCGAGCGGCTACGGAGGAGCGGCCCGCGGCGCGCGCGGGAATCACTCGTACGGGAACCGCTCGCAGGGCCGTCACCAGAAGGGAGAGGACTATGGCTCAGCGTTTTAAACGAGAGATTCTGCCGGCCACGGCGGATTGCCCGCAGATTGAGCTGGTCCGCTCGGCCCGCCGCACCCGCACCATCAGCATGCAGCGCGACGGCGTGGACGAGCACGGCAACCCCGCGTACCGCCTGCTCATTCCCGCCGCGAGCACGAGCGAGGAGATAGACGAGCATATTGCCCGCCTGCTGCCGCGTATTCAGCGTCGCGCCGCCCGCCGTGAGCGCGCCGCGCAGCTGAATGTCACCGACGAGTACCTGCACGAGCGGGCCAGCCTGCTGGTGCGCGCCTACCTGCCGGAGCTGGAGGGTACCGAGCAGTTCAAACGGCTCTCGATTCGCTGGGTAAGCAACCAGCGTCAGCGCTGGGGTTCGGCGACCTACGCGACCGCGCAGATTCGCATCTCCTCGGAGCTGCAGGGCGTGCCCGAGTACGTGCTGGATTCGGTGATTCACCACGAGCTCTGCCACCTGCTGCAGCCGAATCATTCGGCGGCGTTCCGTGCCCTGGAGGCGCGCTACCCGCAGCTGCTGCGGGCACAGGCCTATCTGGAGGGGTACGCGCTGGGGCGCTCGCGTGCTGAGGACCAACGTGCCGAGGGTGAGCGTGCCAAGGGTGAGTGCAGTGAGGGCGAGCGCGGCGAAAACAGCGCCAGCTAAAATCCCGCCGACTAAAATCCAGCCGACTAAAGCGCTTCCCGAAAATCAAAGAATCAAAAACTAACCGAAACACCTCGAGCGGGGGTGGCTTGTGAATGTACAAGCCACCCCCGCTCGACTGTCAGCTATTTACTTTCGCCGCTCAGCTTTACTTCACTCAGCGTTACTTCGCTCAGCTTTACTTTTCTTCGGGTGCGTCGCCGAAGCCGCCGTCCAGCAGCTTCTGCAGCTCCGAGTCGAAGTCCACGTCGTCCAGGCTGATTTCGTTCATGCGCGCATCGTATGCGGTGAAGTCTTCCAGCTCGGCGGGGGTGGGCAGGGTCTCCGGGGTGTCCCAGAGGCCGTCGCGCGCCTCAATGCCGTGGGATTCTTCGTACCAGCGCCAGAACTGCTGCGCTTCACGCACCAGGCGCGGGCGCAGTTCCAGGCCGACCAGGTTCTCGAAGACCTGCTCGCTGGGGCCGCCGTCGATGCGGCGGCGCGCCATGATTTCGGTCAGCTGCGGTGCCTTGGGTAGGTTGCGGGTCGCGTCCTCGGTTACGACGGATACCCAGCCTTCGATGAGGGCGAGCAGACCCTCCAGGCGCTGTACCGCCAGTTCCTGGTCTTCGGTGCGCTGGGGACTGAACATGCCGCCTTCGAATGCTTCCTGTACGGCGTCGGGGTTGCTCATGTCCACCTGGGATGCGGCGTCCTGCATGCGGTTCATGTCCACGCGAATGCCGCGGGCGTAGCGCGCCACGAGCTGAACCAGGTCTTCGCGCAACCAGGGGTTTGCCTTGTGCAGACGGATCAGCGCGGATTCACGCACAGCAAGGTAGAGCAGGACCTCCTGCGGGGGCACCTCGATGCTGTCGGCGAGCTGCTGGTAGCCGTTGGGCAGTAGCGCGGAGGAGCCGGGCGCGAGGGGGAAGCCCACGTCGGTGGAGGAGTACACCTCACCGGCGAGCTGCGCGAGTGCCTGCGCCATCTGCGCACCAAAAATCACGGAACCAATGTTGTTCAAGAAGCCGCTGTTGAGAATCTGCGAGATCTCTTCGGGCACGTCTTCGGGAGCGCCGGGCATGACCATGGACTGGGTGACTTCGGCTGCGACCGGCTCGACCATTTCGCGCCAGGAGTCGAAGGAATGCTCCACCCATTCCGCCTTGGACCACGCCTGCACCGGGTAGTTGTGGCGCTCAATGATAGTCACCGCGTCCAGCCAGAGGTCGGCGAGGTTCGCCGCGTCTTCTACGGCGCGCTTGAGGTTTTCGGGTACGGAGGGGTCTTCACCCATGGAGGCGAGCATCTGGCGGGTCTGGTTCTTCACGCTATCCCAGTTCACACCGCTGGGGCTGTCGGATGCGCCCGCGCCGGAGAACATCGCCTGCACCTGCGCGAACATGCTCTGCATCATGGCGGGGTCAAAGCTCATGCCCATGTTCTTCAGGTCTTCGGGGTCGATGCTGATGCCGAAGGGGTTCTGGCCGCCTTCGCCGAAGAGCGCGCTGAAGGGGTTCTGCGCGTTGGAGGAGGCGCCCTTGCCGCCCTGGCCGGTTGCCCCAGCGGAGGGGTCGAAGCCCTGCTCCTGCATCTTCTTAATGAATTCTTCGAGGGGGTCGCGCTCGTTGGAGGCGCCGCCGGTGGGGTTCTCAGACATGTAGAAGCCTTTCGTAATCCGGGGGTGGGCGCAGCTGGCCCGCTCGCTGTCCAGCCTACCGATTTTTGCTGAGAATTTCCCGTGCCATTGCTGTGGAAGCGGGTTAATCAGCTAAGGGCTCACAAGCTTGTCTTTGGGGCCGGGGTTTGGGAGTTTTTTCGTGCCGCTGTCACCGTGCGGTGCTGACACAGCGCGGCGCGGGTCAGAGCGTGAACGCCTCCTGGTTGCTCTATTTTTAGCGGGGTGACAGTGCCCGCCTGCGTGTTGTCACAGTGCCCGCCCGCGTGTTGAAAAGCAGGTTTATCCGGTACTGTAGAAACCATGACTAAGTCCACCCCTGATGCTGAGCAGCAGCCGAGCGCCGCTTCCGCGAGCGTGAAGAGTAATGAGAAGGCGGCTAAGCGCCGTTCGCGTTTTGCGCCGCGTCGCGTGAACTTGCGTTCGGTGAGCGCTGTGGCGACGTGCGCCCTGCTGGCTGGTGCTTTTGTTCTGCCCAGTTCCTATGTGAAGGAGGGCCCCGGCCCGCTCTTTGACGTGCTCGGAACCTATCAGGAGAAGGACGTCATTGAGGTTTCTGGCGCGCCCAGCTATAAGACATTCGGCAAGATGAACATGACGACGGTGTCGGTTTCGGGCGGCCCGTACACGGAGCTGTCCGGTGCGGAGGCGTTCTACGGCTGGTTGGCGTTTGACGGTAACCGCAGCCTCGTGGTGCCGACCGATGCCCTGTACCCGCACGTGAGCCATGAGCAGGCGACGGCTGCGACCGGCGCGCAGATGGCTGATTCGCAGACTCAGGCGAAGGTCGCGGCGATGCGCCAGCTGAAGATGGCGGTGACTGAGAAGGTTGAGGTGCTTTCCACGGTGGAGGGTTCCCCGGCGGCGAGCGTGCTGAAGGCTGATGACCGCATCGTGAAGGTGGGGGACAAGCAGATTGAGACCCTCACCGATGTTCCGAAGGCTGTGAATGCGTCGAACGGTTCGGCGATTGACGTGACCGTGGAGCGTGACGGCAAGCAGCAGACCTTTAAGCTGACTCCGGTCCGTTCGAGTGATGATAGCCGCTGGATTCTGGGCGCTGGCCTGAAGCAGAGCTATGACCTGCCGGCACACGTGCAGTACAACCTGGACGGTGTGGGCGGCCCGAGTGCCGGTCTGATGCTGGCGCTGGGCACGGTCGATAAGCTCAGCGAGGGTACTCTGCTCGCCGATGAGGATGCCGGAGGCGACCCGTACCGCAGCTACATTTCGGGTACCGGCACGATTGATGCGAACGGCAAGGTCGGCGCAATTGGCGGCATCAAGTACAAGATCTTGGCGACGGGTCGCTACGGTGCGCGCTACTTCTTGGCGCCTAAGGAGAACTGCGATTCGATTGTGAAGATGCAGGCGCAGGACCCCGACCTGTTCAACTACTATCACGCCGGTCAGGTGCGCGGCACGATGGTGGTTGTGCCGGTGTCGACCCTGGAGGAGGCGGTGAAGACGGTGGAGGCGATTAAGTCCGGCACCCCGGATGATTCCCTGCCCCGTTGCGGTTCCTAACATAACGTTTCTCTCCGCGAGGTTCTCACCCGTATAGCGTAGAAGTCAGCCCCGGTATTTTACGGTACCGGGGCTGTTCTGCACCCTATTCTCTGTCCTCGTCTGCGTCTCCGTAATCCTCGCCAGCACCTCTCACCTCATCATTTCGCGCCCAAAACCTCTCAACCCGGTCATATTTCGCCCCGAGCTTCTACGAGGTTCTGCCCTTCTGCGTCACCTCTGAGATACTTAAAGGCAGTTATTTTCTCTGAACGTATGATGAGCGAGGAATTGTGTCTGAGTCGACCAATAACACCGCGCATCCCAAGCCGAAGAAGTCAACGCCTAAGCGTCGTAGCCCCTTGCGGGTGACGATTGCTGTGGTGGCGGTGCTCATTGCTGCTTTTGTGGGTGCGTCCCAGGTGTACACGGACTGGCTGTGGTTTGATCAGCTGGGTTATAGCACCGTGTTCACTACCCAGATTTTGTTGAAGGCAGCCGTGTTTGTGGTGGCTGCCGTGGTGATTGCTGTGCCGCTGTGGGCTTCGATGTCCTACGCGGTCCGTCATGCTGATGTGGCGCCAGCGTCCGAGAAGGAGCCGCAGGAGGCGCCGAACCCGAATCAGAGCGTACCGACCAGCGGCACGGATGCTGCCGAGCAGATGCTTCGTGACGTATTTGGTCAGCAGCGTGCTGAGGAGAGCATGCGCCGCTACCACGAGAGCGTGGATAAGGCGCGTAAGGTTCTGCTGATTGCGGTTCCGCTACTGCTGGGCCTGTTCATTGCTTCGGCGACGATGACTCAGTGGAGCACCGTCGCGCTGTTCTTCAACCAGCAGTCCTTCGGTAAGACTGACCCGGAGTTTGGTCTGGATTACGGTTTCTTCCTGTTTGCGTTGCCGTTCTTCCGCATGGTGGTGACTCTGGTGACCTCCGCTGTGGTGCTGTCGGCGCTCGCGGGTCTGTTCATGCACTACTTCTACGGCGGTATTAAGGTGCAGCCGGGCGGTGTGAGCACTACCGTGGCGTTCCGTCGTCACGCTGCGATTGTGGTGGCTGTGTTCTTGCTGACTCGTGCGGTGAACTTCTGGCTGGATCGTTATTCCTCGACTCAGCAGCAGGTGGGTCGCTGGGCTGGCGCAATGTACACGGACGTGAACTCGTCAATCCCGGTGAACGCTATTTTGGCGATTTCTGCTCTGCTGGTGGCGATCATGTTTGTGGTGGCTGCTTCGATGAATCGTTGGCGTCTGCCGCTGATTAGCACCGCGATGCTGGTGATTGTTGCCGTGGTTGCTGGCGGCCTGTACCCGTGGATTGTTCAGCGTTTCCAGGTGGTTCCGAATGAGCAGGGTGCTCAGTCGAAGTTCATTCAGCGCAATATTGATGCGACCCGTTACGCGTACGGTCTGGACAAGATTGAGACCACTCCGTATGACGCGACGATTGATACCCGTGCCGGTGCGTTGAGCTCTTCGAGCGCAACCATTGCGAATATTCGCCTGTTGGATCCGAATGTTGTGTCCTCGGCGTTTGCGCAGATGCAGCAGTTCCGCCCGTACTACCGCTTCGAGTCGCAGCTGGCGGTGGACCGTTACACCGTGGGTAACACCACGCAGGACACCGTGCTGGCGGCCCGCGAGCTGAACCCCACGCAGACCAGCGGCGATTCTTGGTATAACCGCCACGTGGTGTACACCCACGGTTACGGTGTGATTGCCGCCTATGGTAACCAGGTGGATTCTGCGGGTAACCCGAAGTTCTTGCAGTCCGGTATTAAGGCGACCGGTACCCTGAGCGAGGATTACGAGCCGCGTATTTACTTTGGCACGAGCTCGCCGGAGTATTCGATTGTGGGCGGTAAGGGCGACACCCTGGAGCTTGACCGTCCGCTCTCTGCCGAGGAAACCAACGCCTCCGATGCGAAGTACACTTTCGCCGGTTACGGTGGTCCTCGCGTTGATTCGTTGCTGGCTCGCCTGTCCTACGCGATTAAGTTCCAGTCCTCTGACATTCTGCTGTCGGATGCGGTGCGTGAGGGTTCGCAGATTCTGTACGAACGCAACCCGCTGGACCGTGTGCGTAAGGTAGCGCCGTACCTGAGCGTGGATTCTAAGCCGTATCCGGCGATTGTGAATAACCGCGTGCAGTGGATCGTGGATGCCTACACCACGAGCGACCAGTTCCCCTACGCGCAGGGTAGCTCCCAGGATGCGGCAACCGCTGCGGGTGCTCAGCGTTCTAACTCGGTGAACTACATCCGTAACTCGGTGAAGGCTACCGTGGACGCGTACGACGGTTCGGTGACCCTGTACGCGTGGGATGAGGAGGATCCGGTGCTGAAGGCGTGGCAGGGTGTTTTCCCTGGCACGGTGAAGAGCTACCGTGAGATGAACGCTTCGCTGATGAGTCACGTGCGTTACCCGACTGACATGTTCAATATTCAGCGCACCATGCTGAATAAGTATCACGTGACGAACGCGAATAGCTTCTACGCCGGTGACGATGTCTGGTCGATTCCGAACGACCCGACCAATGATCGTAACCAGCCGATTTCGCCCTACTACCTGTCCCTGCAGATGCCCGGCGATTCTCGCGCGCACTTCTCGTTGACGACTACGTTCATTCCTCAGCAGAGCGATTCGAACTCTCGTAACGTGATGTACGGCTTCCTTGCTGCTAATGGTGATGCTGGTACCGGTAAGGACGGCGAGCGTAGCCCTGATTACGGCAAGCTACGCCTGCTGGAGTTGCCGCGTTCTTCGGTGGTTCCCGGCCCCGGCCAGGCTCAGAATATTTTCAACTCTGATGCTGAGGTGTCGAACCAGCTGAACCTGTTGCGCCGCGGTTCGTCTGAGGTTATTAACGGCAATATGCTGACTCTGCCGGTGGGCGGCGGCATGCTGTACGTTCAGCCAGTGTATGTGCAGTCGAGCGGTGACGCTAAGTACCCGCGTCTGCAGCGTGTGCTGGTGAGCTTCGGCGATAAGGTCGGCTTCGCTCCGACTCTGGAGGAGGCGCTGAACCAGGTGTTCGGTGGCTCTTCGGGTGCTAAGTTGGACGGCTCGGCGCCGGCTAGCCCGTCTGCGTCTGCCTCTGGCTCCTCGGGTACTTCGGGCGCTTCGACCGGCGGCTCGTCGGCTTCGCAGTCTTCGGAACTGAAGCAGGCTCTGACGGATGCCTCGAAGGCAATGACCGATGCTGATGCGGCAATGAAGAAGGGCGACTGGGCTGCCTACGGTGAGGCTCAGAAGCGTCTGGAAGCAGCCGTGAAGAAGGCTCTGGAGGCTGAGGAGGCGCAGAGCACGGCGTCCGCTAAGGCTTCTGCATCGGCAGCGCCCAGCGCCTCGGCGGCTCCGAGCGTAGCGGCTAGCGCTAAGCCCAGCGCGAGCCTTTCGACTTCTCACTAGGATGCCTGAGGCGGCGGGGGAGTAGCGCATACCGGATGCTCACGGATCGGATGTCCACGGGTCTAGCGTCCTCGCTCTAGAACCGGGGCCTGCACTGGATACGGCTCCTACTGACTACCTCTAGCGGTCTCTGACGGAACGGGGTGGAAGTGTATCGCTTCCACCCCGTTCCTGTATGTTCTACCCCTGGCACTGCCCCGTAGCCCCTATTCCTACCCAACTGCTTTCTACCCAACTGCTTTCTACCCAACAGCCCCTATTTTTGTGTGCTTGGTTACAAATCGCGTTTTTGGCTTGCATGCCCGGTTTGGGGTCTGTATAGTTGTATGAGTCGCCGCGGGGTGGAGCAGTTCGGTAGCTCGCCGGGCTCATAACCCGGAGGTCGCAGGTTCAAATCCTGTCCCCGCAACCAGAAAAACCCGGTATCTCAACGAAAAGTCGCTGAGATACCGGGTTTTGTTTTGCCCTGACGAGACCGAATCCCTATGTTATTCCCTACCTTTCAGCCAAACTCAGGCCCGTCGTCGAGGTGGGGGGAGGGGGGACTATCACCCAACATCGAGGACTATCATCCAACGCCCCTTCGGGGCGTATGACTATCTTCGCTCGTGCATGATCTCGTGGGAGGGAGGTTGCAGAGGAGGATTTTCACCGCCTAATCGGCGTTGATACCGGCTGTTTACCGCCTGAAAATGCAAAAGCGGTATAGCATTTTCCCTCGTATCTCAACCGAATCCCAACCCTTTACCGCCTTCACCGCCTAAAACCGAAAACTTTTATATATACACACGCATATGTAGGAAGATGAACACTCGCGTGTACACTTTTTAGAAATTAGGCGGTAGAGGCGGCAACACACCATGTTTTGACTGATATACCAACGTTTTCGATATACCGCTTAGCCTCAAACAGGCGGTAACTAAGCGGTTGAAAGAGTAGCGTCCCGCATAGTGGTGTAACCGTGTGGT
>NZ_KV795236.1 GCF_001808955.1 Rothia sp. HMSC078H08
AACACCCCTGCAACCCGAAAATGGGTGAAGTAGAGCACAAATACGGGGGTTTAGGTTCATCCTGACCTAAACAGAACAGCAAAACCCCTAGTCAACGCAGGATAAGCCTCCCGAAAGTTCTTCAAAAAAAGTTTAAAAACCTTCAAAAGACCTCGAAAACCTGCAGAAGCTCCCTATAGAGCCCATATAGAAGGGCAGAAGAGCCCCTCAGCATCAAGAAGATAGGAAGAGAAGACGGGAAGAAAAGATGGGAAGAGGGGCTCCGCCCCTCCCCCATCTCTGTATTTCATACCGCCGTATTTCTGTACCGCTGCACTCCCCCGTTCTGCACCTCCCTATATATGAGCACCTACATATGGGGAGAGCGCAGAAGAGCACAGAAAAGGAGGGCACCCCTCACGGGGGCGCCCTCCTTATTCAAACTACAGAGCTACAGGCTGTAGCTCGCTAGCTTCAAAACTTTAGTTCGCGGAAGCGCGACGACGAGAAACATCGTACAGAGTAATACCCACAGCCATCGCCGCGTTCAAAGACTCCATCGCAGAATCAATCGGAATCGACACAATCTGATCGCAGTTCTCAGTCACCAGGCGGGACAGACCCTTACCCTCAGAACCAACCACCACGCACAGCGGCTCATTCGCAAGCTCCAGAGCCGGCAACTCAATATCGCCGCCGCCATCCAGACCAATCACGAAAATACCCTGCTCCTTAGCCTGCTGAATCACGCGAGTCAGATTAGTCGCCATCGCAACAGGAATACGAGCAGCCGCACCAGCACTAGTCTTCCACGCACCAGCAGTCACAGCAGCCGAACGACGCTCAGGAATAATCACGCCATCACCGCTAAACGCGGACACGCTACGAATAATCGCACCCAAGTTACGCGGATCAGTAATACCGTCCAAAGCAACAAACAGCGGCGGAGTCGACAGCTTACCCGAGTGCCAACGCTCCATAGTATCCAGCACCAGGTCAGTAGCGTCCGGGTATTTGTACGGAGGAATCTGCATCGCAACACCCTGATGCACAGAACCATCAGTCAAACGATCCAGCTCGCTACGCGGAATCTCCAGCATCGGAATATTGCGCTTATTCGCAATAGTCATGATCTCGCGAACGCGGTCATCAACCTCAACACGGCTCATAATGTACAAGTGCTTCGAGGGAATCTCAGTACGCAGAGCCTCAAGCACCGCATTACGACCAGTCACCAGCTCATCGCTAGCACGCTTACCGCCCAGACGAGTCTGGAACTTACGGTTCGTACCGGTAGCAGCACGACGCTCCGCCGCGCGCTTCATCTTATACGCCTTGTGATAAACGCGGTCCTCAGCCTTCGGAGTAGGGCCCTTACCCTCAAGCGCCTTACGACCGTGACCACCAGTGCCCTTAGTAGCACCCTTCTTCTTGCTGGTAGCGCCCGGGCGCGAACCTGCCTTAGCCATTCTTCTCTTCCTTCGTCAAAGTAATGAATACGAGTCTACGCGAGAGAAACCCGCGCGACCTAAGCCTTACGCACAAACGCGGGGCACATCACCCTCTAGCCAACGCTCCAGCTCGAACCATTCGCGCCGTCCTTCACCTGCACACCAGCAGACGCCAACAGATCACGCATCGCATCAGCCTTCGCCCAATCCTTCTGAGCACGAGCATCAGCACGCTCCGCCAACACAGCCTGAATCAGCGCATCCAGAGCCTCATGCTCAGCACCCGAAGTACCCTCAGCATTAAAACTCATCAGCTGCGCCAGGCCCAGAACCTCAGCCATAGCCATCACAGCGTTAGCCGCCTCCGAAGCATCCTCACCAGCAGCAAGCGCAGCATTACCCGCACGAGTCTGCTCATGCAGAACCGCCAAAGCACGTGGAATATTCACGTCATCATCCATAGCCTCAGCAAAAGCCTCCGGAACCTCACGACCCGGCTTCAGCACATCCTGAGTTGCAGCAAGGAACGCCTCAACACGCTCAATAGCGGTTGCCGCCTCCTGCAGAGACGACGGACGGTAATCAAGAATCGAACGGTAATGCGCACTACCCAGGTAATAGCGAACCACCAGCGGACGAGCCATCTGCAGCATCTGCGCCGGCGAAATCGTATTACCGATAGACTTCGACATCTTCTCACCCTCATAGGTGACCATGCCGTTATGCATCCAGAAGTTCGCGAAATCATCACCAGCAGCAGTCGACTGCGCCAGCTCATTCTCATGGTGCGGGAAACGCAAATCCAAACCGCCACCGTGAATATCGAAACGCGAACCCAAATACTTACCAGCCATCGCCGAGCACTCCAGATGCCAGCCCGGACGGCCGCGACCCCACGGAGACTCCCACGAAGCAGTCAGCGGCTCACCCTCCTTATAACCCTTCCACAGGGCAAAATCGCGGGGGTCACGCTTACCGCGCGGATCAGCATCCGCAGAATCCTGCATATCCTCAACGCTCTGATTCGTCAGCGCACCATACTTATCCCACGAACGCACATCAAAATACACATCACCAGAATCATCCAGCGCAGGATACGCGTGGCCACGATCAATCAGACGCTGAATCAGAGCAAACATCTCCGGAATATGACCGGTCGCACGCGGCTCATAGGTCGGCGGATCAATACCCAGCGCCGCATACGCCTGAGCAAAAACCTTCTCAAAACGGTACGCGAGCGCCCACCACTGCTCATTCGGGAATTCACCCTCAAAACCGGGCTCCATAGATTCAGCAGACTTCGCCAAAATCTTGTCGTCAATATCAGTAACATTGCGGACCGTCGTCACCTTCAAACCGCGGTAACGCATCCAACGGCTCAACTGGTCAAAAACCAACGCCGAACGGATGTGGCCCAGATGCGGTTCACCCTGCACCGTAGCACCACAATAATAGATACGCGCCTCACCGGGCACGACGGGCTCAAACTCACGAATAGTCGCGGAAGCTGAATCATAAAAACGCATAGTCACACTCTCATTCTACGGGGTCGGTTCAAACGCCGGGGCGGTAAATCAGCGATAGGTTACAGAATGGCTCGAAGCAACCAAACACCTACGAACGCGGATACACCAGCGCCGTCGCAATAGCAGCCACACCCTCACCGCGGCCCGTCAAACCCAAACCATCAGTAGTCGTCGCAATCACCGTCACCGGAGCACCCGCCGCCTCGCTCAGCACACGGTTCGCCTCATCACGGCGCGGAGAGAACTTCGGGCGGTTACCCACCAGCTGAACGCTCACATTACCAATCTCAAAACCAGCAGCACGCACAATCGCCGCAGCCTCAGAAAGAATACGAACACCAGAAGCGCCCTTCATATCCGGGCGGTCCACACCGAAATTAGAGCCCAAATCCCCCGTGCCGGAGGCGGCAAAAAGAGCGTCCGCAGCAGCATGAGCCACCACATCACCATCAGAATGGCCACTCAAACCACGCTCACCCGGCCAATGCAGACCAGCAATATACAGAGGAGTGCCCTCTTCGCCAAAAGCGTGGACATCAACACCGGTACCAACACGAGGAATAACAGTCATCACAGGACCCTTCAATCGATCAAACATCTTCTCAGCAGCAGTGCCTCCGCAAAAGAGGCGTTAGGCGGCAAGCTTAGGCAGCAGAATCACCAAACAGCGCGCGAGCAACCCGCAAATCCATCGGAGTCGTCACCTTAAACGCATCCGCATCACCGGCAACCGTCAACACCGGCTCACCCGCCGCCTCCATCGCCATCGCATCATCAGTCAACAGCTCAGCCTCCTCAGCAGGCAGGGAACGGCTACGCTCATGTGCCGCCAACAGGGCAGCCACCTCAAAACCCTGAGGAGTCTGCACCGCACGCATCTGCGCACGCGAAGGAGTACCCGTCACCAAACCAGCAGAATCCACAGTCTTCACCGTATCCACCACCGGCAACACAGGAATCACCGCACGCACAACACCCTGCGGGCTCGCAGAACCCAAACCCTCAAGCACGCGGTGATACACCTGCGGCGGAGTAAAAGCACGAGCGCAATCATGAATCAGCACATAATCCACCGGAACCTGCGCATCCTTCAAAGCATCCAACGCCGCAACCACCGAAGCAGTACGCGTATCACCACCGGCAGTAATCAACGCACCGGCACGGCGGGCATCCTCCAAAAGCTCCGGGCAACTCGCCGAACAATCAGCAGGAACAGTCACCACCACATGCTCAGCAACACCCGAAGCGAGCGCACCCTCCAACGCATAATCCAGCAGGGTACGACCATGCACACGCACAGCGGCCTTCGGGATCGGCTCACCCAGGCGAGTACCCGAACCAGCCGCCAAAACAATCACAGCAGTATTCGCCGCAGAAGCAGAACTCATCAGTCTCAAGCCCATCTACGCCTCGAACTTATAGCCCAAGCCGCGAACCGTCACCACATACTGCGGGGCAGAAGAATCCGGCTCAATCTTCGAACGCAGACGCTTAATATGCACGTCCAGGGTCTTCGTATCGCCCACATAGTCGGCGCCCCACACGCGCTCAATCAGCTGGCCACGAGTCATCACACGACCCACATTGCGCAGCAGAATCTCCAGGAGCTCAAACTCCTTCAGCGGCATAGAAATCTCTTCACCATTAACCGTCACCACATGGCGGTCAATGTCCATGCGCACCGGGCCGCCCTGCAGCACCGACTCAGTAGCAGAATCAGTTTCCGCCGAACGACGACGCAACACCGCGCGGATACGAGCAATCAGCTCACGCGCTGAATACGGCTTCGTCACATAGTCATCAGCGCCCAGCTCCAGACCGAGCACCTTATCCAGCTCAGAATCCTTAGCGGTCAGCATGATAATCGGGACCGAAGACACCTCACGCAGCTTACGGCACACCTCCATACCGGACATGCCCGGAAGCATCACATCCAGCAGCACCAAATCCGCGCCCTCGCGGTCGAACACCGGCAGAGCATCCAGACCGTTGTCCACAACAATCGTCTGGAAACCCTCACGACCCAGCAAAAACGCAAGGGGATCCGAGAGGGCCTCTTCGTCCTCAACAATCAGAATTTTAGACATCAATAACTTCCTTCGATTCCATAAAACCTATACCGCTAACACTACACTGCGGCCGGAGGCTCGTTCAGCGGCAACGCCAACGTAAACGTCGAGCCTTCCTGCGGCATCGACCGAACCGTCACGCTACCACCGTGCTGAGTCATCACATGCTTCACAATGCTCAAGCCCAAACCAGTGCCGCCCGTCTGACGCGAACGAGCCGGATCAACCCGGTAAAAACGCTCAAAAATACGCTTCTGCTCGTCCTCCGGAATACCCACGCCCTGATCAGCAACCTCAACCAGCAGCTGATCAGCCACACGGTGCACCCAAATATCCACCTTCGTATGCTCCGGCGAATAACGCACCGCGTTCTCCACCAGGTTCTGCACAGCAATACCGAGCAGCTCGGCGTCACCGTACACCTCGGGGACCTCCTCGATGCGGGTAGAAATCTGAATGTCCTTCTCCTCCGCCACAATATGCGAACGATCCACCGCATCAGCCACCAAAGAAGGCACCGACACCGGACCACCACGCGCAATCACATCGGTCGACTGCAGACGCGAAAGCTCAATAATGTCACGCACCAGCGCAGACAGGCGGCGCGTCTCCTTATGAAGACGCCCCACAAAATACTCAATCGCCTCCGGGTCATCACTCGCCTGCTCAATAGCCTCAGCCAATAGACTCACCGCACCCACCGGAGTCTTCAACTCATGCGACACATTCGCCACAAAATCATTACGCATACGCTGCACACGAGAAATTTCAGTACGGTCATCCGCAAGCACCAGAATGTACTCGTCGCCCAAAGAAGCCACGCGAACGTCCAGCACCAGCGCCTCACCCTCACCGCGGTCAATTTCAAAAGTACGCTCCGCAAAAATACCGCGATGACGCACCGTGCGAATCATATCCGCCAGCTCATCAGACGCCACCGTATGGCCACGCACCAGACCCATCGCATAAGCACCCGGAGAAGCCTGAACCACGCCGCCCACCTCATCAATCACCAGGTAAGCGCGGCCAATCACAGCAAGCACCTGGGCAGCACCATCACGCAACGCCGGCGCCGACACCAAGCTACGCTCCTGCTCCCGCTCACTACGCGCCACCGCGTTCATGCTCAGGACGCCCACCAGCAGACCTATCATGCCCGCGATAAAGGCGATCAGACCGGCATCCATGTACTTCCCTTCCATTCGGGTACCCCATAAGTATAAATGTGGCCGATACCCAGCACTTGGGCGAACGCCCCTCTTCTCAGACAGGCTCCCCGTGCAGAAACCCTGCAGAGAACGCAATGAGCCGCCCACCTCAACGGTGGACGGCTCATCACAATGACAGGGGTGAAACCCTGCCGGAGGTATTACTTGCCCTGGTTTGCTACGGCAGCAATAGCGTCCTTAGCAGCCTCGGGGTCCAGGTACTCGCCAGCCTTGACGGGCTTGAAGTTCTCATCCAGCTCGTAGTACAGCGGAATACCGGTGGGGATGTTCAGGCCAGCAATGTCCTCATCGGAAATACCCTCGAGGTGCTTGACCAGCGAACGCAGGGAGTTACCGTGTGCAGCCACCAGAACGGTCTTGCCTGCTGCGAGGTCGGGCTTGATGTCCGACTCCCAGTAGGGAAGCATACGGCCCAGAACGTCCTTCAGGCACTCGGTGCGAGGAGCGTTCTCAACATCCGCGTAGCGGGGGTCGTGTGCCTGCGAGTAGGGGTCGTTGTCATCCAGCGGGGGCGGCGGAACGTCGTAGGAACGACGCCAAGTCATGAACTTCTCGTCGCCGTATTCCTCGCGGATTTCGGACTTGTTCTTACCCTGCAGAGCACCGTAGTGACGCTCGTTCAGGCGCCAGGTGCGCTTGACGGGAATCCACAGACGGTCTGCTGCATCCAGTGCAAGGTTTGCGGTGTTGATTGCGCGACGCTGCAGGGAGGTGTGAACAACATCGGGGAGGATGTTGCGCTCTGCCAGCAACTCGCCGCCGCGCTTAGCCTCAGCGCGGCCCTTATCGGTCAGGTTAACGTCCACCCAGCCGGTGAACAGGTTCTTCTCGTTCCACTCGGACTGGCCGTGGCGCAGGAGTACTAGTTTGTAAGTCATACCTCTATTTTTTCATTTACCCGCCGGTTTGTCATGCCTTAGAGCCTAGAAAATATTCATTCTCCCAAAAATTTATAAGGGTCTTTTCTACCAGAACGAAAGGCTCAAAAACCCCGCCAAAAAAGGGAAAAGCCTCGCACACCATCCGACCGGGACAAACCCGTCAGACAGCGCACGAGGCTTCACCATCTATCGCACAAAGCGAGCGCAAAAGCTAACGCTAGAAACGGCGGCGGCCCACCGAAGGCCACACACCAGCCAGGAACACGCAGCTAATCACAGCAGCAACCAGCTGAAGAATCAGCACAGTATTACCGCCGCCAGTCACCGCAGCAAAAACACTAAACAGCGACACCGCAGCAGAACCACCGGTCAAAGCCAGCCACGTGTTCTTCGGGCGCTTACCGGCAAAATCGTACGCGTTCGCCGGAGACATCCACGCACGCACAAAAGCCAGCACACCAACCGCAGCACCAGCGATAGCCAGCAGCGTATCAACAAAAGTGGTCACATACCAGACCAGCAGAATAGGAGACATAGTATTCCTTAGAATCAGCAGCTTCTCTAGACAACCCTAGCAAAGCGCTTAGCGGACGACCTTAAAGGCCTCAACCAAGTCATTGTAAAGGTCATCCACGTTCTCAATACCCACCGACAGGCGCAGCAAAGACTCCGGAATTGAATCCGGCTCGTTACCGTGGCGACGACGACGCTCCACGAGAGACTCCACGCCGCCCAGAGAGGTTGCCGGGGTCCACAGCTTCAACGCCTCCACGACGTTACGGGCACCCGTAGCGTCCGTATCCAGGGTGACGCACAAAATCGCACCGAAACCGTCCATCTGCTTCTTCGCAACCTCATGACCGCGGTCGCTCTCCAGACCCGGGTAACGCACCTCAGTCACGAAGGGGTGCTCGCTCAGACGCTCCGCCAGCACCTGTGCGTTCTGCACAGCACGCTCCACACGCAGTGCCAGAGTGCGCAGACCGCGCAAACCAAGCCACGCCTCCACCGGACCGGGGATTGCGCCGTTGGTGATGCGGTGGTGACGCATCGCCTTGTACAGATCCTCGTTCGAGGTCAGAGCCATACCCAGCAGCACATCGGAGTGGCCCGCCAGGAACTTCGTAGCGGAGTGAACCACCACGTCAGCACCCAAATCCAGGGGACGCTGCAGAATCGGGGTTGCGAAGGTATTATCCACCGCGGTCACAATGCCCAGGCGGCGAGCAGCAGAAAGCAGGGCAGGCAGGTCAGCGACCTCAAGCATCGGGTTCGTGGGGCTTTCCAGCCACGCCAGGACCTTCGGTGCCGAGTAGTTCACGTTCTCCGGGGTCACGCCGGTGCGGGATGCGGCATCCTCCATAGCGGCGATAACGCTCTCGGTGTCTTCAATGTCCACGCGAACAAGCTCAATGATGCCGCGGCGCTCCAAATCCTTGCACAGGGTCACCGACGCCATGTATGCGTGCTTCGGAATCAGAACAATGGAACCAACCGGCACCAGGTCGATGACAGCAGCGACAGCAGCCATACCAGAGGGGAACAGCAGACCCGGCTGGGTAGCGTTCTCCAGCTTCGCCACAACCTCTTCCATACCCTCCCAGGTGGGGTTCGAGAAGCGGGCGTACACGCGGTCCTGCTCAATATTGACGGCGTCCACACCGCGGTAGGTGGAAGAAAGAACAATCGGGGGGTTCACCGGCGCGTCATGCTCGTGTGCCGGGCGGCCGCCGGAGACGACGAAGGTCTCAGCGGAGTAATTCATGTCGTGGTTATCTGCAGTCATGCTTTTAAGCCTGGCACACCCACGCCCAGAACGCACGCCCACGCCGGTAACAGAGGACAGGATTTACATGTTTTTTACCTACAGGCACACTCAGCGTTGTTCAGAACCGTCACCAAAGCCACACCGAGGATTTGGGCAGACCCGGTACCCTTAAGAAGTGATGGATACTCTCAGCTACACCCCCGATGCGCAGAATCTTCCCGCCGACCCGACCGGTCGCCGCGGGCTTTTTATCGTGGTCGAAGGAGGCGACGGCGCCGGCAAAACCACCCAGCTCGCTCTGCTGGATGAAGCACTACGCGACCGCGGATACCGTGTCATCACCACCCGCGAACCCGGCGGCACCGAGATTGGCGAAAAGCTGCGTGCCCTCGTCCTTGAAGCGGGTCAGGGTACCATTGACGACCGCACCGAGGCGCTGATTTTCGCGGCATCCCGCGCGGCTCACGCCTCCCAGTTGATTCGTCCGGCGCTCGCTGAGGGCGCCATCGTGCTGAGCGACCGCTATATTGATTCTTCTGCCGCGTACCAGGGCGTAGGCCGTGACCTGGGTGTTGAAACCATCGTCGATTTGAGCCGCTGGGCTACCGCCAATCTGGTGCCCGACGCGACCCTACTGCTGAGTGTGCCGTTGAGCGCCGAGCAGGAGCGCATGGATCAGCGCGGCACCGTCGACCGTATTGAGGCTGAAGGCGCCGCGTTCAAGGCCCGCATTCACGGTGCGTTCGAGCAAATCGCCCGCGAGGACGCTAACGGCTCGCACCGCATCATTGATGGTGTGGGCACGATTGAGCAGGTGCACGCGCGCGTGCTCGAGGTGATTGAGCCTCTGCTTGCCGCCCGCAAGCTGGTCCGCACCGGCAAGGAGGACTCATGAGCCTCTGGGATACCCTGCTAATTCCCGCCGATAAGCTCCAGCAGCTACGCACGGACGCTGCCGCCGACCGCCCCACGCACGCTTGGCTTTTCACGGGCGCGACCGGTGCGCCGCACCGTGAGGCGGCAAAAATTTTCGCTGCCGCACTGCTGTGCGAGCAGCCCGACCCGCAGGACCGCGGATGCGGCCAGTGCAAGGGCTGCGTGACCGTCATGAACGGTTCGCACGCAGATTTTACGCACTTTAGTACCGAGGCGACGCACATCAGTATTGATGAGGCACGCGAGCTGGTCATGAAGGCTCAGGACCGCCCGACCGTGGGTCGCTGGCGCGTGATTCTGGTGGAGGACACCGAGCGTATGCCGGAGCGTACCTCCAATGTGCTGCTGAAGGCGATTGAGGAGCCGCCGCCGCATACGATTTGGTTGTTGACGGCGCCCTCCCCCACCGATGTGCTGGTGACGATTCGTTCGCGGTGCCGTCCGGTGCAGTTGCCGGTTCCCACCGATGCGCAGGTGCACGAGTACCTACTGGCGCACGGTGTGGTGGATCCTTTGGCGCAGCGCGCGGCGCGTCTGGCTCTGGGGGATGCACAGGAGGGGTACCGTCTGGCGACCGATGAGCAGGCGATGGCTCGTCGGGAGTTGATTACCTCCCTGATTCTGAATGTTCGTTCTATTTCTTCGGCTTTCAATGCAGCTGAGAAGCTCACCGACCTTGCCGACCAGGACGCACAGGCTGTCTCCGCTCTCAAAGATGAGCAGGAGCGCCAGGAACTTCTGGCTCTGCTGGGTATTCGCGAGGGTGAGCGTGTTTCTCCGTCCTTGCGAGCGCAGGTTCGCCGCCTGGAGGAGCAGCAGAAGCGCCGCGCTAAGCGCGTTTCCTCCGATACGCTGTTGCGTTCCGTGGCGCAGGTTCAGACGGTTCTGCGTGATGCGTTGACGGTGGCACTGTCGGCTCAGGCTCCGCTGGTCAATGAGCATTTGCGTGAGCTCCTGGAGGCGTTCTGCACCCGCCGTTCCGCCCAGCAGCTGCTGGAGGATGTGCAGGCGGTCGAGCTGACTCTGCGTCGTCTGCGGACGAACGCGAATGCGCGTTTGGCGCTTGAGGCATTGATGAGCCGCTTCGTGTATCAGTAGCTTCTTGGTAGCTCATACAGCGAAAAAGGGGAGGCGCCGAAGAGATGATCTTCGGTGCCTCCCCTTTTTTCTGTTGGTTCTCAGCGCGCCTAGGGCTTAGTTGCGGAATCAAACTTAGTTGCGGAAACCGTGAACCGGCGACGGAATACGACCACAGCGGGCGATGAACGCCTCCGCGCTGGGGGTGTGGGTGGGCATGACGGGTGCGCGACCGAGCAGGCCGCCGAACTCAACCATGTCGCCTACGCCCAGACCAACCGCCGGGATGACGCGGACCGCGGTGGTCTTGTGGTTCATCACGCCGATTGCTGCTTCGTCGGCAATCATTGCTGCGAGGGTGGCGGCGGGGGTATCGCCGGGAACCGCGACCATGTCCAGGCCCACCGAGCAGATGGCGGTCATCGCTTCAAGCTTATCGAGGCTGATGTGTCCGGCGGCTGCGGATTCAATCATGCCGATGTCCTCAGAGATCGGGATGAAGGACCCGGAGAGGCCACCGACGTTCGAGCACGCCATGAGGCCGCCCTTCTTCACCGCGTCGTTGAGCAACGCGAGGGCCGCAACAGTGCCGTGGGTACCGACGGTTTCCAGACCCATCTCTTCGAGGATGTGTGCGACCGAGTCGCCAATCTCTGCGGTGGGTGCCAGAGAGAGGTCGATAATGTTGAACTGCACGCCAAGGCGTTCAGCGGCGAGGGTACCGACCAGCTGACCGACGCGGGTAATCTTGAAGGCTGCCTTCTTGATTTCTTCGGCGCAGGTGTCAAAGGATTCGCCGCGGACCTTCAGCAGGGCGCGGTGTACCACGCCGGGGCCAGAGACACCTACGGAGATGGTGGTGTCTGCCTCCTGTACGCCGTGGAATGCGCCCGCCATGAAGGGGTTGTCGCTGACGGCGTTCGCGAAGACGACGAGCTTGGCGCAGCCGAAGCCGTGTGCGTCCGCGGTCAGGTCTGCGGTGGCGCGGATGGTTTCACCCATGAGCTTGACGGCGCTCATGTTAATGCCGGCGCGGGAGGATCCGATGTCTACGGAGGAGCAGACCACGTCGGTCTCTGCGAGCGCTCGAGGGATGGAACGAATCAGCTTTTCGTCAGCGGGGGTCATGCCCTTATCGACGAGGGCACTGAAGCCGCCGACGAAGTTCACGCCGACTGCCTTAGCTGCCGCGTCGAGGGTGCGAGCGAACTCTACATAGTCCTCATCGTTGGAGGCGCCTGCCACCAGCGCGATAGGGGTGACGGCGATGCGCTTGTTGACGATTGGGATGCCGAGCTCAGCTTCGATACCTTCGCAGACGCTGACGAGGTTTGCGGCGCGGCTGGTGATCTTGTCGTAGATTTTGCGGCGGGCTACTTCACCGTCGGAGTCGGCGCAGTCGAGCAGGGAGATGCCCATGGTGACGGTGCGAATGTCGAGCTTCTGCTCCTCGATCATTCGAATGGTTTCTAGAATGTTGGTGTTGCGCATAAGTGGAGCCTTAGATGGAGTGCATTGCCTTGAAGATGGATTCTGCCTGAATGCGAATCTGGACCTTCTGTTCGTGCTCAACACCAATCATGGCTTCCTGCAGGTCGATGAGGTTCTGCTGCTCTTCGTCGAAGGAGCAGTGCATGATCATGGTGAAGTATTCGCCCATGATGGTCTGGGAGACGTCAAGGACGTTGACCTTGCGCTCGGCGAGGGTTGCGGTCACGGCGGCGATGATGCCTTCGTGGTCGATGCCTGTGACAGTGAGGATAATCTTCACGGTGTTCTCCTAGTGGTTTGGGGCTGCGTACCCAATGAAGAGGTGCATAAAGGCACAGGTATACGCATATTTATAAGAGTAATTATAGGTTACCCAGAACACACTGTGTAAGGTAGACACAAAAATATCCCCTGCATCCCATATTCGGGGCATAAAAAATCCACGCCTTCCCGGTCTGAATAAATACAGGGAAGAACGTGGATTCTTTATTATGTGCCAGTCTTGATGTATCTTTCGACACTCCTTATATCTGGCTAGATTATAACTGTCTAGAAGTTTTAGTTATCGAGGATTATTTCCTAAACATAAGAAGCAATGTACAGCTCGCCATTACCGCTCAAGGTTGCCTCGGAGGGCTCACCCACGTGCAGTACCGACTCGGTGGCGCCCAGCACGAACTCTTCGGTGCCGTTGCCGTCTGCCGCGTGAATGGTGATTTCACCGGATACGCTCAGTGCGGCACTAATACCCTCAAAGGTGTATTCCTGCGGCTTGCCCTCTTCAACGCGGATGCGGGTTACGCTCATGCGCTCATCCCACATGGCATAGGTGCCCACGGGTGCGTTATCGGGGGTGGGTCGCTGAATCACGGGGGCGTCCTGGCTTTCGCCGAGAACCTTGATGAGCTCTTCGGTGTCGATGTGCTTTGCGGTCAGACCCGCGCGCATCACGTTATCGGAGGGGTTCATCAGCTCAATGGCGGTACCGGAGACGTAGGCGTGCACCTGGCCGTCGGGGGTGAATGCGGATTCGCCGGGTGCCAGGTGCACCAGGTTCATGACGAATGCGACGAGCAGGCCGCGGTCGCCGGGGTACTTGCCGGCAACAATCTGTACGAGCTCAGCGGCGTCAGCAATGAGCGCGTTTTCGGAGCCGGTCAGCTGTGCTGCCACCTCGATGAGCTGTTCAACAGCGGTTGCGGCAGCGTCTTCGGGCATGCGAATAATCTCGGTCAACAGCTGCTTGGGGGTAAGCTCCACGCGCTCTGCCAGCCAGTCAGCCTTGAATGCCCTCGCCAGTTCTGCCAGCTGTTCGGAGGTGCGCACACCGGTGAGCACGCGCATCTGGGTCAACGCGATGACGGTTTCGGGCTTGGAGTAGCGGTCCTTGTAGTTGCGGTGCGGCGCGTCAATCGCGATGCCGCGTGCCTGCTCGTCCTCGAAACCAGCGATAGCCTGCTCGGGGGTGGGGTGCACTTGAATGGACAGCGGCGCATCAATCGCAAGAATCTTAAAGAGGAAGGGGAACCAGTCAGAGATACGGTCCGGACGCAGGAAGCGGGAGGGGTTCTCCACAATCAGCTCGTTGAGCGGGGATTCAGTGCCGTCAACGGTGGCACGGGAAGGTGCAGCCGGATGCGCGCCAACCCACACCTCAGCCTCAGGCTGTTCGGTGGGGACAGGCACGCCACGCATGCGTCCGAGAATTTCGCGGGAGCCCCACGCATAATTCTGAATCTGGTTTTTTAGGGAAAAAATCTCACCCATGGGGGAAAATACCTCTCGACGTGAGTTGTTTGAAGCAAGTGACGTGATAAAAAACCCATACATTCAGCAGAATTTATAAGGTTTTACCTGCCCATTATAGAGGCTAATTACACTTCTTTACCGCTAAAATAAAAGGCGTGACTACTATTAATCTACATGACTCATTCAAAGCGTACGACGTGCGTGGCATCGTCGGCGAGACCATTACCGCAGAGACTGTTCGTGCCACTGGCGCGGCTTTCGTAGACATTCTGGGCCTGGAGGGCCAGACCATCCTGGTCGGTGGCGACATGCGCCCCTCCTCCCCCGAATTCATGGATGCATTCGCCCAGGGTGCAACCGCTCGCGGTGCAAATGTTGAGAAGATCGGCCTGATCTCCACTGACGTTCTGTACTTCGCATGTGGCGTTGAGAACGCTGCCGGTGTTACCTTCACCGCTAGCCACAACCCCGCAGAGTACAACGGCATGAAGATGGCTAAGGCTGGCGCTGTTCCGCTGTCTTCCGAGTCCGGTCTGTTCGATATTCGCGATCTGGCTCAGAAGTACCTGGATGCGGGCGAGATTCCTTCGGTGGAGAAGGTCGGCACCGTTTCTGAGAAGGACATCCTCAAGCCTTACGCAGAGTACCTGCGCAAGCTGGTTGATCTGTCTTCCATCCGCCCCCTGAAGGTTGTTGTTGACGCTGGTAACGGCATGGGTGGTATGACCACTCCCGCTGTTCTGGGCGACACCATCCTGCCGGGCCTGCCCCTGGAAATTGTTCCCCTGTACTTCGAGCTGGACGGTACCTTCCCGAACCACCCGGCTAACCCGCTGGAGCCGGCTAACCTGGTTGACCTGCAGAAGGCTGTTGTTGAGCACGGTGCCGACATTGGTCTGGCATTCGACGGCGACGCTGACCGCTGCTTCGTCATCGACGAGAAGGGCGAGCCCGTTACTCCTTCGGCTGTGACCGCTCTGGTTGCTGAGCGCGAGATTGCTCGTGCGAAGGCTGAGGGCAATGAAGAGCCCGTCATCATTTACAACCTGATTACTTCGAAGGCTGTTCCTGAGCTGGTTGAGAAGCTGGGCGGCCGCGCAGTGAAGACCCGCGTGGGCCACTCCTTCATCAAGGCTGTTATGGCTGAGGAGAACGGCGTTTTCGGTGGCGAGCACTCCGCTCACTACTACTTCAAGGACTTCTTCAACGCAGACACCGGCATGCTCGCTGCAATGCACGTGCTGGCTGCTCTGGGTGGCGGCGACAAGCCCCTCTCCGAGATCAGCGCGAAGTACTCCCCGTACGTTGCTTCCGGTGAGATTAACTCCGAGCTGGAAGACAAGGCTGCCGCTGTGGACCGCGTTCGTGCACACTACGCTAACGCTCCCGTGGTTGTTGAGGACTCTGACGGCACCACCTTCACCAACACTGAAGAGGGTTGGTGGGTCAACCTGCGTCCTTCGAACACTGAGCCTTTCCTGCGCCTGAACCTTGAGGCACCGGATGTTGCGACTATGGAGCGCGTCCGTGACGAGGTTTTGGCTCTGGTTCGCCAGGGCTAAGCACTAGCTAGCTACTAAAAAGTCCCGCCCCGCAGATGAACTGCGCCCCGAAACTTGGACGCATTAAATA
>NZ_KV795237.1 GCF_001808955.1 Rothia sp. HMSC078H08
CCCACCCGACACTCGCGGGCAGCATGGCCAACTAAATGTGCTCCTTAGAAAGGAGGTGATCCAGCCGCACCTTCCGGTACGGCTACCTTGTTACGACTTAGTCCCAATCGCCAATCCCACCTTAGACGGCTCCCTCCAAAAAGGTTAGGCCACCGGCTTTGGGTGTTACCAACTTTCGTGACTTGACGGGCGGTGTGTACAAGGCCCGGGAACGTATTCACCGCAGCGTTGCTGATCTGCGATTACTAGCGACTCCGACTTCATGGGGTCGAGTTGCAGACCCCAATCCGAACTGAGACCGGCTTTTAGGGATTAGCTCCACCTCACAGTATCGCAACCCTCTGTACCGGCCATTGTAGCATGCGTGAAGCCCAAGACATAAGGGGCATGATGATTTGACGTCATCCCCACCTTCCTCCGAGTTGACCCCGGCAGTCTCCTATGAGTCCCCACCATAACGTGCTGGCAACATAGAACGAGGGTTGCGCTCGTTGCGGGACTTAACCCAACATCTCACGACACGAGCTGACGACAACCATGCACCACCTGTATACCAGCCCCGAAGGGAAACACCATCTCTGATGCGGTCCAGTATATGTCAAGCCTTGGTAAGGTTCTTCGCGTTGCATCGAATTAATCCGCATGCTCCGCCGCTTGTGCGGGCCCCCGTCAATTTCTTTGAGTTTTAGCCTTGCGGCCGTACTCCCCAGGCGGGGCACTTAATGCGTTAGCTACGGCGCGGAAAACGTGGAATGTCCCCCACACCTAGTGCCCAACGTTTACGGCATGGACTACCAGGGTATCTAATCCTGTTCGCTCCCCATGCTTTCGCTTCTCAGCGTCAGTTACAGCCCAGAGACCTGCCTTCGCCATCGGTGTTCTTCCTGATATCTGCGCATTCCACCGCTACACCAGGAGTTCCAGTCTCCCCTACTGCACTCTAGTCTGCCCGTACCCACTGCAATACACGGGGTTAAGCCCCGGCCTTTCACAGCAGACGCGACAAACCGCCTACAAGCTCTTTACGCCCAATAATTCCGGACAACGCTCGCGCCCTACGTATTACCGCGGCTGCTGGCACGTAGTTAGCCGGCGCTTTCTCTGCAGGTACCGTCAATTTCTCTTCTTCCCTGCTAACAGAGGTTTACAACCCGAAGGCCGTCATCCCTCACGCGGCGTCGCTGCATCAGGCTTGCGCCCATTGTGCAATATTCCCCACTGCTGCCTCCCGTAGGAGTCTGGGCCGTGTCTCAGTCCCAGTGTGGCCGGTCACCCTCTCAGGCCGGCTACCCGTCGTCGCCTTGGTGAGCCGTTACCTCACCAACAAGCTGATAGGCCGTGAGCCCATCTATAACCACTACATAACGCTTTCCACCAACACCCCATGCGGAGATTGGTCGTATCCGGTATTAGACCCAGTTTCCCGGGCTTATCCCAGAGTTAAAGGTAGGTTACTCACGTATTACTCACCCGTTCGCCACTAATCCACCTAGCAAGCTAGGCTTCATCGTTCGACTTGCATGTGTTAAGCACGCCGCCAGCGTTCGTCCTGAGCCAGAATCAAACTCTCCGTTGAAAAAATAGAAAAGCTTGATAATCTGATCTCAAACAGCGAATCACACACGGGGGTGCGTGACTCAAGCTGACTAAATTTGAAACCATTTGATGATTATCAAATATCAATAAATATTTGGTATTAGTTTCAGTTTCCATCACCATTCGGTGATTTTATTGAACAAAGCACACTATTGAGTTCTCAAGCAACACACCGATTCAACACCTCAACTTACTCTTTCGAGAAGTCTTACCGTTGAACGGTCATTCATGTTATTTTCATTGTTACCGCGTTCCCGCGGCAACTCAATCAACTATACCAGCGTCTTGTTTGCCATGCAAATCCGTTTTCCGTGATTCACACCACAATGTTTCTTCCCTAAACTCCTCCACCATCACCAACAGGCAACCTGAGATTCTTCTAAGCAAGAAACCAAAACACTATACAATTGAAAGACAGTCAAACCGCTTCTGACTAGGAGAAACACCGAAGAAAACTCTTCGTTTTTTCCTCCTCGCCGCGGCGACTCATACAACTATACAGA
>NZ_KV795238.1 GCF_001808955.1 Rothia sp. HMSC078H08
AGTAGCGTCCCGCATAGTGGTGTAACCGTGGGTGGTCGGCCCGTTGCTTGTGATGGGTGCGGTCACCGTGTGATCCTTCGAGAAAGCTCTTCTACTTCTGACTCGAAATGATTTGGAGGCACAACGATGACCGCTCCTCATATTATCGACCCTGCTGGCATGCTTGGCGAGGCGTTGTCCCAGGCATCCCCAGATTTGATGCGTTCCTTGCTCCAGCACGTCATTAACGCGTTGCTATCAGCGGACGCTGACACCGTGTGCGGGGCCCAGTGGGGCCAACAAGACCCGCAGCGTCACACCAGGCGCAACGGGTATCGCTACCGGCCCCTGGACACCAGGGTCGGCACCATCGACGTGGCGATCCCCAAGCTACGCTCAGGCACCTACTTCCCAGAATTGGTTACTGCAACGGCGCAAACGCTGTGAAACCGCGTTGATCACAGTGGTCGCTGACTGCTACCTGGCAGGAGTATCCACGCGCCGTATGGACAAGCTCGTCAAAACCCTGGGGATCACAGGACTGTCCAAGTCCCAGGTCTCACGGATGGCAACAGACCTCGACGAACACGTGGACCAGTTCCGCAACCGGCCCCTCCACGATGCCGGGCCTTTCACCTTCGTCGCCGCTGACGCACTGACCATGAAAGTACGCGAAGGAGGACGCGTCGTCTCGTGCGCGGTCCTGGTTGCCACCGGAGTCAACAATGACGGACACCGCGAAGTACTGGGGGTGCGCGTATCCACCAGCGAGACCGGCCCGGCGTGGAACGAGTTCTTCGCCGACCTGGTCGCCCGAGGCCTGACCGGCGTGCGCCTGGTGACCAGTGACGCCCATCTGGGCCTGGTCGAAGCCATCGCAGCGAACCTACCCGGAGCCACCTGGCAACGATGCCGCACCCACTACGCCGCGAATCTCATGTCCATCACCCCCAAAGCGCTATGGCCCGCCGTCAAAGCGATGCTGCACTCGGTGTACGACCAACCCGACGCCGCCTCAGTCAACGCTCAATACGACCGACTCTTGGACTACGTGCACGACAAGCTCCCCGCTGTGTGTGATCACCTCGATCAAGCCAGGGCAGACGTCCTCGCGTTCGCGTCTTTCCCCACCGGGGTGTGGACCCAGATCTGGTCCAATAACCCCAATGAGCGCCTCAACCGCGAAAATCCGCCGACGCACCGACACCGTGGGAATCTTCCCCAACCGCCACGCAATCATCCGCCTCGTCGGAGCCGTCCTCGCCGAACAAAACGACGAATGGGCCGAAGGCCGACGCTACCTCAGCCTCGACATCCTCACCAAATCACGACTCACACCACAACCCACCGGGCAGGAGGACACCCCACTCCAACTCAGCGCATAACCCACTCCGAAGGACACAAAACGATTACACCACTCCACAGGACTTGACCT
>NZ_KV795239.1 GCF_001808955.1 Rothia sp. HMSC078H08
CAAAACGATTACACCACTCCACAGGACTTGACCTACTTGCTTTCCTAAAACTGATGTGATACAATGATTTAATCCAGAAAAGGAGTAAAAAATATGCGGCAAGGTATTCTTAAATAAAACTATAATCAAATAGTGGGAACAAAGGATTATGATAGCTCCTTTTGTAGGGGCTTAGTTTTTTGTACCCAATTTAAGAATACTTTTGCCTTATCAATTTTGACATATCCCCAAAAACAGCAATCACAAACAGGTGTATGCTGTATATGTGTATGTCCGCAACTTATAATCCCCAGTGGTAAAAGTATTTTACTGCTGGGGATTTTTATGCCCTTTGGGGCTGTAAAGGGAGGACAATCACATGAAAATAATCAATATTGGAATTCTTGCCCATGTAGACGCTGGAAAGACGACCTTGACGGAGAGCCTGCTATATGCCAGCGGAGCCATTTCAGAACCGGGGAGCGTCGAAAAAGGGACAACGAGGACGGACACCATGTTTTTGGAGCGGCAGCGTGGGATTACCATTCAAGCGGCAGTCACTTCCTTCCAGTGGCACAGATGTAAAGTTAACATTGTGGATACGCCCGGCCACATGGATTTTTTGGCGGAGGTGTACCGCTCTTTGGCTGTTTTAGATGGGGCCATCTTGGTGATCTCCGCTAAAGATGGCGTGCAGGCCCAGACCCGTATTCTGTTCAATGCCCTGCGGAAAATGAACATTCCCACCGTTATCTTTATCAACAAGATCGACCAGGCTGGCGTTGATTTGCAGAGCGTGGTTCAGTCTGTTCGGGATAAGCTCTCCGCCGATATTATCATCAAGCAGACGGTGTCGCTGTCCCCGGAAATAGTCCTGGAGGAAAATACCGACATAGAAGCATGGGATGCGGTCATCGAAAATAACGATGAATTATTGGAAAAGTATATCGCAGGAGAACCAATCAGCCGGGAAAAACTTGCGCGGGAGGAACAGCAGCGGGTTCAAGACGCCTCCCTGTTCCCAGTCTATCATGGCAGCGCCAAAAATGGCCTTGGCATTCAACCGTTGATGGATGCGGTGACAGGGCTGTTCCAACCGATTGGGGAACAGGGGGGCGCCGCCCTATGCGGCAGCGTTTTCAAGGTTGAGTACACCGATTGCGGCCAGCGGCGTGTCTATCTACGGTTATACAGCGGAACGCTGCGCCTGCGGGATACGGTGGCCCTGGCCGGGAGAGAAAAGCTGAAAATCACAGAGATGCGTATTCCATCCAAAGGGGAAATTGTTCGGACAGACACCGCTTATCCGGGTGAAATTGTTATCCTTCCCAGCGACAGCGTGAGGTTAAACGATGTATTAGGGGACCCAACCCGGCTCCCTCGTAAAAGGTGGCGTGAGGACCCCCTCCCCATGCTGCGGACGTCGATTGCGCCGAAAACGGCAGCGCAAAGAGAACGGCTGCTGGACGCTCTTACGCAACTTGCGGATACTGACCCGCTTTTGCGTTGCGAGGTGGATTCCATCACCCATGAGATCATTCTTTCTTTTTTGGGCCGGGTGCAGTTGGAGGTTGTTTCCGCTTTGCTGTCGGAAAAATACAAGCTTGAAACAGTGGTAAAGGAACCCACCGTCATTTATATGGAGCGGCCGCTCAAAGCAGCCAGCCACACCATCCATATCGAGGTGCCGCCCAACCCGTTTTGGGCATCCATCGGACTGTCTGTTACACCACTCCCGCTTGGCTCCGGTGTACAATACGAGAGCCGGGTTTCGCTGGGATACTTGAACCAGAGTTTTCAAAACGCTGTCAGGGATGGTATCCGTTACGGGCTGGAGCAGGGCTTGTTCGGCTGGAACGTAACGGACTGTAAGATTTGCTTTGAATACGGGCTTTATTACAGTCCGGTCAGCACGCCGGCGGACTTCCGCTCATTGGCCCCGATTGTATTGGAACAGGCATTGAAGGAATCAGGGACGCAACTGCTGGAACCTTATCTCTCCTTCACCCTCTATGCGCCCCGGGAATATCTTTCCAGGGCTTATCATGATGCACCGAAATACTGTGCCACCATCGAAACGGTCCAGGTAAAAAAGGATGAAGTTGTCTTTACTGGCGAGATTCCCGCCCGCTGTATACAGGCATACCGTACTGATCTGGCCTTTTACACCAACGGGCAGAGCGTATGCCTTACAGAACTGAAAGGGTATCAGGCCGCTGTCGGCAAGCCAGTCATCCAGCCCCGCCGTCCAAACAGCCGCCTGGACAAGGTGCGCCATATGTTCAGTAAGATCACTGGTTGATTTCCGATCCCAACCGAACACATTGAGCTGACGGCACGCTCCCGCAGTTAACCGAACGCCCCCGAGGTCCTATCCGGGCCCCGGGGGCGGCATTTTCCCAGTTGAAGGAATGGTGGAGATGTGTTTCGATGGGTCCGGTGGCCATGCTCCGCCCGCCGCCCGGCACCTCTTCCCAGACTCAGCCGGACGGTCGGTCCGTCTATTCCGTTTTTCTCCTAGGCTAGGCCAGCGGGGCATCGCCCCTCTCTGCGCGCGCCCTCTCGATGAGCCCCGGCGTCAGGTCGAGATCGCCGAGCGGCACGTCCTCCACGCCGTAGGCGTCCAGCAGCGCCGCCGCGTCCTCCCCGAGCATCGCCCTGAAGGCGCGCGCGGGCGTCGCGAAGCCGAGCGCGCCGCGGGGCTCGGAGTTCACGTGCGACATGGCCAGCGCCAGGTCGGCCGGGGCGAGCCGGTCGAACCTGATTCCGGCGCCCTTGGGCAGCAGCTTCCTGATCTCGACGTGGTTGCGCTCGCAGGCGCCCTTCTGGTCGCTGCGCCTGGGGTCGCAGTAGAACAGCCTCGTCTCGCCCGGCCCCTCGCCGAGCAGCGCCGCGATCGCCGCCTCGTCGGAGGACTCGGCGCCGTTGTCGGTGAGGACGGCGCGGAACACGCGGCGCGTCCCGTCGGCGCCGAGGATGGCCCGGACGCCCTCCAGGGCGTCCGCGACGCACCCGGCGGTCTTCTCCTCCAGCGGCAGCGCGAGCTGGAGCCTGCTGGGGCGGTGCAGCAGCGTGAGCAGGCAGGCGGAGTCCTCCCGGGCCCCCTCGACGGTGTCCATCTCCCAGGCCGCGGCGCACGCGTCCTCCCCGAGGGCGAGGAACGCGGCATGCGACCTGCGGGCGGAGTGGCGGGTCGCCGCCCGGCCCGCGGCGCGCTTCCTCGGCCTGTAGCCGACCTTGCGCCTGAGCTCCATGTTGGTCATGCCGTCGTAGCCCGCCGAGACCCAGCGGTAGATGGTCGACGGCGACAGGTCCACCGGGCCGCCGTTGCGCGCCGCCATCTGCTCGGGCGACAGCCCCCGGCGCAGGCAGTCCCTTATCGCCTCCAGCCTGGCCGCCGCGGCGGGCTCGTCGGCGTCTATATCCCGCGCCTGGACGAGACGAGGACCGAGTCGGCGCACAGCTGCGCGGCCCGGGCCTCGTAGAAGACGTGGGGGCGGCGCTTGCAGCCGATCGCGCGGTACCGGCCGCACCCGTTGCAGCAGCGCGGCCACGCCGCCAGGCGCGGGCAGGCCGCCGACAGGTCGGCGGAGGCGTCCACGCGCTCGCCGCGCCTGGCCTTCGGCGCCGTCACGAACCTGTGCGACGCCACCTCGGCGCTCACCGTCGAGGGCGACCTGCCCAGCTCCCTCGCGATCTCCCTGCACGACGCCCTGCGCTCCAGCATCCTCTGGACCGTGTCCCGCTCGTGCCTCGTGAGCCTTCCGTAGGCCCTCGGGACCGCCCTTGCGGAGCCGCTCTTCTTCTTTCCGGACATGCCGTCCTCCGATCTCCCGGGGCCGGCCGATCCGGCCCTCAGGGTATCGGGTTCCCACATTCATCCGCACATGTGCGGATGAATGT
>NZ_KV795240.1 GCF_001808955.1 Rothia sp. HMSC078H08
CCCACCAAGCCGATGCGATCGTAGGAGTAGATTTCCAACTCTTCGATATCTAGGATATCGCGGCCGGCATATTCCAAAAAGATGTCTTTAGCTTTGACTATGAGTTCCATAGGTTGAACCGCCTTTTGTGTATTAGCGTTTTACTGGAAGCGCAGCCATGCCAAAAAAGATTGCTCACGTCGATTTTTCGCCTTTGCCCAATTGCCGGCGCGAGCGTTTTGACCTTGCGCAAGCCGGCAAATCCGAAAATGATAGTTGGCGACGAATAAGGAGCGCGATGCGGAATGTCGGTGCAATACCTCGTCGTCGCAAGGGCTTGAAGGCTGACGCTTGAACCGATGGCTGCTGCCTCTTTTTTTCGAATACTTGGGCTATTGAATCTGCCCGGTATCTCTTTTCCCCGCGTTTCGGACGCTCGGAGCAAGCAGCATAGCCATCGCAAGCAGTACCATGGTCGCTCCAGAGCCGACGAACCATAACGGAGCTCCAAGCAGATCCGCAAAAACGGAGGGGGCTGCGAGGCCCATGGGCATGGCCCACGCCATGATGGTTCCGTAGAGGCCGAAAACGCGGCCTAGGTACTCAGGAGGTATCTGCTCCTGCATAAGGGCAGTCTGGGTTCCCGCGTACAACGGGGAGCATGCGCCCATAAGAAAGCTCACCGGCAGGAAAGCAGCGAACAATGACGGGCCGAGCGATCCGGATACGATTGCGGCAATGCCGAAGCCGGCAATCGCGGCGACCATGGTGAACGACCTATTGCGGAACCCTCCCGTGGCCGCCAAAATGCCGGACCCAGCCAGCATGCCTGCAGAAAAAAGGATTTCCACCAAAGCGGCATCCCCCGTGCTACCGCCAAAATGCCCCAAGGTCATTATTGGGAACAATGCCGCGAGCGGAGAGAACGCGAAAGCGAAGACGAACCCGCACCAAAGAAGGGCGAACAGCCCCCTGTACTCCCTAATCAGCTTGTAGCCGTCCGAAATCTCAGAGAAGAGCTCTCGAACCTTATTGGAAAAGGACAAGCTGCGGTCGGCTTCATCGAGGCCCCCTGCGTCTATCTGTGCGGCGAGGACGGCTAAAGAAGCGAAAAGCGCTCCCAGCACGTCGAGGACAATCATAGCGGTAATGCCCGCCACGGGATAAATCACTGCTGCAAGCGCGGCGCCAAGAATGTATCCGCCGGACTGAATCGCCTGAGTCACCCCCGATAGGCGAACGAGATGCTCTGGCGGGGCGAGATGGGGCGTGAGAGATTGGGAGGCTGGCGTGTAGAACGAAGTACCAACTGCACGGAGAAACAGGGCGATGAGAATTAGCCATGCAGGTAAGCTGCCGGCCAACGAGGCAATCGCCAAGGCGGCACCCACCGCGGCAATGAAGAGGTCGGCGCCGATGAGGACACGTTTCAAAGGCAGTCTGTCGACAACGGCGCCCGCAAGGATTCCGAACAAAGCAATCGGCAGAAAGCCTGCCAGCGATGCTAAGGAGAGGAGAGAAGACGACCCTGTCGTGAGGGCGAGATGCCAAATAAGACCCATTTGGAGAATCGAACTCGTCAATGTCGAAACGAGCTCCCCGCCCCATACGAAACAAAGCTTGAATTGCCATGAATGGCACAGCAGAACAGACCTGCCCCGAGAGGTTTCAAATATCATGGTTATGTCCAATCGTGAAATGGCGTGCAGAAAAACAGCGCGACGCCACAACAGCGCCGCTTTCTAGGCGCTCATCCACGTGCGGAAAAGACCAACCACGACACCCCTCCTTTGTTAATTCGGTCTGGCAAACCATGTAATATGTAATATTAACGAGGCTTGAGTTTGCCTGTCAAGTAGCGTCCCGCATAGTGGTGTAACCGTGGGTG
>NZ_KV795241.1 GCF_001808955.1 Rothia sp. HMSC078H08
CATGCTGCCCGCGAGTGTCGGGTGGGTGGTTTTGCTCATGGGTGGAATGTTGGTTTTGGGTTGGATGAGGCGCATTGTTGGGTTTTGGGGTAACACGTGTGTGTTGTTCCTTTGTTTGCCTGGCATGGTGATGATGCAGATGTTTTTGTTTGTGTTGTTGTTGTGTTGTGGGTTGTTGTTTGAGAACTATATAGTGGACGCGAGCATCTTCTGGAATTTGCGTTGAATCAACGTTGTGTTGGTTTGATTGTTGATTTTAGATTCTTATTTTTCTTGATTGTGTGTAAGTTATTAAGGGCACACGGTGGATGCCTTGGCATTAAGAGCCGATGAAGGACGTGTGAATCTGCGATAAGCCTCGGGGAGCCGATAACTGGGCTGTGATCCGAGGATTTCCGAATGGGGAAACCTGGCTCATCTTCATGGTGAGTTACCGCCAGCTGAATGTATAGGCTGGTTGGGGGGAACGCGGGGAAGTGAAACATCTCAGTACCCGCAGGAAGAGAAAATAAAGTAATGATTCTGTGAGTAGTGGCGAGCGAAAGCGGAAGAGACTAAACCTGTGGTGTGTGATAGCGGTTAGGCGTTGCATCATGGGGGTTGTGGGAGTCACAGTGGCAGTTCTAACTGGCTGCCGGCATGATGTTCAGGATGGTAGGTGAACGACTTGGAATGGTCGGCCGTAGAGGGTGAGAGTCCCGTAATCGAAATTGTTCTGTCCGTGGTGTGGCCACCCGAGTAGCACGGGGCTCGTGGAATCTCGTGTGAATCTGCCAGGACCACCTGGTAAGTCTAAATACTTCTTAGTGACCGATAGTGAATCAGTACCGTGAGGGAATGGTGAAAAGTACCCCGGGAGGGGAGTGAAATAGTACCTGAAACCGTGTGCTTACAAGCCGTTGGAGCCTTTTGGGGTGACAGCGTGCCTTTTGAAGAATGAGCCTGCGAGTTAGTGTTATGTCGCGAGGTTAACCCGTGTGGGGTATCCGTAGCGAAAGCGAGTCTGAATAGGGCGTTTGAGTGGCATGACCTAGACCCGAAGCGGAGTGATCTATCCATGGCCAGGTTGAAGCGACGGTAAGACGTCGTGGAGGACCGAACCCACTTCAGTTGAAAATGGAGGGGATGAGCTGTGGATAGGGGTGAAAGGCCAATCAAACTCTGTGATAGCTGGTTCTCCCCGAAATGCATTTAGGTGCAGCGTTACGTGTTTCTTGCCGGAGGTAGAGCTACTGGATGGCCGATGGGCCTTCACGGGTTACTGACGTCAGCTAAACTCCGAATGCCGGTAAGTGAGAGCGTAGCAGTGAGACAGTGGGGGATAAGCTTCATTGTCGAGAGGGAAACAGCCCAGACCACCAACTAAGGCCCCTAAGCGTGTGCTAAGTGGGAAAGGATGTGGAGTTGCTTAGACAACCAGGAGGTTGGCTTAGAAGCAGCCATCCTTGAAAGAGTGCGTAACAGCTCACTGGTCAAGTGATTCTGCGCCGATAATGTAGCGGGGCTCAAGTACACCGCCGAAGTTGTGGCAATGATCTTTTTGGATTGTTGGGTAGGGGAGCGTCGTGTGGCCGGTGAAGCTGCGGTGTAAACCAGTGGTGGAGGCTATGCGAGTGAGAATGCAGGCATGAGTAGCGAAAGATGAGTGAGAAACTCATCCGCCGGATGATCAAGGGTTCCAGGGTCAAGTTAATCTGCCCTGGGTTAGTCGGGGCCTAAGGCGAGGCCGACAGGCGTAGTCGATGGATAACGGGTTGATATTCCCGTACCGGTGAAAAACCGCCCATACTGATATTGTGATGCTAACCATGCGAAGCATGATGTGCAGGCTTTTGTTTGTGTGTTGTGTGGGTTGTGGGACCCGATCTTTGGAGGTAAACGTGTTAACAGGTGTGACGCAGGAAGGTAGCCAAGCCACGCGATGGTTGTCGTGGTCTAAGCGTGTAGGGTTGTCGGTTGTTAAATGCGCCGGCTGTGTGCCTGAGACGTGATGGGACCCCGTTTTTGGGGGATTTGGTGATCCTATGCTGCCGAGAAAAGCATCGGCGTGAGGTTTTAGCCGCCCGTACCCTAAACCGACACAGGTGATCAGGTAGAGAATACTAAGGCGATCGAGAGAATCATGGTTAAGGAACTCGGCAAAATGCCCCCGTAACTTCGGGAGAAGGGGGACCTTGAGCGTGATGGGCATTTGCTGCCTGGAGCGTGTATGGGTCGCAGAGACCAGGGGGAAGCGACTGTTTATCAAAAACACAGGTCCGTGCGAAGTCGTAAGACGATGTATACGGACTGACTCCTGCCCGGTGCTGGAAGGTTAAGAGGATTGGTTAGCCTTTTTTGGGCGAAGCTGAGAATTTAAGCCCCAGTAAACGGCGGTGGTAACTATAACCATCCTAAGGTAGCGAAATTCCTTGTCGGGTAAGTTCCGACCTGCACGAATGGAGTAACGACTTCCCTACTGTCTCAACCATGAACTCGGCGAAATTGCAGTACGAGTAAAGATGCTCGTTTCGCGCAGCAGGACGGAAAGACCCCGTGACCTTTACTATAGTTTGGTATTGGTGTTTGGTTTGGCTTGTGTAGGATAGGTGGGAGACTGTGAAGCATGGACGCTAGTTTGTGTGGAGTCGTTGTTGAAATACCACTCTGGTCAATCTGGATGTCTAACTTCGGGCCATGATCTGGTTCAGGGACAGTGCCTGATGGGTAGTTTAACTGGGGCGGTTGCCTCCTAAAGTGTAACGGAGGCGCCCAAAGGTTCCCTCAGCCTGGTTGGCAATCAGGTGTTGAGTGTAAGTGCACAAGGGAGCTTGACTGTGAGACTGGCAGGTCGAGCAGGGACGAAAGTCGGGACTAGTGATCCGGCGGTACGTTGTGGAACGGCCGTCGCTCAACGGATAAAAGGTACCTCGGGGATAACAGGCTGATCTTGCCCAAGAGTCCATATCGACGGCATGGTTTGGCACCTCGATGTCGGCTCGTCGCATCCTGGGGCTGGAGTCGGTCCCAAGGGTTGGGCTGTTCGCCCATTAAAGCGGTACGCGAGCTGGGTTCAGAACGTCGTGAGACAGTTCGGTCCCTATCCGCTGCGCGCGTTGGAAATTTGAGAAAGGCTGTCCTTAGTACGAGAGGACCGGGACGGACGAACCTCTGGTATGTCAGTTGTACCGCCAGGTGCATGGCTGATTGGCTACGTTCGGGAGGGATAACCGCTGAAAGCATCTAAGCGGGAAGCCTGTTTCGAGATGAGATTTCCTGGCACTTTGGTGTGTGAGGCTCCTTATAGATGATGAGGTTGATAGGCCGGGTATGGAAGCGGGGACTGAAGACTCGTGGAGTTGACTGGTACTAATAGGCCGAAGGCTTACTTTTCAAGAGAGTTGTTTGTTGTTTGCGTTCACTGTATGGTTTTTGGATAA
>NZ_KV795242.1 GCF_001808955.1 Rothia sp. HMSC078H08
ACATTCATCCGCACATGTGCGGATGAATGTGGGAGGTGTTCGGATAAAGTTGATAATCAAGGTGAAGTCTCCAGCTCCAGCTACATGGATGTGTTCTATCCGAAGTACCAGGTGACCTGGGATATGATGAACGTTGCCGGTCCGAACAGCATGTTCATGCACTGCCTGCCCGCCAACCGTGGCGAGGAAGTCGTCGACGAGGTCATGGACGATCCCGAGCGCTCCCTGTGCTGGGTCGAGGCCGAGAACCGCAAGCACTCCATTCGCGCCATCCTGGCCACTCTGTGCCCCCAGAGCGAGCCCGACGAGCAGAAGGCTGCGGCATACCGCGCCACCATCAATGAGCGCATGGCCGCTCTCGGTAAGCACGGTCTGTAAGACGTACCAGGTCGGGCGAGCTACGGCTCGCCCGCCTTCGCAGGAGATGGGCGACCTCATGGCCATCGGCGAGGAGAACTGCAAGGTCTCCGACGACAACCGAGTGCATCAAGGGCGCCGACTTCATCTACACCGACGTGTGGTATGGCCTGTACGATGCTTTCTGATGGGCGGCAGCAGATGCTTGTCTCTTGCTGCCCATCATCTGCGCCACTGCGCGTAGGCACTGGCGCCCTGTCTGAAGTTAAACAGACCTTTCGAGTGTGCACGAAGTGATTGCGCCAACAACGAAGCCCCAACCTGCTCGCTAACTCATGGGCAAGCCACCTGAGACTACTCATTTCCCCTACTAGCAATGAAGGCCTGCAACCTGCAGTTTTGCAAACTGCTTGAAAGGCGCCTGCGTTGATTCACTTCCTATTGCAGCTGGCGGCTCGCACACGAAAAGGCACTTGAGTTTCAAAGCGGGCGTTTTCGTCGATATCGAACCTCTAAAGGCTGTCCGCCGTGCCCTTTGGGACAAAAACGAAAACTCAAAGCCCCGAGTTTGGAATGAGTTTTTGAGATTGCCCCGGCTTTTGTCCCCGAAGCCGATGAAACACGACATAGTGTTACTTGGCGGCACTCGGTTTGAGACGGCATCGAAAACTGAGGACAACTGGAATGTCGGGACAGTAAAACGGCTCTTCAGAGTTGAGTGTGGTTGGAGGCATCT
>NZ_KV795243.1:0-75037 GCF_001808955.1 Rothia sp. HMSC078H08
GTGGGTGTGTGGTGGAGCAAGGAACCTACCGGGACCTAACGACCGACCCTACATCACGCTTCAGGAAGCTCTTCGCCTCCCAACTGGAGGGGAAATAACCCCGCAACATACCCACACAACGTAGAGTTAAAAGCATGGAACGTATTGAATCTCCCGTCTACCGCAGGCTCGGCAACTCCGGCCTCGTCGTACCCAGCGTCGGCATCGGCTGCAACAACCTCGGCCGCCCCGGCACCCCCACCCGCACCCAAGAAGGCACCAACGAAGTCATCGCCGCCGCAGTCGACGCCGGCATCAGCTTCTTCGACATCGCCGACCTCTACGGCGCCGAACCCGGCCTCTCAGAAACCATGTTCGGCACCGCCCTCACCCAGCTCGGCCTCGACCGCGACGAACTGACCATCGTCACCAAATTCGGTCTGCCCGTCGGCGACCTCAACGGCAACGACCGCAACGCTCGCGGATCCCGCCGCTACATCATGCGCGCCGTCGAAGGTTCCCTCCGCCGCCTCGGCACCGACTACATCGACCTGTACTTCTACCACAGCCCCGACCCCAACACCCCCATTGAAGAAACCCTCAGCGCCCTCGACCAGCTCGTACGCGACGGCAAAGTCCGCTACCTGGGCCACTCCAACTTCTCCGGCTGGCAGCTCGCCCACGCCGAACACTGCGCCCACGAACTCGGCACCGAACGGTTCATCGTCGCTGAAAACCACTACAACCTGCTCGACCGCCGCGCAGAACTCGAAATCCTGCCCGCCGCACGGCACTTCGGCATGGGTGTGCTGCCGTACTTCCCACTCGCTAACGGCCTGCTGACCGGCAAGTACCGCCGCGACAACATTCCCGCCGGTTCGCGCCTGTCCCACTCCAAGAAGAACGTGCTCGACGCCGCCAACTGGGACCAGCTCGAAGCCTTCCACAGCTTCTGCACCGAACGCGGCATCACCGAGGTGCAGGCGGCGTTCTCCTGGCTCGCGCAGCAGTCGCCGGTCACCTCCGTCATTGCCGGTGCAACCAGCGCCGAACAGGTGCGCGCCAACGCACAGGCGGCATGCCTGCGCTTCGACGCTGAGGACCTCGCCGCCCTGGACGCCATCTTCCCCGCACCCGAGAAGATCGCGCTGTTCTAAACGGTGCTCCTTCTTAAAGGGGCACTCATGCGGTCGCATATGTTGGCCGTAATATACGCTGAAAAATGTCCGTGGTGAGAAATAAATATCACCCGCCGAACGTTTTCGCTAGGATTAGGTGAGGTGCGTCTAACCTGACGCACCTCACCTTACCTATGTACCCACCCCTGCCGCCTGGAACCAACCCGGCGCAACCACCCGCCACCGGCACATCAAAGGACACCATGAGCGCACAGAGCACCGCCTCCACCCTGCCCCCTCTGGGCACCGGGAAGCACAGTCGATACCTCGGCATTATTGCACTCATCGCCACCTTCGGCGGTCTGCTCTTCGGCTACGACACCGGAGTGATCAACGGCGCGCTCGAACCCATGAGCCGCGAACTCGGCATGGACTCCACCGCCCAAGGCTGGGTCACCGGATCGCTCGCCTTCGCCGCCGCTATCGGCGCACTCGGATGCGGCCGCATCTCTGACCGGTTCGGCCGCCGAACCACCATCATTGGGCTCTCCACCATCTTCTTCATTGGTGCCCTGACCTGCGTGTTTGCACCCAATGTCGCCGTACTCATCACCGGACGCACCCTGCTCGGCCTGGCGGTCGGCGGCGCCTCCGCCGTAGTGCCCGTATTCCTCGCAGAGCTCGCACCCTACGAAATTCGAGGCTCCCTCTCCGGCCGCAACGAGCTCATGGTCGTGGGCGGTCAGCTTGCCGCGTTCATCGTGAACGCCCTCATCGGCAACGTATGGGGCGAACACGACGGCGTGTGGCGCTGGATGTTCGCCATCTGCACCCTGCCCGCCATCGGCCTGTTCATCGGTATGCTGCGAGTGCCCGAGTCGCCGCGCTGGCTGCTGCGCGTCGGCAAGCGTGAACAGGCTCTTGAGGTTATGAAGCGCATCCGCTCCGCCGAGCGTGCTGAGGCTGAGATTGCCGATATTGAGCGCACCCTTCAGGCGGAAACCAGCTCCCAGAACGATGCGGCAGCTAAGGAAAGCGTGGGCGTGCGCGGCTGGTTCGTGCGCATCCTGCTCGTCGGTATTCTGGTCGGCGCGGGCCAGCAGCTGACCGGCATCAACTCGATTATGTACTACGGCATTAAGGTGCTCAAGGAAGCTGGTTTCAGCGAATCTGCGGCGCTCATTGCGAATATTGCGCCGGGTACGATTGCGGTGCTCGGCTCCATCCTGTCGCTACGCCTGATGGAGCGTGTACCGCGCCGCGTCATGGTCATTACCGGCTATAGCTCGACCGCGTTTTTCCACGTGCTGATTGCGGGCGCATCCATGCTGCTACCCGCCGATAATGCGGCGCGCCCCTGGATTCTGCTGGTGCTCATCGTCTGCTTTGTGGGCGCGATGCAGACCTGCCTGAACGTGTCCACGTGGGTGATTATGAGTGAGCTGTTCCCTCTGCGTGTGCGTGCGGCGGGTATGGGCATTTCGGCGTTTAGCGGCTGGATGATGAACGGTGTGCTGTCGCTGGCGTTCCCCGTGATTCTGGGTGCGGTCGGTCTGACCGGCTCCTTCATCGGCTTTGCCGTGGTGAACGTGATCATTGCGCTGCTGATGTTCCGCAACCTGCCGGAGACTCGCGGCGTGAGCCTGGAGCAGGTGGAGCGCGGCGTGATGGACGGTAGCATCTACCCCTCCGCGCGCAAGCGCTAGACCCGGCGGGTTTTTAGGCAAGAATGAGGCGGGCGGCCCCCCCCCGGTGGAGGTGCCGCCCGCCTTGCAATATGCGTTGAATGACTAGTCTGCAGGGTTCTCTGCAGGGTTCTCTTCAAGGAACTCGTCGAGGCCGATGCGGTAGCCGTCATCTTCGGTGCGTGCCTTACGAAGAGCCTCAATGTCGAGGAGCTCTTCGTACTCTTCCAGCAGCTTCAAATCTTCGTAGGAGATGAGCGCGGCAACAGTCTTACCATTGCGGCTGATGAGGGGACGTTCGCCGGAGAACACGGCTTCGTTGACTTTGGTTCCGAGGTTGTCGCGGAGTTCTTTAAGAGTCGTGACATTGGAACGAGTCCGGTGAGTGGTAACAGTCATGACTGGTTCCTTTCTGGGGTTTGTCCGTTAGCTCCGAGGATAGTTCCTGTGCAGGTTCTATTCAAGGGGCCGCAGTGCGAAGAAGGGTACAGGGCACGAGTAGGGAATTACCGCATTCTGTACACCATTGATAACGGGGCGGTTGTTGTTGAAGTTTTCCGAGTCGGGCATCGGCGAGAAGTCTACCGCGGCCTATAGAGTGAGTCAGCGTGATGGGTTGTAGTGCTGCCCCGACCGCGCTGTTCGTTGAATGAGAAGCAAGGAACCCCTACCCTGCGCCACCACCCCTTAAGTGATACGGTCGAAGAACAAGTAATGGATTCACGTGCTGAAATGCACGCCCGACCCTGCCCCACGCGCATCGCCCGGACGCCCGCATCCAGCACGCCACAACTCTATAACGAACACGGGTGAACAATGACTGAGAACGTACACAACGACTGGGACCTCCGAAGCGAAGAGGTCCAGAAGGACCAGGTAGCTGCCTACGACGCAATGCGCCGCCGTTGCCCTGTCGCCCACGACGAATTCATGGGCTACTCCGTCTTCAAAAACGCCGACGTACAGCACGTACTCGACCACCCCGAAATCTACTCCAACGTCGTCTCCACCCGCCACATCGCCGTCCCCAACGGCATGGACGCACCCGAACACACCACCTTCCGCGCCGTCAACGACAAGTACTTCACCCCCGAACGCCTCGAAAAGTTCGCACCCGTCATCCGCGACGCCGTGAAGGCCCTCATCGCAGAACTGCCCCGCGGCGAAGAGGTAGACGTCATGCAGGGCTTCGGTCAGGCATACGCAATGCGTGTGCAGAACGCCTTCATGGGCTGGCCCGCATGCCTCGAACAGCCCCTCACCGAATGGATCGAAAAGAACCGCGTCGCCACCCTGCGCCGCGACCGCGAAGAAATCGCTAAGGTCGCCCTCGAATTCGACGGCTACATCCGCCAGCTCCTCGACGAACGCCGCGAGGACGCTGCCGCCGGCAACCCTAAGGACGTCACCGCCGAACTGCTCACCGACACCGTGCAGCTGCCCGGCGAAGAACCCCGTACCATGACCGACGAAGAAATCGTCAGCCTCATCCGCAACTGGACCGTGGGTGAGCTGTCCACCGTCTCCGCAACCGTGGGTGTATTCGTCAACTTCCTGGCACGCAACCGCGCCGAGCAGGACCGCCTGCGTGCATCCCTCGCCGACGGCAACGCACTCGATGACCGCAGCGAAATCGCCCTCGCCGTCGAAGAAATCATGCGACTCGAAGACACCCTCGTCACCAACCGCCGCATCACCACTCAGGACACCGAACTCGGCGGCCGCACCCTGCCCGCTGGCTCCCGCGTGACCATCAACTGGGCAAGCGCCAACCGCGACGAGGACGCCTTCGAAGACGCCCTCACCTACAACCCGCACCGCGACCAGTCCCGCAACCTCGTGTACGGCGACGGCATCCACGTCTGCCCCGGTGCGCCCCTGGCACGCCTGGAACTGCGCATCCTGCTCGAGGAGTTGCTGCGCGGCACCGAGTCCATTGAGATCGCGGACGAGAGCGAGAAGCCCGCAACCGTGAACGCTGTGTACCCGGTCTCCGGCTACTCGGTCGTGCGCGCCATCTTCAACTAGGCACGCTCCAGCTCTAAAAAGTGCGAGGCGCCGAACCCCGAGAATGGGGGTCGGCGCCTCGCGCTGTTAAGAGTAAATATAAGAGTGAATAGTAGGGGAGCGGTGGCCGGTATCAGCCGCTCACTATAGATAAAACGGAATATTCCCTGACGGCTATATAGCCTAGTGGACTATCCAAAAAGCTGAATTTAGCGGCCGGAACTCGTTGCCGAAGGCTTCACCGAAGAACCCGCAGAACCGCTCGCAGACGGACGAGCCGAAGCGCTTGCAGATGCCGAGGCGGAAACCTCCGCCGCCGCGCTCGCCGACTCCTCGGTGGACAGCGGCGTACCGTCCGCATGCACACCAGCCATCGCCGGAGTCACACCATTCACGAAGCTCAACTTCGCCTGCTTGAACTGGTACTCGGGAGAGCAGGTCAGCTTGTACTTGGTATCCGCCAGCTCGCGAATCGACTTCACATAATTCTGAGTCTCCTCATACGGGGGAACACCGCCGTACTTCTCCACAGAACCCGGACCCGCGTTATAACCGGCGAGAACCACATCCTGCAGCTCATCCTCATTGGAGGCGTACTTCACCAAACGAGTACGCAACTCACCCAGGTAGCGTGCCTGCGCCGCAATCGCATCGTGCGGGTTCAGAACATTACCGCCATTGCCGAAGCTGTAGTGCCCGCCGCTCCACGCATCATCAGTGAACTGTGCAATACCCTTAGCGCCCTGGTGGGACACAACGCCCACACGCCAGTGGCTCTCAGTCTCAATCTGCGCCGCCAGCACGCCGGGGCGGAAACCCGCCACCTTAGAGCCCTCCTCAAAATCGGATCGGAGAGCCGCCGGAGCATACGAAAGCTCCGTCATACCGCAATAGTCGTCATAGGTGGCCGCCAGGCCGGCAACACCGCCACCCAAAAGAACCGCAGAGGCAATAATCTGCCAATGCGCAAGTGCCCCGGCGAGAAAGCGAAGCGGGAAAGCTTTACGCTGCCGAGGGGAAGTCTGTGCGTCCGCCGAAGCGGAGGTGTGGTTGTTGGCGCCCGTAGCGCTGCGCTCGGAAGAGGCGCTCGAAGTGCTATCTGCCATTCCTATAGACTAGCGCACCATGCCCGCTCCTGGCTAAGAAAAGTTCGCCCATGAGGCTAAAAGCATAGTTCGCCGATGTGCGTGAAGGCTCCTGCTGGGGCGTGTGCAGGCGTGTGCAGGGGCTCTGGGCTGGCTCTGTATCGGCTCTGTAGGGGCTTGTGCGGGGCAGAAAGACGGCGCCGAAAGGCGGCACAGCAAGACAGCGCAGAAAGACCCCGCCCGGCGCATCCATTCGCAGGATGCACCGGGCGGGGTCGACCTCTCACGGGGCGCTAGAAGCGCCAGCGTGAGGGTTTAGCGGGCAGCCACTACTAGCGGTCAGTGACTATTAGCGGTCAGTGACCACGATCTTGCCGGCGGCACCGCGCTCCATCTCCGAGAAGGAGTGGTTCACGAACGTGTACGTGCCAGACTCTAGGAACTGCATCTCCACGAAGCCGCCCTGAGCGGGCGCCAAATCGAGTGCCTGGCTGTGGCCGTCACGGCTACCGAATGCGTCCGCGCCGCGGCGCATCAGGTAGCCGCCCTCCTTGTAGACCGTGTCGAATTGCGAACCGACCACGTGGAAGCTCGTGCCGTGGTTCGGGCCCGCAGCCATTACCCAAACACGGATACGCTCGCCCTTCTTCACCTGCAGCGGCTTCGCCTTGTACTGGGTTGCGTGGCCGTTGAACATGGTCAGCGTGGGGGTGCCCGCCGCAATCAGCTCCGGCGAGTTCTCCGCCAGCTTGTTACCGTCGGAGGCGGTCTTGCCGGTGTCGTGCAGGTACGCCTCGCCCTGAACCATCACGTACTCATGATCGACCGGGTCAAGGTCCGCCGGGTCAATGATGACCGCGCCGTACATGCCCTGGGTCATGTGCAGGCTCAGCGGGGCGGTGCCGCAGTGGTACAGCCAGATACCGGCACCCTTCGCCTCAAAACGGTAGACGAGACGCTCACCGGGGGCGATGGTCTTCATCGTGTTATCGGGGGACACCATGCCCGCGTGGAAGTCCAGCGAGTGGCCCATCGTGCCGTTATTGATGAGTGTAATTTCAAAAATGTCGCCGACCTTGCCGCGCAGAATCGGTGCCATGTTCTGCCCGTTGAACGTCCACATGTGAACGGTCACGCCGGGCGCCACCTCGCGGTCGACTTCCTCAACTTCCAGGGTGACCTTGCGGACGGTCTTGCCGTTCACCTGCGTGGCGGTGTTCGGTGCCGGGATGTTCGGGTCGCGGTACTTGTAGCCGCTGCCGGGCGCTGCGGACATGTCAATCCTGCTGTTCGCAACGGTCATGAGGGTCGGGGTGCTACCCGACGCCGCGTGGTTGTGGGTGCCCGCAGAACCGTGGTTGTGGCCGCCCTGCGCCACCTGGTTTGCGGAGGCGCCGGTCGCCTTCACCTTAAACACCATGCCCAGGGAGCGGTGGCCCGCTACGGAGCAGTAGGCTTCCTGGTCGGCGCTGATGATGCCGGCGTCGACGGTTTTCGTTTCGCCGGGGTTGATGGTGCCGGTGGTTGCGCCGTTGTCGAAGGTCAGGTCGTGGGTCATGCTCTGGTCGTCGTTGGTGACCTCGACGACCAGGCGGTTACCTGCGGGGACCTCCACCTCGGCGGGGGTGAAACGGTAGTTGCTGGTCGCCTTCACCTGCACGGTGGTGGTCTGACCGGTTGCAGCCACGGAACCTGCCGAGGAGAACGACGGCAGGTTCAGCGCGGACGGGTTCACGGCGAAGCCCAGCAGGAACGCCATGGCAACCGCCAACGCCGCCTGGAAGCTCTGCTTGGCATGCGGGACGGGCTCCGGGGTGAGCGCCTCCTGGTTGAAGACGGGCTTCTCGCCGCGGGCGCGTGCTGCCATCATTTCCTTGCGGGTATTCACGGACGCCTTCACGCCGCGCACCATCAGCGGAATGAACGCCATGAGCGCCAACGCACCCACGATAGCGACGGCAATCTTAATGGACTGGCCCACCATGGAGCTGGGCATCATGAAGATGAGCAGCGCCAGGTTCACGGCGGTCACGCGGGCAGCAGCAAAACGGCTGAACTCCTTGTTGGAGGCGCGAACCACCGCAGGGCCACCGCCCATACGCTGGGGGAGCAGGTAGCTCATCGCGCCGAGCAGCAGCTGCAGCAGGAAGCCGACCACAAAGATGGGGGTCACGGCGCGCATGTCCAGCTGCGCGAAGGGGACGGTCGCCACCAGGTAGGCGGTCGCTGCTACACCAACAATCAGCCAGAGGAAGCCCATACCGACGCTCATGGGCGGGTACTCGTTCGGGCGCTTGGTGCGCAGGGTACGCACCATCACCCAGGCGACAATCAGCAGGGCAACCAGGTAGACGACCAGGCCGGCAGCAGCAAGCGGACGCATCCCAAAAATCGCGCCGATCAGCGACAATACCAGGCCGCCGCACATCAGGTACAGGGCACGCAGACTGTGGGTGAGCGCCTTATCAACCATCTTCGTGCGCAGCATGGTCGGCCAGAACGTCACCAGCGTACCCACCGCGGTAATACCGACGAAGCCGAGCACGTTCACTGCCTCGTGCGCGAGCAGGAACTGCGAATGCAGGGTGCCGGACAGGTTCGGGTAGGCAATCATGCCGCCAAACGCCGCACCGAGAGGCAGCAGCAGCGCCGCAACAATGTAGAAGCGAATGGTCACACCGAACCGCGACGGCAGAGCCTGACGCACCTGCTTCAGCAGGTAGATGCCGTGCCAGGCGACCATCGAACCGACAATGAGGGCGCCCACCACCGTGGCGGCGTAGAGGCCAGGCACGCTCAGCTGACCGACCATGCCGATCATGAGCACGAGAATACCGGCGTTCAGAATGAAGATGCGGCGCACCTGGGTTCCGCGGTGCTCGTCAGGAATCTTGATTTTCATGAGCGCCTCAGTGAAATGCTGAGACCAAATCAGAATCGAGTTCGTAATCAGACCGAGGGTGACAATGTGCACCAGCAGCCAGCCGCTATTCGGGATGAACTTATGCAACAGAAGCACGGCGACAAGGGTAAACATCCAGTGAGAGACCGGCTTGGAGGCGCGACGGTGCCACGTACCGCGACCGGATGCGCGGCGTGCAATCTCTTCGGGGGTGAGGTTCGCGCCGGGCACATCAGCCGGGCGCGCGCCAATGCTCAGGCCGGAGGAGCCGCCTCCGGAGACGTTTGCGCCTGCGGGCTTGCCGCTCGTGTTCTCACCTTCGGGTGGGGTGCCGAGATGTTCACTCACGTGATCACTGCTTTCACTGCTGGTTGTTCGTGGACGTCGGTGTGCGGGTCGGCACCCGGTACCCCTGCGGTGGGGTGGGTGCCAATAAGCCCATTATATTGCCCGGATAGTACCAATTTTGAAGACATGACGTGCATATGAAGGCGGCTCATATCGTGATAGTTGTGCCTGCGCGCTCGAGCGGTTCTCCCCCTGTGAATCTTCTCTCCAATGCACCCTTCACAGGTGCGCGCGATAAACTATTAGGATTCCAAAATCAGATGCCCGCCCACCCTACGCGCGCATCCGCCGGCACCAAGGTAAGGACAAACACCTCGTGACAAGGACTGACTCCACCACCCCCATCTGGGGAAAAATCGCTATTGTGGCACTCATCCTCATTGTTGGCGGTGGATACGTCGTCAAAATGCTCACCAACCCCTTCAGCGGTATGGACTTCTCCATTTACCGTCTGGGTGCGATGACCATTTTCGATAACGAGGGCTTTACCCAGGACCTATACTCCCCGACCCTGAACGATCACGGCGTGATTAAGCCGCCGTTCACGTACCCGCCGTTCGCGGCGATGCTGTTCTTGCCGTTCGCTTTTATTCCGCTGGAAGTTGGCAAGGTCATTATGGTGGTCGGTTCGGCTGTGGTGGCGTGGTGGATTTCCACGATCATTTACAACTATGTGAATGCGCGCGGTCGCGAACTGCCCCTGCAGCAGTACTTTGGTCGTGCGGGCACGATTGCGGTGCTGACTATTCTGGTGGTTTCGGCGGGGCCGTGGCAGCGCACCCTGGACCTGATTCAGATTAACCCGTTCATTACGGCGCTGATTCTTGCCGATTTTGTGCGCCCGGCGACCCGCGTGCCGCGTGGCGTGCTCATTGGTATTGCGGGCGGCGTGAAGCTGACCCCGCTCGTGTTTGGCCTGATTCTGCTGGTCCGCCGCGACTGGAAGGGCATTGCGACCCTGGGTGCGACGTTCTTTGGCACCATCGCGTTGGGCTTCATTCTGATGCCTAAGGACGCGCCGGAGTTCTGGTTCTCTGCGCTGACGAACCCCTCCCGTGTGGGTGGACTGAACTTTGTGGATAACGTCTCGATTCAGGGTTGGCTGCTGCACTTTGGTCTCTCTGAGAGCGCCGCGAAGCCCGTCTACTACGCCCTGGCGCTGGTCACGATTGGGCTGACTGCCGCGCTGCTGTACCAGCTGGAACGCCGCGGTGCCGCGCTGGCGCAGGTGGCGGTGACCGCCTCCCTGATGGTGGCGCTGTCGCCGATTAGCTGGTCGCACCACAACGTGCTGCTGCCCCTGCTGGCTGCCGTGTTCATCATGGATGCGTTCCCCACCTATTTTGCGGTTCAGCCGGCGTGGCTGCGGGTGACAGCGACCGTGTTCGCGGTGGTTGCCGTGCTGGGCCTGTACCTGTCGCCGATTAGGATTGCGTCCTGGTTCCACGGTAGCGCTGATGGTTTGGAACAGCTGGCCCCGGGCGCGTTGGCGGTTTCGGCTATTCCCGCGTTCTGCCTATGGGTGACGATGACGCTCTGGTCTGTTGCCGCTCTGAGCGCGCCGGTGCGTGGTGCGAAGGTTGAGCCCGTGCAGTACGGTTCCGTGCGTAGCGATGCGCCTCTGGGCTGGTGGGGCGCTCGCGCCCTGGTGTCCGAGAGCGCCCAGTCTGTGCGTGCCGCTGCTTCTCGTGAGGCAACCGCGTGAGCCGCGACAAGGAGCTAGAAAAGACCCCTGTGAATACTGATAAGAACACCGCGAAGAGCGTAGTGAAGACCGCGGAGAATACCGAGGCGGTAGCACCTATAATCCCGTGGGCTTCGGCTTCTGTTGCTGAATCCGCGCCGGCTGTTGAGAGCGCTGAGCCCGTTGAGGAGCCCGCCGCAGAGGCAGCCGCAGCTCCGGCAACCACCGCGGAAAAAGCGGCAAAGGAAGAAGTCGCCGAAGAAACCGCGAAACAGCCCACAAAACCTGCGCGTCCAGGTTTCTTTGACCGCATCCCCGGCATGCGTAGCGGCGCTCTCTGGGCGCACCTGCTGTTCATCCTGGTTGCCCTCTACGCCTTCGACTACGTGACGCACGCGGCGGCTGACGATATTTACGTGTACCGCCTGGGTGCGGTCTCCCTCGCGGACGGCCCGGACGGCTACCAGCTGTACACCTTCCGCACGCGCGGCCTGCCGTTCACCTACCCACCGTTTGCGGCGTTGCTCTTCTACCCGCTCGCGTTCCTCACCGAGCCGCAGAGCATGCTGCTGATTACCGCCATTATTTGCGCGCTCTGCTACTGGTGCGCGTACCTGTTGTACTCCTACGCGCGTAGCCGCTCGTGGCGTCTGCCGTTGCAGAAGCACCTGGGTCATTGGGGTATGGTGTCGCTGATTGCGGCGCTGATTTGGATGTGCGGCCCGTGGCGTTTGACCACGCATTTTGGGCAGATTAACGCCATCATTCTGATGCTGATTCTCGCCGATTTTATGCGCCCGGCAACCCGCGTTCCGCGCGGTGTGCTGCTGGGTATTGCGGCGGGTATTAAGCTGACCCCGCTCGCGTTCGGTCTGCTGCTGCTCATGCGTAAGGACTGGAAGGGCATCGCGACCCTGGGTGCCAGCTTCGCTGCGACCGTGGGTATCGGCTTCCTGGTGATCCGTGAGGAGTCGCTGACGTTCTGGTTCCACGCGGTGCGTGACACTTCGCGTGTGGGCTGGTTCAGCTACTTCGATAACGTGTCGATTATGGGTACGCTGACCCATGCGGGCCTGCAGCATCACCTGACGGCTACCGCCCTGTCGGTGGTGCAGGTGGCGTTGACTCTGCTGATTGTGCTGGTCACGGCGGTTCTGCTGATTCCGCTGATTCGTGCCCGCGCGCTCATGGCGCAGCTGGCGCTGACCGCGTTCATGATGTTGCAGATTTCGCCGATTAGCTGGTCGCACCACAACACCTGGTACCCGCTGATGCTCGCCGCCGTGGTCATGGAAATCTTCCCGCTCATGTACCAGTGGGTCAGCTCCTTCGTCTTCACGCTGGCTGTTATCTTGGCGACTGCGGCGCTGGTGGGCATGTACATTTCGCCGTTCTGGATCGTGCTGGCGCTCTCCCCGCACTTCAACGCGGATCAGATTCTGATGGTGCCCGAAGGCTCCCTGGGTCTGATGGCTGGCACCATGCCGTACCAGCTGATGTACCTGTTTATTCTGGTGACGTTCTTTGTGTACCTGGCGAATCGTCAGCTGGTGGAGCGTGCGGCACGTGCCGCGGGCGCCGAGCTGGCGGAGGCGAAGTACTCCCGCTAAAGAAACCGCCCGCTCACGGCGGCTGCCCGCTCGAGGCGGTCGCTCGCCCGCGGCGGCGGGCGCATCCAGCAGGGCGTAAGCCCACCGGACAGAACCTCAGAGCATAGCCTCCCGGTATAAAAACCGGCATAAAAATATCCCCCGCACCTATCACGGGTGCGGGGGATACTTTTATACCCAGCCTGCTGACCTAGTCAGTCACGCTGTTAGTTAGTGCCGATGCTCCAAGTAATGTTGGAGTCGGTACGAACCTGCATGTAGCTCTTGTTGCTCTGAACCCACTGCATGCTGCTCTTCACGGTCGGAATGGTCGAGGAGAAGAACGGGTCGTTCTTGGTCGCGTTCAGAACGGTGAAGCCGCGGGTGGTCGGGCCGCTGGTCTGGAACTCCATGGTTGCCTCGGTGCCTTCGTAGGTGAAAGCGTAGTAGTTCATGGTGCTCTGGAACTTCTCACCCTTCTTGTAGTGGGGTGCGGAGTCTGCGTCGTAGACGCGGATGGTCCACTCGCCCTTACCGGTCAGCTCCAGCTTGCGGGTGGGGGTGGAGTGGCCGCTCGCGTCAATCCATGCGGTGCCCTTGAGCTCCTTGCCGTCGCGGGTGGAGTCGAGAACGCTCAGACCTGCGGTGATGTTGCCCTTGTCGTCACGGCTGGTGATGAAGGCGTTAACCACACCGTCTGCGGGCTTGAACTCGTAGTAGAGCAGGCCTGCGGACACATCGCCCTTGATCTTCTCAATGTCGATGGTGTCCTTATTATCGGCGACGGTCTTCTTGTATTCCTTGAACTCACCCTCGGGCATCTTCGCTTCAGCAGCAGCAACCGGCGCTGCCGAAGAAGCCGAAGCCGCGCTCTCAGATGCGGGCGCTGCGGAAGAAGCCTCAGAGGATGCCGCCGCGGAGGACGCCTCAGCGGAAGTAGCCGCCGCGCTCGCCGACTCGGAAGAAGCGGAGGCGGGGTTCGAGCCGCCACGCGGAATCAGCATGACAATCGCCAGGATGAGAACAATCAGCAGAGCCAGCGCACCACCGATAACACCCCAAATCTTAGTGCCGGAGAACAGACCCTTCTTCTCGGAGTCGTCCTCGCCCTGACCTGCAGGCTCGGTGACGTAGGGGTTGCTCAGTGCCACGGTTGCCTGGTCCTGATCGGACACCTGACCTGCGTAGGGCTGCTGAGCGTTGTACGGTTGACCCTGGTAGGGGTTGCCCTGGTACTGACCGCCCTGGACGTTCTGGCCGTCCTGGAAGCCCTGACCCTGGAAACCCTGGCCCTGGTACTGGCCACCCTGGAAGTTCTGGCCCTGGAAGCCCTCACCCTGGAAACCATCAGCCTGGTTCGGCTGGAAGCCGTTCGGCGCCTGACCCGCCGGGATGAACTGTGCGTTCTGGCCGGGCTGCATGTTCTGACCGGGCTGTTCCGAGAGGTTCACGGTACGCTCGGACAGGTTGACGGTGCGCTCGGTTTCGGGGGTGTGGAACTCAACGAGCGGGGAGCTCTCAATAGTGTGGGGCGCCTCAGCAGCGGGTGCCTCAGCCGCGGGAGCCTCAACGATGGGCTCAGATACCGGTTCAGCTGCCGCCGGTGCCTCGGGGGCAACCTCGGCGACGGGCTCAACAACAACGGGCTCTGCAACAGGTTCGGAAACGACCGGCTCAGAAGCGGCGGGCTCGGAAACAGCAGGCTCGGACAGTGCCGGCTCAGCAACCGGAGCCTCAACAACGTGCGCCTCAACGGGCTGCTCGGAAGCAGCCTGCTCAGCAACAACAGGCTCGACAACCGGCGCTACGGGAGCCTCAGCAGCGGGCTCTGCATCTGCAGGCTCTTCAACTGCGGAAGACTGGGATGCGAGAACCTGCTCGGGCAGAGCGGTGCCGGTCAGCGGAACCTGAGTCAGGTGACGCATCGGCTTGGGCTCGGAGGACTCCTCAGCGGACTCAGCCTGGGACGCCTCAACGTGGGGCGCCTCTACCTGCTGTGCCTCAACGTGGGATGCCTCAGCCTGGGGTGCTGCCGCCTCCGGAACCTCGACGACCTGCTCACCTTCGAGCTCAGCGGCGAGCTGCTCCAGGTCAACGTCCTCAACGGTCAGCGGTGCTGCAGCTTCGGCGGGCTGCTCAGCCTCAACAGCGGGCTCAGCAACTACAGGCTCAGTAACCTGCTCAGCGGGAGCCGCCTCGGCAGCGGGCTCCTCGGGAATCAGCGGCTCAATAGTAGCCTCTTCAACCTGAATGGGTTCGGGCTCGGGCTCTTCGACCCACAGCTGCCAGCCTTCAGGAACGGGACCCCACGCGGGGTCGGGGCGCCACGTAGGAGTGGGGGCCCATCCAGCAGGAGGAGCGGGCCAGTTGGGCGGCGGATTGAAGACGAGTGCCATAAGAAAGCAGCCTTTCTGGTGCTGAAAAAACACCCCGGAAGAGCGGTCATCAGCGACTATGTATATGAGCGTATTATCGCTACAAATTATGGCATAGGTTCAGAAAATGAACCCCGTGAATGGTAGGTTTTTAGCCTTATTCACGGCTTTTTCAATGGTTTTGGAACATTCCGTATCAATCGGCACTTGAAGGTTTCCGTATGCCCGGTCACCATCGACCCCGCGGAGGCTAGGATTAAAGAATGAACACTACACCGCCTCCCGCACCCCCGCAGGTAGCCGCCGGAACCCCCGCTGCTCCTGCGCCTGTTGCAGGTCTTGCCTACCACCGTCTCTCCCACGCCGACCCGAAATCCCGCTGGTTCTCACCCCTGCTGGAAGGTCTGCTCGGTGTCGCCGTATTTATTGGCCTCAACCTGATCATTTCAGTTGCCCTGGCTGCGACGATTATGGGTTCGGGACTTTCCCTCCAGGATGTAGCTACGAACCGCGCCGTCATTATGGAACACCCGGCGCTGTTCGCGCTGACGTTCCTCTCCCTTATCGCGATTGTGCCTTCGCTCTTTCTGGCGCGCCTGGTCGTGGGTCCGAAGCCCTGGGGTCTGATCCATTCGGTGGCGGGTCGTCTGCGCCGCTCGCTACTGCTTCCGTACCTGGGTTTGAGCTTCGCTGTCTACGGCATCTACTACGCCGTGATGCTGGCGTTGAGCGGTGAGAGCCTGCCCGAATACCGCTATTTTCAACCTCCACAGGTTGAATTTTGGGTTTATGTGGCGATGATGCTGCTCCTAGTGCCCGTGCAGTGCTACGCCGAAGAGCTCGCCTACCGCGGCTTCATGATGCAGATGCTGGGCCGCTGGCTCCGCACCCCCTGGCTGCCGATTGTGCTGCCCGCCGTGCTGTTCATGCTCTCCCACGCCTACGACCCCTGGGGTCAGAGCACGATTCTCGCGATGGGTATTTACGCGGGTTTCCTCTGCTGGTACACCGGCGGTCTGGAGGCCTCCATCAGCCTGCACGTGGCAAATAACGTGATCCTGATGCTGCTGTCCATGGTGGCTGGTCTGGATCCGTTCGCCTCCGAGGGTGTGACCCCCGTGGATGCACTGCAGGGCATCGCGCTGGAAGGCGTGTACGTGGTGCTCGCCTGCCTGATCTTCAACGCGCGCGCTCGCCGCGGCGAGGTTTCACGTGAAACACAACCGCTCAAGATTGATAAATAGGCTATTTGGTGGGTTGCTTTAGCCCAGCTGCCCCAGCCCGCCCACCCCGCTCCATGCGAGCCTCACCAGGGCTCATACTCCACACCGCGTGGATTATCGGCCCCGGTCACCCCGTCAACACCCAAGAAAAGGTAGGGTTAAACCATGACTGTTGATGCTGTAAAAAATATTGAAGACCTCGCCGCATTCGTGGCGGAGTCGCCGGTCTCTTACCTCGCCGCGCGCACGGTAGCGCGCCGCCTGCAAGCAGCGGGCTTCACCGAGCTTGTAGAGACCGAAGCATGGGACCCGCAGATTGCAACCGGCCGTCACTTCGTCGTCCGTGACGGCGCGATTATCGCCTGGGCTGGCGGCGCGAAGGCGCAGAAGGCAAGCGGCTACCGTGTGCTGGGTGCGCACACTGACTCGCCCTCCCTGAAGGTCAAGCCTTCCTCCTCCATCACCACGAAGGGCTGGCACCAGATTGCCGTGGAGAACTACGGTGGTGCACTGCTGAACTCCTTCCTGGACCGCGAGCTGTGCGTGGCGGGCCGCCTCACCGTCCTTGAGGGCGGGGAGCTGAAGGACCGCCTGGTGCGCACCGGCGCGATTGCGCGCATCCCGCAGCTGGCGCCGCACCTGGACCACAAGCGTAACGAACTGGTGCTGGACAAGCAGTTCAACATGTACCCCGTGTGGGGCGTGGATCCGGCGGAGAACGACGTGCTCGGCTACATGGCGAAGCACGTGATTGACGGCGAGCCGGTCGACCCGGAAAGCATTGTGGGTTACGACCTGCTGTTCGCTGATTCGCAGCCGCCGCGCCGCTTTGGTGCCGATCAGGAGCTGTTCGCTTCCGGTCGCCTGGATAACCTGTCTTCGGTGCACGCGGGTTTGACCGCCCTGGAACGTTACGTTGCCGATAACGCGGATGAGCACGCCACCGAGACTGTGATGCTTGCGGCGTTTGACCATGAGGAGCTTGGTTCGGAGTCGCGTAGTGGTGCGGCTGGCCCGTTCCTGGAGGATATTCTGGTGCGCCTGTCCGCTGCGCGCGGTGAGAGTACGGAGGAGTACCGCCGTTCGGTGGCGGCGTCGTTCTGCCTGTCCGCTGATGCCGGTCACCTGGTGCACCCGAACTATCAGGGTCACCACGACCCGACCGTGCAGCCGCTGCCCGGTGGTGGCCCGCTGCTGAAGATTAACGCGAACCAGCGTTATGCGACGGATTCGGTGGGTGCTGGAGTGTTTGCGGCGGCGTGCGCGAAGGCTGGTGTGCCGTATCAGGAGTTCGTGTCGAATAACAATATGCCGTGTGGTTCGACGATTGGCCCGATTACGGCGACTCGCCTGGGTATGCGCACCGTGGATGTGGGTATTGGTTTGCTGTCGATGCATTCGATGCGCGAGATGTGCCATGTGGACGATATGGCGTACATGACGCGCGCGGTGGAAGGCTTCTTCCGCCTCTAAATTGAACCCCGCTGAGGTGTGAACAGCTAGGGTGTAGGCGCCGGGAACGTATGGTTCCCGGCGCCCATATTTTTTAAAAATTTTTTTCGGGGAGGGGCCCACAAAGAGTGACGAAGCAAGACGCGATATCTGGGTTTTCCCCGTACAATAAAGAGTAAGTAAGAGTAAATGCTAGATTGCATTTCTAAATATTTTTTAATTCTTAGGAGAGAAACTTTATGGGGAACCTCGATACTAATATTGACCCAAATATTCCAGAATCACGGGATAAGATTGCTGCGTGGGTTAAAGCAGTGGGGGATAGTGCAGAATCACAGGGGCTAGAAGTTAAAAGTAGCCTTGAATTTTCTAGAAGTGAGCGTAAGAAATCGTTTGCGAAAATAACTAAGTTTATTTTGGCATCCGCAAACCGTGACCAAAATCAGGCAATGAGAGACTATCAGGGGTATGGAGTGATGCTCATTGGTGTTACTAAGGATGAGGTATGCGGTCTTGAAAATGTACCAGAGCAGCATGAGTTTGAAGGAGCTGTAAAGAACTATTTTGGATCCACAGTTCCAAATTATCACTTTGTGCCTCATTCCTTCGAGGGCAAAGATCTTTTGTTTGTAATTGTTGATCCTCCAGTGAATGGGCAAGAGATTTACATATGCTCAGGGAGTTACGATGCTGATAAGCGTGTTAATCAGCTTAGGGACGGTGCGATTTATTGTCGTGAATCAACGCAAACTATCGAGGCAAACTCGGTTCAACTTCGCGACATGATTAATCGATTGCTTGGTGGATATGTAGATATTAACTTGGGTGTATCTGAGGTTTTTGCAGGACCTCGTGTTGATACTGATTTTCTTAAAAACATGTATTCTTATCCCAAGGAAAAATATAAGGAATTCCTGCGGAAAAAAACTATTGAAAATAAAGGATCTAATTCATTATGGGGAAGTAGCTGGATAATAAAAGATCCTCTACATCATATATCTGTTGAGGATATGCTTGATGCGTATAGAAATGATGAAAAACGACATAAAGAATGTTTTAATAGGCTATTAGAGATAAAGCTCAAACCAGCTATTTTTTCGATTGCCAACACTGGAACTAAGGTGTTAGAAAATCCTTCCATTGAATACAGGTTCTCAGGGGATGTTTATATGGTGAACTTGAAAGATAAAGAATATGAGTGTAGAAAATTTGAGATATTTCCATTCATGGCGATACCACCATACTATTCCATGAATCCCTATGCGTTAAGGAATGTTATGCCATTGAACTTTACTCGGGCTAGCAACCCGGGGGTTGTAGTCTGGCGACCTGATTCTATTAGTCCCGGGCAAACTGTAACTTCAGAAGAAGACAATATTGGAATATTTGTAAATGGAGATAATGTGAATACGAGTGTTTTTTATCGTGTGACTGACCCGAATCTCCAGCGCCCTATTGAGGGGGAGATTAATGTAAGCATGATTGATGTTGATCTCTCTAACATCTTTAAAAATGTTGAGTTTTAGAAAATAGAATTAATCACTTTCCTAATGGTTTAAATAATTATTTATTTCCTTGGGTGATTTTTAAATAATTTCCACTATACATCTCGCTCGTCTCTTGAATAGGAAGCACGAAGGGTGCCGGGAACCTAAGGTTCCCGGCGCCCATATTTTTAAAAATTTTTCAAAATTTTTCGGGGGGGGGTGTTTACCTCTTGAATAGGGTTCATGTTTGCCGTAAAGTAACCCACAATACGATATGCACGTGTTGCACGCTACTTGTTTTTGAGAAGTTTTCACCAATGATGGTGCGCCATCAGCTCGTCACCGGCGTAGCGAGCGAACCCCAACATGAAAGGCGGTTCCCATGTTCTTCGATATTTCTCTGATCCCGCTGGCGGTTTTGATCCTTGTGGGTCAACTGAAAAAAGCACCACCAAGGTTGCTAAACAACCCTAGCTATCAAAAGGAGAGGGAGCAGGTGCTAAAGCATCGGCGCATCCTGGATACGCTCGGCGTGGGTTTTGCTCTTGCCCTGATGATTATTCAGTGGGGTAACCCCGCGTTATCGCTTGCCTTTCAGGCGTTCGTTATTTGGTTGATTCCCAGCCAGCTGTATGATCTCTGGCAGAAGTTCAATGTGTCGCGTGGGGTACTCTTCGCGTGTGCTATCGCGCTGATTGTTATTGAGTTTGGGTTGGCGCTCCTACCCTAACCTGAGCCGTATAACAGTTGTGGCGGTGACCGAATAACGGTCACCGCCACAACTATTTTTAAACAGACTCAGATTAGACGGGGTTCGATTAGACAGGGTTGTCGGGGCTGGGCAGGGTTACCACCTCAGACCAGCGAGTATCCTTAGCGGCCGCACGGTTCGCGTCGCTCTTCTGCTTCACATCGGCGGGTGCCTGCTGCGCCCACGCCTCAAAAGCAACAATGTAGTTCTCGGGGTAGTTTGCCGCGAGCAGCTCCTGTCGGGTCGGGAAGTACTCCTTGCCCTCTCGAATATCGACATAGTTGCTTGCCTTGTAGGGGTCGGCGCTCTGGATGTCAGTGCGCGGGCCGGAGGCTACCTTTCCGCTTGCCACGTTATTGTCATCGATAGCGCGTACCCATGCCGCAGCGTAGGTGTGATCGGCCTTGTTCTTCTCGTACAGTGCCAGGCACTCGGATCCTGCTGATTCAGCTTCGGCGCGGGTGGGGAAGTTCGCCTGGTTGCGCACAACATGCCGTGCAGATACATAGGAAGGGAGCGCAGTACCGCGGTCGGCGCTGATGGCTTCCTGCTGCTTGAGGGTTTGAGCTTTCGCGGTTTCGTCAGGTTCAAGACAGGGGGTGGAGCTCTTCTTCGCCGCGGAAGAGGAGGCGGACCCGGTGGAGCTTGCTGCTGACGGGGAGGAAGCCACGGTCGTATTCGAGGGTGCCGGAGTGCTGGATGCCGTGCTGGTGGAGCTACCGCAGGAAGCAAGAAGCATGGGAAGAATCGCCAACGCGGCACCGCGTCGTAGACCGCTGGAACGGAGCGAAAGAAAAACAGGGGTGTGGGTCATGAGACCACCTCACAAGAGGGATGGAACGATATATTGCGTCTAAACATACCCAAATATTTGATACATGGTCAATGGAAAATACCATCTTAGTTTAAAACCAACACTCTAGACGCAAGATGTGCAACCCAGTAGTCTTAAAGTTCTGACCTGCTTAAACATGAGGTAGACGGGGTAAGAGTGCGGAGGGTTTGCAGGTCGCCTACTTGTCTTAGCATTGGCTTCGGGGCTTAGTGGATAAGAAAAACAATATTGAGGCTATGCGTTCGGTGTTCCGCTACTAGCTTTTTATGCTACTGAAAGGAAATGGCATCATGAATTCTACTTATAAAATGTTCGCCGTAAATGAGAAAATAATTTTGTATATCTTATTTCTCATTGTATTGCAATTTTTCTATATTTTCCCAACTGCCCTGTATGCAGATTTCTATAGATTTGTATCGCCATGTGATAGGTGGCAAAGTGCATATTTCGACTATATACCCTTCTTTGTGGTGGGAGTTGTATCAGCTAGCTTATGGCAGACTTTTAGTATGTGGCTGGGTGTAAAGCTTCGTATAGGAATTTTTTGGATCGCGTCGCTATATTTAGTTTTTAAAATGTATGGGACTTATGAAATTTTAAAAGGCAATATCTTAAGTTCATGTAAAGTCCCTACAGAATATATGCATGGAATATTGTGGCCATATGATTTACAGGCATTCATTCTCTGGGGTCCCGATATTATCTCATGCGTTATTTTTATAGCAGTTTTTATTGCATGTTCTAAGCGTAGCTACTGGATACCAACCCTCGCAGCTATAGCCGCATTTGTTGCGCAGTGCGTCATCTTGGTACTGCTCTGGGAATACGTTAGGGGACTTATCTATTTCCTCCTGCAGTAGCGATGGGCTATTGAGGTGCAGGTTTTTACGGAGTTCGAGGTTGTATAAAGGGCGCCCTGACCGTGACTCTCCTGGTATGTTGGCTTCTGCTGATTATCGGGCAAATAACAATATCTGATGCTGGTGCTTTGGTGTCGTGTTTGCCTCAAGAACCCGGTGGCTTGCATGTTTGTGCAAGTCAAGGCGCTGAAAAAACTTGTTTATTGATTTTCTTCCGAGGTGTTGGATTTTAAAAAATAAACATAATTTTCTCTTGACCATGTATCAAAACTGCCTGTATATTGAGGGGCAACTCAGTATGCTCCAGCCCACAATGAGGTGACATTATGGCCCTGAAATCCAGGACCCCCAACCCCCGCTATAACGCACTGCGATACGGCGCCGCTCTCTTAACCCTGCCCCTGTTCCTTGCCGCCTGCGGCGGTGCGAACACCGCGGCAAGTAGCACCTCCTCACCCTCCACGGCGAGCGCCTCAGCAACGGCAAGCACCACGCCGCCCATCAGCTGCTCCTCATACTCCGCCGAAGCTCTCGCATCAGCAGAAGCCACCAAGCCCGTCCCGCGCACCGATGAACAATACCCCGCGTACATCCAGTACCGGAACATCCTCGCAGACGGCGCCCACATCATTGAGCCCAGTGAAATCGACAGCAAGTGCCACGCCGCACTCAAAGCAGGGCGGAGCACCTTCCCCGAATACGTTCAAAACATCGATGCCTATAACGCCCACCCCAGCGTCGGACTCTCCGACCCCTTCGCCGGTAGCGAGTACCGAGACATCAAGAACCGCAACGAATTCATTCCCCACCGCGCAGACCTGGAAGAAGCCGCCTACCCCGAGATGATTATTCGTCTCTACGAAAAGTGGTACGAGGCAGCCCCCGCAGACATCAAGACGCTCAGCGACGGCAACCGTGCACGATTCCTCGCCACAAGCGCCTACCAGCAGTGGAAGGCCCAGCCCCAAACCCCCAGCAGCTCCCGCCCATAAGTCCACTCACGCATAAACCCGCGCAAAAACAGTTGTGGCGGTGACCGAACAACGGTCATCGCCACAACTCTTTAAACGGTCATTACCGGGCTTATTTTTTGGGGGAGGGGCTACTTGCCCTTCACCTCGCGTGCCAGAGCCAGTAGCTCCTCATGCACCGTCGTATCGCCCGTAACCTCCGGGTGGAAAGAAATACCAATCAGGTTGCCCGAACGCACACCCACAATCTTCCCCTCATGACGAGCCGTCACCTGCACACCCTCACCAGTGCCAGTCACAATCGGCGCACGAATAAACGCCGTATCAATAACCACCTCATCACCGGCAGGGGTCAGCCACGGCAGGCGCACCTCCGCAGAATCAACCTGCGAACCAAACGCGTTACGACCCACCGAAACATCCAAAACACCCAGCGACTGCTGACCCGGCGCCGGATCATCAATACGCTCCGACAACATAATCAGGCCAGCACAGGTACCCAGAGTCGGCAGACCCGAAGAAATCGCCTCAATCAGCGGCTCACGCACACCAAAAATACGGGTCAAACGGTCAATCGTCGACGACTCACCACCCGGCAAAACCAGCGCATCCAGACCCTCAAGCTGCTCACCAGTACGCACCCAACGCACCTGCGCACCCAGAGACTCCAGCATCTCCGCATGCTCACTCACGCCGCCCTGCAACGCCAAAACACCAACCGTAAAACCCTCACCCGGCAAAACACCGGTAGGCTGAACCTTCTCAACCATCACCGCTCCCTTCACAAAACAACAAACACAACAAACACAAGGAGGGTGGGACCCGCCTCAGCGAACCCCACCCCCTCATCAAACACTCACCCCGAATACGGGGTGCGCGCACGAATTACCAGCCGCGCTCCGCCAGGCGGTGCGGTGCCGGGATGTCAGCAACGTTAATGCCGACCATAGCCTCACCCAGGCCGCGAGAAGCCTCAGCAACCTTCTCCGGGTCGTTGTAGAAAGCAGTAGCCTTCACGATAGCCTTCGCGCGAGCAACCGGGTCGCCCGACTTGAAAATACCGGAACCAACGAACACGCCGTCAGCACCCAGCTGCATCATCATTGCAGCGTCAGCGGGGGTAGCCACGCCACCAGCGGTGAACATCACCACGGGCAGCTTACCGGTCTGAGCAACCTCACGAACCAGCTCGTACGGTGCAGCCAGTTCCTTAGCCTTCACGTACAGCTCGTCGGGCATGGTGTTGTACAGGCCCTGCAGCTCAGCAATCTGACGCTTAATGGTGCGGATGTGCTTAGTCGCCTCAGAGACGTCACCGGTGCCAGCCTCGCCCTTCGAACGGATCATAGCGGCACCCTCGGTGATGCGGCGCAGAGCCTCACCCAGGTTGGTAGCACCGCACACGAAAGGCACCTTGAACTGGTGCTTATCAATGTGGTTCACGTAGTCAGCGGGAGAAAGAACCTCAGACTCGTCAATGTAGTCGACCTTCAGGGTCTCCAGAATCTGAGCCTCAACGAAGTGGCCGATGCGTGCCTTCGCCATGACCGGAATCGAAACAGCATCAATGATGCCCTCAATCATGTCCGGGTCAGACATACGAGCCACGCCGCCCTGCGCACGAATATCCGCGGGAACGCGCTCGAGAGCCATGACGGCAACAGCGCCAGCATCTTCAGCGATCTTAGCCTGTTCGGGGGTGACGACGTCCATGATGACGCCGCCCTTGAGCATGTCGGCCAGGCCGCGCTTAACAAGCGGGCTGCCGGTTACGGTGTTGTTATCAGTCATGACCTTATCTTCTCACGTTCTGAGTGTTCGCGCGCACTCACAGGGGCGGATTTTCTGTTCTCTGACACAGTACGACCCCAAGTTCACGTCAGAACGACACAAAACGTCATGAAAAGCGGTCAGGGTAGGGCGGTTCATGGGCTGAGCAGGCCCGGCTGAGCAGACCCGCCGGATGCACGCAGGTCGCCTCCCATAAACTCACATCCCGAGCGGCCATAAGGCAAGGTTTTGCTCAGGGTAAACATCCACCCACCCGCACTGAACAACGGTAAAATACAGAAGCTACGCCCGCACTCGTCCCCACGCGGAAGCCTCACGGCCCAGGGAACGAGCAAAACATTTTGGGCACCCTGGCACCCGCACACTCGCGGACATCAGCCGTCTATCAGACGCACACCATGAACCAGCCGCCACATCCAAAAGGAACACACCAAATTGCTTGAAGTCATCATTGCCCTATCGCTGGCAATTCTTCTGGGTAATATCCTCGCCCATAAAATACGGATAACCCCCGCCATTGTGCTGATATTCATTGGCCTGGCTATCGGCATTATGCCCGCCCACGAACTGCACGAAGTTCAGAGTATCGGCCTGCCGCCGCACGTCATCCTCGAAATCTTCCTGCCCATCATGCTCTTCTGGGAAGCCCGCAACACCTCATGGCGTGAAGCGCGCGCCCGTCTGCGCGGCATCCTGCTCTCGGGCACGGTGCTCGTAATTCTCACGGCGTTCGTTATCGCTTGGGTGATTCACACATTTATGGGCGTCTTCATCTGGCCTGTGGCGCTGATTATCGGTGTGGCGCTCGCCCCCACCGATGCTGTGGCCGTGGCAACGCTTAACGGCAAACTCCCCAAATCTTCCATCACCACCCTCAAAGCGGAAGCACTCATTAACGACGGCACCACCCTAGTTCTTTTCGCACTCGCCCTGCAGCTTGCGGGCGGTCATGAACTTACCCTGGGGACCGCATCCGGAATGTTCTTCTTCTCGTTCCTGATTGGAACTCTCGTTGGCCTGGCCGTCGGATGGGGTGTAGATAAGCTGCGTGCGCACATCGGCAACCCCATGAACTTCAGCGTGTTCATGTTTACCGTGCCGTTTATTGCTTTCTTCCTGGCTGAAGAGATCGAGCCTTTTGAGGGCATGAAAGGTTCCGGAGTGGTAGCTGTGGTGGTCGCCGCTTTCTACCTGACCTATCGCGGACCGGATACCATCAAACCCCAAAACCGTTTCTACGGACTGCCCATCTGGGCGTTCGTCACCTATGTCATGAACGGTGCGCTCTTCGTGCTCGTGGGTGTTCAGCTGCCCAGCGCCACAGCGCCTGTGGATGATGTTCTTCGTGAATACAACTATGCGTGGGCTTTGACGTTCGCCGTGATTGTGGTGGCATGGCTTGTTTCCATTGCGGCGCGTTTTATTTTCCTGCACGTCTCGATCGGTATTATTCGTGCCCTTGACCGTTCAGAAAAGCAGAAGCAGCTGCGCACAACTTTCCGTGGCCGTGTAGTGAGTACCTTTGCGGGACTGCGCGGCGGTGTTTCCCTCGCGGTGGCTCTCTCCGTGCCGACTGATGTTCCCGCGCGTGACTTTATTATCTTTGTTGTTGCGGGCGTGGTTCTGCTGTCGATGGTGGTTCAGGGGATGCTCCTGCCGCTCGTTATTAGGTGGGCGAAAATTCCGGTTGATACCACCGAAGAAGATGAGATTAATGAAGCAATCCGCACGATCATTGCCGAGTCCTTCGACTCTGTGGCTGAGATCGGCCAGGAAATTGGTGCACCACAGTGGATTATCGACCGCATTGCCGACGAACAGATGTACAACGCGAGTATACACCGCAACCTGCACGCCGTTCGTAAAGACGGTGCGAATGCGCCGGAAGAAGCCCGCCGCATTATTGAAGCGGGCGACCTTGAGAAAGAGCTGCGCCTGCGGCATTTGGAGAAGCAACGCAGCGTGCTCAAGCGCCTGCGTAATGAGCGCATAATCGACACGAATGTGCTCCACGCGATTCAGGAAATCCTGGATATTGAGGAGGTTCGCGTGCTTGGTCCGGTTGAGCTCGAATAGCTCACACTCCTACATGCGATACGTATGAGGCGAGGCGCCCCACCCCTAAACGGGGAGGGGCGCCTCGTTACTTTTATGTAATCCCCCTTTTGGACTGTTGTGTGAGGTGCAGGGAGATGACCCGTCCGAAGCTTGACAAAATAAGCCCATTTTAGTGATCTAATGCACAAATTAGATCTAATATGTGACTAAGTATACAATTTAGATAATTGACAGAGGGTGGATGCAACCCGTATAGTTGTGGATACAGGGTTCGGATGAATCCTGGAGCACTTATTTCAAGTGTCCGGATGGCACTTGGTGTATTTATGTGGCGTTTAGGATGCCCGAGTACGATAAGAAGCTAATCATTGAAAGGGCATTACTTATGTCGACTACCCCCTCCAACCCCATTTCTGAAGCAACCGTGAAGATCGAATACCTCGAGGAGCGCACTCTTGACGATCTCCGCCGCTTCTCCGGTTTCATCAAGGTTCGCGGTATGGTTGATGTCATCACGAACCTCAACCTTGAGGCAAACCCCCGTAGCGCAAAGCGTTCTCCCGTCACCGCTGACATTATCGAAACGATTCGCGAAACCCCCGAGCTTTACCCCTTCAAGTCGAAGGGTATCCTCATTGGCGCTGCTGAATACATGAAGCGAGATCGTGACCGTTTCACCCTCACCATTCGCAACCCCCGCCTTGAAGGCATCCTGGACGGTGGTCACAATACCCTCGCCATTGCTCTCTACCTTCTTGAAGAAGCTATTCTCCTGAGCGATGACCCCCGCGAAATTACCAAGCTTCAGAAGGAACTCCGTCGCGTGAAGACTTGGAGCCAGATGAAGGAAATGTGGCACGAGATGGAGCCTAAGCTGAGGACCCTCAAGACCAAGGCAACGGCATCCCACGATGCGCTGGTACCGGTTGAGCTCCTCGTGCCTAATACCGAAAGTGACGCAGGTCAGGAGAAGTTCCTGAATAACATCCTCGATATTTGCGCGGCACGTAATAACAATGTGCAGCTCAAGGAGGAGACGATTGCTAACCAGAGCGGTGTGTTCGACTACCTGAAGCGTGTTCTTGAAGAACGTATGCCTGATGTCTACAAGAATGTAGTATGGAAGACCAATGATCCTGGCGAAATCGACCTTCGCTTCTTGATCGCACTGGCATGGATTTCCCTGGGTGCCGTTGACCTGCCCGCTGAGATCCGTGCGCTACCTGGTACCTCTGCATACAGCTCTAAGGGTGAAGCATTCAAGCGCTTCGATGCTCTTATCCGCCACCCCGAAGTTGCTGAGGAACGTACCAACGGTAACGAGAAGACCTGGGAGATCACTAACGCTCAGGTTAAGTCTGCTCTCCAGATGGTTCCGCAGATCCTCGAGGCATACGACCTGATCTACGCCAACTACCAGGATGCATACAATGCAAATGACGGTAAGTTCGGACGTATCGGTGCAGTGAAGACCGAGACCAAGCAGAAGAAGAACCACTTCGCACCCTTCTCTCGTGAGCAGCTAGATGATGACCTCTGCATTGCTCCTGCAGGTTACATGATGCCTGTTGCATACGGTATGCGTGAGCTCATCCAGAAGAACTCCGAGACCGGTCTGCTCGAGTGGGCTATCGATCCGGTCGAGTTCTTCAGCAACAAGGACAACCTCGCACAGGTTATCGGTAGCCTGAAGGGCATCCTGCGAGATGTTGACTTCGACTCTCAGCGCGTTGGTAAGGGTGAAAGTTCCTACACTCAGGTTGCTAACACCATTAAGGCGATGCGACTGGAGCTTGAAAACCAGCGCACCGCTTCTAAAGCCCAGGAAGAGATCGAGCGTCTCAAGGCTCAGCTGGCAGCACTGCAGGGCTAGCATGACTGCATAGAGAATGCTTTGAATGGCGCATTCTCCAAAAGAACGGCGAGGCGCCCCCCCCCTAAACGGGGAGGGGCGCCTCGTTACTTTTTTGTCTAAACCCCTAGCCCAACCACTACGTGGAAACGGTACAATACACTAGCCCGTTTTTTTGTGCGGACCACGCTTCTTACCGCGTCATTCACCGCGCGCCGGACACGACACAGACCAGAACCACAGGAATCTATGGCACCTCAGCAGACTGAAAACAACGCGCCCAAAAACGGCGCACCCGCAGGACACGGCCCGCACGGCGCAAGCGAAGACCCGCAGAACATCTACCTGCTCAAAGAAGCCCCCATCCTCAAGGCGCTCCTCTCCCTCGGCGTGCCCATGGCACTCGGCCTCGCCATCACCAGCATCTACAACGTGGTGAACTCCTACTTCGTCGGCCACTACGGCGGCACCGAAGACCTCGCCGCCACCAGCTACGGCGTGCCCGTCTTCGGCGTCATCATGGCGATCGCAGGCCTGTTCGGCCTGGGCTCCTCAACCCTCGCCTCCCGCAAGCTCGGTGAAGGCCAGCCCGCCCACGAAATTCACCGAGTCACCTCCTTCGCCCTCTACTCGGCGCTCGGTGCCGGTATCGTCGCGGCGGCTATCGGCTTCATTCTCGCCGACCCGATCACCAGCATCATGGGTGCATCCGGCGGCTCCTACGAACCGACCCGTATCTACGTGCACCTCATGTTCCTCGGCGCGCCCCTCGCTATCGGCATGTTCACCCTCGAACAGCTCGTCCGATCCGAAGGCTACGCCAAGCAGTCCATGTACGGCATCATCGTCGGCACCGTCGTCACCTGCATCTTCGACGTGCTGTTCATTGCCATCATGGGCATGGGCGTCGCCGGTGCCGGTTGGGCAATGCTGCTGGCGAACGGCGCATCCATGCTGTACTACCTGCTGTTCCTGATGCGCAAGAGCGAGAACTTCTCCGCGAACATCCGCGACTTCTCCCTCGACCCCGCTATCATCAAGCCCGTGGTCGCGGTCGGTGCCGCTGAGCTCATTCAGAGCCTCAACCTGATCTTCGCCGCCCTGCTGCTGAACAACCTCGCCGCCTCCTACGGTGACGACACCGTCGCGGCGTTCGGCCTGGCAATGCGCCTGAACATGGTGCCCGAAATGCTGTGTATGGGCCTGTGCATGGGCGGTATTCCGCTGTATGCCTACGCGTACGGTGCCCGCAACGGTGCCCGCGTGAAGGAGGCGCTGCGCACCGCAACGATTCTGTCTGTGGCAACTTCCGTGGCGCTCACTATCCCGGTGCTGATTTTCCGCCGCGAACTGCTTGCCGTGGTTGGTGATGAGCGCCTGGTCTCCACCGGCGAAGAGGTCTTGGTCGCGCTGATGCTTGCCGCCGTGTTCAACGCGGTCAGCATCGTGTTCGTTTCCTGGTTCCAGGCGGCCGGTAAGGGCGGCCCGGCAATGCTGATGACCCTCGGCATTGCGCTGCTGTTCTTCCCCGCCGTGTACTTCGGCAACATGTGGTTCGGCTTTAAGGGCCTGACCTGGGCGTTCCCCTTCACTCAGGTGCTTGCCTGCGTGCTGGGTCTGGTGCTGTTCCTCACCACCGGGGGCGCGAAGGTACCCCCGGCTGAGGCTGAGGTTGAGACTGAAGGTTCTGAGGATTCGGATGCTCAGGCTGCCCAGGTTCCCGCCGCACAGCCCGAGCAGAAGGCGTAGTCCTCGGTCTGCGAAAGCATAGTAAAAGCCCCGGACTCCCACCAAGGGAGCCGGGGCATTTACGTTAGTTCTATGGCGGTTAAAGCGCTAGTGTTTCGGCGCTAGTTCTTCCACCTAGTTCTTCCACCAGGAATCAAAAATCGTCACCGGAGTAGTGCGCTTATGGCGGCTACGCAGGTAAATCTGCTCCAGCTTCGCAGCTGCCGCCTCGTCGATTTCCTTACCCTCCAGGTAGTCGTCAATCTGCGGGTAGGTCAGACCCAGCTCATCCTCATCGGTACGGCCGGGCACGCCGTCCAGCAGGTCAGCAGTCGGCGGCTTAGCCCACAGACGCTCAGACGCACCCAAAACACGCAGCAACAGCTGGTTCTGGCGCTTATTCAGACCAGCCAGCGGCAGCAGATCCGCGCCGCCGTCACCGAACTTCGTGAAGAAGCCGGTAATGGACTCCGCCGCGTGGTCGGTGCCGACCACCAGGTAGCCGGGGCCGCCAGCAATCGCGTACTGGGCGATCATGCGGGCGCGCGCCTTCACATTACCCTTGTTGAAGTCGCTGATCTGCTCGCCGGTCGCCTCAGTGTAGGCGCTGTCGAAACCGTCCACGGCTTCGGCAATGTTGAAGGTCAGGGAGCGGGTGGGCTGGATGAAACGCAGCGCCTCCTGCGCGTCCTCTTCGTCGTGCTGCACACGGTAGGGCAGGCGCACCGCCACAAACTCGGTGGTGCGGCCGCGCTCGTTGAGGCGGTCCACCGCCAGCTGGCAGAGGCGGCCCGCCAGGGTGGAGTCGATGCCGCCGCTGATGCCCAGTACCAGGCCGCGGCTTCCGGTGGCTTCCAGGTAGTCGCAGATGAACTGGATGCGGCGCTCCACTTCTTCGCGTGCCTGCTCTTCGGTCATGTTGGGCTTGACGCCCATTTCACGGATGATCTGTGCCTGTAATTCACGCATGACTTAAGTGTACGCTCCACCTTATAGCCTGTGCGGTGAACCGCCGAGGGAAGCAAGGTAGTGTTCCACACGGTGCGTTCAGACCCGCCCGCGCTAACTAGCCCGCCTCGGGCAGAGGTGAGGCAAGCAAATACCCCCGGCAGATGCGTACGGCATCCACCGGGGGTATTTAGCTAGAATGAGAATGGCGTCAAAAAATAAATTACATCCCTAATAGTATTAAATCATTTTAGGTGTATTAATTTTTTCGACGATCTTCCTTGCGGGAGATTTTTTCGATTGACGCCTCTATATTATTTTTTTTATAGTTAAGCCACCAAAGGCTAAACATCCCGCTAATAGTATTTTTGCCAATATCGACAATACTTGGAAGTCCTTGGTCTTTGAGGGATTTTTCAATCTCTTCATGTGAATAACCCTGTTCTTTCATGATTTCAACAAGGCTACTAGCTTCGGCGTGAGGCCCAGAAATCATTGGGTGGTGATCAATCTTGTTCTGTATGTCAACAAGCTCGTCGTAGAGGGCTTCTTTATTTTTTGCCATGAGTATCAACGCCCCATAATGCATCGAAGGCCTGCGTAGCCAACACCTGCCAGAATTGCCTCGGGAGATCCAGTAACCAAGGGCAAGATGCCCCAGTGAAGATTGGAAAAAATATTAGACATAATTTCCTCCTAATAATAAGTTGAAAAATTAACCATGTGTTGTGGTTCATAGAGTAGCAGATTTTGGGTGAGTTAAACCAGGAAAACACTGTTGAAAATATCACATATTTGCACTGTATTGAAATATGTTTGATTTTGTGCTTTTCTATGGTTTTCATAAAATATTTTTATAAAAATTTCTTGGGTTTATGTGGGTTTAAGGGCTTGTGGTGTTTACCGGGGGTATTTCTTTCGAAGGAATATCAGCGGCTTAGATGTTCAAAGACGCTCTCATAGCGGTCAACGAAGTCCGCCGCCGCGTTCAGAAGCTCCTCCTGATTGGGGGCATCCTGGATAGCTGACAGCGTCTCATCCTCGCCGTTCTGAACCTGTAACTCACGCATAAGTTAAGTCTACGCCGCAGACATAACAGCCCACAGAAAGGGCCGTGCCGGGGCAGAAAACTCCACCCCGACACGGCCCTCACATCCGCATCCGACTAGCGGTTATTCAGCACACGCACGTTATAGCGGTGCAAGAACGCCGCCATCGCGCCACGCTCAATCGGCTGAACCGGACGGAACGAACCATCAGCCCAACCCGTCGTAATACGCTGCTCAGCCAACCATGAAATCTCACGGTAGAACTGGCTACCGGACGACACGTCACTAAACGGCGACACCACCGGAGCAGAATACGCCGGCGAACCCGCAAAACGGTAGAAGAACGCCGCCATAGCGTCACGGTTCACCGCAGCATTCGGACGGAACGTACCATCCGACCAACCGGTCGTAATACCGCGGGCACGCATCCACTCAATCTCCTTGTAGAACGGGTGGTCACGCGGCACATCCTTGAAGCTCGGGGTGCTCGGCGCGGTGAACTGCGGCGAACCCGCCATGCGGTAGAAGAACGCCGCCATCGCGCCGCGCTCCACCGAACCGTTCGGGCGGAACGTGCCATCCGGGTAGCCGGTCGTAATACGACGCTGAGCCAGCCAGTTAATGTCGTTCACGAACGGGTAATCCGCCGGAACATCCTTGAAATGCGCACTCTCGGCGGGAGCCTCGGAAGACGACGACACGCGCAGAACCTGCGCACGCTCACCGGCCGCACCGTTCACGCCCGACAGGTCGCCGGTCGCGTTGTGCATGTGCAGGAACAGTGCAGAGCCCTTCGCCTCACCGCTGCGGTGCGCCACCAGGTTCGTGCCCGGTGCGTCCACGAACAGGTTCGGAACGCCCGCCGAATCGCCGCTGAACCACAGCGCCGGGGTGGCGTAGTTGAACGACACCGACTCGGTCGTATCCACCACGGTCGTGGCGGAGAACGCGCTCGCGGTGGTCACCGAGTACGAAATCTCGGTCGACTCAGCCTCGGGGTCCAGGCCCAGAACGCTCAGCGGAACAGTCATCACCAGGGTGTTCGAATCCATGATGTTGGTGTCCGTATCACCCCAGGCGCCGTTCAGCGGGTACAGGGCGTTGGCGATTGCGTGCCACTTACCGTCCAAGCCGCGCTGCGAAACCTTCACGAGCGGGTAGTCCAGGCCCTTCTCGCGCACCGTCTGCAGGCGGTAATCGGTCGTGCCATCCTTATCGGTGTCGATGAAGACGTAGTAGGTGCCGCGCGGGGTCACCTCCGACCAGTTACCCCAGGTCGAAATACCGAAGGACAGCTGCGCCTGCGAGGTGTCCTGACCGGCAGCCTTCAGCGCCGCCACGTTCGAGGTGGCACCCACGTACTGCAGGTCCATGCGGGAATCCGAACCCACACCCAGCTTCGCGGTCGGGATGCGCGGGCTCGAAGCGCCCAGCTCGAAGGCACCCAGCAGGGAGCGGTAACCGCCCTGATTCACGGCGGTGCCCTCAACGGACAGGCGCTGCTCCAACGCACCGGCGCCGTTCGAATCGAAGTGGATATCCGCACCGGCCACGCGCAGCGCGCTCACCGGCTTCGGGGCCACGTGCAGGGGCATACGCAGGGTCTTCACCGCGGCCGAGGAATCAGCATCGGTCAGGATCAGGCGGCCCGAGGCGCTCGCAATGTACTGGCGGGCACCCGAAATGGTCACCATGCCGGTCGAGTAGTTCAGCGAATCCTGGGTCGGGTACATCGAGGGGTCGATGGTCTTCTCAAGCTTCGACGGGTCGATGCGCACCGTCACGGTGAACGTGGCGGTCTGGCCGGCACCCACAGACACCGACTGCGGGTAGGAGAACTCCACACCCGGGATGCTCGTGCTGCCGTCGTAAGATACGGCGTAGGTGTGCGCCACCGAATCGGTGTTCTCAACGCTCACACGGTGCTGCAGGGTCTGCACGCCGGCGTTCGGGGTGTACTCAACCACGCCGAAGGTATCCGAAACCTGCTCGGGGCGGGCGGCGTTGAACAGCATCACGCGGTCGGCCACCGCCGCACGCGTGTTGATGCGGCCGGTACCCACACGGTCCACCGCGTAGGGGTTGCCCCAGGCATCCTGCATGCGGTGGTCGGCGGTGTTCATGATGGCGGTCTTAATCATGCGCGGGCCGTACTCCGGGTGCGCCTGCATAATCAGCGCCGCAACACCCGCCACGAACGGCGTGGACATGGACGTACCGGTCTTTACGGTTGCCTCGGTACCGCCGCCAACCAGGATCGAGGAAATGTTCGTGCCCGGTGCCGCAACGTCCGGCTTCGTGATGCCGTGCGAGCCGTGCATACCGCGCGCGGTCGAGGTGTTCGCCTGATCCAGCTTGCCGTTCTGCACGCGAATCGACTCGCGCAGGTTCTCGCCGAGCTGCAGGGTCAGGTTGCCCGAATCAATCTGGGAGGAGAGGCGCTCCACCTGGCTCTTGGCCAGACGCACGCCCGGAATAGCGGAGTTGCCGCCGATGGCGGTGTCGCCCACCTCCGTGTCGGAGGCGATGACCACGCCGGTCGCGCCGGCAGCCTGCAGGTTATCGAAGCGCACGCGCGAACCGCAGGGGGCGGTGCCGTCGGCCTCAGCCCAGTCGATGAGGGCCCACTTGCCCTTCAGCGCCGCGGCCTCCTCCTCGGTGAAGGCCTCGCACGCGTAGCGGTTGCGGGTTGCGGCACGCACCACGGTGCCGCGCAGCTGCTCCTCGGTCGCCTTCGAGTAGTCGAAGCTCACCGAGTAGTCGCCGTAGGTGTCCGCCTCGTTCGCGGGGGAGAGAATCTTCACGCGATCCGCCATCTGGGTCGAACCAATCGAGTTCGCCACGGTCAGGCTGTAGGCGCTGGTGCCGGGGCCGCCCGAGTTGGAGTAGGTGTCACCCACGGCGTTGTAGTTGTTGGCGTTACCCGCCGCAACCACGGAGAGGATGCCCTCGCGGTAGAGGGAACCGACCGCGTAGTTCACGGTCTCGTCGAACACGCCGAACTCGTTGCCCAGCGACAGGTTCGCGATGTCGGCGCGGTCGGAGAAGTCGCCGTCATCGTTGGGATCGAGCACGCGGTCAAGGCCCAGGGGGACAAACGCGGTGGTGCCCTTACAACCGAAGATGCGCAGGCCAATCAGCTGAGCCTCCGGTGCGGAGCCCGGGCCGATCTTCATGTCCTTGAGCTGCTCCTCGGTGAGCTTGGAGTAGTCGCCGCGGAAGGTCGAGCCATCCGCGTTCACGCCGTAGCCCGCCGCGGTACCGGCCACATGGCTACCGTGGCCGCCGCAGTCCAGCGGGTTCGCGTCCGGGTGGGGAGTGGAAGTCTCCTTCTTAGCGGAGTTGTAGTCGTCACCGACCAGGTCGTAGCCGCCCAGGAACTTCTTCGGGTCGTAGGTGCCCTCGGGAATCGTGTCGGAGGCTTTTGCCTTCTCGTAGGCCTCCTTAGTGCCGGGGCCGCCCAAATCGGCGTGAGTGTAGTCGATGCCGGTATCGAGCACCACAATCTTCACGCCCTTACCGGTGTAGCCGGTGGAGGCGGTGTTCTGCGCGTGCTGCTGAGCCCACACGGAGAGCGTGTCGGTATCGAGCACGGAACCGGTGTTCTGCGGCGCCATGTCCTCAATGATGCTGATGCGCTCAACATCGGAACGGTTCGCCAACGCACGAATCTGCTCGACGTTACCGTAGAGCGCCACGCCGCGCATCGTGTTGTGGGTGGTGTACAGGACCTGCGCGCCGGACTCCTTCGCGGCGGAGGCGCCCTGCTGCTGCACGCTGGCACGAATCGCCTGCACCTGCGCCTGCGCGTTCACGGGTGCCTGCGCGCGGGAGCGGACCGCATCCGGCTGGGTCTGCGCGTATGCGCCCTGACCCTTGAAGCGCACGAACACGGCGCGTTCGCCGGTTGCGCCGTCCAGGCTGGGGGAGAGCACCTCGGCCGGGTTCGGCGTCTCGGCGGATGCGCTACGCGGCGCATCCACGTCGCCGCGCACCACGCCGGGTGCGGCGTACGCCTGGGTTCCGTAGGGTAGGGAAGTCAGCCCGAGGGTCAGGCCCAGCACTAGGGCGCCGCAGCCGCGGGCTACGCGCCGAAGTCCTCGCGGTGGCCGCGAACCCTTCGGAGCGGGGGTAGCTTCAGGGAGAATAGCCACTGAATGCTCCTTGATTCTCTTGTAATGGTGTGTTTCTAGGGGTCTTCAGCCCGTACTTCAACGACGGGGTTCAAGCGGGCGCTGAAAGAACCCTCACCATTGTCTCAAGGAGAGGGGTGTTTAACCTAGTCAGACTCGTGAAACACCGCGGTGCGGAACGTAACAACGGCGAGGGGGCCGTACCGGGCAGCATTGCTGCGCGCGGTACGACCCCCCCTCGCCCATGACCAGAATTAGCCGCTGACCGGGACCAGCCGTGACTCACCGGCACCTCAGCCGGGGCGGCACCCCTGCCTACGCGGTGGGCCGGTCAGCAGGTCAGCCGGGCCTCACTACTGGTCGGCGCTGTACCCCAGCACGCTCGTGCTGTAACGGAACACGAACGCCGCCATAGCGTCGCGGTGCACCGGCTCCACGGGGCGGAACGAACCATCGGGCCAGCCGGTGGTCACGCCCTGCGAGGCCAGCCAGCTGATCTCGCGGTAGAACAGGTTATCCGTCGAAACGTCCGTGAAACGGGCCTGGGCGGGAGCCTCGTACGCGGGCGAACCTGCGTAACGGTAGAAGAACGCGGCCATCGAGTCACGGTTCACCGAGGAATCGGGGCGGAACGTGCCGTCCGACCAGCCGGTCGTGATGCCCTGGGCCTTCATCCACTCAATCTCCTTGTAGTAGGGGTGGTTGAGCGGAACGTCCTTGAAGCTGGGCGTACTCGGGGCGGTGAACTGCGGCGAGCCGCTCATGCGGTAGAAGTACGCGGCCATGGTGGCACGGTCCATGTTGTTCAGCGGACGGAAGGTGCCGTCCGGGTAGCCGCGGTCAATCTGGTGCGAGGCAATCCAGGTGATTTCGCGGTAGAACTGGTTCTCCGGCGGAACATCCCTGAAGCGTGCCTCGTGGATGGTACGCGGAACGTCCACGACCTGTGCACGGTCGCCAGCGGCAACACCGTTAGCGGTCTTACGGCCGCTCAGGTCACCGGTCGCGTTGTGCATGTGCAGGAACAGAGCCTGACGCTCCTTGTTGTTGTTCTTGCGGTGAACGGTCAGCTGACCGCCGTCACGATCCACGAACAGGCCGGGTACGCCCGACTCCTCACCGGTGAACCACACACCGGGGTTGAACGGGGAGAAGGTGATCGCATCCGTCGCATCGACGTAGGAGTTACCCTCGTTGTACCAGGTGTCGGTCTGCACCGTGTACTTGATGCTCTGAGCCTTCTCAGCGGTCAGGCCCAGGTCCTTCAGCGGCACACCCAGAATCATGGTGTTGGTGTCCATGGTGTTGGTGTCGGTGTCACCCCAGGCGCTGTTCAGCGGGTAGCGCGCCACCACGGTGGATGCTTTACCGGAGATGGACCAGACCTTCACCAGCGGGTAGTCCAGACCCTTCTCTCGGGTTACCTCGAGCGTGTAGTCGGCCTTCGAATCACCGGTGGTGTCAATCTGCACCTGTACCTGACGGCCCCAGTGCATGCTGTCCCAGGTGCCCCAGGTCGAAATGCCGAAGAACAGAGAACCATCGTTCGGGTTCTTGCCGGCAGCCTTCAACGCCGGAGCGTCCGAGGCAGCACCCACATACTGCAGGTCAACAGCCTGGTTCGACGGCAGCTTCAGCTGACCGGTCGGAATACGGCCGCTGACCGCACCCAGCTCGAACGCACCCAGCAGCGAACGGTAACCGCCCTGGTTCAGGGTCGTACCGCGCAGAGTCACCGTGGACTCCTTATCGGCGATGCCCTTGTAATCAATACGGGACGCATCAACACGCATCTTCGAGACAGGCTTCGGTGCCACGTGAATCGACTGGCGGATCGCCTCGCGGCCATTCTCAGAGAAAATCAGGCGACCAGAAGCGCTCGCAATGTACTGGCGCTTACCGGCAATCAGAGTCTTACCGGTCGTCCAGTCCTGAGCGACCTGGTCGGCGCTCATCGCCGGGTCCATGGTCTTCTCAAGCTTGGAGGGGTCGATGCGTACGGTCACGGTCACGTTCTTACGCTCACCGGCACCCACGCTCACCTGCCGCGGGTAGGAGTACTCCACACCCGGGATGGTCGTGCTTGCCTCGTAGCTCAGAGTGTAGGTGTGAGCCTGCGAATCGGTGTTGTCCAGAACGATTTCACGCTGAACAGTCTGAATACCCGAATCGGGGGTGTACTCCAGCACACCAAACGCGGTCGAAACACGCTCGGGGGTCTTCGCATCGTACGCAATGACCTTCGCGTCCACGGCAGCGCGAGCATTCACCATGCCCGTACCCACACGATCCACCGCGTACTGCGCACCCTGCTCATTCTTGATCGGGGTGGACGCGCCGTTCATCAGCGCAGCCTTAATCATCTGCGGGTTGTAATCCTGATGCGCCTGCATCACGAGGGCGGCGATACCGGTCACGTGCGGGGTTGCCATGGAGGTACCGGTGAAGGAAACACCCCTATTACCCGTACCCACAGCGGCAGACACAATCTCAGTACCCGGTGCCGCAAGGTCAGGCTTAATGAAGCCATCAGAACCGTGCTGACCGCGAGCGCTCGAGGAATTCAAATCAAAAGCGTGCGAGTGAGGACCGCGGCCCGAAGCCTTGTAGTCCAGGTTCATCTCAACGGTCACCGGACCGGCAGCCAGAGCCTTCTCCAGGTCCTTCGTCGAAGAAGCAGTCAGACGCAGACCCGGAATGGTCGCATTACCGCCAATGCCGATCGTGTAGCGCTCAGCCTTACCGGCCATCACCACGCCAACACCGCCGGCAGCCTGAACGTTATCGAAACGCACCTTCGAACCGCACGGGAACGACAAGTCGTCCTGATCCCACTCGAAGTAAACCCACTTACCCTTCAAAGCCTTCGCCTCATCAGCGGTGAAAGCCTCGCAAGCGTAACGGTTACGCTTCGGTGCGGCAACAACCTCGCCGCGCAACTGATCAGCGGACGCCTTCGAATAATCGAAGTTCACCGAATAATCACCCTGCAACCACTCCAAACCAGTCTTCGTGGTCACGCGGGCACGGTCAATCGGCTGAGTCGAACCGTAAGCGTTCGCCACCGACAGTGCCGCAGCTGCATTCGCCGGGCTACCCGAATCGGAGTAGGTGTCACCCACACCGTTGTAGTTATTGGCGTTACCGGCAGCAGCCACAGTGAACACACCCTGGCGCGCCATCGTATTAATCATGTACGACTCAGGGTCGTCAGCCGGAGCGAACTCGCCACCGAGCGACAGGTTCACAATGTCGGCGCGGTCAGAGAAATCACCGTCACCATTCGGGTCCATCACGGTATCGAGCGCCTTCATCACAACACTCGAATTGCCGTAGCAACCGAACACACGAATCGCCAAAATCTGAGCATCAGGAGCAGTACCGGGGCCAATAGACATGCCCTTCAGCTGCTCCTCCGTCAGGTTCTTGTAATCGCCACGGTAAGTCGTACCGTTCGCCGTCACACCATAACCGGCGGCAGTACCCGCCACGTGCGTGCCGTGACCGCCAGAACCGAAGCCGTCCGGGCGGCAGTCCAGCGGGTTATTATCGGGCTGCGGAGTCGACTTCTCAGCCACCGACGCATTGTAGTCATCACCGACCAGGTCAATGCCGCCAATGAACTTATTACGATCAATCAGGCCCGAATCAGCGGACGGAAGCTCCGTCATGGCCTTGGCCTTCAGATAGGCGTCCACGGTTCCGGGGCCGCCAAAGTCGGCGTGAGTGTAGTCCACACCGGAGTCAACAACCGCAATCTTCACGCCCTTACCCGTGTACCCCGTGTGATCGCGGGTCCAGGTGGCGAGGGTCTTCGTATCAATCTCGCTACCGGAGTTCATGCGCTCCTTCGCGATAATCGGCGAAATACGCTCCACATCAGGGCGCTCCGCCAACGCACGAATCTGCGCAGCATCACCAGTAATCGCCGCACCACGCATCGCATTATGCGTGGTGTACATCAGCTTCGCGCCAGAAGCAGCCGCCACAGACTGAGCCTGCGACTGCACCTGAGCTGCAATAGCCTGCACCTGCGCCTGACGGTTCGCCGGCGCCTCCTTACGTGCCAGAACAGCCGCGGACTGGGTCTGCTCATACGCGCCCTTGCCCTTGAACTGAACATACACGGTGACCTGGCCTTCAGCCTTCTGCAGGCCCGGGCTGATACGCGAGGCAGCGTCACCGGATGCGCTCGCAGTGCTTCCTTCGACCTGCTGGGGGCTCTGAGCGTGAGCTGCAGAGAAAGTGGCGGGAACGCCGAGAGTAAGGGCAAGAGCCGCACTCAAACCGGTCGCACCGACAGCCTTCATTCTGCGGCGTGGCGCATGAGGCGTTGTCATGGAATCCTCCTTCGGATTTTCTATTTTTCGATAGTGCTGTGTGCTCTGTGGTTGTGTATCGGTGATACGCGGAGGCGGCCCCACCGGCAGACGACGAGTGAGTGCATCCGCCGGTGAAACCGCCACCAAAACTTGAGAGGTTCCGGGGTCTTCAGGCCCCGGAGCCTGCCGGTTCCGGGTACCCCTCCCACCCCATGCAGGAGGTGGGAGAGGACCCGAACCATTCGCTACCGTCTAGCGGCCGGCCTGGTTAGCAACCTTCTCGGTGTAGCGGTAGATGAACGCAGCCATTGCGTCGCGGGCAATGGGGGTCACCGGGCGGTAGGTGCCGTCCGGCCAGCCGGTGCTGATGCCCTTCGAAGCCAGCCACGTGATTTCACGGTAGAACTGGTTATCGGTGGAAACATCGCTGAAGTGGCTGGTTGCGGGCAGATCCACGTGCGGGGAACCCGCTGCACGGTAGAAGAACGCAGCCATGGCGTCACGGTTCACCGGTGCGGAGGGGCGGAACGTGCCGTCCGAGTAGCCGGTGGTGATGCCCTGAGCCTTCATCCACTCAATCTCCTTGTAGAAGGGGTGCGTGGTGGGCACATCCTTGAAGCTCGGAGTGGAGGGGGCAGTGAACTGCGGGGAACCCTGCATGCGGTAGAAGAACGCCGCCATTGCGCCACGTTCCACGGACTCCAGCGGGCGGTAGGTGCCGTCCGGGTAGCCGGTGGTGATGCCGCGCTGAGCCAACCAAGAGATCTCGGTGTAGAACTGGTCGGTGTTCTTCACATCGGTGAAGCGGGACGGAGTGATGTACTCGGTCTGCTGCTCCTTGATGTTCAGCACCTCGGCGCGGTTGCCCTTGGCGCCGTTGGTACCGGAGAGGTCGCCGGTGCCGTTGTGCAGGTGCAGCAGCAGCGCCTTGGCGGGGGTACCGGATTCGCCGAGCGCGGGGATTGCGTCAGCGGAGCGGTGCGCCGTCAGGGTGGTGGTGGAGGCATCCGGGTGAAGGCCAGCCACGGCGGAGGAGTCGCCGCTGAACCACAGCTTGGGGCTGAAGGGGCGGTACTTGATCCAGCCGGTTTCGCTGACGTTACCCCACTCGTACTGGGTGGTTGCGCTGACTCGGTACTGGATGTCCGGGTTGTTTGCGCTGGTCAGGCCCAGGTCCTTGAGGGGTGCACTCATGATGAGGGTGTTGGTGTCCATCATGTTGGTGTCCACATCACCCCAGGCGCCGTTGAGCGGGTAGTAGCCGAGCTCGACGAGGTTGCCGTTCTTGTATCCGTAGAGGCGAACCAGCGGGTAGTCCAGGCCCTTAGCGCGGTCGGTGACCAGCTTGTAGTCGGCGCGGTTGTTGCCGTCGGTGTCGATTTCTACGGTGAAGGTGTTCTCGTAGGAGACAACATCCCAGTTCGCCCAGGTGGAGATACCGAAGCGCAGGGTGCCGTCATCAGCGTTGCCGCCGGCTGCCTTCAGTGCGGGCGCATCCGAGGAAGCACCGACGTACTGCAGGTTCGCCTTAACGTTGCTGTTCAGCGACAGGGAGGTGGGAGCTACACGGTCCACGCTCGCACCGTACTCGAACGCGCCGAGCAGGGAGCGGTAGCCGCCCTGGTTGACCTCGGTGCCGCGCAGCGAGATCTGGGACTTGACCCAGCCGGTGTCTGCCTTCTGAGCCTCGTCGCTGGAGGGCTTCTGGGTGAAGGTGACGGTGTCTTCGGCAGCGTGCATGGTGCTCACGGGCTTGGGTGCCACGTGAACGGGCAGGCGCAGTGCCTTGGTGCCGTCTTCGGTGAGGACGAGTCGGCCGGATGCGCTGGCAATGTACTGACGGTACTGTGCGGGAACGGTTTCGGTGCCGGTGTAGTACTCAGTTGCGTTCTGGGTGGTGTCCATTGCTGCGTCGCGGGTCTTCTCCAGCTTGGACGGGTCGATGCGCACGGTGACTTCGAACTTCTTAGTTTCACCGGGTGCGAGGGTGACCGCGGAGGGGAAGGAGTATTCCACTCCGGGAATATTAGTGCTTTCAGCGTAGGACAGGGCGTAGGTGTGCGCCACGGAGTCGGTGTTCTCGACCGTCACCTCGCGGGTGAGGGTCTGAACGCCAGCATCCGGTGCGTACTCGAGCACACCGAAGCTCAGGGACACGGTACCGCTCTTGTCAGCGTTGTAGACGAGGGACTTCGACTGCACGGCAGCGAGGGTGTCGACTCGTCCGGCACCCACACGGTCCACCGCGTATGCGGCACCGGATTCAGTGCGCACATCGTGGGTTGCGGTGTTCATGAGGGCGGACTTGACCTGTGCGGGGGTGTAGGTCGGGTGGCTCTGCATGACCAGGGCGGCGGAGCCGGTCACGTAGGGTGCCGCCATGGAGGTGCCGCTGAAGGTCACGGAGTTGTTACCGGTCGCCACCGCCGCGGAGGTGATGTACGAGCCGGGTGCCGCAATGTCGGGCTTGGTGTAGCCGTAGCTGCCGTGGAAGCCGCGGGCACTCATGGGGTTCAGCTGATCCAGCTTATCGGTGTCCACGCGCAGGGAGGACTTCAGCTCGTTGCCGAGGCGCACGGTCAGGGGCTTACCTGCTGCTTCTGCTGCGGTGATCTGTGCACGCAGGTCCTTAGCGGCGGATGCTGCCAGGCGGAAACCGGGCAGGGTATCGTTACCGGCAATACCCAGGCCGGGTTCTTCGTCGTTGCCTGCAAGCAGCACACCCTTGGCGCCTGCCGCCTCCAGGTTGTCGAAGCGCACCTTGGAGCCGCAGGCGAGCTCACCGTCATCTTTAGCCCAGTCGATGAGCACCCACTTGCCCTTTACAGCTGCCGCTTCGTCGGCGCTGAGGGCGTTGCAGGCGTAGCGGTTGTTCTCGGAGATTGCGGTGAGTTCACCGGTAAATTCCTTGCTACCTGCCTGTGCCCAGGGGTAGGAGACGCTGTAGTCGCCGCGTACCTTGCGGGTGGTGCCGGTGGCGGGGTCGGTCAGCTCTGCCGCATCGACAGCGCGGGTGGAACCGTAGGCGTTAGCTACGGTGATTGCGCTGGCTGCGGTGGCGGGGTGACCGGAGTTGGAGTAGGTGTCGCCGCGCAGGCTGTAGTCGTTGGCGTTACCCGCGGAGATCACGGAGAGCACGCCGGCGCGGGTGAGCGCGTCAACGGCGTAGGCTTCGGGGTCATCCTGCGGGGAGAATTCGCCACCGAGGGACATGTTGACCACGTTCACGCGGTCGGAGAAGTCGCCGTCACCGTTGGGGTCGAGGGCACGGTCGAGTGCCTCAATGACGACGTTGGTGCTGCCGGAGCAACCGAAGACGCGGAAGGCGTAGATTTCAGCGTCGGGGGCGACGCCGGGACCGATCTTCATGGTCTTGAGCTGCTCTGCGGTGAGCTTGCTGTAGTCGCCGGTGAAGGTGGTGCCGTCGGCGTTCACGCCGTAGCCTGCCGCGGTGCCCGCCACGTGGGTGCCGTGGCCGCCGGTGGTGCAGTCGAGCGGGTTGCCGTCGGGGGTTGCGGTGTTGGTGCCGTCGTAGGCGTCACCAACGAGGTCGTAGCCGCCAGCAACCTTGGTGCGGTTGATGAGTCCGGAGTCTGCGGAGGGCAGCTCGGTGAGCTTGGATGCCTTCTCGTAGTCTTCGAGCTTGCCGCTACCACCGAAGTCGGTGTGGGTGTAGTCGATGCCGGAGTCGATGACGGCGATCTTCACGCCCTTGCCGGTGTATCCGCCCGCGCCGGCGGGGTTGGTGGTGCCGGTCCAGGTGGCGAGAGAGCCTGCGTCAACGGCGGCGCCCGCGTTCTGGCGGTACTTGGGCAGGATGGGCGAGATCTTCTCTACGTCGGAGCGGTTGGCGAGTGCCTTGATGGACTCGGCGTCACCGCGCACTGCCACGCCGCGTACTGCGTTGTGGGTGGTGTAGAGGACCTGCGCGCCGGACTGGCTGCTGACTTGCTGTGCCTGGCTCTGCACCTGGGAGGCGATTGCCTGCACCTGTGAGCTGGTGTTGACGGGTGCCTGCACGCCGGCGCGTACGCCTGCGGGCTGGGTCTGTTCAAAGGCGCCCTTACCCTTGAAGCGGACGAAGGCGGTGACGGTGCCGCTGGCGTTCTTCATGCTTTCGCTGAGTACCTGCTTGACGGCGTCGGGGTCTTCCGCGGCGTGGGCGGTGGTGCCCAGGGCTGCGAGGGGGCTCAGCGCCATGCTGAGGGTGAGTAGCCCGCTGCCGATTCGGCGTCGATGCGACCGGCCGCGGGGGTTTGGGGAGGCGGTGTGTGTCACGGTGCTCCTTTGCTTGGCTCCCGGGGTGTTTCTGGGAGGCTGGTGTGTTTTTCTAGTGGGTTCCAGCTGGGCTTGAACACACTAGATGTGAACTAGGATACACCTCAAAGTGGCTTGTGAAGCGTTTATTACTTCTAAATGCATCAAATTGTGGACATGTTCGACCCTTTTCTTTTTCACGTTTTTCATTTGCATTTGGGTTCAGGTTCTTTTCAGGTTCGGTTGTTACTGTAAAACCATCTATTGAACATCTATCAAAAATGATGGGATAGGGAGGGTCGAACCATGGTCAAGCGACGCGTTTCCACTGAGGATTCTGTTCTGCTGATGTCACCCCAGGTTATGCACGGCCGCCCCGGTCCACGGTTGGAACGCATCCATAGGGGAGAGGTGCAGGGTACCCTCACCGAGTACAGCTCATCCGCCTGGCAGATTGGCGATGTGGTAGGCTACGCCCCCATGGAAAAGCCCCGCGAAACCTTCAATGCGAAGGGCTTCTTCACTGATTGGAGCGGCTTCACCTGGTACGTGCTGGGTCCACTGCTGCGGATGGTGTTCTGGGTAGCTCTCTTGATCGCGCCGGTGAGCCCAATGTTCCTCTCCCAAGGTCCTTGGGGAATAAGTGAGGAAATAGGGACGGTGATCTTGATGGTCATCTTTATCCCCCCGCTACTACTCATTGTGGGTTTCGTCGGCATCCTCGCAGGACTCTGGTGGCTGTTCCTCTGCGTAGGAAAGTTTCTGAATGCTGTTGGGGATGCCATCGAATCGACGCGCCTGCTCGTTAGACAGCACAAGATTCAGCAGGATTTTCAATTCCGGCTGGTGTGCGAGTGTACCCCGACCACTGTTAGTTCACCCGCGGTATCACTGCGTCACACTGCTGAGGAGGAATCATGACTGCCGATAAGAAGCAACCCATCGACAATCAATCTGTTTCCCCTAGTCAGCGTGTTTTGAAGGTGGCGCCCCATGTGTATTACGGTCGCCCCAATACGCAGCTGATGCGCATCCACGCAGATGATGTTCAGGGAACTCTCCCCAATGGAGAATCGCCGGAGGAACACGGCGGCGAGCTGGTTGGTTACTGCCCTCTGCCGGTTCCTAACCGCAAGCCCCACACTGGTAGACGCGTGGTGGAGGTGCTGGTGTACCTAGCGTTGGCTATCGCGGCGAATCCTTTCGTATATTTCTTGTTGCCTTCTTATACCCTGAGCGAAGAAACTCTAGGTTCTCTTTACCTGGCAGGCATAGGATTTTCGGTGCTGAGCATCGGTATTCTTCCGCTAACGCTGTTCTTTTTCTCTCTGTGGGCTCTCATCAATTTCTTAGGTGTGATGGTGCGGCTCATCTGGAGGCGTAAGGCCGGGGAGAAACTTACGTTCCGGCTGGTGTATGACTGCGCCCCGCCCTCTAAAACAAACCAGGAGCGCTACGCTTCGCGGCATCGTAGTGGCATTACTCAGCCGGTGACGAGTTTTGGCGGTTCGTCTGATTCATCTCAGAAGGGGGAGGCGAAGCTTCTGTTCTTTGCCGTTTCCGTACTGAATCCTTATATTGCGGCGGGGATTCTCTCCATTACGGGCCTGTTCGGGGCGGGGCCACTCGTCGCAGCTCTCTTTATGATGGTGAATCAGGTGAGCGCAGGGCTCATGGGGATTCCCGGCATCATCTGGTTTGTGGCGTGGATTCTGAGCATCGTGCGGCTTAACGAAGCGGCCGAGGCTTAAGCAGACTAGCCACTGGCTCAAAGAACAGCTACGGGATTGAGCCCCCGCGCACCGAACACACAATGTAGACAACACAACAGACACTAACAAGCAGACAAGCATTGGAGGAGGTCACCGTGGTGGAGCATAGCGAAGCACCGAAAAACCCTCAGAACCCAACCGAGAAGAGTGATAGCGAGTATCAGCCCCTGTGGGATATGGATCAGCCCGCACCCGAATACTCGGCTTTGCTTCTTCACGGAACGCCGGTTCCCGCACCGACCGGGGGTATTCCCGAGCCGGTGAAGGAGGTCATGGAAATACAGAAGGCTCATTCTGCATCCGCGTCTGCTGGCCCATCGGTTCCTACAACACCTGATTCTGCAGTGCCCGCTCCTGCAGCGTCTATTCTGCCGGTTTCTGCTCCTGCGCCCTCTGTGCAGGCTGCGTACTTTTTCCCTTCGGCGACGGGTCACCCGGTGCTGAACCGGCCGCTGTATGGCCGCCCGGGCCCCACGATGCGCCGCATGTCCCCCATGGGCACGGATGCTGGCGCATCTGCACACCGGCAGGTGCCGACCGCTTTTCCTGCCTGGATGGATGAGAAAGTAGTCGGTACTCCGCGACCTATCGGGTATATCTCAGCAACCCCACTTGCGGGCAAGGTGCGCGGATCAGACCTGTGGAAGAAGGCCTGGCCTGAGCTCATTGCCCTCTTCTTCGTGGGTGTGGTGTTAAATCCCCTGACTTATCTTCTGTTGGCTACCGTTACAGGGGACCCTCAGATCGGTGGGTATGTCTTCTACTACTTCTTGATGCTTTCTCTGCTGACGATGGGTCTTCCCATGTTCTTGTGGGGTGGGGCACTGTTTTTTGCGCTAGTCCGAGTTAGCCGAAAGTACCGGGCACTGAAGTGGGAGGCTATGCCGCTTGGGTCGTTCTGGTTCTATCTGGTGTACGACCGTCTGCCCAAGAACACCGAGGAAATGCAGGGAATCCTGGGCGCAACGTCTTCGATGTCCTCTGCGGCGGTTGCTCCTACCCCTGCGCCGCCGAACTCACATATGGGCGGCGCATCATGACCGGCGGAGCGCAGGCGCAGACCCCGCAATGGCGTATGGATTCCTTCACCGTTGATGCCGCCCTGCCTGTGGCGACGGAACCTGTCTACGGTATTCCCGACCCAAGTCTGCAGCCCATGCAACTACTGAGTGCGCTGTCGAAGGATGCCGGACCCACGCAGGTGGCTTCCGTGCGCTGGCAGAATCAGCCCGGCACCGCGACGGCTCTGTCTGAACCGGCTCTGTCAGCACCGGGGGAAGACACCGGCGAAGCTCGGGTTGTTGGCTACATCCCCGCAAGTACACCGGAGGCCACCGTTGATTGGGCTAAGGCTCGTCTCGGGTACATGTGGTGGCTGGTTTTGTGTGTGGTGTTGCAGGTGATTAACCCGTTCCTTGTGCTACCCCTGCTGTACATGGTGAATGAGCGGGTTGCCGGGGAGGTTCTTGGCGCCTATTTCTTTGTCTGGCTGTATTCGTTTTTTACGGTGCCCTTTATCTGGCTTGGCTTGATGATTTATTCGCTGGTGAAGCTCTCGCAGAAGCGGCGGGAGGCGGTAGCGAGGGCAACGACGTACGGTGCGTTCTGGTACCACCCGGTGTACGACCGCACCCTGCAGGAGGGTGCCCACCCGGACGAAGCGGGGGAGCCCGAGGGAGTGTCAGTGCCGGCGGAGTAGCTTCCCGCAAATGCCCCCAGTAGACCCCTGGTAACGTTGAACCCCCGGCAGTGTTAACACGTGCGTGTTGGCGCTTGTCGGGGGCTTTTTCTCAGCTTTTATCAGGCAGGTTTCAAGGGACTGCCCAGCGCCCGCTGGTACGGTGGTGCCACTAGGAGTATGTCTGGTAAGCGAAGGAGACGACCATGGCAGACCGCCCCACTGAAAAGAAGGAAACTGCAAAGAAGGACGAGGCGTACCAGCCCCTCTGGGACACCGACCAGTCCGTCCCGGAATACATGACGCTACTCATGGGCGAGCAGACGCAGAAAAATGAAGACGCTGAGCTATATGAAGAATCCGACGACGAAGAGCTAGAACACCCCGACCCCGATTATGAATACGTCTACCCGGGTGCCCCCAAGCGCTACGACTCCGCGCGGAAAGACTCAGAAGACGAACCCGAAGACTCTCATGACACCGACAAAATCGACGAGCCGGAAGACACCTCAGAAGATACCTCAGAAGACACCCCGGAAGATACTCACGAATCTCGCAAGGACGACGAGGCGAACCACCCGGTAGCGCTCGCCTCCACTGAACAGGCTCAGCAAGAGCAGACTCAGGCAACGCACGCCTACGGCGAGTACGTTCGGCTGGAACACCTCGGTCTGCAACCGGGCGCTATTCTGCCGGTCATCCCCGACCCGCTCTTCGGCACCCCCGACTCAAAACTCATCGAAATGCGCCTACTGGACCGCTCCCACGACGAGTCCGCACCCATGCAGGCGTGCGCTGCCCACCTGAACCCGGTCAAGAATGAGGAGAACCCCACCTCGCGGGCGGCAATGATCCAGCCGGTAGGCTACGTTCCCATCAATAATCCGTTTGCTGGCTCCAACATTGAAGAGATCGAGAGTCAGCGCACATTCTGGAAGACCGTGCTTATTGTCCTGCTGATACTGAACCCGTTTGTGCTGGTTCCTCTGGTGAGTATGTTCGATAGTAGTGCTGGCATGTCGATGCTGCTCTTCTTCATCACTATCGGCGTGGGATCGTTGTTTGTGGTGCCGATCCTATGGATTGTGGGTATTGTTCAGGCGGTGAAGCGTAAGAATCAGCTGAGGGAACTCCTCCAGAAAATAGAGACGGCACATGCCGAGTTCTGGTACTACCTCGTGTACAACCGCCTGCCGGACGGCTACACGGGCGTCAATGGCTTCACGAAGGAAGAAGAGGATTCTTTCTCGGTGTACGAGTTTCTGAAAAAGCAAGAACACGCAAAGCTACACGAGGCCGCCGCACAGCGCGAGGCTGCCGCACTACATAAGCCCGCCGCGCATCCTGCGCTCGCTGATGAAGAGAAACAGGACTAACCTCGGCCAGCCCACACCGTATAACGACCTGCCCCTCCACGTACGTAACACCGCGTGGAGGGGCAGGGGCGTCTTTTTGTGTCATATTCGGGTTTCTTCGCCTGCTGTCCGGCGAGGGTTAATATTCCATTTACCTTGCCTTGATAGGGTGAAACCATCACGAGCGTTGCGACCAAGTAGAGCGAGGCGGGCACCCTCCGAGAACGGCGAGTTAGCCTGCCGCCGCACCTCAACGATTAGCTGTATCCACTCATCGATAGATTAAGGAAAAGAACGATGTCCCAGAACCCGAACCCTGAACAGTACAACCAGTACTCCCAGCAGGCACCCTCCTACTCGCAGGCGCCGGGTCAGCAGCCCAACGGTTACGTAGTCTCCTCCAAGGACGACCAGAACATGGCGATGCTCGCGCACCTGGCTTCTGCAATTCTGTCTCTGCTGTCCTTCGCATCCGCAAGTATTCTCGCGCCGCTGGTCATGTGGTTCATCTACAAGGACAAGCCCGGTTACTCCTTCACTAAGGAAGCATCCCGCCGCGCGTTCAACTTCAACTTCTCCCTGTGGGTCATCAGCATGGCTTCCTGGCTGCTGATTATTCTGACCTTCGGCATCCTGGGCATCATCCTGTGGGTCGTCCCGATGGTTGTGGCTATCCTGATGGTTATCTTCCACAGCCTGGCTGCTCTGGCCGCAAACCGCGGTGAGCAGTACACCTACCCGATGACCTTCATCGAGATCATCAAGTAGTCTTCATAAGCTCATACCGGTAGCGCCCCCGTCCAAATATCGGATGGGGGCGTTGCCGTGCCCGGTGAGGCTCACCGGCACCGTATCCGGCACGCCTACCGCCCCGTCACACGGGACTTAAAGGGGCGGGCACGGTATCATTAGAAGAGGTGTGCCTACCCGGATCATGAGGCGGTAGGTCGCCGCCGCGCCGTGAAATCCGGTGCGTATCTTCAAGGCTTTCAAGGAGCACAAAAATGTCAGCTGTCGTGATTGTGGGCGCCCAGTGGGGCGATGAGGGTAAGGGTAAGGCAACCGACCTGCTCGGCCCCCGCGTAGACTACGTGGTCAAGCCCAACGGCGGTAACAACGCCGGTCACACCGTGGTGGTGAACGGCCAGAAGTTTGAGCTGAAGCTGCTGCCCGCGGGTATTCTGAGCGATAACGCCGTCCCCGTGATTGGTAACGGCGTGGTTGTTAACCCCGAGGCTCTTTTCGCTGAGATTGACGGCCTTGAGGCCCGCGGCGCTGACACCTCCCGCCTGAAGATTTCCGCTAACGCACACCTGGTCGCACCCTACCACCAGACCATGGACAAGGTGACTGAGCGTTTCCTCGGCAAGCGCGCTATCGGCACCACCGGCCGCGGTATCGGCCCGACCTACATGGATAAGGTTGGCCGCCTCGGCATCCGTGTTCAGGACATCCTGGACGAGTCGATCCTGCGTCAGAAGGTTGAAGGCGCACTGCGCCAGAAGAACGAACTGCTGGTGAAGGTCTACAACCGCCGCCACGTTGAGGTTGACGAGATCGTTGAGTACTTCATGTCTTACGCTGAGCGTCTGAAGCCGATGATTGTGGACACCACCCAGCTGCTGAACAAGGCACTGGACGAGGGTAAGACCCTGCTGATGGAGGGCGGCCAGGCAACCTTCCTGGACGTTGACCACGGCACCTACCCGTTCGTGACCTCCTCCAACCCGACCTCCGGCGGCGCGTGCGTCGGTTCGGGGGTGGGCCCGACCCGCATCTCCCGTGTGATTGGTATTCAGAAGGCGTACACCACTCGCGTGGGTGCTGGCCCCTTCCCGACTGAGCTGTTCGATGAGATGGGCGAGTTCCTGCGCACCACCGGCGGCGAGTTCGGCGTGAACACTGGCCGCCCGCGTCGTTGCGGCTGGTACGACGCCGTGCTGGCGCGTCAGGCTGTGCGCATCAACGGTTTCACCGACCTGTTCATCACCAAGCTGGACGTGCTGACTGGCCTGGATAAGATCCCGGTCTGCGTGGCTTACGACGTTGACGGTGTGCGCCACGACGAGATGCCGATGACTCAGACCGAGTTCCACCACGCTAAGCCGATTTTCGAGTACTACGATGGCTGGACCGAGAACATTTCGGATGCGAAGAGCCTGGATGAGCTGCCCGAGAACGCCCGCAAGTACGTGCTGAAGCTGGAAGAGATTTCTGGCTGCCGTATCTCTGCGATTGGTGTGGGCCCGGACCGCGACCAGACCATCGTGGTCCGCGACCTCATCAACGAAGACTAAGCGCAATAGCTCAATACGTGAAAGCCCCCGGAAGGTGCCTGCACGGTACCGGCCGGGGGCTTTTCCATGCCAGGTGCACACGCGGTGCACATGACCAGGCGGGGCGTGTGCCGTATGCTGGAAAGAGCGCCCACACACGTGGCGCCAAAGCGTTCAGAGGAGAAAAACGATGTCCTATATCACCGGAGCTATCTACCCGAGCTCGGACCGCCCTCAGCTGGGTGCCACCGAGGAAGAAACCCTCCGCGCCTACGCGGACGAGAACACCGCCGTAGCCCTCGGATACGCCAACCCCGACATCCACGAACTACACGCCCTGCAAAAAACCTTCAACCTGCACGAACTCGCCATCGAAGACGCCGGACGAGGCCACCAGCGCGCCAAACTAGAACGATACGGCGACTCCCTCTTCACCGTCATCCGCCCCGCCATCTACCTCGACAAAGAAGAAGAAGTGCGCCTCAGCGAACTGCACCTCTTCACCGGCCCCCGCTACACCCTCGCACTCGTTCGCGACGAACAGCGCATCAACGACAAGTTCAACCTGCTCTACGCCACCCCCGATGCATCCCCCGCCCGACTGCTGCACCGCATCCTCGACAGCACCGTCGACAGGTACGCCCCCGTGCTCGAGGGACTCGAGAACGACAACGACGAGATTGAAGACATCCTGTTCTCCGCGCACGACCGCCAAGACGCCAACTCCCTGGCGCAGCGCATATACGAGCTACTCAACCAGGTGATTGACTTTCAGCGAGCCTGCCGACCCCTCGAACCGATGATGGGTCGCATCATTGAAGGCCTACGCACCGGCGCGCTCGACCCGTCCCCCTACCCGGGCGCGAGCCAGGGCGAGGTTGAAGACGAGGCCGTGGAACTTGCCCGCCAGTTCCGTAATGTGCTCGACCACGTGGTGCACACGAAGGAACGCCTTGAGGATCTTCGTAGCTCCCTCGAAAACGCCCTGCGCGTGCACGACACCCTGCTCGGTCAGCAACAGAACGACGACACCAAGAAAATTTCCGCCTATGCGGCGCTACTCATGGTGCCCACCATTGTTGGCTCGGTGTACGGCATGAACTTTGAGGTCATGCCCGAGCTCAAGTGGGAGTTCGGCTACCCGGCGGCCCTGCTGCTGATGCTGGTCTCCTGTCTGCTCCTCTACTGGTTCTTCAAGAAGAATAAGTGGCTCTAACAGTCCACAAAACGCCACTGGCTAGGCCTTTAAACGCGTATGCCGCGTAGGGCATACACACATGCCTTACGCGGCGCGGTCGTACTGTGCGCGCATTGCGCGGCGGCAATCGCGGCGCTCGCGCTTGAACTTCTTACACACAGCCTCCGAATCGGCAAACATGTAGAAGTCCTCCTGCTCAGCCGACAGACCCAAAGTCGACAGCTCAACCATCGTGAGCATTGCGTAGAACGTCTTGCGGCGCAGCTCAAAATTGCAGGCACCCGGAGCTGACTCCACCGCGAATACCGCATCGGTGCACTCCAGAGAACGCATGGCCCAGTGCTTGACCCACAGGTCACCATTGACCGGGCTCACGCCCATGCCGGTCAGCGCCAGACCGGTACCCTGCACACGCTCAAAGCGCAGGCACATCTCCAAGTCCTTTTCCAGGGGGAACACGAACAGCAGAGCGTTCTGCGCCGCCGCACGCAGCTCAGCCAGGTTCGCCTCGTAACCGGAAGCACCCTGAGTCAGGTGACGCATCACGCGGCCCATCGTCGAAGAGGCCGGCGCGGTGCGGAAGCACGAACCGTCAGCCACCAGCTGCTCCAGAACGCCGCGGAGCTCCTCCACGTTGAAACGCTCCATACGGACGATGGTGCCCGCCTGCATCAGCAGGTTGAACTCTGCATCACGGCACAGCTGCTCATCGGCGGTGCAGGAAATCTCTGCGTTTGCGTACTGGCTCTCGTGAGTGGTGTTGTCCATGACCGTTCCTTCCGTAGATGCTGAATCAACCTAGCGGCAACACCGCAGGAGACGGTGTGCCCGGTTGGAAGGATCGTCCCTTCCAACACCTACACTCTATGAGCGACCCCTGACACGATAAGCAGTTTTTAATCTACCCCGGGGTAAAACTGGGAAAATTCTGAAAAATTCTGAAGCCGCCCGCGAAACCCAGTGAAACCGCTCATGAAACCTAGCGAAACAGAGAAAACCGGGTGCCCCCACAGTCGGGAACACCCGGTCACTCATACGGAGTAAGACGGCGCAACTAGCGCTGACGGTACAGCAACCACAGCATATACACGCCACCCAACGCGCCCGTCACCAGGCCCACCGGAATCTGGAACGGCGCCAACGCACGAGCCGACACAAAATCAGCCAGCACCAAAATTACCGAACCCAGCAACGCCGAATGCCACATCGCCATACCCGGAGTGTTCCACAGGCGGCGCGCAATCTGCGGGGCAACCAGCGCCAAGAAACCAATCGGGCCGGCAACAGAAATCGCCACAGCCACCAGGAGTACGGCGGCCGCCACCAGCATGTTCACGGTCCTCTTCACCGGCAGACCCAAACCCGCTGCCAAATCGTCGCCGAGCTCCAAGACGCGCAGGCGATGCGTCAGCATCAGCACCAGCGGAATAGCCACCAGCAGCAGCACTGCCTGCACCGACATCTGATTCCACGACAGCGCATTCAGCGAACCGTGCTGCCAGGTCTTCGCCGCCTCCGCCTTCTCCAAATCACCGCGCGTAATCAGGTAATCATTCACGGAACTGAGCATCGCACTCACCGCAATACCAATCAGCACCATTTTCTGACCCATCGTTGCACCACCGCGCACACCCGCCAGAAGCATCACCACAGCCGCCGTCGCAAAACCGCCAATAATAGCGCCCAGGCCCATACCCACGCCGGTAGAACTCAACGACCCAATCAGCACCACAGACAGGGCACCGGTCGCCGAACCGACCGTGAAACCGATAATATCCGGCGAACCCAGAGCATTACGGGAAACCGACTGAAAAATAGCGCCCGATAAGCCCAAAGCCGCACCCACCACCACGGCGGCAAGCATACGCGGCAGACGCTGATTCAACACCAGCTGACGCTCAATCTCCGTGCCCTCACCCTGAAAAATCAGGCGAAACACCTGATCAGGGCTCATCTGATAACTACCAAACACCAGGGAGGCGACCGCCGCCACCACAAGCACCGCCACCACCAGCAGGGTACGTGGAATAGGGGTGCGGTAACGCCCCGGGATACGCACAGAATCGGCCACAACAGACCCGGCTACAGAACGAGACACAACGCTCACAATAAAACCTCTCAGAAACCGGGGCCTACAAACCAGATACGCCAGTCGAACCAGACGAACCACGTGCAACAGGGCGCTGAGCACGATGCGGACCGTGCTCCGACACATGAGCCGGACCCGACTCATCGTGCGCCTGCGCCTTCGAACCCATGCGGCCCTTCTTCGCACCGCGCGCACCGGTGCTCAAACGCAGCACCAGAACCATCAGCACCGGGGCACCAATAAAGGCGGTCACAATACCCACCTCAAGCTCACTCGGCATCACCAGAACGCGACCCAGAATATCGGAGGCAAGTACCAACACCGGGCCGTACACCAGCGACAGCGGCAGCACGCGCGCAATGTCGGAACCCACTAGCAGACGCACCACATGCGGCACGACCAGACCCACAAAACCAATCGGGCCCGCAACCGCAGTCGCTGCACCGCACAGCGCCATAATCGCAATAATCGTCGCGCCACGCACCATCGTCACCGGCACGCCCAAGCCGGCTGCCGCATCCTCACCGAGTGCCAGGGCACGCAGAGGACCGATCAGCATGAACGACAGCACCAAACCCAACGCAACAAAGGGCAGCGCAGACAGCACCTGCTCAAAGGTGCGGTTCTCCAGCGAACCCACCACCCAGAAACGGTGCGAATCAAAAGCCTTCGAATTAAACATCGTGATAATGCCGGTAATCGTGCCCAGGCAGGCATTCACCGCCACACCCGTCAGCACCAGACGCGCCGTCGAATCCAGGTTCGGTTTAGAATCCACCAGGCCCATGACGAACACCAGCGCCGCCGCCAGACCCGAACCGGCCAGCGCCAGCCAGAGCTGAACGAACGGGGACGACACCCCAAAAACGCCCACACCGACCACCACGGAGGCGGCAGCACCCGAGTTCACACCCAGCAGACCCGGCTCAGCCAGCGGGTTACGGCTCAACGCCTGCATGAGCACACCCGACACCGCCAACGCGGCACCCACCAGCAACGCCGCGGCGGTACGCGGGGCACGCTTCGCCCAAATCAGCTTCGACTCGATGGTGTTCGCCTCCGGGTGGAGGAAACCGTCAATCGAGCGGTCCAGGGTGAACAGGCGCGAACCCACCGTAAACGACAGGGCGCAAAGCAGCACTAGCAGAACGCCGCCGATAATGAGCGCAACCGCCAGACGCGAGATAGACTTGCCACCCTGACCGCCAGAGGAGGCGCCAGATACGGCGTCCGAAGAAGCGGAGAGGGCACGAATTTTCGCCAGGGAAGCAGCGCTAACGGCGGGTCCGGAAGAGGGGGAGGTCTGTGGTGTCATAGGCTTTGGAGGTGGTGGGGGAGCGGTGTGCTTCCGTGCGGACGGAGGATGCTTAACGTATCAATAGATAAGTATTAAGTATCGCATATGCATATATGAGGTTATCCTAATAATATGGCAAATATGACGAACAAGATCACCCGCCGCTCCTTCGGCGCACTCGCACTCGGCTCCTTCGGCGCCCTCGCCCTGGCGGCATGCGGCTCCTCCAACACTTCCGGCTCTTCCTCCGCGTCTGCTTCTGCGACCGGTAAGAAGGTGGCACCCTCCGCGCTGCCCTCCGGCATGGGCACCACCACCGTTGACGGCGAATTCCCCCGCACCGTCAAGCACTTCCGCGGTGAAACCACCATCAAATCCGCACCCTCCAAGGTCGTGATTCTCTCCACCGGTCAGCTCGACGGCGTGCTCTCCCTGGGCATCGTGCCCGTCGGCGCGGCAACCGCCGGTGATGCCGACCTGGTCCCCACCTACCTGAAGACCAAGTTCTCCGATAAGTCCGCAGAGCTCGACAAGATTGCCAAGGTCGGCAAGCGCACCGACCCGGACGTTGAGGCTATCGCGAACCTCAAGCCCGACCTGATCCTCATCAACAACACCAACAAGAAGGACGAGCTGTACGAGTCCCTCGCCAAGATCGCGCCGACCGTGGTCACCGAGGGCACCGGCATCAACTGGAAGCAGGACTTCCTGCTGATTGCCGCCGCGCTGGGCACCACCGAGAAGGCTGAGAAGCTCATGGAGGAGTACAACACCAAGGCGAAGTCGGTCGGTCAGAAGGCTGGCAGCGAGAAGACCTTCTCCTTCCTGTACACTTCCGCTGACCGCACCCGCATCTTCGCGAAGTCCTCGTTCGTGGGCTCCATCTGCGTGGATGCATCCCTGGCACGCCCCGCGGCTGCGCAGGTTGAGAAGACCTCCGTGGACCTGAGCGCCGAGCAGCTCGACCAGGCTGACGCAGACTACCTGTTCTACGGCGTGCAGGGTGGCGACGAGTCCAAGCTGACCAAGGAAGCCCTGTGGAGCACCCTCAAGGCTGTCACCGAGAAGCACGCACACAGCGTGGATCCCGACATGTTCTTCCTGAACGCTGGCCCGGCTGCTGCGCTCGGTGTTCTGGAGACCATCGAGAAGGCGCTCTAAGCCTTTCTCGTCTCGTGTAGAGATTCGTTTTCGCTGGAAGCCCCGCATCTGTATCTTTCACGTCCTGCGCGTGAGGGTGAGGAGGCGGGGCTTTCTGCACGCTCTGCACCAGCGTTTCTGCCTGCCGGATGCACTCGTGACCGAAACCGGTGCGCGCCTGCCCGAAATAGGGTCTAATGGGGGTAGAAGGCGCCGCGGTACCGTTGCCTCGCGCCTTCACACCGAACCTTTCACACCGATTAATTCACCGACGAAACGAGCACATCATGCCGATGAATAACCCCTCCGAAGAGACCCTGGCGCAGGCACGCCGCGTCATCGACGCGCTCAACGAGCGTGGCGCGCGTAAGCAGGCGATTCGCCTGAAGGTCAGCAGCCCGGACGCGCCGCTGCCGCAGACCGCATCCAAGTTTGGCGGCCGCCCGTACCTGCCCGCGGGCGAGTCTGCACCGACTAATGAGAAGGGTGAGCCGCTGGGCATGATTGCGCAGATTAACTGCGCCGACCTGCCCGAAAACGACATCTACCCGGCGACCGGCATGCTGCAGTTCTGGATCGACCCGAACGACGAAGAGTGCATGTGGGGTTACGACTACGAGAACCCGCTCTCGCAGAAGAACCACCGCGTTATCTACTACGAGACGCTGGGCGAGCCGAACCCGGATGCGCCGTACCCGACCGTGAACTGGGATGACTACGGTTGGCCCTTCGGACGTGACGGTAAGGGCACCGTCGAGGAGGTTGTCGAGTACGCGCTCGCCTTCGAGACCTGGGAGCAGGGCTTCCTGGATGGCGGCTACGAAATCTACGACCGGTTCGCTGACGCCTGGGACGAGATGTACCCGGACCAGAAGCTGCCCGAGGAACCGAACGCACGCGATGACGCCTCCTATAACCTGCTGGAGCCCTTCGAATCGGAGGAGAGGGATTACTCGCATATCGGCGGCTACCCCTCGTTCGTGCAGAATGACCCGCGCGACGAGTTTGAGGAGCTGCGCGGCCACACGGTGAACCTGCTGACCATCGAATCGGAGTGGGGTGAGGACGCCGAGGAGGGCGTGTACGTGATGTGGGGTGATGCCGGTGCGGCGAACTGGCTGATTACTCCGGAGGCGCTTGCCGCCCGCGACTTCTCGCAGGTCGTCTTTGAGTGGGCCTGCGGCTAAACGTGGTTTTGGCTGAATAGTCGAATGGGGAGGGAAATAGAGAATAACCGCTCTATTTCCCTCCCCTTTTTGTGTACCTTTTATCGGGTACGTCTAAGCAGCGCGATACTTACGGTTCTTACTACGCGGCGGAGCCGTAGGAACAATCAGCTTCGCCTCCACAAGACGGCGCAGATCATTCGTGATGGAGGTACGTGAAGCACCCCGACCCCAATGCTCTTGGATATATGTCGTGGAAACAGCCTCGCCCTGTGCACGCAGGCCACGCACAATACCAGCCTGGCGTTCGCTGAGGCCGTCAAGCGACGCATCGGCCCCCGCCGGTTCGACGGCGTCGGCTGAATGTTTGCCCGTGGAATGGGTTGCTTGCTGAGTCTTATCCTCAGGCGCGGTCTTCTGTTCCGTAGAAGACGCACCCTGCGGGGGCTGCATCAGAGTGACCTGCACATAGAGTAGACGGTCAGCAAACTGGGGAGCGGGCAGACCCGCCTCCTTCAGCGCGCGCAGAACCGTGGGAATACCGGAAGCCCTATTCTCTGCAATCAAACGCCCCGTACCCGGATCGGGCAGATCAGTCAGAATGCTTGCCAAGTAGCTGTTGCGGGTTGAAGAAACACCGGGCTGACCGAAATCTCGGATAGTCACAGCACCGTAGATACCGCCCGGGCTACGCACCACCAGGCGGTTGGTGTAGAGCTCAACCTGCACCTGCGAGCCGCGCGCACCCGGCGAGTAGTCGCGGTGCATGAGGGCGTTGACCAGGAGCTCGCGGATAGCCTCCAGCGGATACTCGTAGCGCTCAACCCGCCCGATACCGCTGCTGTTGAGGCCCTCCATCGTGGACGTTTTGCGCATATTGCGAACTAAAACGCCCATAGCTTCATCCAACATGGAGGGGATAGGGCCGGTACAGCTGTGATTGTCCAGGAAGCGTCGACCGTCCTCAGTAACCTCACCAAGCTCTTCACCGGGAAGAACAACAACGCTCATCATCAGCTGCGGGAAGAACGCCTGCGGGTATGAGCCCATGGCGAGAAGCGCTCCAAGAGTGGGTACTTCTCGGCCCTCAGAATCGATGCGTAGAATGCGTGCCTGCAGAAGAACCTCACGGTCAGAAAGCGCCGCAAAAACACGAGGCTGCTCCTCGCGCAGGCGAGCGACATAGGCACTCACAAGGGTGGGGGAGAGGTCCTTGAAGCTTGCCTCGCTGACCAGCTCCTCGTCGTAGCGGGGCTGACTGCGGTTCTCTAGGAGGCGGTCAATCTCGTACTTGGTGAGGCGAATATCCGCCTCACCAACACGCTGATAGGAGCCGTTATACATGCCGTGTGCTTCGATGTAGTAGGGCTTCTGCGTCGGGTCGCCAGGGAGTACATCGATGCGCACGATACGGTGCTGGCCCTCTACCGCCTCAATGTGAATATCTGCCGGAGGTCGAGGCGTAATCTTGGAACGGATTGCCTCAACGGATGCATCATGGACTGCCTGTGCGTTGAAACCTTCAACCGGCTGTAGACCTTCTGCCGGGTCGGTGAGGCCGAGAAGAATGGTGCCACCGTCTCCATTAGCGAAAGCGCTAACGGTTTCAAGAACAGACTTGGGGAACCCGCCAGCTGCAGCTTTGACTTCTACCTGTCCGTTTTCAGCCTGGCTACGGCGTAGGTTATCGATGAGTTCGGCGGTGTTTGTTTCCATGCATGCTCCCGATGGCTACTTCTTGGTGAACGTCATAACAGCATCATAACAATTTCTGCGATGATGTTGTTATGATCCTGCGATGATGTTGTTATGATGCGGTATTCTCACCATTCTTAGGATCTTAAAAACCCCGGAATTGCAGGCTAAAACCGGGTATTTTTATCAGTCTCATTAATCGCGCATCATATCAGCCGTCATAACAGAAGTTGTTATGACGGCTGATATGATACCCCGTCATAATCCGCAATAAACGACATATAGGTACCCGCACTTGGTGCGCCCCGCCGCCGGTGGCACAGTATAAAGTCGAGCCACTATCGACTCCCCGCACACAGGCGGGCAGATACACAGGAGCAAACCAATGGCTGAACACACTTTCGGCTTCCGCACCCGCGCACTACACGCGGGCGGCACCCCCGACGCCGAGCACGGTGCCCGCGCGGTCCCCATCTACCAGACCACCTCCTTCGTCTTCAAAGACGCTGACGACGCCGCGAACCTCTTCTCCCTGCAGAAGTACGGCAACATCTACTCGCGCCTGTCCAACCCCACCGTCGCCGCGCTGGAGGAGCGCATCGCCTCCCTCGAAGGCGGCATCGGCGCGGTAGCGACCGCCTCCGGCATGGCTGCCGAGTTCATCACCTTCGCGGCTCTGTGCCAGCAGGGCGACCACATTGTGGCTTCTTCGCAGCTGTACGGCGGCACCGTCACCCAGCTGGACGTATCCCTGCGCCGCTTCGGCATTGAAACCACCTTCGTGCCCGGCACCGACCCCGCCGACTACAAGGCGGCACTGACCGAGAACACCAAGGCAATCTACACCGAGATCGTGGCGAACCCCTCCGGTGAGGTTGCCGACCTGGAAGGCCTCGCAGAGGTCGCACACGAGGCGGGTATCCCCCTGGTCGTGGACGCAACCCTGTCCACCCCCTACCTGATCCGCCCCATCGAGCACGGCGCGGACATCGTCATTCACTCGGTCACCAAGTTCCTGGGCGGTCACGGCACCACCCTCGGCGGTATCGTCGTCGAGTCCGGTCGTTTCAACTGGGGTAACGGCAACTTCCCGTCCATGACCGAGCCGGTTCCCTCCTACAACGGCGTGTCCTGGTGGGGTAACTTCGGTGAGTTCGGTTTCCTGACTAAGCTGCGTTCTGAGCAGCTGCGTGACTTCGGTCCGTCGCTGAGCCCGCAGTCCGCGTTCAACCTGCTGCAGGGCGTTGAGACCTTGCCGCAGCGCATGGACGCGCACCTGGCGAACGCTAAGCAGGTTGTTGCCTGGCTGGTTGAGGATCAGCGTATCGCCTACGTGAACTACGCCGGCCTGGAAGACCACCCGCACCACGAGCGTGCGAAGAAGCTTCTGCCGCTGGGTGTCGGTTCCGTGTTCTCCTTCGGTGTGAAGGGCACCGAGAAGGCGTCCGGCCGTCTGGTCGGTGGCGAGTTCATTGGCGCCCTGCAGCTGGCAAGCCACCTGGCAAACATTGGTGACTCCCGCACTCTCGTGCTGCACCCGGGTTCGACCACGCACCAGCAGCTGTCGCGTGAGCAGCTTGAGGCTGCCGGCGTGGGTGAGGACCTGATCCGTATCTCGGTGGGTCTGGAAGACGTCGAAGACATCATTTGGGACCTGGACCAGGCGCTGACCTACGCGACCGGCCTGAACCACGCCGGTGAGCGTGTGGGCGAGTCCAGCGCAGACAAGGTTGTGGAGGCTGAGGAGGCGGTTGCCGCCGCTAAGGCCGCCGAGGACGCTGCCGCCGCTGAGGCTGCTGCTGGCGCATCCTGCTCCCTGCCTACTACCACTCAGGAGGAGAAGTAATGACTGAGAAGCGTACCTGGGTGGGTCCTTCCGCCCCTGAGCGTCTGAACATTCTGCGTAATACCCGCACGATCGCGATTGTGGGTATGAGCGATAAGATTTCGCGTGCCTCGTACTTTGTGGCAACGTACCTGCAGTCGGCGTCGCCGTACAAGCTGTATTTTGTGAACCCGATTCTGGCGGCGAAGGGCAAGCTTGTGCTGGGTCAGCCGGTGTACCCGTCGCTGCAGGACCTGCCGGAGGTCCCGGATCTGGTGGAGATTTTCCGCCGTAATGAGGACCTGCCGGGCGTGGTTCAGGAGGCTGTGGATCTGGGCGCGAAGACCGTCTGGATGCAGCTGGGCTCCTGGAGTGAGGAGGCTGCCGCGATTGGTGAGGCTGCCGGCCTGAACGTGGTGATGGATAAGTGCGTGAAGATTGAGCATGCGCGTTTCCACGGTGGCCTGCACCTGGCTGGTTTCAACACGGGCGTGATTTCTTCGAAGCGTCAGGTGCTGTCCAAGTAGCCTGCGCTGTGTAAGCTGCGGCTACCGTAGCTTGTAATTACAAAAATTAGGCGCTTGTCAGCGTGCTAGGAGGGGCGTACCCGGGGTGATTCCCGGGTACGCCCCTCCTTCATTAAGGACGATGTAGCGATATAAGCAACCAGAAGATAACCAGGGAAAACGCCCAGATTCCTTGAGAGCGTGTAGCTTCAATGTTATGGTTGTACTAACAGTCCCCCCTCCGCCTCTGATTCAAGCGCATCTCGAGGGGGTCCTTTTTTATGTTCGGTTCTACGGCGAACCGAGTAAGGAGAGCAGTGGTTTTGCCCAAGGAATCGTGCGTATTTCTGCCTTCAATAGAGGACCAGAAGGAATACCTTGTTGCTAAGAGGTATTTTCCTCAGGGAACGACCCTGAGCGATGATGACCGAGACATGCTTGCATGCTCTAATTTCCACTACCTTCTGGGATACTTTCGTAATTACAACAAATACAAGAGCGAGGGATTTCTGCCTGAGAAGCCAGACATCTCAGATATTTTAGATATTGTGCGTATGGATGTGGAGGTCTCTTCCCTCCTGTACGGATACATGAGGCAGAGCGAACAGGCGATTCGAGCTGCATGGGTGGAAGCATTCTGTACTTATCGTAGTCCCCATGAGTACCTCAACCCGGATGTATATATCTGCATAAATCAGGACAGGCCAGTAGATGCGCTTATCAAAGATATGATGCGGCATATCCTGCGATACCGTGAACCGTATGTTCGTGAGCGTATTGAGGAGTGGTGGAAATCTTGCGCTAAAAGTTCCTCTAAAAATCCCTCTGAAAGCTTGGAAGACTGGGAAGATGTTGAGGCGCTTCGAGAGATGATGCAAAAAGAGCTTCCCCTGTGGTCTATTGTTGATTCGTTTTCTTTGGGACTTCTCTCCCACGCAGTGGTCCAAAGTTATGCTTCAGAAACCTCCACTGAGTCTGGAGGTTCTGAAAAGTTGCTGCTCTACAAAAAGACCGCAGGGTATATGGGGGTGAACCATAAGCACTTTGAGGGCCGTCTTAAGTCTCTGACCACTCTGAGAAACCGTGTAGCTCATGGTTCTCGCCTCTGGATGATGCCAACGACTGATACCTCTGCAAAGCCTAAAATTTTTGCTAAGGACCTCCGCGAAGCGGACCCGAAAGGTATGTTGGTCAGCTTCGCCAATGTTGCTCTTTTGCAGGGAAACACCTGTCGTCAGAGGGAGGCCTGGAAAGCGATAAAAGCTTTAGTGAAGCAGAATGAGAGCTACTACATTGGCGTAGGTTCGCAGAAAATCTTCTGAAAACAGCGACAGTCCCGCAGGCACCTCGCATTATGACGCTGGCGTTCTCATTGGACTAAGAGAGGGGGCGTACCCGGGGTGATTCCCGGGGCGCCCCTAATCTGTGCCCGGTGGAGCATTCGGCGCGTTGTGGGCGAGATTGAGGGCGTAGCATCGCCCCTTGTCGAGAGCAGTTCAGCTTTAAGGTAAACCTGACCCCTATGTTCTGGGGTGCTAAGCCGGTATCCTAGTGTGGAGCCCGGCGGCCGGTACACAGCACACACGCGTACCGACCGCCGGGTTTTCCTCTCTCACAGATTGTGACGGAATATTACGTTGAATTCTCTCGGGTCTGGAATAACTGTAGGATAGCCAGCGTTGCACCCGCAGAGAGGGGCACACCGCACGATGCCCCCGGGTTACCGCAGGGTGACAACCCGCAACTACAAGAGCATCAACCACCACACGAAAGAAGAACACTATGTCCGCAATGATTAACCGCCGTACCGTCCTCGCAGGCTCCGCATTCACCGGCCTGGCTGCACTGCTCGCAGCGTGCGGCTCCAACGGCAGCAGCACCGCATCCAGCACCAACAAGCTGGAGGCTATCAAGTCTGCCGGCAAGATTCGTGTGGGCCTGGAGGGCACCTACCGCCCCTTCTCCTTCCACGACTCGAACGGCACCCTGGTCGGCTTCGAGAAGGAAATCGCCGACCTGATCGCTAAGGACCTGGGCGTGACCGCCGAGTTCATCGAGACCCCCTGGGATTCGCTGATTGCTGGCGTGGACGCTGACCGCTACGACATCGTCATCAACAACGTTTCTGCAACCGATGAGCGTAAGCAGAAGTACGACTTCTCCGTACCCTACCTGTACTCCGAGCCGAAGATTGCCGTGAAGAAGGATTCTTCCCTGCAGAACGTAAGCGAGATTTCCGGTCACTCCTCGGCGCAGTCTGAGACCTCGAACTTCCGCAAGATGGTGGAGGCGAAGGGCGCCTCGATTGTGGTTGTTTCCGGTTTCGATGAGGCTATCGAACAGGTCCTCTCGGGCCGTGCAGAGATGACCGCGAACGACTCCGTGTCCTTCGCTGAGTACCTCAAGGAGCACCCGAACGCTAACCTGCGCCTGCTCTCCGGTGACCTGGGCACCGGAAGCAACTCCTCCATCCTGATGGCTAAGGGCCAGGACGCCCTGCGTAACGCTATCGACGAGTCGCTGAAGAAGCACCTGCAGAACGGTGACATCAAGGCGATTTACGAGAAGTACGTGGGCGAAGACCTCTCCCCGAAGAACTAATACTTTCTATAAGGAGCTGAGTTCCGTTCATGGAACGCTACCTGAATCTTTGGGCTGAGTCCCTGCCTCAGCTGCTGGGCTCGACCCTGGCAGTGACCATTCCGCTATCGCTCATCTCCTTCGCGCTGGCGCTGCTGGTGGGCATCATCTCCGCCGGCGCGCGCACGAGCCGCTTCGCCCCGGTGAACTGGCTGGCGTGGCTGTATATCTGGGTTTTCCGTGGCACCCCGCTGCTGGTGCAGCTGTTCATCGTCTTCTACGGCTTGCCGAAGGTTGGTATCGCCCTGGACGTGTGGAGTGCCGCGATCATCACGATGAGCCTGCACACCGGCGCGTACGTGGCGGAAACCTTCCGTTCCGCGGTGGCGGCTATTCCGCGCGGCCAGTTTGAGGCGGCGGCAACCCTGAACTTCACCCGCATGCAGACCCTGCGCCACGTGGTTATTCCGCAGGCGGTGCGCATTGCTCTGCCGAACCTGGGCAACAACTTCATCGACCTGATTAAGGGCACTTCGCTGGTGTCGGTCATTTCGATGGTTGACCTGTTCCAGACCGGCAAGCAGATCGCGTCGCGTACCTTCGAGCCGCTGGCAATGTACTCCGAAGTCGCCATCATTTACCTGGTGATTTTCACTCTGCTGACCGCCGCGCAGTCGGCGCTGGAGAAGTACAGCAACCGTTACGTGAGGAGCAACAATGCTTAGCGTTGATTCCCTGTCGAAGAGCTTCGGTGAGACGCAGGTGCTCAAGAACATCAGCCTGGACATCCCCGACGGTGAGACCACGGTGATTCTGGGCCCCTCCGGTAGCGGTAAGTCGACTCTGCTGCGCTGCCTGAACCTGCTGGAAACCCCGCAGTCCGGCACGCTCACCATTGACGACGCGCAGGTAGATTACAGCCAGAAGCTCACCGATGCGCAGGTGCGTGATATTCGCTCCCGTTCGGCGATGGTGTTCCAGCAGTTCAACCTGTTCCCGAACTACACGGCGCTGAAGAACGTGGCGCTCGCCCCGACCCTGAACGGCACCCTGAGTGCTCAGCAGGCGCAGGAGCGTGCCCGCGAGCTGCTGGCGAAGGTGGGTCTTGCCGATAAGGTGGATTCCTACCCGGATGCCCTCTCGGGCGGTCAGCAGCAGCGTGTGGCGATTGCTCGCGCCCTGGCGTTGGAACCTTCCTACCTGCTCTTCGACGAGCCGACGAGCGCCCTGGACCCCGAGCTGGAGGCGGAGGTCATCCGCGTGCTCATGCAGCTGGCGAAGGAGGGCCGCTCCCTGGTCATCGTGACGCACAATATGGCGTTTGCGAAGAAGGTTGCGGACCGTATCGTGTTCCTGGAGAACGGTACCCTGCGCTATAACGGTGAGCCGAACGGCTTCTTCGCCTCGGATGATGAGCGCATCCGCAAGTTCCTGACCGTGTACGACAGCACCGAGTACACGATTTAGCCGTACTGCATATAGTAAATATGGGCTGTTTTCTGCCGTCAGATAAGCATCTGACCAGCGGAAACCAGCCCATATTCTATATTCAGCATATATTGGCTTTTATTCCGAAAGCCCCTTAGAGCGGCGGTACTCCTCCAGCTGCTCAGCGTTAATAACCTCAAGCTGCTCAGTGAGCGGCTCACCGGGCGACCAGCCCTCATTAGCGACGGTGCGGTCCTCCTGCTTACCAAAAGCGAAGAGACGCGGGCGAGGCACACGAAGCTCAGCCGGAGTGGTCGGCAGCTGCCAATTCTTCATATAGGAGAGCACACCCAGCACCAAACACAGCAGAATGGACAGACCCATCGCCAGGTTCGGGCGGTGGAATAGGCCGGTCACGAGGGCGGTCTCAGAGGCACCCACAAACGCCACAGTAGCGTACAGGGAGTTACCACCAAAGATTGCCGGAATACGGTTGACCATGATGTCACGGATAACGCCGCCACCGACCGCGGTGGTCACACCCAGTGCGATAGCGGGCAGCCAGTGCAGACCCAGGTTCAGGGACTTGATGGTGCCGGTTGCCGCCCACGCGCCCATACCGATGAAGTCAATGATGAGCATGGTTCGGGTCGCCCACCGGGCACTCAAATCGATGCTGTACGCCAGAATCGAGGAGCCGATAGCACCCACCCAGTAGCCGCCGTCGGTGAGCGCCACGGGCAGGCCCGAGTTTAGTAGCACGTCACGAATCATGCCGCCGCCCATACCGCAGGCGACCGCGAGTAGCAGGAAGCCCACGATATCGAATCGGAAGGCGCGCGCCACAGCACCGCCGAGCAGGCCGTTAGCGACAACGGCGGCAATGTCGACGATGCGGAATACCTGATCGGGGTCAAAGAACTCGTGCATGGGCGTTCTCCTGCGTACGTGATGCGTGTGCTGCGGGTGCCGGTAGGGGGAGGCGCGCGCAACGGGGGGGGGGTCGGGTGACGACGTTATCACCGCATCCGGCTCTGTCTGCCTGTGCGCGTACCTGAATTGGCACCGATTTATTGTAGACCCGCCGCCGCTCCTGCTCCTAGTTGAAAAGTGCTCATGACGAGCTCTGAGACGAGAAGGAGAAGCTTGTGGGCGCGCTAAAAGATGGGCGTAGAATGAGTGAATCTCCACCCCCCAAGGCCGTCATGATTGTTTTTGCGCTGGGTTCTTTCCAGTATGGTAGCGGCATCATTTCTTCGCTACTGTTGGCGTTGAGCCCCCTGAACGCGGTGGAGTCCATGACGGTGATGATGCTTGCCGGCACGGCGCTGTCGGCGCTCATGGTGTGGTTGCCTTCGCGTAGCCGGAACGCTCGCTAAGCTGGGACTAGACGAAATCTGCGTAAGGTGAAAGGAGCCGCTGTGGCGGTATCTCGCGACGAAGTTTTCGGGGTCCTGCAGGGAATCGTACCCCGTCTGGAGGAGGCGCTTCCCGGCTGGTCGGTGCGCCCCAACATTACGGGTACCGGCGCGGTGGGGCTCTATCTGGACGGTCCCAATCTGCCCCTGGCCGGCGTGAACGTCGATGGTGAGTCGGTCGCGCGGCACCTGTGCGGTACGATTCAGACCGCTGACCGCGGCCTGCCGCAGGAGCTGGGGCAGGTGCGTTACCAGTACATCCTGGGTGTGAGCGTGGCGGAGCACGAGAGCGAGTACCCCGAGCCGGCCGACCTGGTGAGAGTGGGGGAACCGAGTTGGATTTCTGCGCTGAGGGCACTGGAGGCTCTAGTGGAGTCCGAGGGGCGTGAGGTGCTGTTCATCAGTCGCGGCGGGTACGTGCCCGGCCGCCGCGCCCTGGGTAAGCGCCGCGTGGCGCTACGCCGCGAGTTCTTTCCGGGTAAGCCCTGGCTGGGTTTGGGCACAATTGACTGGTGCGCGGGCGTGCGCTCGACCCCGGTGTACGCCGAGGACCTGGCGTCTCTGGTTGCCGCGGCGACGCGCCTGGCGAGTAGCTGGGATACCGCCCTGCGCACTGGCTCGGCGACCAGCTGAAACAAAAGCAGGTACAACAAAGCGGCGCATCCGACCCGAAAAGGGAAGGATGTGCCGCTTCTGTGTAAGCTCTGACGCTTAGTGGGTTTAGCCCAGCGTCTCAGCCAGCTTGAACGAGTCAATCCGTATCAAGCCGCATGCGATATTGCCTTATCGATAGTATGCAAGGGTGATGCATCCTGCCGCCTCTACGGGGGCGTAACCGTAGCGTTTGTAGAGCGCAATGGCGTGTTCACTAGCAACGTCGGTGGTAATGAGTCGCTGTCGGATGTCTTCTCGGTCAAAGTCATCAATGGCACGCTTTAGAAGCGCAGAACCAATGCCCTGACGCTGGGCGTGCGGATGTACCAGAAGGTCCTGAATGTAGGCGATAGATTGACCGTCTCCGACGGCGCGTACTAGCCCGATGAGCCGTCCCGTTCCTTCAGGCGTTGTCTCTCGTGCGGTGTAGAGATAGCGTGAGCCTTCCAGCATCGGGAGGAGGCGTTCGGGCGTTTTGGTATAGGCGCTCCAGCCGACAGAATCGTAAAGCTCAGTGAGTTCTTCCACGCTGGGAAGGGGGCTGGTGGAGCCCAAAATACAGTACCGCATACAGGCATTGTATAGCGCCAAATCGGAGGAGTTAGGAAACTGCCGCCCAACACGTTGCGGGGCTTGACGCGCACATAAAAGCGGCGCATCCGACCCGTGAAGGGAAGGATGCGCCGCTTCTGTGTGTGCTCTAACGCTTAGCGGGTTTAGCCCAGTGCCTCAGCCAGCTGAATGCCCTGTGCCACGCCACCGAGGGTTGCAGCAATACGGATCAGGTCATTGACCTGCTCCTTGGTTGCGCCCTCTTCGCGCAGGGTGTGCTCGTGAGCCTCAACGCAGTGGGAGCAGCCGTTGACTGCGGATACTGCCAGTGCGAACATCTCGAAGTCCAGCTTCTCAATGCCACCGTTCTTGCCGATGATCTGCATGCGCAGGTTTGCACGCTGGTCATCGTATGCACCGTGCAGGAAGCCACGGGTGCGGTAGAAGATGTTGTTCATGCCCATGATGGTTGCAGCGCCCAGAGCAGCCTCGTAAGCGGTGTCGCTCAGGTGCTCCTTAGCCTCTGCAGCAATCTCAACAACAACAGAGTCAACCTTGGTTGCTGCTGCGGTTGCGAGGATTGCGCCCCAGAGCTGCTGCTCGGTCAGGGAGGTGATGCGGGGCAGGGAGGACAGGTTGAGGTTCATGTCCTTCGCGTAGGAAGGCAGAGCCGAACGCAGGTTATCGATGCTCATGGATTACTTCATCTCCTTGAATGCGTCGATGGTCGCTGCACCCTTCTGCCAGTTGCATGCGCACAGCTCGTCGGACTGCAGTGCGTCCAGCTGGCGGAGCACCTCGTCGGTGTTACGGCCGACGGAGTCAGCGGTAATGGAGACCGACTGGATGGTGTTGTGAGGGTCGATGATGAAGGTTGCGCGGTCTGCAACGCCGTCCTTGTTCAGGATGCCCAGTGCGCTAACCAGCTCACGCTTGAGGTCGGATGCCATGACGATGGGCAGGTCCAGGAGCTCTTCGTGGGAGCGGCGCCATGCGTAGTGGGTGTACTCGTTGTCAACGGAAACACCGACCACCTGGGTGTCGCGTGCCTCGAACTCGTCAGCGAGCTTGCCGAATGCGGCAATCTCGGTGGGGCAAACGAAGGTGAAGTCCTTCGGCCAGAAGAAGACGACGCGCCAGGTGCCTTCGTCCAGACCCTCGGAGGAGACGGTGGTGAAGTAGTCTTCGGGCTTGGTTGCTTCGATGTCAGCCAGCTTGCCGGGGACAACGCCGGTGAGCTCGTATGCGGGGAACTGGTCGCCGATGGTCAGAACTGCCATGGTGTTCTTCTTTCTGTTTCGTGCCGCGCGGATTCGTTGCGCGGCGCTTGTTCTAAGTGGTGCCCAATGGGCGGGCTCGATAAATATTTTATTATGAATAATTCATAATAATCAAGTAGCCTTGGATTAAAACCCGAAGGTTTAAGTATGATATGCATCACCAAACATTCCGGGGCGTTCAAAAATCTTCCCCCGTGCAAATATCCATGCGCAAATCCCACCTACAAACCCCAGGGGTTAAGCTCGAATCATGACCCCCGAACACAATGACTTCTTAGAACACAGTGACTTCTTAGAACACAGCGAATATGTAGAGCCCAACCAGCCCGAACTCATTACCGAACGCCTCACCCTGCGCCACCTACGCGAAGCGGACATCCCCGACATCGTGGAATCCTGCCGCGACGAAGAAACCCTCCGCTACACCCGCATTCCCTTGAACTACACGCGCGCTGACGCCGAGGACTACCTGCTCACCACCATCCGACAGATTGCCGCCGGGCAGATTCAGCGTTGGGCGATTGACGCCTCCGGCGTGTTTGCCGGAACCATTGAATTGCGCTTGGCTGACGGTACCCCCGAAAGCCCCGGAACCCGCGCCGAACTGGGGTTCTACACCGCCCCGAAAGCGCGCGGCAGGGGCTACATGACCGAGGCACTGCGAGCCGTCCTCGGCTACGCCTTCGACCCGCTCGGACTGGGCCTCGAACGCGTGCGCTGGACCGCCCTGGCGGGTAACGAGCCCTCAGAGCGTGTGGCGGTCAAGGCGGGTTTCACCGGCATCTACGACGATATTGACCCAAACTCCGGCCGCCCCGACGAGAACGGCCACCCGGTGCAGCACCGGGTGCGCCGCGCCGATATGACCCGCGCTCAGTTCGCGGCACTCTGGGCGGACCCGCGGGGTTAACCCGCGCACAGCATAGGGGCGCGCCGGGTGCTTCCTCGTAGTGAGGAGAGCATCCGGCGCGCCCTAAATAAAGACTGGGGAGGCTACCTGATGCCGAAGCCGCGGAACGAGCCGGACGGCTCCTCCCACCCGACGAGAACCTCATCCACGCGGCCCGCGGTATCGTCGCCGCGCAGAATATCCACCAGGCGAGCGCAGGAGGCGGCCGTCCCCTCCGCAATCACCTTGACGCGCCCGTCGTCGAGGTTCTCGGCGTACCCGGTCAGGCCCAGCGGCTTGGCGGTGCCGGCGCACCACCAGCGGAAGCCCACGCCCTGCACCTTGCCGCTCACGAAAGCGACGAGGCGGATTTCGGCGGGCTCTGCCGGGGTTCGGTCGGTGAAGAAATCAAAGAAACCCACGAGTGCCTCCTTGGGGGTGTTCATCGTGTGGTGAGCTCATTCTCCTGACTTGGCGGGTAAGGAGTGTGGCCCGGGCAGGATGCGGGTTTTTGCTAGCGTAGCGAGGTTCCCGCCGGTGCGGCGGCGAGCGCCTCAGCCACGGGGGTGGAGCCATTGCGGAAGGGAATGGCCTTGCCAATGGTCGAGTCATCGGCCACGGTCGCGGTGAGCACGCGGGCCACGGTAGCACGTGAGGTGTCCGAAGAGTCTCCGTTGTGCGCCGGTGCGGTGGTCACCTCGATGCCGCCCTCATCCTCCAGGGTGAGAGTGCCAGGGCCCAGAATCGTGAAGTCCAAGCCGGAGGAGCGTAGGTACTCGTCAGCGGCGGCCTTCGCCTCGGCGTAGGCGTAGAAACCGTGGTCGGAAGGGACTCCGTGGTCGGCTCCGGCACCCAGGTACGAGACCATAATGTAGCGTTTTACGCCGGCTGCCTGCGCCGCATCCATGGAGCGGATGGCGGCGTCGCGGTCGATGGCATAGGTGCGTTCGGGACCGCCCACGCCGCCCGCGCCAGCAGACCAGATGAGCACCTCGGTCCCCAGGCGGGCGAAAAGCTCAGTCATCTGCTCGACACTCAACGAGGCGATATCAACGACCTCGGGAGTTGCGCCGCGTGCCATAAGGTCGGCACTCTGCGATTCGGCACGGATGATGCCGGTCACCTGATGGCCGGCATCAACCAGCATGGGTTCGGCCAGCAGCGCGACCTTGCCGTGACCGCCAATAATTGTTACTCGTGCCATGGTGTACTCCTCAGGCTGAAGGGCGATGTGTGTTCATTTCCAGTCTAGAGGGTTCGGCCCGCGCCCGGCGAGGTGCCGCGCGCTCGCCGGTCAGCGGCTGCTGAGCGCTGATTAGGGTAGAGCAACCGGAGCCGCGCCCACAAGGGGAGTAAGATGGGGTGATATTTATCAGCGGCAACGCTGAACACACAGACATCTACCCGCAACGCTCATCCGCTGGAGGATCATTGAGTTCACGCCCCAAAAAAGCGCCTCTCGTCGGTAACCCGGCGAAGACACCCTACAAGCCCTGGCCTGCTCTCTGGTCCCTGGTTGTTGGCTTCTTCATGATCCTGGTGGATGGCAATATCGTCACCATCGCCCTGCCGCACATGCTGCAGGATCTGGATGCATCCCTGTCGGCGGGCATGTGGGTGACGAGCGCCTACCTGCTGGCGTATGCGGTGCCGCTGCTCATTACCGGCCGTATGGGTGACCGCTTCGGTCAGAAGAACCTGTACATGATCGGTATGGCTATTTTTACGCTTGCTTCCTTGTGGTGTGGTCTGGCGCCGAACGTTGAATCGCTGATTACTGCCCGCGTGGTGCAGGGCCTGGGTGCGTCGCTGATGACCCCGCAGACCATGTCTCTGATTACGCTGATGTTCCCGCCGAATGCGCGCGGTGTTGCGATGAGTATTTGGGGTGCGACTGCGGGCGTCGCCTCGCTGGTTGGCCCGATTCTGGGCGGCGTGCTCGTGGATGCTCTGAACTGGAGCTGGATTTTCTTCATCAACATTCCGGTTGGCCTGGTCGGCCTGTTCTTGGCGTGGCGTAACGTGCCGGTGTTCGAGCAGAAGAAGCACAGCTTCGACTGGTTGGGTGTGGTGCTTTCGGCGGTCGGCCTGTTCCTGCTGGTTTTCGGTATTCAGGAAGGCGCCACCTACGACTGGGGCACCATCACTGACTCGTTTATGGGTACTGGTATTGCGGTGAGCGTGTGGGGTCTGATTATTGCCGGCATTCTGGTGCTGGGTCTGTTCATTGGTTGGCAGGCTATTAACCCGCGTGAGCCGCTGGTTCCGCTGAGCCTGTTCAGTGACCGTAACTTCTCCGTGTCGAATGTGGCTATCTCCGCTATGGGTGTGGTCGCTATCAGCATGGCATTCCCGCTGACCCTGTACCTGCAGCAGGTGGAGGGCCTGGACCCGACCCAGGCTGCGCTGATGACCGCCCCGATGGCGTTGTTCTCGGGCGCGTTGGCGCCGGTGGTGGGTGCGCGTCTGAACCGTAACGACCCGAAGTGGATTGCCGTGATTGGCTTTACGTTGCTGGTTATTGGTTTTGCTCTGCTCCGCCCGACGATGGTTGCGGACGGCAACCTGTGGCTGATGGTTGGCCCGATGATTATTCTGGGCGCGGCGAACTCCTGCATTTGGGGTCCGCTGTCGGTGTCTGCGACCCGTAACCTGCCGCCGCAGCGTGCCGGTGCCGGTTCGGGCGTGTACAACGAGACCCGCCAGATGGCGTCGGTGCTGGGTTCGGCTGCGATTACGACCATCATGGCTTCTGCGATTACTTCGCACCTGTCTGCCTTGGGCCCGGCTGCCGCAGCGGGCGGTGGCTCTCACGACGGTGCTGCTGGAGGCGTGCTTCCGCAGATTCTACGTGAACCCTACGCGGTGGCAATGGCTGATTCCATGATGCTACCCCTGGTCGCCGCGGCGGTGGGCGCCGTCGTGTGCCTGTTCTACGCCTCCATGAAGACCTCCGAGGCAAAAGCCGCCGCACAGAACGCTGAGGCAGAGCCTGAGTCAGAAAACACTAAATAGAAGGCTTATCAAAACGTTTTACGTCATAAACGGTGCATAACCTGAGATACGGTGCGAATACCGGGACAAACTAGATGCACTCTGTGTATGATGAGGCGGGTCACCGTCGAACAGAAGAGAACCAAGAACGGCTCTTTTGCCTCCATCGGAGGGTTCGGCAGTGACCGCTGTCTTTTAAATGCCGCGCTCACTCGCGGCACGCCGACTGCATATCGGCGGCAGCGACACACATGACCACTAAACCACGCGGTAGTCGCCTGATACTTCTACTCACCATAGAACCGGACCCGTACGACCCATACCGTGCGCAACGTCAGATGATGCAACCTCCCGCGTGGTCAAGATACGAAGAGAGATACTTTATGGCTTTCTCCCTGTCCCCCCGCCTGGTGCGTACCGCGCTCGCTTCGGCGGCCCTGCTGGTACTCGGCACGGTCGCGGCGCCCGCGGCTAACGCCTACAACCCCGACATCGACGGCGACGGCATCCCCAACACCTGGGAGATGAAGGGCTACGACGCCGACGGCGACGGCAAAATCGACGTGGACTACCCCGCGATGGGCGCCAATCCGCTGAAGAAGGATATCTTCGTGGAGATGGACTACATGCCCGGCCTGCTCGCCAGCGAGGAAGAGCTCGACCGCATCACCGAATCCTTCGCGCAGCTTCCCGTGCGCAACCCGAACGGCACCGTCGGCATCAACATCCACCTGGACGCCGGTAGCGCCCGCAGCG
>NZ_KV795243.1:75137-124871 GCF_001808955.1 Rothia sp. HMSC078H08
ACGCCGGTAGCGCCCGCAGCGCCAAGTACAACCTCGGCGGGGGCAACGAAGTGGCGCACGAACAGCTCGACAACACCATGACCAAGTGGGCTGAAATCCGCTCGAAGAACATGGACCCCAACCGTGAAAGCGTCTTCCACTACATGATTTGGGGTGACGCCTACGACGAGTACGGCTCCTCGGGCCTGGGCTACGTGAGCGGCCGCGGCTTCATCGTGACCGTTGGCCCGCGCTTCTGGGGTAAGTCCGCAACCTCCGACGTGCGCGTGGGCACCTTCATCCACGAGCTGGGCCACAACCTGGGCCTGGGCCACGGCGGTACTGATGACGTGAACGACAAGCCGAACTACCAGAGCGTCATGAACTACAGCTACCAGATTTACGGCGTGCGCCGCGCCAGCGGTGAGCTGAAGTTCAGCTACTCGACCCGCGCTTACAAGACCCTGGACGAGAACAAGCTGGATGAGCGCGCCGGCTTTGGCCGTAACGCCTACGGCTGGCTGTACTTCCGCAAGCCGGCCTGGGAGGGTATCGACTTCAACGGCAACGGCAAGATTGACGACGAGCCGGTCTCGGTGGACCTGAACGGTGACGGCCAGCTGACCGAGCTGACCGCCCCGAATGACCTGGCAACCCTGAAGTTGCAGGCTGAGGGTAAGGAGGCGCAGGGCGGCGTGTACCGTTCCGAGAAGCACCTCTCGGCCGCGATTGATCGCAATGAGATGACCGCCGACATGGCCCGCTCCGAGGGCATGGTCCCGGCGAAGGACTAGTTCCTAGCGGCGGCCGATAGGCTGAGCCCTAAAGCAAAGGGGCCCGGCATCCATATTGGATGCCGGGCCCCTTTCTGCTTACTGTGGCGGCCGCGCTATCGGGTAATGGTTGCGGAGGCGCTTGCACCCGCCAGATCCCGGTAGGTGTACTCGCCGTCATCGGTCAGCTGCATCGCAACGGTGCCGCTGGTGAGCTGAACGGTCGTGGTCAGGGTGTAGCTGGAGGTCACCTCGGTGAAGTACACCGGAACCTGCGAGGCCAGCACCTGTGCGTAGCGCACGGGGCCGTTGGCGGTCGCGGTCAGGAAGTCCGAGGTGCGGATATCCAGCACGCCGGTCCAGGTGTTGCCCTCGATGACCGGCTCGTAGAACTTCGCCGCGTAGGCCACGCCGTTGAAGGCGCTCACTGCCGGGTTATTGGTCTTGGCGCCGCCCTCGCTCTTGTCCAGCGCGGCCACCTCGGCGTCGTTGTCGGTGTCCCACAGCAGCGGCGCGGTGACGTCTTCGGCGGTGGGGAAAGTGAACTCGAAGGTCACCTGCAGGTGCGCCGAGCCGTACAGGTAGGTGCTGCCCTGGAACTCGCCCTTGGAATTGATGGGGGCGGAAATCCACAGGCCGGCACCGCCGTACAGGCCCGCACCGACGCTACCGCCGGGGGTGAAGGTGCCGCCGCCTGCGCTCTTCGGGCTCGTGGAGGTTGCGGTCACGTTGGGCACCTGCACGGTGTAGGAGTCCAGACCGTAGCGGGTGTCGAAATCGTTGGAGGGGTTGGAGTTGAAGGCCTGGGTGAAGACACCGAACCTCATGGTCGGAGTCTCCTGCGCATCGGTGGACGCCGCGTAGGCGGGTACCGCCGCTGCGGTTGCGATGACGGGGGTGCTCCATGCGGCACCCTTGATGAGTGCGCGGCGGTTCAGACCGTTAGTGGTGTTCGAGGAAGAAGTCATGGGATCTCTCTTGTTGTGAAAAATGTGGTGATGCATGTGATTTGAATTACTGATACTCTAATGTAATTCAGCTCATCTTCAAAATTATCTCAACTTTTACTTCAATGTATGAACATTGCGGCACCCAGCTCACCTAATACGTGAAACGGGAGCATCATGGAAACCGTGGAGAACGCCCTCCCGGAAAACTCCACAGAAACACCACCGGTCACCACACACTGAAGGAACACAACATGGCATTTATGAAGAGCGCACGCGTCACGCTTGCCTCCCTCGCAGTGCTCTGCCTGGGCACTATCGCAGCCCCCGCAGCAAACGCCTACAGCCCCGATATTGACGGCGACGGCATCCCCAACACCTGGGAAATGAAGGGCTACGACGCTGACGGCGACGGCAAAATCGACGTCGACTTCCCCGCAATGGGCGCAGACCCCAACCACAAGGACATCTTCGTTGAGATGGACTACATGGCAGGTCTGCTGCCCAGCGAAGACGAACTGGACCGCATCACCAAGATTTATGCCGACCTGCCCCTGCGCAACCCCGACGGCACTACCGGCGTGAACATCCACCTGGACGCCGGTAGCGCCCGCAGCGCCAAGTACAACCTGGGCGGCGGCAACGAAATCAGCTACCAGGCACTCGACAGCGAATTCAAGGCACTCCACCGCATCAAGGCAACCGAAGGTAAGTTCAACCCCGCCCGCGAAGGCACCTTCCACTACGTCATCTGGGGCGACTACTACGACAACAGCACCTCCTCCGGCATTGCTAACTTCGGCGGCCGCAACCTCATGGTCACCGTCGGCCCGCACTTCTGGGGCGAGGCAACCAGCGACATCCGCGTGGCAGTGTTCGTGCACGAGCTCGGCCACAACCTCGCACTGAGCCACGGCGGCTGGGACGAAATCAACTACAAGCCCAACTACTACAGCGTCATGAACTACCAGTACACCCTCACCGGCGTGCCCATGGCTGACGGTAGCCGCTACTTCGGCTACTCCACCGCCGAATACCGCATGCTCAACGAGGCGAAGCTGTACGAGGCGCGCGGCTTCGGTCCCCGCGCGGCTGGCTTCCTGTACAAGGGCAAGCCCGCCGACCAGCCGATTGACTTCAACGGCAACGGCAAGATCGACACCGAGCCGGTGTCCGTGGACCTGAACGGTGACGGCATGATCACGAACCTGGGCGCGGCAAGCGATGTGAAGATGATCCGCTTCCAGGCGACCGAGCACCCCGAGAAGGACAAGGGCCCCGAGCACATTGAGCCGAGCGGCATTACCGCCGAACACGCTCGTTCGCTGGGCCTGATCAAGTAGGCTGACTGGACGGTGCAACGCCAACAAAAAGCCCTGTCAGCTTAGTAAAATGGCATAGCAAAAGGTGCGGATACCGAATCAGCATTCGGTATCCGCACCTTTACTCTATGTAGATTTTAGCTCAGCGCAGCTTTCAGCGCAGCTTTCAGCGCAGCGCTCAGCTCAGCAGCAGAGCCTAGACAGCCTCGCTCACGCGGCCGGTATCCACCAGCACCTGCGCAATGTGGCCCAGTGCCTCCTCATTCTGCAGCGAAGAAACATCGCCCAACGAGCGGCCCTGGTACAGCTCACCGAGCAGACGGCGAGTAATCTTACCCGAACGGGTCTTCGGGATATCGGCAACCGCCACAACGTCCTTCGGCTTAGCAATCGGGCCAATGTGCTCACGCACGTGCGCGGTCAGCGCCGCCTTCAGCTCATCCTCAGTCAGGTCCTTACCCTCATCGGTGAGCGTCACGTAGGCGACCGCCTGGTGACCGGTCAGCTCATCCTCCACGGGGCAGACACCAGCCTCAACCACAGCCGGGTGAGTCACCAGAGCCGACTCAATCTCAATCGTGGACAGGCGGTGACCCGAAATGTTAATCACGTCATCAATACGGCCGAGGATGTACACGTTACCCTCTTCGTCTTCCTTCGCGCCGTCGCCAGCGAGGAACCAGCCGCGCTCGCCGTAGTGACGCCAGTAGGAATCCAGGTAACGCTGCGGGTTCTGCCACACGGTACGAGCCATCGACGGGCCAATCTTATCGACCACGATGAAGCCCTGCTTGCCGGGTTCGACCGGGTCGCCGTGCTCATCCACCACGCGGGTGGACACGCCGGGAACGGCGCGGGTAGCGCAACCGGGCAGGGGAGTGCAGTGCGGGGTGCCCTCCGGGTAGGTGCCCTCGGGTGCGAATGCGGGGTCGTGCGGGCGCGGGGAGCACACGGTCGAACCGGTCTCCGACTGCCACCAGGTGTCGATGAACGCCGCAGTACCGCCGCCCACGTGCTGACGCAGCCAGCGCCACGCCTCCGGGTTGATGGATTCGCCCACCGAACCGAGCAGGCGCACAGTCGAGAAGTCGTACTTGCCGGGCTCCGGGCCGTTCGGGAACGCACCCATGAGGGAACGAATCAGGGTCGGTGCGGTGTAGTAGTTGGTCACGCCGTAGCGCTCAATAACCTCAAAGTGACGGCCGTAGTGCGGGGTGTTCGGGGTACCCTCGTAAATCACCTCGGACACGCCGTTAACCAGCGGACCATAAATTTCGTAGGTGTGCGCGGTCACCCAGGCGAGGTCGGCGGTGCACCAGTGAACGGTGGACTCTACCTTCTCGGGGTCGTTGACGGCGGACAGCTCGTCGGGGCGTAGCACGCCGTTCTCGTCCACGTAATCCGGCAGCAGATCGTACAGCAGCGCGTGAGTGTACGCGGTCTGCACCAGGTATCCAGCCATGGTGTGCACCAGGCCCTTGGGCTTACCGGTGGTGCCGGAGGTGTAAATGATGAACAGCGGGTCTTCTGCGTCGTGCAGTTCGTAGGCGTGGGTGTCCGGCTGATCGTCGACCAGGTCGTGGTACCAGACGTCGCGACCCTCGGTCCAGGGAACCTCAGCGTGCGCTACGGGGTCGGAGGCGCTGGTGCGGTCCACCACGATAACGTGCTCAATGTTGTTCTCACCGGAGCAAGCTTCGTCGGCGTTCACCTTCACGGGAACGACCTTGCCGCGGCGGTTCTGGCCGTCGGTGGTGATGAGAACCTTCGCGCCGGTGTCTTCCACACGGAACTTCAGCGCCTCAGCGGAGAAACCACCGAAGACGAGGGAGTGGATCGCGCCAATACGCGCGCAGGCGAGGGTGAAAATAATGGTTTCGGGGATGACGGGCAGGTAGATGACTACGCGGTCACCCTTACGCACGCCCAGGGACAGCAGGCCGTTCGCTGCCTTCGCGATGCGGCGCTGCAGCTCGGCGTAGGTGATGGCTTCGCGGTCGCCGGGTTCACCTTCAAAGTAGAGGGCGACCTTGTCGCCGCGGCCCGCCTCCACGTGGCGGTCCACGCAGTTGTAGGCGACGTTCAGCTTACCGCCCTCGAACCACTTAATTTCGGGGATCGTGAACTGTTCGATGCCTTCCTCATCGAAGCCGAGGGACTTCGGCTTCTCGAAGCGGTGCGCGGTGTGCCAGGGCTCAGCCCAGGTGAGGCGCTGCGCCTGCTTCTCCCAGAACGCGACGCGTGCCTCGTCAGATTCGAGGGCGGGGTTCGGGGTGGGGTTCAGCGGGTCGGTGAACGAGTAGGGGGTGGGCAGTCCCATTTTTCTCCCATCGGTTGCTGGCATTAGCACCCTTGCTCGCCGCGCCGCTGTCTGTGTGACCGTGGGGTCTGTGTGTGCGTTGGCGAGGGGGTTGCTGCGACGTCGTTGAGCCAGGTCTCTCGGTCGCTCTGGATGGTTTGCCTTCTTAGTAAAGCGCGCTCCGGGCTCGGACGCAAAGGGGACCGTCATATTCGGAATGGTGAGTACCAGTTCGTAATATAACGACATATTTAAAGACCCCGCCCCGCGCTCACTGCTGTGGGGCGCGGGGCGGGATTCATCATCATCATTCAGTAGGCGACAGGTTTCCCCGCCGACTTCTTTCTCCGGCGCGTAGCGATGATTAGCTCACCTTCGGGGAGCAGCCACGCGGCGGACATCTCTCCTAAAACTCAGCGCGTGCTGAGTGTTGCGTTTAGCTGTGGTGCTAATTGCTGGTGGCGTTAGTTGCTGGGGTACTTCGCCTTCACCCAGCGCTCGAACACGCCCACCAGCGCGTCGGTAATCTTACCGAGCACCGCCAGCGCCACAATAGCCAGCAGCAGGCGGTCGGTACGGCCGTTGTTCTGCGAGTCGGTCAGCAGGTAACCCAGACCCATGGATGCACCCAGCAGCTCAGCGGCGACCAGGAACAGCCACGCCTGAGCCAGCGCCAGACGCAGACCCGAAACCACCGACGGCAGAACCGCGGGAAGCTGAACCGTGGTGAACAGACGCAGACCCTTCAGGCCGAAGGCGCGTGCCGCCTCCACGAGCTTCGGGTCAACGTGCGCCAGAGCCGCAGAAACCGTGGTGTACACCGGGAAGAACGCACCAATAGCAACCAGGGTCACCTTGGAATTCTCACCAATACCAATCCACAGCAGAAGCAGCGGAACCCACGCCAGGGAGGGCACGGCACGCAGCGCACCAATGGTCGGTGCGGCAATCAGACGCACCGGTGCAGACAAGCCAATCAGCGCACCCAGCACCAGGCCGAGTACGGCACCAATACCGAAACCAATCAGCACACGCTGAGTAGAAATCGCCACGTGGCGGCCCAACTCGCCGCGCTGCGCCAGCTCAATACCGGCATTGACCACACGGTCGGGGGAGGGCAACTGAACCTGGGTGAACACGCCGTTGGTGCTCAGGATGTACCAGAGGGCAATCAACGCCAGGGGAAGAATCAGACCCAGGTACTGCTTACCGGCGAACGGGTTCGACGGCAGCTTCACGGAAGAGACACGCTTCTCAGAACGCTCAGCGCGAGTGCTGGAGGCGGCGGTAATCGTTGCGGCGGTCATTACTTCTCAACCACCTTTGCGATCTTCTCAACGGCTGCGCTGTCAGCCTTCTTTGCGAACTGGTCGTCCACAATGCTGTTCAGTGCCTTGTCCACGTCGGACTGGGAGGGAACGTCGCCGGACTCCACCAGAATCGGGCCGACACCCTTGAGAACCTCAACCTGCTTAGCGCCCGGAACCGGGTCGATATCCAGGTGGGTGCGCTCCATGACGACCTGGGCGGTCTCGTGCTTAATGCCGGACTCCTCCTCGACAATCTTCACAGCCTCTTCGGGGTTCTTCTTAGCCCAGGCGCGAGCGTACTCGTACACGTCCACGATGGTCTGTGCGGCGGTCGGGTTGGACTGAATGAACTTCTCGGTCGCGTTCAGGAATCCGTAGGTGTTGAAGTTCAGGTTGCGGTAGAAGAGCACGTCGCCGCTTTCCACCTCGGCAGCAGCCATGATCGGGTCCAGGCCACTCCACGCGTTGACCTGACCGTTATCCAGGGCGGTGCGGCCGTCGGCGTGCTGCAGGTTCTGAATGGTCAGGTCCGAAGCGGAAATACCCTCCTGCTTGAGTGCCTGCAGCAGCAGGAAGTACGGGTCGGTACCCTTGGTCACGGCAACGGTCTTACCCTTCAGGTCCGCAACCTTAGTGATGCCCGAATCCTTGCGGGTCACCAGTGCCGACCATTCCGGCTGCGAGTAGAGGCTAATGACCTTGATGGGGGAGCCATTAGCGCGTGCCAGCAGCGCCGCCGAACCGGCGGTCGAGCCGACATCAATATTGCCGCTACGCAGCGCCTCATTCGCCTTGTTCGAGCCGGCCGACTTGACCCACTCAACCTTCTTACCCTCGGCGGCGAGGGCGGTCTCAAGCCAACCCTTCTTGCGGATAATCAGGGACAGCGGGTTGTAGGTCGCGTAGTCAATGGTCACGGTGTTCTGGCCGCCACCACCGGCAGCACCGGAGGCGTTAGCGGAACCGGAACCTTCACCGGCGCAGGCGCTGAGCAGAGTAGCAAAAGCGGCGGCTGCGGCAAGGGACTTGAGGGCGGTACGGCGAGACGGGGAGTAAGTCATGATGAAATCTTTTCGCTTCTGAAGATGATGATGTGATGTGTGAGAAATGCGTTTCGTGGCGGCTTTAGGCGTTATCTTCCACGCCGAGCTCAGCCAACAGTTCGCTACGCAGCGCCGTGATCTCTGCATCGGCGCGGTCACGCGGGTGAGAACGGTCAACGGTCACAATGCGCTGGATGGTGGCGGGCGCCTCCGGGGTGTCCTTACCGAGGACAATCACCCGGTCAGAGAGGTACAGCGCCTCTTCCACATCGTGGGTGACCAGCAGAATCGTGGTCGGGTCTTGACGGTGCACGTCCAACAGCAAATCCTGCATGTTGATGCGGGTCAGCGCGTCCAGAGCACCGAAGGGCTCGTCGAGCAGCAACACGCCGGGGTTGCGTGCGAGCGCTCGCGCCAGGGACACGCGCTGAGCCATACCGCCTGAAATTTCCTTGGGACGGTGGGTTGCGTATTCACCCAGGCCGACTAGGTCGAGCAGGCGCGCTACGGATGCTGCACCTTCAGATTTTTTGGTGCCCTGCGGCAGTCCGAGCGCCACGTTGTCGGCGACGGTGCGCCAGGGGAGCAGGCGCGGTTCCTGGAAACCGATAGCTACGCGGGGGTCGAGGCCGGTCACTGCCTTCTCGCCGATACGCACGGTACCTGCGGTGATGCGGTTCAGGCCTGCTGCTGCACGCAGGAGGGTGGATTTGCCGCATCCGGAGGATCCGATGACGGAGATAATCTCGCCGGGGGCTGCGGTGAAGGAGACTCCGCGAAGAACTTCGTGGGTTCCGCCGGGCACGGGGAAAGACTGTCCGACGTCTTCAAAGCTCAAGGGGACGGCGGCGGTGGATACGGCACGGCGGCCGTTCTTTTCACTGGTGGGTACGTCAGTTACTGCACTGTTGAGTGTCATGTCACTTCCATCGTTCCTGGCGTTAGCACCGGGGGCGGAAGAATCCGTGTCGGTTGCTGCGACGTCGTGGAGCCAGGTCTCTCGGTCGCTCTGGATGGTTTGCTCTACTCACCCTATGGGCTGTGCCACGCCTCAATCAACCCGACGGGCGCGTATGAATTTCTATGACCGTATATTTCGCATTTATCACGAAATATTTCGGTTCCGCGTCACAAAAAGATTTTTTCGTCACAAACGTGACCTCCCTCCCGCGCGCCCCGTACACTCAAACCACGAGATCATGAGTCCCGGCGCTAAGCTCTGGCTAGCCGGGCGGCAACCCTCTCCCGTAGCGGGGTGCCCCAGATGATGATCTGGCCTCAACGGAAAGAGGCAAGTACGGCGCGAACGCGCCACCTGCACGAAGGCCACCACCGAACGCAGAAGGCAAGAAGGAGGCGGCGCGCGGGGTGCAGGGCACTAACCCGATCATTCGCGAAAGGAAAATCGATGGCTGAGCAGAAGAAGCGCATCGTAGTTAACGCATTCGAGATGACCTGCATTGGTCACCAGAGCTTCGACCTCTGGCGCCACCCGCGTTCCCGCGCAACCGAGTACAACACCATCAAGTACTGGACTGACCTGGCTAAGACCCTTGAGCGCGGCCTGTTTGACGCCGTGTTCATCGCTGACGTTGTTGGCATCTACGACGTGTACAAGAACTCTGCCGCTCCCGCCATCGAGGGTGCCGCTCAGGTTCCCGTGAATGACCCCGCAACCCAGATTTCTGCAATGGCTGCAGTGACCGAGCACCTCGGCTTCGGCGTGACTGCTGCCGCTACTTTCGAGCAGCCCTACACCCTGGCTCGCCGCTACGCCTCCCTCGACCACCTCACTGAGGGCCGCGTCGGCTTCAACGTGGTGACTTCTTACCTGCCTTCGGCTGCTGAGAACCAGGGCCTGCCCACCCAGATCCCGCACGACGAGCGTTACGAGATCGCCGACGAGTTCCTGGACGTCTGCTACAAGCTGTGGGAAGGCTCCTGGGAAGACGGCGCAGTCATCAAGGACCGCGAGCGCGGCATCTACGCTGACCCCTCCAAGGTTCACCCGATTGGCCACAAGGGCAAGTACTTCTCCGTGCCCGGCATCTCCCTGACCGAGCCGAGCCCGCAGCGCACCCCCGTGATCTTCCAGGCTGGTGCATCCAGCCGCGGCCAGAAGTTCTCCGGTAAGCACGCTGAGGCTGTGTTCATCAGCGCCCTGCGCCCGGACCTGACCCGCGTTGTGACCGACCGTATTCGCGCCGCTGTCGAGGAGCAGGGCCGTAGCCGCGACGACGTGAAGATCCTGGCAATGCTCTCGGTCATCGTGGATGAGACCGAAGAGAAGGCAAAGGCAAAGTACGAGGATTACAAGAAGTACGTGAACCTCGACTCTGCACAGGCTATTGTCGGCGGCTGGTCCGGTGTTGACCTGTCCCAGTTCGACGAGGACGAGGTTCTGAACTACGTGCAGACCGAGTCGATTCAGTCCTTCCTGACCCCCTTCACCCTGCAGGCGAAAGACAAGAAGTGGACCCGCAAGGACATCGCTGAGCACACCACCCTCGGCGGCATGGGCGAGGTCATTGTTGGTGACCCGGTTCAGGTTGCTGACGAGCTGGAGCGTTGGATCGACGAGGGTGGCCTGGACGGCATCAACCTGGCGTACCACGTCTCCCCGGGTTCCTTCGAGGACTTCATCGAGTACGTTGTTCCCGAGCTGCAGAAGCGCGGCCGCTACCGCACCGAGTACGAGGGCAACACCCTGCGTGAGAACATCTTCGGCAAGGGCCACACCAAGGTCGCTGACTCCCACCCGGCCGCTAAGTACCGCGGCGCATACGTGGGCAAGCCTTCGGCTGCTGACACCCCGGCTCGCGCAATCGCTGAATAAGAGTTGCCGCTGAAGCGTACCGTGTAGGTTCGCTCAAACTTAACGATTGAAAACAAGAACGCCCGTTCTGCTGAGGACAGTGTCCCCGGCGGAGCGGGCGTTTCTCTGCGCTGTGCCTTCTTGCCGCTGTGCTTTCTTGACGCGGGGCTTCCTTGGTGCGTCGCGTTCCCTATACTGGTTGGCATGACTGAACTGAATCATGACGACCGCTGCCCCTGCTCGAGTGGCGAGGTGTACGGCGCCTGCTGCGGCAGGTTCCTGGGCGAGTTTGCCGCCTCCGGTGCGCTGACCGCTCCCGCGCCGGAGCAGCTGATGCGCTCGCGTTTTACCGCCTTTGCGACAGGGGATGCGGCGTACCTGCTGGCGAGCTGGCATCCGAGTACCCGCCCGGCCGCCTTGGAGCTGGAGGATGGTATCCGCTGGTACCGCCTGGATATTCTGGGTGCTTCGGGTGGCCCCTTTGACGCCTCCGGTACGGTGGAGTTCGTTGCGTATTACCGGTCGGTGCCGGGCACCCCTGCGGAGGAGCGGGTGAAGGGCAGCATGCATGAGCTGTCGCGCTTTGAGAAGGTGGGCGGCGCCTGGTTCTACGTGGACGGCGACGTCCGCTAGATCCCGTAACTTTCCCTGCCTCTCGTACGTGTAGAGGGCAGGCATAAAAGAAATGGCAGAATCATTCCGAAACCGGAATGATTCTGCCATTTCTTGTTTTAGTTAGCTTCTGTCTTTTAGAAGATTTTCAAAGTCAATCTGAAATATCAGCCAGACCAAGCCAAGAGGCACGCTCTGCCCCAATAGCAGGAATCAAAATAGGGGATGCGGTCATGACTAAGACGCTTTCTTGAAAACAGAATTTTGAAGAATGCGCTCTGCCTCAGCAGAACTTCGCGGATCCCCCAAATCTAGAAGATCTACCGCCACATGCAGGGGCAGAATATGGGGCGGCTCATCGCATTCACGCAAGATAACATTCGCTGAACCTGCGGACGCCGGAACCAGATTGTACAGAAAAATAATGTTCTCTAAATCCTGATGCGAGATATATGCATCAACCATTGAGCCGTACACCTGCGAAATATCGCTACTAATGCCGGTAAGCGACAATGCAGGGTCTTCCAAAATTGCAGGAATTTCAGCGGGAGGAGCCTGCAGATGATGCACTTTCAGACCGCGGCGAGCTCGGTACCGCTCAACAGATGCAGGCCCTTGTATCTGAATCGCTGAGGCACGTTCTTTTGCCCTGCGGCGTTCCTCAGCAGATAGAACAGACAACTGCCCATCGCAGTAACGCGCCAAAGCGTTGAATGCATCGAAGGAAATAGGGCGACCAGCATTACTGTGGTGTGCTGCGGGAATGGCATCGACAATCCAGCGGCTTCCCAACTTACGCCCTTGGAGCATTCCGCGTTCTAGGCGGGCGCGTACGCTTCGCTCTGAAACCTTAGCTTCTTGAGCATACTCTTGAACGGACATCATGGCAGAATCATACCGAAAACGGAATGATTCTGCCATGATTTTTTCTCGCGCCCAGGTGCGATAAGGAACGTGTAAGAGTGAGCCAGATACACAAAAGGCAGGCCCTTCGGAAGCTTGAAAACTTACGTTCTCAGCTACCTCAGGAACCTGCCCTCAGTAGATATGTAGACCGTTGGACTTAGCTAGTCCAGCCGTTAATGATGCCCATACCGAAGTAAATCACGAACACCGCGGAGACCAGGTACATCAGCCAGTGCACATCCTTGCCGCGGCCCTGCACCAGGCGAATGAAGGTGTAGGACACGAAACCGGCGCCAATACCGTTCGCAATCGAGTACGACAGCGGCATGAAAATAATGGTCAGGAACGCCGGGATGCCCAGACCCCAGTCAGTCCAGTCAATATTCACGGCCTGGCGAATCATCAGGAAGCCGACCACAACCAGTGCGGGGGCAACCGCCTCGAAGGGAACGATGGTGACCAGGGGCGAAATGAAAATCGCCAGCAGGAACAGCACACCGGTCACAATGTTCGCAAAGCCGGTGCGTGCACCCGCACCAATACCGGTAGCGGACTCCACGAAAATCTGGTTCGCCGAACCGGACGCGCCACCACCAACAACGGAACCGAAAGCGTCCACGAGCAGGACCTTGTCGATGTCCTCAACCTTGCCGTCCTTCATGGTGCCAGCCTCGGCGGCAAGACCCACCGAAACGCCCATCGCGTCGAAGAACACGGACAGCAGAATGGTGAACACCAGCAGCGACGCAGCCAGCGGACCGATGTGGGTGAATGCACCGAACAGGTCAGCGGAACCGATGAGGGAGAAGTTCGGGGTGGTGAACTTCATGTCCGCAAGGGAAGGCACGTTCAGGGACCAGCCGGTTGCCGACTCCTTCACGGAACCGGAGGGGACAACCGCCTCCAGAATTAGGGACAGTGCGGTGGAGGCGAGCACGCCCCACAGGATTGCGCCCTTCACGTTACGGATGAACAGGGCGATGGTGAAGAACAGGCCGAAGAGGAAGACGAGGGTGGGCCAGCCGAGCAGGTGACCGCCCGCGCCGAGGCTCACCGGAACGGTGGTGCCAGCTGCGTCAGGCATGCGGCGGATAATGCCGGAGTCGACCAGACCGATAAAGGAAATGAAGAAGCCGATACCGACCACAATCGCGGTCTTGAGCGACTCGGGGACCGCTTCAAACACCGCGGTGCGGAAGCCGGTCAGCACCAGAACGGTCATGATCAGACCGGCAAGAACGACCAGACCCATGATGTCTGCCCAGGTCAGGTTCGGGGTGGTGGCAATGGTGGAGGCGAGCAGCGCGTTCACGCCCAGGCCAGCCGCCATGGCGAAGGGCTGCTTGGCGATAACACCCATGAGGATGGTCATCACGCCGGCAACCAGCGCGGTCACAGCCGCGACGGGTGCGATACCGAGGGTGCGTTCGGATGCGTCCTTGCCGAGGCCGATGACGAGGGGGTTCAGCACCACGATGTAGCTCATGGCGAAGAACGCGGCGAGGCCGCCGCGGAATTCTGCGGCGATGGAGGAGCCGCGTTCGGAAATCTTGAAGTAGCGGTCGAGTGCGCTGGTGGGCGCTACCGCCTTCTGGGGTTCAGACATGTGAGGATCCGTTGATGTTGTTCGGTGTGTACTGTTGCGCCGCCGGTTTCGCAGGTAAAGCTCGCGGGCTAGGCTCATAACCGGGCGCCACAATGGTTCAACCATTGTAGGCGCCGCCTCCTAACTTGTGCCATTGAAACGCGTTGTGTGCGGCGGTTCAGTCGGTGATGTGGTGTTTCCCCGGCCCCTGCAACCAGAATTGGGTAGTTGGGGTAGAGGGAAGAATAGCGCAGGGCGGGGTACCGGCACTCCAAAGGTGCCGATACCCCGCCCAGCTGGTGCCTGCGCCTCCACGTGTGGAGGGTTCGGCACCCGATGTATTTAGTGCATCCAGCCGGTAATCAGGCCGTTAGCGAAGAAGATGAGGAACACTGCGGAAACCACGTACATGAGCCAGTGCACGTCCTTGCCGCGACCCTGCACCAGGCGGATGAAGACGTAGGACAGGAAGCCTGCGCCGATACCGTCCGCGATGGAGTAGGACAGGGGCATGAAGATGATGGTCATGAACGCGGGGATACCCAGACCCCAGTCGTTCCAGTCGATGTTCACTGCCTGGCGGATCATCAGGAAGCCAACGAACACCATTGCGGGTGCAACAGCTTCGAAGGGCACGATGGTGACCAGCGGGGACAGGAAGATTGCGACGAGGAACAGTGCGCCGGTGACGACGTTCGCGAAGCCGGTGCGTGCGCCCGCGCCGATACCGGTTGCGGACTCCACGAAAATCTGGCTGGAGGAGGAGGAAGTGCCACCGCCGACTACGGAGCCGAGGGCGTCCACGAGCAGGACCTTGTCGACGTTCTCGATCTGACCATCCTTGATGGTGCCTGCTTCGGTCGCCAGACCGACGGAGGTGCCCATTGCGTCGAAGAACGCGGAGATGAGGATGGTGAAGATCAGCAGAACTGCAGCCATGCCCCCGAGGGTGCCGAAGGCACCGAACAGGTCAGCGGCACCGAACAGGGAGAAGTTGGGCAGCTTGCTGGTGTTGGAGTCCCAGACGGGGACGTTCAGGGACCAGCCGGTCGGGGACTGAAGCGAGCTGCCGGAGGGCACGACCTTCTCCAGGATGATGGAGAGGGCGGTGGAGGCGAGCACGCCGTAGAGGATTGCACCCTTCACGTTGCGGATGAACAGCGCAATGGTGAGGAACAGGCCGAAGAGGAAGACGAGGGTGGGCCAGCCGAGCAGGTGGCCGCTCACGCCGAAGGAGACGGGCACGGTGGTGCCTGCTGCGTCGGGCATACGGCGGATGATACCTGCGTTGACGAGGCCGATGAAGGCAATGAAGAAGCCGATACCGACGACGATTGCGACCTTGAGCGATTCGGGGACCGCGTTGAACACTGCGGTGCGGAAGCCGGTCAGCACGAGGATGGTCATCAGCACACCAGCCCATACGACCAGGCCCATGATGGCTGGCCAAGTCAGGCCGGGGGTGGAGGCGATGGTGGTTGCCAGTAGCGCGTTCACGCCGAGGCCTGCCGCCATGGCGAAGGGCTGCTTGGCGACGACGCCCATGAGGATGGTCATGACGCCTGCGACCAGTGCGGTCATTGCTGCGACCTGCGGTACGCCGAGGGCGTTGCCGGATGCGTCCTTGCCGAGGCCGATGATGAGGGGGTTCAGCACGACGATGTAGCTCATCGCGAAGAAGGTGGCGAGGCCGCCGCGGAATTCTGCGGCGATGGTGGAGCCTCGCTCAGTGATTTTGAAGTAACGGTCCAGTGCGCCCTTGGCTTCTGCCTTGGGGGTCTGGGGAGCCGCGGTGTTCTCAGAAGACATTCGTGAAAATCCGTAGATACTCATAGTCGGGGCGTGACTCGGGGTTCCGAGCCCGCATAAAAAAGTGCCACTTCCCGGTGTGTTGGGGAGGTGACACTGTTGTACCGAAATATTCTACGGTTAAAGTTTCTCTAAGCGTTAATCCAGGAAATTCCCAGCTTTCGTTCAGAGATTTTTTGTGGGAGGCGTAATAGCGGTAACTATCTCTCGCCTCTGCGCGAACAATAATAGTTTATTAGGTTAGTGAACCCTAAGTTCCTGCTATATTCGAGGTGAAACATGCGTCGCCGGATGCCAGGTTCCGTGTGGTGAGCCTTTTTCGGCATAGATGAGAATTCGGCATAGATAAGAAGGAACCCACCGTGACTGAAACTTCCCAAGAAAACACCGCTGAGAACTATCCCGCCGCAGAATCCCTGCCGGTACGCCAGCGCGCCGTCGTAGCAACCGACCGCCCCGCCCGATACATTAAGCAGCTCGGCTCGCACATGGGTCGCAAGCTCGGCACCGCAGAACTGCCCGACGGTCTGCGCCTCACCTTCAACCGCGACGGTATTTTCCGCGGCTACGGTGACCTGCGCGAAATCGACGGTGCCCTCATCATGGAGGTGCGCGCCGAAAGCGACGAGTTGGCTGCTGGTCTGGCGGATGTGCTGGACCGCCACCTGGTCCGCTTCGGTGAGCGTGACGAACTGGTCGTCACCTTCGAGGCGGTACCCGCCTCCTAGTCCCTGCTTTCTAGTCTTCGTTACCCTGCCCCGCCCTCCTGCACCTCGGAGGGTGGGGCAGTTTTTACGCCCGCCGCGTGCGCAGGGTTCCGGAACCGACCGTGCCGCACCTCCCCGGATTAGGTGACCCCGCCCGGATTAGGTGACAGAAAATTGTCCTATTTAGTGGGCGACGACATATAAGCCCCCGAACACCCGTCAATCCCCGGTAAAATAGGCAGGAAGTGAACACTAAGCTCACCGCCTGTTCGCGCCGCACCGGGCGCCGGACGGTGAACTTCGAAAGGAAGATTTTCGTGTCTGAAGCAGCACGCCCCCTGCGCGTCGCCGTTATTGGTGCAGGTCCCGCCGGTATTTACACCGCCGACATCCTCACCAAGTCTGAAGAGGTCCGCACCGGCGCCGTCGAGGTCGCCATCGACATCTTCGACCGCTACCCCGCCCCCTTCGGCCTGATCCGCTACGGTGTGGCACCGGATCACCCCCGTATCAAGGGCATCATCACCGCGCTGCACAAGGTCTTGGACCGCGGCGACATCCGTTTCTTCGGCAACGTCGAATACGGCAAGGACCTGACCCTCGCCGACCTGCGCGAACACTACGACGCCATCATCTTCGCAACCGGCGCGATTTTTGATGCACCCCTGAACATTAAGGGCATCGACCTGGACGGCTCCTACGGCGCAGCAGACTTCGTCTCCTGGTACGACGGCCACCCCGACTACCCCCGCACCTGGCCGCTCGAAGCTGAGCAGGTTGCAGTGCTCGGTAACGGCAACGTCGCCCTGGACGTCTCCCGCATCCTCTCCAAGCATGCTGACGACCTGCTCGTCACCGAAATCCCCGACAACGTCTACCAGGGCCTGAAGGCTTCTCCCGTGACCGACGTGCACGTCTTCGGTCGCCGCGGCCCCGCACAGATGAAGTTCACCCCGCTCGAGCTGCGCGAACTCGCACACTCCCGCGACGTGGACATCGTCCTGTATGAAGAGGACTTCCAGTTCGACGCTGCTTCCGAAGAAGCAATGGAGAAGAACGCACAGACCAAGGTCATGATGAAGACCCTGCGCGGCTGGCTGGAAGACCAGAAGACTAAGGAGCAGACCGCATCCCGCCGCCTGCACCTGCACTTCCTGCAGTCCCCGCACGAGATCCTCGGCGAAGACGGCAAGGTCGTGGGCCTGCGCATGGAGCGCAACAAGCTCGACGGCAACGGCGGCATCATCGGCACCGGCGAGTACGTGGACTACCCCGTACAGGCTGTCTACCGCGCGATCGGCTACTTTGGTTCCGAACTGCCCGAAATCGGTTACGACGACAAGCGCGGCGTCATCACCAACGTTGAGGGTCGCGTCGTGGACGAGAACGGCGAGGTCGTTCCCGGCCTGTACGCATCCGGTTGGATTAAGCGCGGCCCCGTCGGCCTGATCGGCTCCACCAAGTCTGACGCGCTCGAGACCATCACCCACCTGCTCGAGGACCGCGAGAACCTCTACACCGCACCCGAGCCGGAGGCAGAGGCATTCAGCGCCTACCTGGACTCCAAGGGCATCAAGTACACCACCTGGGAAGGCTGGCACCGCCTGGACGACCACGAGAAGGCACTGGGCGCAGCATCCAAGGATGCTGCCGGTGAGCCTCGCGCCCGCGTGAAGGTTGTGGACCGCGACGAGATGATTAACATCTCCCGCGGCGAGTAATCTTCTAGCACGTAGAACATAGAAATCGACCCCGTACCGTGAGCCGGTGCGGGGTCGATTTTTGTCTATACATAAGGAGGCGGGGGCGGCAGGAAACAGGGGAGCCACGGGGAGGAAGCTCGAGAAGCGCTCGCCCGAAAGAGAGGTTAAAGAAAACCCACCCCGCACCATGAGGTTATGCGGGGTGGGCTGGGTAGGTGCCGAAGACACTCGAGGACATACCCTCCGGCTACCCGGACGCGCAACGAGCCCATGCAGTGACTCCACGTGCGGCGCATCCCTTAACGGGGTCTAGAAAGCTAAAGAAACACCAAGATTAGCTCTCTAAACAAGCGCATAGCCGTACGGTGTGTAGACTATGCACACTTTTTGAGGACGTCTTCAATGCCCAAAATGGCCTTGAGTACGGTTTCAGTTTCAGTACCCAGCTTCTTGCGGGCTTCACCAGAAATGACGGCCTTCACGATGTTCTTGAAGGTCTTCCACTGCTTGAAGGCGTTAACGAGTGCCTTAATAAGCTTGTAAATGGCGATGCCCAGCTGAATGACAAACTTTGCAATACTGACAACGCAGGCAATAACACCAACGGGGGAGAGCGCTGCGTGGGCGCGTCCATCAGACTTACGAACAGCGGCCTTAGCGCTTGCAATCTGACGGCCTGCGTCAGTGCCCTGGACGGTGGTCAGGTTGCCCAGTGCGCTCTCAATGCCGCTATTAACGCGGTTGGAGGATCCAGGCTTCGCATACTTCAAACGGGCAGGTACCTGCTCTAGGCGGCGCAGAATCAGCTTGAGCTGCTGGTCGGCAGTCATTGCCTTCTGCGGGTGCGCCATCTGCTGTGCCTGCGCTGCGGGTGCAGCTGCACAGCCGAGAGCGATGGTTGCGGTGCCTACGCCGAGTGCACGGAATGCCGTGCGGCGATTCATCGTTGCGGACACTGGATCCCCCTTTGGATCTCTATGCGGTTTATCGGTGCTGTAATGTGCGGTGACTTTACGTCTGGGGCTCCGGAAGTGGCCCCGTGCAAGGTCCGGAAGTGACCTCACGCCCTCTATAGTACGGTGCTCAAAGAGGGGGCTTCAAGCTATTTCAGGGGGTATTTTCAGCTGGCTTTCATCTCTCCTTGTCAATCGCTAGAGGTTTATCAAATCTTTATATTTCTGCGTCGTCATAATTGCGTAGATATCTGCACTGAGAGAAAAATAAGCGTCTGACAAGCCGGTTTATTGTATTCCCAAGAGTGAATATTTGCATCTACGTGCATTCTGGCCTGTAGTTGCTTTGCGCGGCAGAATTTTGTGGGTCGCTTGAAGGTTGAGACGAGTCTTGCTGAAGGGATGCGCCGCCAGATTCACCGAAGATGCACCACGGAGTCCATCGCAGGATTCACCACAGAATTTGCCGCAGGATTCACTGCAGAATTCGCCGTGCACTCTCTTGCGTTTTTGCACTCCGGGTAGCGCCTCCGTGTGCACCTTATATAGGCGCTGCAGAAAGTACTGAAAATTTTTTGGAGATTTTTTGGACTGCCGTGAGGCGAGTGGGGGAGCGGAAAACGGATTTTCGGAACTCTTGTGAAGGGTCGTTCAAAGATCTTTGACTCTCTTTGGAGCAAAATTTTGAAAGATTCTGAAGGAAATTTGTAGAAATCAGAGCAAAAAATAGGGCTTCCTCGAGGCCTCTGTAGGCGCCCAAAAGTCGCTAAAACCCCTCCAAAAGCCCCTGATATGGGGTGTTGTGAAGAAATTTTAAAATTTTTTGAAGTTTTTCTGAATCCTCATTGACAAGCTTAAATACATATGTGCCAGGCTATAAATCGTCGAAAATGGGGGTCAAAATCGGGCAAAATCGAACAAAACGGTTTGCGCGCCTCCGCAAACCTGTCATAGACTAGTGGAGGTTCGAACGACGGGATGAAGAAAACGGAACCTGTTCGATCGACTAGGCCCCCATCGTCTAGCGGCCTAGGACGCCGCCCTTTCACGGCGGTAGCACGGGTTCAAATCCCGTTGGGGGTACTTGCAAATCTCACGATTTGCAAAGCCAAGTTAGATGATATAGAATTTACTTCTGTTGATTCCAACAAGGCCCCGTAGCGCAGTTGGTTAGCGCGCCGCCCTGTCACGGCGGAGGTCGCGGGTTCAAGTCCCGTCGGGGTCGCTCTGGCCGCGTAAGTTCAGATGATTATTCATCCGAAGACGCGGTCATTGCGTATCTAAAAGTAAATACGCAAGGCTCTGTAGCTCAGTTGGTAGAGCGTACGACTGAAAATCGTAAGGTCACCGGATCGACGCCGGTCGGAGCCACGAAATCCGCCTCCAGGCTTCTACAGTGGGGCGGGTTTTGTTTTTAAAAAACTTTGCGGTTGCAGATACTGCAAAACCGTCGAAAAGGCGGCATTTTGGGAATAAAACCCTGAGATGCCGCCTTTTGTATAAGAAAACAACGCCACGCTCACTCTAGAAAGCTTCCCGCAGAAAACTGACCCAAATATTTCTGCGGGCACGGCGCATGCACCGGGTTATAAAACCGGGCTGTAACACCAGGCTGTAACACCAGGCTGTAGAAAGGATTGCCGCACCCATGACCGCTCAGAATCCCAGCGCTCAGCCTCCGGAAATCTCACCCCAAATTCCGGGCTCACCCCAGATTCCCTGGGCAAAAAATGCTGCTGTCGATAGTGCTCAGGCGGGCGGAATCCGCTTCGAGAACATCACCAAAAGCTACCCGAGCCGAACCGGTGAACCCACCACGGTACTGCAGAACCTGAACCTGCATATTCCCGCCGGTCAGATTACCGTGTTCGTCGGCCCCTCCGGCTGCGGTAAAACCACTAGTCTACGCATGATTAACCGCATGGTGGAGCCCAATAGCGGAACCATCACCATTGACGGCGTGAACGTGCACGAGAAGAACCCCTACGAGTTGCGCCGCGGCATTGGCTACGTAATGCAGCAGGGCGGGCTCATGCCGCACCGCACCGTCGCGCAGAATATTGCCACCGTACCGCGCCTGCTCGGCGCCTCCCGCAAGGAGGCGCAGGCGCGCGCCCTCGAACTGCTCGAAGTAGTCGGTCTGGATCCTTCGTACGCCAAGCGCTACCCCTCCCAGCTTTCGGGCGGTCAGGTGCAGCGCGTTGGTGTGGCGCGTGCTCTCGCCGCCGATGCGCCCGTCCTGCTGATGGACGAGCCGTTCTCCGCGGTGGATCCGGTGGTGCGTACCGACCTGCAGAAAGAGCTGCTGCGCCTACAGGGTCGACTCGCCAAGACGATCGTGTTCGTCACCCACGACATTGATGAGGCGCTTCTGCTCGGCGATACAATCGCCGTCTTCGCGGAGGGCGGCCGCCTCGCACAGTTCGGTACTCCCGAAGAGATTCTCTACAGCCCCGCCGATGATTTTGTGCGTTCCTTCGTGAGCCGCTCCGTTGCCGGTCTGCTGGATGAGCAGACGGTGCGCCAGGCGCGCGCACGCCGACTTGCCGCCTCCCGAGAAGCACAGAATGGTGCGGTAGAAGGCGAGAAAAGCGAATGAGTCTTCTAGAAAATATTGTGCTCGCGGCACCACCTCTTGCCGCGCAGTCCCTAGTGGCATCACCCTTCGCAGTAAGTGATATGCACTGGGAATGGGTTGCCACCAATAGCCAGCGCATCCTCGAGCTGACCCTCAGCCACCTCTACCAGGGCGTCGTGCCCGTCGCGATTGGTGCTCTCGTCGCGCTGCCGGTCGCCTACTACGCGAGCCGCCGCCGTGACCGCGGTTCCGAACGCCGCATCGGTGCGCGAACCCTCATGCACCTCTCCTCACTGCTGTACACCATCCCCTCGATCGCGCTGTTCGTGCTCATGCCGCTCATTCTGGGAACCTCCATTATTTCCCCGCTGAACGTGCTCGTTGCCCTGAGCGTCTACTCCTTCTCGCTCATGGTGCGCTCCGGTGTGGATGCCTTCGACTCCGTACCCGATAGCGTGCACGAATCTGCACGCGCCCTCGGATACACGCCCCGACAGGCGCTGATGGAGCTCTACCTGCCCCTCACTACGCCCGTCATTATGGCGGGAATCCGCGTGGCAACCGTGGCAAATATTGCGATGGTGTCCGTGGGTGCCCTCATCGGTGTGCCCTCGCTTGGTACGCTCTTCACCGACGGACTCGCGCGCAATATCCCTTCGGAGATCCTGGCTGGCGTAATCCTCAGCCTGCTGCTGGCACTGGTCCTTGACCTGCTCCTTATCCTTCTGACGAGGGCACTTACGCCCTGGCAAGCGGCTATGGTTGCGAACCGCCGCAGTCCCGAAAGGAAGGCATAACCCGTGAACGTCATAGAACGAACCTTCGCCTACCTCATGGACGGCGCCAACTGGCAGGGAAGCGGCGGAATCCTCGTGCGCCTGCTCGAACACCTGAGCGTCACCGCCCTCGCCACCGCCTGCGCGGCACTCATCGTCGTGCCTCTCGGTCTCTGGGCTGGGCACCACCGCCCGGGTTACGGCACCAACCGCGGCCGTAGCAACCTGCTCATGAGCGCCGTAGCCGCCACCCGCGCGCTACCCGCGCTCGGTCTGCTTACCATCCTGGCACTCTGGCTGGGTGTCTCGACCCTGCCCTCCCTCATCGTGCTCATTATTATTGCGGCAGCGCCCCTGCTCGCCGGAGTCCTCGAAGGCCTCGCTGCAGTACCCGAAGACCTCGTGGACGCAGCCCGCGCCCAGGGACTCACCGAATGGCAGATCCTGACCCGCCTCGAAATCCCGCTCGCCGCCAACATGATGCTCGGCGGGCTCCGCTCCGCACTCGTGCAAGTCATCGCAACCGCGACCATCGTCGCCTACCTCAGCGGCGGAACCCTCGGCAGGTACCTCTTCGACGGGCTCGCCGTGCGCGATTACCCGCGCATGCTCGTCGCAACCCTGCTCGTAGCGCTTCTCGCCTTCGCCGTGGACGCGCTCATGGGCCTTGCGCAGCGTGTTCTCACCCCCGCGGGGCTCACCATCAACCGGAAGAAGGCATGAACCCGATGAATCAGGCACCTAAAACCTTCTCGCGCCGTACCGTATCTCGTCGCACTGCTCTCACCGCCGCCGGTGCACTCGGCATGGCGGGTATTCTTAGCGCCTGCGGGCTCAGCGGCGACAAAGTCTTCAGCGGCGAACACGAAGGAATCATCGTCGGCTCAGCGGCCTTCGCCGAATCCCAAATCCTTGCCGAAATCTACGCCGGAGCCCTCGCCCGGGCGGGATTCAACGCCCGCACCCAGCTGAGCATCGGCGCCCGCGAGGCGTACCTGGGGGCACTCGCCTCCGGTGCGGTGGACGTTATCCCGGACTACTCCGGCAACCTGCTGCTCTACCTGAATCCGAAGGCTACAGCTAGCACTGCGCAGGAGATTCTGCGGGCGCTACCCGCCGCCCTTGGCACGCTTAAGGCGGGCGACTCAGGAGCGGAAATTCGCGCCCTGAACGCCTCCGCGGCGGAGGATAAGGACTCGCTCGTCGTTACCGCGCAGACCGCCCAGAAATACGGTCTGCGAAGCCTTGAAGACCTCGCCTCCCACTGCACGAATCTGAAGCTCGGCGCCGCCCCGGAGTTTGCCGAGCGCGCCTACGGCATCCCCGGCCTTAAAGAGAAGTACGGATGCGTTCCCGCCGAGTTTGTGCCCCTCTCGGATGGTGGCGGCGCGCTGACCGTCAAGGCACTGTTGGATGACACCGTGCAGGTGGTTGACCTCTACTCGACCACCCCCGCAATTGAGCAGAACAAGCTGGTGGTGCTGGAAGATCCGAAGAACATGATTCTGGCTCAGCAGGTGCTGCCCATTATCAATACGTCGCGAGTTCCCGACTCCGCGGCGGAGGTTCTGAACCGTGTCTCGGCGAAGCTCACCACCGCCGATTTGCGCACTCTCAACGACCGCGTTTCGGGTACCTCCAAGCAGGAGCCCGCGCAGGCGGCGGCTGCCTGGCTGAACGAGCACGGCTTCTAAAAATCTGCCTGATATTCCACATAAATTCCTCTATAGGAATGTCTATAAACAAAACCGACCTGGGAATATTCTAGAAATAGAATATTGCCAGGTCGGTTTATATTGCCCTTATCCCACACGTTAGGGGAGGGGCATACAGTAGCTTTTAGCCCTCAATCAGCAGCGCCAGAGCCTCATAGGGGCGCAAGCTCAGCGTCACCGTCTCAGCCGAATCAGATACGGCAGAATCGACCGTAGAATTCTTGTAATTACACACCAGCACGCGACCGGAACGAACGAATTCAGCCGGAACCTCAACCTCGGTCGGCTCACCGTAGAAGTTCGTCAGCACCAGCAGGCGCTGCGCCGGGCTACCGTTCTCAGCACTAGCCTCAGCCGGCAGCTCACGCAGGTACGCAAACACCCGCTCGTGATCCAGCGCGTAGGGCGCGTACGAACCCGCAGAGATGACCGGGTACTGCTTACGCAGGGCAATCAGGTTGCGGTAGTAGGGCAGAATCATGCCGTCGCGTTCCTCATCTTCCACCGAAATACCGGCACCGGTCGCCGCATCACGAACCGGGGCGGGAGCCAGCCACGGCGACGTGGAACCAAACCCGGCAATCACCGGATCCGCGGTCCACTGCATCGGCACACGCGAATTATCGCGAGCCTTCGACGCCACAATCTCCAGGGCCTGCTGCTCGCTCAGACCGCGCTCACGCAGCATTGCGTAGGCGTTGTGCGCCTCCACATCCACATACTGCTCGATCGAGGAGTAGACCGGGTCAATCATGCCGATTTCCTCGCCCTGGTACACGTATGGGGTGCCGCGTAGCAGGTGAATTACGGTCGCCAGCATGGTCGCCGACTCGGCACGGTAACGCTCAACGTCACCAAAACGGTTCAGCGCGCGCGGCTGGTCGTGGTTATTCCAGAACAGCGCGTTCCAGCCGCCGCCGGCCTGCATACCCAGCGCCCACTCGTTCAGGATTTGCTTCAACTCGGCAAAACGGAACGGCACCTTCGACCACTTCTCGCCGTTCTCGTAGTCCACCTTCAGGTGGTGGAAGCTGAACACCATGTCTAGCTCGTGGTTTACCGGGTTGGAGTAGCCCACGCAGTTTTCGATGCTGGTCGAGGACATTTCGCCCACGGTCACGGTGTCATCATACTGACCGAACGAGGCGCGGTTCAGCTGCTGAATGCGAGTATGCACAATCGGGGTGTCGGTGTATTGTGCCTTGTCCACGGTGCCTTCGGGGGCGTCGAATAGCTCTTCACCCTTACCGATGACGTTAATGACGTCGAAACGGAAGCCGCGCACGCCCTTCTCGTACCAGAAGTTCACGACCTTAAACAGCTCGTCGCGCACAGTCGGGTTGTACCAGTTCACGTCCGCCTGGGTGCGGTCGTACAGGTGCATGTAGAACAGGGGAGTGCCGTGCTCATCCGTGTACTCGCCAAAGCGGGACCAGCAGGAGCCGCCGAACTTCGACTCCCAGTTGGTCGGTTCGCGCAGCTGACCGTCCTCGGTGTATTTGCCGGGGCGAATGTAGAAGTAATCCCAGTACTCGCGCTCACCGGCGAGCGCACGCTGGAACCACTCGTGCTCGGTCGAAACATGATTGAGCACCATGTCGAACATGACGCCCACACCGTGCTTGGCAAGGGCGGCAATCATCTCTTCGACGTCCTTCATGGTGCCCAGGTCGGGGTTGATGGCGTAGTAGTCGGAGATGTCGTAGCCATTGTCGTTCTGCGGGGAGGCGAAGAACGGGTTGAACCACACCATGTCCACGCCCAGAGAAGCAATGTAGGGCACCTTCTCGATGACGCCGCGCAGGTCGCCGTAGGCGCCACCCGCCGCGGAGTATAAGGACTTTGGGTATACCTGGTAGATTACGGAGGACGCGAAATCTTTGCCGCCTGCCGGGGTGGTTGCCGGGCTGGTTGCCGGCGTGAGGGTGAGCGATGCGGTGGGTGCCTGTGTCATGGAAACCTTCTGAAACGTAAGCAGGGTTCAGCGTGTATAAAAGCGTGTATAAATCAGTGTGTTGGAAACGAACCGCGCCGGTGCTGCGTGTGCTGCTACGTATGCACAGCGAGGCCCGTACGCGGCAGGCACAGCGGCCCGCCGCCTCCCGGTGCGTTCGCCGACTGAATATCGCCGCCCGGAACCTGGGCTCATTCCAGATTAGGGGGCATAATGGGGTGATGTCCCCCGTCTACCCCAAAGGGGGCAATTCTGCCGCAGATCCGGCACAACCCCCGTGGCCTCAACCCTCCCACCGATAGGCGGTTGCAGGCTCGTGCGCGTTTCGATGCATGAAACCAAAGTGACCCTGAGCTGAAGAGCGTTGGACGCCGCGCGTAAAATCAGTACTTGCATCACTACGGAAGGTAAAACAATGCCAGAACTGCGTTCACGTACTTCAACTCACGGCCGTAACATGGCTGGTGCCCGCGCCCTGTGGCGTGCCACCGGCATGGGCGATGACGACTTCGGCAAGCCCATTATTGCTATCGCGAACTCCTTCACCCAGTTCGTGCCCGGCCACGTGCACCTGAAGGACATGGGTGAGCTGGTCGCCGGCGCGATTCGTGAGGCTGGCGGCGTCGCCAAGGAATTTAACACCATCGCTGTTGATGACGGTATCGCGATGGGTCACGACGGTATGCTCTACTCGCTGCCTTCCCGCGATCTGATTGCAGACTCGGTCGAGTACATGGTCAACGCGCACCGTGCCGACGCGCTGGTCTGCATCTCTAACTGTGACAAGATCACCCCCGGTATGCTTCTGGCGGCTATGCGCCTGAACATCCCCACCATCTTTGTCTCTGGCGGCCCCATGGAGTCCGGCGAGGGCATTGAGGGTATTGTTGAGCACCGCCTCGACCTCATTGATGCCATGGTGATGGCTGTTAACGACAGCGTCAGTGACGCTGCGCTCGCTCAGGTTGAGAAGAACGCCTGCCCGACCTGCGGTTCGTGTGCGGGTATGTTCACCGCAAACTCCATGAACTGCCTGAATGAGGCGATTGGCCTGGCGCTGCCCGGTAACGGCACCACCCTGGCTACTCAGGTGGCTCGTAAGGAGCTGTTCCTGGACGCTGGCCGCCGCATCGTGGAGCTGGCTAAGCGCTACTACGAGCAGGATGACGAGTCGGTTCTGCCCCGCTCCATTGCGACCAAGGAGGCGTTCGAGAACGCTATGGCGCTGGATGTGGCGATGGGCGGTTCGACCAACACCGTGCTGCACACCCTGGCGATTGCTCACGAGGCGGGCGCTGACTTCACCCTGAAGGATATTGACCGTATTTCGCGTCAGGTTCCCTGCCTGGCGAAGGTTGCCCCGAACTCCACTAAGTACCACATTGAGCACGTGCACCGTGCCGGCGGTATTCCTGCCCTGCTGGGTGAGTTGAACCGTGCCGGCCTGCTGCACAAGAACGTTCATTCTGTTCACGCTGACTCGCTGGACGAGTGGCTGGACGAGTGGGATATCCGCAGCGGCAAGGCGAGCGAGAAGGCGAAGGAACTGTTCCTCGCTGCTCCCGGCGGCGTGCGCACCACTCAGGCGTTCTCCACCGCGAACAAGTACGAATCCCACGAGACCGACGCCGAGAACGGTTGCATCCGCGCCGTGGAGCACGCGTACACCAAGGACGGCGGTCTGGCGGTCCTGTACGGCAACATTGCCCAGAACGGCGCGATCATCAAGTCTGCTGGTATTGATGAGGAGCTGTTCCACTTCAAGGGCCGCGCCTTCGTGGTCGAGTCGCAGGACGAGGCTGTGCACGAGATTCTGTCGAAGAACGTGAAGGAAGGCGACATTGTTGTCATCCAGTACGAGGGTCCGAAGGGTGGCCCCGGCATGCAGGAAATGCTGTACCCGACCTCCTACCTGAAGGGTCTGGGCCTTGGCAAGAAGTGTGCGCTGATTACTGACGGTCGTTTCTCCGGTGGTACCTCGGGTATTTCTATCGGTCACGTCTCCCCGGAGGCGGCTGCTGGCGGCGCGATCGGCCTGGTGCAGACCGGTGACGAGATTGAGATTGACGTGAACAACCGCATCCTGCGTGTGAACGTTTCGGATGAGGAGCTTGCTGCTCGCCGCGAGGCGAAGGGCGCTACACCGTGGCGTCCGACCAAGCCGCGTGAGCGTCAGGTATCGAACGCCCTGAAGGTGTACGGCATGCTGGCTGCTTCGGCTGATAAGGGCGGCGTGCGCATCCTGCCCGAGGACGCATAAGCCCCTCACGTATCGTGTGAGAATTTAATATCTTGCCCTGATGGGCTGGCGCCCCGTTCCGCGGTTTTTCTGCGGGCGGGGCGCTGTTCTTTGTTCGCGTATTTGTTTACCGTCGTGGGATACCCGGTGCGGCGTATTGCCTTGTCAGTTGCGGTGCAGTAGGGTGTAAGAAGGTATTTAGGTACCCGATTCACCGACTCAGCACAACCACTCAAACACAACGCAATTCGCAACCCTCACAAGGACGTATTCATGGTTACCCTGCCCGCACGCGCACAGCGTGCTTTTACTCGTCGTGCCCTGACGGCTCTTGCCTGTATCGGTGCGCTCGCTTTGAGCTCTTGCTCTGCTCAGCCGCAGGCTGATGATTCTGAAACCGCCCCGATGATGGTGGCGACTTCTTCTGCGCCCGTTGATGCAAAGACCCTGTTCACCGCGGCGGATGGCTCCTGGAAGCCGAATACTGTGCAGATCTCTGCCGGCCTGGATTCCCCGGTAACGTACGACTCGGTAGCGACCCCCACGGATGAGCCGAGCACGGACGCCGAGTACGAGGCGGCATACGCCTCGGCGAGTGGCTCTGCGAACACTATTGATGCGGGCACCCGCTGCGGTGTGACAAGCCTGCTGGGTGGTTCCGCCGGTATTTACGTGTATGACGGTTCGGATTGTGCCAAGGCTCAGGAGGCGGTGCGCCTCTTCAACAGCCGCAAGAACCAGGACGGCGCGGCGAGTGTTGAGTGGTACCAGTGCGCTACGAAGGTGCAGGGCCGCGACTACATTACGGGTGCCTGCTTCACGCAGGGTGGTAGCGTTGAGAAGCCGCGCCTGGCGCTGATTCCGGCACAGACCCGCATGCTGTCGGGTACGCTGACTTTCGCTGAAGCGTACGGTGGCGGCACTTTCGGTCAGGGTGATTCTGCGAAGACTGTTGAGGCGCTGCGTTTCACCAGCCCGGACTCTAAGGTCGCGTGCTCGGTGACCCCGTCGGGTGTGGACTGCCAGGCGATGGTGGGCGTGACCCTGGAGGGCTGGGATGCCGCATCCGGTAAGGCGCAGCAGCGCGTGCACATGGTGCAGGGCCAGGCGCCCGAGGTGAGCCTGGTCGGTCAGACCGCCACCCCGGAGCCGGTGAATACTGAGGGCATTGTTGCCCTGTCTACCGGTCAGGTGGTGACTGCGTACGGTTACACCTGCAAGTCGGTGAATACCGGTAAGGTGCATTGCGTGAGCGCGACGAATGGTTTCACACTTGATTCGATGGAGGTTGGCGTAGAACGCCGTTAAACCGAGAGCGCTGCTAAACCGAGAATGAAGGCGCGCTGCGAGTAGCTGCTCTCGCCTCCATAACTGACATGCGAAGGTGCCCGGCACCCCTCACTTAGGGGGTGCCGGGCACCTCGGTCTTTAACGTCGTTTAGCGGAAGTTGACGATGCGAACGTCCAGCTCGGAGGAGAGCAGCGGCTCCCATGCGGCGACAGCCTTCTGGAAGTGTTCGGTGCCCATGTGCTTTTCGAGCAGTTCCTGGGATTCCCAACGCTCGATGAATGCGAAGTCGGTGTCGGAGACGGCACCGAAGTCGTAGCTGACGTTGCCTTCGTCCTGGCGGCTTGCGGTCACGAGCGGTTCGATGGTCTTGAGGAATTCTTCGACGTGCTCGGGCTTGACGGATACTCCGGCGTAGACACCAATCATGGGGCTCTCCTTGTGGGGTGGTGCGGCGGTTGCCGCGTCGTATATGACTCTTTTACCGTACACCTTTCCCCGCGCCTCGGTGAGGTATGCGCGGGGGTTTCTCGCGCTGTGTTGTGCGCTGTGTTCTGTACTGGGTTTTGTGCTGTGCCGGCGTGAGAGAGGAATTGCGGTGATCCATTCGCTAACTGTAAAAAAGGTGTTTTATATTTGCGTGCCCCTTTCTTTTCGACCTATAAAAGAATGAGGACGATACACCGCATGAATGGAAGGAGACGCGGTATGGCACACATGGGGGGTGACACTCATGGGATTTTCACCGGCGCATATCAAACGATGCACCCTGACCTGGGAGGCGCCCGACTATAGCGCCTCGTACCCTGCCGGGTACACGGATCAGGGCGTTGCTGTGATTGCGGTGGCTCAGGAGCATCGTAAGGCGCAAGGTTTTTGTTATTCGGCGTTGTCGACGGTGGTTTTTATTTCTAAGCAGGACGGCACCCGCACCGTGGTGAATGAGGAGCCGATGCTTTTCACTCACGTTCATTCCCTCATGGAATGCTGTGATGAGGTGCATCCGCGTCTGCTGGGTCGTGCCGTGCTTTCTGCGTGGGATGTGGTTCCTGAGCAGTACCGTCAGAACCTGGTGACGATTGCTGCGGACCGTAAGAATCTGAAGCAGCTTTTCCGTGATTGCGACCAGTTGAAGGGGATTATGGAGTACCGCGCCTTTGAGAAGGTGCTGGACCCGTACGATAACCATTCTTTGGGGGAAGTGCATGTGAAGCTTGCTGGCACGCCCGCGTATGAGCGGATGCAGGCTGAGGTGTGTGCGGCACGTACCGCCGTGGATGAGATGGTGGAGGAGGCGCTGACCCCTCGACCGCTGGACCAGCTGCAGGACTATAGCGTTTTCACGGATTGTTCGTTCCGTTCGACTCACAATAAGAAGTATCAGCGTGGCGGCCGTATGGGTATCGCCGGCGTGAGTGAGGACGGCTTCTATTTTCATACCCACTATGATGGCGTGAATATTATGACCGGTGAGCTGTCTGCGATGTTGGCGGCTTATACGGTGTTCCATAGCGGTTCGCGCCGCCTGATTATTCATACGGATTCTTTGGGTGCGTTGACGTTTGTATTGCGTTTGGCGCATAGCCGTTGGGCTTTTGAGGCGTGGGTTTCTGAGGGTATTCAGGATGAGCGCGTGGTGGCTCAGATGCGTGCTTTGACGGAGGCTATCCGCGAGAAGCGTGTGCTGGTGAAGCATGTTCCGGGCCATACGGGCCACGGTTTGCAGGAGAGTAGCGACTCTGTGTCGAAGATGCATCGCCATTTTCCGGGGCAGATTGTGGATAAGCGTCATCAGAGCGAGTTTAATCAGCGTTGCGAGTCGATTATTACTGCTTTGTCGGGTTGTGCGAAGGCTGTTCGCCTGCTTGCGCCGGAGTGGTTGCAGATTAAACCTTCTTCAATCCACACGGGAAACCGTTTATGGCGCTAAACTAGTCCAGGGTAGAAATGAACGCGCGATACATTCGCTGCATACGAAGGTATGCGATGTCGGAGGTGTCGCGTGTTTCTTTTTGCCCTTTTGCCTTCTCCGCATGCGCTTTTACGAGGCTCACCTGTAGCGCTGCTCTAGCTTGTAGCCCCGCGCATCCTGCAATGGTGCGTGGGAAAAGAATGCGGGGGAAACGAAAGCTCCCCCTGAGCGTCGAATCAATCGAACTCAGGGGGGGGGGAGCTTTTAGGTTATTTACCAGCGTGGGTGAACATAATCTTCACAATCGCAAGAACAATAACGGCGAGGGTGAGCCACACGGCGCTTCGGACAGTACGCCAGCAGATTGGCTCGCCGCGGTAGCGAGCAATCGCGAAGTTGAGGGTAAAAATACGCCACACCACGGTCACAAGACAGAGAATAATAGTGCAGTCAAAAATGATGTCGTAGGTGCCGCCGGGCGGTAGGAATGTCGCCAGAATCAGGAGCGCCACGGGGTACACGGTCGTACCCAGAATAGGGCTCGCGTTGCCCAGCGCGTGCTTGACGAAATCTCGCGGCGGGGTGCCGCCGTGCAGCACCCGGTACTCCTGCATTTCTGAGATGACGTGGGCAATGTAGGTGGTCAGACCGGTACCCGTAATGTAGAGGATTGCGGTGCCGTCAAAGATCGCGTTCGCGTCGTGAATGCTCAGCAGAGCCGCCAGCACCAAGAAATTACCGTAGGTGTACGCAGAGATACGGTGAGCAACGTCGTGCGCATCGAGTTCAGCGAATTTACGGCGTGCTTTACGGAATAGAAGGGGCATTCGATAGTCCTTTGGCGGGTGCGGGGATGAAAACTCAGACCCCCGAGTGTGTGACAAATAGCTTAGAGGAGCGATGACCACAGTCGGCAGAGGTTCTCCACCATCTTGATGCGGCGCGGGCGCTCCGCCCACTGGGTGTACAGCAGCTCGGTGCAGACCTGCTCGTATTCGGCGCATACTTCATCCAGCATCGCGACCATGCCGCGGTCAATGACGAACGTTGACACTTCCATGTTCAGTGAGAAGGAACGCGGGTCCATATTGGACGAGCCAATGAACGTAATTTCGTCGTCGACCATCATGAACTTGGAGTGCAACACGGTCGGGCTGGGGTACTGCAGAATACGCACACCCGCCTGCAGCAGCTGCTCGTAGTAGGAACGCTGCGCCATGTTCGGCAGGAACTGGTCGCCCTTCTCGCACACAATCACGGTGGTTTCAATACCGGAGTAGGCGGCGTTCGTGAGTGCCTGCAGTAGGGTCTCTTCGGGCACGAAGTAGGGCGAGCAGATGGTAATACGCCGCTCGGCGTTGTAGATCAGGTAGTTAATGAGGCGCAGGTTGTTTTCGGTTTCAAAACCGGGGCCGGAGGGCACAACCTGGGCGCGCATCCCATCCTTGTAGTAGGGGATATTGGTGTTAATTTCTGCCAGGATCAGCTGGTTCGTTTCGGAGTACCAGTCGGAGACGAAAACGGCGTTGAGCTCTTCAACGATGGGGCCGGTGCAGGAGAAGGTCAGGTCCTTCCACTCCAAGCCCTTCTTAATGTTTTCGGGCATGTCGTAGGAGCGGTGAATAGCGTTCTGCGAACCGGAGAACGCGACGCGTCCGTCCACGACGAGGACCTTGCGGTGGTTACGCAGGTCGGGTCGCTGCCACTTGAGTTTCCACGGTTTGAGCGGCAGCATGAGGCGCCACTGCATACCCGAGTCGTTGAGCATTTTCACGAGTTTCTTATAGGACGGGTATTTGCGGGAGCCGATGTGGTCGAGGAGTACGCGCACCTGTACACCGCGTTCGTGGGCTGCGAAGAGGGCGTCCCAGAGGACTGCGCTCGCCTCGTCGTAGGCGGTGATGTAGAACTCGAAGTGCACGTATTTGGTGGCGCGGTCGACTTCTTCCGCCATGGCGACCATTGCCTCGTGGTTGTCGGTGTGGAGGGTGAATTGGTTGCCGCCGACCAGGGGGAGTGAGCCCAGGGTGTAGTTGAGCTGGCTGGCTACCTTTGCGGGGTCGGAGAGGTCGTCGGTGCGGGTGAGGAAGGGCTTGTTCTCGCTGACTTCGCGGATCAAGTCGTTCATGGCGTGTTGGCGTGCGCGGCGGTAGGCGGGCAGGCGCGAGGAGCCGAAGACGAGGAATGCGATGAACCCTACGAAGGGGATGAAGAAGATGGCCATGAGCCAGCCCAGGGCAACCACGGGTTTGCGGTTGTAGGGGAGCCAACAGAGGGCTGCGAGTCGGATGAGGATATCGGCGATGCCGAGTGCGAGGCGTAGCCAGTCTGGCAGGAAATCGAGATAGGCGGGGGCAAACAAGTTCATCCCTCTATTATGCCGATGTTTTGTGTGGGGCTGGAGCTTAGCTGGCTATGCTGTGGGCCTTAACGCCAAAAATGCACTTGAGCATTGTGTGCAGTGATGAAATAATTGCAGTTATGCAGAAAAAGGAACAGAGCCTTCGCGAACGCCGCCGCGAACAAACCTGGACGGCAATCCACGAAGCAGCCCTCAAACGCGTCCGCGAACACGGGATGCGCGGAACCACCGTTGAAGAAATCGCCCAGGAGGCGGGCGTCTCCCCGCGTACCTTCTTCAACTACTTCCCCTCTAAAGAGGATGCCGTCCTGGGTCTGCGCGAACCGGTGGTCAGCGAGGAAATCCTCGAAACAGACCGTGCCCACGAGGATGACAACACGATCATTCGTGTAACCCACCTTCTCTGGGAGGTCATTTTCCAGAGCTTCCACTACGCCAAGGGCAAGGACCCTCGAGCTCCCTATCAGGAGTTCCCCGAGTCCGCGAAACGAATGAAGATGCACTACATGAAGTGCGAACAGGTGCTCACCGAGTACCTGAACACCATCGACTGGGTGGCTTTTGATGCTGCTGGTCGCCGCGGCCCCTTCCCGCGCCGAAACCCGGCTGACCCGCTGACCGATCACTTCCGCGAGCGATCGCGCGCAAAGGTCCAGCTTGCCTCCGCGGTGCTTCGTCAGCTGGAGTTTGCCCGCGACCTGGAAGACAAAGAGGATATCGCCCGCCATATCCGCCAGACGGTGAAGACCTTCCAGTTCCTGCTTTTTGAGCAGAACCGACCGGCAATCTAGCGGCGGTTCACTGCTACAAATGACAAAAGCCCGCCGGAAACCGAATCGGAGGCCCCGAATCGAGGTAACCGAATCCAGAGCCCGGCGGATACTCACAACAGACATATATAGAACGTAACTAAGGATTAAACGATGAGTACAGAGGAAAAGAATCTACCTCAGCCGCCAGCCGGTGAGGCTAAGCAGGAAAGTAAAAACCGCATCCGCGCCATGTTCCTGGGCCTGGTCATTGTGATGCTCATGTCCTCGCTGAACCAGACGATTCTGGCGCCGTCGCTGCCCACGATCGTTGGTGAGCTTCACGGCGTGGAGCACATGAGCTGGGTGATTACCATTTTCATCCTGCTTTCGACGATTACGATGCCGGTCTACGGCAAGCTTTCTGACCAGTTCGGACGCAAGCCCTTCCTGATTTTTGCGATTGTTGCTTTCATGGCGGGTTCGATTGTTGGTGCGCTCGCTCAGGACATGAACTGGCTGATTTTTGCTCGTGCCCTGCAGGGTCTGGGCGGTGGCGGTCTGATGATTCTTTCTCAGGCTGTGATTGCTGACGTGATCCCTCCCCGCGACCGCGGCCGCTACATGGGTATTATCGGTGGCGTTTTTGCTTTCTCGTCGGTGGCTGGTCCGCTGATTGGTGGCTGGATTACTGAGGGTCCGGGTTGGCGTTGGGCGTTCTGGCTTAATCTGCCGTTGGCTATTCTGTCGATTCTTGCGGTGATTTTCTTGCTACCGCACCGCCCGTTCCGTGACCGTGAGAAGCACAGTATCGACTACCTTGGTTCGCTGATTCTGATGGCGGGTACGAGTGCGCTGGTGCTTGCCACGATTTGGGGTGGCAACCAGTACGAGTGGACCTCGCCCGAGATTATTGGTCTGCTGGTCTTCTCTGTGGTTGCTGCGCTGGTGTTTATCCCGGTGGAGAACCGTGCGGCTGAGCCGGTCATGCCCATGTACCTGTTCAAGAATCGTAACTTCCTGCTGACTCTGGGCGCTTCGCTGGCGCTGGGCGTGGCAATGTTCGGTGCGGTGGAGTACATCCCGACTTATCTGCAGATGGCGCTGGGTGTGAGCGCTACGGTGGCCGGTCTGCTGATGATCCCGATGATGGGCGTCATGCTGGTGGTGTCCATTGTGACGGGCCGCGTGGTGTCGAAGAGCGGTCGCTACAAGCGTTACGTGACGAGCGGTACCGCGATTGTGGCGCTGGGCCTGTTCCTGCTGTCGACCGTGACTATTGAGACTCCGACCTGGCTGTTCTGTGTGTACCTTGCGGTGATGGGTGCCGGTCTGGGTATGTCCATGCAGTTCTTGACTCTGATTGTTCAGAACGCGTTCCCGGTGAGCGTGGTTGGTACCGCGACGGCGTCGAATAACTTCTTCCGTCAGGTGGGTGCTACTGTGGGTGCCTCGCTGGTGGGTGGTCTGTTTACCTCGCGTCTGACCTCGCTGATTTCTGAGCGTATGCCGCAGCAGGCGCTGCAGTCTTCAGGTAGCCATGCGTCTTCGTCTCTGACTCCTGAGCTTGTGGCGTCTTTGCCGGAGCCGGTGCACGGCATCATTGTGAATGCCTATAACGATGCGTTGATTCCGCTGTTCCTGTACCTGGTGCCGCTGGGTCTGGTGTCTACGCTGCTTCTGTTCTTCATTCGTGAGGATGCGCTGGCGACGACCCTGGAGACTGAGCCGGCTGTTGATATTGCTCGTGCGGCGACTGGCGCGATTCCGGTGATTACTCCGGAGATGGCTGCTAAGGACGCGCAGGCTTTGAAGAGCATGCACGGCTCTGCTCGTGCTCGTATTGATGAGTCGTTGAGCTCGGAGGCTTCGCCGGATTCGGAGCCTAACGCTAAGAGCTAGGGTCTTAGCACTAGATGCGGAGGCGTTGCCTTCCTATATAAGTGGCGCCCCGGTGCGAGTCGTGTGCTCGTGTCGGGGCGCTGTTTTTGGCTGAGTTGCCTTAAATAGCGCGCTTAAGAGGTGTGCCTTAGTGCTTGGTTTAGGGGTTGGAAGTGTTGGTTTAGTCCCTTAAATAGTGGGTTTACGTGGTGTTTTGCCCCATTAAAGCGCTTATCGAAAAGGTTATTACGTCCCTATGTCGAGAGAATTGTTTCCGATGTAAAATTTTCGTAAAAATTGTTAATCCGCCCCTTTTCCCCGGTATTCCGGGGCATTTTTTTACCCAGCTCCCTTTTAGCTTGCATACAGGCTGTTCTAAGGGGTGAAAGTGCCCAATGTGGGTTTGGTGGAAGTGTTACAGGCTATATAAGATAAAGTACATATGCTCCTAGTGACAGTCATCACGAAGCAGTGCACTGGGACAGCATGACACACATGCCTTAACACCGACATCTACACAAGGAGGGGAACCGTCCCATGTTTAGGTACATCCTCCAGCGATCGCTGACGTACCTCGTCATGGTCTTTATTACGACCACGATGGGTTACTTTGCAGCGGTTACTGCCCTGAAGCCTGCCCTCTTGGAGCAGGAAAAGGTTCCGAAGCCTAGCCCCGAGCAGGTGAACCGTAACTTCGCATCCCTGGGTCTCGATCCCGAAATGAACCCCTGGGACCGCTACGTTCAGTGGCTGACCAATGTGGTCACCAAGTTCGATTGGGGCCGTAGCCCCAACGGCGCGTACATTAACCAGGAATTTGGCCAGCGCGTGTGGGTTTCTACCCGCCTGCTGCTGGTGGCTACCATTCTCTCGATTGTGATTGGTATTGCCCTGGGTGTGTACTCGGCAGCTCGCCAGTACAAGTTCTCTGACCGTGTTATCACCGGTTACTCCTACCTGGTCTACATCATCCCCGCTCCCGTTGCTTACTTCGTGGTGCAGCAGGGCGCGACCACTATCAACAACATCGCCGTTGCTAATGGTGGAGAGAAGATTTTCTATGTGACCGGTATTTCGACTCCGGGTCTGACCGGATTCTGGGAAATCACCATGGATATGGCGGCGCACTACGTCGTGCCGACCTTCTGTATGACCATCTTCGGTTGGGCTGGTTACCAGATTGCACAGCGTCAGTACCTGCTCGATAACGTGAACGCTGACTTCGTGCGTACCGCTCGTGCTAAGGGCTTGACCCGTAACCAGGCGATTACTCGCCACGCACTGCGCGTCTCCTTCATCCCCGTGGCACAGTCCATCGCGTACCAGATTCCGATGATTTTTGCGGGTGCATTCTTCGCCGAGACCGTCTTTGCATGGCCCGGTATCGGTAAGTGGTCGATTGACTCCATTTCCGCGCAGGACGTGAACGCTGCGACCGTGACCCTCGCGTACGGTTCTGCACTGTTCGCTGTCGGTGCGATCATCGCTGATATCGCTACCACCATCGTCGACCCCCGAGTGAGGATCTCATGAGTCAGGTAACTGCAACTTCCTCCGTACCGGTGGTACAGGAGAACGGTGACTTCAAGGTCATCAACAAGAGCGTTATTATTCTGCGCCGCTTCCTGCGTAACAAGGCTGCAGTCTTCGGTCTGTGCGTGTTCATCGGCATGGGTCTGTTCGGTCTGTTCGGTAAGTACCTGACCAAGTACAAGCCCAACGACATTGACTACATGGCGCTGGGTGAAGGCCCCTCGGCCGAGCACTGGTTCGGTACCACCATCGCGGGTAATGACGTGTTCGCCATGATGTCTGAGGCCGTCTGGACCTCTCTCCAGATTGGTGTGGTCGTCGGTTTGGCCACTGTGTTCATCTCCGCAGTTTACGGTTGTGTGATGGCGTACTTCGGTGGCTGGATTGACAAGATTATGCTGTTCATCCTCGAGACCCTGATCATGGTTCCCTCGCTGCTGATTCTGGCAATTCTGATTAACGGTCAGGTTGGTAAGCAGATTCAGAAGAGCGTCCCCACCTGGGTTCTGCTCTCTGCAGTGCTGATTGCCTTCGGCTGGATGGGTAGCGCCCGTGTTATTCGTGCAATGGCGCAGTCCCTCATCAACCGCGACTTCGTGAAGGCTGCACGCTACATGGGTGTGCACCCCTTCAAGATTGTGATGCGCCACCTGGTTCCGAACATTGGCTCCCTGCTGGTTCTGAACTTCACCAGCGGCATCATGGGCGCTGTGCTCTCTGAGGTCGCTTACTCCTTCATCGGCATCGGTATTAAGTACCCCAACTACTCGCTGGGCTCGCTGATTTCGGATGCTTCGCAGCAGATTAACACCCTGCCGCACATGTTCTGGTTCCCGGTTCTGTTCTTCTTCCTGCTGGTTGGTCCGCTGGCCCTCATGAACGACGGTCTGCGTGACGCATTCGACCCGACTTCGATGTCGGTCGGTAAGATCAAGAAGTCCAAGAAGAACGAGAAGGCAGAGGCACCCGCTGCCGCTGCAAAGGAGGCGAAGAACTAATGAGTACCTCTCCCGTTCTGAGCGTTAAGGACCTCAACGTCCGCTTCAACACTGAGAATGGCGTCGTGCACGCTGTTCGCGGTGTGAACTTTGACCTGTACCCCGGTAAGACCCTGGGTATTGTGGGTGAGTCCGGTTCCGGTAAGTCCGTTGCTTCCATGGCGATCATGGGCCTGCACCCGACCACCGCTGACATCACCGGTTCGGTTAAGTACAACGGCACCGAGCTGCTGGGTCTGAGCGATAAGGAAATGTGCGCATACCGCGGCAAGGAAATCTCTATGATTTTCCAGGATCCGCTGTCCTCGCTGACCCCCGTGTACACCATTGGTGACCAGATTGCTGAGGTGCTCAAGGTCCACAACAAGGGCATGAGCAAGCAGGCTATCAAGGACCGTTCCATCGAACTGATGCGTATGGTGGGTATTCCTTCGCCGGCTGACCGCCTGCGTTCCTTCCCGCACGAGTTCTCCGGTGGTATGCGTCAGCGCATCATGATCGCTATGGCGATTGCGAATGACCCCCGCGTGCTCATCGCCGATGAGCCCACCACCGCACTGGATGTGACCATTCAGGCGCAGGTGTTGGAGGTTATGCAGAAGGCTCAGGAAGAGACCGGCGCAGCGACCATCATGATTACCCACGACCTCGGTGTTGTGGCTGGTATGGCTGACGACATTCTGGTGATGTACGCCGGTAAGCCGGTGGAGATTGCTAAGGCAGAAGACCTGTACAAGCATCCCTCCCACCCGTACACCATCGGTCTGCTGGGTGCGGTCCCGCGTGTGGACCGTTCCGAGAAGGTCTCCCTGGTACCCATCGAGGGTACCCCTCCGAACCTGATTAACCCGGTGACCGCGTGCTCCTTCCGCCCGCGTTGCCCCATCGCTAAAAGCGGTGGCCAGTGCTGCCAGGACTCCAACGGCGAGCCCGATCTGCAGCTGCTGGAAGGCGTTGGCGAGGGCCACTACTCCTCCTGCACCATCTCTCAGGAGCTGGTCGGTAAGACCGCAGACGAGCTGTACCCGGTTCCGGAACCCCCGGTGTCGAAGTACGACGGCATCCCGCGTGAGGAGCGTGCCCCCGTCCTGGAGGTCCGCAACGTCAAGAAGCACTTCCCGCTCATGAAGGGTGCGCTGATTAAGCGCCGCGTGGGCACTGTGAAGGCTGTGAACGGCCTGTCCTTCGACATTCGCGAGGGCGAGTGCTTCTCCATCGTGGGTGAGTCCGGTTGTGGTAAGACCACCACCCTGCTGGAAATCATGGAGTTCAACAAGAACACCGACGGTGAGATTCTGATTAACGGAACCTCCACCAAGGACGGCAAGTCCGCAGGTGAGATTCTTGAGCTGCGTAAGAACCAGCAGATGGTGTTCCAGGACCCCACCGGTGCTCTGGATCCGCGCTTCACCGTTTACGAGGTGCTGGCTGAGCCCCTGGAAAACCAGGGCATGAACAAGGCAGACATCAAGAAGCGCGTCATCGAGCTGATGCACATTGTGGGTCTGCAGCCCGACCACGTGAACCGCTTCCCGAACCAGTTCTCTGGCGGTCAGCGTCAGCGTATCGGTATTGCTCGTGCGCTTGCCGTTAACCCTAAGCTCGTGGTTCTGGATGAGCCGGTGTCCGCACTGGACGTGTCCGTCCAGGCTGGTGTGATCAACCTGCTGGAGGAGTTGCGTGCAAACCTGGGCCTGAGCTACCTGATGGTTGCTCACGACCTCGCGGTGATTCGCCACGCATCCGACCGCGTTGCAGTGATGTACCTGGGTCGTATTGTTGAGATCGGTGACGTCGACCAGGTGTTCGACAACCCGATCCACCCGTACACCCGTGCACTGCTCTCGGCGATTCCGGTTCCGGATCCCGAGGTTGAGGCAAAGCGCCACCGCATTATGCTTGAGGGCGACCTGCCCACTCCGGTGAACGCGCCTAAGGGTTGTGGCTTCTCGAGCCGTTGCCCGGTCTTCAAGCTGCTGCCTGAGGACAAGAAGCGTCGTTGCCTGGAGGAGATGCCGGAACTGACCCCCGTTGAGGGCCAGGATCACGGTTATGCTTGCTACTACCCTGAGGCTGAGGCCGCTACGGTGTAGCTCTAGAGTCGGCTGAATAAGTCGCATGTGTGCCGAGGGGCGAATATTCGTTGAATATTCGCCCCTCGGGTTTTTTAATGCCCGGTACTGGTGAGGCGCGTGCAGCTTGAGATTGTCACCTGGTGAGACGGCGGGAGCCTCAGAATGTGGCGCTTGGCACTGAAACCAGCAAGAAAACAGGAAAAACTGCACTGACTAGGCGTAACCTTTCTCACCATTCAAGATATGAATATTTATAGGCGAGCTTCTATACCGCGGGTAAGCCATAATTAAGCCTGTGGGTGCGCCGCTAGGGGCGTGCCTCAAGGAACACATTCATAGACCGGCACTAATTCATCGCTCACCGCACCCTAATTGCGGCGCATGAGCAGGGAATCCTTGACGCTTTCCTGCGGGATTATTGAGGGTCAAACGTATAAGAGGACACTCTCATGGAGAAGAATTTCATCCTGAACCGTCGTACCGTTCTCGGTGGCGCTGCAGCACTGGGTACCGTGGGCGTACTGGCTGCGTGCGGCTCGTCCAAGGACTCCAAGGCAACCACCCAGGGTGCAACCGTGGGCACCGATGCCAAGGAGCTTTATGACCTTGCTGAGGCAGCTGTATCTGAGCTGAAGGATGGCGGCACTCTGCGCCTGGCTATTCCCGGTATTGGTCCGGACTTCAACCTTTTCAGCGCGGACGGCAACTCCCTGTACACCCAGACTGCTATGAGCCCCGTGGCTTACGCAGGCCTGTGGCAGGGTGACCCCATGGGTAAGCGCACTCTGGCTCCCGATTTCGCGAAGAGCTTCGATGTTTCCGAAGAAAACGGTCTGCCCGTTGTCTCCATTGAGCTGAACCCCCAGGCTAAGTTCAACGACGGTACCCCCATCGACTACAAGGCTCTGCAGGCTACCTGGGAGGTCCTCAAGAGCACCGATGGCGGCTACAAGATTGGTACCAGCGGCATCTACAGCAGCATTGCTTCCGTGGAGCGCGACGGTGATGACTTCAAGGTGAAGGTAACTTTCTCCGCACCTTACTACCCGCTGGATACCCTCTTCGCTGGCATTATGCACCCGGCTCTGCTGGACAAGGAACTCTTCAACACTGGTTTCGTTGACAAGCCGCACCCCGAGTACTGGGTTGGCCCCTTCACCATTGCTGAAGGTGGCTGGAACTCCACCGAGAAGACCCTGACCCTGACCCGCAATGAGAAGTGGTGGGGCGAGAAGCCCGTTCTGGAGCGCATCGTCTTCCGTCAGATGGATACCGCTGCTGAGCGCGCGGCATTCAAGAACGATGAGCTTGACGCGATTGGCGCTACCACCGCTTCTGCATACAAGGAGCTCAAGGAAGTTGCTAACACCGAGATTCGTCGCGGTGCTCGCCTCTTCGCCGGCGGTCTGACCATGAACCCCGCCCGCATGCAGGATGTTGCTCTGCGTCGCGCTGTGGTTGTTGGTCTGAACCGTGAGGCTCTCGCTAAGGTTCGTTTCCAGGGTCTGGATTACGAAGAGAAGCTCCCCAACTCGGTTATTCATATGCCCTTCACCGAGTACTACCAGGACGACTACCCGACCCCGAACAACGATGCTACTGCAGCATCCAAGATTCTGGAAGAGGCAGGCTACACCAAGAACGGTGAGTTCTACGAGAAGGACGGCAAGCAGGCTGCCTTCAAGTTCTCCATCTTCGGTGAGGACCCCACTGCCAAGGCTGTCGGTCAGACCCTGGTTCAGCAGCTGAAGTCCGTCGGTATTAATGCTGAGCTCGACTCCCGTGCTGTGAGCGAGTTCAACAAGACCATGGCATCCAAGGATTACGACGCAACCTCCTCCGGTTTTGCTCCGACCTCCCCGGATGCTACCGAGGCTACCGAGCAGTTCTACATGCGTCGTAAGCCCGAGGAAGCCGGTTCCGATGAGATCAATGAGATGATTGCAAAGATGAAGCTCATTGCTGACGACAAGGAACGCAACCGGGCTTGCAGCGAGATCGAGAAGAAGCACCTGGCTGAGTTCGCAGTGCTGATTCCGCTCATCAACGGCCCCGAGTACAAGTTCGTGAAGAAGGGTCTGCGCAACTACGGCGTGTCCCTCTTCCAGGGCACCGGTATTCACTGGCAGAAGGTTGGTTGGGCTAAGTAAGTCCTTATCCCTTCACCTAATAGGTGAATAGTCTAGAGCTACTGAAAGTGTCCACCCGGATTATCCGGGTGGACACTTTTTGCATATCTGGAGGAATTGCTTTGGGCATTTTGTGTACCGGTGCAGGGGAGCGGTGGCATAGCTATCCGGCAAAATCCGAAAAATTCGCACAAAAACAGCGTATTCATGGTATGAATATTCAAAAAACACGATAAATATTAAGAAATATTGTAAAAATGCTTGGTTTTTGCTCCCGAGGCGCGCTACAGTGGAGTTATACAAAATTATGCAGTGCTCTGCATAAATAATCATTACTTCGGGGATACGGGATACACCCGCCCACACAAGACAGAAGGAAACCACTCCCATGACCGCCAACACCGCATACACCGCGAGTAGCCACGAAGCGACCAAGAACAGCTTCAGCCGCCGCGCCCTCATTGGCGGCACTGCGGCTCTGGGAGCTGTAGGTCTGCTCAGCGCCTGCGGCAACGGCAGTGCAAGCTCTGAAAAGACCAAGGCTGCCGGTGCCGGTGCCAATATCGAAGACCTCTACAATATCAACGCTCAGGACGTGAACAGCCTGAAGAAGGGCGGCATCCTACGCCTGCCCGCCGGATCTATCGGTCCGAACTTCAACTTCTACACCCAGAGCGGTAACACCAGCGATAACGTCAACGTTATGAGCACCATCAGTCAGGCTGGCATGTGGAACCTCGACTTTGATGGCACCTACAAGCTGAACACTGACTTCGCTGTCTCCTTCGAACACAGCAAGAAGGGCGACAAGATTCAGGTTGCCGTCAAGCTCAACCCCAAGGCTGTCTTCAATGATGGCACCCCCATCACCTACAAGGCGCTCCAGTCCACCTGGAATATCTTCAAGAGCCTGGACAACGGCTACAACATTGTCTCCAGCGGCATCTACGAATTCGTTGAATCCGTAGAAAAGGGCGAAGACGACTACAGTGCAACCGTCACCTTCTCCAAGCCCTTCTACCCGCTGCAGAGCCTCTTCTCTGAGATTCTGCACCCCGCCCTGGAGGATGTTGAGCTCTTCAATAACGGCTTCGTGGATGCGCCCCACCCCGAGTACTGGGCTGGCCCCTTCACTCTGGCGGATAAGGGCTGGGACTCCACTGCGAAGACCTTCAGTGTTGTACCCAATGACAAGTGGTGGGGCGCCAAGCCCCTGCTGGACAAGATTGTGTTTACCCAGATGGAGTCCAGCGCTGCACGTGCCGCGTTCAAGAACGACGAAATTGACGCTATCGGTGCAAGCACCTCCTCCACCTACACCGAGGTGAAGAACGTGGCAGGTACCGAACTGCGTAAGGGTACCCGCCTCTACGCCGGCGGCCTGGATATTAATCCCCGCCGCGTCAAGGACGCTGCCCTGCGTAAGGCAATCTTCGTCGGCACCAACCGTGAAGCACTCGCAAAGATTCAGTTCCAGGGTCTGCCCTACGAGGAAGCTATCCCCGGTTCGATGATTCACATGCCCTTCTCGCCCTACTACCAGGATTCTTACCCGACCCCGAATAACAGTGTCTCGGAGGCGCAGAAGATTCTGGAGGCCGCCGGTTACACCAAGAACGGCGACTACTACGAGAAGGACGGCACGAAGGCTGGCTGTGCAGTGGTGGTCTTCGGTGACGATCCGACCAACAAGGGTAAGGCTCAGACCTTCACTCAGCAGATGAAGGATGTCGGCATTGAGATCCGGATCGATCAGCACGCCGATAGTGAGTTCGCCACCATTCTGGGCAACTGGGACTACGATATTTCCTTCAGCGGCTACTCGGTCTCTGCTGACGCAACCGAGGGTACCAAGCAGTTCTACTACTCCGAGAACAACGAAGGTATCGGCAGCAAGGAAATCGATGCCCTCATCGACGCCATGACCCTCATTGAGGATGACAAGGAACGTAACCTTGCCTGTAACGAGATTGAGAAGAAGCACATGGCTGAGTTCGCCTTCCTGGGTACCATTACGAACGGCCCTGACTTTGTGATGGTCAAGAAGACCCTGGCTAACTATGGCCCGCACCTGTACAAGTCGATGGACTGGACTGCTGTGGGCTGGATGAACTCCTAAAAGACGCCTGCCCTACGAGCGGGTCGAATGTGTATGTGCACATTCGGCCCGCTTTGCTGTGCCCGCTGGCTATTTCTTGAGGTGGGGGAGGGACGTTGCGCGAAGGGTGGTGGGGTTGTGCCGACATGGATTTAGGCCTGCGGCCTTAGGGTCGGGCGTAATAATTAAGAAATATTTATCGTGTTGCGCACTTGTGGTGATGCGTGTGGTGTACACTACTAAAAAATATTAAATGTGGCTTAGAACATAGCTTTAGGTCACATTATTTTGCATGGCTTGACCTGCCCGCCCATCACCGCAGATGGCAGACGCTCCTGTAGGCGGAAACCCCGCCTCCAGAGCACGCGAGCCACCCACTTTACACTGCAAACACTGCATCAGTGCAGTCCACACCCCCAAGGAGCCCGTCATGAGCCCCCACCCCATCCCCTCCCTCTCCGGATTCAACCCGATCATGAGCCGCCGCGTACTGTTCGGCGGCGCAACCGCCGTCGCTGCTGCCGGCGTACTGAGCGCTTGTGGCTCCTCGTCCCCCAAGACCGAGCACAAGGCAAGCGAAACCCCGTTCTATGAAATCAACGAGCAGGATGCCTCGAAGCTCAAGCAGGGCGGTACCCTGAACCTGAGCACCTACTCCCTGGGCCCGGACTTCAACCGCTTCTCCCAGAACGGCTCGAGCACCTCCGTCTCCGAAACCATGGGCGTTATCGCCGGTGCCGGCATCTGGCGCAGCACCTACAAGGGCGAAGACGAGCTCGACCCCAACTACTGCCTCGGCTTCGAAGCTAAGGAAGTAGACGGCAAGATCACCGCAGAGGTTCGCCTGAACCCCAAGGCAGTCTTCAACGACGGCACCCCCATCGACATCGACGCCCTCAAGGCAACCTGGCAGATCCAGCGTGACCCCGACGGTGAATACAAGATTGCCGCGGCAGGTATCTACGAGTACATCGAAAGCGTTGAAGCTATCGATGGCGACCGCTACCACGCACGCGTTGTTTTCAAGACTGCGCACAACCCCGTCAAGGGTCTGCTCTTTGGTGGAATCCTGCACCCGGCGATGCTCGACGTAAACCTCTTCAACGAAGGCTTCGTGGACAACCCCCACCCCGAGCTCGGTTGCGGCCCCTTCACCCTGGCACCCAACGGCTGGAACTCCTCCGAGAAGACCTTCACTGCTGTGCCCAACGACAAGTGGTGGGGCGAGAAGCCCAAGCTGGACCGCATCGTCGTGCGTGAAATGGCAGACGCCGCAGCACGCGCCGCGTACAAGAACGGCGAACTGGACGTCGTCGAGTCACGTACCCTCAGCGCCTACAACGAGATGAAGGACGTTGCGAACTCTGAAATCCGCCGCGGTCGCCGCCTCTTCGCCGGCGGCATGAACCTGAACGCAGAGCACATCACCGATGTTGCTGTCCGTAAGGCAATCTTCCTGGGTATCGACCGTGGTGCTCTGGCAAAGATTCGCTTCCAGGGTCTGCCCTACGAAGAAGAAGTTCCCGGCTCGATGCTTCTGTTGGGTTCCTCCCAGTACTACCGCGACAACTACCCGGCACGTAACCCGGAGGAAGCACGCAAGGTCCTGGAGAAGGCAGGCTACACCAAGTCCGGCGACTTCTACGCGAAGGACGGCAAGACCATCACCCTGAAGCTGACCACCTTCGGTGATGACGCCACCACCAAGGGCCAGGCACAGACCTTCATCCAGAGCATGAAGGAAATTGGCATTAACTTCGAGCTCGATTCGCGTGCACAGTCTGAATTCTCGAAGGTTGTTGGTAACCGCGAGTACGACGTAAGCATTTCGGGCTTTGGCGTAACCTCCGAGCCGACCAGTGCTGCCGAGTACTTCTACCACTCCAAGAACTGGAACGGCGTCGGCACCCCCGAAATCGACGCTATGGTCGACGAGATGGTCACCATCCTCGATGACGCTAAGCGCGCCGAGAAGTGCAACGAAATTGAGAAGAAGCACATGAGCGAGGTTTGCCTCTTCATCCCCTTCCTCAATGGCCCGGACTTCAAGGCATGCCGCCCGAAGCTCGCTAACTACGGTGCGTTCCTCTTCAAGACCACCGACTGGTCTACCGTCGGCTGGATGGCATAAGCCGCAGTTTTAAGCTCCCTGCCCCCTATACGTTTTCGCAGTGTCGTATAGGGGTAGGGAGTTTTTTCTTGTGGAGGGTTCAGCGCGCTTTAGCTGCCCCGACGCTGTGCTTGTAACTTGTAACAACTCTCAAAGCACCGGGTGTGACGCGCTCGCGCGCCAATGCGACATAATATTTCATTTTTTAGTTTTCGCACGCGGCTTCCGCGTGATGATGCGGGTTCAGGTGCTGAACCCGTGATTTTTAGACGGTGTATAGTTCTTCCAGAGTCTGGACTGTGGTCTGCGTCGCTTCTTTTGGGGGTATACTGTGTTTCAACCACAAACAATGTGGGGGCTCTCACAAAGGTGACGGGCGGGAGCTTCGGCGCTCCCGCAAAATCGGCGCACAACACGGTGCGCTTATCAAATAGCACCTGAGCCCTCCGGCATGAGGAGAATACATGACTCATCTACGTATTAATCGCCGTACCCTGCTGACCGGCACCGTTGCCCTGGGTACCGTCGGCCTGCTCGCTGCATGCGGCGGCGGCTCTGACAAGAAGATCAGCGGTAAGGCTGCATCAAGCACCGAGGAAATCGTCAAGAACCTCGAAATCAACAAGCAGGACCGCTCCTCCCTCAAGCAGGGTGGCGAGTTCCGCGGTAGCGTCTCTGCAGTCGGCCCGAACTTCAACATTCTGACCCAGAGTGGCTACACCACCGCGAACCTCACCGCATTCGGTGGCCCCTGCAACATCCCCTCCGCTATCGGCTTCACCTCCCTGAGCCCTGCTGGCGAATACAGCCTCAACGACGACTATGTCAGCGACTACAAGGCAGAGACCGTTGGCGGCGTGCAGACCATCACCTTCAAGCTCAACTCTAAGGCCGTCTTCAACGACGGCACCCCCGTTGACGTTGAGGCAATCCGCGCCGCGTGGACCGTCTACCGCAACCCCGATGACGGCTACAACGTCATCGCAACTCCCTTCTGGCAGCAGGTGGCGTCCATCGACCCCGTGGATGGCGACAAGACCCGCGTCAAGATCGTCATGTCCAAGCCCCTGTACCCCGCTGAGACCCTCGGCCTGCTCGGTCTGCACCCCGCACTGACCGACAAGGAGCTCTTCAACAACGGCTTCGTGAACAAGCCCATGGATCAGTACTGGTCCGGCCCCTTCAAGATTGGCGAGTGGAACTCTTCGGCTAAGACTCTCACCCTTGTGCCCAACGACAAGTGGTGGGGTGAGAAGCCGCTGCTGGACCGCATTATCTGGCGTGAAATGGGCGACGAGGCAGAGCGCGCAGCGTTCAAGAATGGCGAGCTGGACAGCATTGGCTTTGCTGGCCTGGCAACCTACAACGCTGTCAAGGGTCAGCCCGGTGTCCAGATTCGTACCGGCCAGAGCCTCGGCGTGATTAACCTGCAGTTCAACCCGACCCGCGTGACCGACACCGCCCTGCGCCGTGCAGTCTTCGCCGCGGTTGACCGCTCCCAGCTGGCTAAGGTCAAGTTCGGCCAGATCAACTGGGAAGAGCCCCTGACCGGCTCCATGATTGCTATGCCCTTCCAGAAGGGCTACCAGAACAACATGCCGTCCAACCCCGGCGCCGAGGCTGCGGCAAAGATCCTGGAAGCAGCAGGCTACTCCAAGTCCGGCGACTACTACGCCAAGGACGGCAAGACTGCAGGCTTCTCCATCACCTACTTCGGTTCGGATGCAACCTCTCTGGCTCAGTTCCAGAACCTCGAGCAGCAGCTCAAGGCGGCAGGTATTAAGCTCGAGCAGGACAACCAGCCGCAGTCCCAGTTCAACTCCGTGATGGGCGCTAAGCAGTACGACTGTGCCTTCTCCGGTTGGGGCATTGGTGCTGACCCCGCCGACAGCGTTCAGTACTTCTACACCAGCGAAATTAACGAGGGTGTGGGCGATCCTGAGCTGGATAAGTACATTGCCTCCATTTACGAGAAGGAATCCCACGAGGAGCAGTTGAAGATGGCTGCTGAGGCTGAGAAGCAGCACATGGAGAAGGTCGCTATTTACTTCCCCTACGCTAACGGCCCCAGCTACGTAGCTGTGAAGGAGAAGCTGGCTAACTACGGTCCTTCCCTCTTCGCAACCAGCTACACCGACCCCAAGCGCTGGGTCAATGTGGGTTGGCAGAACTAAAGCCACATGTTAATTTTCTGGATTCCTATTCGGTAGTTGCTGAATTTTCGGAGGCGCCGGTATAAGGCTCTGGAGGGTAAAGTCCCGCGGTATTCCGCCTCAGTGGCGGGGTACTGCGGGGCTTTTCTGTGTTTTTGATGGGGGGTTTGTGGTGGGGTGGTTTCGGGAATTGGCTGAAATATTTTCCCTAAAACGGTGAACTAGGTCATAGTGCGTGGGAAATGTGTGTATACTAATCTCAATGCAAAATGTGCGTGCTGTCACAAAGGTGTGCGGGTTGTGTTCCCCCGCGTACAGCAAAGCAGCATCCCACCTAACTGAGGAAAACTAATGACCACTTTCACCCTCAACCGTCGTACCCTGCTCACCGGCACCGTTGCCCTGGGTACCGTCGGCCTGC
>NZ_KV795243.1:124971-154086 GCF_001808955.1 Rothia sp. HMSC078H08
GCACCGTTGCCCTGGGTACCGTCGGCCTGCTCGCAGCCTGCGGCGGCAACTCCTCCAAGAACGAAACCAGCGCTCTCTCCGCCGGTGACGACCTCTCCAAGGCAGTCTCCTACAACGAGAAGGACCGCTCCGCCCTCAAGGACGGCGGCGAGCTGCGACTGAGCGCTGACGGCATCGGCCCGAACTTCAACATCCTCAACACCAACGGCTACACCGCCGGTAACCTGAATATTCAGGCGGCTATCAACTCTGCCTTCACCGGCGGCTTCTACGCTGACTTCCGCGGCGAGTCGCACATGAACAAGGACTACGTCACCGAATACAAGGCGCAGACCGTTGACGGCGTGCAGACCGTGACCTTCAAGATCAACCCCAAGGCAGCCTTCAACGACGGTACCCCCATCGACGTGAACGCCGTCAAGAGCTACCAGACCATCTACACCGCCGCGGCATCCGGTTCGGACTACCAGATCACCCCCTCGCCCATCTGGGAGCAGGTCGCAAGCGTCGAGGCTGTGGACGGCGATACCCGCCACGTGAAGGTCACCATGTCCAAGCCCTGGTACCCCATCGAAGGCAGCTTCACCTCCTTCCTGCACCCGGTATTCGTCGAGCCCAAGTTCTTCAACGACGGCCTGAACGACAAGCCCCTCGACCAGTACTGGGCAGGCCCCTTCAAGGTCGGCGAGTGGAACTCCTCCTCCAAGGTGCTCACCGTCGTCCGCAACGAGAAGTGGTGGGGCACCAAGCCCGCTCTTGAGCGCATCACCTGGCGTGAAATGAGCTCCCAGGCAGAGCAGGCAGCTTACAAGAATGGCGAAATCGACTACGTGGACGCCAGCACCCTCAGCTCCTACAACGAGCTCTCCGGCGTGGCAAACACCGACATTCGCAAGGGTAGCGCTCTCAGCGTGGGCAACTACGAAATCAACCCCGAAAAGGTGCCCCTGCCCGTCCGCCGCGCATTCGTTGCAGCCCTCAACCGTGAGCAGCTGCAGAAGCTGCGCTACGAGAAGCTCGGCTGGAAGGAAACCCTGCCCGGCTCCATGTGCATGCTGCCCATGCAGGAAGGCTACCAGGACAACTACCCGACCAAGCTCGGCAAGGACGTCGCTACCAAGATCCTTGAGGACGCAGGCTACACCAAGTCCGGTGACTACTACACCAAGGACGGCGCTAAGGTCTCCTACCCGGTCATCACCTTCGGTAGCGACCCGGTTGTCAGCTCCACCGCGCAGTTCCTCGTCCAGCAGATGAAGGAAATCGGCGTTGAACTGACCATCGAGAACCACGGTGCCTCTGAAATGTCGAGCATCATCTCCTCGAAGAACTTCGCGATTAAGACCGGTGGCTACGGCATCACCACCTCCCCGGTGGATGCAGCGAACTACTTCTACATCTCCGAGACCAACAACGGTCACGGTAAGGATCTGGACTCGCTGGCAGCAACCATGATGTCCACCGAGGACCCGAAGGAACAGCTCAAGATCATGAACGAGCTGGAGAAGCGCCACCTGGACGAGGTCGCCATCTACGTGCCCACCCACAACGGCCCGAACTTCAAGGCGTGCCGTAAGGGCCTGGCGAACTACGGCCCCATGCTCTTCGGCCTGCCCTACTACAACCCGAACGTATGGATCAACGTCGGTTGGGAGAAGCAAAACTAAGCGTTGAGCACCGCTCACACACTCCATAAGGGGTAAAAGCGCTACAGCGGCGTGTTACAAAAGGATTAAAACCTTCTGTAGCACGCCGCTTTCCCGTTCCTAAGAGAGTCGCACGGATATACTTAAAACAAATGTGGGCATTCTGCCCGCAACCCCGGCAGAGACTGTCCTCCCGCCGGGTTGGAGTGTGGGTTACGCACCGTTCGCGTACCGCCTCCACAACACTGCGAATACTCTAGGAGAAATTCCATGAAGAGCATGTCTGTCTCTCGCCGTACCCTCCTGACCGGCACCGTTGCCCTCGGCACCGTTGGTCTACTGGCTGCCTGCGGCAGCTCGAAGGAAAAGGTTGGCGGTAGCGCCGCTAACAACGCTGAAGATATTCTGAAGAACCTTCAGGTCAACAAGCAGGACCGTTCCTCCCTCAAGCAGGGTGGCACCCTGACCCTCGCGGCTACCGCCCTGGGCCCCAACTTCAACCTGCAGACCCAGAGCGGCTACACCTCCAGCAACCTGGACGCTCTGGCACCCTGCAACATTCCCGCCGTGATGGGCTTCTACACCATGAGCCCCGAAGGCGAAGGCACCCTCAACCCCGAGTTCTGCACCGAACACAAGACCGAGACCGTCAATGGCGTGCAGACCGCGACCTTCAAGATCAACCCCAAGGCTGCCTTCAACGACGGCACTCCCATGGACGTGAACGCTGTTCGCGCCATGTGGAAGGTCTACAGCGCAGTCACCGACAACCCCTACCACATCACCGATAACACCATGTGGCAGCAGGTTGAAAGCATCGAGGCTGTGGACGGCGACAACTTCCACGTCAAGGTCACCATGAAGGCTCCGTACTACCCCTCCGAGGGTCTGTGCGCCTTCGCAATCCACCCCGCACTGGAAGACGTCAACCTCTTCAACGAAGGCTTCGTTGACAAGCCCCTCGATCAGTACTGGGCAGGTCCCTTCAAGATTGGCGAGTGGAACTCCTCCCAGAAGGTGCTCACCCTGGTCAAGAACGACAAGTGGTGGGGCGAGAAGCCGGTGCTGGACCGCATCATCTGGCGTCAGATGGACTCCGAAGCAATCCGTGCAAGCTTCAAGAACGGCGAACTGGACGCCTTCACCTTCGTTGGCGCAACCAGCTACAACGCTGTGAAGGGCCAGGCAGGCACCGAGATTCGCCAGAGCCAGAACACCAACGTCAACATCATTCAGCTGAACCCCAAGCGCATCGAGGACCTGGCACTGCGCCGCGCAATCCTCGCTTCTGTGGACCGCGAGCAGATCGCTAAGGCATACTTCTCGCAGCTCGGCTGGACCGAGCCGCTGCCCGGCTCCATCATTGCGATGCCGTTCCAGAAGGGCTACCAGAACAACTACGCTGGTGACACCGGTGCACAGGCAGCTGGCAAGATTCTGGAGGCCGCAGGCTACTCCAAGTCCGGCGACTACTACGCTAAGAACGGCAAGGTTGCTGGCTTCGCCCTGACCTCCTTCGGTTCCGAGGCTGTCTACCAGGCGGTCTACCAGATTCTGGAGCAGCAGCTGAAGTCCGCAGGTATCCGCCTGAGCGCTGACAACCAGCCGCAGTCGAACTCCAACTCCGTGCTCGGCCAGAAGAGCTACGAAGCAATCTTCACCGGTTGGGGTGTTCTGCCCGACCTGGCTTCCTCGGCACCCTACTTCTTCACCACCGAGGTGTTCGGAGTCGGTGACCCCGAAGTTGATAAGCTCATCGAGAAGCTGCAGAACACCGAGAAGGAAGACGAGCGCATCAAGATCGCTAACGAGTCGGAGAAGCTCTACTACGAGAAGGTCGCAGTGTACCTGCCCTACGCAAACGGCCCGATGTACGCCGCTGTCAAGGCTAAGGTTGCGAACTACGGTCCGTCCCTGTTCAAGCAGAGCTACACCAGCGCTGACTACTGGGTCAACGTTGGCTGGCAGGAGTAGTACCGCTTACGGTAACGCTCTAGCCGTCCTGTAGGACTCGAAATCCCGGGTACTCTCACGAGAGAGTGCCCGGGATTTTTCTGTCCCGCTTGTTCTGCGTCCTTTAGCTGGATACATTAGCGGGATATGTAATTACAAAAACTAGGGGAGCGCCACTCTAACTGGCTGCTACCACTCGCCCAGGTACAGGGCGCGCTCCTGCAGATACCTCAACATCTTCGGGTTCTGCCTCAGGTAGAAGATGCGGTAAATGCCGCCTCCAGCGACGATGAAAGCCAGCGGGAAACCTAAAATCACGAGCACACGGCTCATATTGGCGGACAGATCAAAAGGATCACCGCTGGTTGCCACCAGCATAATCCAGAGAGAATAGCCCACGCAGGCGAACACGGTGCCCCACATGCCGCGCACGAGCCAACTCACCAGCGCCACCGCAATAACCCACGCCAGCGCCAACGTGAACTGGTGCCGCTCCGCCTGAGCCCATGGGAGCGCCCCCACGTAAATAATTGCGGGGATGCCCAGGTACCCGGGGATATTCAGCGAGGCAAGAATGTTCACACAAAAATAGCCCAAGAAAATAGCGCTCAACGACGAGGATAGGAACAGGTGCAGAGGAATCATGCCGTCGCCGCTATAGGCTGCGGTCGGGCCCGCGTACACGGTTTCAAACATGAGGGTCAGCGGAGTCATCATGTACTCGATCCAGACGACCAGCGCAAAAGCACCGAAAATGCCCAGAGCCTGCATCAGAGCAATCAACCGTGAACGCGCATCGTGAGGAATGGTGAAGCTCTGCCCCTTCGCCTTGACGCCACAGACATGAACGACAGCCACCATTGCCGCGATGCACAGCACCCAGCGCACGAGGGCCCCCGGCAGCTCAGGAAGGCCGCCGTAAGCCCCCGTAGCGGGGTTACCCCAGGCTCCGGGGAGCAATGTAATAGCGTGAGTACCCTCGGGGAGGTTTGCGGAGGAAGCAAGTCGGTGCGGTTCGTAGATAACCCACCACAGAAGGTACGCGGGAATCAGCGCGGAGAGCTTACGCAGCAGAACCGGGAACGGCGCGGACTCATAGACGAGCGCCTCAAGATTGAGCCGGCGCATCAGCCGCCGAAAAGGAGGAAGAGCGCGCAACTCTTTTTGCTGCTCTTCCCACACCTCGGTATCCCATATCCTAGTATCAGAAGACATCGTCGTACTCCCTATCACGTGAGAACTTCCTTGTTGAGCTTATTATCACACTAGCAGAAATACCCCCGGCTAGTGGGTAACCCCAGGCTAAGCCCTACCCGAATATCAGGGCATAAGGAAAGGGGGCCCCACCGTAATGGTGGGGCCCCCTTTAGAGCCATAGTTAGAGCCTTAGAAAGCGAACTACTTAGTGGTCACCTTCAGGACAGTGCTCAGGTTCTGGTGAGCAACGCCCGGCAGACCCTTCACCTCAGCGAACTTGCGGGTGTTGGTCACAATCACCGGGGTAATCAGCGGGTAACCCGCCTCCTTGATAACCTCAGGATCGAACTCAATCAGAGCGTCGCCAGCAGCAACAACATCGCCCTTAGCAACCTTCACGCTGAAGCCCTTACCGTCCAGGTTCACGGTATCCAGACCAACGTGAATCAGCAGCTCAATGCCGTTCTCCAGCTTCAGACCCACAGCGTGGCCCGAGGGGTAGGTTGCAGCAACCTTACCGGCAGCGGGAGCAACAACAGTGGTACCGGTCGGCTCAATAGCCACACCCTCGCCCAGCTTGCCAGCAGCGAAAATCGGGTCCGGAACATCAGACAGAGCAACAGCAGTACCCTCAATCGGAGCGTGCAGCTCAATGACCTCACCAGCGGAAGTAGCGGGTGCAGCAGCGGCGGTCGCAGTAGCGGCAGCAGCCGGAGCAGCCTTAACGGCAACAGCCTCAGCCTTGGGAGCGTCCTCAGCAGCCTCAGCCTTACGCTCCGCAGCGTGCCTTACAGCGTCAGCCTTCGACTCGTAACCGAAAATCAGAACACCGGTCATAGCGCCGAAGAACGCAATAGCCAGACCAATCACGTACAGGTAGGAAGGCTGCATAGCCGGAATCGACAGCAGCGAGGTGAACGCGAATGCGTAGGACTTAACGCCCAGGAAGGAAATGGTAGCGCCACCAATAACAGCGGGAACCAGAATAATCGGGATCACGCGCTTGTAGCGGAGCACAACACCGTACAGGGACGGCTCAGAAATACCACCGAGCAGACCGGACATCGACGCACCAACAGCGGTCTGGCGCAGCTCGCGGTCGTGCTTAGCCTTAATAGCCACACCGGTGACCAGGCCGAACACAGCGAAGTTGTAAGCACCCATGGGGGACTGAATGAAGTCAGTACCCATGGTCTGCAGGTTGTTAATCATGACAGCGTTCAGCGGCCAGTGCAGACCCAGCGGAACCATGAACAGGTACAGGCCAGCAATCAGAGCACCAACCAGAGCCGGAGCCTGGTCGTTAACCATCTTCAGGAAGTCAGAGATACCCATAGCCACACCGATACCGATGGGGCCAACCAGGAACGCGGTCACCGGAACCAGAATGATGACCGAAATCATCGGCACGAACACCATCTGCAGCATCGAAGGAATAACCTTCTTCAGGAAGCGCTCAAGCGGAGCCAGCAGAGCAACAGCCAGCAGCGGGGGGAAGACCTGGCCGGTGTAGCTGAATGCGTACAGCGGCAGATCCAGACCGAAGAACGGAACGTTCAGAACCTTGGTGGCGGGGTCAGCAAGAGCAGTCAGATCGGTGAAGGTACCGGTCATCAGCGCAGCGGGGATAGCCGCACCAACCCACATGTTCGCGCCCAGACGCTTAGCAGCGGTAGCGCCCAGCATGATGGGCATGAAGTTCAGAACCGACAGCGAAGCAGCCTTCAGGATGTACCAGAAAGCGAACTGCTGCATCCACTGGTTGTTCAGAGCCTTAGCAGCCTCCGGGTCAGCCACACGAGCACCGTTAATGATGTCGATGTTCACGCTCTGACCGGTCAAGTCAGTGTACTGGCCGAAGAAGCCCAGCTGCTGCAGGAACACAATCAGGGTCAGAATCATCGAGGTACCCAGAAGTGCCCACAGCAGAGGACGGAAGGAGTCAGACAGAACGTCGAAGACGTTGGTAAGCCAGCCAGACTTCTTGCCCTCAGCCTCAACCTTGGTGTCACCCTCAGCGTGGCCGGACATAGAAGGCAGAGCGTTGATCTCGTTGTACACAGCCTCAACGCGCTCGCCCAGAACAACCTGAGTCTGGCCGGACTGCTCAATCACAGAGAGAACGCCGGGCAGGCTCTCAATCTTCTTGTTCTGCACTGCATCGTTAGACACAGGAGTGACACGAAGGCGGGTTGCACAGTGAGTAATGTGCGCGATGTTCTCGGGGCCACCCAGGCCGTCAAGAATCTTCTCGCCAAGTTCGCGGTTATTCACGATACTTCCTTAGATATGCGGTCAATGTCTATACGGTTGTTGCCGGAGGCTGTGCCTACCTGACGTTGCGGTGGCCGAAAAAGCCCCGGAAAACACGGCCAGAAAACACAAAAGACCCGAGTCTCTCGACCACCGGAAGCACTACACTCGTGCCCACTATGGAGCTTCGGTACAGCAAATAGAGGGGATTCTCGGCAGATATATGCTGCCGTCCCATACGGTGTTGAGTAACTCAGGTCTTGCCTGCCAAACCAGTAACAACCCTGAAGAAGGTTTCCCTTCTCAAATAGTTCCCTGTAACTCTAAGGGTTTTCCCAGGTTAAGAGCAAGGTGAGAGGCAAAAGCTATCAGAAGCTGTTAAATGTTTCACCCAAGTGATAGCTGAGAATAGCTGAGACACGCTCTCGGCACTGATTGCGGGGCGCCTCCCGGCTGGAACTCCAGCAGGGTTCGGGTAGGGCTCGGGCAGGGTTCCAGAGCCCTCCGGTACGCCCAGATACGCCCCCGGACCGGGTGCTTTCGAAGACGGCGCTCATGAAGACACGAAAGGGCCCCGCATCCACAGGATACGGGGCCCACACGCTACCGAAGCAGCTACCTTTCCGACTAACTACTTAGCCGGGAAGAAATTCAGCGGAGCAACCTCCAGCTCAGGGTAATTACGCTTCTGCCAACGGCGGTTACGATGCGCATTCACCTCAATCAGCGCGGCACCCAGAACACCGGCACCCAGAGCCGTCCACAGCAGATGCGGAAGCACAGTAACGAACTGGTGGTACTCCACCAGAATCGGCACGAACAACGCCGCGAAGAACACCGCCAGCAACGCACCAAACAGCAGAACACGAGCACGGTTGAACGGACGAGCCACCGCAGCCAAGTTCCACAGACCCATCATCACCAGGGTAATGAACGAAGCCGTCTGAATCTGACGGATATCCTCAACACCCATGCCACGAGCCGTGAACGTCACCGCCAACAGCATCGCAACCACAATAATCGAGTTCGGAACCGTGTAATTCAGCACGCGACGCAAGAAGCCCGGCACGTAACGGCGCGAATTCGGCAACAGAGTCAACGCGAAGGACGACGCACCCACAATCAAGAAGTCAGCAGTCGAGTACTGACGCGGCAAGAACGGGAAGGTCAAACCGAAAATACTGAACAGAACACCCAGAAGAATCGCGAAACCAGTCTTCGTCAAGAACAGGTTTGCCACCATCTCAATGTTCGTAATGACCTGACGGCCCTGCTCCAACGCAGCCGGCAGGGACGAGAACTTACCGTCCAGAAGAACCAGGCGAGAAACAGCCTTCGTTGCCGGAGCAGCGTTACCCATCGCAATACCCAAGCTTGCATGCTTAAGCGCCAGAGCGTCATTAATGCCGTCACCGGTCATCGCCACCACATGGCCGCGCTCCTTCAGGGCAATCACCATGTTCTTCTTCTGCTCGGGCGACACACGACCGAAAATATTGTGAGTAGCCGCAGCCTCAGCAAGCTCCGGACCGTCCTCAGGCAGAGTCGACGCATCAACCGCACCCGCAGACGTATCCATGCCCGCAGTCTTCGCAGCCGCAGCCACAGTGAACGGGTTATCACCCGAGAAGACCTTCAGAGTCACACCCTGACGGTGGAAATACTCCACAATTTCAGGCGCATCCGCACGCACATTCTCACGGAAAATCACGAACAGAACCGGGGCAGCATCGGACGGGATCTTCTGGATCGGCTCATCCTTCTCATTGCGAACCACCGCAGAAGCATGCGCCAAAACCATCGTGCGCAGACCCAGCGCCGCCAGCTCAGCGGCACGCTCACGCTCAGCGGTACCCTTGGCGAGAAGCGCCTCCGGAGCGCCCAGAAGCCACGCACCCGAATCCTTAAACTCAATCGCACTAAAACGCAGAGCCGACGAGAACGGCACAATACCGCTCACCGACGCCGAAGAAGCATCCGGGAAACCACCGGTCAGAGCCGCAGCGGTCGGGTTCGCGTTCTCATCGTGACCAAACCACGCCAGCGCCTCATTCCAACCGGCAGGCAGAGAAGCACGCCAGGAAGTGTGCTCCGCCGAGTCAGCATCCGGGCCCTCAGCCTCAGCAACGGTGTCCAGCGGGCGCACCGAATCAAAAATCACGCCACCCTCAGTCAGGGTGCCGGTCTTATCGAAACAGACCACATCCACACGAGCCAGAACCTCAACCGCAGGCTGCTCCTGCACCAGGATGTTGTGCTTACGGCCCAGCGCCACAGCCGCCGCCGCAAACGCCAGAGTAGTCATCAGCGCCAGACCCTGCGGAATCATCGAAGCAACCGAGGACACCACAGCAATAGAAACCTGCTCCCACAGGTGGTTCTGCTGCACGGTCTCCAGGCCACCAGCAGCCTGAATCTGACCCCACGACACCACAGGAATAATGACCGCAAGACCCACCGTAATCCAGCGGACCACACGGTTCAGCGCATCACGCAGCTCAGACTGAATACGCGAGAACTGGCGCGCCTCATCAGAAATCTTACTTGCACGAGAATTCGCACCCACGTGAGAGAGTAGGACGCGGCCGGTACCACCCAGCACACTCGACGCCGACAGCACCATATCGCCGGGGCGCTTAGCAATCGGGTCGTTCTCACCGGTCAGCAGGGACTCGTCCAGCTCCAAAGAATCGGAGGTGAGCACAACAGCATCCGCCGGAACCTGATCGCCGCGCTTGAGGATGACAACGTCACCCTCAACCAGCTGCTCCATCGGAACCTCAACGCTCTTACCGTCACGCACAGCAGTAGCGGGGGAGCGGTCCAGCAGGGAGATGCGGTCCAGCTCAAGCTTCGCCTTGTACTCCTGCACAAAACCAATCACCACGTTAGCGATAACAGCCCCCAGGAAGAGCAGATCAGCCCAACGCTGGTACATGATCACCACGGCACCACAGGCACCCAACACAAAGTTGAAGACCGTGAACAGGTGCGCACGCATAATGCTCCACAGCGTGCGAGAAGACTTATTATTCTGGGTATTGACCCTACCTTCAGCAGTCAGGCGGGCAACATCATCGCTGCTCAAACCGTGCTGGGCAATATCGAAAGATCCGCTATGCGGTGTTTCAGAATATTCGGGAATGTAGCCGGCAACGGCAGGCGCTGCCGTTTTCTGCTGAGGATCCATGCGGGGGTCTCTTTCTCGAATGGATGGAATGCTGAACTGAATAGAGTTCAGTATTGCGGACACTACCTTTCAGTGTATCCGTGCAGGAGGGGATAAAGATAATCTCCGCCCTGTAATGAGCTGATATTTACAGCCATTCCAGAACGGAGATTTAATATATGCAAATACTGGCATATTTTGAGGTGGAAAGTGTTTGCGGGATGGTTCGCTAACGCCCCGTAAAATCAGCGCGCCAGCAAACTCAACGCTCCAACAGAATCAGCGTTCCGGCAGAATCAACAAACGATTCGTCACCGGATGCCTCAACACCTCAATCGGATGCTGATACACCTCAGACAACAACTCCGCCGAACACACTTGCTCAGGGGCACCCGAAGCAACCACCTCACCACCACGCAACAACACCATACGGTCAGAATACGCAGCCGCCACATCCAAGTCATGAAGCACCGTCAACACCGCAGCACCCTCAGCAGCCAGCTCACGGCTCACCCGCAACGTCTGCTCCTGATGCGTAATATCCAACGCCGCAGTCGGTTCATCCAAAAGAATCAGCGGAGTCTGCTGAGCAAACACACGCGCCAAATGCGCACGGCCACTCTCACCACCGGACAGGGTCGTAATATCGCGATCCGACAAATGAGTCACCGACGTACGCTCCATCATCGAAGCAACCACGGCGTCATCCTCTTCAGCGCGCTCCGTGCCCTTCCACGGGGTACGGCCCATCTGAACCACCTCATGCACCGTGTACGAAAACGCCACATTCAACTTCTGCAACAGCATCGCACGCTGACGAGCCATCTGACGGGCAGGAATCGAATCCAGAGGGGCGCCATCCAACAGAATCTCACCGCCACTGGGCGCAATATCACCAGCAATCACACCCAACAGAGTCGACTTACCGGCACCATTAGGACCAATCAGCGACACAACCTCGCCCGCAGCAACAGACAGAGACACATCATTCAAAATCTGACGCCCACCAGCGTTAAAACACACACCGGACAGGCTCAACAACTCACTCACGAAGCACCTCCGCCCTGACCCAGGGAACGACGCAACAACACGAAGAACGTCGGGCCGCCCACCAAAGCCGTAAAAATACCAATCGGCAAATCAGCAAAAGGCACCAGCGTACGCGCACCCAAATCAGACAGCGCAATCAACAGCGCGCCACCCAATGCCGAAGCCGGCAACAACACACGATTCGACGGACCCAAAATCATGCGCAACAGGTGAGGAATAATCAGACCAATAAACGCAATAATGCCCGCATACGCCACCGCAGCACCGGTCAACAGAGCCGTCGCCGCAATAGACACCGCGCGTAGGCGCTCCACGTTCACACCCGAATGCTGCGCCGCACGCTCACCCAACGCCAGAACATCCAGCGAAGAAGCCATCACAAAACACGCCACCAAGCCGATGAGAATAACCGGCCACACGCTCGCCACAGCCTTCCACGTGGAACCGTTCAGTGAACCCATCTGCCAGAACACAATCTGATCGCGGCTCGTCGTATCAGCAATAAACATGAGGAACGCAATAATCGCATTCGCCACCGCGGTCACCGCAATACCCGTCAAAATCATTGACAGAACCTTCGCACGACCCGAAGAACGCGACAGGAAATACACCAGCGCAGTAGCCGCCAACGCACCCACAAACGCGAATGCAGGAGTCGTGAAAATACCGAAAAACTGCAGGTTCAACACAATCGACAAACACGCGCCAACCGCCGCACCCGAGGAAACACCAATCACGCCCGGCTCAGCCAACGGGTTACCAAACACCGACTGCATCACCGCACCGGAAGTACCCAAAGCGGCACCCACCAGCACGCCCAACAGCACACGCGGGAAACGGATATTCCACAGAGTGCTATCCGCCAGTTGCATCGCCGGGTTCTCCGGTGCAAGACCCAGGCGGCGGCCCACAGAAGCAACCACCTGATCAGTCGGGATATTGTACTGACCCAAACCCGCAGACAGCACCATCACAACGCATAGTGCCACCGCCAAAAACGTAAACGTCAGACCGGCACGACGCCGACGCGAAGCACGATAATCCCGCGCACCCGCCACACTCTTCACGGCAGCCACTACTGGCCCCCCGCAGGAGTCGAGTACGCAGCCTTAGCGAGCGAGAGCAACACTGCCGGAGTATTCGGGCCATAGGACAGAATCTGGCCGTCACCCATATCGATAATGCGCTTATTCTTACCGGCATTCGTCTCACCCACACCCGGGCGAGCCAAGAAACCATCCAAACCGCCGGTGGATTTAATGCCGCCGCTCATGGTCAGAATGACGTCCGGGTTCAGCTTCACCAGCGCCTCACTGGTCGCCGGAATAATATTCGTCGCGTTCTGCTCAGAGGCCACGTCCTTGCCGCCAATAGCCTGAATCAAATCGTCAGCGCCCGAACCCTTGCCGAGCACGAAGAACACACCAGCGGTACCGCGCACGTACAAGAACGCGAACGACACCTGCTGTGCACCCTTCGGGGCGACGTCCTTGAGCACCTGCAGAGCATAATCCAGGTCCTTCTGCACGCGGGCAGCAACCTGCTCGCCCGCCTCCGGGACACCCAGCGCCTGCGCAACAGCCTTGAGCTGCGGAATGATCTTATCCATACGACGCTCATGATCGAAGACCACCACGGTCACGCCCGCAGCGCGCAGCTGATCCACGATCTCAATCGGGCCGTTGCTCTTATCCCACAGCACCAGGTCCGGGGAGGTCGCCAGAATCGCCTCAGCGTTCAGGTCGTGACCGTTCTGGGTCACCAGCGGCAGATGAGCCAGCGACTGCTCAGTCGAGGAGGTGACACGACCGACCAGGCGACCGCCCAGACCCAGCGCAATCATCTGCTGAGCCAGAGTGCCGTACAGGTCCAGTGCCAGTACACGGTCAGCAGACTTAACGGTCACCTCAGTGCCGTTGAAATCCTTGAACGTCACCGGGAAAGCCGGAGTGGGGGTATCGACCATCGGCTGAATTTCGGGGGTATCTGCGGCGCTATTGGGGCCGCGCAGAGCCTTCTGATCTGGGGCAATAGAAGAACGCAGCTGATCGGCAAGGTTCTCCAAAACGGTGCGGGTGCTCTGCTCATCCACCACAGCCTGCGAAGTGCTTGAAGAAGCGGCCGGGTTCTGAGTACCCACACCGCAAGAGCTCAGCAGAAAAGCGGAAGTGATGGAGAACGCCGCATACTTCACTGCATCGCGGCGGTTCAGGGCAGAAGAAGAAAGGGAAGAAAACATCGTCGTCTCACAGAAAAAAGGGAGTTAAGAAAAACTGGGGTAGGCGTCGGGGTAAAACCTGGCACCTGAAGCGGGGGTGCAGTGAAAATCTGCCCCCCCGCACGGGCCGTGTCGGCTCACCGGTGAACCTCATGGTTGAGTTTCACGGGCGAGCCGACAGTGTGGGCATCCTCGTGAGGTGCCGTTATGCCTTCTTGCGGCGGCGAGTGTACACGACGGTACCCGCACCGGCTGCAACAGCGATGAAGCCTGCAACCAGGGTGCCCTCAACACCGGAGGCACCGGTGGAAGCCAGAGGCTTGCCGGTGACCGGGTCGCAACCCTCACCCTCGTAGACGGTCTCGGACACGGTCTTGGTGGTGGTCTTCGCGCCGTTAATCGCCGCGGAGAAGCTCAGCGGAGCCATGTCCTTACCGGCGTCGTAGAAGCCAGCGAACGCCTTCGCGCCCTCAGCAGTCAGGGTGGTTGCCGCACCGTTGACGCTCACAGCGTCAGAGGAGCTCTGCAGACCCGAAAGATCCACCTTCAGCAGGGCCACCTCACCGTAGTTAGTTGCCTTGCCGGAGGGGTCATTGCTGTTCATGGTCGCGTAGAGAGTGCCGGAATTGCCGTTAATCTCAAGGCGCGGGTTCGCAATGGTGGTGTCCAGAATGCCGTGGTGACCGGTGAAACGAACCGAACCGCTGAAGGAGATGGAACCCTTACCGCCCTTGAAGGTGCCGGTGCCGTTAGACCAGTTGAACGCATCCGAAGAGTAGGAGGTGCCGTTCAGCTCCCAGCTACCGTTCGCGATGCCGCCGCGCACGTAGTTGCGGAAGGAATCACGCACGCCCCAGCCAAGGTTTGCGCTCTTAATGGTGCCGTCGGATGCGCCCTGCTCCTGCACCTCGCGGGTGCGGGTGACGGGTACGCAGACAGGCTGTGCCGGGTTGTTGCTGACAGAACCGTTCGAGGAGGAACCGCCGTTAGAGACGCTGCCGGAGGTGCCTGCCGAACCGTCAGAACCGGAGCCGTTAGCGCCGGAGTTACCGGAGGAGTTCGAGGAGCCGTTGTCGGAAGAGTTGTTCTCAGAACCCTTGTTCTCGGAGGAGCTGCTATCGGAGGACTTGTTCTCAGAGATGCGGGGAACCTCAACGGTGTTCTCCGCGGTCTGCTCGCTGAGCTTTACGGAGAAGCTCAGCGGTGCCATGGCGTTGTCGGCACCGCGGTACTGGCCCGCGAAGAGCACCTCGGAACCTTCAGCGGTGAGCGCGACTGCTGCGTTCTGTGCGGAGAAGACGCCGTCCTTTACGCTCGCGCCGGAGAGGTCCACCTCGGCGATAGCCAGGCCGGTCTTAGAAACGGACTTACCGTCGCGGGTCAGTGCGTCAACGTCAGCGACCAGGGTGCCCTTACCGTTGACGACGACCAGGCGCATGTTCTTGATGGTGCTCTTGAGCTGACCGTTGTGGCCGGTGAACTCTGCGGTGCCCGCAAAGTTAATCTGACCGGTCTTGGTCTCGGGGTTGTACACGCCGGATGCCTGAGTGTACTTGAAGCCGCCAGCTGCGGTCTTCTCCATGCCCTCAACGTTCACGGAGCCGTGCGCGAAGCCGGTCAGGTACTTCAGGAACGACTCACGAATATCCCAGCTGAGGGTGCCGGACTCGACGACGTTGCCGGTGACCTTCTCTTCACGCTTGGGTTCGGTGGTTGCGGCGGGGGAGGAGGGTGCCGCGGAGGTGGGAGCTGCGCTCGGTGCTGCAGAAGTGGGCTCTGCGGGCTTGGGGTCTGTGGGCTTGGGTGCCTCGCTGGTCGGTGCGGCGGAGGGCTCTGCACTCGGTGCTGCAGTCGGCTTGGCGCTGGGCTCAGTGCTGGGCTCAGGGCTCGGCGCGGGTGCTTCCTTGGTCACGATGGTTGCGGAGAAGCCGAGTGCATCCAGCTCCTGACCTGCCTTGTAGAAGCCCGCGAAGGCGCCGGTTGCCTCTTCGGAAAGCTTGACGCGGGTGCCGTTTTCCTCGTCAACGCTGGGCAGGGTGATGGTGTTACCCTCAACCTTCAGACCGGAGGCGTTGAAAGTGCCGAGGGTCATGTTCTTGGTTTCGACCAGGTCGTTCGGGGTGGTGTTGCCGTTGTAGGGGCGTGACTGAACGTTGGCGCGCACGGTGCCCACGCCGTCCTTAATGGTGACGGAGAGGTCGGAGATGATGACTTCCAGCAGACCGTGGTGTGCGGTGTAGTGAATCGAGGAGCCGGTGAAGGTGACCGAGTATTCGCCGTTGGCTACGGTGCCTTCGGCGGAGGTGAAGTGGTAGGAGCCGTCTTCGTTGGTGGTGACGCCGGTCAGTTCCTGGGAGCCCTGGGAGAAGGGACCGTTGATGTAGGAGCGGAAGGACTTCTTCAGGCCCCAGTTGACGGCGACGTCCTGCAGGCTCTGCTCTGAGGCTGCGGTTACCTCACTGGCGCTGACGTGGGAGTTGGTTTCAGCCGCGAAGGCTGCGGGTACGCCGGCGACGCCGCTGAGGCCGATGGTTGCCGAAGCCAAGAACGCCCAGGTGCGCTTGGTGAGAGAGGGGGTAGACATTCGGTGTCTCCTTGAATTTTGTGATTGTGGTGTTCGTATCAAGTCTAGACCTATTAGCCTATGTTTGTGTAACTTAATGCCTAGGGTGACTTGTGCATAAGGTTTACCTTAGCAAAAGTTTTTTGAAAACTATTGCCAAAACCGGTTTTTGGTGACAATATGTCATTATCAGGTTTTGGTGACATTGTGTCACTAAAACATTTATTGTTCACCCACAAGTCACTTTAGGAACTCACAATGACCGTGATCGCCCCCGAAACCACCCAGGAACGCTTCTCCGCACACCTGAAGGAAAGCACCAAGCACGTCCACGACAACGCCGAACATTCCACCTTCATGGAAGACCTCATGGGCGGCTCCCTCAACACCGAGGCATACCTGCGCCTCATCAACCAGTACGTGCACATCTACGAAGCACTCGAAGCGGTCTCCGAACACTACCGCGCAGAACCCAACCCCATCACCGACCCCTTCACCCACCCCGGCCTCGACCGCGCAGAATACATCCGCGCAGACATCCGCGCACTCGGCCAGGACGGCGACATCGACGCGCCCCTGCCCGCAACCGCAGAATACGTAGAGCGTATCCGCGCCACCATCAACTCCCCCGAACGCTACCTGGCCCACCACTACCTGCGCTACCTCGGCGACCTCTCCGGCGGCCAGGCAGTCGCAGCGCTGGTCACCCGCCACTACGGCATCCCCGCAGAAGCGCTGAGCATGTACCGCTTCACCGAACTGCCCAAGCCCAAGGTCTTCAAGGACGGCTACCGCGAACTGCTCGACAACGCACCCCTGACCGACGAACAGCGCGAAGCCCTCATCGAAGAGTGCATCGAAGGCTTCCGCATCAACGCCTCCCTGTTCGCGCAGCTGGGCCGCAAGGTCGCCGAGGCATAAACCCAGAACGCGCATCAACAGAACGCCTCAACGCACAACCTCTCACCGCTCAATGCACAAGCCCGCGGGCATAACAAAAGGGGCGGATGCTTTCACAAGCATCCGCCCCTTTCGGCGTTAGTCTCAAACTAGTCGAAGACTAGCCCTTCGCAACCTCACCGAAGTAAGAAGCGAGAGTACCCTCGTGAGCTGCACGCAGCTCATCCAGGTCAATGGAAACCTCATCCTGGAAGTCCAGAGCGTTCGACGCAGCATCCACCACACCAATACGTGCGAAGGGGAACTGGCGAGCGGTGCACATATCCTTGAAGCGCACCTCCTCAGAACGCGGAACCGAAACCACAACGCGGCCCAGGGACTCCGAGAACAGCAGGGTGAACAGGTCCACGCCGTCACGCTCAGCAACCTCACCCAGACCAATGCGGGCACCGGTGTTGAAACGCAGGCAAGCCTCCGACAGAGCCGCAGCCAGACCACCAGCAGACACGTCGTGCGCGGCATCAATCATGCCGTCACGAGACATGTTCACCAGCATGTCACCCAGCTGACGCTCCAGAGCCAGATCAACCTTCGGCGGCTGACCGCCCAGGTGACCCTTGAAACGAGCCCACTCGGAGCCGTCCAGCTCATCACGGGTAGTACCCAGCAGGTAAATCGCCTGACCGTCGTGCTCAGGAGCCCAACCCGACGGGGTGCGGCGGGTGACGTCATCCATAACGCCCATCATCGCCACCACGGGGGTCGGGTTAATAGCCTTGCCACCGGTCTGGTTGTACAGGGACACGTTACCGCCGGTTACCGGAACACCCAGCTCCATGCAGCCATCAGCCAGGCCGCGAACAGCCTCAGCGAACTGCCACATGACGTCCGGATCCTCGGGAGAACCGAAGTTCAGGCAGTCAGACACAGCCACGGGGCGTGCACCAACGGTCGCAACGTTACGGTACGCCTCAGCCAAGGACGCGCGAGCACCCTCGTACGGATCCAGGTAGGTGAAACGCGGGGAGGCGTCGGTCGCCAGAGCAACACCGAGGTTGGTGTTCTCGTCCACGCGCACCACGCCGCCGTCGTCCGGCATGGACAGGGCGGTGTTGCCCTGAACGTAGCGGTCGTACTGGTTGGTGATCCAGGACTTGGAGCACATGTTCGGGGACGCCATGAACGCCTTGATTGCCTCGCCCAGCTCCTTACCGCGCGGGCGGGAATTGTCGGCAGCCGAACCGGTGAAGTGGTTAGCCTGGACGTCATCCTGCCACTCGGGGCGTGCGTAAGGACGCTCGTAGGTCGGGCCGTCGTGCGCGACGGTGCGGGGGTCAACATCCACGATGACCTCGCCGTCCCACTCGATGACCAGGCGGCCAGAGTTGGTGACCTCACCGAGGAAGGAGTACTCCACGCCCCACTTGTTCATGATCGCTTCGAAGCGCTCCACGTTCTCGGGGGAGACAACAGCCATCATGCGTTCCTGAGACTCAGACATCAGAATCTCGCCCGGGGTCAGGGTGGGGTCACGCAACAGAACCTTGGTCAGGTCGACGTGCATGCCGCCCTCACCATTAGAAGCCAGCTCGCTGGTTGCGCAGGAAATACCCGCAGCGCCCAGGTCCTGAATACCCTCAACCACGGAGCCCTTGAACAGCTCCAGGCAGCACTCAATCAGAACCTTCTCAGCGAAGGGGTCGCCCACCTGAACGGCAGGACGCTTCGAGGGCTTGGTGTCATCGAAAGACTCGGACGCCAGCACCGACGCACCGCCGATACCGTCGCCACCGGTACGTGCACCGAAGAGGACAACCTTGTTGCCCACACCCGATGCGTTCGCCAGGCGGATGTCCTCGTGGCGCATAATGCCCACAGCCAGTGCGTTGACCAGCGGGTTTGCCTGGTAGCAGGAATCAAACTCAACCTCGCCGCCAATGTTCGGCAGGCCCAGGGAGTTACCGTAACCACCAATACCGGCAACCACGCCGCCAATAACGCGGGCAGTGTCCGGGTGATCAATCGCGCCGAAACGCAGCGGGTCCATCACCGCAATCGGGCGGGCACCCATCGAAATAATGTCACGCACAATACCGCCCACACCGGTCGCAGCACCCTGGTAAGGCTCCACGTACGAGGGGTGGTTGTGGGACTCAATCTTGAAGGTAACAGCCCAGCCGTCACCAATATCGGTCACACCGGCGTTCTCACCGATACCGACCATCAGGTCCTTCTTCATCTCATCGGTGACCTTCGCACCGAACTGCTTCAGATGAACCTTAGAAGACTTGTAGGAGCAGTGCTCGGACCACATGACCGAGTACATTGCCAGCTCAGCCGCGGTAGGACGGCGACCAAGAATCTCCTTAATATCCTCGAACTCGTTCTCCTTCAGACCCAGTTCAGCCCAGGGGAGTTCGGTGTCCGGGGTTGCCGCCGCGTGCTCGACGGTGTCGAGGTTAAACTGCTTTTCGCTCATAACTTCTTAGAATCCTTGTCGTGCGTTAGCGGGCGTTAATCAGGTTGGCAAGAACCGAGGTGAATACGCCGAGACCGTCGGCGCCACCGCGCAGAGAAACCTCACCAAAACCGGAAGAGGAAGGACCGAAGCCAGGTTCCACAGCGTGCTCCGGGTGCGGCATCAGACCGACCACGTTACCGCGCTCATTGCTGATACCAGCAATGTCGTTACGGGAACCGTTCGGGTTGAAACCAACGTAGCGGAACACCACGCGGCCCTCAGCCTCCAGCGCCTCCAGAGTCTTCGGATCAGCAACGTACTGACCGTCCTGGTTCTTCAGGGGGACGACAATCTCCTGGCCAGCAGCGTAGTTGCTCGTCCAGGAGGTGGAGTTATTCTCAATGCGCAGAATCTGGTCACGGCAAATGAACTTGCGGTGATCGTTCTTAATCATCGAACCGGGCAGCAGGTGAGACTCAGTCAGAATCTGGAAACCATTGCAAATACCCAGAACAGGCAGGGGAGCAGAACCGGAGGTACCAGCAGCGTTAGCGGCATCAATCACCGAACGCATCACAGGAGCCTTCGCAGCAATAGCGCCAGCACGCAGGTAGTCACCGTAGGAGAAACCGCCAGGAATAATGACGGCATCAACGTTCTTCAAATCAGCGTCGTCGTGCCACAGCTCAACGACGGTACCGCCAGCCAGACGGACAGCACGTGCAGCGTCACGGTCATCCAGGGTGCCGGGGAAAGTCACCACGCCAACGCGTGCATCAGCGAAAGCGGGGTTCGGAGAATAAGTAGAAAAGTCGCCAACCAGGGGGACTTCAGTAGGTGCGAGGGACTCAGCCATAAGTCTTAGTCCTCCAGAACCGAAACGTTCACAACGTCTTCGATGACAGGGTTCGACAGCAGCTCTTCAGCAGCCTTGCGGGCAGCTGCGAGGTGCTCCTCAGTAGCCTCACCCTCGACGGTCAGCTCGAAGCGCTTACCCTGGCGAACATCCACGAAGGAATCAACGCCGATACGGGGCAGCTCGTGAGAAATAGCCTTACCCTGCGGGTCAAGAATTTCGGGCTTGAGCATAACATCAACAACAATACGGGCCATGTGTGGGCACTCCTTGGGTGCGTGGGTTCTGTATGAGCCGTATCTCATCTTACCGTACTAACGACCGTAACGGGGGTATGTGTTCGGTTGGTGGATACCCTAAGAGGCTCGAATCACGTCTTTTACGCCTCGAGGGGTGGAAGATAGCGCTCGCACACCTGCAACAGGCGCTCACGCAGCTCAATCGAACGCTCCGACAGCTCACGCTGAATCCGCACGTATTCGGCCTTACCCTCGGTGGTCTCCACCGGAATCGGCTCGTACCCCCAGCTGCGAATATCGTAGGGGGCTGCGCGCATATCCAGTTCGCGCGCATCCCACGCCAGGTCGAAACAATCCATGACCAGGGTCGAATCAACCAGCGGTAGCAACTTATACGCCCACTTGTACACGTCCATATTCGCGTGCAGGCACGCGGGCTGCTCCAGGACGCGCTGCAACTCGCGGGTCGGCTGCAGTTCGTTCATCGGTGCCGCCTGCGGCATGAAGAAACGGAACGCATCAAAGTGCGAGCAGCGGATGCGGTGCTCCTCCACCACACGGTCCGTGCCCTCCGCACCCAGGCGCAGCTGTAGGTAGTCGTGGCGGATATTGTTCTCCACCGACTTGTACGCCATCGCCCACTCGTGCATGCCGAAGCAACCGAACTGGCCCTTCTTTGCGGCCGTGTTACGCAGGATCTCGTGGGTGAAGGCGAGGGCGGTGGCGCGGCGCTCCACGAAGTCGGTGACGTCCACGGTGACGGCGGAGGCGGCATTCACCTGGGCGCGCGCCACCTGCAGGGAGCAACCAGCCTCAAGGAGTTCCTGCTCGGTTGCGGGCCGGTAAAAACGCCAGGAGGCGCGCTCGGGCGCATCCAGCAGGATGATGCCGGCTCCGGGGTGCCAGCGCTTAAACTGGCCGGGTTTGAGCGTGTAGTAGGTGAAGAGGAAGTCCTCCACGGGGTGCACTTCGTGGCGGGCGCGACGCTGCGCAAACGGGTCGGCGTAGCGGCCGGCACGCGCCTCATGGGCGGCCGCGGCGGCACGCCATTGACGGGCTTCCATCACCGGGGAAAATACAACACTACTCATGCTTCTAGCCTAAACGATGCTGTGACAAGGTAGTGGACGTAGCAATGTCTATCTAGTTACTAGAAGACCGGGCTTTAAACTCACGTTCATAATCGTCAAACTGTGGGCTATTAATCACTGCAGTCCGAAGATAACGGGCAAATTGACCCGCTCCTGCTCGTTCAAGTGCGCGAGGAATATCAGTCTCCGTGAATCCCTTAGAGTGAGCATAAGATTCCTGGGAAAGATAGACCTCGGCAAATAAGGAGGGATGAGCGTATTCGGTGAATTGCATCAGAAAATCATCCGCGCTGAGTGTCTCATAATTTTGAATATTCTGAGCTTCTTCCGTGGAAGCATAATCGAGCAGTTTGCGGTCATCGGTGACTAATGCGTGCATGCCGCCGTGTTGGGCGGCAGCATGCACATGAAGATCGTTTATATCGGGAAAGCCAGCAACTGGTTCAACAGGGAAACCTGCGATTAGGGACTTGCAGGATGTCAGGATTTGTTGTTTCCATTTCTCAATTTTTGCATCATGAATCATTGGGTCCTTTCGGCGTGTGTGGTATCCAAACTCATCCATGATTCCGGTGGATACGTATGGAGCGAAAAATCTGTAGTCACTCTCCTTTGTCAAAAGGAGAATCCAATCGCGAAGAGTCTTAGACATCAGAATGTTCGTATCCAGTAGGACAGATTCAGCATCTGATAATGTGCTCTCTTTTACCACGCAGGTCCTCCGATAATGTCGTTGAGATTGTTCTCTTCCTCAAATTTCCAAAGATCTTTGAGAGCTTGTTCCTTCTGAGCGATGGTCTTCTCCAAAAGGGTCTTGCGGAAAACTTCTGCGTCCCCGGTGCGGATGCGGAAATGGCTTCCTACTTTGAACGCGGGGAGCTCGCCGGAACGAATAGCCTTCATAAGGGTCGGGCGTGAGATGCCAATGCGACGAGCTGCCATAGTAGTGGTCAAGTACTGTGGGTTGGTCTGAATCTCGATGCGCTGGCCCTGTGCTAAAGCATGCAAAACCTGTTGAATAACTTGGCTAAGCGCATCACCGATTTCCTGGCTTTCATTCCCTGAAACGGTCAGAGTAACGGCAGTTTCGTTTGAGTCCCCGAGTAGCTTTTTTGCTTCGGTTTGGGCTTGATTAAGGGTTTCCTCCTGCAGGAGTTGGGTGTTGGGCATCTTTGTTCCTTCCTTGTATTACTGGATTGCATTTGGTGCTTAGCTCAAGTAAGTTAGAACCTCGCAAAATGTAGTCCAGTAGCTATAACTCTACCTTGTATCTGAAATAACTGTAAAGTGTTTCAGTTATTTCATTTGTAAACAGAAAAGGGGAGGGGCGGTGCTGAGAAAACCCAGCACCGCCCCTCCCGAAGCGTACAGCCCACAAACGAGCTAAACCCTAGCGGCCAGTACCACCGTAAACAGTAGCCTCGCCCTCAGCATCCAGACCGAACGCAGTGTGCACCGCGCGAACAGCCTCATCCAGCTTGCTCAGCTCAGTAATCACCGAAATACGAATCTCAGAAGTCGAAATCATGTCAATGTTCACGCCAGCGTTAGACAGGGCCTCAAAGAAAGTGAACGAAACACCCGTGTTAGTCTTCATGCCTGCGCCAACCAGCGACAGCTTACCAACCGACTCGTTGTAAATAACCTCCTGGAAACCCAGCTCCGCCTTAGCATCCTCCAGCGCCTTCAGCGCGGTGGGGCCCTGATCCTGATCCAGGGTGAAGGAAATATCGGTCACGCCGGGGCGGTCAGTCGGCACGTTCTGAACAATCATGTCCAGGTTAACCTTCGCCTCATTAATCAGACCGAACACCTTAGCTGCCGAACCGGGAACATCCGGAACACCAACAACAGTAATCTTTGCGCGGGTGCGATCATGCGCGACACCAGAAATCAGGGGCTGCTCCAAGGGAATCTCCTTCAGATGGGTGGGGGTCAGTTCCGCGGACTCCTCCGGAACCACAATAGTGCCTTCAAGGTTAGAGAACGAAGAACGCACGTGAAGCTTCAAATTAAAACGACGAGCATACTCAACACTGCGCAGGTGCAGAATCTTCGCACCGTTCGCCGCCATCTCCAGCATCTCTTCACTGGTGATGGTATCCAGCTTGTGCGCGGTCGGCACGATGCGCGGGTCGGCAGTGAAAACGCCGTCCACATCCGAGTAAATCTCGCACACATCAGCGTTCAGAGCAGCAGCCAGAGCAACAGCAGTCGTATCAGAACCGCCGCGGCCCAGAGTCGTAATATCGCCGCTCTGACGGTTCATACCCTGGAAACCGGCCACAATCGCAATATTTCCGGCCTCAATCGACTCACGGATACGCTCCGGGTTGACCTCCACCAGACGTGCAGAACCGTGCACGCCGTCGGTAATCATGCCAGCCTGAGAACCAGTGAAAGACTGGGCCTTAGCACCCAGGTCGTTAATAGCCATCGACAGGATGGCAGTTGAAATGCGTTCACCGGCGGTCAGCAGCATGTCCAGCTCACGGGAAGGAGTGACATTGCTGGTGACCTCTGCGGCAAGGTCGAGCAGCTCATCGGTGGTGTCACCCATAGCGGACACCACGACGACCACATCGTTACCTGCCTTCTGAGTGTCCACGACGCGGCGGGCAACGCGCTTTACGCCCTCCGCATCAGCTACGGAGGAACCGCCGAACTTTTGGACGATCAGGCTCATTGATATCTCCAGGTCAGTTACTTGTGTGCCACCGGCAGAGCGCCGGTTCCTCACCTATAGTAGACGGCGTTCAGTCCGCACGGCTAACTAAGCCCCCGTATGTATTGATTCGTGGAATATTACCGAATGTTACGCGGGTCGTGGCGGGCCCGGGAGCGCGAACCCTACCGCGCACGTACTAGTGGTGGAAGGCTAGGTCCACGGGTTCACGTAAGTCACGCCCGGCAGCGGCGGAACGTCCGGCTTCGGGGTGCGTAACGGGGCGTTCTGAATAGTGCGGATCTTCTCCTCATAGTCCGGGGCGCGGAACACCTCCGGCGCATCTTCCGCCTGCTCGGTTACGGGTGCTTCAGTCGGTTCGGAGGTAGCGCTCGCCGGAGCCTCCTCGCCGGAGTCTTCGCCCAGGTCAGGGGTGGATTCTGCTTCTGTGGCTTCAGGCGTAGAGCCCGCACCAGAATCGGTGGGGGAGGCTTCCTCGCCTGATTTCTCAGCCTCCTGCAGAACCCGCTCGATCAGCTGCTCATCCACCGTGCCCTGCACACCCTCAGCGGCGGGCGCCGCCGGGTCGGAAACGGCAGAATCCTCAGAATCCAGGTCGTCAAACATGCTCGAATTCCAGCGGCGACGACTCTGCTTCGCCTCCTGAGCCTGAACCTGAGCCGCCTGCTCACGCTCCTGCTCCTCCTCGCGGTTCACGCGCTCAAAATCCTGAGCGGCAGTATGCGCCACTGCAGTGCCCTCGCTAATGACGCGGCGGCCCTCCAATGCGCGGCCCAGGGTAATCTCGTCCGCATACTCCAGGTCGCCACCAACCGGAAGGCCCGAGGCCAGGCGCGAGAGGCGCACACCCAGCGGCACGAGCATGCGCGAGAGGTAGGTTGCGGTCGCCTCACCCTCAAGGTTCGGGTCCATCGCCAGAATAATCTCCTGGATACGCTCATCCGCCAGGCGGGACACCAGCTCACGGATACGCAGCTGCTCCGGGCCCACACCAGCCAGCGGGTTAATAGCGCCGCCGAGCACATGGTAGCGGCCGGTAAAGGAACGGGTACGCTCAATCGCCACCACGTCCTTCGACTCTTCGACCACACACAGCACGGACGGGTCGCGGCGCTCATCACGACAGATCGTGCACAGCTTCGTCTCGGAGACGTTACCGCACTCCTCGCAGAAGCTCACGCTGGTCTTCACCGTGGAAATGGCGTTGGCTAGGCGCGCCATATCGGCAGCATCCGCATTCAGAATGTGAAAAGCGATGCGCTGAGCCGACTTGGGGCCCACACCCGGCAGGCGGCCGAGCTCATCAATGAGGTTTTGAACTGCTCCCTCGTACATGGCTTCTCCTTACAAATGCGGTGTGTTGTGCTGGTGTGTTGTTCTTGTGCTGGTGTGCTGTTCTTGGGCGACGTTATGAGTATGCACCCAACCCCTGACAGTTTAGGGGCGTTTCGCGTAGCGAGTATGCGGCTGGAATGAGCGCGCCCGCCATCGGTGCGATGGCGGGCGCGGCACCTACTCGGTGTTAGATTCCCGGATTAGGGCTGGTGCAGGGGACGTTCGTCAATGACGGTGCCACCAATAATTTTTTCGATAGCGCGCAGACCGATGAAGGTGCTGTTCTCGACCTTCTCGTCATCATCAGAGACGTAGTCCTCATCGGATGCGGCGCGTGCCGGGCGAGCCGGTGCCGCCGGTGCGCTGGGAGTCGGTGTGCTAGGAGTCGGTGCTGGGGTTGCGTTAGAAGCCTGCGCTGCGGGCTTCTCATCGCTTGCCGGAGCAGTATCAGCCGGTGCTGCCTGCGGTGTCTCTGCCAACGGACCAGCAGGCTCAACCGGATTAGCAAGCGGACCAGCCGGTGCTACAGGCGCAGTCGGCATTGCGGGCGCAGCGGGTGCCTCAACCGGTTCAGCGTAGGCAGGCTCATCCTCAAAAGGGGGCTCCTCCTCATACGGAGGTTCCTCCGCGTGAGGAGGCTCCTGTGCGAACGGGGGCTCCTGTGCACGCTGGGGTTCAGCAGCGCTCTCCTGCTGCGGAACTCCACTACCGGAGGCCGCAAAGGAATCACGCTCACCAAAACCACCCGCCGGAGCAGTCGGAACCTGCTGAGCTACCGGAGCAACCGGGGGCTCAGGCGCAAGCGGGCCCGCCGGGGCTTCCTGAACCGGTGCCTGCACTGCCGCCTGGGCAGCCTGCTGAGGTGCCTCCTCGGGGGCGCTCTGCGGAATCGGGGCAACCTCCCACGCACCCAGGGGCGCATCCACGCTCGTAGACTCGGGGGTGTTTGCGCCGGTCAGCGGCTGACCGTGGCGACGCCACGCATCCTCACCGCCGCGCGGTCCATCTGCCAGAGGCGCCGGCTGAGCGGGCTGCGGGGGAGTCTGCTGAACGGGCCGCTGAGACGCCTGCGGGGCAACAGCCGCCGGAACTGCAGGCTGCGCTGCGGGAGCACTGGGCGCTGCGGACTGAGCAGCAGGCTGAGCTACGGGCTTGACTTGCTCACCGGGCTTCGCCACCTGAGCGTGAATGGTCACCTGACGGCGCAGGAACTCACTCACGCGGGCGGTCAGCTCGGGCACAAAGCCCTTGACCGCGCGCAAAGTCGCAATGTCGGCGCTCACGTACAGGGTTGCGCCGTCCATGCGGGCGGGGCGAACCTTCATCAGCTGATCCGCCGCACCGGGAACGCTCATTCGGTTAAGGATGGCGCGCCAATTACCCTGAACCGCCGCCAGAGGATCGTTCGGGTCAAGCTTCAGAGGCGCGGAGGGGGCACCCGTGGGAGCTGCTACAGCAGAAGCCGGGGCATGAGGCGCCGCCGGGGTGTTACCCGCTAGGGGAGCACCAGCCGCAGGTGCGGACTCCTGCGCGGTCGGTGCCAGAGGTGCAGCACTAAGGGGCGCACCTGCCAGCGGGGGAGCACCCGCGCTAGCCTGCTGAGAGCCGCCCCGCTGAGGGGCTACCTGCTGCGCGGGCTGAGCTGTCTCCTGAACCGGGGCGCTAGGAGCCTGTGCACTAGGTACCTGAGCTTCAGTAACCGGAGTCTTAGGTGCCTGGGTCTTAGGCATTAGACCAGCCGCCGCCATACCCGCCGCACGAGCCGCAGACATGCCGCCCTGCGCCGGGGCAGAACCAGCGGAACCCGAGGAACCAGCAGTACCAGAAGCCACGCGGCGCTCCAAAACCTGCAGGCGAGAAGCCAACGCCGCAACCTCCGCACCACCGGCAGAACCCTCCGCCGCAGGCAGAAGCAGACGAGCACACAGCAACTCCAGCTGAAGCTGCGGATTCGCCGCACCCGTCATACCATTCAGAGTCTCATTGACCGTACCCGCAGCAACCGTCAGCTCACGCTCACCCAGAGCCTGAGCCTGCTGGGCCAAACGCTCCAACTGATCCTGCGGAACACCCTGCAAAATCTGGCCGGCAGCCTGCGGAACAGCCTTCACCACAATCAAATCACGCAGGCGCTCCAGCAGATCCTCCACAAAACGGCGAGGATCCTGACCGGTCGCCACCACACGCGACACCGCGCCAAAGAGAGTCGGCGCATCCTTCGCGCCCAACGCCTCAATGACCTCATCCAGAAGCTGCGCGTGGGTATAACCCAGCAGCGCCACCGCACGGTCATACTCAATACCGCTCTGCGAAGACGCACCAGCCATCAGCTGATCAAGAATCGACAGCGAATCACGCACCGAACCGCCGCCAGCACGAATCACCAGCTGCAATACACCCGGCTCCACAGCCACCTGCTCCTGATCGCACAGGCCCTGCAGGAACGGCAGAAGAACCTCCGGCGGCACCAGGCGGAACGGGTAGTGGTGGGTACGCGAACGAATCGTGCCCAGCACCTTATTCGGCTCGGTCGTCGCGAAGATGAACTTCACGTGCTCCGGCGGCTCCTCCACAATCTTCAGCAGCGCATTGAAACCCTCACGGGTCACCATATGCGCCTCATCAATAATGAAGATTTTGTAACGGTCACGCACCGGCGCCAAAGTAGCGCGCTCACGCAGGTCACGGGCATGATCCACGCCGCCGTGGCTCGCCGCATCCATCTCAATCACGTCAAGAGAACCGCCACCATCACGCGAGAGCTCACGGCACGAATCGCATACACCACACGGAGTAGGAGTCGGACCCTGCGCACAGTTCAAACAACGCGCCAAAATACGCGCCGACGTGGTCTTACCGCAACCACGCGGACCCGAAAACAGGTACGCGTGATTCACACGGTTCTTCTCCAAGGCGACCATAAGAGGTTCGGTCACGTGCTCCTGCCCGATAACCTCAGCAAAGGTTTCGGGGCGATAACGACGATAAAGGGCAGTGCTCACGGCAACCTCTTCAACTCGGGGGTGCGGATAGGACAATCCCTACCATTTTAGACGCTTTACTCTCGGCCCGAGTGGCCGACAGTCACCGGTGAACACGCCACCGCACCACCGCCACCGCGACACCTACTATGGACACTCACCCGGGCGCTCACCCGGGCGGCATGTACGCCCACAGAAATACCGCGAACACACCGAATTCCCAAGAACCCAAAAATCCGGTACACTGGTTCTTGCCTCTTACGTGGCGTTATCTTGGAAAACTCCCCCAGGACCGGAAGGTAGCAAGGGTATTCGAGCTATGGCGGGTGCGTAGGAGGTTTTTTCATGCCCAAAAACGGGTACCTGGATAGTTCACACCCGTCATATGCACTGCGTGCCCGCTCCGCTGGCGCTCCGCCCAAAAACAGGGGCACAAGCATCCATAAATGTGCTTTCTGTTACTTTTCCCATTCAGGGCTTGCGTGCTTAGCAAAAGCGTAGTAAGGTTTTATTTGTT
>NZ_KV795243.1:154186-188163 GCF_001808955.1 Rothia sp. HMSC078H08
CCCCTTGGTACTATTTCTTCAGAACCCCACGGTTACACGTGCCGCCGAGGCGCCCCATACCTGAGAAAGCACCACCATGATTTTCAAAAAAGTAGGCGATAGTCGCCCCTACCCCCAGCACGGCATGACCCACGCCGACTGGGGAGGAATCCCGCCGCAGCGGGTACGCCTCGACACCCTTATCACCACCCAAAAACAGGGGCACAAGCATCCATAAATGTGCTTTCTGTTATTTTTATTGCTCAGGGCTTGCATGCTTAGCAAAAGCGTAGTAAGGTTTTATTTGTTGCCTACGCAATGCGTAGAAAACATAGCTGGAGGATTCGCCTAGCGGCCTATGGCGCACGCCTGGAACGCGTGTTGGGTTAACACCCTCGGAGGTTCAAATCCTCCATCCTCCGCCACCGATCCCCGGTCTTAGAATCTAAGACCGGGGATTTTTTATACCCCTTGGTACTATTTCTTCAGAACCCCACGGTTCCGGGCGCCGCCGAGGCGCCCCATACCTGTAGAAAGCACCACCATGATCTTCAAAAAAGTAGGCGACAGCCGCCCCTCCCCCCAGCACGGCATGACCCACGCCGACTGGGGAGGAATCCCGCCGCAGCAGGTACGCCTCGACACCCTCATCACCACCCAAAAAAACCTCAACCTCGAGACCCTACTCGCCGAAGACTCCACCTTCTACGGCGACCTCTTCCCGCACGTGGTCAAATGGGGAGGCGAACTCTACCTCGAAGACGGCGTGCACCGCGCACTGCGTAACGCCCTGCACCGCCGCGCCGTCATGTATGCGCGCGTACTGGACCTGGACTCCATCTCCCCGGCGCTGCTGCCCGGCGCGTAAAAACCTACTCGCGTAAAAACCTAACCGCGTAAACGCCTACCCGAATACAGAAAATGCCGCGGACCGATGCAAAGAAGCATCAGGTCCGCGGCATTTTTGTGACGTATAACTGAGCTACGTTCCGCTACGCAGAGATACCACGCTTAGGACGCAACCTTCAGGCCCGCCTCCTGCACCGGGGATTGCTCCGGCAGGGACTCCTCGGAATCCAGGCGAACCGGGTTGCCCTCGGCGTCAAAACGCGCGCCCAGGCCCATCTGAATAAAACGGATAGTATTCAGAATCTGGCGCTCACGGGTTTCCTCATCCGGTGCGTCCTCGGCGCGACCGGCGCTTGAGGAGAGGGAGCCGTGCACGAGCATCGCCAGTTCGCGAATGTCGTTCTTCGGAATGTAGTTCTCGGCAATGGCGGCAGAAAGAATATGCGCGAGCACCATCTGCAGCTCGTGAACGTGCTTGCCGAGCTTCGCGTAGGACTCGGGGGAGAGCATGGAGCGCATCGCAGGGCCCGGAGGCAGGTGGCGGCGCGCCAGGTCGTTGATTTGCAAGCGAATGTAGACCGCGAGCTGGTCAATCGGGTTTTCGATGCCCTCCAGGCCGACGCGCAGCTCGTTGAGGAAGCGTTCGGTCTCGTCCAGGGCGTAGGCGACCAGCAGTTCGCCCATGTCGGCGAAGTAGTTGTAGACCGCGGTGCGGCCGATTCCGGCGTTCTTGGCGACGTCGGTCATGGTCAGGCCGGAGAGGCCGCGGTTGTAGAGGATCTCGCCGAAGGAGTTGAGGATGGCGCGCTTGGTGTTTTCGCGCTGGGCGGCGTTGGTTGCTGCAGAAATACGAGGCATAGTGACACTCTACCCCAAATCGTCAGCAAATGACGAATTTATCGAATGTGTCACCAAGAAATTTGCCCAATCCATGCGAATTTTCACAAATATGACAGAACGACCGGCACTACAAGAAGCCCAAACGCGTAGCAGCCGCCAAATCAGCACCCACCAACGACGCAATCGGATACCCCGTATGGCCACGCCCCGGAGTCACCTGCAACAAAGTCCGCGCACCCAAACCCTCGTAGAACGCACTACCCTCCTGCACCGCAATCCGCGCCGACCAACTCCCCTCAGAACTCGTCGCCATACGCCGACGAGCCGACGGCGAACGACCATCCAGCACACCCACATGCCAGCTCATCAACAGATGCGCATGCGAAGAAGGATTCAGCGCAGCCCGCTCACGCACCCGAGCCGGCACGCCGTCAGTACCGCCGCCACCGATAAAGGTGGCGCCACCTCCACGAATCCACTCAATATCGTGTGACAGCAGCTCGTAGCTGAGGAACTCGGCGCCACCCGAATAGCCCGCAAGCCAGATACGGCTCGTATCCACCCCGTACGCCAGGGCAATTTCCTCAATGAGGGCGCGAACCATCCTGCCGTTCGAGCGGGCACGAACCCACCAGTTATAGGTCAGCGGAGGCGCATAAGAATCACCATCGGCCAGACGCGGCTCCCGCATACTACCCGGCGACAGCACCGGCACCGACAGCATATTGAACTCAGCCGCCACCTGCGCCAACTCGGCACGCAACGGGGAGTCGCGGCGCAACAGGCGGCTACCGGCACGCGAGAGGTGGTCACCATCAAAATAGAACAGCACACCGGGCGCAGACTCAGAATCGGTCAGAAGATACAGGTTATCGACCCGATAGTAGATATTACGCCCGCGATGCGTAAACGATCGGTAACCGAGCAACTCAGACGAAGCCAGAAACATCGGCTCCAGCAGGGAAAGACCGGTGCGCACAGCCTGCGCCGCATAGGTGAACAGCGGATGCAGACGCGGAATATGCGCGCTCAGCCGCCGCTGGTTACGGTGCCGCCGCCTACGCACCTGCTGTGAAGAACCCCGTACCGACCGCCGAAGCGAGGCGCGTAGCGCACGCCCCGCCCCCAGCAGGGATACCACCTGCTCAGTGCGGTGAATTCCGTGGCCCAGATTCTTCATACATTTATTGTAAATGTGCGGTCAGGAAGGCTGGCGGGGTGGTCATGAGCGTCCACACTCTTGAACGAAGTCCGTAAACCTGCCGCCGCCACGGCATATAGGTACTATTAGATAAGCTCGGGTGGCAGACGAGCCGGTGAACCCTGCCCTGCATTGCAGGCTCACCACCACGCGTGAAGGCTCGTGCCTTACGTGAAGAAACACATCGCATGAAGAAAGACTTGGGGAAAGTAATGGCTAAACCCGTTAGCGAATCTATGGCTCAGACGAGCACCGTTACGGTGCCCTGGGCTGGTCGCCGCGGCTACTTTGATCTGCTGCTGGGCGCATCCTGCGTCATCCTGATCATCTCGAATATTGGTGCAACCAAGGGTGTGGAGTTCGGCCCGCTGCCCTTCGAACTGCCCCTGATTGGCTCGACCATTGTCACCGATGGTGGTTTCTTCCTCTTCCCGCTCGCCTACGTGATTGGCGACCTTCTTTCTGAGGTGTACGGCTTTAAGCGTGCCCGCCGCGCGATTGTGGCCTCCTTCGGCTCGGCTGCTTTTGCTGCCCTGTGTTTCTTGCTGATCGTGCACCTGCCCGCTGCGAGCTTCTACACCGGCCAGGAGGCATTCGCTAGCGTACTGGGCCCGGTCTGGCAGATTTTTACGGGCTCCCTGCTCGGTTACCTCTTCGGTCAGACCCTGAATGCCTGGGTTATGGTGGCAATGAAGAAGGCAAGCAAGGGCCGTTTCCTGTGGCTGCGTATGATCGTCTCCACCCTGGTCGGTGAGCTGCTCGACACCCTCATCTTCTGCTCCATCGCGGCACCGGTGCTCGGCATCGACACCGTGGAAGCATTCATCAACTACGTACTGATCGGCTATATCTATAAGTGCCTGGTCGAGGTGATCCTCATGCCGATCAGCTACCCGATTATTGGTTGGTTCAAGCGTCACGAACTCGAGTACGTGGCATAAGCTAACCTCCTGACAGCTGATGTGCAGAGCCGCCCGGCCTAACGACCGGGCGGCATTGCCATTTCAGCTTTATTCAATACACAGCATGTCTAAGAAAGAGATACGTTATGTCTAAACTGCAGGGGAACACCCCCGAGCAGTCGGAGAAGAACGACTCGTTGAATCGTTCCCTCTCCCACGGCCAGTTGACCATGATTGCGATGGGCTTGGCGCTGGGTACGGGCCTGTTCCTGGGCTCCTCCTCCGCCATTAAAATTGCGGGCCCCGGCGCAATCCTCTCTTACGCTATTGGTTCGATGATTGCGGCAACCATTGCTGCGTGCGCGGGCGAAATGTCCGTGCGTCACCCCGTCCAGGGCGGTTTCGGCACCATTGCGAGCCGATACCTGAACCCCTTTAGCGGCTACCTGACTCGCTGGGCGTATTGGGCGTGCACCGTGCCGCTGGCTGGCGCTGAGCTGGTGGCGGTTGGCCACTACATGGCGTACTGGTTCCCGGACGTTCCCCTGGCTGTGTTCGTCGCCCTCTTCGGCGCAATTATTCTGGTGCTGAACCTGGTGAGCGTGAAGTCCTTCGGCGCCCTGGAGTTCATGCTCTCTTCGATTAAGGTTTCTGCCGTCATCGTGTTCATGGTGATTGGTGTACTGCTGGTGTTCGTGGGCCTGCCCGGTCATGCCGCGGCGGGTACCGCAAACCTCGTGAACGACGGTGGCTTCCTGCCCAACGGCCCGGCATCCATCTGGATTTCGATGGCTGTTGTCATGTTCTCCTTCGGCGGTGTGGAAATGATTTCTCTCTCCGCAGCGGAGGCGAAAGACCCGGCACGCTCGGTGGCAACCAGCGTGAAGGCAATGATTTGGCGCCTGTCCACCTTCTACGTGGTGTCCATGGCAATTATTCTGTGCCTGGTGCCCTGGCAGACCGCCGCACAGAACTCGGAGCTGACCGAGTCGCCGTTCGTGCTCGTCTTCTCTGAGCTGGGTATCCCCTTCGCCGCGGACATCATGAACTTCGTGGTGCTCGTTGCTGCGCTCTCTGGCGCTAACGCCTCCCTGTACGCGGCAACTCGCCTGCTGCACGCCCTGGGCTCTGACCGTATGGCTCCCGCAGTGGCTGCACGCACCTCCTCGCGCGGCGTGCCGGTCGTGGCTCTGCTCATCTCCTTCACCGGCGTTGTCGTGGCAACCGTGATGGCTGTTGCCAAGATTGGCGACATCTTTGCGCTGCTCATGGCGCTGGTGACCCTGTGCATCCTGGTTGTGTGGGTCATGATTCTGCTGACCTACCAGGCGTACAAGAAGGACCAGAAGGACGCCTCCTCCTTCACCGTGCTGGGTGGCCGCGTCACCGCAGGTCTGGCTCTGGCGGGTGTTCTGGCGACCCTGGCGGCAATGTTCATGCTGCCTGGCTCGGGCGTTCAGGAATCGATCATGGTCGGCATCGTCTTCTTCGTGCTGATTTCTATTGGCTACGCCATCTCCTCGAAGGTTCAGGGCGGTTATGAGCGCCCCGACCTGGACGCTATGCACGCCGACGAGAACACCAGCGCGGCACAGCACTAAATAAAGCCTCGCGAGGCTAAAACATAAAAGGCACCGGATGGGGGAGCACCCCCGTTCGGTGCCTTTTCGCTTTTGTACCCTAGACGGCGCTGTTCTGAGCGGTGTGAGTGTGCCCGTAGAATAGTTAACTATTCGTACCCGTCAACGAGGCTAGAAGCCGCAGAAGCCGGGTGCGAGCACACATTGCACATCACGCCCCTAAGGCGTACTGACGGAAGGCACCTTCGTGTCCCACAACGACGATACCCGCAGCCACGCTGCAGCGGGGACCGCCGGATCGCGCACCCTGAAGCGTTCTCTGTCCCACGGACAGATGACCATGATCGTGATGGGTTCCGCGCTCGGTACGGGCCTCTTCTTGGGTTCGGGCACCGCCATTGCGATGGCTGGTCCCGCGGTCATTCTCACCTACGCTATTGGTTCTGCGCTCGCTTCGGTGATTGGCGCGGCAACCGGTGAAATGGCGGTTCGCTACCCTGTCCGCGGCGGTTTCGGTACTATTGCTACCCGCTACCTGGGCCCCTTCGCGGGCTTTTTGACTCGCATCGCCTACTGGACGGCGACTGTGCTGATTGCCGGTGTTGAGCTGGTGTCGGTTGCGATGTACTTGAATTATTGGTGGCCGCAGCTTCCGCTGTGGGCGGGTATTGCCGCGTTTGGTGTGGCGCTGATTGTGCTGAACCTGACCAGCGTGAAGTCTTTCGGCATGTTGGAGTTCTTCCTGTCTTCGATTAAGGTCATTTCGATTGTTGCCTTCCTGCTGGTGGGCCTGTGCCTGGTTTTCTTCGGTCTGCCCGGTCACGCTGCGGTGGGTACCGCGAACCTCTTCAACGACGGCGGTTTCATGCCTAACGGCCCCCAGTCGGTGTGGCTGTCGCTGGCTGTTGTGATGTTCTCCTTCGGCGGTATTGAGATGATCTCGATCTCCGCTGCGGAGGCGAAGGATCCTTCTCGTTCGGTGCGTTCCTCAGCGAAGGCGATGATGATCCGCCTGGTAACCTTCTACGTGCTGGCAGTTCTGATTGTTGTTGCTATCATTCCGTGGCGTTCGGCCTCGGGCATAGGCGATGCGGTGGATGCTTCCCCGTTCGTTCTGGTCTTTGAACAGCTCGGCATTCAGGGCGTGGCGCACTTCGTGAACTTTGTGGTACTGATTGCGGCGCTGTCGAGCGCGAACGCAAACCTGTACGCGGGTGCGCGTCTGCTGCACTCCCTGGCGGCTGACGGCATGGCGCCTCGCCAGCTGGCTCAGGTGAACCGTGCTGGCGTTCCGGCTCGCGCAGTGTGGGCGTCGACCAGCGGCATGGTCATTGCTATTCTGCTGGCGCTGTACAGCCCGAAGGAAGCGTTCCTCTCCATGATTTTCGTGATCATGGTGTGCGCACTGACCGTGTGGGTTCTGATTCTGTTCGCTTACGTTGTCTACAAGCGTGTTGAGCCTGCAACCAATGGTTTCCGCCTGTGGGGTGGCCAGTTCACCGCGGCGGTTGGCGTTTTGCTGCTCTTCGCGGTGTGGGTTGCGCTCTTCATGGTGCGCGGTTCTATGGTTCCGGCAATTGTGGGCGTGGGCTACTTTGTGGTGCTGAGCCTGCTGTACTTTGCTCGTATCCGCCACACTCACGTGATTGATGAGCAGACCTTCGTGGAGGCTCAGCAGGCAACTGCCGAGTACGATGCCATGAAGTACGACGCTGATCATGCCCTGGAGACTGCGGCGAAGCTGGGCCGTTAGGTTCTGCAGCTGCCGGGAGGGCCGGTGTTGGGGCCTGCAGAGACTCCAACACAGTAATAAACGAAAAATACGGAAAATTTCTGGAATTCCTCGTAATAAAACCGTAAAAATGCAGTTGGCCCTCAGAGTGGGGTCTATCATAGACAGTGAACCGTATGATCTTGTATGCGTTCAAATGTCTGTGTGTTGGATGAGGCTCGAAAGCATCGTAGCTTTCGAGCCTCATCGCTTTAACTATCAAATATATTTCTAGCCCCCGAATCATTATCAGCTGATTCATTTGCTGTACCTTGCGGATTCGTACGAATAGCCGCCCCACAGCGGTGGGGGAGTAGAGTTAAAACCATGCAAAGCCACGAAAAGACCCGCAAAAACACCCCCGCCTCTGAGGTCGGTACCACCGACGAACTGCTGGTGCACGTACCCGCACGCTGGGGCGATATGGACGCCTACGGTCACGTCAACAACGTTGCCATCTTCTCGGTCATGGAAGAAGCCCGCGTGGCGCTCTTCGGCCCGCCGCCCTCCTCTGGGCAGAAGCCCACCGTGGCACCGCAGCCTCCGATTCCGCTTTTCGACCTGGTTGCCGAGGGCGTGCAGGCGCTTATTGCCGAGCACGGCATCCGCTACCTGGCTCAGCTACCCTACACCGGTGAGCCCGTGCCGGTGCGCCTGAGCGTGGAGAAGGTCAGCGCCGCATCCGTGCGGATTGGCTACTCGATTCTCTCCCCGGTGGACGGCCGCGAATGCGTGCGTGCCTTTACCGTGCTGGCGTTCTGGGATTCCGTGGCGGGGCGACTGACTCGACTCAGCCCCGAGCAGCGTGAACTGCTGAGCTCCTACTTGCCGCAGAAGTAGAGGGCGCTCCGCTGTAATAAACCGGTCTTGAACGGGGTCAAGCGTATGCTTTAAATACCTTCTGCAAAGGGTGCAAAAGGTTCATTCCCGGGAGAGATAACAATGTCGTTCCACCACACTCAGGCAGACTCCGCCAGCCGGGGTCGCCGCACGATGCGCGCCACCGGATGCGCCGCCGCCCTGCTCCTCGCCCTGACCGGCTGCTTTGGCGGTTCTCAGAGCGAAAACTCTTCGTCGAGCCCCAGCCCCTCCAACACGGCTAACCACTCGCAGTACCCGCTCCCTTCCTCCACCGCGTCGCCGACGAAGAAGACCGAGCCGACCGTCACCGAGACTCGGGTGTCCGCCCCCGCAGAGAGTGCCGAGGCGAAGGCGTCTGAATCCTCCGCACCCGCTGAGGCGAAGGCAACCTCTGCCGCGAACCCTACCGCCGCTGAGACTCCCCGCGCGCCCGAAAAGGTGGAGGCTGAGCGCGCCTCCGCCGGCGAGCGCTGCGGGCATATTGGGCGCAAAGGCTACCTGAAGACCGGCGCGGAAATCATGGTGCTGCGCGGTACCGTGGACTGCGCCCACGCCCTGGACGTGCTGACCGAGTACGTCACCACCCCGCGTGCCGACGACAACACGACCCAGCACCAGGTTGCGAAGGTTCAGGACGCCACCTGCTACTGGAACCCGCAGTACGAGATGGTTAAGAACCGTCGCGAGGATCGCGGCGCCCCCGAGTGCACCATCGGTGAGGATGTCGCCTTTGTGGCTCGCCTGGACAATCCGGATGCTCCCCAGATTCCCTTCCTCATGGAGCCCTCCTACTACGATTCCGGTGCCGGCTACTACCGTTTCAAGAGCGATGACGAGCGCACCCTCTGCGAGCTGAACCCCGCGGACGGAACCCTGGTGTGCGAGCGCCGCACCGGCGAGCAGACCGGCAACGGTAACGGTGCTGTCGGCCGCACTTTTGCCGGTCCGGTGGAGGTGACTCGCATGAACTTCCTGACCGGCGCCAGCGAGGTGAATACCGTGAATGAGTCCTCGGCTCTGCACGGGGAGACCACCACCGCAAACACGAAGATAATGCACGCCTTGGATGTGGTGATCTTGCCCGTTGCTGAGGGCAAGCAGCTGACCTGCTTGGGCGAGATTGAGACTGGCTCGATTAGCTGCCATGACGGAAACGGCCACACTATTCTGGTGCGTGGCAGGCACGAAGGCTAAGCGCCCGCGTCAGAATTATTGAGTTGCTAACGAGCTATCAATGAGTTGTGACTAGCTAAGGAGGGGCTCCCCGCACTGCCGGGGAGCCCCTCTTATTGCATTCCTCGTGTTGCATTCTTCCCGCTGTGTCCCCTTCCCGCGGTGCCCCCATCCCGTTATACCCAGAGGGGTCACCCTGCGGGTCTCTAAGATGCCGTATATAGCTAGCTCACAGGTAGCGTCTTTAGAATACTGGTTAGGAACCCGAACCAATGACGCAGAAAGGTCACCATGCATCCGGCACAGAAGCACTCTACCCAGACTTCTTCTACTACCCTCCGTACCGCTCAGCGCTACAGCCCCGTAGCGCTCGGTGCCACGCTTCTGCTGGCGCTGTCGGCATGCTCCGGAGGCGCCACCACCGCCTCCCCGAGCGCCACCGCAATCCCTAGTCCCAGCGCTACGAGCGCGAAGGCGACCCCCACTCGCACCGTAACGGTCACTGAAAGCACCCCGACTGCCGGTACCGTGCACACCCCCACCGCGGCGGCTACCGTGAGCCCCGGAACCATCACCACCGCAAGCCCCACGGCGACCGCGCAGGCGAGTGCGGCGTCGAGCCCTTCCGCATCGGCTAAGGCGAATACTTCGGCGAGTGCAGTGGCGAGTGCGTCGAGCACCGCGAGCCTGTCCAGCTCGGACGTTCAGTCCGCGGGTGGTAGCTGCGGCAGCATGGATGCTACCGGCTACCTGAAGCATAATGCGACCGTGCAGGTAGCCTCTGGCGCGGTGGATTGCCTGTTTGCGCGTGAGCTGATCCGCCAGTTTGTGGTGCAGAACCCCGCCGAGGTGACCGATAAGGCGAATGGTGAGCGTACCGTCATGTCGGCGCGCTGCTACTGGAAGCCGGGCGACGGCGCGGATCGTGCGACCCCCGAGTGTGTGTCCCTGGATGGTGGCAGCACCGTCATTACCGTGAAGCTGACCAACTAGTTTACGATTCCCACCCGGCAAGGCACGGGTATTAAACACAAGCGCCGCGTTGACGTATCATTCGTCAACGCGGCGCTTTAGTATTCCCACCCGCAGGCGGGCAGAATCAGAGCTGGTGCGAGTTAGAACTCTCCGCGGGCACGGGTGGCAAGCACGTTATCCAGGCGGGCGAAGGTCGAACGCCAGGTGGTGCGTACCTCCTCGTGAACCGAGGCGGGCATGGGGCCAATCTCAATAACGATGCGGGTACCGGCTCCCACGCCGTCGGCGGTAATCACGGTTTCGGGGAAGAAACGGTGACGCTGGTACACCAGCACGCTACCGGGGTTGCCCAGGTGGTCGGGCAGCTGCTCTGCGTATTCGAGCTCCTTGAACGGTTCAATGCTCAAAAAGCGGCTCTGCAGAATGCAGGACACCGAGGGGTCAACCTCGTTGATCATGGACAGACGCTGCAGACCGCCGACGACGGGCTCCACGACTACGTCGGTGGGGCGCACGTGCCAGCCGGCGGGGCCGTACCAGCGGACCAGCAGTTCGGGGTCCAGGTAGGCGCCGAAGACGTCCTCGACCGGGGCTGCGATCTCGTGGTCGAAGACGAGAAGCTCCTCATCGGGAACATGAGTGATGCTCATAGGGTTCTCCTTAAACGGGTTGAAGAGCGGGTTTAGGGCTTCTTGCCGGAGTAGTAGTTGCCGAGGAACTCGTCACGGTACTCGAAGTAGGTGCCGTCCTTGATGGCTTCGCGGGCGTCGTCCACCATGCGCACGATGAAACGCTCATTGTGGATGGAGGCGAGGGTCGCCGCCAGACGCTCGTCCGCCTTGAAGAGGTGACGCAGGTAGGCGCGGGTGTAGTGGGTGCAGGTGTAGCAGTCGCAGCCCTCGTAGATGGGCGAGAAGTCCGCCTTGAAGCGCGCGTTGGTGATGTTGTAGCGGCCGGTGGGGGAGTAGACGGCGGCGTTGCGTGCCACGCGGGTGGGGGAGACGCAGTCGAAGGTGTCTACACCGTTTTCGATGCCGACGAAGATGTCGTCGGGTTCGGAGATGCCGAGCAGGTGGCGGGGCTTGGATTCGGGCAGCTCTTCGGCGCACCAGCGCACGATGGTGCCGAGGTTTTCCTTCTCAAGCGCACCACCGATGCCGAAGCCGTCGAAGGGCATGGAGCCCAGATCCTGGCATGCCTTGCGGCGCAGGTCCTCGTACTGTGCGCCCTGAATGACGCCGAACAGTGCCTGGTAGGGCTTGCCCACGCGCTCAGTGGTCAGGCGCTGGTGCTCAGCGATGCAGCGTAGCGCCCACAGGCGGGTGCGTTCGAGCGCCTCCTCCTGGTAGCCGCGGGAGTTGTAGAGGGTGGTCAGCTCGTCGAAGGCGAACATGACGTCGGCACCGATCTGGTGCTGAACCTGCATGGACACCTCAGGAGTGAAGCGGTGAATCGAGCCGTCAATATGCGACTTGAAGTTCACGCCGTCGTCGTCAATGTGGGCGAGGCGTTCCTTGCCCTTCGCCACGTCGTCGTCACCGAGGGGGCGGCCGTCGGCGCCCTTAGCGTCCGCGACGGTACCCATGTCGATAACCTTCTTGAAGCCGGAGCCCAGGCTCATGACCTGGAATCCACCGGAGTCGGTGAAGGTCGGGCCGTCCCAGTTCATGAAAGCACCCAGGCCGCCTGCTGCGTCGAGGATTTCGGGGCCGGGCTGCAGGTACAGGTGGTAGGCGTTGGAGAGCAGAGCCTGAGCGCCGAGCTCCTTCATGGATTCGGGTAGGACCGCCTTGACGGTTGCCTTGGTGCCCACGGGGGTGAAGGCGGGGGTCTGGATCTGTCCGTGCGGGGTGGTGATGACACCGGTGCGTCCGCGGAACTGTCCGCCGTTGGCTTCTACACGTTCAGCGCTGGGGGAGGCGGTGTCCGCCAGGCGGCTGGTGATGGTGAAGCCAAAGTCCTCGGTGGGGAAAGAGTTATCTAGAACGCTCATTCTTCTCTCGATTGTTTGCTTTCCGTCTGAATGTCTATACCCTAGCCTACCGGAAAACCCCGCCTCTCTCGCCGGAGGCGGGGTTTTCGCGGGTACCGTCAGGCTAGGGTACAGCCAGGCTGAGGTACAGGCAGACTAGGGTACAGGCAGGGTGGCTGGGTTTAGCTCGCCCTAGCCGGTGAAGTTAGCCGGCGAAGTCGCCGAGCATGTCCACAGTCGGCACGAAGAAGAGGGTGCCGGTCACCGCAGTGCTGAAATCCAGCAGGCGGTCGTAGTTGGCGCCATCCACTCCCATGAACATGTTCATGAGCATCTTCTGAACGGTCGAGAAGGTGCTGGCGTAGCAGATGAAGTAGGTGCCCAGCTCGTTGTTGCCCACGGTGCCGAAGGGCATGTTGTCGCGAATAACCTTGAAGTCGTCACCGATATTGGCGATAGCGGAGTGCGAGTTGGCGGGCTTCTCGTCCTCGCTCATCTCGATGTCGTCGTGCTTGGAACGGCCAATGACCTTCTCCTGCTCGGAGACGGGCAGGGCGTTCCACGCGGTCATGTCGTGGATGTACTTCTGCACGAACTGGTAGCTGCCGCCCCTGTACATGGGATCGCTGTCACCGATGATACCGAAGTATTCACGTGCCGCGGGGGTCTGCGGGTTTTCGGTGCCGTCCACAAAACCGATGATGGAGCGGCCGTCCCAGTAGCGGAAGCCGTGCACCTCATCCACGGTCTCAGCAATATCGCGTAGCGCCGCAGTAATAGCGGAGGCCATATCGTAGGCGACGGACGGCTGGGTCGCACGGATGTGGAAGTGCAGATCACCGGGAGTGGACACCGCGGTGTGCTTGGGGCCCCTAATCTCCTCAAATTCTTCGAGCTCCTGCGGCAGGGGCTTGGGCAGATCCAGGGTCAGCCACGCGCTGTGGCTAATGCCCAGAACAACGTTAGCGTTCTCGGGCGAGTAGCGGTTCGCGGCGGTGTGGTTGAGGTTAATGACGAGCCCGCAGAGGTTCTGGAACCCCTCAATGAGCGCATCCTGAGAGGTGCCTTCCTTGAACTTCCAGACCATGAAAATGGTGTTAGCGTTCGGGCTGGCAGTGACCTGTTGTGATTCTGGTGCAAGCATAAAATTCACCGTACGCCCGTGTACACGCCCCCGCAATGAATCTAGCCCTAACCTTCTGCACAGGCCCTAACCTTCTGCACTGAAGGGAGAAGATGAGGGCTGGGGGCAAAGAACAGCAGGGTTTTAGAAGCCGTACTTTAGAAACTGTGCTTTTAGAAACTGTGGGAGGCGAGGTGACGCGCATGCGCCAGACGCGCCGCCGTCTCAAAAATGGTCCACGCCTGCACCTGAGTGGACAGCTCCACCGGTGCACCGGGCTTCACAACCTTGCTCATCGGCTCGGTGAACCGCGGGGAGAACTGCACGAGCGCCTTACCGCGAATCTCATTCGGGTCAATGCCGTACTCGTTCATCGGCAGGTTGGGGTCGAACTCGCGGCGACCCTCCCACAGGGCGCGTGCGGTCGAGTACACCAGGTTCGAGGCGAGCGCTCGCGCCTCATCGCTGAGCAGCGGCGAGGATGCCGCCATGCCCAGGTAGCGCACGAGAATGCCGGTGAACAGGCCGCCGTCGCCGTCGCCGTGCGAGATGAGGATGCGGCGGCGCGCACCGGAGAGGAACTCCACCTCTTCGGTCATGTGCTTGACGATGCCGACGATGAGGCGCTCGGCGCGTTCTGCGGGGTCCACTTCGCAGGGCACGCCGGATGCAGCCAAACTCAGCAGGGCACCCAGGGCGGTTCCCTGGTTATAGGTGAATTCGCCGCGCTCGTATTCGTACTCGTCGCCGCGTACGTTCACGCCGTCAATATAGAGCGAACGTTCTGCATCCCAGAGGGTTTCGTTCATCCAGTCCATGAGCGCGGCGGCAGTCTTCGGGTCGCCCGCCCGCACATACGCCAGAGCGGTCGGCGCGGTCGCCGCAGCATTCACAAAATCACGCTTGGACTTACGCCAACTCATGCCGCCCACCGGGGAGAAGCCCTTTGCCAGCTGCTCGAAGAGAGCCGCGCCGGCATCCTGAGCGGCAACATCGTTCGCACCGGTCAGCTCAATGCAGAAGGAGTTCATGCGGCCCACCGCGAGGGTTAGCCACGCCATATCGTCAAAGTAGTCGTTAGCGAAGCGGCCGTAGTTACGCACGTTAATGCCGCGCAATAGTGCGCGGGCGCGGTGCAGCTGCTCCTGGGCGGCAGTAATATCGCCCTCGCGCAGGTGACGCTGACCGGCATCAATTATGCAGTCCAGCAGGTGTGCCTGCCACCAGTAGTGCCAAGCGCTCAGACGCTGGCTCAGCGGGCGCGGGTCGGGAACCTGTACCGAACCGATGAGGGCGCCGGGAACACCAAGGATGCGGTGCACGAAGGTGTCGGTGACGCTGTCGGCTGCGGTAGCGGCGTGCGAGGAGGTGCGCTGGGCGTACTCGCTAATCGACTCCAGAGACTGCTCGTTGTGGGAAGACGGCTGGGATTTCATGGACCCTCTGTAGTTGCGGTGAAGTATTACGTCTGAAATTATCCCACCTTTTACCCTCTGAGCGCCCGGATGCTGTGGGCGGGCTCTCGGGTGTGATCCCTTTTCGAGAGCCCGCCGAGAAGATGCACCGCGGGGAACGAGGTGAACGCCACTCAAAAACGGGTTAGGCGGCGGCAGCCAGCGAACGCCCGCTGTACAGGTCCACCTGTTCGCCGGTGATGGGGTGCTCAAAGTGCAGGCTGTACGCCAGCAGCTGCAGCGGGTACTCAGGACGGTCTGGGGCGTCGGGTAGCACCTGCGGGTAGAGCACATCGCCCAGAATGGGGGAGCCCAAAAGGTTCAGGTGCGCCCGTAGCTGGTGGGTCTTGCCGGTGTGAGGCGCCAAATCATAGAGCGTCCATTCTCGTTTTTCGTTCAGTGTAGGCTCGGCACGCCACCCCTCAACAGCCTGCGCACTCGGGGTGAAAGTCCGCAGAATCTTTACGGTCGTCAGCGTATTCGGTTCCACGCCCTGCGCCGCGCACTGCTCCTCCGAAAGTTGCTGAACCTGCAACTGATCACGAATCTTCTGAATATGCGAACGCACCTGCAGGCCCTCCTCGCTCAACGCCTGCTCGGCGGCGGTAGCATCGGCGGGAACCGGCGCCACGGCGCGGTAGGTCTTCGACACCTGACGGTGCTGAAACATCATCTGGAAGGGGCGGCGCGCCTCCACGGTCTTAGCGAAGAGCAGCACGCCCGCGGTCGGGCGATCGAGGCGGTGAATCGGAATCAGCAGCGGGTTGTCCTCGCGCACCCGCAGCTTGGTCAGCGCGGTCTGCGCAATATAGGCACCGCGCGGGGTGGTCGGCAGAAAATGCGGCTTATCAATCGCCAGCACGTGTTCATCCTCGTAGAGCACCGGCATATCGGAGGGTAGCTGCGGCTCATCGGCAAGCTCACGGAAGTACCAGATGCGCTCGCCGGGCATATAGGGGCTATCGCCGGTCAGCACCGTGCCGTCATCGAGGCGCACCTCACCGGTATTAAAGCGGGCGTGAATAATCTGCGGGTCGTTCGGGTAGAATCGCGCAACCAGGTAATCCGCAATGGTTGCCGGGGCCGTATTGTTCGGGGTGAGCTCGGCGGGGAGCTCCTCCACGCGCGGCAGGATCAGCTGAATCGGGTCGATACCGTTCTTCTGAGCCAGCGGAGGGGTCAGCAGACGGTGATGCGTGCGGCGTGCAGGCTTTGCCTGATAGGCGAGCTGTATTCCCTGCTGTGTATCGGGGCGTGCGATAGGCTGCGGGCGTGGGGTGTTCTGTGCGGGCATGGCTCTACTCTACCGCCTGAACCCTATCACCTGAGCGGGGTTAGGATCGAGGTAAGCTGAGCCGGACCGCCTGCCGGATGAGGCGGCTAGAAATATTGCCGTGGGCTTGGTGTGGGTTGCAGAAGACAGTTTTGTCTGACACTCATGAATGTTTGTGTGAATACGTGGAACAGAAAACGAAAACTTCACAAATTTTTGAAATTATTGGACATTTAATTTAAAAAAAGTGCATTAATTTTACAAAAACTATCGATTGAGTGCGGTATTTTCGAAAATGCTGTCAAATCAGAAACTAATAACCCTCAATTTAGCCCCTGTGGTTTTTCTAAGTATAAAAGATGTAAAGCAATTAAAGACCTGATAACCTGGGCATCCTACGTCATAAACACCTTAATAAAGGCTGGAAACAGCCTTAAAGCGGTACGATTAAGACACAGAAGTTCGATATTTCGAACGAAGGGGTCGAAATGGGACAGAAGCAGCGCAAGGATGCAGAGGTTAAAGGAACACCCCCAAATACAGCGGTGCAATCGGACAATTCCAAAGCACCGGAAAATGCGATAGGAGAGGTTATGGAACATTCACAAAAGAATGCGGAGCCTCGCACCGGTGCCCTGCGTATGGAGCCGCACGAACGCGAAGAGCAAATTCTGAAAATCGCTGCAGAACATTTCGCTCGCCGCGGCGTGCTCGGTGCCTCCATGAGCGCTATCGCCCGCGATGCAGGCATTACCCGCGCCCTGCTCTACCACTACTTCCCCGGCAAGGACTCCCTGGCGGCCGCTGTCACCCGACGCGAAGCCAACGCAGTCCTTGAGGCCCTGGGCGAGCATCACGAAAACCCCGAAGAGGCGTTGCGCAATGCGCTACGCACGTACTTCCTCGTTGTAGCCGGCGTTCCCACCCCCGGTGGGGAGGACTTCCCGAACAACCCTACCGACTACCTCGAATGGATGCTTGAACGCACCGGCATGCCGATTAATGACCGCACTCGCGTCATCCTCGGAGGCTGGTTGCAGCTCGTCGACTACTTCGCCATGCACGTCGTGCAGCTCAACCCCCGCGATCAGCGCACCGTTCGCTCCCGCGGGCTCGGGCTCGAAGAAGCTATCGACCTGTGCCTGGGTGCCGTTGACACCCTCACCGGCGGCTACTAGCCGCCTCAAGAAGTGACAGGTCTACACAGGACTTCCCGCTCCGATGTTTGGTTATGTGCTCCACGGCAAAGATGACGTGGACATCCGGGCGGTTATTCCTCCGCTACGCCGCTTGCGACGTGGTGGACTCCGGGAACACCACCCGGTTCGTGAGTAGGGAAACATAATGCCCCGCATCCCCTTCCGTGAGGGTGCGGGGCATTATGATGCTCAAGTTGAGGTTGAAGAAATAATTTTACCCTGAGGCTAAGCTTGAGGCTCGGGCTAAATGGAACGGCGCAGTCTAAATGGAACGGCGCAGCGACAGGCCACGAACCGTCGCGTAGAACCCCTGCGCCTGCAGCGCCGCACGCAGCGCCTCCACCGGATGCTCTACAACCTCGCCGCCGGATGCGCCCAATGTGGATGTGCTCACCGTGTGGGTGCCCAAAAGCTCCACATCGTTGACCTTCTCCACCGAAATCTTCTCCGCGCCACCGGTGGACACCAGGCGCGCCAGGGCGGGGGCCGCCGCCTCCAGAAGTACCGGGTCGGTAGTGAAAGCCAACAGGGTCTTCGCGCCACGCTCCACATAGAGCACCGGTGCGCCGTCCACCAGCACCACGCAGGCACCCGCCTTGCGTGCCGGACGGTGCTTCACGGTGCCCTCGCCCTCGTGCGCAAAGGAGGGAATCGCGGGCCAGCTCAGCGCCGCACCGTACGGGTTCGCCGGGTCGGTCGCCGCCAACAGGGTCACCGTGAACGTGCCGTACACCCGCTCCGTATCGGTACGCTGCGGGGTGTAGGCACTCGCACCAAAACCCTGTGTCGCGCCAAAACCCTGTGGACCTGCGGGAACACTGAGGCTATCGGCGGTAGAACGCAGCAGGTCCACCGTCGCGGGGGCGGCAAACTGCGCCGCACCCAAACCCTCAATAAAGTAGCCGCGACGAACCAGCGCACGATCCTCAGCCGCCGAATAAATCCGGTACAGCTGCGAGAACCCGCCGGCAGAATCCTCCACCTGCAGGCACCCTCGAGTCAGCACACCGTAGCGGTCCAGCAGCAGGTCGGCGCGTGCGAGCGCCGCAACCGTCGCCTCCACGGGCTCCTGCAGTAGCGTGTCCACGCGCGAGAAGCGGCCGCTGTCTTGCGGGGCAACGGCGGGAGCGGCGGCATGGAACCCGCCGCGCAGGGAATTGTTGCGCAGGGAACGCAGACCGCGCCCGGCGGCAGGCGCAGGGTAGCCGCTGGAAGCATAGCTATCAGCGCCGTAACCGTCCGTCAAGCCGTTACCCATGGAGGCGCGCGCTGCCGCAATACGACCCGCACCGCGGCGACCCACCCGCGACAGACGTGCAGGGGCCGCCGGAGTCGGATGCGCACTGCGGACGCCCGCAAGCATCGCCCGAACCGGCGCGAAACTATCGTTCGTCACCGCACCAGCCCACACCAGACGCCACAGCGCCGCCGAAACCTCCGCCGCATCCGGGAAAGTCACCACCTGACCGGCAGGTGCCGCCGCACTCATCAGCTGCGCCACCCGCTCACGTAGCGCCGGCACGAACAGGCCGCCATGAGCCAGCGCCTCATAGATGGAGTGCTCGAGCGTGCCCGGAGCCTGCAGCGCCTCCCAAAGCTCGGGGTTCTCCGCGCGCAACAGCTGCTCCGGGTAGTCCTCACCCAGAGTTAGCGAAGAACTCTCGCTCAAATGCAGGCGAATCCAGCCGTCAGATTTCTGTGCGCTACCGCCGCCGAGCTGCCCGGCGCCGGTGAAGAACACCCTGCCGCTCGCCATCAGCTCGTCCAGCATGTGCTGCTGGTAGCCGGGCACGCGTGCCGGAAGAATCAGCGTCTCCAGCGCGGAAGCCGGTACGCGCACACCCGCCAGCTGGTCGATGGCGGTGAGCAGATCCTCCGTGGCGGAGGCGGAATCTTGTCCCGTATGTTCTGCGCCGTGCTCAGTCATCGGGGTGGGTGCCATCGGGTTGGGTGTTGCCGAGCCGAGGGGCGCCACCCTCTCGCCTACCACCGTGGCAGCGCGGCGGGAAGGGATGAAGGCACCGTAGGCGCTCGCCTCCGGCAGGGTTTGCGCAACCCGCACGGATAAAGAACGAACGTTCTGCCACGAGGGTAGGAATACACCATAGACCTGCGCCGATACCGGCTCAATCTCCTCACGCAACGCCGCCAGAGAACGGGCACGAATCGTGCGCAAAACCTGCGCATCCACCCACTCAACACCGGCAGACCCCAAAGCACGCAGCACCTCGGGCAGGAACTCGCCGGAGCTCAGACGGCGCTGCTGCTGAAGACGCTGCAACACCGGAGTCAGCACGCCCACACCCACCGGGGTCAGGCGCGAAAAATGCTCTGCCGCCTGCTGCGCCGTAAAGGGAATATGGGTGCGCGCGTAGCGAGAAACCAGATCCTCCAAAGGCTCCGCAACCGGCTCCAAAAGGGCAACAGGAAGCGCCGCGGCGGGCATAATGCCCAGCCCATCGCGCAGACGCGCGGCATCCTCAACCGCCGCATAGTACAGCTGCGGCTCGGCGGAACCGTCGGCAGCTCCCATGTCGGCAGCTCCCATGAACGAGAACGCACGGCGCGAGCGCACCAGCTCCTCCGCCAGGGCGCGCGCCTGATCCGTGCTGGCGTGCGCGCCGTACTCCTCGCCGTAGTGTTCAGAGTCCTCGGACTCGCCTAAATCTTGAGAACCGTGTGCCGCCGCCTGCAAGCTGTCAGCCCGCAAACGCAGGCTCAATTCCCGCGCGCTCAACGGGCCCAGCTGACGCAACAAATCCGCCACGCCCTCCACACCGCAGGCGCGGTAACGCTCACCCGTGCGCTGCAGACGCTGCTGAGTCTGCACCAGAACCGCCGGGTCCAGTAGCTCGCGCAGACCGCTCGACCCCAGCAACTCAGCCAGCAGAGCCGGGTCCAGCGAGAGCGCGGCGGCGCGGCGTTCGGCGGCGGGCGCATCGCCGTCGTAGAGGTGCTCGGCAACGTACTCAAAGAGTAGGGTGCGCGCAAAAGGCGAAGGGTCGTTCGTCTCAACTTCCAGCATGGACACCGCCCGAGACTGCAACGAACGGTGTACCTGAACCAGCGCCGGAACATCGTACACATCCTGCAGGCACTCGCGTGCCGTCTCCAAAAGCACCGGAAAATCAGGGTACTTACGCGCCACATCCAGCAGCTGCGCCGCACGCTGACGCTGCTGCCACAGCGGGGTGCGCTTACCCGGATCACGGCGCGGCAACAGCAGGGCACGCGCCGCATTCTCACGGAACCGAGACGCAAAAAGCGCCGAATCGCCCACGCGTTCGGTGACAATCGCCTCCAACTCATCCGGGTCGAAAAGGAACAGGTCAGCGCCGGGTGGCACATCCTCCATGGCGGGCAGGCGCAGAATCAAGCCGTCATCACTCGCCATGACGGAGGCGTCCACCCCGTACCGCTCTTCGATGCGGGCGCGCACCGCCAGCGCCCAGGGTGCGTGCACCCCGTAGCCGAGCGGCGAGTGCAGGACCACGCGCCAATCGCCCAGTTCGTCGCGGTGCCGCTCCACGATCATGCGGGTGTCGGAAGGAACCGCCCCGGTGGATTCGCGCTGCTCACGCAGGTAGGCGAGCAGGTTATCGACCGCCCAGGTGTCCAGTCCGAGCTGTTCGAGCTGCTGGCGGGCGGCGGCGCTATCGGTGGCGTCCAGGCTGGAGAGGGCGCGCGTGAACGCACCCGTCTGCACGCCCAGGGCGTAGGGGCGGCCCATGCGGTCGCCGTGCCAGAAGGGTAGGCGCGCGGGCTGACCGGGTGCGGGGGAGACCCGTACCGCGTCGTGCGTAATTTCTTCAATGCGCCAACTGCTCGCGCCGAGGGTGATGACCTCGCCGGCGCGGGATTCGTACACCATTTCTTCGTCGAGCTCACCCACACGCTTGGGGCCGCGCTCTTCATCGCCGCTGACCAGGTAGACGGGGAAGAGCCCGCGGTCGGGAATCGTGCCGCCGCTGGTGACGGCGAGGCGCTGCGCACCGGGGCGGCCCTCAATACTTCCGGAGGGTGCCTCCTCGGTGGGGGTGCGGTCCCAGATGATGCGCGGGCGCAGTTCGGCGAACTCATCGGAGGGATAGCGTCCGGCGAGCATTTCGAGCACGGAGTCGAAGAGGGCGCGCGGTAGCTCGGCGTAGGGTGCGCTGCGGCGTAGCGCCTCGTACCAGGAGTCCACGCTGATGGGGCCCAATGCGCAGGCGGCGACGGTCTGCTGTGCGAGTACGTCCAGGGGGTTGGTGGGGACGGCAAGCGGTTCGAGGGTTCCGCTGCGCATTCCGGCGAGGGTGACGGTTGCACCGAGCAGGTCGCCGCGGTGCTTGGGGTAGAAGAATCCGCGCGAAATTTCGCCCACGCGGTGTCCGGCGCGACCCACGCGCTGCAGCGCGGAGGCAACCGATGGAGGCGCCGCCACCTGGATTACGAGGTCCACGTGACCCATGTCGATACCCAGCTCCAGGGAGCTGGTGGCGACCACGCAGCGCAGGGTTCCGCCCTTGAGCGCCTCCTCGATGAGGGTGCGCTGTTCCTTGGATACGGAGCCGTGGTGCGCACGGGCGAGCGGCGGCACCTCGGCGATGTCGCAGATGCCTGCCGCATAGTCTTCGGGATCAATTCCCTGCTTCGCGAGGACGCGGCGCAGGTGAATATCGTTGAGTGCCGCGGTGAGTTTTTCCGCTAGTCCGCGCGAGTTAACGAAAACAATCGTAGAACGGTTGTTCTCAATATGGTCGACGATGCGCTCCTGCACACGCGGCCAGATGGAGGTCTCGGGGCGCTCGCTATCGGCGGTGTCTCGCAATGCCTTTTCGCGCAGCTCCCCTTCGTGCAGTGCTCCCTCACGCAATGCCTCTTCCTGGATGGTGAGCGTATTTTTGGGCGCGGTGTTATCGCCCTGTCGCGCCGGGTTTGCTTGCCCAGTTTCTTGCGCGGGTTCCTGCGCCAGGTTTGCCTGCCCGGGGAATACGCCAATGGCATCTTCCAGCGTGTAGGGCGTGCTTGCCGGGGTATTCGCTGCGCTGGGGGCAGGCTGTGCCGCGCCCTGCGCCGAGCCGGCAGAAGTTGAGCCCCCGCCGCCCGGCACCTCCGAGGGCGCATATTCTGATGGGGCGTAGAGCCCCTGCCCGTAGTCGTTGGCGCCTCCGAGCGCCGCCATATCGGGCACGGGTACACTCAGGCGCAGGTCCCATTCTTTGGCAACCGGGCGGCTCATGATGGTCACCGGCTGAATGCCACCGAGGAACCGGGCGACCGCCTCCGGGTTTTCGACGGTTGCGGAGAGACCAATGCGCTGTGCGGGCTTTTCGAGGAGCGCATCGAGGCGTTCGAGGGATACTGCCAGGTGCGCGCCGCGTTTGGTGGCGGCAAGGTTGTGAATCTCATCCACGATCACGGTGGTCACGCCGGCGAGGGTGTTGCGGGCGGCGCTGGTGAGCATGAGGTAGAGGGATTCAGGGGTGGTGATGAGAATGTCGGGTGGGTTGCTGATGAGTTGGCGGCGTTCGCGTGCGGGGGTGTCGCCGCTGCGCACGCCCACGGTGATGCTCGGCTCGCCAGTGTCGTTGCCGCTCAGGCGGGTGATTCCGGCGAGGGGCGCGCGTAGGTTGCGTTCGACGTCCGCACCGAGTGCTTTGAGGGGTGAGATGTAGAGGATGCGCGTGCCGCCTGCAGTTCCGGCTTCGTGTTCGCGGTGCAGGGCGTCGAGTGCCCAGAGGAAGGCGGCGAGGGTTTTGCCGGAGCCGGTGGGGGCGATGATGAGGGTGTTGTTGCCGTTGCGGATGCTCTCCCATGCGCCTTCTTGGGCGGCGGTGGGTGCGCTGAAGGTGGCGCGGAACCAGTCGCGTACGGGTGCGGAGAAGTGGGAGAGTGCGTCGGTCATGTATCTATTATGGCGGGGTTTATGGTGTGCGCCTCTTGAATTGTTGGGGGCTGGGGGAGGAAGATGTGCTTGACAGGTAATGCATCACCCCGTAATGTTTTACTCGTAAAGTAATTAGGAACTTAGAAAAAGGAGCACCACCATGACCCGCCTGACCGACGAACAGCTCATTAACCTCTTCCACGAGCCGCGCACCGTCTCCTCCTTCACCGAGGAGCCCGTCACCGACGAGCAGCTGCGCCGCATCCAGGAGCTGACCTTCTACGGCCCCACCGCCTTCAACAGCCAGCCCCTGCGCATCACCTGGGTCAAGAGCCCCGAGGCACGCGAGCGCCTCGTCGCACACCTGGCTGACGGCAACAAGGCTAAGACTCAGGCGGCACCGGTCACCGCGATTCTCTCCGCAGACGCAAACTGGGTAGAGCACGCTGATACCTTCAACCCCAATGCTGCCGGCTTCATCAAGGGCTTCTACACCACCGAGGAGCTTGCCACCCCCGCCGCCGAGCTGAGCGCTCACCTGCAGGCAGGCTACTTCATCACCGCAATCCGCGCCCTCGGCCTGGACGCTGGCCCCATGACCGGCGCAGACTTCGCCGGCATCAAGAAGGAATTCTTCGCGGACAACGCAGAAATCCCCTTCCTGGTCGTCAACCTCGGCCACGGCGAGGCTCCCGCATACCCGCGCGGTGCACGCTTCAGCCACGATGAGGTTGCCCACTCCCTCTAAGAGTGCGCAGCTACGGCATAGCTCAAGCTAAACCCTAGGTTTATAGACAGTTCAAGGGCGGTTCCCCATCGAGGGGAACCGCCCTTGAACTATATGCGCACACAACGTGCCAGAGATGTTGTCACATCTGCAACGGGCGCGTTAGCGGGCACCAAACTGACCCACCGACAGCTGCGGAACAGACGAGGAACACGCGGTCGTATCCAGCGGAACAATCACGCCACCGGAACCGGAGGGAAGACCCACCAGGAAGCCCTGAACCGGGCGGCTGCCGCAATCGTCACCGAAGCGTGCCGGGTACACCGAACGCAGCACCGCGGTGGTGCTATCGCCGGGGTTGAGGGTCACACCCGCAGGGTTCATGTACTCGTCGGAGGTGGAAGCCTCACGACCAACCCAGGTTCCCGAGGGGCCCGCATGGACCACGCGCGGGTAGCCGCGCAGGGTGCAGGGGGAGTTCGAGGAGTTCTGGAAGTACAGGGTGTAGTTTCGGGCGCCGGGGGAGCCTTCTCCAATGGCAACCGAAACGTTCAGGTCGTCCAGATCGCACTGGGTCGGTCCCTCAGCAGCGTTATTGTTGGAGGAGTTAGAGGACTTCTCCGAAGAGCTCGAAGAATTCGAGGAGTTGGAAGAATTCGACGAGTTCGAGGAACCGGAGGAGTTCGAAGAGTTGCCCGAAGAGCGAGAACCCGACTGCGAAGACGAGTCTGAGCTCTTCTGGGAATCCTGCTGAGAATCAGAGTCGTCCGACTTGTTCTGCTCGGAACCCTCGTGGGAGGACCCAGAAGAGCGAGAGTCAGAGCTCTGCTTCGACTCGTGAGTCTCGGTGTGGGAGGAAGACTCGGAGTGCTCAGAGGAAGACTCGTGGTGTTCCGCGTCGGGGGAGTTCACCACGGTAATGGAGCCCGGGCTCACCGAAGGGGTAGCCCCGTCGGAGGCTACTCGAATCGTGCCGGGCTTGACCGAAGCCGAAGCGCTCGGCTGTGCCGAGGTGCCTTCAGCTTCCTGACCGGCCTGGGACGCGCCGCATCCACTGAGCGCTAGCACGCAACAGAGGAGGGTGGTTGATGCGAGTACCTGAGCCGATTTAAACATGATTACATCGCCGCCTGCATTTGGATTTCTGCTCCGTCCATACCGGGGGCGTACTCGACCTGGCAGCACAGGCGAGAGTACTCGTTGGCGACATCGTCGACCATGTCGAGCAGGTCCTGCTCAGCTTCGGTGCGCTCACCGGAAGCCTCGAAGTGCTCGGGGTCGATGAAGCCGTGGCAGGTAGCGCAGGATGCGTTACCACCGCAGGTTGCGAGGACCGGCACGCCGTTAGCCTGGAGGGCTTCCAGGAGGGTGTGGTGGTCTTCCCACTGAATGTCGTAGTTTACGCCTGCTTCGTCAGTGACCTTAATCGTTACGCCCATGCGTTCTCCTTCTTCTGTAGTGATGCGTTTCTATTGTAGAGGTAGGGGCTGTTATTCACCGTACTTTGTGGCGCATCCCCAACCCTACCGTCACGCATATCACGGGAACGCATATTAATTTTTATGCTGAGTAGCATGTCTGTATTGCCCCCAGTCTACCCCGTATTGCCCTGACAACGCGGGATATAGGCGCATATGAATACTGCCCCCAGATGCAAAGACATGCTGGGGGCAGTATAAAGAACCGGCACGCGGGCGCGCTTCAACGGCTATGCTTCAACTGTGACGAAGAGCTACTCGGATTCCTTCTCCGCCGTCTTCTCCGCGCTCTTCTCGGCGTCCTGCTTTTCTGCGCTGTGGTCATCAGTATTCTGGGTGTTTCGTCCCGAGCCGCGCACAATACCGCGTACGCTATCGCGCGGGTCGGCGTAGCGCAGGTCGATACCGAAGGTATTGCGGATCTGGCGTGCCGAGTTCAGGTGCCAACGCTGCGAATCTGAGGGGGTCACGGAGGTGACCGCCTTCTGACCCGGAGCCAGCTTCTCGTGGCGAATATCGTAGTGCTTACCGCCCATGGTGATGGTGAAGCCGTGCTCTTGCAACAGCTGCACGAACGCATCCACATCGTGCGGGATCTTGCGGCCGCGCTGCCTCTTTGTGCCGCTCATCCTCGGCTGCGACTCGAAGGGGTTACGGCTGGGCGCGGTGCCGCGGCTAATACGGATTACCTGCTGGTCGGAGTGCGAGAACTCCACCTGGTAGCCGTTGAGCGAGTACACAGTGCGGCTACTGCCGGGAATTGGGCGGCGGTCCTCAGCCTCATCCAGGATGCGGGCAATGTACTCGCCGGTCAGACCGAGCGCCTTCAGCTGTGCCTGAGCATCGGGGGAGAGCTGGTAGCCTCCCGCCAGAGCCTGCAGCGGGCGCAGCGCGAGCACTTCGGCAGTCAGGGGGTTGAGCACCACCTGGTAGCCTTCCTCTTCATGCGTGTAGAGGGTGACTTCGCGGCCGTAACGGTTCTCCTGCGCGCTCTCTTGAACCACGGTGCTTGCGGGCGATTCGATGATGTCCAGCAGTAGCTCGTAGGTGAGACCGTGGCGCATCATATAGTCCATCACGCCCGGGAGCACGCCGTAGATACGGCGGCGCGGCGGCACCTCGCCGTAGAATTCCTTCTCGATGCGCGCGGCAATACGCTGGTTCTCCAGCGGCACCTCGGTCAGCGGGATAAGGCGCTGGTTGGAGGGGCGAATCTTGGCGCGTGCGGCGGCGGGCTTGGGTGCCTGACGGTAAGCGTCCACGAGTGCCTGCTGCTGTTCCACAAACTCCTGGGCAATGAGCGGTAGGAGGGTGAAGTAGAGCTCTGCCGCTTCGGGCTTGAGCGCGCCGTTCTCATCGAGCAGGGAGGCGCCATCCTTAGTGAGCAAATCCCACGGCTTATCGTTTGCCGCGCTCTCTTCGGAGCCCTGGTTCTCCCGGTAGCTATAGGTTGCGAGGGAAGCAAGCTCCTGCAGGCGAACGTACACCTCAAGAGGAACGGTAATCTGCTTCGCGGACATTATTTCTCCTCCTCAACGGTGTTTTCTGCCTGGGTTGCCTTATCTTCTGCCTGCTTTGCCAGGGTGTTGCTGAGCTCTTCGAGCTGAGCCTTACGCAGGGCTTCCGCGTGCAAGTGATGGAAATCCGGGGTCTTCGCCAGAGCCAGAACGGTCCGCTCATTGGGCGAGATTGCGATTTCCAGACCCTGCGCCGCGTAGATGCGGGTCCAGCCGTCAGCCATGCGCACGCTTTCGGGGCTGTTCAGCGTCTGAAGCATCAGATCGAAAACGAACGGCGGGTTCTTCTTCAGGAAGGTGCGGGCGCGCTCGCTGAATTCGAGCTCCAGGGCGTTGAGCGAAGTGTATTCGCCCTGTGCCAAGGATGCCTGCGCCGCCTCGTTGTAGTCGGCGTCGTATTCGTCGATGACGGTAATGACTTCGGCGGAGGCGGTGTTGACGTCCACCCGGTAATCGTCGTGGGTGAAGCGAATCGTCCAGTCGTTGAGTCGTTCTGCCGCGCCTTCACGCAGGATGGTGCGCACGAGCTCTTCGCTGATGTTTTCGCGTTCGAGGCGGGCGCGCAGGCTCGGGCGCAGGCGGTAGCTGCGTTCGCGGTCCTCTTCGCTGACGCCGCGAGGCGCGGTCGGTTCGGCGGCTACCGGCTGAGCCGCGGGCTCGCTGAGGGCCGCCGGAGCAGCGGGGACCGGGGCTGCGGGCTTCGGCGCGCTCGGCTTCGGGGTATTCGTCTCCGGAGCGGCGGGCGCACTCGGTAGGGACTGGCTGAGTACGGGCAACTCTTCAACAGGTGCCTGCTCGCTAGCTACTGCCGTATGGGTAGCTTCTGCGGCTTCGGCAGCCTGTTGGCGGGCACGCAGACCCTCCAGGTACTCTTCGATGCGCGGCGGGCGGTAGGTCAGCGTGGACTTGCGGAACATGCCGGGGGAGGGCGTACCGGGAGTAGGCGCTGCCGGCTTCGGTGCTGCGGGCTTGGGCGCTGCGGGAGCAACCGTGGCGGGCGTCGGTATAGGAGCCGTCTTTTCTGCTGTTGCCTCTGCGGGTGCTTCCACAGATGCTTCTTCCGGCACGCTGGGAGCAGGGCTGGGAGTCGGGGCGGGTGCCTGTGCCGCGCGGGCGGCAAAGAGCGCGGGGGAGGGCGCCGGCTTCGGCGCCGCAGGCTTCGGGGTTGCCGGCTGGGGAGTAGCGGTTGCGCTCACCGCGGCGTCCTCACTCACTACACCCTCGTTGGCCTCTGCGACGGGAGTCTCAGCCATGGAGGCTTCGGCCGCTTCGGTTGCCTGCAGGTCGGTCTGTTCCTCTTCAGCAGGCTTAGTGTCGCTGGCTTCCTCATCGCCGCGGCGTAGGGCGGCAACGAGTTCCTGCCGGGAGGTATAGGGAATGATTTCCTCGGGAGAGTCGATATATCGGGGGAAGTTCTCGTAGAGAATCTTCGCCGCGGCTTCAAAGAGCTTCTCCGTGGTGGTGTTGGCGGCGGGTGCGCAGGGGCAGAGTAGTTCCTGGTGTTGCGCGTCATAGAGGGACCAGTGGGCGCATCGTTCGGTGGGCGGGAAGTAATCGAGTGTTCCCAGATTGGCTATATCGATGAGTGCACCTATCAGGGACTGCGGAATGGATAGCTGTGCCATAGTGCTCCTTCGCGTTGTCTGCTCTCCAGCCTATGTGTGGAGGGTTCTCTTTCCATCCTAGGCGTTTTTCGGCGGGTGTGCCCCGGAGCACGTCATCTGGGAGCGTAAATCTGCGGATTCACAGGCTGAATTGCACTTTGGGGCGCGGTTTTTGGCACGGATGGGGCAGCGTCAGCTGGTGGAGCGTCCTTGCTACACCTAGCTAGAGCCTGCGGCGTGTCGTGCTGTAGCGTGTCGTACTGCAACATGTCGTACTGTGCGGTGGCTTGAGCCCTGCCCGGGGCTTGTGTCAGAGCGTTTTCAGCGCGCTTGTTTCCCAAAGATGTCTTCCAGGGGTGTGTCTTCCGGGGTCTATCTTCTGGGCATACAAAAAATCCCCGGTTCCAAAGAACCGGGGATCGGTGGTGCGCCCGAAGGGATTCGAACCCCCAACCTTCTGATCCGTAGTCAGATGCTCTATCCGTTGAGCTACAGGCGCATGTTCCTCGCTTCGGATTTCTTCAACCCGTCGCGGCAACAGGTACTACTATACGGATGTCCCCAGGGGCACGCAAGCCGAAAAACTCGAAATTGACCCAAAATCCCCTCCGAAAGACTCTCGAATACCCCGTTTTGCCGCATGATTCCGGGGTTTTTGGTGGCGTAAAATTTTTTCAAAATATTTTCTCAGCACCCTAAAACCGGTGCTGTAGGCCCCTAAAATCCCCGAAGGGTCCCGCCATACGACCTAAAAATTCTTTACAGAAATCTTCTCGCACTCTAAGAATGTGATGCGCAGAACTTAAGAAATGGTGTCATAGAAAGCTCTGCAGACCATTAATGCGTTATTCTGTAAGCATCACGAGGAAGTGGAGACTGTCCAAGCGTGCATATTCACATTTGTTTGCACGCTTGTAGTGTTTAACTGCTTCTTTGTTACCGCAGACCTAACCGGATCAATGTAGTATCCGGGCCACCGATTGAAGGGGAAAATGTCAATGGCTGACACCTCAACTCGTACTCTCTCTGCCGAACTCGAAAAGGAGCTGCAGAGCGCACCTACCACCCACCAGGGCCTCCTGGATTGGGTTCGCGAGGTTGCGGCACTGACCCAGCCCGCACACATCTACTGGGTCGATGGCTCCCAGGAAGAATATGACCGCCTGGCACAGGAACTGGTTGACGCCGGTACCTTCGTTCGCCTCAGCGATCACGAATTCCCGAACTCTTACGCAGCTTTCTCCGATCCCGACGACGTTGCACGTGTCGAGGAGCGCACCTTCATCTGCTCCGAGACTGAAGAAGGCGCAGGCCCGACCAACAACTGGCGCGACCCCGTCGAAATGAAGCAGACCCTGACCGGTCTGTTCGAGGGCTCCATGCGCGGTCGTACCCTGTACGTCATTCCTTTCGTCATGGGCTCCCTGAAGGCTAAGAACCCCAAGATTGCTGTTGAGCTCAGCGACTCCGCATACGTTGTCTGCTCCATGCGCATCATGGCAACCATTGGTAAGGACGTTCTTGCCAAGCTGAACGAGACCAACGGCTTCTTCGTCAAGGCTCTGCACTCTGTTGGTGCACCCCTGGAGCCCGGTCAGGAAGATGTTCCCTGGCCTTGCAACCCCGAGAAGTACATCGTCCAGTTCCCCGAGACCCGCGAAATCTGGTCCTTCGGCTCCGGCTACGGCGGTAACGCACTGCTCGGTAAGAAGTGCTACGCACTGCGTATCGCATCCGTTATCGGTCGCGATGAGGGCTGGATGGCAGAGCACATGCTCATCCTGAAGGTCACCAACCCCGAGGGCAAGGTTCGCTACATCTCCGCAGCGTTCCCTTCCGCATGTGGCAAGACCAACTTCGCAATGATGGAACCCACCATTGACGGCTGGAAGGCTGAGATGGTCGGCGACGACATCGCATGGATCGAGTTCGACGAGAACCACCAGGCACGCGTGGTCAACCCCGAGGCTGGCCTGTTCGGCGTGGCACCGGGCACCGGTTACTCCACCAACCCGAACGCTATGAAGGCTATCGCCAAGGGCAACACCATCTTCACCAACGTTGCACTGACCGACGACGGCTCCGTCTGGTGGGAGGGTAAGACCGATGAGGCTCCCGAGCACCTGATTGACTGGACCGGTCAGGACTGGACCCCCGAGTCCGGCCGCCCGGCAGCTCACCCGAACTCCCGCTTCTGCACCCCCGCATCCCAGGTCGACATGCTCGCTCCCGAGTACTACGACCCCGAGGGTGTGCCGCTGAGCGCTATCGTTCTGGGCGGTCGCCGCAAGACCACCATCCCCCTGGTTTCCGAGTCCGAGAGCTGGGAGCAGGGCGTCTTCCGCGCAGTTACCCTCTCCTCCGAGACCACCGCGGCTGCTAAGGGCGCTGTCGGTGTGATTCGCCGCGACCCGATGGCAATGCTGCCCTTCATCGGCTACAACGCTGGTGATTACTTCAAGCACTGGCTGGACCTGGGCAAGAAGCACGGTGCTGAGAATATGCCGAAGGTCTACTACGTCAACTGGTTCCGCCGTACCCCCGACGGTGGCTTCGCATGGCCCGGCTTCGGCGAGAACTCTCGCGTTGTGAAGTGGATCTGCGACCGCCTCGACGGCAAGGCTGGCGGCCAGGAGACCTTCCTGGGCACCGTTCCCACCAAGGAAGACCTGGACCTGACCGGTCTGGAAATCTCCGAGGAAGAACTGAAGGCTGCTCTGGCTGTCTCGAAGGAAGAATGGGTTGCTGAGCTGCCCAGCATCGACGAGTGGCTCGAGAAGTTCGGCGACAAGCTGCCTGCTGAGGTTCGCGAACAGCGCGACGCTCTGGCGAAGGCTCTGGAGGGCTAAGACACTCCAGCTAATACCTAAGGTTTAGCGCATTGAAGGAGCGGAATCTCCCGATGAGATTCCGCTCCTTCCTTCTGCTTGGGGAAAATTTGAATCCCCGTCAGCTGGGGGGAATGATAAGTTTTCTCGCAAAGGTGTGAGTGCAAGGCTATGCAGTCCACTTGCTCTTGAGAAATACTTTAAATCCCCGCCGGGGTGGTTGGGGCACAGAAGCAGCTGGTTATAATTTCTTGCCTCTCTTATCACCCCTATACAATTCCAATGTAAGATTTTTGAATGCACATGGCTTTCACGAGCTGCGCATATCCGCTGCTACATGTACTGATATGTGGTGGCACGAGAGATTAGAAGGAGTATCCATGCGTTTGACAGCATTCTCGGATGTCTCGCTCCGCGTTCTGATGCTCCTGTCTGCTCTGGAGCCCGGTCAGAAGCTTTCCACCCAGAAGATCGCTGAAGGTGTGGACACCCCCTACAACCACGTGGCGAAGGCTGTAGCTTTCCTCGTGAACATGGGTTACCTGGACTCGACTCGCGGTCGTTCCGGTGGCGTCATGCTTTCGGATGCGGGTCGTTCTGCGACCGTCGGCACTATTCTTCGCGCTACTGAGGGCGATATCCCCATGATTGAGTGCGAGGACGAGAATGGCCACTGCCCCCTCGATAAGTTCTGTCGCCTGCGCAATGTGCTGGCGAAGGCTCGCGAGGCATTCTATGCATCGGTTGATTCGGTGATTATTAGCGAGTTGACTGCCGGTGCGCGCCCCGTTGGTCCGGTGTTTGTTGAGCTGGGCTTTGGGCCTCCGGAGAATGCGTTGCCTGCACGCTAGGCTGGCACGCTGCAAGAAATACGTGATACCTGTGGAGCTTTCCGGTGGGAGGCTCCATAGAGTTTTTAAGGCATTCTTGCGGCTAACGCGGGGCTGTTGGGATTTTCCCGGTGGCTTTCTGCGGAGGTTTTTGAGGGGGTGTCGGGGGTGTCTATGCCTCTGTCTGCGGGGGTGCTGGAACCTGTGTGATTCCTGAATTTGTGCAGGAAATACAGAAAATTGCAAACTTGCTTTTCAAATGCAGAAAATGTGACCATATTCATTTTTGCACCACACTGCATACTTTCCCGGGTAAATATATTTTCACTCCGGTATTTTTATACATGTTTCCAGGCTGGTCACCCGCCGATTGTAGAAGTGCGACTGAAAATATATAGTGTGACGCGCAACTCTATCTTTGAGTCAGGGTGAACCATAAGTCGCATCCACAGTGCCAAATAACCCTCAGAGCATGACCTGCACTCAGCGCAAACACCCCGCAAAATGCTACGGTAAGGGTGCTTTATAAACACTCCGTCACCAACTGAGTTGTCCGAGTGAACGCCCCAGCATCACACATATCAAGGGCATCATCACAACGACCGAGGTGACCACACAGGAAGAAGGCATGACATGCTCTCTGAGAAGTCCCGCCCCATTATTGAGGCAACGCTGCCCATTATCGCTGAGCGCATCAACGACATTACCCCCGACTTCTACCGTCGAATGTTTGCTGCCCGCCCCGACCTGATGGACGGCATGTTCTCCCGCTCCTCTCAGCTCGAAGGCACCCAGCCCCGCGCACTTGCAGGCTCCATCGCTGTGTTCGCTTCCTACATCGTTGAGCACCCGGACTCCTACCCCGACGAAGTCCTCTCCCGCGTTGCTCACAAGCACGCCTCCCTGGGCCTGAAGGAAGAAGAGTACCCCACCGTCTACAAGTACCTCTTCGAGGCAATCGCCGCTAACCTGGGCGATCTGGCTACCCCCGAAATCGTTGAGGCATGGACCGAGGTCTACTGGCTCATGGGCAACGCCCTCATCAAGCTGGAGAAGGGCCTGTATGCATCCCAGGCAAACGATGTCATGTTCGCCCCCTTCAAGGTCGTTGACCGTAAGGAGACCGGCGAGAACGTCGTCGTGCTGACCTTCGAGCCCGCCGATGAGACCCCCATGACCGAGTCCAAGGGCGGCCAGTACATCTCCATCGTCGTTCCCGCACGTGACGGTCTGCGCCAGGCACGCCAGTACACCCTGCTGCCCAGCGAAAAGAACCAGCGCCGCATCGCTGTGAAGCTCGACCCCAACGGCGAGATGACCTCCATCCTGCACGAACTGAAGATCGGCGACGTCGTCGAGATCTCCAACCCCTACGGTGACCTGACCCTGGAAGGCTTCGGCAACCCCGAGGCACCCCTGTACCTCTTCTCCGCAGGTATCGGCACCACCCCCATGCTCAGCTTCCTCTCCGAGCTGATTGAGAAGGGCTCCCAGCGCCCCGTAACCGTAGTTCACGCGGACCGTAGCCTGGACACCTGGCCCCTGCGCGAAGAGCTCACCGAGCTCGTCAACAAGCTGCCCAACGCACGCCTCATCTCGTTCATCGAGGGTGAGGGTGGCGACTTCGCCGGCCGTGTCGACGTGTCCAAGCTGGACGTGCCCTCCGACGCTAACGTTTACCTCTGCGGCCCGCTGCCCTTCATGCAGGGCGTACGCTCCGCACTGGTGGAGGCAGGCGTCCCCGGCAAGAACATCAACTACGAGATCTTCGGCCCCGACCAGTGGATGCTCCACGACCAGGCTCGCGAAGCGTAAAAACCCCGTAAGCCGGCTCGTCCGCTAGGTTCCTTAAACCCGGCTAGGTTCTCCTCTTAGACAGAAGAACCTAGCCGGGTTTTTAGAACTCAAAATAAAAAGTCCCGCCCCGCAGACGAATCTTGAACTGCCTCCCGTTTCTTGGACAACGAAATTA
>NZ_KV795244.1 GCF_001808955.1 Rothia sp. HMSC078H08
CAAAACGATTACACCACTCCACAGGACTTGACCTGAGCAAGAGCACGTTCTACAATTGACGCATAAGTTCAAGGGGGTTCGCATGACCGCTTACGACCACTCGTCGGGGTACACCTACGGCACCGATGCCGTCCCCACGTCTCCGCTCACACTCGAGGATCTACGCCAGATTGAGGCCGCCGCGCACGTCCAGCCCGGTGACGCAGAGCTGCTCGCGCGAGCAGAACCCATCCTGGCGCCGCATGCCATGGAAATGGTCGACACGTGGCGCGGGATTTTGGCTCAAAAGACCTACCTGGCAGCACATTCCGCGCATCCGGATGGACAGCCGAACCCCGAGTACGCGCAGGCGTCAAAGCCCCGATTCGCCCAGTGGATCATCGACATGTGCACGCGCGAGCGGGATCAGGCGTGGTTGGACTACCAGTACCTGATTGGAGCTCGACACATGACCGCGGCGAAGAACGCGGCGGATGGGGCGGACTCGACGCCATTCGTGCCTCTGCGCTACGTGCTCGCCTTCATCGCGCCGACTGTGGAGGTCGGGCACCGTCTCCTGGCGGAGGGCTTCGAGGGCGCAGAACTGGACGCTGTCCGTGACGCGTGGACTCGCGCTGTGACTGTCGCCGTGACAGTGTGGGCGTATGCCTACCGCGATCACCCCGAGCAATTCTGATCCGGCGCTCGCCACCTACGACTCCCCCATCGGCCGCCTCACGCTTGATAGCGGTGTATTCGTCTTTCGCACTCTCTGACTGCTCTCCCTGGAAGCCTCAGTGGCTTCCAGGGAGAGCTTTCTTTCTGGGTTATAGGACACTACGTGTTGCTGGTTGGGTGACTTTTCGGCTTTCTGGTGCGGGAAAGTCACTCTTTCAGTTGGTCGTGTTTGCCTCGTTCCTGTGAATACTGCATCGTGCTCTGTGTGTGGCTGCCCCATGATCCGTCACGGTAAGAAGTCAACAGGAGGTCCTTTGAAGATCGCGGTGGTAGAAGTCCGCTCATCATCAAGGACCTCGACC
>NZ_KV795245.1 GCF_001808955.1 Rothia sp. HMSC078H08
TTGCGTTCACTGTATGGTTTTTGGATAACAATCCAATAGGCAATAAAAAGAGTCCGCTTGCGCGGGCTCTTTTGCTTTAACAGCTAAAGTTAGAAAGGGGGCAGACCCATGCGGGTCTGCCCCCTTTTTTGTACCCTCAGACCCTTGTCTATGGCTCTGTCTACAAGGAAGAATGCTCTTCACAGACACACTGGGATAGAGTAGAACCATGCACTACCCCATGTTCTCCCACGCACCAGAGCCAGTCGATCATCAGCACCAACACAACGGTGAAGAACGAACGGTAGCACTCTATGTAGAGAGCACACTGGAGCCTCACGAAGCATGGGCGGCACTGACCGAATACATTCACCTCTGGTGGCCCAGGCAGTTTATGCAGAGCGAGGAAAGCCATATAGACCTCTCCACTGAGCTACTGCTCGAAGAGACCGCAGACGGTGACATCATTCCTGTAGCTCGCGTTGTTCAGCACGAGAATGAAGACGTCCTCACCATTGCACCCTACCCGGATACATACCTGGGGCGCCTCATGGGAGTAGCTGAAGAATCGGAAGAAAGCCTGAGCTTTATCCTGGATGCCCTAGCCCCGGAGACTGCAGAAGGACCGCTATCCCTACTCGAAATCAGTAGCGGCACCTACGCAGGTCGTGAGGACGAGGAACTGGGCATTTACGAGGAACAAGAAGAAGCAGCCACGCTACTCATGAGTGCGTACGCCCGCTTTATTGGAGCTGAACTCCAGAAGGAAGAACTCTAAAAGGTACATAATCAAAGGGCATGCTCGACCCTGTAGAGTGGTATGTCATGAGCACACAGGAGCAGAACACCCCGCAGCAGAAGGATGCACGCTCTATCTGGGCACGACTGCGTACCAAAGCGGCTGCGGGAGAGATACAACCTCAGCGCTACAGCAAGACTGATGTGCTGAAGCAGAGCAATATCTGGTTCCGCAAGCAGAGCGTACCCCTCATCATTCCTGCACGTCAGCGTGCTCTCGACGCCTTCCCTCGCTCCGTACCCTGGATCCTGTGGGCGAGCATCATGCACATCTGCTACATCTTCCTACGCGATATCCTCATTCTCGTAGTTGATGGCGCAAAGGGTTCCCTCCCGGAATACATCAAAGCCATCATGACCAACACTGCACTCAGCGATGAAGTGCTACCCATGCTCGTGCTCGGTGGTATCTTCCTCGTGATGCCGATAATCTCCGGTGTGTTCATTACTCTTGCCCACGTGCTGATGGTCCGCACTCCGAAGTGGGTTCAAATCACCACGGGTATTCTTACCGTACTTTTTGCCGGCATGCTCTTTGTCGCCAGTGTCTTTGAATCCAGCAGCCTCGACGGCCTCGACTTCGTCTACGACGGTTCCCAAGTATTCCCGCTCATCGTTGTGGGCATCTACCTCGCCATCTTCCTCGGCGTAGACACCATCCTAGGGTGGTCCTTCAAACACGCCATCCACCAGCTCGCCTCCCTGCCGCCCATGATCGCGAAAGTACTACCCGTACTCATGGTGTCCGTGCTCTTCATCTTCGTGAATGCAGACCTCTGGAAGCTCGCCAACGGGCTCAGCTTCCCGCGCACCTGGGCTGTTCTGGGGCTCATGGGGCTCCTCGCCGTGTTCGTGGTCGTCACGACCTCCCTAGAGCGCACAGCACGCCTTCTAGGACGCAACAGAGGCGACGACATCGCAAGGTTTAGCGAGAGCGACTACGAGCATGCCGCAGCCCTCGAAGGTGGAATATGGAACACCGCCCAAGACTGGGTCGAAGAGAAGAAAATCCTCGAACACCGACCCCTCAAAACCGCGCCCTGGGGCAACCTCATTATCATCCCCATGATTGGGCAGATTATTCAGGCGACCCTCTTCATGATGCTCGTCTTCGGATTCTTCATGGGCTTCTCGTCCATCGCCATTAGCGATACCACCATTGAATCGTGGATGACCGTCAAACCCGAACACCTCAAAATCCTCGGCGTAGACACCAACATCAACGCCGTGGTCATCAAGGTGTCCATGATCGTTGCCGTGTTCTCCGGACTCAGCTTTGTCGCAACCACCAGTAGCGACGAAAAATACGCCCGAAGCTTCCTCAAGCCCATGATTGCGCGAATCAAGCACATCCTGGTTATTCGCGATATCTACCTGGGCCTGCTCACCATGCCCAAGAACGAAGTACTCGTACTCCATGAAGAAGAGGAAGACACGGAAAAAGAGCCTGAAAAGGCATAAAAGAGGTTGGGTAGGGGGTAGAAGCTAGTGGGTCGACAGGTTCATCGTCAGCAGATTGAACACCAGGTACGCCATGAGAAGCGCCGTCGCCCCATCCAAAACACGCCATGCCGAAGGACGCGCAAAGAGCGGACGAAGCAGACGCGAACCATACCCGAGCATCAAAAACCAGATAACACTACCGCAGCAGCACCCCAGGTAGTACCACCAACGGCCAGGATCGCCCTGGGCGTTCGCCAGTGAACCCAAAAGAATAGTCGTATCCAACCACGCCAGCGGATTCAAATACGTCACCGCCGCCGTGGTCAGCAGAGCCGCCTTCAACGACTGAGAATCGCCCTCCGCATCATCCACCACGATGGAATGCGGGGTAAACACGCGCCGCCCAGCCTCAAAACCAAACCACGCCAAAAACGCCGCACCCACATAACGGAACACCTCAATGAACCACGGTGCCGCATCCAGCAGAGCGCCCAGGCCCACCACGCCCAAGCCAATCATCAGAGCATCCGACAGAATGCAGAAAATAATGATCGGGGTAATATGCCGACCCAAAATACCCTGACGCAGCACAAAAGTTCCCTGGGCACCAATAGCCGCCACCAAAGAAATCGTGGTGGTAGCGCCCAGAAACAGCAGGGACAGGGAGGTGGGCATGGTGAAACTTTCTATGCGGGTCAAATGGGGCACGGGCTTCGCGGATAGTGCGGTCGGTGGCTTCTCTAATATCAGCTTGCCAGGCAAAAGCTCGTGATGCAGGGATAAAGCTTGCGTTAGCGGAAGTGTGAAGTGCCAGAGATGAGAATACGGGAAAAAGGACCCTAAATCTATCTAAATATTTTCACACTGCGTAAGATATTCTTATGACACGTTTCAGTACCGACCAGCTCACCACCTTCGCCACCGTCATCGAATACGGCACCTTTGACGCGGCAGCAGATATCCTGCGAGTGAGCCCCTCCGCCATCTCCCAGCGCATCAAAGCCATGGAACAGATTGCCGGAAAAGTCCTGGTACGCCGAAGCAACCCCGTCACCCCCACCGACGCCGGACAAAGCGTACTGCGCATCGCCCGACAAAGCGAATTCCTGCAGCAAGAAATGGAACGCGAACTCATGGGCGCCGGCGGCTTCCAGAGCGTCTCCGTTGCCGTCAACGCCGACTCACTCGCTACCTGGTTCCTCGACGCCGTAGGAATCCTCAGCCGCGAAGACAGCATCTTCTGTGACCTGCGACGAGAAGGCGAATTCCACTCCTCCGCTATGCTCCGATCCGGAGAAGTCATGGCAGTCATCACCTCCAAACCCGAAAAAATCCCCGGCTGCTCCGTCGAAACCCTCGGTGTGGCACGCTACTGGTGCGTTGCCACCCCCGACTTCGTGCAGCGGTACCTGCCCGGCTGGCCCAAGACCATGAGTCGCGAAGAGCTCAATCGTGCCCCCGTCGTCGAATATGACCGTAAAGACTTTGTGCAGGATGTGGCGCGAGCCCTCATCGAAAAAGAGGTAGGTCTAGAGGCTGAAGAAACCTTCACCCAAAGCCCCACCATCTACATTCCCTCATCTCCGGACTATGCGCGAGCCGTCAGCTCCGGTATTGCCTGGGGTCTCATTCCTGAGGCGCAATGCGCCGAAGAGCTCGAAAGCGGGCACCTCGTGAAGCTCGCCGCAACCCCGGTAGAATTCCCCCTCTACTGGCAGCGCTGGAACATCAACTCGCCCGTTATGGAGACCGTAACCCGCCGCGTCCACGAAGCGGCACGAGGCGACCTAATCTACTAAAGGGTTCATTGATTCAAGATTCTGAAATTAACCAAATTGTTAAAAATATATGTCTGACTAGACTATATTCTTATATAAGAATATAAGAACCGGGTAATAAAACCCTATAACACCCCACCACACATACAGAGGCGGCCGCCCCACACGGGACGGCCGCCTCTCTATAAGCTCTAACGCCTAAGTCATAACGCCTAAAACTCTAGCGCCAACGAGTCATCATCAGCATGCTCACCATCATGGCGCCCACACCAACACTCACATTCCACATACCCAAATCAGGAATCGGGAACAGGCCCTGCGTAATGTAGAAAACAATAATCCACAGAATGCCCACCGCCAGCAGCGAGAACATAATCACTCGGTACCACAACGGAGTCTGCTCCTTCAGCTGCGTGCCGCTCTCCATCTCACGAGCAATCTCACGCAGACGCAGCTCGCTTGCATCCTCCACCTCAGACTTAGCAGACTTCTGAGACTTCTTCTTGGACGATGCCTTAGCCGAGTTGGTCGACATACTTCCTCCGCTTATTGTTGTATGGGTAACCTAAAAATATATGTTCACACCTATCTTTGCAGACTTACGGGATGATTTCACCTTCTCCGTGCGTTGAAAGATAAGGAACGCCACCCGGCGCCCAAGAACATACACAACCCAAAGGACAAAGGAGAACGCATGAGCCAAGGAACGGCACCCACCGCAGAGCGCCGCCCCCGCACCGTGCTGCACTGGATCATCCAGATTACAGGCGAACTCCTTATCACCGTGGGCCTCCTGCTGTTGCTCTTCGTCGCATGGCAGCTCTGGTGGACCAACATCGACGCCGACCGCACCCAATCCCAAGCCGTCAGCACCCTCGTCCAGGAATTCGACTCCAACCCCGCCGAACCCCTCCCCGACTGGGACCCCAACACCCCTCCCGCCGGTCTGAGCGAACCCGGCCACGGTGAAGTCTTCGGCATCGTCTACATCCCCAAGTTCGGATCCGACTACCAGCGCCCCGCCACCCAGGGAACCAGCTCCGACGTGCTCGACTCCCTCGGACTCGGCCACTACGAAGGAAGCGCCATGCCCGGACAGGTCGGCAACTTCTCCCTCGCAGGCCACCGCCAAACCCGCGGTAAAGTCCTCAACGACATCGACCTGCTCACCGAAGGCGACCACATCTACGTGCGTACCAAAGACGGCTACTACACCTACACCGTCTACAGCCACGAAATCGTGCAGCCCGACCAGGTAGAAGTCATCGAACCCGTCCCCGGACAGCCCGGCGTAGCACCCACTGAGCGCCTCCTGACGCTCACTACCTGCCACCCGCGCTACGGCGACACCGAACGATACATTGTCCACGCCCGCCTCGAATCCTGGCGGCCCGCCGCAGCCGGAGCGCCCGCAGAAATTGCCGCCTCCGTAGCAGGATCCTAAACCAGAGAGGAAAAGCAAGATGTACGCATGGATTTTCCGCCACCTCCCCGGCCCCCTGTGGGTTCGCATCATCATCGCCATCGTGCTGATACTCGCCGTAGTCTACCTGCTCATGGAATTCGTCTTCCCCCACTTCGCAGAGTACGGCCCCTTCAACCTGAACGTCACCATCAACCATTAGCGCTAAGGACGTGCCATGACCCGCATCCTTGTTATCGACAACTACGACAGCTTCGTCTTCACCCTCGTCGGCTACATCCAGCAGCTCGGCGCTGAAACCACCGTCATCCGTAACGACGAATACGAGCTCGCCGAAGTCATCAAGCTCGCCGAAGAACACGATGGCGTGCTTGTCTCTCCCGGCCCCGGTGCCCCCGCAGAGGCAGGCGTCATCATTGACACCATCCGCTGGGCAGCCGAAGCGAAGAAGCCGCTACTGGGTGTCTGCCTCGGCCACCAGGCCATCGCGGAGGCATTCGGCGGCACCGTCACCCACGCCCCCGAGCTGATGCACGGCAAGACCTCCCGCCTCGTGCACGAGAACGTCTCCGTGTTCAAGGACGTGCCCTGCCCCTTCACCGCGACCCGCTACCACTCCCTGGCGGTTGTACCCGAAACCATGCCCGAGGTCCTGGAAACCACCTCCACCACCGACAATGGCATCATCATGGGCCTGCGCCACCGCGAGGCCCCCATGCACGGCGTGCAGTTCCACCCCGAATCGGTCCTGACCGAAAGCGGATACCTCATGCTTGGCAACTGGCTCGAAGAAACCGGCCTGCAGGGAGCCGCAGAGCGCGCTAAGAGCCTCTCGCCCCTCATGGCCTAGTACTTCTAGCCTAAGAAGCCCTCAACGGCTTATATCGCCTCCAGAAGCCCCGTAGCAGACACGCTACAGGGAAACTGGAGGCGATAGCTATATCTGGACCCCTAGCTACGAGCAAACCCAGATACACGAACAAGCCCAGATACGCGAAAAGGGGCGGCACCCCACACCCAACGGTGTGGAGCGCCGCCCCTTTTGCTAACCGCTAGAACCCCTTAGCGGGCGTTAGCGTTTGCATTATTAGCGTTGTTCGCATTGGTATTCGCGTTAGTACCCTGAATCGTACGGGTACCCGCAGTAGCGGACGCAGCCGGTGCCGGAGTAGCCGTAGCGGTGGAACGCTGCTGGTTCTGGTTACCAGTGGTAGCGTTCTGGTTACCGGTCGCCGCCGCAGGCTGAGTAGCCTGCTGGTTAGCCGCGGTAGAACGCTGCTGGTTCTGGTTACCAGTAGTAGCGTTCTGGTTACCGGTCGCCGCCGCAGGCTGAGTAGCCGCAGTAGTCGGAGCGGTCGTCTGAGTCGGAGTAGCAGCCACACGGATCGTCACAGTGCTGTTCTGAGCCACCAGAGTACCCGCCGCAGAGCTCTGCGAAAGCACAGTGCCCGCAGGACGCTCGTTAGTCTGAACAGTCTCAATGTTGGTGTTCAGCAGAACATCCTGAGCGGTCAGAGCAGCAATCGCCTGATCCTTGGTCAGACCCACCAGCGAGGGGACCTTTACCTTACCGGAGGACAGGACAATGTTCACGGTGCTACCAGCCTCAACGGTCTGAGCGCCCTTATCGTCGGTCGAGCCCTTCTCCGGGGACAGCTCCACAACCATACCGGCAGGAACGGAAGCGCTCTCCACAGTGGAGACGCGGCCATCCACCAGACCCAGGTCCTTCAGAGCGTTACGGACATACGCCTCACTCTGACCCTGCAGGTTATCCGGCAACTTGACCTTCTCCGGACCGCTCGAAACAGTCACAACCACGGTCGAGCCCTTATTAACCGTAGAACCGACACCCGGCTCAACGTTGATAACGTCGCCCTTCTTGATGTTGTCCGAGTAGCCCTGACGGTACTCCACCACGAAGCCTCGGTTACGCAGCTGGTTATCGGCATCATCGCGGGAAACATTCACCACAGCCGGAACCTGAACCTGCGGAACCTCATTGAGCTTGTTCTGGTAGTACAGAACCGAGCCGACACTGAAAACCAGCAGAGCCACAATCAGAGTACCCACAAGGAAACGAACCCACGCACGCTTACGCGGCGAAGACTCATCGTACTCTGCGTACTCCTCCTCGTCATACAGTTCCTCATCGTCTTCATACTCGAAGAAGCCGTTGAGGCCGCCGTCTTCCACCGAAGCCTCAGTAATCGAGGTGGTGTACGGGGCGTAATCCTCACCCAGGGAAGCAGTAGTCGCCGAAGGAACAAAAGCAGTAGTCATCGCTGCATCCTGAACCACGGTCTCTTCACCCGGGCGAACAACCGACGCCAGAGCCTGAGCGAACTCAGCAGCACTCTGATAACGCTCATCCGGGTTCTTCGCCAGACCCTTCAGAATCACAGCATCCAGACCAGCAGGAACCTCAAGCGGGGTGAACTTGCTCGGAGGCTCAGGGGCATCCGAAAGATGCTTAGCCGCCAGATCAACATTCGACTCAGCGTCAAACGGAGAACGACCAGCAATCATCTCGTAAATTACGCAAGCAGCAGAGTACAGGTCGCTACGGGCGTCAACTTCCTTGCCGCTCACTTGCTCAGGGGACATGTAGCGTGCGCTACCCATCACCACATTAGCCTTGGTCAGCGCCTCGCCAGCTTCCTCAATGGCACGGGAAATACCGAAATCCATGACCTTGATCTGGCCCGGCTGACCCTTAGCGATATCCTCGCTGGTACGCTCCAGCACCATAATATTCGCCGGCTTAATATCGCGGTGAATGATGCCCATCGAGTGGCTGTACTGCAAAGCACCCAGCAGCTGCTCGGAATAACCCAAAGCATCACGGACCGGCAGATGACCGCCACGGGACAGAATGGAACGCAGAGTATGACCCTCCACGTACTCCATCACGATATAAGGAATAGCGGTGCCCTCTTCCGAAGAAGCAGACTCCCCACCATCCTGCGAAGGGTTATACGAACCGGTGTCATAGACAGCAACAATCGCAGGATTGTTCAGAGACGCCACAGCCTCCGCCTCACGCTTAAAGCGTGCGCGGAACGTATCGTCCTGGGCCTGCTCCGGGCGCAGAATCTTAAGCGCAACCTTGCGGCCGAGGCGAGTATCCTCAGCAGCATAAACGGTTGCCATCGCACCGGTACCGATTACCTCGAGTACCTTGTAACGGTTATCAACCGTGTCGGGAACCGACAGGTCCATAAGTTCTCCTGGATCACTAAGACTAAAACTAAATCAAAATGTAGGGGCTAACGCGCCGACGCAGAAGCGGAAGCAGAAGCCGACGCAGACGGTGCAGCAGAAGCGCTCGCACTCGAACCCCTACCCGAACTGGAAGAGGCCACATACATGTCTACATTACTACCAACCGTGACCTTGGTGCCAGATGAGGGGGTAGTACGAAGCACCGTACCGGGGGCCGCCGTGTCCGAATTCTCATAATGCAGAGAAACATTCACACCCAGAGCGGCAACAGCCTTCGACGCCTCATCAACGTTCTTACCCTCAAGGTTCGACGGCAAAGTCACCGACTTCGGACCGGTGGAATAGCGAACAGTCACGCTATTACCCTGCTCCAAAGTACCCGTCGGAGAAACCGAAATCACCGTGTTCTCCGGCTGAGTAGACTCAACACCCTCAGTCTTGGGGGACAAGCCAAGGTTCTTCAGCTCGTTCACCGCATCCTGCAGTTCACGACCCTCATAGTTAATCGCGTTGATGGTCACCTTCTGCTTTGCAGCACGGGCAGAAGCAGACTCAGTCGGCTCCACCGTCGAAACGGTACCCGTGTTCGTCGGAACAACAGACGAAGAAGCGCTCGGAACCGGATCAGTCGAACCGCCACCACTATTGGAGGAGAGGACCGTCCAAATACCGCCAGCAATCAGCACGATTGCCAGAAGCAGAGCAACCCACATCCACACGTTCGATCCACGCTTAGCCGGAGGGGCAACAGCAGCCTTCACACGACCCGAAGCTGGACGCATGGTCTGCGCACCCGTACGAGGAATAGGCGCCGTCGTCGGCTCCGGCGAGAAACGACCACCAGAACCAAAACGCGGAGTAGCAGAAGCACTAATCGGCTCAGCCGCAACATCCATAGCGGTCATCGCGACAGTACCGTCGTCAGCATTCTCCTCAGCCAAGAACTGCGCCAGCGGAGGAACAGCCTTCACCGCTGCCTTCAGATCGCGGCGACGAATCGCATCCACCGCAGAAGCCAGAGCGGTCGCATCCTTAGGACGCTGAGCCGGGTCCTTCGCCAACAAGCACATGATGAGCGCACGAGCAGGAGCCGGGATGGTCTCCGGAAGCGGCGGCGGCGGATCATTCACCTGAGCCAAAGCAATCGCAATCTGCGACTCACCCGTAAACGGACGACGACCCACCAAGCACTCATAACCAATAATGCCCAACGAGTACATATCCGAAGACGCGGTAGCCGCCTGACCGGTTGCCTGTTCCGGCGCCAAATACTGGGCAGTGCCCATCACCTGGCCGGTAGCCGTCAACGGCACCTGGTTAGCCAGACGAGCAATACCGAAATCGGTCACCTTCACACGGTCATCCGGAGTGATGATCAGGTTACCCGGCTTCACGTCACGATGCACCAGACCCTGCGAATGAGCCGCAGCCAACGCGCGAGCGGTCTGAGCAATGAAGTTCAGAATACGATCGGGCGGCAAGGTAGTCTCGTGCTCGATAATGCTCGAGAGCGGATTACCCGGCACCAGCTCCATGACCAGGTACGCGGAGTTGTCCTCCTCGCCGTAGTCGAAAACGTTCGCTACGCCGGGGTGGTTCAACAGCGCCGTATTACGGGCCTCAGCGCGGAAACGCTCCAAGAAGCCCGGGTCACCGGTGTACTCCTCTTTGAGGATCTTGACCGCAACGATGCGTCCAAGCACCTTGTCGCGAGCTTTCCACACCTCGCCCATACCGCCAATCGCGATACGTTCGGTTAGGGTGTAGCGCCCGCCCAAAGTGATATCAGCCGCAGGCCTCACTTGTTCAACACCGCCTCAAAGAGTTGCTTACTAGTACTGGTTGCCAACTGGGCACCGGTCGCCACGTCAATATCCTCATAAACCACAGCAATCGCAATCTGAGGATCATCAGCCGGCGCGAAACCGGTAAACCAAGAATTATTCAAACCTGCCGTGGTCTCCGCGGTACCGGTCTTACCCGCCACCTTCACACCGGAGACACCAGCATTACGTGCAATACCATTATCAACCGCATTCACCATCCACTGCTTCACCTGGTTAGCAATTTCAGGGCTAGTGGACGTACGCAGCTTCTCAGGAGAGAACTCCTGCAAAGTGCTCAGGTTGCTGGTCTTCACCGAACGAATCAGGTTCGGCTTCATCTGCACGCCGCCATTTGCAATCGCTGCAGAAGTCATCGCCACCTGCAGCGGAGTGGTCTTCACGTCGTACTGACCAATCGCCGACTGGGCCAGCTGGCTCTGCGTCAGATTCGACGGGAAAGACGACTTAGAAACCGTCAAAGGAATCTTCAAATCCTGGCCGTAACCAAAATTCTCAGCGGTCTTCGCGATACGCTCCTGACCCAAATCCATCGCAATCTGCGCAAACGGCGTATTACAGGACTGAGCCAAAGCCCACTCAATCGTCACCTGAGTGCGGGTCGAACACTGACCGCCCGTATAGTTCGGCAGGCTGATGTTCGTGCCCGGCAGCGGCAACTGCGCGGGGTTCGCAATGACCGAAGATGCGTTGTACTTGCCGGACTCCAGCGCCGCCACCGCATCAATAATCTTGAAGGGCGAACCCGGCGAATAGGTGTTACCCGCAATCGCACGGTTAAACAGGGGGCTGTCCTCATCAGAAGTCAGAGCCTGGTAATTTGCCAACACCGAAGAGCTCGTATGAGACGACAGAAGATTCGGATCATAGGACGGCGAAGAAGCCATCGCCAGAATCTCACCAGTCTTCGGGTTCAACGCCACCACAGCACCCTTACGGCCCTGCAACGCGTTATAGGCAATATCCTGAAGCTTCGAATTAATCGTCAGCTCCACGCTAGCGCCCTGCGCAGAAGAACCACTGAACAGCTGCGCCACACGGTCGTAGAACTGGCTATCGCTCGTGCCGGCAAGCTCCTTATCCATAGCAGCTTCCAAACCGGTCGCGCCATAAATCGTGGAGAAATAACCGGTCAGAGCCGCATACTTAAGCGGGTGGTTATACACACGCTGGTAGTTGTACTCATCATCAGACTTCACCGACGAAGCAATCTCCGTACCATCAACCACAATCGAACCACGTGCCGAACCGTAATTGTCGTAGAGCGCTCGAGAATTCCACTGATTATTCATCAGCGTCTTCGAATCGAAGAACTGAATATAGCTGAGGGTACCCATCAGCAGGACAAACACGCACGCGGCAGACATCCACATGCGGCGAATAGCCCTATCCATTCTTCTCACCTCCAGAATCCTTAGCCGTAATACGCGCCAGAACGCTAGTAGCACCCTCCGGCTCGTAGCTAGTGTCCGCATGGTCAATACCCTGCGGAGCATCATAACCAGCCACCAGGTGAGGTGCGCGGGCACTATGAGAAATCGACAGCCACAGCGCCACAATAATCCAGTTAGCCACCAACGAGGAGCCACCGGCAGACATGAAAGGAGTCGTCAGACCAGTCAGCGGAATCAAGCGAGTCACGCCACCAATCACCACGAACAGCTGCAGAACCATGACCGTAGACAGGCCAGCAGCCAGCAGCTTACCGAAACCATCACGAGTACCCAACGCCGCACGGTAACCGCGCGAAACCAGGAGCATGAACATCATCAGGATCGCGCCCAGACCAACCAGGCCCAGCTCCTCACCCAACGAGGAAATAATCATGTCCGAGTTAGCGTACGGGACGAGGTTCGCGCGGCCCTGACCCCAACCGCGGCCAAAAAGACCGCCATAAGCCAGGCCGAAAACGCCCTGCAGAATCTGACCCGAACCGCCAGGAGACGCCTGGTAAATCTCCGGATCAAAAGCATGCACCCACGCATAAATACGGGCGTGCACGTGCGAGACATAGTGGTACGCGAAATAGCCACCCACAGCCATACCGATACCCGCAACCACCAGCCACGAAATACGACCGGTCGACAGGTACAGCATCGCCATGAACAGACCAAAGAACATGATTGCCGAACCAAGGTCCTTCTGGAACACCAGAACACCCAGGCTCACAATCCACGCCAAGAACACCGGCGCCAAATCACGCAGACGCGGCAGATTAATCGGACCAATACGGCGGCCAGCCACCAGAATCAGGTCACGGTGCGTCGCCAAATAGCCGGCGAAGAAAATCGCCAAAGTAATCTTCGCGACCTCACCCGGCTGGAACGTGCGGTTACCGATATGAATCCAAATACGAGCACCATTAAGCTCCATACCCAGACCCGGAACCAGCGGCATGATGAGCAGAATCATCGACAACACCAGCGAGGTGTACGTGACCTTACGTAGCAGACGGTAATCCCTGAGCACGAACACGATAATCGCGCACAGCACCATAGACACGCCGGTCCACATCAGCTGACCATCACCCACCGGCGCCGCAATCTGCGGGTCCAGACGATAAATCATGGTCAAACCAATACCGTTCAGCGCCACCACCAGCGGCAGAATAAACGGATCAGCATAACGTGCGCGGAACTGCATGACTAGGTGAATCAGAAGAGCACCGGCACCCAGCACCACCGTGCACGGCAACCACTGGCTCTTCGACGTATCAAAAGCATGCTCCGGATCAATCAGATACATGCCGAACGAGCTGATACCCACCGCCAAAACCAGCAGGAAAAGCTCCGTGAAACGGCGTGCACGAGGCGCATCCGACTCACGACGGAACGAGAACTTAGCCATTATTCTCACCGCCTACCGCAGCAGGAGCCTCCGAAGAAGCCTGCTCAGGAGCCGGGGATGCCGAATCAGAGCCCGGTGCTTCAGAGCTCGGAGCCTCACTGGGTGCCGCAGAGCTCGGGGAAGCGGAAGCGGAAGCCGAGGCAGACGCTGCAGCCTGCTCAGCCTTCTCACGCGTCTGATCCGCCTGAGTCTTCAAACGAGACACAATCTGGTGCGCATCATCCAGGTCCTTCGCCGTAATCGCATTACGCAACAAAGAACGCGTATGATCGCTCAGCTCACTCGTAGGAATATCGGTATTCTCCACCACGTGAGAAAGGCGAATCGGGCCCAACGCATGCGGAATACCGTTGTACACCGCAACCGTGCCGTCACTCTCACCCACATAGTAGCTACGCTCTACATAACGCAGACCGGTCCACGCAGCCAACGTCAAAACAGCCGCAACCAGCAGAGTAATAAACAGGCGAATCGGCCACGACCTCGGACGCGAACGCTCCTCAGTGTCCTCAGCAATCAGCTCCTCCAGCTCAGCCGGCAGGGCCGCCTCATCAGACTCAACCTTCAACGGCACACGCTGAGCCACCGTCGCACGATGCTCCAGGGTACGAGAAGTCACCGCCGGAATCATGCCGGTCTCAGTAGCCACCGAAGCGGCACCAACCAGCTGATGCGGGCGGGAACCCAACTCGCTACGCAAAATCGCAGCGTTCGTAAGAGCCGCATCCACGGCGTTATCGTACGTACCGATATGGTGACGAACCGCCCCAGAACCGCTGTGCAACAGGGTGCCAGAGAAGTCACGAGCACGACGGAAACGGCGCAACGACCGACGATGATGCTCCTCAGAGTCCTCATCATGGTGCGCACCCAAAAAAGCCTCAGCAGCTTCAGCCGTGGCAGCAACCTCGGGAAGCTTCTGAGTGTTCGTGCTGACCTCCTGCTCCGCCACAATCGAATCAGGCAGAGCAGACTCAGGCAGGCTCGAAGGACCCACCGGCTCATCCACCGGCAGAACCTCACGGTCAATTACCTGCAGAGACACAACCGTGACATTGTCCGGAGCGCCACGCTCCAAGGTCATCGCAATCAGAGTGTCAGCAATCTCAGACAGGTCATCGGTAGAACGCATGACCTGCTCAATCTCCGACAGGGACACCACAGCATCCAAACCATCCGAAGAGAGCACCCAGCGCTCGCCGGGAACAGCGTCCAGAGTCTTCAACTCCAGCTCAGGGGACGCGTCAACATCACCCAGAACGCGCATAATCACGTTCTTATGCGGGTGGTTCTCCGCCTCCTGCGGGGTAATACGACCCTCATTGAGCAGGCGCTGCACAAACGTATGGTCAGTAGAAATCTGCTCAAACTCGCCATCAGCACCCGGACGCAGACGATACGCACGCGAGTCACCAATATGGGCGAACTCAATGCAGTCACCGTCAATCAGCAGGGCAGTACAGGTCGTACCCATACCCGCCAGCTGCGGATCATTTGCCGCCAGCTCATTAATAATCAGGTTCGCGCTCTGAATCTCATCAGCCAGATAAACGCTACCGGTACCATCCTCAAAGTCAGGATGGTCAAGCGGAGTCAGATTCAGAACCGTCGTAGCCGACGCGACATCGCCGCCCACGTGGCCGCCCATGCCGTCAGCAACGACCGCAAGGAAACGACCACCGTAGCCGGAGTCATCATTCTTCGAGCGTTTCAGACCCGTATCAGAGCGGGCCTCAAAACGAAAAGCAATCTTCATACACTAGCCCCTCAACTGCATGGTGGTACCGCCAACGCGGAAATCATCACCGGGCTCAATCGGGGTCGCACGAGTCAGACGCTCGCCATTGACGAACGTACCATTAGTAGAATTCAAATCCTCCAGGAACCAACGGGAACCCTGAGGGAACAGGCGCGCATGGCGACCCGAGGCGTAATCATCCTGCAGAGACACCTCAATGTCATTAGCGCGGCCAATAGTAATCGGCTGGTCGCCCAGCTGCATCATGGCGCCAGCCTGCGCACCGGCAGTAATCACAAGCTGCGAAGGGCGAGTCGGCGGAGGCACAATATGGGTAGCCTCCGGAACTGCATCAACCGGCGCCGCACGATAGTTCTTACCCAAACCAAGGTCACGGCGAGCAGCCGAAACCACCAGGAAAACAAAGAACCAGATGAGCGCCAGAAAAGCGTAACGAAGGATAGTAACAGTCAGTTCGGACGCCATTAACGGACACCTCCGGTCGAACTATGGAAGATGATGCGGGTATTACCCATGCGAAGCAGCGAACCGTTCGCCAGCACCACCGGCGCACGCAGAGGCGCACCATTAATCAACGTGCCGTTGGTAGAACCCATATCGGTGGCGACCACCGCACCACCCTGCATCGAAAGCTGCAGGTGACGGCGAGAAACACCCTTATCGTCCAGACGAAAATCAGCATCAGAACCGCGGCCCAGCACAAACGGCAGGTGGTTCACCGGGTGCATGCGACCCTCAATCTCCAAGAAGAAACGGGGAGCTGCCGTTGCCGGGGGTGCTACAGGCATGCTCGGGCGACCCACAGGAGCCTGCGGCTGTGCAGGCTGCGCGGGCTGTGCAGGGTGTGCGGGCTGGGCCGGCTGAGCAGCCGGCTTCGTAATGCGGGTCGGCAAAGAAGACTCGCGCGGCGGACGCACCGGCGCATAGTTAGTAGCACCACGCAAAGACGGGGACGCCGGAGCCTCCGGTACAGAGAACGGCTCGAAAGTCGCAACAACCTCAAACTCGCCCTCAGAGAGAGAATCAAGAACGTTGAAGGTCACGCGAACCGCACCAATGAGGGTGTAACCCTGCGCGCGGGCGTGCGAAATCGCCAAATCGCACAGCTCAACAGCGAACGGGTTGCCCCACTCGCGCACGCGAGGGAAATCAACCGGTGCGAAACGGAGAGTATAGACATTAGGGGCCATAGTGCGGCCACTGCCGTCCACGTAGGACTCGTCATCCATCATGATGCGGACGCGGTTAGCGACATCCGCCTTCGCAAAGGTGCCGAAGCCCTTGGAAAGGCCGACAGTGCGACCGATGCCTTGCTCCAGCTTGCCCAGCTTGTCGAAAAACTTCATGCCGCCTCCTTCTCAACGACCATTCCGAGCAACAGACCGCGCAAACGGTCTTTATCCGAAAGGCTCAGTTTAACGAGCGTGTCTGTGCGTTAGCTGTGTGCCCTGTGAATGAACACACCCGATTCTATTTTAGGTGATGCACTTGCCATCGCTCTGGAACCCCGTCATTTAGCGGGGAATTGGTTATGGATATGAAAAAATCCCCGGTTCTTTCGAACCGGGGATCGTTGGTGCGCGAGGGGGGAGTTGAACCCCCACGCCCTCACGGGCACACGGACCTGAACCGTGCGCGTCTGCCTATTCCGCCACTCGCGCATGTGTCTTACGGTGTATCACCGCAGGCAACACATAAAACTATACGGACTGCATACGGTGCTGTCCAATCGAGAATGTGTGACCTTTGTTACTTGTGTTATGTGGAGGTGGTGGTGGGGGCTCAGGAAGAGCCTCCGAGCCGTTACCAGCCACCCTCCTCGGAAGTTGCAGTATCGGAAGCAGCCGCAGAAGCCTGCGCTCCGCGTTCCTGCTCAGTACGCTCCCGATCAATGCGTTCCAGACGCGCACGCAACAACCACGTCACCGGACCCACATACGGCAGACACAGCACCAGCAGAAGCCACTTCAACTTCTGTACCTCCGAAAAATGCGGGTTCCGATGAATCGTCACCAGGCACAGCAGCGCCAACGCAATACCCGCCAGAAAAACAACCGTGACCACCAGCTCCAGTACGGCATGCCAATCCATAAACCCTCCTAATATCCTTCCTAAGGATACAGACCCCGAATATGCCCCGGGATATGCATCAGGATGCGCCCAGAACGTGTGCCGGCAGGCGCCCCCCTCCACACGCCCCTCGGGCACGCAAAAGGGCCCGCCCCGCACACAGCAGGACGGACCCTCCGCAAAAGCCTATACAAGGCTCACAAACTAGCGGCTAGCCTTCTTAGCCTTCTTCGCAGCACGACGCTCAGCAGTCTTCGCATCATACTCAGCCCAGAACTCGCGGGTAGTCACCGCATCGGTACCATCCCACGCCGCCAGATTCTTAATCTCCGGCATATCCGAAGCCTTGAAAATCGGTTCCAAACCAGCCTTACGCTGAGCCTCGTAATTCTTCAAGACCGCAACCACCTTCGGGGTCAGCAGCAGCACAGCCGTCAAGTTCACAATCACCATGCCGGCATTCAGCATATCCGCGGTAGTCCACACCAGATCCAGCGAAGAAATCGCGCCGAAGAACACGAACGCCAGAACCAGCACCCGGAAAATAGTCATCGGCAGCTTACGCTCAGTCACGAAACGCATGTTCGACTCGCCGTAGTAGTAGTTACCAATCACGGTCGAGAACGCAAACATGAAAATAGCGATGGTCAAGAAGTGAACCGCCCAATCGCCCAGCTGCATAGCCAGCGCCGACTGAGTCAGCGACGCACCACGAGAACGATCACCATAGGTCGGGTTCGACAGCAGAACAATAAACGCAGTCACAGTACACGCCATCATGGTGTCAAAGTAAACACCCAGAGTCTGCACGTAACCCTGCTTAGCCGGGTGAGAAATAGTAGCGGTCGCGCCAGCGTTCGGAGCAGTACCCATACCCGCCTCGTTAGTCAGCAGGCCACGCTTCATACCCCAAATCACGGCGCCCATCGCGCCACCGGTCACGAACTCCTTGATGCCAAAAGCACCCTGGAAAATCATCAGCAGCATCTCCGGAACCTTGCCAATGTTCAGCAGAACAACCAGCAGACCCAGCAGCAGATACAGTACCGCCATAATCGGCACCAGCCACTCAGTCACCGAAGAAATCGCGCGAATACCACCGAAAATAATAGCCGCAGTCAGCGCCACCATAATCAGACCAATAGTGATGCGGAAGCCCATCGAGTTAGTACCCGAAACATCAATGCTGAACGAGTTCGCCGCAGCATCCACCACAGCATTCGTCTGAACCGCCACAAACACGAACGCATAAGTGACCACAATGAACGCCACAAAGATGTAACCCATCCACGGAGCATTCAGACCGCGCTTCATGTAGTACGCCGGACCACCAATATAGGAATCCTTACCGCGCTCCTTATACAGCTGACCCAGAAGGGACTCCGCAAAAGCAGAAGCCGCACCAACAGCAGCAATAACCCACATCCAGAACACAGCACCCGGGCCGCCCATAGCAATAGCCAAAGCAACACCCGCAACAGTACCGGTACCCACACGAGAAGCCGCCGAAACAGTAAACGCACGGAACGAAGAAATGCTCTTCTTACCGTCAGCCTCACGAGCAACCGGGTCACCCAGGACGCGGATCATTTCCTTAATGGAACGCCACTGCACACCGCGAGTGCGGATCGTAATGTACAGACCAGCCGCAATCAGAGCGTAGTAGAGGAAATTACTCCACATCCAGTTCTGCACGGCATCCACGGAGGAAGTCAGTTCCGCAGTCTGCGTATTAATGTCCCCGATGATATTCAGAAGAAAATCCACTCGGCACTCCAATCTTGAAAGCAAAAAGCCCGCACGCTCAAATCCGAAAGACGGACAACGTGTGGGCTACATTGCTGGGTGGCGCGGACTCAAAGCCGCGTAACGGAGACAGATACACTCCGTATGATTAGTCACCTCATTGTGGGGTGCGCAACCCTCACGGAGCAACTTAAAAAAGGGGTCAAATGCAAAATGTAACGAATACTTAATATATGGACAGAGTAAATATAGACTCCGTGGAGGTGTTGACGGCACCGGCAGGGCGGGCACAACAAGCCCGGCACAAGGTACAAAACCTCGCACCGGGCTTAGCGGAGAAGCGTGGGTATCAGTCGGGCTACGAACGCTCAGGCTTCACAAACGGGAACGACAACACCCCACGAATCTGCGTCTGAGCCAACAGCATCACCAAACGGTCCACACCCAGACCCAAACCACCCGTCGGCGGCATACCCGTCTCCAAGGCGTAAAGGAAATCCTCATCCACCTCCATCGCCTCCAGGTCACCCGAAGCCGCCTTCAACGACTGCTCCGTCAGGCGCTCACGCTGCACCAGCGGATCCGCCAGCTCCGAGTAGGCACAGCCCATCTCCATGCCGTTGATCACCAAATCCCAACGCTCCGCCAAACCTGGAACACTACGATGCGGTGCCGCAAGCGGACTCGTCTCCGCGGGGAAATCCGTATAGAACGTCGGCTCCACCGTATGCGCCTCAACCAGCTCACCATATAGCTCCTCAACGATGGCCCCCGGGCCCATACCCTCATGAACACGCACACCGTGCTGCTGTGCCAGGGTCAGCAACTCCTCAAAATCCGTCTGCACATCCACACGGCGACCCAGCGCCTCCGACAGGGCATCACACACCGACACCACACGCCACGGACCCGACACATCAGACACCGTGCGCTCACTCGAAGCCTTATGCCCCAGCGGCAAAGACACCGAACCAAACACCGCCTGGGCAGCATCCTTAATCAGACGCTCCGTCAACTGCCGCATCTGCACATAATCCGCATACGGACGATACGCCTCAAGCACCGTAAACTCCGGGTTATGGGTCGCATCAGCACCCTCATTACGGAAATCACGACCCAGCTCATACACCGGACCGCTGCCGCCGACCACCAGACGCTTCAAATACAGCTCCGGCGCAATACGCAACGTCAAATCCTCACCATAGGCGTTGATATACGTGCGGAACGGACGCGCGCTCGCGCCACCGTGCACCGTATGCAGAATCGGGGTCTCCACCTCAAGGAAACCCTCCGCATCTAGGCGGGCACGCAACGCCTTAATGACCGCGGTGCGCAGACGCAGATTCTGCATCTGATCCGGATGCACCAATAGGTCCGTGGAACGGCGACGCAGGCGCGCCTCCGGATCAGTAAAAGAGTCGAAGGGGATGGGGTGAAGGCTCTTCGACGCCATGCTCCAGGAGGAAGCAATCAGCGATAGAGTGCCGGTGCGGCTCACCCCGTAGGTGCCCTGCACGGTGATGATGTCACCGGTGTCCAGGTTGCGGGAGGCAAGGCTCAGCGGGCGCTCGCCCACCAGGCTGCGTTCCATGATGACCTGCAGGGTTTTGTCACCTTCAATAAGAGTCACAAAGAGAACTCCACCGTGGTTGCGAAGCGCGCGAACACGCCCCGAAACCATGAATTCCGAATCTGGAATATTTTCAGAAGAGAATATACGCAGAGCATCCTTGACACCCAGCACAGAGGCAGCAGTACCAGCCTTTTCACCGCCCAGCGGATACGGCTCCATACCCGCCGCACGCAGTGCTTCCAGATGGCGCAGACGATGCTGAGTCTGATCGCTACGCGACACCTCAGGAAGCTCTTCCACAGTAGCGAGCTGCATCTGGTGAAGAGCCTCCAACTCACCTGCAGAAAGATGCTGCTCCTGATCCTGCAAACGGCGCGCCGACAGATTTGGCAAGAAACCCTCCGCCATGCCCGCAGCAAACACAACATTCACCATCGCCAACGTCGGCTCCGTCGCCACATAACGAGGAACCCACAGCGGGGCAAACTTCAGATTGAAACGATACAGGCGGCGCAACTGCAGAAAACGATCCAGCACACCCAAAGAACGGGATGCGAAACGGTTCCACGCCGACGCACCCACCTGATCCGCAGCCTCAAAAATATGGCCAAACATCGCAAAATTCAGCGACACCCGACGTACACCCAGCGCCGCCGCCTGCTCCATGAGCGAGGCCACCATAAACTCCACCACACCATTAGGTGCATCAGGGGAGCGGCGCATAACGTCCAGCGATAGGCCGATAGGACCCCAGGGGACGAAGGACAGTAGGGCCACCATCTGACCAGCCTCATCATGCGTAGAAACCAGCAGAGAGGAAGAATCCGCCGGATCATTCACACGATTCAGAGCCATCGAAAAACCGCGCTCCACACGCCCATGACGCCACGCAGAAATATTCTCCGCAACCTGCTGACGCTGCTGCTCGTTCAACTCTGAAAAACGGCGGATCTGCACTGTATACCCGCCGCGGCGCACACGCTGAACCGCCTGACGCACCGGCAACATCGACGTGTCATTGAGCGTGAAACGATCCGCCTCAAGGACCGCCTCCTCACCCATCTGAATAATCGACAGACCCGCCCGGTTATAGGCGCGCGCACCCGCCTCACTCACGCTCAGCGCCGCAGGAACCCAACCGTAACTACGTGCCTGTAGCATCCACTGCTCGATCGCGGCATCCCACGAATCGGGGTCACCCACCGGGTCACTCGACGCCAAGCACACCGAACCCACCGAACGGTACGTAATCGCCGCCCTCTGATCCGGAGAGAAAATCACCTGCTTATCGCGGCGCGTCGAAAAATAGGAGAGTGAATCATTGGCGCCATACTGCTGCAGCAGAGCGCGAATCTTCAGCTCCTTCTCACCGGTCCAGGCGTCCGGGGCACGGTAGCCGCGCGCCAACAGGTACAGCGCCGCAACCAGCGAAGCACCGTAACCAAACGACGCTAAGAAAGCCACCACATCGGCAGCCCAAACACCAGGATGCGTACGCTCAATACCCATGCCGTGCATGAGTAGCTCCCACGGGGTGATGAAACGCAACGGCTCCCACACACCAATGTGGCAGAGGTACCAGAGCACCAGGGTAGTCAGCAGGATACCGCCAACAGCCGTCAATGCCGCACCCACCCACGAGAGGCGACCAATGCGTGCCGGGAACGCCGAACGAATCGAGAAAAGGAACGGCACCAGCACACACGCAAACACGATGGAGAGAGTATCGACCGTCGAGGAGAAAATACGGTCCTTCGGCATAATCCCCGCGGGGAACGCCAGCGTGAAAGCGCTATGGGTCGCAATCAGTGCGCCCAGCACCTGAAAAACGATGGCTGCAATGAGGGCAGCGCGCTTGCGCACAATCAGGCCGGAAACCAGCACAATCATCGTAATGGCGCTGGGCAGAGTATGCGTGGAGGGAATATTCAGCAGGTCCGCGGTAACTTCCCACCAGGTGAAGCCGCGGCCGCGCCGCAGAGGAGAGATAATCCACGCAAACGTGGTCAGAAGCGCGGCAAAAGAATACACCCCGATGACCACGCGTGCTGACGTCTCTGCATACCTAGAAGGAGGCGCGGGCGCCTGCCCTGCTCGTGCTGTACGGCGACGTGAGGTAGTGCGGTGAGACATCATGATCAGCGAGGAATCGGGGTGTAGAGAAGGTATTGGACCTAAAGAATCTGGCTAGGCTTCAGCCTTCGGGTCACGGTAGGTGCCCTCGAAGACATCGGGGATGCCGTTGTCGTCAGCGTCCACGCTTTCCTTCTCAGCCAGGGCACGGTAGTGCTTGTTACGGCGAGACAGGATAGCCGCACCCACAACGGCAGCCAGAACAGAGCCGACGAGAATCGCAATCTTTGCGTCCTCGGTGTGCGGAGAGCCGTGCGGGAAGGACAGCTCAGCCACCAGCAGGGACACGGTGAAGCCGATACCGCCGGTTGCAGCCAGACCGAGCACGTCAATCCAGGCGACGTCCGGGTCGAGGTTGGCGTTCTTGAAACGGGTCACGAGCCAGGTAGTACCGAAAATACCGATGGTCTTACCCGCAACCAGCGCAACCATGATGCCGACCGCCACGGAGTCGGTGAGGGCGCGTCCGAGGCCTTCAAAGCCGCCAACGGCCACACCCGCGCTGAAGAACGCGAAGACGGGTACGCAGATGCCCGTGGAGAGGGGGCGGAAGCGGTGCTCCAGCACCTCTGCCAGGCCGTGTTCAGCGTGCGCTGCCTCGGAGCGTGCGGACATCTTCACGGGCACCAGGAAGCCCAGAACCACGCCGGAAATGGTGGCGTGAATACCGGATTCGAGGAAGAGTGCCCAGGTGATGATACCCAGGGGCAACAGCAGAACCCATGCGGCGAGCGGCTTCAGGTGCAGCATGGTCTCACCGCGGTAGGCAATGAACGCAAAAAGAGCGAGGGGAATGAGCGCGAAGAGCAGGTACTCGCCGTGGAAGTTATTGGTGTAGAAGATCGCGATAATGCAGATCGCAATCAGGTCATCGACCACTGCCAGGGTCAGCAGGAAGACACGCATCGCCGAGGGGAGGAAAGTACCCACGGCGGCGAGAACAGACACCGCGAACGCAATATCGGTTGCGGTGGGGATCGCCCAGCCGTGCAGAGCGGTGGGGCTGGTGAAGTTCAGCGCCGTGTAGATAATCGCGGGCACTGCCACGCCACCGAAGGCGGCCGCAATCGGCACAATAGCGGTGGAGGGCGACTTGAGGTCACCAATCACGAATTCCTTCTTCAGCTCCAGGCCGGTGAGGAAGAAGAAAACGACGAGCAGACCGTCTGCTGCCCAGGTTCCGATGCTCATCTGCAGGTGGTTGAAGCCGGGGATGACCGGACCAACAACGGTGTCTCGCAGACCAAAGTAGAAGGTGGATGCGGGGGTGTTGGCGAGTACTACTGCCAGCACCGTCGCAATCAGAAGTACGGTACCGCCGACTGATTCTGCACGCAGAATGTCGGCTACGCGGCGTGAGTTGCTATATGAGCCGCGGCTGAGGGTATCTGGGTTGGTGTGAGTCATTCTCTCCTCTTTCTGCCGCGATATTATGCGGCATCTAAGGCTTTTAAGTTTACTCTGCACTGTATGAGTATTCGAGTACCGGCTGGCGGCTTTTAGCTCCTGGACGGTGCACCGCGGTGTGCTTTTATGGCGTATATGCATAAACGTTCCGCCCTTCCCACGGCGTGTGGGGAGGGCGGAACGTTTTAATATTCTGCGTGGTCGACTAGGTGCCTAGCCGTCAAACGAGAGATTAGGAACCAGCGATTGCGGGTGCGCCGGACTCCTGGCCGTGGTCGTCTGCCAGCTCGCGTGCAACGTAGTTCTCCAGGTCGAAGAGGTTGCCGTTGGCGCGCTTTACGACGGTCACGAGGGTTTCCATGGTGGCGACTTCCTCGACCTGCTCCTTCAGGAACCAGAGGATGAACTGCTCGCCCAGTGCGTAGTTCTCAGCGCGTGCTGCGGAGAACAGTGCCTCGATCTGACCGGTGACGACCTTCTCCTGTGCCAGGGACATGTCGACGATTTCCTGAACGTTCTCGAAGTCGTTCTTGACAGCGGGAACGGAGGGAATCTCAACCTTGTGGCCACGGTCCAGCTTGTACTGAACCATCATGAGTGCGTGCTCGCGCTCTTCGAGGGACTGGCGGTAGAAGAACTTAGCCAGCTGGGGCAGATCCTCACCGTCGAGCCAGATAGCCATGGACAGGTACTGGTGAGATGCAGCGAACTCGTGGCCGATCTGCTCGTTCAGAAGGTCGTAGAAAGACTTAGACATATGGTTTCTCCTTATATGGTGATTGCTCTTGGGCGCCGGATGGCGCGGTGCAACCTGTTGATATTTATCGTACGGGGTGCTCTGGGGCGTGTACAGAGAGAAAAGGCTAATCGGTGGGGTAGATGAGGTACCCCTGACATATTGTCGCCATAACCCTTAGTGTGGATGCCCTGAATACTCTCTTTGGATTGAGTGGTATTGGGTGTGTTTCCTTGAGATTTCGCGGTTTAACGGGGATAGACAGCGGGTTTAAAAACCACAAACCCTACGGTTCAAGGTAAACATAGAGACACCATGTTGGGTGCCCGCGCACGGGGCTAGAGGGCGCAAAAAAAATCTTAAAAATCTCTCGAAAATGCGGCGAAACTGGTGTGGCCAGAACCCCGATGCGCCCCCAACCGCCTCCGTAAAGGTTGTTCTGCGCGCACCTTTAAAGAGATAAGGCACGTTCCCGGTGGGGAATGTGCCTTATCTCTGGTTCTCTCAACTCTCATCCCTCTGTGGGGTGGAGGAGGTTAGTGTGCGGGGTATTCCCCACGCTGCAGTGCATCAATCGAGATGACGTTTGAAGGAGTATCACCCAGAACAGCCTTACCGATCTCGGCAAGCTGCTCAACCTGCTCGGGGGTGAGGTGATCGAAAATTTGGCGGCGTACTTCGCCAACATGGCTGGGTGCGACTTCCTGGATCTTCTGCTCGCCTGCGGGGAGCAGGTGGCAGATGCTCACACGGCGGTCTTCAGCACTGAGGGAACGGCGGACGTATCCATCCTTCTCCAAACGCGCTACGACTCGTGAGAGGCGTGCGGGAAGAGTGTTCGTAGTGATTGCCAGCTCGGTCATGGTCAGGGAATGATCCTTGGACTCGGAGAGCATTGCGAGCACCATGTATTCAACAAAGCTAATGCCAGCCTCGGTCTGTAGCTGATTCTCTAGCTTGCGGGTGAGGCTGAAGATGATGGAGCTGATAAAGAGCCAGCCTTCTCGCTCTTGCGGGGAGAGCCACTGGGTGGATTCGCTGTGTGCGGTATTTTCGGACCGCTGCTCAGACGTGGTTGGTGTGGACACGGGATTATTCCTCTTTTATCGGATATGGAGCTCTCTTAAATAAAGAGAGAAGTGGCGTGTTGGCACCCATTGTAGCGAAAGGTCTGACTAGGTGACTCAAAATTGGTACGGTCAAGTAATGATTGACACTTTAGTGCTAATTTTTTGAAGGGTGCTAGGGTCATCTTTTTGCACGCAGTGACTGCAAATACCCAAGGTAAGCAAGTGATATGCGACATATTTAAAAAGATTTCTGGTACAAGTATAGACGAGACCATACCAAGAAGCACCTCCGTGCATAATGCCAACTTCCGCGGAATATCAGGGTTTTTGGGTGGTGGAAGAAAATTCTCGGGCCGGCAAAGAGTGTTCCGAGGTCGAAAAATAACGAAACGGTAACAAAAATTTTAAAAAAATCTCGGTTTTGGCTTTGCAACCGTAATGAAACCGTGTACACTAATTACATAACGGGGTCGAAGGAAGCCTCCGAGGCGAGACCGGAAGCTCGCTTCGATAGGTTCGACTCTCTATTTATCGGTGATTGTCGTCGGTGTACGAGTAACTCGTATTTCTACCGACGGATGTGCGGTGCGGGTGCAGTTCGTGGTTGGGCTGCATTCCGTACCGTATCTTTTTAACTCAAATTTCTATCAACTCACTCTAAGAGCATCCAATGGTCGGGTGCTCTTTTTCTTTACCCTCATATCGGCATCAGCAAGAGCGCTGTACGAGCCGGGGGAGGAGCATACGAGGAGGCGCAAACACCTGTGCTGTTATGTAGCTATACAAGTGTGGCTACGCCGCCTGGCTACACTGCGTACCTGCGGTATTGTCGTGCCGTATCGTGCCAGGAGTGTTATCCACAGGGGTTATCCACAGTGTGGAGAACTTACGCCCGTGTGATTTGGTGGAGCGGAATCGAGGCTCGCCACGGGCCCAATTTAAGAGCTCTGCAGAAAAATTCTTGTAATTACAGGCTTTCACAGCCGTTAAAACCGAGGGTCAGTTCTTAAATAGAAGACCTTTTCACCTTTAAATCCGCGGAACGCCAGAGTTTCCACACCTGTGGATAACCCTGTGCACTTAATCCACCGCCTCCGGCGTAAAAGAGGTGTATAAGACCGCTCAGCGCCCCTGTTGGCGTCCAAAATTTTGGCTAGTAGAAGGAAAAATGCCCCGAGTGAGGGCGAAAATTCTGCAGTTTTTCCCCCGCACATCCCCAAAAAGAGGTGTTATCCACAGGGGTTATCCACAGTGTGGAGAACTTACAGCACTGTTATTCACATGAGTGCATACCCTGTTATTTCAAGGCAGAATAGGGTGCCGAGCCTGAAAAGCCTGTTGATATACAGGGTTATCCACAGGTGTGGGGAAAAGTCTCCGCCTAAAATCCACAGGCTCGAGCGAGGTCTTACATAAATGTGACGCTCCCCAATTCGTGAAAAGTAAAGTAAACGCTACGCTGGTAATCTTTAATACGAGCCAAGTTTTCTAATGAAAGGCATCATCATGGCTGAAAAGTACACTCTCCCCGAGCTTCCCTACGACTACGCGGCGCTCGAGCCCCACATCTCCGCAAAGATCATGGAGCTGCACCACGACAAGCACCACGCAGCATACGTTGCAGGTGCTAACGCAGCTCTTGAGCAGCTCGAAGAGGCACGCGAGAACGGTGCGTACGGCAACGTCTCCAAGCTCTCCAAGGACCTGGCGTTCAACCTGGGTGGCCACACCAACCACTCGATTTTCTGGAACAACCTGTCCCCCGAGGGTGGCGACAAGCCCACCGGCGAGCTGGCAGCAGCAATCGACGAGTTCTTCGGCTCCTTCGACAAGTTCCGCGAGCACTTCACCAACGTTGCACTGACCATTCAGGGCTCCGGCTGGGCAATCCTCGCGTGGGACACCGTTGGCAAGCGCCTCATCATCGAGCAGCTTTACGATCAGCAGGGCAACATCTCCGTTGCACTGATCCCCGTTCTGCAGCTGGACATGTGGGAGCACGCATTCTACCTGGACTACCAGAACGTTAAGGGCGACTACGTCAAGGCATTCTGGAACATTGTGAACTGGGCTGACGTTCAGGCTCGCTTCGAGCGCGCAGTGTCCCAGACCAAGGGCCTGGTCCTCTAATCTAAGTTTTCGTCAGCGCGGTGAAGTAGCCGCGGTGAGATAACTGAAACGGGTGCCCGGCGCCTCCATATTCGGAGGTGCCGGGCACCCATTCGTTTAACGGCTTAATCGGGATGCGCCCGTAGTTTGAGCGTGCTGATGTAACAACTGGGATGTGAAATTTACAAATATGGAGATTTCGAGTGACAAAATGTAACTTTCAGACGGGTTTTTGTCACTTTGGCATGAAAAATGCGAGGGAACGTGACAAAAATGTGACTCTCGATGGCAATTGTGTAACTTTCACCGAGGAGTCAAACGGGTTCCCTTTGAACTTTGCGGACTTCCGAAGAGTACACATACTCGCGGGACGCTCTCGAAAGCGTAAAAACGGGAGCGGGTAAAACTGGGGTGGACCGATGTTCGCTAGGCCGCACCGAGTTCTTGGGCGAGAAGCGCCATTTTGCGGCCGCGACCCCAAAGGTAATCACCAATCACTCCGCTCTCACGAATCACTCGATGGCAGGGAATAATCATGGCAACCGGATTGTGTCCCACGGCACGGGCGGCACGGGGGCGTCCAATACTCTCAGCCACAGACCCGTAACGTTGTACGGCACCCTGCGGAATATTCAAAAGCGCACGCCACACCTGCACCTGAAACGGTGTACCCTTCAAATGCAGGGCGATGCGCTCCCCGCCTCCACCGAAAATACTTAACGCCTGCTCGTGAAAAGGATGCTCGCCCTCATGCAGCTGCGCATTCGGGTATTCGGCGCGCAGGTTCGTGAGAGCCGCATCCGGGTTATTGGCGAATGCCATATGACATATGCCTTTATCCGTTGCGGCGATCAGCACCATGCCGAAAGGGGACGCGGCGTAACGCCAGACGATGCGCAGGTTCGCCCCGCCGTTCTTGTACTCGCCGGGGGTCATGCCCTCAATGGTGACGAACGCATCGTGTAGGCGTCCCGTGCCGCTGAATTCGCTCGACCAGGCCGCATCGAGCGTGCTCTGCTGCCCAGTGAGCGCCGCCTTCACCCGTTCAAGGCTGATATGCTGCAGCATTTTCTTGGGGCTCACCCCCGCCCACTGCTGGAACTGACGCTGCAGGTATTCGGGGCTCACATGAACCGCCTGGGATACCTGCGCGCGCGTGGGCTGATCTGCGGCGTGGTCATACAGGTACTCAATAGCGGCGGCTATGCGCCCGAACTGGACGGTCTGCTCAATTGGGTCTGTGCTCGCTGCAGAACGGTCTGTGATGCTCAAGGATTCTCCTAGTTCAAGGTCTTAACACTAGAGAATACGGATGTTCCGGGTGGAAAACGACCTGATTCTTGACCTTGTGCGTGGGAGGCGTAGAAATGGGAGCAGAACCTAGGTGACGAGGTACCTGCAAGGTTCAGGTAAAGACTATGTATGATAAAGATGTTTGTATATCACACTCACTGGAGGGAGCACCATGTCTTCTGTATTTAAGCGACCTGACTACTATGACCGGCAGAAAGCAATTACCCATCTGCGAGACTTTGCAAGGTTCTGGACTCAAGAACGTATTCAGCAATGGCGCGATGACAATATTAAGAACCAAGAAAAGCAGTACGCACAGCAGTTTTGGTCAGATCTTCTCAGCAGCTTTGGGATTATTCCTGAACGAATTAGCTTGTTCGAACGCAACGCGGAGCGCACCAGCACTGGGCGAAATGGATATATCGATTTCTTCATGTCTGGTATCGCTATTGGCGAGGCAAAGAGCCTTGGTGAAAATCTTGACGCGGCAGAGGAACAGCTTTTCGACTATCTTGATTCCATTAGTCAGAATGAGTACCCGAAATATGGCATGGTTTCTGATTTTGAGCGTATTCGTATTATTCGCCTGGACGGTTCCGAGCCAAAAGTTGAGCTTCTTACCCGCGATATTGCAGACTATTACGACTCATTTGTTTTTCTAATTGGTAAGGAAAGCGTATCAAGGCAGGAGCAGGAAGAAGCTTCGATTGTTGCGGCTGATCTTATGGCGGAGCTCTATACCTCGTTTCTAGGCGATGACACCGATACACCAGTGGGAGAGGATGCCCCGAAGGACGCTGAAGAAGAAGATGAGCGTGTACAGCAGACGTCGATTCTGATGACTCGCTTGCTTTTCCTGCTCTACGGTGATGATGCGGGTTTGTGGCCTGCCGATCTTTTTTATCGCTGGGTAGAGCAGGAGACGACGTCATCATCACTAGGGCCACAGTTAAACCAGCTTTTTCAGGTGTTAAATACTCCGCCAGCTCGCCGTTCTCATCGCATGAGTGATTTAATGGCGCAGTTCCCATACGTTAATGGCGGTATTTTCAAAGATTCGTTGGATGCTGAGTTCTTCACAGAAGAGAGCCGTGAAGCTCTCTTGGATGCATGCCGTTTTCAATGGAATCGAATTTCGGTTGCTATCTTTGGCGCTATGTTTCAGCTGGTCAAATCCAAAAAAGCACGTCGTGCTGCGGGCGAGCATTACACCAGCGAGAAGAATATTCTGAAGACTCTTGAACCACTGTTCCTGAGTGAATTTCGCAAAGAGGCGGATCGTCTGATTCGCAATAAGACTACTTCTTTGAAGGACTTTGATAATTTCCTCAATGATCTTTCGACTCACGTGTTCTGTGACCCGGCTTGTGGTGGAGGTAACTTTCTGAACCTTACGTATGCGAAACTACGTGAGATTGAGACGGATGTGTTGGTTGAAAAGCGTAACCGTGGTGGTGAGTTTACAGCTTCACTGGATATATCTATTGACCAGCGTCTTTCTATCAATCAGTTCTATGGCTTTGAGATTAACTGGTGGGCGGCAAAGATTGCTGAAACCGCAATGTTCCTGGTAGATCACCAGGCAAACCTGCATCTTGCGCAAGCCCTTGGAGATGCCCCGAATCGCCTGCCGATTGAAATTGCTGCCCATATTATTCACGACAACGCGCTTCGCTTAGATTGGAAGAAAGCGATTCCTGAACCAAAGGGGAAGACCTATATTTTTGGTAACCCTCCTTTCTTAGGAGACCATACGCGAACCGCAGAGCAGCTTGCAGACCTTCAGCATGCCTGGGGTTCATCAGCCCAGCTCTCTCGGTTAGATTTTGTAACCGGGTGGCATGCGAAAGCTCTGGATTATTATAAGAACCGCACAGGAGAGTTCGCTTACGTAACCACTAACTCTATTACGCAGGGAGACCAAACTTCCCGACTATTTGACCCAATCTTTAAAGCGGGGTGGGTGATTAAATTTGCCCATCGAACCTTTGAATGGGATTCGGAAGCTCCTGGAAAAGCTGCGGTGCACTGTGTAATTATCGGGTTTACCCGGAATCAACAGGTAAAACCCCAGTTATGGGACTACGAACATCCTAAGGGAAACCCCATAGAACGTAAGGTCAAGACTGGTATCAACGCTTATCTAGTTGATGGTGCTAACGTTTTGGTTCGTAAACAGGGTAAGCCTATTAGCGAAAATATGCCCCTAGTAGCTAAGGGATCGATGCCTACCGATGATGGAAATTTTATTATCAGTAACGAAGAGTATATGACTCTTCAAAATGATCCAATTATTTCGAAGTATCTTCGCCCATATATCGGTTCTGCCGAGCTGCTTCGAGGAACTGAACGCTGGTGTCTATGGTTGGTTGATTTAGATCCAGTAGATGTAGCAAAAAGCCCCGAGCTTAAATCACGCATAGACGCTGTTAAAAAGTTCCGTTCGGAATCTAAGGCAAAATCCACCCGGGAATATCCCTACCATCATCTATTCCGTCAATTTGGAATTCACGATCAGGGGCGGTTTATTGGCATCCCCGAAGTCAGCTCTAGCCGCAGGAAGTACCTTCCTGTCGCGTACTTTGACGAAAAAGTCATCATTTCGAATAAGGTTTATGGCGCTCCCGATGACGGTGGGTTGTTGTTTGCGATCGCGAGTTCTTCCATGTTTATTACTTGGATGAAAACTGTAGGGGGGCGGTTAAAGTCTGATATTAGCTTTTCCAGTACTGTAACGTGGAACAATTTTCCCTTACCTCTGCTTAGAGAACCTGATCGCCAGAAAATTATTGCCGCTGGCCAAAAAGTCTTGGAAGCGCGAGCACTCCAACCTAATGTTTCTCTAGCTAGTCAGTACGATCCGCGCGCTATGAAACGTGAGCTTCGTAAGGCTCACGATGCTTTAGATAGCGTGGTGGATAAAGCTTTTGGAGCATCGCGAAAACTCACTACTGAATCACAGCGTCTAGAGTTTTTGTTCCGGCACTACCTAGAGTTAACGCAAAGGCAAGGACAGTAAGTTGCTGCGGGAGCGTGCTCCCTCTGGCTCGTTACTTCGCCAGCTTCGGAATGTTATTGGGTTCCTCGCGTGTTCGGAATAACGTCCCTCAGCGTCTCAACCGCCCCTGCCGTTCCGGGAGCGGCGGTTGAGACGCCCGAGTAATTACCCCGTCTGCGAGGCGAAAAGCTGGGCGAAATGTGAGTTGCGCGCCATTAGTTCGGTGTAGGTTCCCGATTCGACGATTGCGCCCGCATCCATCACGTAAATACTGTCGGCATGGCGGAGGGTCCAGGCACGGTGCGAGACCAGAATCGTCATGTGTCCCGCCACAAAGAACGCAACCGGAAGGCTCGTGCCTGCAATCGTCGCGCATAGCAGCAGAACCAACGCCACGGCAGCACAGAGAGTCACCACGGAATTTGCCTGCGTGGGAATCTCCTGCCTCGTAAGAGATTCACGGGCTGCACGAAGATGCTTCTGCATCTCGGGTTCACTCATCACCTCAGGATTCACCCGCGCCAGGGTGATATTGAGTTTCTGATGCACGGCGGCATTCACGCGCGCCTTCGTCATGGTGAAGAGCGACTGCTCGCCCGCTGCACCAGAAGGTACGCCGCCACGAGGACACCGATTACCGCGACCCACGTGAGTGATGCTGCAGTATCGCCAGAAGCCACCGAACCCACCACAGCATTCACCAGCACCACCTGCGCGCCCGGCATGAACGTAAGAAGCAGGGTCGTACAAACCGCGGCAAGGAATGGAATGGGCGCCGTGTGAAGGGTTATACGGAATGCCCACGGAATAGAACGAAGAATGTTTAGCACGGTGCCTCCCCAAGGGCTTTTGCCGAAATGCTGAACGTGCGGTCAATGCGGATGCGGCGGCAGAAATCCTCATCATGGCTCACCACGATGAGCGCACCGGTGTAGGCTTCGAGTGCCTGCACCAACCAATCCACCGAAGAAATATCGAGGTTGTTCGTCGGCTCATCCAGCATGAGTAGCTGCGGTACCGGATCAGCCAGAAGCACCTGCGCCACCGCTGCGCGGAAACGCTCACCGCCGGAGAGCTCACCGGTCTTATGGTGCACGCTCTCGCGACGGAAAAGTAACCGCGCCAGCTGATCACGAAGGTGCTGTTCGCTCACCCCGGGGTTTGCCCGCTGCACGCTCTGCAGGAGAGTCAGCTGTGGATCCAAGCTAATGCGCTGCGGAATATACGCCCCCTCGATGCAATAGTCGACGCGATAGGCGGGCTGTACGGGGGAGAGGTAGTCCGCCTCGCCGGCGTGGGCAATTGCCTCAAGGAGGGTGGTTTTGCCACTACCGTTTGCACCGGTGATGCGCAGGTGCTCGGGGCCGCTGAGAATCAGGTGCTCGGGGTGCTCTGCTGGGGTTCCCTGTTGGCTCTCGCTATCAGCCTCTGCGGGCGAAAAATGCAGAGAATCAACCTTGGTGGGTTGCTGAACGGCAAATGTTTCACGTGAAACTGGGTGGCTATCAACCCTGCTCAGCTCCAGCACCTTACGTCCCGCGGGCAGGGGCTGCTGGCTCAGCTCTGCATAGATTTTCTCCTGTGCCCGCACCTGCTCCTGAGCCTTCTGATACGCCTCCTGAGCCTGCTCCTGCTTGCCGATGCGCAGACCGCGAAGCTTCACCGCCGCCTGCCGTGAGGCGTCCTTGGCGAGGGCAAGAATCGTATCCGGCTGGTCATCTTTCCACACCTGCGCCATGTTCTTCGAGATAATCTCCTGCGCATGCACCCACTCACGGTGCGCAGAACGCACCCGGTTCTTCGCCTCGGTGACGCGACGCTGAGCCGCCTGCTGCTCGGTGTCCAGCGCCTGCCGGTAGGTGCTGTAGTTACCCTCGAAAAGGCGCAGATGCGCCACCCCCTGGCGGTCGGCGTGAAGCTCGGCAATCACGTTTACGCGCTCCAGTAGATCGCGGTCGTGGCTGATAATGAGCGCCGGGCAGGGCAGCGCCTCCAGTGCCGTGAAGAGCTGGGCTTTCGCCGCGGAGTCAAGGTTGTTCGTCGGCTCATCGAGCAGAATGAACTCGGGGTCAGAAATCATCAGCGAGGCAAGTGCGGCAATGACCGCCTCACCACCGGAGAAGCTGCGCATACTGCGAGCAAAGAGTGCGCGAACCGCCTGCGGGTTGTCGCGATCAATCAGCGCCGCCGGGGTGAAGCCGTAGGTCGCAAGAGCCGCCAGGGTTCGCTCCTCAACGTCCCAGTTATCCCCGATGGTTTCGTAGAGTTCGGGGGAGTATTCGCCGGATTCCACTGCTTGCAGTGCCCGCAGAATCTCGGAGATTCCGCAGAGCTCGGCTAGGGTCTGCTCCCGATCCAGACCCATATCCTGAGGTAGATACGCCATGTGTTCCGGTGCCGCCAAAGAGCCGGAATCCGGGGTCAAATCACCCAAAATCAACCTCATCAGGGTGGTTTTTCCGCAACCATTGTCACCAATGAGCCCGGTCAGAGGTGCCGAAAACACCGCCGAAAGGTCCGCAAAAAGAGGAGGCTGGCTCGGGTGCGCAAAGTGTAGGTGGGCGATGCTAACGTGCGCCGCCGCATGGGAAGCGGCATGTGAACGGGCATCGCGGGAAGAAGCGGAACGGGGAAAGATTGCCTGCGGCTGAAGTGCGTGTGTCATACGAGCTCCTTGAATCATAGACGCGAGTCATGGATGCTCGGGTACCCTCAAGGCCCGACGGTAGTGCGTTGTGGCAGTGTGCCGGCGGTTTGGCTACCTGCGCTGAGTGCGCGGCAGTAAGAGGCTCGCCCCGAAAAGGGCGCGAAAAAACCCGAGCGTAACGGTGGATAGACCTATGCCCGGGTGTATGCGCGCTGACAGAAATACGCAGGATAAAGCGACTATATGGCTGTGCCTATAAAGCTGCTGCGTGAGCGCGCGAAAAAATTCTGTGAGGTCCGGGCTTATGCTCGGTGGGTCATTTCTTTGATGCCTCCTAGATTCCGAATACCGCCCCGGTCGCGCCTTGGGTGGCTTCGGCCAAACGATACGTTCAGCTCCAGGCTACCCCTTCGGTGGGGTAGCGCGGATAGAGAGCTGATGGCTCCAGCATAGGGAGCGTGCGGGTGCTGAGTCAAACATCCTCCCGCAAAACCTTCTGACAAGTACCGATATCCCCTAGAGAACGCAAAAGGAGGGGCGACACCAATCGGTGCCGCTCCTCCTTTTAGGCATTAAATCTTAGGCGTTAAATCTGCGCGCGTACAACGCGCGAAAGGCTATTATGCCTCGTGGCGCTCACGGTACATGCCCAGCGGGCCCGCATCCGCGTACGCCTGAGCGTCGTTGTAACGGTACAGGCGCGGCGGGCGGTGACGGGTGCCCTCCACACGGCGGCCGGTGTCAATAATCGACTTCGATGCCGCAATCTGGCGGCGGAAGTTCGCCGGATCCAGGGTGCGACCCAGAATCGCCTCGTATACCTCACGCAGCTGCGCCAGGGTGAACTCCTCACCCAAGAAAGAGTGCGCAATACGCGAGTACTCGACCTTGTTCTGCAGGCGGTAGAGCGCGTACTCAATGATTTCATTGTGATCGAAGGCGAGCTCGGGCAGCTCATCCACCGGGAACCATCGGATGTTCTCGTGCACGCGAGTGTTCGCAACCTCGGTGGCGGGAATCGACGCCCAGTACACCACGGAAACCACACGCTCGTGATCAGCGTCGGGTGCCGGGTCGGGCTCGCCCACAACGCGGGCGGCACGCGCCTCGGGGGTGCGCAGAACGTCACCGAATGCGTAGAGCTGCTCCAGGTAACCGGGCTGCAGGTTGGTTGCGCGCTTCAGGGTCGAAGCCGCTGCCTCCTCGAGGGAGAGGTTCGGGTTGAGCGGGCCGCCGGGTAGCGCCCACTGGCCCTTATAGGGCTCGCGAAGGCGGCGAACCAGCGGTAGCCACAGGGTCGGGTGGGTTTCGTTTTCCTTGGGGCGCAGGGCCAGAATAACGGTCGAAACGGCAAGGGATACAGAGGTGTGGTCCACGTCGTTGTGCTCTTCAACGGCGACTGCGCCGGGAAGAGGCTGGGATGCGATGCTCATTCAGACCTCCTGTGCGAATGGGTATCGATAGGTGTGCATACTCTACCCATTTTAAGGGGTTAATAGGGTAAAAATGCACGCAAGGTGCCTGCCGACCTGAAAACGTGCATCATCCGCGTCGCGTCAAGGGGAAAAAGTTCAGGTACCGGACACGCCAAAGCGCCCCTCCGCACTGCTCAAAAGGCAGAGGGGAGAGGCGCTCCAGTGTCTACTTATGCAACGTCTAACTATGCAATTTTAGGGTGCATATTAGGGGTGCAGACTAGTCGATCTGCAGCTCGCCCATTGCTTCCCAGTCGTCGCCGTCAATCAGGCGAGAAATAATCTTCGGGGTTGCGGTCAGCAGCGGACGCATGTCCTTCATGGCCTGCTGGAAGTGATCAGAGTTCACGTGCGGGCCAGCTGCATCGTCGTTGAAAGCCTCGAGCAGAACGAACTCATTCGGGTCCTCAACGCTGCGGGACCACTCGAAGAACTTGTTGCCTTCCTCTGCGCGGGTTGCCTCGGTGAAAGCGCGGGTCTTCTCGATCCACTGGTCAGCGTATTCGGGCTTGACGGGGAACTTGACAGCAATGAAAATCATTGGAACTCCTTGGTTGAAGAGCGGTTACGTACCCTTTCAGTTTAAGTCCTGGGTGCTCGCCGGCGCTAAAGAATACGGTCTGAGGCGGCGGTTTTAGCTTGTGGCTTTAACCGCTGCGTCGAGTGGCTTGTGTGGATTTAATGAGCCGCCGCCTTGAGAACCTGCAGTGCGTGTTCCAGTGCGGCGCGGTCGGATTTGAGCATGTCGGCGGTCTGCGGGTTGGCGGAGCCGCCCCCGAAGGCCGCGTTGTAGTACATTCCGTCACCCAGAAGTAGCACGGCGCGGGCGATCTGCTCGTCACCCAGCTCAGCGAGGACGAGTGCATGCCATCCCTCCTGCACGCGGCTCATGGTCTGCTGGGCGAGCTCATTATTGTTCTGCGCCAGGCGGCTGAGGGCAATGAGGGCACGGTCGAACGGGGTGTTATCCGGCGTGGAGGAATTGATGTAGTAGGCGCTTGCCCCCTCGGGTGCCTGCTCCATCGCCGCGAAGTCCTCTTCAGCCAGGGTGAGGGTGCGTTCTGCGAGCGCTTCAAGTAGCGCCTTCTTGGAGGCGAAGTGGTAGAGTAGCCCGCCCTTGGAAACCTTGGCGGCGGTGGCGACGGCGTCGAGGGTCGCGGCGCGTTCTCCCGAGCGAATCAGCAGGTCGACGTAGGTGTCGAGGATGTGTTCGCGGGGGTTGGTGGCGCGTTGTTTTCGGTGGTTGGGGGTGGTCATGTGTACCAGTCTAACCGCTTGAAACTATACCGTCCAGTTGGTATAGTTAATCTTCGTTTATGGCCCCGTCCGGACCCCTAAAACCTCACTAAAAGACCTAGCCCAAAAGACAGGCCGAGCTGATGCCGCCGCGTCCGCCGCATCAGCCGACACCTTATAGACGCACGAAAACAACCCATGACGAATCACAATCCGCACACCACGGCTCTGCCCATTCACGCCCCCGACCAGAAGACCAAGCGCTGGGCGGCACTCGGTGTGCTCATGCTCCCGGTGCTCCTGGTCTCCATCGACAACACAGTGCTTGCCTTCGCGGTGCCCGCAATCGCTAAGGCGCTGAGCCCCTCCTCCGCGGAGCAGCTGTGGATCGTTGACTCCTACTCCCTGGTGCTCTCCGCCCTGCTCGTGCCCATGGGCGCTATCGGTGACCGCATCGGTCGCCGCAAGCTGCTGCTCATCGGCTCGACCGGCTTCGCGGCAATCTCTGCGCTCGCGGCATTCGCGCCCTCCGCGCTGATGCTCGTGGTTGCCCGCGCCCTGCTTGGCATTTTTGGCGCCATGCTCATGCCGGCAACCCTGTCGATTATTCGCAATATCTTTGTGGATGCGACCGAGCGCCGCATCGCTATTGCCGTGTGGGCTTCGGGCTTCTCGGCGGGTGCGGCGCTGGGCCCGATTGTGGGTGGTTTCCTGCTGGAGCACTTCGACTGGGGTTCGGTGTTCCTGCTCGCTGTGCCGATTCTGATTCCTCTGCTGATTCTCGCCCCGATTATGGTTCCCGAGTCGAAGGACCCGAACCCCAGCCCGGTGGATCCGCTGAGCATCCTGCTGATTATGACCGGCATGACCGGCATTACCTTCGGTCTGACTCACACCTCCGAAACCGGGTTCGATGCGGTGGCAATTAGCACCATCCTTGCCGGCCTGTGCTTCATTGTCCTGTTCGTGCTGCGTCAGCTCAACCGCGAGAAGAACGATATTCAGCCCATGCTGGATGTGCGCCTCTTCCGCAACACCGTGTTCACCGGCGCGATTACCGCAAACCTCATCTCCATGATGGTGGACGTTGGCTTCATCTACTTCGCCTCCCAGCACCTGCAGTTGGTCTCCGGTCTGCCGCCCATGTACGCCGGTATGCTGCTGATTCCCGGTACCCTGGCGATCATTATCGCCGGTCTGGTGATTGCGCGCGTGGCGGTGCACTTCCACCCGGCGCAGGTGGTGTCTTTCGGTCTGGCGCTCCACGCTGCCGCGTTCGCGGTGCTCGCCTTCCTGGGTGCGCACAACGACTTGGTGATTATCCTGATCTTCATTGTGCTCGGTACCGGCATCGGTATTGCGCAGACCATTTCGAACGACCTGATGCTCTCCAGCGTGCCGCCGCGTAAGGCTGGTGCGGCATCCGCGATCTCGGAGACCTCCTACGAGACAGGTACGGTGCTCGGCACCGTCATCATTGGTGGCATGCTCACCGCCGTCTACCGCGCAAATGTGGTTGTACCCGACGGCCTGGATGAGACTCTCGCCGACCACGCCCACGAAACCCTCGGCGGTGCCGTGACGGTCGCAAGCCAGGTGGGTGGCGAGCAGGCGAACCAGCTGCTCTCCTCCGCATTCGCTGCCTTCGACTCGGGCGTGGTGCTGAGCTCCGCGTTCAGTGCCGTGCTCATGGGTGTTATGGCTGTCATCAGCTACCTCATGATTCGTAAGGCACCGCGCGAAATGAAGCCCGCAGAACACTAATACAGCGCACTAAACCTCATAGATAAGCTCCGTCTCCCGTTGCTCTTGAGCGCCGGGAGGCGGGGCTATTTTTACGCACCCACCTGCGCATTTAAAGGTTCAGCACAGGTGCCGGTGGTACGGTAAAAACAGTAGGCTCACGCCCGAAAAAGTCGCCCGAAAAAGACAGAGGAACCAACGGCTCCACACACTCAAGGAGGAACGCCACCATGGGACTCAAAGACTGGATTGCACCCTTCATTACACTGCTGATTGGTGCCAGCACCATCTTCATCTCCTACAAGAACTACCAGGCGCAGGCGGCGGCAAAACCCTCCGAACTGGCGCGACTGGAACTGTGGAGCAAGCTCCTCACCGAAGCCGGCTTGGACCTCAACGCCCTACCCGACCCCGAAAAGCTCACCTCCGACCAGCGCGTCGTCCTCGAAAACTACCGGGTCTTCCTCAAGCGTGCGTCCCTCGAATCGAAGCTGCGTAAAGTTGGCATCGACAGCAACCGTATCTTCAGCCTGCTCATGAAGCGTGCGCACTCTTCCGTGAAGCCTACGCCCATCCCCATTGGCGACTCGATTAGCTACTACCGCCTGATTCTACGTGCCCTGCTGTACATTTGGGTTCCGCTGGCCGTGATTTTCATCGGCGTGCCCATCATCGTGGTCACCATCGCCTACCTGATTGGCCTGTTCACGAACCACCGCGGCAATCTGTCTGACTTTGCACTCTCCCCGCTCGCCGTGGTGCTCCTGATTGTTGGTGCGGTCGCCGTCGGTGCCCTCGTGTACCTGCAGAACCGCATTATCTCCGCCATTATCGCGAACAATGTGTACTTTTACTTCTGGGATATTTACGGCTCCAAGAAGGGCGCTCGCGACTCCAAGGACGCCTACAGCGAGCGCCTGGCGGCTAAAACCTACGCCGACCAGCTGTTCCTCGGTCAGCAGGAGTTCGCTCACCAGTTCCGCGAGAACATGTACATGGCGGGTATTCAGGAGATTGATGAGTACCCGCGCGTGCTCAGCGACAGCGTGATGCTGCCGCGCAACTACCGGGTTGCGGAAACCACCGAGGGTGAGGACCGTATCGACCGCTTCGTGAACTGGGTGCGCTCCAAGATTGGTTTTGAGCGCCTGGAACCGCGCATCATCTACAGGCTCGAACATAAGGACGCGCACAAGGATGCGAAGAAGGAATCCGCGCACGGTGAGCCGGTAGCTACTGAGCAGGGTGTTTCTGAGCAGCCTGTAGAGACTCTGGCTCAGGATAAGCAGGAGGATGCGCAGAAGGCTCCGGAGGCGCCCGCCTCTGCGGAGTCCGCCTCGGATGAGCCCATCGTCGCGGAGGTGTCCGTCGAGGCTCCTGCCGAGGTACCTGCCGAGAATCTGGCTGAAGTACCCGTTGAGGATGCGCCCACCGAACCCGTCATCGGAGGCGCCACCGACTCTTCTGCCGCAGCTGGGGCAGACGACCCCACGGAGGCGTTCACCCGCATCCTGCACGATGCTGCCGGTCATGAGAACACCGGTGAAAAGAATGCCGCCGGAGAAAAACCCAGTACTGAGAAGCCTAAAAACTAAATAGCCCGCCCGAGGCACCGAAAACCGGGCATGAGAAAAGGGTCGCAGCCTACGAGTTCGCCATTGAACCGTAAGCGTGCGACCCTTTTCCTTTCCCTTCAAGGGCGAGCAGAATCGGAGGTACCACCCGACCAAGAAGAGCCAAATGATGCGCCCCTCCACCGGTAGAGGTTGCCTGGCAGAAGAACCCGCCGAAGCAGGTTGGCAGAGCGCCCGGCAGAGGGTGCATCACGCTTGAGGAACCGCCCCAGAGCCCACCGGAGAGGGGGCTGAGGGAACAGAAAACCCCGAGCTGGCGCATCTCTACATCTTCAGATTTCTTACATCATCAGAAAATAACTACATCTCGGGGTAGGGGAGGACGATTCGCGCTCCGGGTGGGACCTACCCACTCCCACCCGGAGGCGAATCCTAGGGATGTTCGCAGTGTCATGAATACATCCCACCGAAATCCCTCACAAACGTTCGGGGTTTCAGTATGAGCGGTATATGAGCCTACCGCAGTCTATGCCGCAACCTCCGGGTCGCGGGAGATAACAACCTTCACCACGTTGTGCTCAGCAGCGTGGGTGAACAGGTCGTAGGCTTCCTCGAACTGGTCGAACGTGAAGCGGTGGGTTGCCATCGCCTTAGCGTTCAGGCGGCCGGAGCGGACCATGTTCAGCAGGTTACCGACGGTGTTGCAGTTGACCAGACCCATGTTGATGCGAACGTTCGAAATCCACATGGTGTTCAGGGGCAGCTCAACGGGCTTGCCGTGCACGCCGGCGTTCGCGATGTTGCCATAGGGGCGAACAATCTTGGTGCAGGTCTCGAAGGTCTGCGGAACGCCCACAGCCTCAATTGCCACATCCACGCCCAGGCCGTCGGGGGAGAGAGCCTTAATCTTCTCGATGAAGTCCGGATCGCCCGCGTTGACCTTATCGGTTGCGCCCAGCTCCAGCGCCTTGTTCATGCGGTTGTCGTCGAAGTCGATGGTGATGACGCGGCCGGCACCGCAGAGGTTAGCGGTCATGATTGCGCCCAGACCCACGGGGCCTGCACCCACGACAGCGACGGTGTCGCCGGGCTTGGTGTTGCCGTTCAGAATACCGATCTCGAAGCCGGTGGGCAGTGCGTCGGTGAGGAAGAGGACGTCCTCATCGGTCAGGCCCTCCGGAACCAGGTGGACCGAGGTCTCTGCGTAGGGAACACGCACGTACTCTGCCTGGGTGCCGTCAATCATGTAACCGAAAATCCAGCCGACACCACCAACGGTCTGGCAGTGCGAAGGCTGGTTCGCCTTACAGTAGGAGCACTTACCGCAGCTGGTCACGGCGGGGATGATGATGCGGTCGCCGACCTTCAGGTCAGTCACCGCGGAGCCAACCTCGGTAATGGTACCGACAGCCTCGTGGCCCAGGATGCGTCCGTGGTCCACCTCGGGGCAGTCGCCCTTCAGGATGTGCAGGTCAGTACCGCAAATGGTGGTGGTGTCGACACGGGCGATAACGTCCGTGGGCTCAAGAATGGTGGGGTTCGGGACTTCCTCCCAGGCGCCCTTCTGGTCGGGGCCGTGGTATACATATGCCTTCATGATGACTCCTTCTTTGAAGCTCTAATGAGGGTGCAGTGACTGCTTTATCACTACATGTATCAACCCATAAGAAATATTTGATAGGTTGTATTTTCATTAAACCCGACGTGTTGAATTATGCGCTTTTATTACGCGGAGTGTATCTTTTGGTTCTTTAAACATGAACATGATTCACTTTGGGTATTTAAGACCTGTAAAAAACGCACGAGGCGCACCCCCCCAAACAGGGATGCGCCTCGTGCGTTTAATCGAGAAAAGTTGGGTTGAGCCCGGGTTGAGCTGGGCTTAGCTCTTCAGCTGCGCACGTGCTCGCGAACGAACCGCCGTCACGGCCCACACCAGCACAAAAGCCGCCACCATCGACAGCACAATCGTGCCACCGGTCGGCAGGTTAAACGCCCACGACAGGTACAGGCCAACAATCGAGCAGATACCGCCGAACACCGGCGAGAACACCATCATCGAGCCCAGTCGGCGGCACGCCAGGCGGGCTGCCGACGCGGGAATCACCAGAAGCGCCAACACCAGCACATTACCGAGCGTCTGCAGGCCCAGCACCACAGAAATGGTCACCAGAACGTACAGCACAATATCCAGGGCAAGCACCGGCAGGCCCATCGCGCGGGCACTCTCACGGTCCAGGCTGACCGTCACAATTTGGCGGTGGAACAGCCACAGCACCAGCAGAATAACGGCACCCATAATCGCCGCCTGGGTAATGTCCTCATTCGAAACACCCACAATCGAGCCGAACAAGAAATCCTGCACCGACCCCGAATAGCCCGGCGCCAAGGAAATAATCACAATACCCAACGCAAAAGATGCGGCAAAGAAAATACCAATGACCGAATCCTCGCGCAGCCGCTGATTCTGGCTAAAAATAGCCACAAGAATAGCCGTGACCACGCCCGCCGTCAGGCCACCCACCATCAGGTTGCCGCCCAACACGAACGCCACCGCAAGACCCGGGAACACCGAGTGTGCCACCGCATCGCCAATGAAGACCATGCCGCGCATCAGCACGTGACAGCCCACCACACCGGTGACCACCGACGCGAGCAGTACCGCCGCCAGGGCACGCGGAAGAAACGCCAGAGACGGGTTGAACAGGTCGGCAAGAAAATCGATAGGAGTAATCAACGGGCACCCCCGGTAGAAGCAGTATGGGCGGGGGAGAGAGAATGATCAGAAGCGCAGGAATCCGGCAGCTCGTGGCCGTACTCATCCAACGCACCACCGGCACAGGTGAAGCCCGTGCGGGCGTGGCCCTGTGCCTCCTCAATGTCGTGGCCGTGCAACCACGTATGCAGCTGCTCCAGGCTGAAGGAGTCCGCCGGACCATCCAGGTGAATATTGCCGCGCACACCGCATAGACGCGAGCAGGACTCACGCGCCGCCAGCATGTCGTGCGTAGACATCAGAATGGTGATGCCCTCATCCGCCAACTCGCGGTACAGGCGAGTCAGAGTGGTCTGAGTCGGCGCGTCCACGCCCGTAAACGGCTCATCCAGCAGCAGTAGGGAGGGGTTCGCTGCCAAAGCGCGCGCCAAAAGAACCCTCTGACGCTGACCACCGGAAAGCTCCGCAATGGAAGCATCCTGCAGGTGCAGGACATCGGTGCGTTCCATCGCCGAAAAGACCTGCACCCAATCTTTCTTCGCCGGGCGGCGGAAGAACCCAATCTCACGCACGCGGCCGGTCATCACCGTATCCTTAACGGTCAGCGGAAAATCCCACTGGAACTGGTGTTTCTGCGGCACGTAACCGATGTGCGCACGCGCCGCGCGGGGCGACTCGCCCAACACGCGAACCTGCCCGGATGCGGGGCGAATCAGGCCCAAAATGGTGCGCAGCAGCGTGGTCTTACCGGCACCATTAGCACCAATCAGACCCGCAAACTCGCCGCGCTCCAGGGTCAGGGACAGATCCTTGAGGATGGAACGGCGCGCGTAGCCGGCGTACAGGTTTGAAATCTCTAGGACGGGCTCAGTACCCGCTGTTACCGATGCGCTCACGAACGGTCACCGCGCACTTCATCCAGAGCCTCACGCTGAGCGGAGGCGCGGCGGCGACGGGAGGCGATGAACGCGCCCACGCCCACCACGACCACGATGCCAGCGACAATAGGACTCCAGGAAATCGTGAACTCAGCACGGAAACCGCTCTGGTCACTCGCTGCGGCGGCAGAAGAAGAACCGGATGCCTGTGCACCAGACGCCTGGGTACCGGCGGCCTGAGAAGCAGAAGAAGCTGAACCCGAGGATGCAGAACCCGAGGAACCGCGAGCCTGCGCCTCCATCGCGTACAGGGCATCAGCGCTCGCAGAATCACCCACCGCAAACTTCAGGTAGCGGGTATCAGACACGGTCGAACCGTCAGACAGCTCAGCACTCGCGGTAACCTTCAGCAGGTACTCGCCGGGAGCGGTGAACACCCAGTTCGCGTGGGTGTGAGTGTTCTTCTCCACCCACAGTTTCTGCGGCTCATTCTTGGTCGAGGACCACAGCACCTGCGGTGCCGAGAAGTTGCCGTTCTCCAGGTACAGGCTAAAAGTGCCGGGGCCGCTCACCTGCTCCAGGGTCAGGTTCACGCCGCGGTTCAGCTTGGACACCAGCTGCGGATCCTGAGTGTTCCAACCCGGCCAAATCACGCCCTTAGTTTCGGTCTGCGGAATAACGTACACCTTAGAGCCGGCGGGCGCACCCACGAAGGAGTAGCGCGGGTCGTTTGGCACCTCAAGGATTGCCTGGTCGCTACCGCGGTAGATGACCTCGTCCAGGCTGCGCCAGACGGGGGTTTCACCGTGGTCGTCGTGGAGCATGAGCTCAAACTTGCCGTTGTTGAAACGAGGACCCATATCCACGTGACCGGCAGAAATTTCGGTGCGGCCGGATGCGACCGGCTGCTCAGCCGACAGGGTCTGGGTGAGGGCGCGCTCGCCGCGGCTGAGGTTGCTGTCGCTCGGCTGAGCCGAGGCGCTCTCAGCGGTTGCCTCAGCGGTTGCCGGGGTGGTCTCCGCGTGTGCCACACCCAGGGGTGCGAGCATGAGGCTGGCACCCAGAGCCAGGGCGGGCAGGGCGCGGCTACGCGAGGAGCGGGAGGGGGTGGTTGAGTTCATCATGAGGACTTCCTTGGATCATGACCGAAACGGTGTGTGAAAGATTATCTATATGCTAATACGGCTATATAAGCTTGTGGGTAGCTTAAAACCGGGTTATGAGGTGCTTGCCTCCGAGCAGCTAGCACCCGAAGAATCGCCGCCAGAACTAGCCCCCGAGCACAGCGCAATCGTGTGAGCATTCGCCAACATCATCTGTGCGTAGTGAGGAGCCTGCGCATCCAGGGTATCCGAATAGAGCACCCCGGTACGCACCTGAGCCTCCCGAGCCAACTCCGTGAGAACCGGTGAACGCATCGCCGTGGACTTGTCCAGATAAATTGCTGGAACCTTCAAATCCTCGACCGTGCGACGCAGGCGCTGACGCTGCTGAATGCTCGGCTCGCCGCTGGCACTGGCACTCACGAAACCGGCAATGTGCAACCCGTAGGTGCTCGCCAGGTAGCGGTAGCCGTCGTGCGTGGTGACCAGGTTGCGTGCCGACTCCGGCAGGCCTCCGTACACCTGACGCAGCTGAGCGTCCAGGGCGTCGAGCTCCTTCATGACCTGCTCGGTGCGGGTCGCGTACTCGCTCGCACCCTCCGGATCGGCGGAGGTGAGCGCGTCACGAATGACCTGCACGCTCGCCTTCGCGTTCGGCACCGAATGCCAAATGTGCGGGTCGATTTCGCCGTGCACGTGCTTGCCCAGAACGGCCTGCGCCAGCAGGTACACCTGACCGCGATGCTCCGAAGCACCCGAACGCAGGAAACGGTAGCTACCGCCGGCGGGCACCTCCTGCAGGGTGCGGGAGGGGACCGCGACCACGGTGCGGTTCAGTTCGTACTCTACGGCGCCCTGGGAGGAATCCGCGCGAAGCACGAGCCTGCCGTCGCCGGTGCGTGCCGTAATATCGGCGTGACCTGCGGAAAGAACCTTGATGTCCGAGGCAGAAACGTTCTGTTCCTTCGCCAAACGGTCCACCAGCTGTTGCGGGTCACGACCAACCGCGCAGTACAGGGTGCCGCGCGAAGAACGCACCGACTCCGGCGCATTGACCGCGGTGGCGCTCAGCTCAATGGCGTACTCGCCGGCATCACTAAACGCCCACGACAGGTGCGTATGCGCCTGCAACGGAAGCTCCAGCGAACCCATATCGCCGGTACGGATCGCGGTGTCCCCCTCACGGGTGAGGTTCACGCCGCGCGCATGCGAATCGCACAGCATCTCCACCGCACCGAAGGTCTGCGTAATGAACGCCGCCAACTGCGCATTCGACGAATCGGTAGAGGTCCGTGCCCGCACGCTGTGCACCTCAAAGCGCATTCCCGCATCCGAAGAATCGGCGGGGGCAGATTCGTTCTGCCCGCCCTCTTCAACACGCAAACCCAGCCAGATGGAGTCCAGGGAGGCATCCTCAACAATGGCTTCGAGCTTGCCGCCGTACTGCTCAATCTTCTCCGCAACCGCCACGGACACAACGCCTGCGGGCAGGTTCGCCTCAACCATTTTGGAGAGCTTACGCTGCTCCAGCAGCAGGCCGTTCGTCAGGGCGCAGCGGGCGTAGGCGACATCGCGGATATCGCGCAGGCTCGGCTCATACGAGTGCGGGTCAGCACCGGCAGGCACGAGGGAGTGCACGCTGGCGCGCTCCCCGGCAATCTGCTGCGCCAAGTCCGCCAGGATCGGGGTCGTGGCGACCACGCGCATCCGGTCGGAGGATGCGTTCACGGTGCTGGCGCATCCGCTCAGTGCGAAGGCACCAGCCCCCACCCCCGCACCCACCGCAATACGGGAGGCGAGGGTGAGGGCGGTTCGCCGACTATAAGCGTGTGCGCGGTTGCCGGTATGCCCGCTATGCGGTGTCACCGCTGCGGCCCTTTCGGCGTGCCGAACGCAGAATCATGGCACCGAGTGCCAGTGCCAGAATGGAGGTGCTGACCATGAACGGGTCGATGACCACACCGGTGTTCGGCAGCTTACCTGCGGCGGCTGCCTTCTGGGCGTTGGCGAGTTCCTGGCTGGTCAGAGCGCAATCCTCGCCGGAGGCGGTCTTACCGACGATGCGCACCTTGGATCCGTCGGGCTTGGTGACGATGCCGGTGGCTTCGTCGACGGTGCCGTTGACGGGGTTCTTTGCGGTGCTCTTCTCGCCGCCGTTGTTGGCGCCGTTAGCGCTGTTAGCGTTGCCACCGTCCTGCTTGGTGTCTGCCGCACCCTGCGCGTTGTTGCTTGCCGGGGCGTTATCGGGGTTGCCGACGGTGAAGTGCAGAACCGATTCGCTGCTGACCTGCTGACCGTTCTTCAGGCGTGCCGTCCAGCCGATGGTCACGGTGTAGCGACCCTCAGCGGTGAACACCCAGTTGCTGTGCTGGTGGGTGTTTGCGGGCACCTGGAAGGAGCCGCCGCTACGCGAATCGAAGACCTGCTGACCGGCGGAACCGAAGTTGCCGGAGAGGAAGGTGGACATCGTGCCGGGGCCCTCAAAACCGTTGAGGCTCATGGTAACGGGGCCGTCGAGCTGCTTGAGCAGTTCGGGGTCCTGGGTGCTCCAGCCAAGCCAGGGCACGCCCTGCTGCTGGGTTGCACCAATCATGTGCACGGGGGTGCCCGCCGGGGCGATATTCTCCATGCCTGCGGGCAGGTTGATCTTTGCGGCGTCATTGAGCACGAACTCGAGGGCGCCGGGGGAGACGTGGCGGGCGGGGCTGGTGCGGTCGTCCTTCACGCTGCTGGTGAGGTTGCCGCCGTTGAGGATCGGGCCTACGTCGAAGTGGCCGTGGGTGACTTCTTCACGGCCGCTGTGCTCGGCGGTGTTGACCACGGCGAGGGTGGGGATGCTGGTCGGTGCCTGGGCTGCCTGGTTGCTCTGCTTGTTGTCCTTCTGGGCGTCCTTGGAGTCCTTGGCATCTTCGGCGGGAACCTCGGTGGCGATGCACTGCTGGTTCAGGCTGCCGGGCAGACCGGAGGACAGCACACCGTTGCCGGTAATGCCGCCGCCGTTGCTGGGTGCGCTGATGTTCTGGGCGTTGGAGCCCTTCACACTGGATCCCTTCGCGCTGGTGGCATTGCCGTCCTTGTTTTCACCCTTGTCAGAGCCGTTATTGGTGTTGTCGGTGCCGCTGATAGCGGTTACACCGGATCCGCCCTGGGATGCCTGCTCACCATTCGCCGCCGCCTTTGCGCCGTTCGGGTCGGTCACCTGCGCGGCATTCTGACCGTTCACGGATCCATCCACGCGGCGAATACCGGTGGATGCACTCGCCTCAGCAGATGCACTCGCCTCAGCACTTGCGGAGGTAGATGCGCTGGGGCTGCCGGTGGCGCTCTCGGTGGCGGTGGAGGTCGCCTCGGGGGTAGTGGTTGCCTCGCTCGTGGCGTCCTTGGTTGCTTCCTTTGCGGCGTTCTGCGCGTTCAGGAGCTTGAAGCCTTCCTCAGCGTTAGTGCCCACGGCGATGGTGTAGGTTGCCTCGGAGCTGACCGGGGTGCCGTCGGCAAGGGTTGCGGTGGCGCGGAACGTCAGCTGGTAGATGCCCTTGCGGGTGAATGCCCAGCTGAGGTGCTCGTGGCCGCCAGCGGTGATGGTGTGCGGTGCGAGCTGGTCGTTGGTGCTGAAGACGCGCGGGTTGTCGCGGCCGGATTCGGTGAAGACTTCGGCGCGGCCGCCTTCGGGTACGCTGCTGCGCACGAGTTGAAGGTTGATGGTGTTGTCCTTGAGTGCGCCGGGGCGGATTCCTTCCGCACCGAGGCCGGGGTAGAGCAGGCCGCGGGTGCGGGTGGAGGGAATGTAGAAGATGTCGGTGCCTTCGGGGGCAATGTAGTCGTAGCCTGCTACGACGTTGGTGTGTGCGTCCTCGACGTCGGGCAGGTGGAAGACGGTGCGGGCGGGGTTGAATCGTCCCTGCTGGCCGGGGCCGGTGTCTGCGAGGGTGGCGAGGGTGAACTGGTTGCCGTCGAGGAATGCGTTGAGCATTTCGGTGTGTACGCCCGCGATGACGTAGTCACCTTCGTAGTTGACGTAGGCGCGCGACTCGGTGCCTGCCTGGGTGCCAGCCTGGTTTTCCTGCGCCTGGTTTTCCTGCGCCTGTGCGGCGGTGAAGGTGCCGACCTGGGGCAGGGCGAGGGGCGCCCCGAGTGCGAGGGTGCATCCGAGGGTGGTTGCGCTGAGTAGGCTCAGGGGTTTGGTGCGTCCTTGCATGGTGGCTCCTTGGATGACTGCTCGTTGGCTGGCGCGTTGCCCGATGCTTTCGGGGCTTGCCCGGTGCTGGGTCCGGCGGCCTGTTGCCGGTTTCTCCCCTGCGTCCGGGGTGCGCTCTGCCGTGTTTTTCTCTTTGTGGATGTACGTGGTGTGCGTTTTGGGCGCGCCTCGGCGCACACGTGTTTCTGAGAATCACTATACTCACTTAGGTTCTAAATGACAATTATTTGCAAAAGAGCTACCCTAGGAAATAGAAAAATGAGAAAGGTTGTCATGAGCTCTCAGAAGCAGATCCAACGACGGGTCACCACACACACCCCCGCACTCTTCGTCCCCGGCGGCAAGCCCGCCCTCCGTCGCGCAGCCGCATTCCTCTCCGCCGCAGCGCTGCTCGCGCTCGCCGGCGCTGCCCCCTCCCTGCCCGCCGCAGCAGGCCCCGACGACGGCAAAATCGTCACCACCAAGGGCCACGTTGACGCCCCCAAGGCATACTGGGACGAGCAGAACGGCACCTTCGTCCTCATGAACGAGGCGAACCCCTACAAGACCGGCGCAGACACCTACGAACTGGACAAGACCGTCAACTGGGTCGGCAAGGGCTACAGCACCAGGGACGGCAAGTCGCAGTACACCATGACCCTGGGCGACTCGCCCTCCCTGGCGTTCCTCGGCGAACCCGGACAGACCCTCTACATGGCACCGCACCTGACCTACGGCAACCAGGACCCCATCTGGGCTGGCCTGGGCGCATCCACGAAGGTGCCCACCGAGCGTTTCCGTGACGGCGTGTTCGCTACCGACATTCTCTCCGTTGAGGGCCCCGGCCGCATGGAGCTCTTCCGCTACAACCCGGACGACGCCCCCGCCGACGTGTACCGCATGCTCTCCAGCAGCTCCACCGGCTGGCACTCCTGGCTGCTCGACAAGGGTAGCCACACCCACAACACCACGACCTTCACCCGCCCCGGCCGCTACGTGGTCACCTACCGCACCGTGGCGCGCTCCACCGACGGTCGCATCATTAGCTCCAAGCCGTCGAAGCTGGTCTGGCAGGTTGGCGGCATGCAGCCCGTGCTCGGTGACGGCACCCCCACCGCCGTGCCCACCGTCGACCGCTACAATGCGGCACCCGTCGGTGACCTGGACGCTGCAAAGTACATGCTGTCCGTGGCACCGCACCGCCTGGACGCTGACCCGGCTAAGAACAAGGACGCCGACGACAAGCTCAGCGACATCACCTTCACCGCCGCGAACAAGAACCTCAAGGGCACCCTGACCCTGTACAACAACGGCTACTTCCTGACCGACCTGCCGGTCGTGAATGGTACCGCCACCTGGTCTGAAATGCTCGGTAGCGAGGGCTCCCAGCTGCAGGCGGTCTTCACCCCCGACACCTCCGACGCGAACAGCGCGGAGGCGTCCCGCTGGATCTCGCACAAGCTCACCTACGAGCCCGGCAAGGCTGAGAGCGTGTACAGCGACGACGGTAACGGCTCCTGGCCCGAAGAAATCCCGGATCAGGCGAACACCGTGCTCAGCACCGGGCAGTACACGCCGACCAGCATGGACTACGACGTGACCGTCACCCCAAACGGCAACGGCTTCAGCACCGTTGAGGTCCGCTTCAAGGACCCGAAGGTACGAGGCTTCCTGCGCGGCGGCTTCTACGCCCAGGACGACCCGGTCTACCCGTACCTCGACCTGGAAGGCTCCGTTGAGGATGGCGTGGCGCGCTTTACCTTCCGTGACGAGTCGTTCTACAAGGGCACGGCTCTGCGCGTGAAGATGCTGACCCACCCGGATATGAACGCTTCCGCCTCCACCACTGAGGTTGCGGCGAACTACGAGCCGGGCACCAAGTACACCGCGCACGGTGCGTTGGCTCCGGATAGTGCACCCATTAGCGATGCGCCGAAGCCTGCTCCGGTGGATCCGTCGCCGAGCGCTGAGCCTACCGTCGCGCCCTCTGCCGAGCCTTCTGCTGAGCCGAGCGAGGCTCCCTCCGAGGCTCCGACCGCTGAGCCCAGCACCGTTCCGTCGGTGTCCCCCAGCGAGGTTCCGACCGTGCCTGCGGTGCCGACCGCCTCCGCAGAACCGAGCGTACCTGCTCCGGCACCCTCCACTCCGGCACCGTCTAGCCCCGCGCCCGCGAACCCGACCCCGAGCGCCCCGGCACCCTCCGCTGAGCCGTCCACCCCCGGAACCCCCGGTAACCAGTGCGTGCCCGGCAAGATTGACGGTCGCACCAAGATCTCGCACGGCCACCTGGACATTCAGGCAACTCTGAAGGACCGCCAGCTGTCCGTGGGCCTGCGTGACGACAGCGGCATCATTGACGCTGATTCGACCGTGCGCCCGCTTGATTCGGTCGTGTGGACGGTCAGCGAGAATGCCCGCCGTGTACGCACCGAACGTATGGCTGATGAGAAGCTGAACTTCATGGGCCCGGTCGGCACCGCCTTCTACGGTCTGCCGCAGACCCAGCAGAGCGGCCTGCCTTGGCCCGGCTACAACACGCAGGACATTGACTACTCGCAGCTGCGCGGCCCCGTGCGCCTGCACGTGGTTCCGAAGGTCATGCCTGAGGGTGCACGCTTCGGCATGTTCACTGAGTCGCTGAACGGTGCGGATGTGCTGCTGGATTCGACGACCGGCAAGACCACGATCGACATTGATTACGCGACGCACGCACACGCGAACTGGGTGTTCTCTGAGCCCGGCCAGTACATGTTTGACGTGCACTATTCTGCGACCCTGGCTGATGGTACTGAGGTGAACAGCCCGGTGCAGCAGCTTGCGGTTGCTGTGGGTAAGAAGGCGTCGGATGCGTGCTCGTTTGAGACTGCCGTGCCGAAGGACCCGAACGCTGCGTCGGATGACTTTAGCGGTGTGCGCCGTGTGGATTCGGCAACCCCGGGCGGTACCGCTGGTGCTAACCAGCCCGGCTCCGCGCAGTCTGGTGCCGCGCAGGGTGGTCAGTCCGGTCAGGCTGGTGCTTCTGGTGCTGCCGGTGATGTGAACGCGCAGGGCTCCTCTGACGGTTCGGCTGATGGTTCTGCTGGCGGCGTGTACCCGGGTGGTATTTCCGGTGGTGGTACCGGTGGCGGCTCCCTGGGTCAGTCCGGTGTGTCTGCTGCGTCGGGTGGCGTGAGCTCCCAGCAGGGCGGCCTGGCGCGTACTGGTTTCGGTGCGGTGTCTGTGGCTGTGGGTGGCGCACTGGTGCTCGGTGCGGGCACCGTGATGGTACTGCGTTCTCGCCGCCGCGCTTCGTAGCGCTCGCCGCGTGAGGATACGCTGATACGATAAAGCCCCCGCGGCTGAGAGGATGACTCTCGGCCGCGGGGGCTTTCTCTATTCGGTGCTCCAGGAGTTATCCGGACGGTCCAGATACATAACGCTCACGGAAGATAGGACTGAGGGGCGCTCGCAGGCACACGGCTGCTGTGCGTGAACGCCCCCACCCATCAGTGGCTAATCATGGAACCAAATAAGCCGGTTTACTTATCCATCTCGTAGACCCAACCGCCAGCGTTGCAATAACGCTTACCGTCCTTCTCAGTGATGTAGTAGCCGGGCTCGTGGTTCTCGCACTTCTGGATAACCTCACGGGCCTCTCGGTTAGACTTTTCAAGGTTCGCCGCACGAATCTGGAAGAAAGCAAACGTAGCAATGTACGCTACCAGAACCAGCACGAGAGCAGCAATCGCCATGCCCTTACCCTTGCCGGTGCCATTCTTGACCATGACCAGAGCGATTACAGCGAAAATAATGGTCGGGATGGTCAGGAACGAACCGATCACAAAAATGCCGGTCAGGGCGGAAATAATGCCCAAGACGAGTGCGGTTACTGCCGCCCACTTCTTTTTCGGTGCCTCGACGGGTGCGCCGTATGCGGGCTGTGTAGCGGGTGCCTGCTGGGTGAATTGCGGCTGCTGCGGTGCAGCCGGCTGCGGGGTGTTTTCAGACATGAAAGTCCTCATTTCGTATGTGGTTGGTGAATATCCGGAAGCGCACCACCCGAAGGTGGCGTACCTTTCCCAAGGATACCGTAGCGGGAGAAATCCCTTGATGGGAGTAGATAAATGTATATGCACGCACTGCTGTGCAATGTCTACTATGAGAAATTTTTCTCACAACAGGGTGCAGAGGGTGCGCTTTGCCGCGAAATAGTGTAATGTTCGAAGTGGTGCAAAGCACTAACGGTGCGTATTTGATATTCGCGTATCTAATGCACATCTTCCGGCAACTCAACGACGAAAGAGGAACATCGTGTCCGATCGCGTACTCTCATCGCAGGCAGCCAAGGATGCCATTACTGCTCTCCAGAACATCATCAATGGCGGTCTGCAGAACGAAATCAACAACCTCAACCAGCAGGGTAACCAGCTGAAGGACCCCAACAACTGGGACGGCCCCCTGGCTGAGCGTTTCCGCAATGACACCTGGCCCGGCGTAGAAAACACCCTGCGTAACCTGACTCAGGAACTGACTGACCTGCGCGAGCAGCTCAACCAGATTTCTACCGATATCTTCCAGGCAGGTGGCGGCTCCTAAGCCTTCCCTGGTAAACGCCGTTTACCGCCCCGCTCCCCGGCTACGGGGCGGTGAGCGGTAGGCGGCGTTTTCTGTTATTCGGCTTCAACGCACGTCGTATCTAGGCGCAGTAAATGTGCTTGCTAGGACGTGTTTAATCACCACACTTCCGTACTAACCACACCGAAAGACAACAGAGCATGAATCTGAATACTGAAAAAGTCAAGTACGATGATGCTACGTCGGATGCCCTTGCCAATGCCTGCCGCACCGTTGCGCAGAATATTGATAATGCATTACCCTCCCTCAAGAGCTCGCTGACAACAGCTTTGGAGGACTTTAAAGGTCACTACGCTGATGTTGCGGCGGCAAATATTGATACCACCATTAGCGATGGTCGTGATATCGCCAGCATCTTCCGTCAACTGGCTGATGTGGTGGACCGCCTCAAAGAGTCAGCTCATAAGGAAAATGAGAACCGCGACCTTATGTACCACTATGAGCATGACTTGGGTGGTATCCGCAAATGGTGGGTTGAAACGTTCGGAGGTGAACCGCCTAAGCCGACATCGTATAAGCCGGATACCTCGATTGACACCACATCGCTAGGTCATCGTGAGAGCACTGAGACCCGCTCAGGGAGTATGACTGTTTCTTCGGCGCGCCCTTCGACCGTGCGTGCTCTCTCTAATACTCTGGCGAACCTTGGTACTAGCTTTGACGCTGAGCCCGGCAAGCTGCGTAACCTTTCCACAGAGTTTATGGTTAAGTGCCAGTGGGGCTCCGTCGATGCTGAAAATCTCATCAGCACGTTTGAAACGTGGAATAAGTCGAACGCTAATGATAAGACTTGGCTGGGTATCGTAGCCGATACTTTTGAAAAGTACGGTAGCTCGGGCGAGGTTATCACCGTTGCCAATTCCACTCTGGAAGGTGCAATCAGTGCAGCTGGCGTTAGTACTGAGCGCCATGATTTGGAAGTTCCAGCGCCGGCTGTAGTAGGAATGTCCACCACAAGCGGTTATGTGAACGACCCCGTGAACGTTGCGACCGGTAACTTCATTGAAGAAGAGACCGACATGGCGTTCTCCGGTGTGGTTTCTGCCTGCTCTGTAACCCGCATGTACAACAGTGTGACCGTGTTCGGTCAGCACGCTGTATCCGGTGTGTTCGGCGCGGGCTGGTCCTCGAATATTGAGAGCCGCGTGCAGCTGAACGATGAGAATGCTGTCTGGACGATGGCTGACGGTCGTGAGGTTACCTTCGACCGAATGATTCGTGAGGACGGCACCCACGGTTACGCTCGCGCTCCGCGTGAGGCGTGGTGGCTTGAAGAGCTGCCCCTCACCCAGCTGATGGGTGAAGAGGGCTCTATTGCTGACCCCTCTCTGCGCTATATTTTGCACGCTACGGGCTATGAAGCCTCGTCCCTGCTGCGCATCTCCGACAACGCTGGAACTCAGCACATTTTTAGCCTCACCGGTGTTTACCTGGGCATGAGCGCTGGAGCAGGTACTGCTGTCGCGTACCTGCGCGATGAGGACGGCCGTGTTGGCGCTATCGTGCATCAGCGCGGTGCACGTATCAACGTGGAGTACACCGAAGGCGGCCTTGTTAGCGCTATTCACTCTTCACGCGGTCAGTCTGTGCGTTACGAGTACGTCACCCTTGATGGTCGTACTCACCTGTGCGCTGTGCACGGTGATGCCGGTACCCGCCGTTATGAACATGATGCTGCCGGTCTGATCCACCGCGTGGTGGCTAGTACTGGCACTGTTGAGGTGACTAACTACTACGACCCTGCCGGTCGTATTACTGAGCAGGACACCGAATACGGTCGTCGTGTTCGCTACCGCTACCTGCCGAACGGCATTACTGACGTTTCGAATGAGGACGCTTCCTACACTAACCTGTGGGTTAATGACCAGTACGCACGTCTAACCGCTATTGTTGACGCGGAAGGCGGGCGTACTAGCTATGCCTACGATGACTTTGGCAACCGCGTGAGCGTGGTGGACCGCGATGGTTCCCGTACTACTCGCTACAGCGATGAGCGCGGCCGTATTATTCGTGAGGTCACCGATGAGGGTGCTGAAACCCTCTTCGCGTATGACGAACATGACCGCGTGGTCTCCGTGGCAATGAGTGCTATTGAGACGGACCCGCGCGCTCGCCGTGCCGCCCGTCTGGCTCGTCGTGCCCGCCTGGAGGCTGAGGCTCAGGGCAACACCCTCGATGAGGCTGCTTCGGGGCAGGAGTCTGCCCAGAGCCCTACCGTAAGCCCGATGACTACGGTGACTTACAAGTACGCCAACGATTTTGAGCGTAACCCCTCTTCCATGACTGATGGCAACGGTCATGTGACCCGTTTTGAGTGGGCTGACGGCCTGCTACAGCGTGTGGTGAGCCCTGAGGGCGTTACCGTCTCCTTTGAGTATGGCGAGTTCGGTCTGCTGACCGGTATTCGTAATGCTGAGCAGCAGCTGACCCGTTGTGAGTATTCTGCTGCGGGTCACCTAGTGAAGATCGTTTCTGCTCTTGGGTTGGAGACTGAGTTCACCTATGATTCCGCCGGTCACATGGTGTGCCGTCAGGACCCGGATGGTTCCCGCTGGCGTTTTGAGTACGCTGCTGGTGGTCGTCTGGTGGCTTCGGTGGACCCTGCTGGTGCTCGTACCGAGTATGAGTACGGTCCGAGCGGTGACATTGTTGCCATGGTTGACCCGCTAGGTCGCCGCATGGAGCGTTCCTTTGATACGAACGGCAATATTGACCGCATTACCCTGCCGGGTGGTGCGCAGTTCAGCTACGCCTACGATGGTTTGATGCGCCTGGTCCGCACCATTGACCCTGCCGGTGGTGTGTGGACTCGCGAGTATGATGCCGCGAGCACCCTGACCGCGTTGATTGACCCGACCGGTGTGAGTGTACGTACTTCTGTTGATTCCTCGCGTAAGACCTTCACTACTAATGATGGTGTTGACCGCGTGCGTATCTCGTGTGACCACCTGGGCCGCCCGGTGCGTAGCGAGGTTCTCTCTGAGGATTCTGGCCCGCAGGTTAGTGCAGATGCTGACGACCCGACTGTCTCCACGATGGTTTACGACGGTGCGGGTAACCCCGTGCAGGTTCTGGACGCTGAGGGCGGTCTGAGCCGCTACGAGTACAACGGCTCGAACCAGATGGTGCGCATGATTTCCCCTGCGGGCCGTGTGACCGAGTACAGCTACGATGCGTGCGGTCGACTGGCTGCAACCTACGAGGCTGCCGGCACTGCTGAGCAGTCTGTGACTCGCTACGAGTACGACGCTGATTCCCGACTGATTCGCCAGGTGTACGGTGACGGTTCCGAAGCGCGCGTTCGCTATGACGCGTGCGGTCGTGTGCTGTCCATTACCGGTTCCGGTGTGGCTTCTCCGGTGTTCTACACCTGGGATTCCTGTGGCCGCGTGAAGAGCATCCGCGATAACAAGTGGGGTACTCGTTCGTTCACCTATGATGCCGCTTCCCAGGTGGTTGCGGTGACTAACGGTGCCGGTGGCGTGACCCATTACCGCTATGACGAGGCGGGTAACGTTACCTCCGTGATGGACCCTGCCGGTCGCATTACCAGCTACGAGTATGACCTGATGGGCAATGTTCTGGCGGTAACCAATCCGCTGGGTGTGCGCACTACCTCTACCTATGATGCTGCCGGTCGTCTGCTGACCAGCACTGACGGTAATGGTGCTGTACATTCCTTCGGTTATGACCGTGACGGTGTTCCTTGCTCCCATTCGGTGAATGGTTCTCTGCTGTACCGTATGAAGCGTGATTCTGCGCGCCGTACGATGACGACTTATGATCACGCGGGCGTTGATGCGTTTGGCGCTCCCGTGGTGACGGTCGAGTCTTATGACCGTTTGGGTCGTCTTGTTCGTCAGCGCCGTGAGTTTGGTGCTCAGATTCCGGAGTCTTTCCGCGCCGCGTACATGGATGAGACTGGCGGCTATGAGCTGTCCTACGCGTACGATGCTGATGGTCTGCGCACTGAGTTTGTGCACCCTCTGGGTTCGAGCACTTATGCGTATGATGCTGCTGGCCGCATGGTCAAGCAGACTGACATCACCGCGTACCGCCTGGATGGAACCGCCATTACCTCTGAGTCTCGTGTGGAGTCTTCCTTCGAGTACAACGCGGTAGATGCGCTGGTGCGTGCACAGGTGTCTGACCTGGCGGGTACTTGGGTTCGTGAGTTCGGTTACCGTGGTGCGCATATGACCTCTGTGACCGAGCAGCCCGCTGTGGCAGACTCTTCTGAGGCTTTGCACACTGAGATTATTCGTGATGATTTGGGCCGTATTAGCGGCGTGGATTCGCCTGCTGGCCTGGTCATGTACACCTACACTGACGCACAGATGCTCTCTTCTGCCGTTCGCGGCACCGAGACTCTGCGTTGGACCTATGATGCCGCTGGCGCGCTGGTGCGTATTGAGTACTTTGATAGCGCCCAGCCTCAGAACGCTTGGGTGAAGGTGCTGGTCACTGACGAGGGTGCCCGCGTTCGCGCAGTATGCGTCTATGGCGTGCAGGATGAGGCGAAGGCTGGCTCCCAGTCGGCTGAGTTTGCCTCTGCTGTTGAGGATGCTCAGGCGTGGCTTCCGCAGTGCCCGGAATCCGTGGAACTTGAGGGCGTCACCCTGGTGCCGGTCTCGACGAGCGTGTTCTCCTATAACGGTAATGATTCGCGTCTTCTGCAGGTTTCTTCGGATGGTTCCGGCTCGTCGTTGACCTATGGTGCGGCTGGGTTTGTGAACTCGGTGGCGTCGTGGGGTTCTGCTGATGATTCTGCCGTGTCCTTCTCGCTGCTGTGCGCTTCTACTGATGGTCGTGTACTTGCTGCCGGTGGTGCGCCTGCTGGTGTACCCGAGTTTGGTGTGCCCTCAACCGGTGCTCGCGCTAATGCTGGTTTTGATGCTTCGGTGATGCACCCGCTGGTGTGGGATGAGAATTCGTTTGTTCCGCGTGTGCTGGGTGTGGCTGGCTCGTCGATGCCTTCTGTGGGTTCGCTGGTTCCTGGTGCTGGTTCCGGTGCTGGTTTGCTGGATCCGTATGGTTGGGCTTCTTTGGGTGTTGCTGCGCCTGCTGTGCCGTCTGCCCAGGGCGCTTCTGCTGCTGGTGCTACGCCTGTGTTGCCGGATTCGCTGGTTGGTGTTTCTGCCGCTTCGGGTGTGGTGCTGGGTTCTACCGGTTTTGAGGTGTTGGGTGCCCGCGTGGTGGATTCGCGTGTGGCTCGCTTTACGGCGCCTGATCCTTTGGTCGCGCCTGTGGGCGCTGGTTGGGGTGCTGACCCGTTCTCGCTGGTGGGTGGTAACCCGGTTTCTTTGGTGGATCCGTGGGGTTTGTCGGCGGTATCGGTGGAGGACTTTGAGAAGTATCGTGAGCAGAAAGCGTCTTCTGGCATCACCGGTTGGGTAAGGAATAACTGGGAGTACGTGGCTGGCGGTGCGATGGTTATTGCTGGTGCTGTGATTGGTGCTATCGCTGCTGGTACTGGTCCCCTTGGTGGCGCTTTACTAGGTGGCGCGTCTGGCGCACTTATGGGTGCTGGCATGTCGGTAATTGAGGATAAGCTTAAGGGTCAGCCTGTTGATTGGTCGAAAGCTGGTCAGGAAGCTGGGAAAGGTTTTGTCTCAGGTGCCATCGCAGGTGCTGTCACAGGTGGTCTGAACGGTTTGAAGAATATAGCCACTGGCGTCACAAAAATAGTCACGGCAGCAAAAGCGGCGCCAGTTGCTAAAGTTGCCCAAAATAGCTCAAAAATGGGGCAGATTCTATCGAAGGCAGGTGCAGTTAAAAATGCAGTAGTGTCGAAGGCCTCAGCTGCTAAATCTGCACTCACCTCTTACGGTAGTAAAGTGGGATCTAAACTGAATAATTCTAAAGTCTTAGAAGATATTACGAAGGAAACCTTGTCCGGCGGTATTAATAATGTTGCATCATACTCCATGGATGACACCGTAAAAGATAAGAGTCTCATGGGTGGGGTCGGTATGTTCCTCTCAGGTGGTCTAGCATCTGCAGGAGGCGCAGCTACCGGCAGCCTCTTCAAAAAGAAAATTGGTGTTAAGGGGTACGTCCCAGAAGCTACCCCATCCACTGCGACTAAGACGGCACAAAAGATTCCCGAGAGTTTTATAGTGAGGGCTGGTAAAAAAACAGCTACTATTGCTCGTGATGCTGCTATAGATTCCGGCACTGGAATGCTAAAGAACGGTATCCAGTATTCTGCTGATACGCTCGTTAAGGGTCAAGAATTCTCACCCGAAGCTCTTAAGGGGAAGACGTTAGATGTAGTCGGTAAAGATTTTATTAAAAATACAATTAAGGGCTCTGTAAAAATGGATAGTAAAAAAGCTGAATACTATCGTTTTACTGCAGCTCATACTTATAATGAGTTTAGGGTTAATCCTAGCGCCGTGATTTCTCGCGTAGCATCTAATGCAAGCGAAAGAACTTCTATTGCCACTAATCGAGCTCTTACTTGGATGATTGGTATTGACATTTCGAAATTGAAGATTTAAATATGTTTATCATAGACTCCATAAAAGATTTTATAAAAGGATTCCTAGAGGAGTTCTTCGGTGATAGGCGCCCAAGCAGTATCATAATCATGACAAGCATCGTAGCAATTATCATTTATGTCCTCGTACGCTTTCCATATGAATTACGAGATGACAGTGATGGTATCACTGCTACTTGCACTGTAACGAAGGCATACACCAGGCCTCGAGGCGGCACGATTGGAGAGCTGAATGATAATGCTCCGGTGGGCGTCTTCGAAACAGAAGAGTGCGGCACTTTGTCAATGTATGAGGCGCCAGAAGGCTGGAAAATCCCCGCATACGTTAAAACTGCTCAGCCGGGTAAAAAATATTTATTTCATGTATTAAATTCATCCACAAAAAAGGATCGAGATTTTAGTACAACCCGTTTTGAAGAAATCAAAGAATAACCAGCTCATGAGCTAAAAAGAGAGCCCCGGGTGGTGTGAGTCTTCAGCTCGCACCACCCGAGGCCTTCTATATGGCATCTATGGTCTATTTCCCCTTGGCTTGCTTCTTGCTATCAGCCAGACCAGATGCCTCCTGCAGCCTCAAGTAGTAATAAACAATGGACTCACGGTTAGTCCACCCATCCACCAGGGCACGATCTGAGGGATTGCGCATGTCCGGCCAGCGTTTCTTCTCAATTCTGAAACGAGTAATAGCCGGTAGGCGATAGTTACCGTAGATGGGCTGGAGCGTCACAATCTCATCACCGGATTTTGTGTAGAAATGAAGGGATGCTGCACGCTCACGATCCGAATTGTCCTTGCACACCACTTTGTCGATTGCGGTGAAAGGGTAGAAGGGATCGCCTACCTGTTCCACACCATCCAAGGAGACCGTAACGTACCAGTAGCGGATGCCGGGAAGGCCTCTCATGAAGAAGGGCGAGATGATGAAAGCTGCGATGTCGAACCAGTGAAATCCCAGGTCCATCCCTATATGCATGATGAACATAGGGACTGGGAACATGAGAGCTGCCACTGACCAGAAGGCGACTTCAAAACGGTTCAGGCGAACGACGTAGATACCTTCGGCGAGTAGTTTCTTGTCTTTGTGCCGGTTCATCTCGTAGGTGATGACGGCTCGGAGTACTTTGTACCCGACGACGGCTACGTATATGCCCCAGAAAATAAGCATGATGGTGTTGATCATGGTCGCTGACTAACCTTTCTATCTATCGGTGATTTGCTGCTTTCCGGCAACGGTGCGGAAGTCAGCGGGTTTGTTCTCAGGGTAGCCGAGGAACTCGGGTGGTCACGCACGGATCTCGGTCCTCTGATGAGTGGTTACCTAGTCTTTATCTTAGTCTCGCGCCGAATTACCTTTTTAGCTACCTAGCCTGTAAACCATCATATTGCTCTATATTTCTGCTTATCAGAGCTTTTGACTGTGTGGAGTATCCTTAGGGAAGGTACGTCACCTGCCGGTGGCGCGCTTCCGGATATTCACCAACCACACGAAACGAGAACCCACCATGCGCAATTTCTTGATTATCTTCTGGGGTATCTTCGCTCTACTCACAACAGTTGCGACATTCTATGTCCTCATCAATTACGAGGTGCAGCGCTGGAAAGATAAACAACGGCTACGTGAGGGTATTTATATCCGACGGGTTACTCGGCTTGAAGCTCTCATTACGATATTGACCCCAGTTTTTCCAGGTCTTGCGTATGTAACCGAAATTTATGACACTGGGCCGGTAAATGTATGGGTTGAAATAGCAGCTCTGTTGCTATCAGTGCTAATGGTCGGTTGTCTACGCTATGTGCATGTTGCCTACGTGAAGACCTCCGCCGACGGCATTGAGCAGCGCATCTGGTTCTCTAACCCGACCCGTTACCCTTTCACTGCGATTAACCGCGTCGTGTTCTACAAAGCAGCAAAATATGAAGACGAGGACATGGTGGGTTTCTACGCTAAGTCAGGCACACAGATTGCCCTGTTTAGCCCGTTGGCTCATAAAAATTACCGGCTTTTGGCGATTGTGCGTTTCAGGATTGAGAATGAGCGTTGGCCTGACATGGACAACCCGGATGATGTGGCTCAGGTGGACCGTTTGGATTGTGCTGGGAAGACGATGCGCTACTTTGAGAATTTGGGGAAGGTTACTGGCCTTGCCGACGTCTACATGTAGCATCGTACGGCGTTAGTTTCGAATATAGAGAAAGCCCCTGGGCTGAGAGTTCACTCTCTCAGTCCAGGGGCTTTCTGCATACCAGCGACAGCTAGCCTAGAGTGCCACCGTTAGCGGGTGATAATCGCGAAGTCGCTACTGGACAGGTTCGTGAAATTACCAATCTGCGCATTCAGGCGGCACTTAGACGTCACCGACAGCGCCGTCACCACCCGCTGATCCTCAGACACCAACACATGCCCCGAACAACCATCCGAAAAACTAATCAACTGCGCATCCGGAGAAATCGCCTGAACCAGCGTCGAAAACTCACCCGTACGCGGCAAAACCATCAACGGGTTCAACTCATCCGCACCACTCGGCCACACCGGAACCACCGTCACCGGCAAAACACTCTGATTCACCACACGAGAAGGAACCCGCAACTCAATCGAACGCAAACGCTGAATCGGGTACGCCGTCGAACGAACCTCCCGATCAGAAATAGCCTTAGACGTCTCAGAATCAATACGGTTCAGCCATTCCTCAAAAGCACGAGAATCCTTAAACTCAGCAGACACATTCGCCCGAACCTGCACCACACCATTAGCCGGGATACTCACCCCAGACAGATTCCACGAACACGGAACATCCACCGCAGTCACACTTGACTGATTCTTCGACACACCAGAAGACGCCTGACCGGCATCCCACGTCACCGAAGCACACGAACCACCCTCAACACCGGGAAGCACCTGCAAAATATCGCCCCGAAGAGCCGACTTCTGCGAGGAAAACTCAAAAGTTAGGCGGGCGCTCTTATCTCGCGGGTTATACGTACCCTCAATACGGGTACCCAAACCACTCGGCAAAGATGCCGAACTACGGCTCGAAGCAGACCACGACTCAGCTGTCTTAGACGAACCCTTACCGCCGCCCAAACCCACAAAAGCGAGCACGCCCACAAGAATCAAAGAACCCAGGATAGCGCCCCATACCAGCGGGCGGCGCAACGGCGAACGGGTAGGCTCCTCTTCCTCAACAACCTCATCAGGCACATATACCGGCTGCTCCACCACAAAAGGAGCGCGGATAACCGTCTCATTCTGCGCTTGACCCAGCGACGGCATGCCCGCACCATACAGCTCCGTAACATTCTGCCCAGGCACCGCAGAAACCGCAGGCTCAGCACCATGAACCACCGTAGGCGTGTACCCCACAGCACCCGAAGACACCTCAACCCATCGAGGGAGCACTGTATCAGCCGCGAAACCTTCAGCCAAAAGACGCAGCTTAGCGGCAGCCTCAGCCGCACCAGGACGCTGAACCGGGTTCTCCGCCAACATCCCGTGAAGCACCTCAGCCACCTCAGCCGGAATCTGCGGCGACACCTGCACCGCACCACCACGCGCCGGAAGAGGACGCGCCGCCACCAACAACTCATGAAGAGTCACCGCGCACGCATAAACATCAACCGCCGGAGTAGCCACACCATGTGCAGAACGCTCCGGAGCCATATACCCCGGAGTACCAGAAAACGAACGAGAAGCCCCCGAACCCGCAGAGCCAGTAAAAGAAGCAATACCGAAATCAGCCACACGAACCTGCTGATCCAGAGACTCCCCCAAAACACCGCTCAGCAGAACATTCTCCGGCTTAATATCCAGGTGCATCACGCCCTGACGGTGAGCAAACTCCACCGCATTCAGAACCTGCACCATCAGACTCAACGCCAAACGAATCGGTAGCGGACCCTCAGAATCCAGCTTCTGACGCAACGAACCGCCATGCTGAAACTCCATCACCAGAGCTAGCACGCCACCCTCAACAACCATGTCCGTCAACGGCACAATATGAGGATGCGACAGCGCCAACAACACCGAACGCTCACGCACAAAAGACTCAAGAACCACAGGGTTCTCCGCAAGCTCCGGACGCAAAACCTTCGCCGCATACAGAGCCCACGAGCCGCTCATCGTAGCAGCCCACACTTCACCGACCGCACCAGAACCCACCCGGCGCACCAAACGATACGAAGAGCCAAGGGGAGCGCCTGCAACCAAGCCCCCCGCAGGCTGACCAGCAACCTGCGGGGTAGGATGAGCATCACGGCGCTCCGAGCCGGAGTACTGCGGCGAACCAGCAGGTACAGTCACGGGCTAACTCCTTAACATCAACTTCACAACAAGCAGGAAGACGTCCCAGATGGGGCGACCCCTACAGCAAAATAGCCGGTAAAGTTACACCATACCTCACCACACGCCAGACAAGCCCTACAGCCCGCCACGGTGCTGAGAATCCTCAGGGCTCATCAACTGCACCAGAACCGGCGACCCGGCAAGGAACGCATAACCACGACCAACACTCAGCTGAACCGGGGCGCGCCTCGGAATAGTACCGAACATGTCCATATCCGTATCAACATTCGGCTGAACCACAGCACCCGTACGGAACTTACGAATAGCCTTCGTCCAATGGCTATACAAAGGACGCAAATCAGTCGGCTTACCCGTAGCAATAATGTGAACGTCCGGGAAATCACCCTTCACAATCGCATCAAAAACGTTCATCGGGTCATCCACGCGGTCACCATCATCAATCAGCAACAGCACCGGGCCTGCGGCATCCTGCAACGCCGCCTGCACCTGAGCAGAAGCATTCTTGCTCTCAAACACCCGGTCAAAAACGCCCTCCGGCGCATTCACCAGACCGGAACGCTGATCAAAGACAGCCCAAACCTCCGGAACCTCAGCGGCATCCATGCGTGCGTTCTCTGCCGCGGTAGCGTCACCAGACGCCAACGCCGCAGACACCGCCTGCTCCGCCGCAGCCCTCGCCCGAGAAACCAGACGAGCAAATGCAACCAGCAGAGAAGACTTACCCGAACGCGGATTACCCGCAATCATGGCGTGCTCACCCTCATACAGCTCGAAAGCACAAGCCTCCAACGTAGCCTCCGCAATACCTACAGGGATACGCCACAGACTCGGAGAAAACTCAGCAGCAGGCATGCTCTCCCACGAAACCCACGTAGGCAGCTGACCAATCACATCACGCTTAGCAGGAGCCTGCGGGAAGCGCTCACGAATCATAGAGACAGCCTCCTCCACGCCAACAGCGGGAGTAGCCACCTGCATCTGACGCAGACGCTTCGGATCAACACAACGCCCAGGAACCGCAGTCGGAATATTCGTACCGCGAATACCATACGACGAATAATCGTGGATATCGCTCAACTGGAAGAACCACGTCTGCAACGAAGCATCAAGAATCTGCGAGGGAATATTCTTCGCACGGCTCGTCGACACCACGCAGTGAATACCAACAGCAGGACCATCCGCATACACTCGGTAGAAATTCGCCAACAAATCCATGCTCACAGCGTCAGAGAACTCATCACGCAGCGTCGCAAAACCATCCAAAACAATGAAAAGAGGCTTACGGCGTGACGCATCAGCACGGCGTGCATCAAGCTCCGACTTCACAAAACGCAAGAAACGAGCCTGACGTTCCCTCGCGCCCTGACCGGTACCCACAGCAGAAACAACATGCGGCAGAGAGTGTAGAGGCAGCAAACCATCAGCGCCCATGTCCACCAGAACGATATCGATGTCCTCCGGCGAATAATGCTGAGCCAAACCCAGCACCACAGACTGAATCGTCGTGGTCGTACCACTACCGGCAACACCCACCAACAGCAGGTTGCTCATCTCAATATTCCAGCCCATAGGCACCTGACGCTGCAGCTCAGGCTCATCACCCAAAGTACACATCAGAACACCGTCCTGGACACCACCCACAGTGGGAAGATCCGGGTCAGGGAAGCCACGCACACCAAAATCAGCCAAATCAACATACGAACCCAACGGCTCAGGCCACACCTTACGAGGAGCAACCGCACCACGAGCCGCATGAGCCGCCACAACAGCGTCAATCAGCAGATCCAGGTCATTCGCATCACTTGACGACACCTTCGGACGTGCACGCTCCGAACGAGGAATACCGATACTATCGGTTGCACGAATCTCCAGAGAAGTCACCACCTCAGTGCCGCTCTGACCCGTCACCAGGGCAGTCTGCACCGGCGAAATATCATTCTGGCCCAGCTTCACATAGGCGCGACCCATCTGCGAACGCGAAATCTCCGAAGCATCCGGAACACCAATCACGTTCGAAGAATCCTCACGGCTCTGCACACGCAACGCCACACGCAAGTTCGTATTCGCCAGAATGTCATCATTCACCACGCCAGCAGGACGCTGAGTCGCCAGAATCATGTGAACACCCAGGGTACGACCCACCGCACCAATGCTCACCAGCGACGACAGGACATCCGGGAAGTCCTTCGCCAGCATCGCGAACTCGTCAATCACCAGCAGCAGACGAGGCATCGGCTCCGGCGGGTTCGTCGCCAAATAATCCTTAATGTTGTCCACACCCTCGCCAGCAGCCGCAAACAGGCGCTGACGACGATCCATCTCCGCCTCCAACGACTCAATAGCGCGGTGAGCCAACTGAGCATCCAAGTTACTCAAAGTACCAATCGTATGCGGCAGACGCTCACACGTCTTAAATGCCGCACCACCCTTAAAGTCAACCAGAATAAAGTTCAAACGGCTCGGATCATGGTGAGCAGCCAAACCCGCCACCAACGAACGCAAAAACTCACTCTTACCCGAACCAGTGGTACCACCCACCAGGCCGTGAGGACCGTCCTTCACCAAGTCCAGAGTGAACGCGCCAGAGTCGCCCACACCAATCTCCGTACTGAAACCATTAGCCTGCGACCAAAACGCCTCAATATCCTCAGCACCCGGAGGGGTCGGCAAACCAACCAGCTCAGGCAGCTTCACCAGCTGCGGCAAACCGCCACCCAGAAGCAGACGTTCAGGGTCCTCATGATGCGCCAGAGTACGCGCCACATGAAGAGCATCCTCAGCGCTCACACCGGCGAGCACACCGTCAGTGACCGTGTAACGGCGGCGAGGCTCCGAATAGGTCATAGAAGCCTCCTCACCAATCTCCACGACCGAAGTACACGACGCCGGAAGACGGTCAACAGAAGAAGCCAACACAATACCGGCAACACGGCGAGCGCCCGCAGCAGCAGTCTTATTCGCCATCAGACGCACCTCATCGCCATACGCCAAAAGGTCGCGTGCCGGCGACTCACGGCCCTCAGTGAGGGTATCCGAATCAACGACCACGCACAGGCCGCGGGTCGGAAGAGACTCAATGTCGTGGTAAAGAGAGCGTAGCATCTGGTCCGACTGCTCCTTGCCAGAAGCAAACCAACGCATCTGCTGGTTCTGCGCCATATGCATATGCGGAAGCCACGACGTCCACACCCAGTCCTGCGAGCGCGCCGAATCAGCACAGACCGCAATCGTCATATCGGCAGGACCCGTGTGGGTTGCCGCCTGCAGCACCAGGCTACGCGCCAGGGCAAGAGACTGCTCACGCGGACCCACAATACCGATAGCGCCGCCCTCACGCAGGTCAGCAACCAGCGGGGCATCCCATAGGGTATTGTGCTCAAGAATATGCTGAACCTCAGGCTCAGGATTGCTCGGCTTCGTCAGCTCAGGAGCCCAATGAATATGCCCAGTACCCACATGGAAAGTCAACAGATCAGGGCTGGTACTCCGGCGACGCCACAGCGTCATCGCAGGAAGAAGCGCCCGCAACTGAACAGCATCCGGTGCCGGGGCAAGGTCATGAAGACGCTCAATTTCCTCACGGTTACTCAGAGCGATACGTTCCTTAAACTTCTCCATTTCCTGCTCAAAACGCACACGCTCCTTCACCTTATCCTTAGCGTGACGACGCTTCTGCTCCACCCACATACCAATACTCAGAATGGGGCTGAGCATCGCGAAAAGGGCGTAACGAATCTCCTGCATAATGGCGACCATCGCCGCCGCCATAATAATCGGGCCCACCGCCATCGCAATATTGAACTTCGGCGGGTCAGAAACGTTCTTGCGGGTAGGCGCCTCCACCTTCTCCGGGGCGCTCAACGCACCCTGACGCGGCGGACGGTTAAACGGCGCAGTACCCGACGCGCTCACATTCGGGGCGCTACCGGGGCGAGGCGCAGCCTTCTCCTGAGGAGCAGGCTGCAGAGTCAGCACACAATCACCAACATGGATGGTGGTGCTCTCAGAAACAGTCAGACCCTCCTCGGGGATTTTCTGACCGTCCACAAAACTACCGTTCGTAGAACCCGGGTCAGTGATGCGCACCTTCTGAGTATTCGTCGACTCATCATGAACCACCTGCAAGTGCAGATGTTCCCACGACGCGCTCGCCGTGGGCAGCACAATGTCGGCGTACGGGGAACGACCCGCCACTAAAGGACGCGAAGAGGGGATAGGGCGCGGCAGGGTAACCGTCGAACCACCGCTCAAGCACACGCTCCAGCCCTGCACCAGGGAAGGGTAGGAGAGCGGTGCCCTAGAGATACGCATACCCTCCATCGGTTTGACCTCTGCCAGGGTGGAGGATGCCGTCACCGGGCGGTTATCGCAATACAGCGGCTCGTCGGCAGGCAGAGAGGGGCCACCGGTCGCCTGGATGAGATCAGCGATGGTCGTCTCAGGCTGCCAGGAGTCTAGTTCATAGCTCCCGTTATGCTCTTCAAGATCAAGGAAAAAGCGCATAAGGTGTTCTCCAAAATAGATAAATCGTGAGCCCCGCTGGTGGACGGACTAGAAGTAAATACCCGAAAGCCGGGGTGTGATGGGCTGGCTCTGTACGGATTAGGCTTTGCTCGGAAAAGCTAGTCGCGAGATTCTGAGGTGAACGTGCGAAGCATCCACACGGGCGGATTCACCGCATCCGTTGAGGAAGACCCGCCCTGAATCATCGAAGTTTCCGCGGTCGGGTAAAGAAGACCCACCTGCCCGCCCGCAGCGTAGGAAGACGAAAAATCCAACGGATACGCGACCGTAGAATCTTTAGCGTCCAAACGAAGGGTTCCTAGAACCCGTCGAACCGCCTCGGGAGTGTATTCACGAACCTGGCTCGTGGCATACGCAAAAGCCAAAAGCGCGTTATGGGAGGGAGCATCCGCCCACGCTGCCGATTTCGAGAACGACTGTTCGCCTGACAAATCCTTGAGCGAAGAATCGTTCTTCATACGTTCCACAGTTGAGACAAACGCCGAAGAAGCACGACCGGCATCATCAGCACTCAACGCCGCAGCACGTGCCTGCACACGCCCCACAACGCGAATATTGTCAGTCAAGGAACCGCCGTTCTCCAGAAGAAGGCGCATAAAAGGCTCCGTCAAAGCTTCCTCACCCGCAATCACCGGAGAAGTAATACCCGCCCTCTGAAGAGAACGAAGCACCTTCGCCTGAGTCGACGCTGAACCCGTCAAAACCAGAACAGGAGAAGAGCCCGAAGACTTGTCCCCCAGAAGGCGCGTCAGCTCCTTGAGAGTGTCCTTCATGCTGTCTTCATCAGCAGAAACCTGAACGCGATTCGTATAGGGAAGGTCCGGCGCAGAGCCCTCACCCGCATCCAGCAGGATGGTGCGCACACCATCAAGCTGTTGCGAAGAACCCGTGCTAGATGCACCGGCAAGCGAACGAATAGCAGTCGTATAGACCTGCTTCTCCCGCTCAGGGTCCAGAGCAAAACTCCATACCCCATCGCCAGCATCTACCCGGTCATACGCCTCAATCACCGCAACATTGCGTTCCTTAGCAGCAGCCGTAGCACCCCGAAGATGCTCACCCCGAGAAGCAAGCACAATACCCAAAGCACCCTCAGAAGAGAGCTTCTCTACCGCCTCACGGGCACCCTGCTCCGTTCCCTTATCGTTCGCATAAAGAACCTTCACAGAAGAATTGCCCAAAGCCAGACGGTACTGCGCAACACGAGCACCCTGAGCATTCAGACGCCACGCAGACCCCTCAGCATCATCGCCAAAAGTAGTAACAACACCAATAACAGGCTCACGACCAGACGCAGGAAGAGAAATAGCCTGCTGAACCGTCACCGCAGACGCAGGGTTCGTACCCGTGCCAAGCGGCAAAGGCTGAGGAGTCACAGCGCGCACGCCATACCAGATCCCCACCACCGCAAGGCTAAACAGCACACACAGACTGACACACCACACCACGGTGCGCTGAGTGAGCCGCCTGCCCTCGCGGCGGTGAGGACCTGAATCAGAGCCCAAATGAGGGGAAAACCCCACGGCTAATCACCAATCTGGAAGGTGTACACCGTCTTCACCTCTGCACTGCCAGCATTCGACAGATGGAAGGTCGGCAGCGAACGCAGACGCTGCAGCGACGCCTTGAACTGTGCCTGACGCTTCTGCAGAGCAGCAATATCCTCAGAGCGGAGGTTCGTGTAACCCTGAGCATTCTGCATCGCCAAAGCAAGCTGGTAATCAGCCGCACCAGCCTTCGCGCTATTGCTCTTGAGCGCGCCCAAGAGGCCAGCACCCTCAGCGTTGCTATCACCCAAATCAAGCATGAGCTTCGACAGGTCGTTATTCAGCTGAACAGACGCACCGGCCAAATCTCGGGTAGCGTTCTCAGCGCGGGTGCTCAGAGCAACTAGAGAACGCTCAGTCACCGAATCCAGAGACTGACGCAGACCCTCAATACGATCATTCATATCCTTGTGCTGAACCTCGATGGACTCACCAGCCACCTGAACCACAGTATTCGCGGTATCAGTAATGCCAGCAATCGAAGCGGAGAACGCCTCCTTAGCAGCCGAAGCGCTAGAAGAACCATCATTCGAAACCTTACGAATCTCCTCGCTAATCATGCCCGTCAGGCTCTCGCGAGTCTCATCGGCAGACTCCTTGAACGCTTCCTTAATAGCGGTGGAGAGGTCAGCCTGCATGTTCGTCATATCCTCAAGGTTCTTACCCAAAGCATTGACGGCATCCGAAGCCGAATGGATACGATCACGCAGAGAGACCTTAGCCTCCTCGGTAGGCTCTGCCTTCTTCTCGGCATCCTGGTTCTGCGCGTTTACGGCATCGTTCAGGGTCTTCTCAACCTCACCCAGAGCGCCATCTACCGCGTTCACAGCGTCGTTAAGGTCCTTGGCGTCGCGAGCCAGACCCTCCTTGGGGTCATCCATCGAAGTGGCGGCAAGAACCTCATCCCACGCGGCTACCGCGGCAGCAATACGCTGCTCCATCGGAGTACGTGCGGCAGGGGTGTTCGACGTGTAGGTACGCTCGTTCGCGTTCTCCACCGTAATGACGCGAGTATTACCTTCCGTGGCAGTAGGCTCGGCGGAAGGCGCCTCAGAAGAGGGAGCGGCGGAAGGAGCCTCAACCTTCTTCGACGGCTCCTCAGAAGGAGCCACAGAAGCAGACTCAGACGGTGCAGGGCTAGGAGCCTCAGACGGCGCCTCAGAAGACGGTGCAGCAGACGGTGAAGCCGCGCCACCACAAGAAGAAGCCGTCAGGTATCCACGCAGATGCTCCACCTGCTCAGCAGACAGAGAACCGCCACGCTCAGTAGACAGAGCACAAAGCTGCTCCGCCAGTTCCTTATTCTGAGCGCTCATAGAACCAGAACCGTCCACCAGCTCCGCACGAGCAGAAGCCGCACGAGAATGAACGTTCTTGATGCTCTCAATCAGACGGCTCGACGTTTCCTTCATCTGATTCACGCTCTGACGAGCCGCACTAACCTTCTCACTCAAAGAACGCACAGCATCAGCATCAAGAGAAGACGGGTCCTTCTCCACCTGCTCAACAAGCTCATCCATCTGACGCTTCAATGCCGAATAGTTGTTGTTCGCACCCTTCAAATACTCCGGCTGCAGGTGATCCACAATCTTCTCACCAGTAGCAACCAGTGCAATCAGAGAGCTCTGCACCGTCACCGACGCACTGAACAGGGCGCAGGTCACCGAACCGTTAGAAGAACAAGTCTCAGCGGTCGGGTGTTCCGGGCCGACAATCTCACGAATCGAAGCCGTAAGATCCTGCTGGCAGTCCGAACTTGCCTCCGCATACGCATTCAGAACAGCAGACAGCTGAACCAAATTACCGTACACGCTACGGCTACTCGCACCCTCCTCACGATGCACAACACAACGACCGCCGCTATGCGAAACAGACACATTGGGGCGAGCCGTCGTATCACCCAGCATCGAGTGAAGAGCAGCAACAGTACGCTCCAACTGAGAAATCAGCTGAGAATTATTAGTCCGCGAAGCCTCAGAAAGGTCCTTCTGCAGGCTCTCAATATTCGCCTGCAGACCCTGCATAGTCTTCGTCAACGATTCATTCTGAGTCTTCAGATGCTCGGCAGTGTCCTTACCCAAAGTCGCAGACGTATCATCCAGGCTCTGACGCACCTGAGCAACCTGCGAACTAGCGCTAGTCAGCGTCGTATTAACCTCGTTGACGGTATCAATAGTGCGCTGCAGAAGCGCCACCTGAGACGCATCCTGAGAAGTGAAACCATTAGTAATGATTCCCGCACCAGACAAATCAGAAGCAAAACCAGGCTGCACCGAAATATTGAAGGTAGGCGCACTAAAATCCTTCGCCTTAACCTTCAACACAAAAGAAGAAGAACTAGCAGTGACCGGAGGTGCCGAAATAGCACCCCACTGAACAACAGCCTTACCTTCATCGTTGGTGCTCACCACACCATTCGTCGACGAATCAGCAGCATCAGGGGTCGTAATAACCTGAGTAGGAGAACCCGAAAGAACAGTAGAAGCAGCAATAGAGAACGGAGTACCAACCGGTGCAGGGCTAGTACGGCTAGTACCGGACGCATCATAGGTGACATCCTCGGTCTTCACCGTCAGGTTCTCAACCGTAACCTTAATCGTGATTTCGCCGCTGTAGCCGTTCAAATCATTCAGGTTAGTGCCGCTACCGCGCTCAGTAGAATACTGCAGGCTCACACGCACAGGAAGGTCATTAACGACGTCCTTCGGCTTGAACTGCACATTGCTCGAGGAGCTCGTACGATCCTTGTCATTGACGTAAATGTTGGTCGACTCAATCGACGAAACCTCGCCGTCACGACCCATCTGAATATTCACGTTCTGCAGAACATTAGTAGCGTTCTCCACCTGGCGGGGACTCTGAGAAGTAACAGTACCCTTATCGGAAGGGGCACTGTTATTGTTCGTGCCCGTGGAGCAGGAAGAGAAAATAAGTGCCGTCGTGACACCCAAAATCAAAGGGAAGCGGAGTAGACGCTGACGCGCTGTGGTGTGGTTGGTCATGATGATCTTTTCGTTGAGTTATATACCGTGCAGACACATAACAGCGGCAAGTCTGAAACGCCACTGTATAGTGCCCACCTGAGTGGAAAGGGTCAGGGGCAAAGCCGGAAAGAGAAAAAGCCCCGTACCACTTTATCAGTCCAATATGGGAAGGTTGATATTTTTTCCTCCTAGTCGGTGCCTCATCAGGATATTCAATTCAACCTTGAGGTGATAGTTAAAGGTATTTTTCATTTCGTTTCAAACTAGTGCACTTACCGAACTCTGTTTGACATAGAAAAACCCCGCGGCTGAGGTCATCTCTCAGCCCACGGGGTTCCACGGTTTAGCTGGCTGCAGGTTCAGCCTCCGGGTCCTCCTCGTCATCCTTCTCGGGGATAGCAACACCCACGGTCACGTACCTCTTCACCAGCAGGTACGAGGCGATCACCGGCACCACGTACACCAGCGACAATCCGCTACCGGACTGCACAACATCAGCAGCAAGACGGACCGCCGCCAAACATCCACCCAAACCCACCAGGGCTACGCAGAAGCCACGCAACACGCCATACCCGGCAGTGCCCTCCTCAAAGGTCGCCGCCCACAGCTTGAACAGGGCGCGGCGCACAAAAATCAGGAAAACCGGCACCAGGCACAGCACCACCGAAACACCCACAGGCTCATAACCGGCAGCAGCGAATGAAACCACCGGAATAACCAGGCAGAGGAGCACCATCAGGGCGCTCACACCCAGCACCACGGTGCGCACATACCGGTTGATGCGCTCCATACGGTGCAGGTTAGGGATCTCCTCGCTCGGCTGCGCGGCATTGTAGAAGAACAGCAGCAGAACCAGCGCGGACACCACCACATACCAGGGCGCGAAATTGATACCGTCCACCTGCGGGGTGAAAGCAACCGGCGGGACACCCACCAGGGAGAGAGCAGCAAGCAGAACAATCGCGGCAACGCAGAACGTGCCCACCGTCAGCAGAAAGTAATGGTACGCGCCGCCGTTCTTTGCATCCTGCACACTGTGCTCACGCGTGCCGTCAATCATCACGACGGAAAACAGCATTGTGGAGATGGATAGGATGCTCCACGCGTACTCGCCCGTCATGACGGGGACGAGCATGAGAAGAATAGATATGGAGAAAAGAATCCACAGGAGTACTCGCTGCAGTGTGGGTGAGGACGCGATGGCCTCTCCAATGAAGTCGATGATAAATTCGCCGATAAAGCTCACGGTGGGATCCTTTCTGCTGGGGTGGGGTTACTCTTTGATCTCTTCAAAGCGGAGGACGCTGAAGTCGAATTCGTCGTTGCGGGTATCGAAGGACTTGTACGCCCTATATTTCTTGCCCGTTTCAAAGTTCTGGAGGTATTTGCGGATGGGTATACCATCAGGGGATTTGCTTGATGTGATGATTCCGCACTCTTCCGTTTCGAATTCACCAGAGATTGAGTAGGGGTCCTCATGTTCAACGATTTCTACTGACGTAACAGTGCAGATAGTGGAGTCGTTGTACGGGTTGACATAAGAAATGAAATATAAGGATGCAGGAAATGCCAGTACGCACAACATCAGTAGGATTTTTTCGCGGTCACGCCAAATATCTATAGCCTTTGAGTGAAGAAAATTCTTGAAAGCAACTTTCTTTGTGGGCTTCTTTGCGATAATAGATTTTTTCTTCGAGTAACCATTTTTCTTTGAATTGTTTCTTTTCTTTGAAACATTCTTTTTCCTCGGGGAGTTCTTTTTCACTGCTTTTCACCTTCTTTCTGGGCTGCGGGCTGTTATTCTGTGATGTCTTCAAAGCGGGTCGTCTCAAAAACTGTGCTTATGGTGTATACGTCCTTGTGCGGTAGTGGTTGGTGAATCGTGCTCGCCCCAGTGAGGTGGCGGGCACATCCTTAGCCTATCGCACGGTATCTGACCAGAAGGTTAACTGGGTGCAAGGCTTGGGTGAAGACTGGGCAACCATTCATCAGAGGACCGGGATCCGTGCGTGACCGCCCAATTTCCTTAGCTGCAATGAGGGGGCTGCCCCTCCTGCATTGTTGAAGGTGAAGGGTAGTACGAAATGGTCCGCTGATTTCATATGGAAGGCCCCAGGCAGTGCGAGTTGAAGACTCGCGCCACCCGAGGCTTTACACACGGGGCTTTATTTAGGGCTCATGAGCTGGTTATTCTTTGATTTCTTCAAGGCGAAGAGTGTCAAAGTTTCTATCATCATTTCTCGTGCTCCATGCTTTATACATCTTATATTTCTTCCCCACCTGAATTTCAGAAACATACCTTGGAATATTTTTACCTTCCGGCGTGACATACATTTCAACAACACCACATTCATCTGTCTCAAAAATACCTTTGGGAGAAGTGTCAGTCATGTTTGACACCTGACCCCCAACAATTTCAACTCTAGCTGATTTCACGGTGCATACAGCATATGAATTTTCATCTTCGATGTGCGTTGTATAGTGCATGAATGTAAACAATAACCCCATACCCAGAACAAGACTAATGAAAATTCTAAATTCCGGGGATGTGAGTTTCTTAATCCATGGGAACATTGTTTTCCTGCTTTCAGTGCCTTGTCTGGTGGCTTCTCCGTAGGTTCTGGAGCTGCAAACGGTCATTCCTTAATCTCTTCAAAGCGGGTCGTTACAAAATCTTGATCTTTCTTAGGTGAACGATTAGACACGTGGAATAGGTACTTTTTTCCTGGCTGCGCCGTCTTGACATATGCAGGAATCTTCCACCCCTCGGGAGCTTCGTACATCGTGAGCGTGCCGCACTCCTCCGTCTCAAAGACGCCCTTCAAACCAATGTCAGTCATGCCACCAAGGTCCGTTCCGCGACGCTCTTGCGTGTACGCCTTAGTCACGGTGCAGGTGGCGGTGAAACCGTCACTGTCATCACGCAGATTTATAGGAATAATAAAAAAGATATACCCAACGCACATCGTCAGAAAAAGCATTGTTATTCTTTCTGACCATTTGTTATGAGATTCCATCGCTCACCTCATTAGTCTTCCGGGATTTCTTAGCCTGCCGCGCTTCGCGGCGCGCCTGCTGACGCTCCAACCTACGCGCCTCATTACGAGCAGCCCGGCGGCGGCGCTTCTGACGCTCGCTCTTCGTCACACCCACCACATACTTCGTTTCGCACAAGTCATAAAACTGGGCATAAATATCGCGCGAAGAGCCGTACATCCCCACCACACTCATCACATCCAGGCCGTCCTCCTCAGCCCAGTGCCCATGATCGTCACGGTACAGCACCTGCGCCATAAGAATCGTCGCATCGAACTGGTACGGGTCGAAGCTACAGGTGCGTTTACCCATTTCGGTGCTGCCGAAGCGTAGGAACCCGTTTTTGCCGTTGTTTTCCACGTGGGCAAACGTAATCGAGGGGTAGGTGAAAGTGCGTTCCTTCCATCGCCAGTTACGCCACCGCACGCAATCCTCGTGTAGTTCGAGGTAGAAGGCGTAGCAGTGGTTCAGTGGGAGAGCGCCCAGCAGGCCAAGAGACACGATGCTAAAAATGAGGCCAGAAATTGCAACAGTAAATTCTTCTGTTCCTGGTTGGGCATCCCAGCGACCAAGAGATAGCCATATAAGCGGCATACCAACAAACCCGAGAATAGTTACAAGCCAGAAGAAAATAAACGCCGCGATGGGCCTCTTTTGCCTCTTATTCAGGGTGGGTTTGCCGAGCTTAATACGGATACCCGGTATCAGGGCGACGATAAGTCCTGCGAGGGCTCCGTCTTCTGCTGCGCTCATAGTATGTACGTCCTTGTGCGGTAGCGGTTGGTGAATCAGGCCCGCCCCGGTGAGGTGGCGGGCACATCCTTAGCCTATCGCACCGTATCTGACCAGAAGGTTAACTCGACGCGATGCTCCGGTGAAGACTGGGCAACCACTCCGCGGATAACGCGAATTCCTGCTTACCCACCCGATTTCGTTAGCTACTCTGAGAACGAACCCGCACTCTCCGCACCGTTGCCGGAAGGCTACCGGTCACCGATAGATAGAAAGGCTGGTGAGCGACCATGGTCAACACCATCATGATTTTCATATGGGGCGCACTCGACTCCATACTGATTTACAAGGTCCTCCGCACCGTCGTCACGTACGAACTCAACCGACGCCGCGAAAAGAAACTACGCGCCGAAGCTGTATACGTCATGCGAACGAACCGCTTCGAAATTGCTACCTATGCCCTAGTAATTCTCTCGTTTGCGATAGGAGTCTTCGTCATTCACCTAGGGGAAGACGTAGGATTCCACTTCGCATTCGACTTTATTGGCCTCGGCATGACCGGCTTTTTTATGTTCTTCTTCTGGAACGGCGCCGGTACCTACACTAAAATCTCGCCCGAAGGAATCGAAAGGGGAGAGCCGTGCAACGATACGGTGTTCTTCCCGCTCAACGCGATTGACTCGGTCTCATACGACAACAACACCGACCGCGAATACGCAGACTCCCTCCACTTCTACACAAAATCCGGCAAACTGGTCGCAGAATTCTGTCCCGTCTTCGGCAGCTACCCCCTCCTCGCAATGACCCGATTCAGGATTGAAAACGACCGCTGGCCAGACATTGGCAACCCCGAGGACACCGCCCAGATTAATGCCTGGGCGAACCGCCGCTCTACCCTCCGGTACTTCAGCTACGGCAAAATCAGTGGTCTCGCCGAAGTAGACATGTAGCCCGCAATTTAGGCTGTTTTCAGCCCGTATTGAGTGCGTGCCCGGCGTGTTTTCAACCAATATTTCCGCAATTTTTCTGCCGGAAAAACGTGGACTAGCCCGCATGGTTTAAGCCTCAACTAGAAGGTGCACTCTGCATGTAAAAACATTAACGTTGAGGCATACAATAAGAAATGGTTAATGCACAGCCGCACGCCGTGCACACACCACGTCACTTCACAGAAACACCGACCCCGAAAGGCATATCATGGCCACCAAGAAGCCCGCACGCCTTACCCGCCGAGCAGCACTCGCCGCCGCAGGCGCAGGCGCAGCAACCGCCCTCGGCGCACTGCTCACCCCCGCACAGGCAACCACCTACCGCCCCACCGTGCGCCGCACCCCCTACAACGGCTACTACTCGCACCGTTACGGCCGCCGCGGCCGCATCGTCATCAGCGACTACTACGGCAGCTCCTACAGCCACTACTACTATTACGGCGGCTAAAGAAATCCCAAGCTCAATAAACATATACTGGAAGACGGCACTACACCCCGTGTAGTGCCGTCTTCCCGTTAGATGCCCCAGGCATCACCCGCACCGCGGTGCGGAACCACACCGCAGATAGAGAGAACCCATGAAGAACGTAACCCGCCGATCCGCCCTCGGCATGGTTGTCGCTGCCGGTGGCGCAACCCTCCTGGCTGCATGCGGTTCGCAGTCCCAGGCATCCAGCGGCTCTGCATCTGCATCCGGTAGCGCTTCTACCTCGGACGCCGAAGTTAACAACGCACGCGCCGACTACTCCGGTCCTGCTGTCCTGGACGGTTACACCTCCAAGCCTGCTGACTACCAGCTGGCAACCCGCACCGAGCCGGCCAAGAACGTGCCCGTGCCGACCAAGCCCGCCGTCGCTAACGAGAACAGCGTGGAGGGCCTGTACCAGTCCATCGCGTTCTTCGGCGCAGCCATGGAATACTACATGCGTACCGGTAAGACCGAGCCCCTGCGTGAAAGCGCCATGGACAAGAGCGAACTCAAGTCAATGCTCGAGCCGGAAGACGGCACCCTCGGCGAAAAGCTGGTCAAGGGCGAAGTCTGGATGCACGACCCGACCGTCACCATCACCCTGCTCTCCGCACAGCCCACCCGTGACGGTAAGGCATACACCTGGAATGCTCGCTTCACCCTTACCCGCGGCGAATTCATGGCATCTAAGGATAAGGTTCTGGAGGTCCCCGAAAGCGGTCGTGAGAACGTCAACGAGCGTACCCTGCGCGGTGTTTACGAGAACGGTGCGTGGAAGCTGACTGGCATGAAGTCTGAATCTGAGGCTTCTGCATCGGCTTCTGCTTCCTAAAAGCTTCAGTCTAGAAGCGCATAGCTTCTACAGCTAAAAGGCGCCCGCCGCGTGGCATGAAGCCCACGAGGCGGGCGCCACCACCGTAGATAGAGAGAACCAATGAAGAACGTAACCCGCCGATCCGCACTCGGCATGGTTGTAGCCGCCGGTGGCGCAACCTTCCTCGCAGCATGTGGCGCGCAGCCCCAGGCAACCAGCGGCTCTGCATCCGAGAGCGCATCCAACAATGCATCCGGTAGCGCGTCTGCTTCCGCATCGAAGAGCGTTCGTAGCGACTACTCCGGCGTTGCGGTCCTGGACGGCTACACTTCCAAGCCTGCCGACTATCAGCCCGGAACCCGCACCGAGCCGCCCAAGAACGCGCCGGTGCCGGTCAAGCCTGCCGTTGCTAACGAGAACAGCGTGGAGGGTCTGTACCAGTCCATCGCGTTCTTCGGCGCCGCTATCGAGTACTACATGCGTACCGGCAAGACCGAGCCGCTACGTGAAAGCGGACTCGATAACTCTGAGCTGAAGAACTTCCTCGAACCTGATGCGCGTTCCCTGGGCGCCGGTCTGCAGCAGGGCAAGCTCTGGCTTCATGATCCGACCGTCACCATCACCATGCTCTCCGCGCAGCCCAAGCGTGACGGTGATACCTACAACTGGGATATCAGCCTGACCATGGACCCCGGCGAGTTCATCGCAAGCAAGGAACGCGTGCAGGAAGCCCCCTCTGCATCGGAACGTAAGGATGAGGTGAAGCGCACCCTGCACGGCGTGTACGAGAACGGCGCGTGGAAGCTGAGCGGTATGAATGCTCGTTCCTCTTCCTCCGCTTCAGCGTCTGCCTCTGCTTCCGCTTCGGCTTCTGCTTCCTAAAACTTAGGAGCCCAGAAGCGTGCAGCTTCTACACCTAAAAGGCGCCTGCCTCGTGGTTTTCAAGCCACGAGGCGGGCGCCTCTCTTATATGCGCAATAAAGCATATACCCTTATCGGGATGCTACCAGATGCGCACGCGCTCCTCCGGAGCCAGGTACAGTGCATCGCCCTCAGAGACGCCAAACGCCTCATAGAACTCATCAATATTGCGTACCACACCGTTCACACGGAACTCATCCGGCGAATGCGGATCCACCGAAATCATCACCTCAGCATGCTGCGGGCGGGATTTCGTGCACCAGCCGCGAGCATTCGAGAAGAAGAAACGCTGAATACCGGTCATGCCGTCAATCACCGGTGCGTCATCCAGCGACTCAATACCCTGCTTCTTCAAAGCCAGACGGTACGCCTTCAACGCAATAGACATGCCAGCCAGGTCGCCAATGTTCTCGCCCAGAGTCAGCTCACCGTTCACGTGGAACTTCGGGTCCAGACCCACCGGAACGTACGCGTTGTACTGCTCCACCAGAGCTGCGGTGCGCTCCTTGAACTTCGCGTAATCCTCCTCGGTCCACCAGCTCTCCAGCTTGCCGTCGCCGTCGTAGCGGGAACCCTGATCGTCAAAACCATGACCAATTTCGTGGCCAATAATCATGCCGATATTGCCGTAGTTCGCCGCATCGTCAGCATCCGGGTTGAAGTACGGGGGCTGCAGAATCGCTGCCGGGAACACAATCTCGTTTGCCGGGGGCATGTAGTACGCGTTCACGGTCTGCGGAGTCATCAGCCACTCCGACTTGTCCACGGGCTGACCCTTGCGGGCAATCAGCCAGTCGGCGTCAAACGCACCGGTACGGCGCAGGTTCTCGAACAGGTCACCGGGCACGAGCTCCAGTGCGGAGAAGTCACGCCACTTATCGGGGTAACCAATCTTGGTGACGAACTTCGACAGCTTCTCCAGCGCCTTCTCGCGGGTTGCCTCAGTCATCCAGTCCAGCGATTCAATGGACTCGCGGTACGCCTCCAGGAGGTTGCCGACCAGAATCAGCATCTTCTCCTTGTGCGAAGGCGGGAAGTGCACAGCCACGTACTCCTGGCCAATCTCCTCACCCAGAGCCTTCTCGACAGCGCCCACACCGCGCTTCCAGCGCTCACGAATCTGCTGGGTACCGGAAAGGGTCTTGCCGTAGAAGTTGAAGCTCTCCTGAACCAGTTCGTCGTACATGAACGGCGCACGCGAACGCAGAACAGTCCACACAGCCCACAGCTTCCAGCTCATCAGCGGGATGGAGGTGAACAGCTTAGCCGCACCCTCAAAGAAGGACGGCTGAGCCACAATAACCTGACCCAGGGTCTCCGGGTCGGCACCCAGAGCCAGCAGCCACTGGGAGAACGGGAAGCCGGGGAACTTCTCGTCTAGCTCGGTCGCCTGGTACGGGTTGTAGGTTGCCTCAGCGTCGCGGTTCTCCACGACGTTCCAGTGCAGGCGAGCCAGCTCCGACTCGTGAGTGAACACCAGCTGAGCCGCCTGCTCCGGGGTCAGGCCGAAGCCTTCAGCCAGACCGGTCAGCTCAAACATGCGGGCAATATGCTCAACATACGCCGCGCATGCAGCCTCGTGCTTCTCTTCACGGTAGTAGGATTCATCCGGCAGGCCCAGACCCGACTGGTACAGGAAGAACGTGTAATTCTTCGGGTCCTTCGGGTCGTTGCTGGTGTACCAGGCGAACAGCTGCGGCAGACCCGCACGAGACAGCAACGCCAGGGTCACAGCCAGGTGGGAGGGGGTTGCCGAGTTCAGGATCGGGGCAATCTCCTTCAGCAGCGGCTCCAGGCCGTCCGCCTCAATCTTCTCAACATCCATGAAGGAGTTGTAGAGTGCGCCAATACGGGACTCCGGCTGCTCCTTCGCGATCTTCTCCACCAGCTCACGCACGTGCTTCTCTGCGTTATCGCGGAGGGTGTACAGGCCGCCGTCCTTGGGGCGATCCGCCGGGATTTCGTGGGTAGCAAGCCACTTACCGTTGACGTGGCGGAAGAAATCGTCGCCCGGCTTGACGGTTTCATCCACCCATTCTTTAGTGATTCCAGAGTTAGTAGTCATGGTTCCATTCTAGGTTCTTAACGTAAGAAGCCACACGATTACCGACAAGCCATCATATGGTGACTCACCAGCAAACGTGTGGCTTCCCTACACGAAAGATGGGGCAATTATGCCTGAGCCGCCAGCTTCTCTGCACGCTCAGCCATCAGACGCTTCTCAGCACCGTTAACCAGCCAGAGGAACAGAACCGCCAGACCCGAGCACACAATCATGAAGACGAACGCGGTGCTCCAACCCCAGTGATCAACAATGATGCCGATACCAGCAGAAGCCAGGGTCGCACCCAGCGCGTAACCGAACAGGCCGGTGAAGCCCGCAGCGGTACCCGCAACGTGCGAGGGAGACAGGTCAATAGCCTGCAGACCAATCAGCATAACCGGGCCGTAAATCAGGCCACCAATCAGAGCCAACGCAACGTACGCAATCCACAGCGGCGCATCCGAAGAAGGCAGCCAGTACAGCAGAATCGCGCCAACGGTCGCAATCAGGAACAGGATACCCGCGGGGGAGCGGCGACCCTTGAACATGCGGTCAGAAACGTAACCGCACAGGACGGTGCCGCCAATACCGGCAAGCTCCAGAATCGAGAAGCCCGCAATACCACCCTCAAGGGAAGCGTGGCGCACATCGTGTAGGTACTTCGGCGCCCACACCAGCACGCCGTAACGCAGGGTGTACACGAACACGTTTGCCAGAGCCAGGTACACCATAGTCGAGTTGGTCAGCACGTGCTTACGGATGGTGGTCCAGGTGGACTCTGCACGATCCTCAGCGGTGGACTCAACCTTGTGCGGGTCGTTGCGGTACACGTCAACGGTGGGCAGACCCTCAGCCTCGGGGTTGTCACGAATCAGCAGCCACGCCACGAACGCTAGAACGAAGCTGATAACAGCCGGGAACCAGAAGGCAACTTCCCAGGTCTTGCCGAACATGGAGAAGCCCCACGCAACCAGCAGACCGGACAGCGCACCACCAACGTTGTGGGCGGTGTTCCACCAGGAAACCTTCGTGCCGCGCTCGCTGGTGGAGAACCAGTTCACGAGCACACGACCCGAGGGAGGCCAACCCATACCCTGGAAGATACCGTTGAAGACCATGATGGTCGCCATGATGGAGGCGATAGCGGCACCGTAGCCTGCCGCACCCGCGCCTTCACCCATGTAACCGGTCATTGCCAGCAGGATGTTTGCAACACCCGAGAGCACCAGACCGATGGGCAGGAACAGACGCGCGTTCGAGCGGTCAGAAATCATTGCGGTGAAGAACTTGCTGAAGCCGTAAGCGAGCAGCAGTGCCGTGGACAGTGCACCAATTGCTGCGTTGCTGAAGCCAAGTTCCTTGGTCAGAATCGGGGTGACCAGCGGGACGTTGTTACGAATCAGGTAGAAGGTCGCGTAACCGATGAAGATACCCATGAAGACCTGTAGGCGCATGCGCGGGTACTTCGCATTAACTTCTGCTTCGCTGAGCTGGGGCTTGGGTGCCGGAATAGCGAGCCAGCGGGGTGTAGAACCCTTCTTCTTCTTCTTCTTTGATGAAGTGGTAGTAGTCATGCTGGAATTCTAAAAACGGCGGCTTATAAAAATGCTAATCCGCTGGAAATGTTTTCAGTAGAATGTTCACTATGGTGAACGGATATTCGGAGCGATTATTCTATTAATACTGTTTTTACCCTGGAATTACGGGGAAGTGCTAAATCTGTGTGATGTATATCTGTCTACTGGGCAACAGTGCCACAAGTGCTGCGGTGAATATAAATACTTTCCTTGTTGAGTAAGTATGTGTTTTGGTCAGACCACACTTAAATTTAGAGTAATTTATACCCTAAGTTCAAAAAGAAAACCACTTGGACACCAATAAATCACCGCCCTAAAACAGCACAGAAAACCCGCCCGCACGGTGCAGAAGAAAAACCGTACGGGCGGGCCTGTTATCTATCCCCAAAAGCTCGGCATACAGTCGGTACGCATACCGGCACGAAGCCGAACAGCCGCCACCTGCCGCAGGTTACCGCGAGCAAACCATCATCCGGTCAACCCGCAGCAGGCAGCGGAACCAATAGGCGCCTCCTAGAGGGATGCGCGAATCGCCTTGGTGGCGTCCACCAGGTGACGCAGAGACTGCTTGGTCTCCTCGTAATCACGAGTCTTCAGACCACAGTCAGGGTTCACCCACAGGTCAGCAATGGTGCCGTAACCAATCGCAGCCTTCAGCAGGGACTCAATCTCATCCTGCGAAGGAACACGCGGGGAGTGGATGTCCCACACGCCGGGGCCCAGACCGGAAACGAAGCTCTCCGGAATATCAGCCAGCAGCTCCATGTGCGAGCGGGCGGCCTCGATGCTGGTCACGTCAGCGTTCAGAGCGTTAATCGAGTCGATAATCTCGTTGAACTCCGAGTAGCACAGGTGGGTGTGAATCTGAGTGGAATCCTTCACCGCGCTGGTTGCCAGGCGGAAGGAATTCACCGACCAGTCCAGGTACTGCGGCTGCTCGTCGCGGCGCAGGGGCAGTAGCTCGCGCAGAGCCGGCTCGTCCACCTGAATGATGCGGATGCCCGCCTGCTCCAGGTCGGCAATCTCGTCGGCAAGAGCCAGAGCCACCTGGTTAGCGGTCTCGCGGCGGGGCTGGTCGTCACGCACGAAGGACCACGCCAGAATCGTCACCGGGCCGGTGAGCATGCCCTTGACCGGCTTATCGCTCAGCGACTGTGCGTGGGAGCTCCACGGAACGGTGAACGCCTCACCGCGCAGGCCCTCACCGTGACGCTTCACGTCACCGAACAGGATCGAGGGGCGGGTGCAACGCGAACCATAGGACTGAACCCAGCCGTGGCGGGTGGTTGCGAAGCCGTCGAAGTTCTCGGCGAAGTACTGAACCATGTCGTTACGCTCAGCCTCACCGTGAACCAGCACGTCCAGGCCCAGCTCCTCCTGCAGTGCGATAACCGAAGCAATCTCGTCACGCAGGAAGCCGTTCAGTTCCTCGGCGGAAATCTTGCCCGCACGAGCCTCCGCACGGCGACGGCGAATCTCAGCGGTCTGCGGGAAAGAACCGATGGTGGTGGTCGGCAGCTTCGGCAGGTTCAGGTCAGCCTGAGCCGCGCGGCGAACGTCAATGGTCGGGCGGTCGAAGTCCTCAGCGGTCACAGCTGCGGCGCGGGCACGAATCTCATCGTTGTGCTTGCGCGGGTCAGCGGCGAAGCGAGCCAGCGCCTCATCAGCAGCCTTCAGCTCCGGCTCAACAGCAGCCTCACCCTCAGCCAGGCCACGAGCCAGCAGTGCAATCTCGGCGACCTTCTGGTCGGCGAAGGCCAGGCCGTCCACGGGAACCTCGGCGGGGTCTTCCAGAACCAGGTCGTGCGGCACGTGCTGCAGGGAGGTCGAAGAAGCCACAGACACGGCACCCTCGGATGCGCCGGGCAGCGCCTCCAGGGTCTTCAGGGCGGCGCGAACGTCGGCACGCCACACGTTGCGGCCGTTCACAACACCGGCAACCAGGTGCACGCCAGCAGCAGAAACAGACTCCAGCTCAGCCTTCGAGTACACGCCGTGCACCAGGTCAAGGTGCAGCGCCTCAATACCGGTGCCCAGCAGCGCCGGCAGGTTCTCACGCAGGGAACCGTAGGGGCTGGTCACCAGAATCTGCGGGCGCTTCTCGCCGGTAGCCAGGGCGCGGTAGGTGCGCTCAGCCAGCTGCGCAACCTTCGCGTTGTCGGCACGGTCCACGGTCAGGCCCGGCTCGTCCAGCTGAACCCACTCAACACCGCGCTCAGCCAGCTGCTCCAGCACCTGAGCGTACGCGGCAACGAACTCATCCAGACGGTCAACGGGGGAGAAGTCCTCAGCGGAACCCTGCTCAGCCTTAGCACCCAGCAGCAGGGTCAGCGGGCCAACAATCTGCGGGCGAACCTTCACGCCAGCCTGCTTTGCAACCTCAAGCTGCTCGTCAATAGCCTCAAGGTTCAGCTTAATCTCGGTGCCGGCACCAATCTCGGGCACCAGGTAGTGGTAGTTGGTGTCGAACCACTTAGTCATCTCCAGAGGAGGCAGGGTCTCGGTACCGCGCGCCAGTGCGAAGTAGCCGGGCAGATCCAACAGACCGCGTGCATCCTTAGCCTCAGCCAGACGCTCGGGAACCAGGGTGAACAGGCGAACCACATCAAGCACCTGGTCGTAGTAGGAGAAGGTCGCCGGAATCGAGTAGTTATCAGCCTTCAGACCCGCAGCGGTCACGCGCTCGAAGTAGGTGCGCTGCACGTCAGCGGCGGTGTCCTGCAGCTCCTGCAGGGTTGCCTTGCCCTTCCAGAAAGCCTCCTGAGCCTTCTTCAGTTCGCGGAAGCGGCCCACGCGGGGGTAGCCAACAATGGTTGCGGCGGGGAATGCGGTGTTCGACATAATATTTTTTCCTTTACTGGGGATAGATAGGGGAGTCAGTTCCGGCGTTTTACCACCCGACTGTGGGTGGTGAAACGGAGGACTCAACAACTCCCGGAATATTTGTGGGGGAGACAATGGGAACGCATCCGACAAGGAGCGTTATGGGTTGAGGCGGGGGTGTTTAGACGTATTCCAGTTCGCTCAGCGACTGAGAGAAACGGTTACTGTACCGCGGCAAATCCAGCTGATCCAGAACGTCCAGAACCGCCGCATGCTCGTTGAAGGTGAAGAAGTGCAGACCCGGCGCGCCCGCGTCCATCACGGCGCGGCACTGGTTCAACGCGTACTCAACACCGATGCGGTGCAGCTCAGCGCTACTGGTTGCCGTCTCCAGGGCGTACGCAAGATCCGCCGGAACCGACATGCCCGCCATCTGGCAGAGATTCTGCAACCGCTTCAGCGAGGTTACCGGCATGATGCCCGGAATAATCGGAATATCCACACCCGCCAGGTGCGCCGAATCGACCAGGGCGCTGTAGCGTTCATCCTCAAAGAACACCTGAGTGATTGCGAAGTCCGCGCCGGCACGCTGCTTGGACAGCAGAATCTCAATATCCTGCAGCAGGGATGCCGACTCGGGGTGCTTCTGCGGGTACGCCGCCACACCGATCGACACCTTACCCGCCGCCAGGTGGGCGAAATCTTCACGTTCCACGCGGCGAATCAGCTCGACCAGGTAGCGGGCGAAGGGAAGCTCCGAAACCTGACCTTCCTGCACGTCACCGCGCAGCGCCAGGAAACCGCGCACGCCCAGACCCAGAATCAGGCGGACCGCACGCTCCAGCTCGTGCACCGAGTGGCCCGCACAAATCAGGTGTGCCAGGGGGGTGAGGGAGGTTTCGTGCACCAGGTAGTCGAGCAGCGCCAGCGTCTTCTGACGGCGCTTCGCGTCACCGGCGTAGGTGACCGATACGTAGTCGGGGTTGGTACCCTCAAGCTCGGCAATGGTGCGGAGCAGCGACTCACAGCTTGCGTGTGAGCGCGGAGGGAATAGCTCAAAAGAAAGAGCCGGGTGAACTGTCGTCATAACCATCCTTCGTGTTCACCCGATAGATACGCACCGTAAGGGTGCGCGAATTCTTCTGCAGGATGCGCGCCACCGGTTTGCGGGTGCGCATCATCAAGGGGTGCCGAAGGGTATTCTTCTCTATCGGTTCTGGCGGGAGCACCTTGTCCGTACCCTGCACCGTGACGGTGGGGGATACTGGCGAGGTTGCTGCGACGTCTACGAGCCAGATCTCTCGGTCGCTCTTGATAGATAACGCTTTCACTCTACCCACTGCCTCCGAGGGTGTGCAAGGGATGCGGCGGTTGATGTCCTAATATTTCTGGACATGACATTGGGGAGAAATATGAACTTAATATGACTGACTATGACGAAGGGGGGCTGGGGGCGTTGCGGGTAGGGCTGTCGGCTGACCCTGGATGCCCGGAACTATCGCAGATACGTCTGCTTAATATTCTTGGACACGCACGAATATATGTGTTTTATCTTTCATTGAGGGGTAGGGTAGCTAGTGAGGCACGGGTAGTGTTTCAATGTCCGCTCATCGAGGAGTTTCAGGGCTCAAAGATGAGTTCAATATGACTTTGTGAGCGTGGTGAGAATGAAAAAGCTATTTTCTTCTATACTCTGGTCCTTCCGCCTAGCATGGAAAACCTGTCCCACAACCCTGGTGAGCGTCGCCCTATCGCTAGCCGTCATCGCCTGCATTCCCTTGAGCCAGTCCCTGCTGATCGGTAATACAGTATCAGCCTTGAGTGGTTCAAATGGTGGCGCGGCCTGGATTTATATCGTTGCTCTTGCCCTTGTTGTCGGAATTAATATCATTGCTAAACGCTGGGTCATAAGTAACATGCTCATCCTCAAATCAAAGGTGAACTATCGGGTTCACTGCATGTTAAATAACAGGTTATCTACATTTCCGTTATCTGATATAGGTAGCACAAAATCACAGGAAGATATACGTGCTGCTAGAGAGGCAATATCGAAACAGGAATTGCAGGTTCACACCATGTCAGTTATGACACTGGTGAGTGCCTTCGCAATGGTGTTACTTCTCTGTCTTAATATCGCGAACGTCAGCATTGTGGCAGCAATTTTTGCGGCACTGTGTTCACTACCCCTATCTATTGCAATGGTGATTCTCGCTAAACGTGATTACGCTATCTACACCCTAATGTACGAGGACTATCGGGCAGAGAACTACTATCTAGACAATCTGATGGCTCAAAGTCGCGCCCAAGAACTTCACCTCATGAGAGCCTCCCGATTTTTCTCGCAACGCGTAGCGTCCTGGCGACGCCGGGCGGCTGGTAGGGAATTGAGCCTTGAAAGTGTTAGAGGAATCATCTCCGTAGTTGCAGGGCTACTCTGCTCTGTCTTACTTTTTGCGTCCCTGTACTTCCTTGTGGATTCAGGCGCCAATATATCGTATGTGGCCGGATCGCTGATTGGAATCATTGCCTGTGTTGACGCGACCCAAGAGGTGGGATATTCATTTGGTCAGATTATTAATGGAGCATTATCTGTTCAGCAATTCCGAAGGGTATGCGACTCTGATACTTACGACCATGCTTCTGAGATAAAAACTTCTAACCCTAACCATGAAAATATTTCAAAAATTATATGCAAAGATGTATCCGTTCAGTATGAGGGCGTGTCGTCTTTTGCGCTTAAAGATATTAATCTTGAGCTGATGAATAATCAAATGATTGCAGTAGTTGGTGCCTCGGGCGCGGGAAAAACAACGCTAATAAATGCAATTCTTGGAATTACACCAATTGCCCAGGGGAGCATAACGTATAAGGGTGCTTTTTCTGAGAGTAAATACAACATGTTGGCAAATGTGGGTTTGGTGAGTCAAGACTACGGCCGTTATGAAC
>NZ_KV795246.1 GCF_001808955.1 Rothia sp. HMSC078H08
TGAACTGCCTCCCGTTTCTTGGACAACGAAATTAAAGTCCAAAAAACAGGAGGCTTTTCATGTCTATAAATCTAGGAATAAGACACGATCGTTTGCTTCGGAAGCAGGCAGCGCAAATGTTTGAGAAAGGATTTGGCTATGGTTTAACCGCCAGCAGGCTTGGTATGTCCGCCGCGACTGTGAGAGAGTGGCAGAAAACGTACCACGTCATCGGGAAGGACGGGCTTCTTACCATGGGAGTAAAACACACCAAATACGACTACGAGACCAAAGTCGCCGCAGCGAAGGCCGTGGTTGATGGTGGGATGAGTAAGCCTGAAGCAATGATGCGTTTCGGTATTGCAAGCGCAACACCGTTGAAACAGTGGTGCAGGCTGTACCGTGAAGGCGGCGCGCAGGCGCTTAAGCCTAAGCCCAAAGGCAGGCCGAAAGGGTCGGTGCGGGCGGTGCCACCAACGCGTGAGGAGGAACTCGAAGAGCGCGTGCGCAAGCTTGAGGCGCAGGTGGCGTACCTAAAAAAATCGATTGCCCTGAAGGCGCAGAAGCGCTCCCAAACCGGGACAAAGCCCTAGTGGTCGCTGAGCTTTCAGGGCACGGGCACAAGCTGTACGACCTCCTTGAGGTGGCAGGCCTTGCCAGATCGAGCTACTACTACGCGCTGGCTCACCCCCAGCAGCCAACCAGAGTACAGCTACGTCCCAAGGTCGCCCAGATCTTTTCGCGAACCCCCAACGGGTGCGGTCACAGACAGATAGCCATGTGCCTGCGCGCTGAGGAAGGGGTGCACATTGCCGATAAGACGGTCTTGAGATGATGCGTCAGATGGGGCTGCGCTGCGGTATACGCCGTGAGAGGGCTTACCGCAGGTACAACTCCTACAAGGGGGAGGTGGGGCAAAGTTTCGCCAATATCATCGGTCGCAACTTCACGGCGACTGGTCCCTGGCAGAAGTTGGGCACCGACGTCACCGAGTTCAAGCTCTCCTTCGGTAAGGCCTACCTCGCTCCGGTTTACGACTTTGCCAGCAAGGAGATTGTTGCCCATTCCATCTCGATGTGCCCTAATCTTGCCCAGCAGCAAGAGATGCTTCAGGTACTCATGGACGCCAAACCCGAGGGAGCTAAGCCGATTTTGCACTCGGATATGGGGTGGCAGTATCAGCATGAGACCTACATCAGTATGCTCGCTGAGAACGGTTTTATCCAGAGTATGTCACGCAAGGGTAACTGCATTGATAATGGCGCTACTGAGCAGGTTTTTGGACACCTGAAGGACGAGTTTTTTCGTGGCCAGGACTGGCAGACCTTTGAGAGTTTCAAGGCTGACCTTGATGCCTATATCACGCATTGGAATACGGTAAGACGTCAGGTGAAGCTTAGGGGCCTGACCCCGGTAGAGTACCGGGTTCAGGCCCTGAGGGAAGCCGTATAGGGGTTACTATTTAATGCGTCCAAGTTTCGGGGCGCAGTTCA
>NZ_KV795247.1 GCF_001808955.1 Rothia sp. HMSC078H08
GTTCATAACGGCCGTAGTCTTGACTCACCAAACCAACATTTGCCAACAAATCATCAGGTGATATGTCCTGTACCGACGTACCTCCCATGAGGATGTCTCCACTGGAGGGCTTCAGCATACCCATGAGTGCATTTACTAGGGTTGTCTTTCCTGATCCGCTGGGCCCGACAATACCAATCATCTGCCCGGGACCAAAAGTGAGATTGATGTTTTTAAGAGCGAAAGAATCAGCTTTTGGATACTGGATAGCAAGATTCCTAATGGAAACGCTGGAAATCTCGAGGTAGGTATCGGCAACCGGATTTTTCTGCCCGGGCTGTGCGCTAGAAATAAACTTTCGATATACATCAATTGCGTTTGACCCCGCCGCCATCGAGCTAAGGTCGCTTCCCATCGAGCCAAGCGAGACTATAGCTGAGGTAATACCTATAACAGCTCCAGCAAGAACGCCGGGAGCCGGCACCGAGGCCGCTAGAAAAATAAGGGCTAAAGCTAGCAATGCAGCGCTTATAAAACCAACAATTGTATATATTCTGAGGATGTAACGAGCTAGGCCAATTTCCTCCTCACCGGATTTTTTCCGTTCTTGATTAGCGCGACGCGCAAAGAATGAACGAGCATTAAGAATTGCAAGCTCACGAGCAGTAGTTATTTGTGCAATCTGGTTAGTGCTATGCCATGCGTTGTAGCTATATGAATATATTTTTTCCATTGCCTCAGCATTTTTACTCGAATAGAGATGTGACATCAAGGCAACAGGAATCATGCCTGCAAGCATGCAGAGTGAAGCATATACATTGATCTTTCCTACGGAATAACTAAGGGCTCCCGTCGAAAAAATGATGAATATCAGAGCACCCATAGTGGAAACTTGAGATCCTAGACTCCCCCCTGTCACAGCTTCATGAGCTGCCCTTGATGAGCGAGCATAATCACCACTCGCGATTTCCTGAGAAGAACAAGTCGCCAGACGAGAAGATACATTCTGAATACCTGTACTTGACATTCGAGAATTTAGAATCATACGCAGAGAGTCTGATGCTTGTCCCAGGGCAATGTATCCTGCCAGCACAAAACTAACCCCCAGAGCTAGCGGAAGCACTTCATCCTGGCTCTGACCCAAATGCTCAACAAGTCTAGTGACAGCCTCCATCTGCAGAGCAGGGAATAGTGAGAGGCACACAACAGACGCTAGATAGGAAACGGTCCATACGGGGTGATTTTTGAAAGCATAAACCACGGACCAAACAGTATTAGCCATAATCTTACGCATCTTTATAGTCCCTTTCAGCGGAAGTTTTGCGCCCTGCAGAATCTTCAGAGATCTGATTTTTGAAAATTTCCATAAACTTTCCCTCTGCCTTCAGTAGCTCCCGGTAGGTTCCTTGCTCCACCACACACCCAC
>NZ_KV795248.1 GCF_001808955.1 Rothia sp. HMSC078H08
CCCGGTCACCCACACTCAACTCGGAAGAGCCAGTAAAACTGAAGCCATCGAGTGGGAGTAGGCCGATAGGGTTCTGACCTGCGATTTTGAGTGCCGCACTGTGCCGCTGAGTTTCGTTTCGTACGAGAGTCATGACAAAGCCACCAGCGACGGAGATGAGTAAAAGCGATTAAAGAGCCTCCGTTCCCTGCGTTGGGACGGAGGCTCTTTCTTTGCCGTTTTACTCCCTTGTCTCCGTTCGGGGATTATTTCTTGCTCATTTAGGGCTATTCGCGCTGAAAGATTTTGACTAGCTTGGTGTCCTTTATTTCGTAGACAATGTCTGCGACGTTCTCGACCAGCCTCTTATCGTGGGAGACGAACACTATCGTTCCGGCATAGGCGCTCATCATCTGCTCGAGGGCTTCGGCGCTCTTGATGTCCAGGTAATTTCCAGGCTCGTCCATGAGCAAGATGTTGTATCTGCCCAGCAGCATCTTCGCGAGTAGCAGCTTGATGACTTCGCCTCCCGAGAGAACGCCAACGTCCTTTGTCAGGTCGCGCGGTCCGATTCCCATAGAGGCGAGGATGCCTCGAATTTCGGTCATGCTGTACTCGCAACCATCCTGCATGAACGAGATCGCAGACTGACGGGCGTCGAACTTGTAGCCTGTTTGCTCGAAGTAACCGATCTCTGCCTTGGGAGAGATGTTGATACCGTCGGCGCGTCGAGCGATTGCCTTCAGCAGGCTGGTCTTTCCTGTACCGTTGCCACCGGTGATGGCCACTTTGGCACCGAGCGGTATCTCGAATTTCGCGTGGTCATAGAGCATGCAGTTGCCGAAGCTCAAGCTGAAATCGTCTGCCGAGATGGGAAATTTACTATGCAGTTCCAGGGCCTTGCTCTGGCGGAACCGCACGGCGCGAATGCTATCTGGGGCCTCAATCCCTTCGAGCGCTTCGAGGCGCTTCTCCATGTCCTTAGCCGCCTGGTACATCCTCTTCTGTTTGGTGCCGGTTGCTTTCTGATGCCCCAATCGACCTGCATACTCGTTGCTTTTTTTCGCAGCCTTCCGCTTGGCGTCGACCTGCCGTGCTTTTTTCCGTTGTTTTTCGATGGCGGCTTCGAGGCGATCGCGCTCGCGCATCGCCTCTTCGTATCGAGTCGCCTGAGCTTTGCGCTCTTCTTCTTTCTGTCGCAGATAGTCGGAGTAGTCACCCCAGAATTCGGAAATACCGCCGTCTTTGAGCTCCCAGATCTTGTCTACCACCTGGTCGAGAAAATGACGGTCATGGCTCACGATGAGCAGAGCCCCATCAAATGCCTTGAGTTGTCCGACGAGAAGGCGGATGCCGTCTTGGTCGAGGTGGCTCGTAGGCTCGTCGGCGAAGATCGCGCTTGCATGCTGGGAGAGTGCAGAGGCAATCTTGGCGCGTGTTTCCTCCCCGCCGCTCATCGTCTCCTGCGCCACTCCGGCGACGTTGAGACGGGAGAGCATCTCACCACTGTCCTGAGCCGCATCAAGGTCGAGTTCATCGAGTTGGCCGATGAGGGCAATGCTGCCGAAGCGCCTGACGTCGGCGTCCGCAATGGTAAGATTGCCGCTCAGAATTTTAAGCAGGCTGGTTTTGCCTGCGCCATTGTCTCCC
>NZ_KV795249.1:0-23568 GCF_001808955.1 Rothia sp. HMSC078H08
TAAACCCGGCTGAGCCCTGACTAAACCCGGCTGAACCCGAATCAGGGCACGCCAAAGACACCCGCAACCAGGCTCCGCCAATCCACACTGCCAGACTCTGTTACAGTCAGACCCTGTTACAGTCAGCCCCGCAACGCAGCGGGCGGGGGAGTGTAGAAGAGCGCAGAATAAGGGCTGCACTAGGTGCTACTCCACCAGGCCCGCGAAACCCGACAGAGCCAGCACCTCCTCAACATCCTGCGGCACCGAGCGCGCCACCAGCGGCGAATGTACCAGCACCGCCTGCCACTGACCGCGCGACACCGCCACATTCAGACGATTCGGCGAGAGCACAAACCCGGCACCGCGCCCGGAATCAACCCGCGACGACGCCAACGACACCAGAACCACCGCAGCCTCCTGACCCTGGAACTTATCCACCGTGCCCACACGCACGCCAGCACCCGAAGAATCCGCCAAACCAGCAGCAATCAGCGCCTCACGCACACAATCAACCTGCGCGTTATACGCCGCCACCACAATGCAATCCTCCGCCGCCAACGGGCGCGGCTCAGCACCAGCCGCAGGGACCCACTCACGACCCAACAACTCGCGCACGCAATTCACCACCGCATGCGCCTCCTGTACAGAACGCACCGAACAACCCGCATGCTCCACCGGATACGACACCACACCCGGCGCAACACCCTGCAGGGTGCGACCAGCCGTCGCCGCCGCGCTCGCCAATGCGCCGTCATACGACAGCCACGACACGAGCTCGCACAACGCCGAATCCATACGCCACGACTCGCCCAAGAAATAGCCAAAACGAGGATTCAGCGCCGCCGCCCCATCAGACAACCAGCCCAGTGCCGAAACATCCACCGGGTACGGGTGCACACCCGTCGACACCTGCGGCAACTGCTGCGGATCACCCAACAGCAGCACCGAACGTGCCGCACGAGCCGCCGCCACCGTATTCGTCAGAGAGAACTGGCCCGCCTCATCAACCACCAGAACATCCAGCGACCCGGCAGGCACGCGACGCTCACTCACGTAATCCCACACCGTACCGCCAAACAGCAGGCCGCCTGCACCAGAAATCAGCTCCGTCAGCTCAGAATCAGACACCTCAGACCACGGGGCGTCCGGGGTCACCGACTTGCCGCGCAGACGCACCGCGCGGGAGGCATCAAAACCCTCGCGGGCGCAGCACGCCGACATGAGATTCTCAATCACCGCATGCGACTGGGCGACCACGCCCACCTTCGCGCCCTCCGCCACGAGGCGCGCAATCACGTGCGAGGCGAGGAAGGTTTTGCCCGCACCGGGAGGGCCCTGAACCGCCACATAGGAGTGGTCGAGGGCGTGAACCGCCGCGTGTACGGCATCCACCGTGGGTAGGGCAGAGCCCGGAAAATCAACCTCACGGGGTAGATTTTCTGCATTTTTGGCGTTCGAGGCGCCCTTCTTCAGGCGCGGTGCGCGGCGGAACAGCAGGTCCGCGGAGGCGCTCTCCATCCCCGTCAGCGAAGCCGCCGCATCGAGCACGCTCGGCAGGGTGCGGGGCGTGGCGGGAGCCTCTTCGGATTCGCTTGAAGCCCCGGAATCCTCGGCGGGCACGGGGTCGCTCGGCATGAGGGCGCCGCCGAAAAGCAACCCGTGCACATCGGCCTGCAGGGCCGCCTCAATCGTCGCCGTAGATACCGGATCGCCAGGACCAATACCCGAAGGCAGGGCACGGTGCGGCTCATCCTTCACGCGGATGCGCTCCTGCAGAAGCACCTCCAAGAACTCGCCGGTCGACTCGCCGGTCGACTTGCCGGACTCTGGGGCAGCCTCTTCGGGGTTCGCAGAATCCGCGGAACCGGCACCGAAACCGCCCTGCGCCACCGCCAGCACACGCAGGCCAAAGAAACCCGTCGCCGCCAACTCAGCGGGCACACGCTCACCCGGATTCGACGCACGGAAATAGTTCACCTGCGACTCCATATGGTCCAGCGCAATCTGCGGGCTCAACCCCGCCTCATACGCACAAAAAACCGCACGGTCAGAGGGTGCAATCACCAGGCTCGGGTCAGCCTCAATTCGCGCACGCAACAGGCGCACCTGCGCGCCGCGCACACGATACCAGCCGGGGGCGTCTTCAACCTCGGTGGGCTCCTTCATGGCGGCGGCAAGCGCCTCCAGGTCTGCGGGGGTGTTCAGAAGAGCATGCGCATGCTCCACCGAAAGCACTTGCACCCGATCAAGGTACGCGTAATCGCGGCTCGCCACCCACGCCGTCGGGCCGTCCTCCAGACGGCGAATGTGCTCACGCCAGAACGGGGCACGCTCGCGGCGGTGATAATTCGTCATGGACAGCAACATCGCCGCCTCAAGCTCACCGGTACCCCAGCCGTGCTCCGCCGCGTGCTCCTCCAGGGATGCGAGCTGGGCATCTAGCAGGCACTGCAGGCGGTACTGTTCGCTGTCGTTCTCCACCGCGGCGGGCACCCTGTACATGACCGGATGCTCTTCGATTTCGGGGTCTTCGGCGGCGTCTGCAGCGTCTTCGGTGACGAGTTCCGGGGCTTCGGTTGCGAGGGCAAGAGATGCCGCTGTGTTCAGGTGTGCGTTCAGGCATGCCGGGCACTCGCCGCAGGTCAGAAAATGCGGGATGCGCTCGGCAAGTTCCGCCGGTTCCACGCCCTCGTTCAGCGCCTCGGTGAGCGAGAGGAGGCGCTGCTCCTGCAGGCGAATGAGCGGCAGAATACGCGCCGAATCAACCCGGTGAGGTTGACCAGCGGGGGAGGAGTGCTCAGTATGCTCCGATTCGGGTTCCGCGCCGTGCTCCAGGCAGAGATCGAGGCGCACCGCATTCTTGGCACTTTCGGTGGCGCTCTCAGTGGCACCGGCGGTCAGCAGATGCCCCACCAGGGCACCGCGCAATAGTGCCCGATGCGCCGCCTCACCCAGGTGCGGGGTGCAGACGATTCGGGCGGTATTGCTCTCGGCGGTGCTGTCCGTAGCCGGGCAGTCGAGGCGGTCGAGCTCCACCGTGTAGGTCAGCCCCGCCGCGGAGATCGCCACCAGGGGCACCGGGTGCGCTGTGCCGCCCGCATGCTCACTGCTAACTACTCCACTGCCGACTACTGCACTGCCGACCATTCCGCCCTCGGTTAGCACCCGCAGGCACTCGCGGTACGCTTCGCGGGCGCGCTCCAACTTCTCGTGGGTCGGGTGGGCAGACTGCTTCTGCGCACGCTCCCGAAGCTCGGTGTAGAGCCGCATCTCGCAGGCGGAGGTTGCGGTCAGATCAGCGAGGGTGAAGGTAAGGTCCATGGTGACTTTTCTGCTGGAGGAGAGAGAAACAAGGCGGGTGTGAAACCCTGCCGGGTAAGTGGGCATGTGTCCCGGTTGAGGAGCCTATTGGCACCTGCCGCTGCCCTCACCCGAGAGGTTGATTTTCAGGTTTCACGTGAAACACTACAGAAAATCAACCTACACGGGATGATTTAGGGAGCTTTCGGGGCTATCCGGGTGAACACACTAGGAGACTGCACTCGCCGCGGCCGCGGTAGAAACTGCCGCCGCGGGCGCCGCCGAAGCGCTCGCCGCTACCGCAGAGGGGCTGGCAGAAGCACTCGGCGCAGTCGAACGGTTCGCAATCGCCGCCGCCGCCGCGTCCACGCGTTCCTTCGCGGCGGGCAGCGCATCCGCACCGCCCAGATCGTTCAGAATAATCGCGAAAATCAGGCGGGTGCCGTCGGGTCGGGTCGCCACACCGCACAGCGAAGACACCGTGTACAAGGTGCCGGTCTTCGCCTGCACAAAAGTGCGTGCGTGCACGGCGTTCGCCGCACCAAAACGACCGGACAGGGTGCCGCTCACGCCCGCGATCGGGAACGTGCTCATCAGCTGTTCCGCATGCTCATCAGCATTCAGCAGAGCCACAACCTGCACGAGGGTTCGGGCGGTCACGCGGTCCGTCAAGGACATGCCGCACACGTCCGCCTGAACCAGGTTTTCAATGTTTACGCCGGCATCCACGAGTGCCTGGCGCACGGTCTGCTGTGCCGCTTCGCCGCTACCTTCCTTACCTGCGGCAATGGCGGCGCAACGGCCGAGCACCTCGGCGAGGGCGTTATCGGATTTGAGCATCATTTGTTGTGCCTGCTCCAGCAAGGTTGCAGACTCGACCGCGGCGATTTCAACCGCTTCCGCGGGGGCGGTGCGGCGCTCCGCGAGGGTGAAGCTCATGCCGGACTCCTTGCCGGTGGTGTTGAGCGCATCCACGAACGCCTGCTGGGCGGCAACCGCCGCATCGTCGGGGCGTACCGGGTTGCTTGCGGTGGACTTGCCCGGCACCGTGTGCGATTCGAGCGCAATGGGGTGAATGGGCGTGATTTGGCCGGACGCCACGTCGGCGTCATCCCAGCCGGGGTTCACGCCGGGGCCGCTGAAGAAGGTGCCGTCAAGGTAGACGGGTAGCGCCGCGGTTGGCTTCTCGCCCTGAAGAAGCGCCTTCACGGTCAGCTCGGCGAGGGTGGTCAGGCCTGCGTGTCCGACGATCTGCTTCGGGTTGGAGGCGCCCGCACCGAGCAGGGTGTCGCCGCCTGCCATGAGGTACAGTCCGGCGGAGTCGCGGGTGACGCGTGTGCGCAGGCGCGCCTGCAGGTTCGCGTAGTGGTTGAGTGCGAACAGGGTCAGCACCTTAAAAGTGGAGGCGGGCACGCGCGCGGTGTCGGCGTTGGCGGCGTACAGGTCGGCGGGTGCGGTGGTTGCCTTGATGCTGGGCAGGTTGCCGTCCATGCCGGTGACGAGCAGGCTGTACTGCGGGTAGGTGCCGTCCGCGAAGAGCGCGGTGAGGGCGTTGCGTAGCTGCCCCTGTTCCGCTTCGGGCAGTGCGGGCGCGAGGCTCGGCGTAGCGCTCGGGGTTGCGGAGGCGGTCGCCTCGGCGGTACCGGACGCACTGCCGCTGGGGCTTGCGGAACCTTCGGGGCGTTTCTGTTCGGTTGCGGCGGATCCGCAGGCGGTGAGGAGGAACATGCCGCCGAGGGTGAGGGCGGCGCGGCGGGTGAGGGTGGTGGTCTGTGTGTTGGGCTTGTTGGAAGGCATCTTTTGAGCATAGCGGGCGGATGGGGTGCCTATCGAATTTACGCGCCGGTGTTGGAACACTCCTGCCGCGTTCCTCCCGCCCTTCACGAACCCTATCTGACCTGTCCGGCACGGCGGCGGGTCGCGTTGGCGGGCGCGGGACTAGGCGGAACGTTAACAGTGGTGTGCGCGTGGTAAATTACGCTGGTTTTGGCGCCGAATACGCGGTTTCGGTGTGCGTGAACGGGTTACAATGGGTGAGTTCAACACCTAACTTTCGCACCTTGCGCGCCGAAGTCGCCGCGAAAGTGACTCTAACTCACGAGAAAGAAGGTTCCGATGGAACTCGACGTCACTATTGAAATTCCCCGCGGCTCCCGCGTGAAGTACGAAGTGGACCACGAGACCGGCCGCCTGCGCCTGGACCGCGTGCTGTTCACCTCCATGCAGTACCCCACCGCTTACGGCTACTTCGAGAACACCCTGGGTGAGGACGGCGACCCGCTGGACGCAATGCTGATCCTGGACGTTGACGTTGTTCCCGGCGTGCTGGTTGAGTCCCGCCCCGTTGCAGTATTCAACATGACCGATGAGGCTGGCGGCGACGCTAAGGTTCTGTGCGTTCCCACCGACAAGCGCTACGACCACATCAAGTCCCTGGCTGATGTTCCGGAGCAGCTGAAGGCTGAGATTCAGCACTTCTTCGAGCGTTACAAGGACCTGGAGCCCGGCAAGTGGGTTAAGGGCGAGGGCTGGGAGGATCTGGCTGCTGCTGAGAAGATGGTCCAGGAGGCTATCGACCGTTTCGCAGCTGAGGGTCACTAAGCTGCCGCACCGTTAGGTGCACCCGGTTTTTAGGGGGGGCGTGTTCCCTGCGTCTGGTTCGTGCGAGTTTTCGTGCGTGCTGGAGGCGGCGGGCACGCCCCTTTTTGTGCTCGGAGCCGTTGTCCAGGGCTTTGTTGAGGTCGATTTCAGCAAGTACTTTGTGCGGTGGGGCTTGTAATATTTCTGCAAGTTCAGAATTTTTTGAAGATATTTCTAAAGTTACGGTTGCATAAATATTCAAGTTTAAAGTGAATGGATAATAAATTTTAGATTTACATTGATATGTATTTTGCATGAGAATGAAATATTGGCTTTTGAATGCTTGAAAACGCAGATTTCCAGAGTAGGGTTGAAAGAGTGGGGCGTAAGAGCGTCGACGAAGCGTAAACGCCACACACTATTTTCATCACTCAACTCAATTCAAGGACTATGATGTCTGAACTTTCACGCCGACAAGTGTGCCGGCTCTCGTCGTTTGCCCTGGTAAGTTTCTTCGTATCACCTCAGAGCAATGCATGGGGTGTACAGGACCCTGTTGGTTCTCCCCAGCAAATAGATGGGTGTACTGTTGCCCCGCTTAGTGAAGCGTGGTTGCCGACTAATGGTGCAGATAATGCCATTCTGTGGTTTCAGCTCCTTCCCTTTTCGGGCCCCTATGCTGGGGTGCATGCGCTTCCCTCGATAGAACTGATGGGGAATCAAGAAGAGTCAGCCTTATATGAGGTAATTCGTCCCCATATTCACCGTGATACGGGGCAATGGCTGTCCAAAATTCCCTCGGGTCAGCAGATTGTGGTTGAGCTTGAGCAACTGAGCGGATCGCAAGAATACATAGTGCAGATGAATCGCTGGCAGCCGGGTTCCATGGGGCTGACAAGCCATTCTCCTGAGGGGTACCCAGCAGCACCATCGCTGGTGGTGCGTAGGGAATCGGGCCTGAGAATGATTCGTTCGCGTGGTGCCTCATTAGAGAGTGCCGAGTATTTTTGTGGTGTTTCCCAAGGGGAGGAAAACGCATCTTTAGGTGCAGATGGTGATGCGTTTGTTCGAGTTCACCGCTGGGAATGGGAGTTTGAAGTCAGCGAGGATATTTCTCAACCGGAAGAGTTACTGCAACAAGGGTACTTTGGCATGTATTTCCCGGGCCGTAGTGAATATGGCGGGTCTACTGTGTCGGCTTCCTATCGGATTAGTGTTAGAACGCCGGGAGGGGTGCTGACCTGTGTCACAATGCCTGCTTCATAAAGTCAGTATGGAGCAATTATAGAGATGTAGATTCGGGAGAAGCCTTGCTCTGTAAAAAGAGGCGATTGATAGGAGGTTGTCACAGATATATCGGAAGAATACATCAAAGTATTTTGATGTATATCCATTCAGAGAAGAATTAGTGCGTTAGTGTTCAAATTATTTGATTGTATTCGCACTATGCAGATTAAGAAAGGAAAGCGATATGGTTGATTATAAAAAATCAAAGCATGTTAATGTTTTGGATTTTGGGGCGGACCCAACCGGAACAAGTGACTCTGCGACGGCAATTCAAAATGCCATTAAATCGGTGGCTGCTGTCCCCGGTGGGGGTTCTGTCGAGATTCCCTCGGGAATCTATCTTGTGAGTAATGATTTTATTGAGCTCAAGGACAGAGTAGAGGTGTATGGGCATGGATTCTCCACACAAATCATTGGGTTTAATAAAGACCCAAAGGATGTAAGAGATGTCGATGGTGATAACATAGGGTGTCAGGGAGTATTCCATATGGGGTCGTACGATACCTATACGGGTGATATGGGCACAAATACACCAATGCGATTTGGTGTGCGAGATATGTTTATTCGTGGTGCTAATCTTGATCTTTTGAATCCTAATATTCGTAAAGTATTTTTTGAACATCAGATTAAGAAGGGTAAGCATGTTGCTGATCAATATATACCGGGTAATATTGCGGGTATCATTGTCCATACAAGATTTGATATTTTTAATGAACCTGAAGCTGCCCCCATTATTTCAAATGTTGAAATCTGGGATACGGCAGTCGGAATTGCCATCCTGGGTGAACATGATCGTGCTATGAAGGTTGATAAGGTACGCATTCGTAAAACTCGCAGACAAGGACTCTTGGTGGGAAAGCCGGTGGGCCATGCTCAGCGTAGAGAAGAGCGTTCGAACTCTGGAGCTGCGGATAATAAGTTTGTGATGGTCGAGGTCTCTGATGCCAATCTTGGTGGCGGATACCATGGGGCAATTGAGGTATATGGGGCTCAATGTAAATTTGTGGCGTGTACCGCCTGGTTTGCTGTTCGAAATAAGCCGGATTCCGACCTCTATCATACAACGAATCAATATCTTAGGAAGTCTGGCGCTGGTTGGGCGGTTTTTGGCGAACGGAATATGTTCATCGGATGTACTGCTCAGGAGAACGGCGGACACGGATGGATTGTTGGATTTAAAGATAATCAATTTATGAACTGCTTGGGTGAGTCATCAAGCTATGAAGATAAAATCACTTTAAGGGGTGCAGCTCATACGGATCAGGCGGCTAATTGGTATATCAGCAGAAATGCTTCTGGAGCTCGTCTTGTTGCGCCGCGTTCTGCTAATCCTAAATCCGATAGGCAGGCGTCACGTTATGGATTTTATCTTGAGAATAAGCTGGACGATATTAGTATTGTGGCTGGTTCATCGCGTAATGCTCGTGATGGTAATAAATTGGATTCAAATGACGATCGGCACCTTTTCTTTAAGTACGATTCCAGTGTCCCCTGGAGAAATTTCTATATTGATATTAATTTTAAGGTCATGAGGACCTCGCTAGATAGTAAGATTGATTCAAATAAAAAAGATGACATAAAATTTTAATCATTCTGAAATAATTGCGCGGAGAGTGAATCCCGAGTATCTTCAAAGGGATTCACTCTTCTTTTGTTCTCACACCTTTCACCGAGGATAGAAAATGAAGAAAAACCTTTCGACCCGTGGCGCGGCGGCACTGTTGGCGCTGGCTATGGGGTGCATGGGTCAGGGCGCGGCCCAGGCGGCATACATTCAGCCGAAATCTGCACAGCCTATTGAAGAGCTGGAATTCGATGTTAATTGTTTTGACATGCACGGGCATTATGGGAAGTTTCACATCACCGGTGTGGATTGGGCGGAGTGTACCGGCCTGATTACGAAGAAGCAGGTTGTTGGGCTGATTAACACCCGTGAGTGGGATTTGCCGAACGGGGTCATGACCATTTCGCGTGGCCGCTTGCTGGAGCACCTGTACCATCTGGCTGGTTCACCCGAGGTGAAGAACCTGCCGGAGAAGTCCCCGTACACCGACCTGACTCCGGGCGATGCGCGTTATAAGGTTGCTATTTGGGCGACCCGTGTGGGCTTGAGTGCTGGTTGGTCTGATGGTTCCTTCCACTACGATACTCCGGCGAGCCGTGGCGCCTACTTTACCTTCCTTTATCGTGCTGCGGGTAGCCCCAAGGTGACCCTGGAGCCCCTGGATAAGGCGAATGCTGTGCGTGCGGAGAAGGGCGCTGCTCCCATTAAGGAGGGGAGCGAGTTGCATCGAGCAATGAGCTGGGTGTATCAGCATGCGCTGGCGAAGGGAGAAGATGACCGGGCGTATGATATTCACTTCCGCACTGACGGGTACACGAGGTGGGATTTCAATAAAACACCGGATTTCTATTACGTTTCGTACTCCACTATTTTCACTCCTCTCATGGTTCTTGATTACCACGAGGAGTTGGCGCCCATTGTGGCTCGTCTGCAGTCGCTGTCCTAGCGGCAGGTGAGCGGAGGACTTGCTGGGGGCGTGTTCCCTGCGTCTGGTTCGTGCGAGTTTTCGTACGTGCTGGAGGCGGTGGGCACGCCCCCTTTTTTGTGTTCCTTGGCTGTGTTTGGGGGTGCCGGAAAGGCGTGTTTAACCGAACTATTCTTCGGAAAACAGTCTCAGAGAGCTTCTTGGGGTGCTAATATGGGCATATTGCGAAGAATAGTTCGTATAAATTGAGGTTCTGTAGCGGTGAGGAGGAAACCCCATGGCATTCGACGCAACGGGGTTCGCGCAGGAATTTGGTGCCCAGGTTCGCGCCGTCCGCAAGTACGAAAAAATCACCCAAATGGAGTTGGCGTGGATGGTCGGGCTCAGCGATAAAACAATCCGCGATATTGAGCGTGGGCTGCCCGGCCCGTCAATTGGTGCGGTCCTCAAGGTCGCCCAAGAGCTCGGCATTGAGCTGGCTATTACCAACCCCCTCACCTAACCCCTCCCGCACACTGCGATAGAAAACAGAACCTGGAGAAAAGCCATGACAGATGAACTTATGGCAGATGTCTATAAAGATGGTGTTCTCGCCGCATATTTGAGGCGAGACGCCAACGGGCTGATTCATTTCACCTACCGGGCAGATTATAAAGGCCCGGCAATTGCCACGAGCCTGCCTTTAAACGCGGAATATACCGCAGAATCAATTCCGCCTTTCTTTCAGAATCTTCTGCCCGAAGGCTATAGGCTCGACGTTGTCAGTTCCGAGAAAAAAATCAGCAAAAACAACACCCTGGGCTTATTGCTGGTGATTGGTTCTGACGTTCCAGGCGATGTGCAAATTATTGAGCACGGGCGGGAACTGTACACCGCTCCTGCCGCATTGGTGAACAACCCTGAGGTCGTTTCCTTTGCTGAACTTATGGGCACGGTTGACCGCCGAGGACTGCCTGGCGTTCAAGAAAAGCTCAGTGCCGTCATGAAAACCCTGCCCGTGCATTGGACGGGTGCTGGCTACGATGCGCTTCTGAAAATCAGCCCGCAACGCATGCCCGGGCTCGTGGAAAACGAAGCTGCCCACCTCACGGCGGCCGCACTCATGGGGATTCCTGTAGCTCAGCATGAGCTTGTCTATGATCGAGACGGCGTATCAGGTTTGATGGTCTCCCGTTTCGACCGAACACCCTCTGGGGGACGCATCGCTATGGAGGATGGCGCACAGATTTTGGGTGTTCCTTCGGGTGAGAAATACACAGAAGATAATCCTGCTGTGACAACAGAAAGTGTCATTCAAGCAATGGTGAAGCTTGCTGCTTCCCCTGCTATTGCCCGCAGGAATCTTTACATGCATTTTCTCTACGCTTGGCTGACCGGCAATGGGGACCTGCACGCAAAAAATATCTCGCTCCTCAAGGGACGCCGTGGATGGGAAGTAGCTCCTATCTACGACATCCCCTGTTCGCTCGTGCACATTAAATCTCTATCCATGGCGCTTAGCGTCAACGGAAAAGATAATTCGAATCCCGGTGACGGTTCGCCGCCCGAAGATTGGAAGATTACTGTTGACGATTGGCTTGCTCTCGCAGAGACTATCGGTCTTCCGCCTAAGGTGCAGAAAGACGCTCTAGCTCGTGCTCTCAAAGCGGCTCGAGCAGTTCGCTGGCCCACAGACCGAGCCGCCCCGGGATATGTTTTCAACTCGAATGCCTCACCGTTCAAGGCCATGCAGAAAGAGTTGGAACGCCGCCAGGACGAGTTTGAAGAGTACCTTCATACGCGCTCCTAAGACTCCTGACTTCTTGAGCCTTCGTTATTTCTAAATTCTCCTCGTGAAGTATCTACCTACATAGATACTTCGCAATTTCTATAAAGGAACCACCATGCAGAATGGACGCGCAGGACGCCTGCACCCCGCCGTCGGCACTGCCCGCCGCTACCTCGCCGCCGACCTCGAAAAGCTCCTCGGCGCCGGAAGCATCAAAGCCACCGGACGCTCCCGCACCACCTCCACCCCGGACGCCGCCGACCTGCCCCTGCTCCTGGTTGCCTGCAGCGGCGGCCCCGACTCCCTCGCCCTGGCGGCAATTGCCGCGCACTTCGCCCGCCGCGGCGACGTGCGCGTAGGTGCCGTCATCGTCGACCACGGCCTGCAAGAAGGCTCCGCCGAGGTTGCCGCGCAGACCGCACAGACCCTCACCGACCTGGGGCTTCACCCCGTCATCACCGAAAAAGTGCAGGTTCCCGTCGGCAACATGGGCCCCGAAATGGCGGCACGTACCGCCCGCTACACCGCCTTTGAGAAAGCCGTCGAAGCCACCGGCGCCCGCGCCGTACTGCTCGGCCACACCCTCGACGACCAGGCAGAAACCGTGCTGCTCGGCCTGAGTCGCGGCTCCGGCACGCGCTCCCTGGCGGGCATGCCGCCCGTGCGCGTCGAAGAGGGCGTCACCTACCTGCGGCCCTTCCTCGGCCTGCGCCGCGCCGACATGCTCGACATCTGCGACGCCGAAACCCTCACCCCCTGGATTGACCCGACCAACACCGACCAGTCCCTCATGCGTGCCCGCATCCGCCACAGCGTGCTGCCCTACCTGGAGGAGCACCTCGGCGGGGACGTCGCCCGCTCCCTGGCGCGTACCGCCTCCGTAGCGGGCCCGGACGCCGAATACCTCGACGAGCAGGCGCGGGCCGCCTACAAGCAGGCGCTCCTGCCCGCCGGAACCGCCGTGCGCGGCATCGAACGTGAAGACGCCGTGCTGCTTGACCGCGTGCGCACCGCCGAGCTGCATCCGGCGCTTCGCCTACGTGTGCTTGCGACCGCCTGCAAGGCAGCCGGGGGAGAGAATCCGGGCTTCGAGCGACTGCAGGCGCTGGACTCTTTCACCGCCGAATACGCGGTAGCTGGGCCCGTTCAGATGCCCGGTCACGTGAGCGCGTACCGCCGCCGCAAAATTGTGCATCCGGCAACCGGTGAACGCCTGGACGTGCTCGTATTAGTGCCAACTCGACCCTAACTAGGTACCCAGCTAGGTGCCCGCGGAGCCCCCTCAGCACACACTATCTGCGTGGTGAGGTGCGCCGCGGCGCCGTTTTAAGCCATACTTAAGGCGAACACCATCCACATTGTCCGCTGTGGGAAGGCATGAAACCCCGCACCCGGGGCCCCCGGCGGAGGCGCAGAGCGTCTAAAGATACGAAGGAATACATCGTGCAGGCTATCGACGTGCAGGACGATATTAAGAACGTTCTCTTCAGCAAGGAAGAGATTAACGCGAAGGTCGCCGAACTGGCGGCGCGCATCGACGAAGACTACGCCGGTAAGGACGTGCTGTTGGTGGGTGTTCTCAAGGGCGCCATCATGATCATGGCTGACCTTTCCCGCGCTCTCAAGGGCCACTACACCATGGACTGGATGGCTGTTTCTTCTTACGGTTCCGGCACCAAGTCCTCCGGCGTTGTGCGTATCCTCAAGGACCTGGACACCGACCTGGTAGGCCGCAACGTCCTGATCGTTGAAGACATTATTGACTCCGGCCTGACCCTGGCATGGCTGCAGCAGAACCTGATTTCTCGCGGTGCAGCTTCCGTTGAGATTTGCACCCTGCTGCGCAAGCCCAAGGTCGTCAAGGCTGACGTTGAGGTCAAGTACGTCGGCTGGGACATCGAGCCCGAGTTCGTTGTTGGTTACGGCCTGGACTTCGCTGAGAAGTACCGCAACCTGGACTGCGTCGCAACCCTGCACCCGCACGTTTACTCCTAAGCCTTTCACCTCGGCAACCATGCTGTAGGTGGTGACGCCCCGCCTCCTCACGCTTGTGGGGGAGCGGGGCGTTGCTGTACCCGACGGTGGATGTACGTGGAGGCGGGAGGCGCATCCGCCAAGACGGGCCGCCGCCGGTGTACCAGCCGCCGCAGATACCCGGCGCAGAAGATGCACTTTCACCCCCGCCGAGTGCTACAACCCTTTAGCCCGCAGGTGAAATAGAGAAGCCCGGTACCTAGCCGCCCGCCGGGGTAGGGTACATTTAAGGTTGCACCGTTGGGTGTTCCGGCAGGCATGCCGCACCCCAACGGGTTACAGCCGCAACGTAAGGACAAAGCATTGGCGCAAAACCCCAATACTCCGCAGAAAGGCTCGGAGGCCTTCCTGAAGAAGCTGATTCATAGCTCCTGGTTCTTCCCGGGCGCAGCTATCGTAGTCATGCTGGGTTTCCTCATGGCCTCCTTCTTCACTCAGCCCTCGCGTCAGGTGGACACCAACGTCGGTCTTCAGCTGCTCAACGACCACCAGGTCAAGAGCGCAAAGATTTACGACGGCGACCAGCGCGTCGAGCTGCAGCTTAAGGACGACTACAAGAAGGGCAACGACAACTACGGTAAGTCGGTGCGCTTCTACTACGTGCAGCCCCGCGGCGACGAAGTTGCTAAGGCAATGGAATCCGCCGAGCTGGAAAGCTACACGGACCAGCCGGTTGAGCACAGCTTCCTGGGCTCCCTGGTGTCCCTGCTGCTGCCGATTCTGCTCTTTGGTGTGCTCTTCTGGTTCCTGATGGGACGAGTCGGAGGCGGCTCCTCCGTCATGAGCTTCTCCAAGTCCCGCGCGAAGAAGTTCACCAAGGACAAGCCGGAGGTTCGCTTCAGCGACGTCGCCGGCGTGGACGAGGCGCTCGCCGAACTGGAAGAAGTCCGCGAGTTCCTGGCTGAACCCGAAAAGTTCACCCGCCTGGGTGCAAAGATCCCCAAGGGTGTTCTGCTGTACGGCCCTCCCGGCACCGGTAAGACCCTGCTCGCCAAGGCTGTGGCGGGCGAGGCTGGCGTGCCGTTCTACTCGATTTCTGGCTCTGACTTCGTTGAAATGTTCGTGGGTGTGGGTGCGTCCCGCGTGCGCGACCTGTTCAAGGAAGCGAAGAGCGACCCCGCCGCCATCGTCTTTGTTGACGAGATTGACGCTGTTGGCCGTCGCCGCGGCGTCGGTATGGGCGGCGGTAACGACGAGCGCGAGCAGACCCTGAACCAGCTGCTGGTTGAGATGGACGGCTTCGACGGCAACTCGAACGTCATCGTCATTGCGGCAACGAACCGCCCCGACGTGCTCGACCCGGCGCTGCTGCGTCCCGGTCGTTTCGACCGCCAGATTGGTGTGGACGCCCCCGACATGAAGGGCCGCGAACAGATTCTGCGCGTGCACGCCGCCGGCAAGCCCATTGCCAACACCGTGGACCTGGCGCAGGTTGCGAAGCGCACCCCCGGCTTCACCGGTGCCGATCTGGCGAACGTCATGAACGAGGCGGCCCTGCTGACCGCCCGCGATAACGGCAACGTGATTGACGACCGCGCCATCGACGAGGCCATCGACCGTGTGATGGCCGGCCCGCAGCGTTCCTCGCGCATCATGAACGAGCACGATCGCAAGGTCACCGCCTACCACGAGGGCGGCCACGCCCTGGTCGCGGCGGCACTGCGCAACTCCGCCCCCGTCACCAAGATTACGATTCTTCCGCGCGGCCGCGCCCTGGGTTACACCATGGTCATGCCGCAGGACGACAAGTACTCCACGACCCGCCACGAGCTGCTGGACCAGATGGCCTACGCGATGGGTGGCCGTGCGGCGGAGGAGATCGTCTTCCACGACCCCTCGACCGGCGCGTCCAACGATATTCAGAAGGCAACCGACACCGCCCGCAAGATGGTCACCGATTACGGCATGAGCTCCGTGATTGGTTCCGTTAAACTTGGCGGCGAGGACACCGAGCCGTTCCTCGGTGGCGGTGGCGCTTCGGCCCGCAACTACTCGGATGAGACTGCGGCCAAGGTGGACGCTGAGATTCGTGCCCTGCTGGAGCAGGCGCACGATGAGGCGTTCGCGATTCTGCTGGAGAACCGCGACGTGCTGGACCGCCTGGCCTTCGCCCTGCTCGAGAAGGAAACCCTGCTCGAGCACGAGATTGCCGAGATCTTCAAGGACGTTCGCAAGCGCCCCGAGCGCGAGTACTGGTACTCCAAGCCGACCCGCGAGCGCACCGACATTCCGCCGGTGAAGGCTCCGAGCGAGCTGGCTCAGGAGGCGCAGAAGGCCGAAGCCCCTGCTGCTCCTGCAACCTCGGCTGCCCCCGCGGCATCTGCCCCGCAGGCACCGACTCAGCCCGTTCAGCAGGCACCCCAGGCCCCGGTAGCACCGGCAGCCGACCCGGATGCCGACCCGACGGTCGCCATGCCGCCGCAGCAGTACCCGAACTACCCCGTGCCTCCGGTACAACGCCCGGAGAATGGCACCCCGAACCAGAATGGAGCAGAGAATGAGCGAGGCTAAGACCGCCGTCGACCAGCCGCGTATTGAGGCGGCTGTGCGCGAGATTCTGCTCGCGATCGGTGAGGACCCGGATCGCGACGGTCTGCAGCAGACCCCGGCACGCGTGGCGCGTGCCTACGCGGAGTTCTTCTCGGGCCTGCACCAGGACGCCGGCGAGATTCTGGGTACGACCTTCGATATCGCCCACTCCGAGATGGTGCTCGTGAAGGACATCCCGTTCTACTCGACCTGTGAGCACCACCTGGTGCCCTTCCACGGCGTGGCGCACGTGGGTTACATCCCGGGCCCGGACGGCAAGGTCACCGGCCTGAGCAAGCTCGCCCGCGTGGTGGAGATGTACGCCCGCCGCCCGCAGGTGCAGGAGCGTCTGACCACCCAGGTGGTGGAGGCTCTGGAGGAGCATCTGAACCCGCGCGGCGCGATTGTGGTGATTGAGGCTGAGCACATGTGCATGTCGATGCGCGGTGTGCGTAAGCCGGGCGCGAAGACCGTGACCAGCGCGGTGCGCGGTGCGCTGATGAACGGCGCAACCCGTGCGGAGGCGATGAGCCTGATCTTCTCGCAGCGCTAAGCGCATGCAATGAGCATATAGCTATACGCCAGGGGGCAGGATTCTAAGGAATCCTGCCCCCTTGCGCTATACCCCTGCGCTGTGCGGTCGCATGTGTTGGGCCGCATGACGAGTGCCCTTGCGTAGAGGGCGTCATCAGCTGTAGAGTAGTACCACTAGTACCGGCACCACTCCTTCGGGAGTACAGGACCGGTCTTCTTTTTATCAATGCTACGTACAGCGCTCTTCACGTACCGTTGTTAATGAATACATGACTGTTCCTCTCCTCCTCAGGAGCGAAAGTAACCGCGGCCGGTTCCACCCATCAGGGGTCTGGAGCCGGTCATCGTTTTTAAGCGATGACCTTAGCAAGGCAGAGATGGCTTACATACCGTGTAGTTATACCCTTAATATCCTTATATTGATATTATTAAAGAGTTCCAATGATGAAACGATATCAAGTGGTGTATAGTGTATGTCTCCAATCGTAAAACCATTTAAAACATATGAACAGCAGGTTGGAATCTTGCGGCAGCGAGGCATGCTCGTAGGTTCTCAAGAACATGCCGTTCACGTCCTTGAGCGTGTTAGTTACTATCGGCTGAGTGGTTACTACTATTCGTTCCGGCGGCCTGCGGGAAGCGGGCAGCGCTCGGATACTTTCGTGCCCGGAACCGTCTTTGAAGATATCGTGGCCCTGTATGAATATGACCGTAATCTTCGGTCTATTGCGTTTTCGTATTTCTCGCAGTTTGAGGTGTATTTGCGGTCCCGCCTAGGGAATTTACTGGGGGCAGTGGATCCACTCATATACGAGGATGAAACTCAGTGCGACCTTCAAGGTAGTAAAAGGCGCACTGCTTGGAACAGATTTACGAGAAAAAGTGAACAGCTTATTCGTACTTCTGAAGAGGAATTCGTGAAGCATCACCGTGAACAATACGGCGGGAAGTTGCCCGTGTGGGTTGTGGTGGAAGTTCTAGATTTGGGGGCTCTACAGAATCTGTATTTGGTCTCTCCGGCAAATATCCGGCGAGATATCGCGAAAGCCTTGGGCTGTACTGACCCCCAATTGGAAACCTGGATTAACTCGCTGCGGGTAATGCGCAATATTTGTGCGCATCAAAGTAGGTTCTACAATAAGCTGCACCCAGAGCCTCGCTTACCGCGTGTGTTGAGAGGTGGAAGAGTTGAGAGCCCTGAAATCCGTGAGGTTGTTGACCTATTTGGTGTGCCGCAGGCTGAAGAGAACCATAAGATGTGTAAGACTTTCGGAATGCTCACTCTCCTCAAATATCTGATGGACAAGGGCGGAATTGGGGATACGGAATCTCTGACGCAGATTCTGAAGGAACGTCCTGATATTTCCGTTCCTGGGGTTGATGTATCGCGGGCTATGGGCATACCGCAAGGTTGGGAAGAAACCCGTTTGTGGAGCTAAAATCTTCACTGCTTATAGACACGCTGAAAGGGGCGGAGGTTTTCACCTCCGCCCCTTTTGTCGTACGGTTGTGCCCCCCTCTAGAGCCAACCGGTGCTTAGCGCCGTTCCGGGCCTTTAGAAGGCTCGAAGAGCCTTAGCCCTCGTTCTTGTTGTCCCAGCCCAGTGCGAGGGTCACGATCAGGCCCAGGGCGATGAAGCCGCAGCCGGTTGCAGAACCGAAAGCAATCCAGCGGACCGCGGGAGCGTTCTCGGCCAGAACAATAACGAACAGCGAAGCAATCGCGATCAGGGACAAAATCCACGCGCCGGTCTTCAAATTCACGATGAGTCACTTCCTAGAGTATGTATGTGTATGAGGTGCCCAACCCACACCGCTGTGACGCAGGCAGAGCATACCCTCCCAGGATACCCCCAAATCGGTATGCCATATGCAAATATGGCGCGCTGTGTCATTCGGCAGATTCGGTAGGATTAAAACCATGACCGAAGACACCGCCCCCCACCCCGCCGCCGCACCCCTGCCCTGCGATGCGCTCGCCACCGAGCGCACCCTCGTCATGGGCATCCTGAACGTCACCCCCGACTCCTTCAGCGACGGCGGCCAGCACTACGCCACCACCGACGCCATCGCCCATGCCGCCCGCATGATTGCCGAGGGCGCCTCCATTATCGACATTGGCGGTGAGTCCACCCGCCCCGCCGGTGCCGTGCGCATCAGCGTGGAGGAGGAGCAGCGCCGCATCCTGCCCGTCATCGAGGCAGTCGCGCAGATGGGCACCACCATCAGCGTTGACACCATGAACCCGCAGACCGCCCGCGCCGCCATCGCCGCCGGTGCGCACATCATCAACGATGTGTCCGGTCTGAACGTGAGCGATGAAATGATCGAAACCGCCGCTGAACTGCAGGTGCCGTACATCCTCATGCACGCCCGCGGCACCTCCCAGACCATGGACAGCCTGGCGGAGTACCCGCGCGGCGTGGTCACCGAGGTTGTGGAGGAGCTGACCGGCCTGCGCGAGCGTTTCCTCGCCGCCGGTGTGCTGCCGCAGAACCTGATTCTTGACCCGGGTCTGGGCTTCGCGAAGGGCGGCATGCAGGATTGGGAGCTGCTCGCCGCCATTGACGAGCTACAGGGTCTGGGGCACCGCCTGCTCATTGCCGGTTCCCGCAAGCGTTTTATCGCCAACGCCCTGACTGCGGCGGATATGGCGCTGGCCGAGCGCCTGAACGCGAGCGGTTTCACCGCAACCGATGCGGGTGAGGCTGAACGCGAACTGTGGCAGTCGCTGTCGGAGCCGCGCCCGGCTCAGCATCGTGCGGCAGCCTCTGCGGCGGTGACCGCCCTGGTGGCGGCGCGCGGCGTGTGGGCGGTGCGCGTGCACGACGTGCCCGCTAGCGTGGACGCGGTGACTATTGCCTCCGCGCTGCGCGCCGTCATGTAGGTACCGCCCCCCTATGCACCTCACGGGGCTCGGCTCACGCGCCGGGTACCCGCTACAACCAACCACTGAGGAGACTCCATGCCGAATTCGGCCTACGCCCACCACGACCGCATCACGCTTAGTGGCATCACCGCCGTGGGTTTCCACGGCGTTCTCGACTTTGAGAAGCGTGACGGTCAGCCCTTCACCGTCGACGCGACGCTCTACACCGACTTCGCGGACGCCGCCGCGGGGGATGACCTGGAAAAGACCACGAACTACGCGCAGGTGGCCGAGCTGATTCACCAAAAAATCGTCTTCGGCTCGCTTGACCTGATCGAGACGCTCGCCGTGCGGATTGCCGAGGGGATTCTCTCCGAGTTCGCGCGCATCGACGCGGTGGAGGTGAAGGTCTCCAAGCCGCAGGCCCCCATCACCGTTCCCTTCGAGAACGTGGCGGTGAGCGTGTTCCGCGAGCGTATTCCCGAGTCCCTGCAGGCCGCCATGCCCGGTACCGAAGGGAGGTGCTAACGATGCCGCTCAGGCCGCTTTCCGCCCATCGCGCCGTGCTGGCGCTGGGCTCAAATCTGGGCGAGAGCGAGAGCACCATTGAGCGTGCCGTCGTCGACCTTCGGGAGGCGGGCGTGCGCATCCTGCGGGTCTCGCCGCTGTACCGTACCGCTCCGGTGGGTGGGCCGGAGGGTCAGCCGGACTACGTGAACGCCGTGATTGAGGTGTCGACCGAGCTGAGCCCCTACGAGCTGCTGAAGCTGTGCAACGCGGTGGAGGCGGCGCATCACCGCGAGCGTCTGGTGCGCTGGGGCCCGCGCACCCTCGATATTGACGTGATTGACTACGAGGGTACCGTCTCTGATGACCCGGTGCTGACTCTGCCGCACCCGCGCGCGCACGAGCGGGCTTTTGTGCTGACGCCGTGGGCGCGTATGGATCCGGAGGCGCGCCTGCTGGTGGCGCGCAGCGATGGGGGCGCCGTAACCTACGTGCCGGTGAGCGTTGCGGAGCTTTCCCGCGACCTCAACCTGACCCACGAGGACGCCGGCGAGGACGCAATTCGTTATATGCGTGAAATGAACCTGTCCGTTGGCCCCTAAATGTGGCACTCTGGAAGGCAGAGGAACCGACCGAAAGGAAACACCATGAAACCCCTCCGGTATTCGGCGGTGCTCTGGACGGCGATAGGCGCCGCGGCGCTGACCGTGCTGGTGCACGCGGTGCTGGTGAACGCCGGTCATAGCGAGCTGCATTTCTCGTGGATGCTCGGGCTGGTGTGCCTGCTCGTGGCCGCCGGCGCGGTGTGGCTGGGGGTGCAGGTGGCGCGGTATCGCCGTATTCGGACGCGCGAGAAGGCACCGCACATGGGTCCGATTCTGGCTGCGCGTGCCCTGGCCTATGCGCAGGGTTCGATTCTGACGGGTTCCCTGCTGACGGGTGTGTGTGCCGCAATCTTTGGTTTTCACCTGACGGTGGCGCCTGCCCGCGGTCTGTCTGCGCTTTTCTGGCAGGTCGTGGTGAACCTGGTCTGTAGCGTTGCGCTGCTGGCGGCCGGCCTGTGGGCGCAGCATTGTTGTCGTATTCCGCCGGGGGAGGACGAGGACGATTCTCCCTCCGGTTCCGTGAAGTCGCGAGAGGGAGGAACCTATGCCGGCTCCTAAATCGAACAATTATTCTCAGAATCCCATGCCGCAGGGCGGCGGCCCGGGACAGACCCCCGCGCCGAGCGTACCGACCGCACGACCCGCCGGGGTCCCCCTGGGCCTGCCCGGAGTGGGCGGGCCTGCACCCCGGCAGGCCGCACCCGACCCGCAGTGGCAGCCCGCGGCCCCCGGCTACCTGAAGGTTCGCTTCATCCACACCGTGGCCGCGTTCGTGCCGGTGCTGCTGGTGGGGCTGGGCCTGGATGCACTCGCGGTTCTGACCGACGGACCCCTGTGGATGCGCATCCTGGGTGTGCTGGTGGCTCTCGTTGCGGTGTTCTGGGGCGGCTGGTGGCTGCTCACCACCCCGCGCCGCACCCGCGCCCTGGCCTACGCGCTGGAGAGCAACCACCTCATGACCCGCCGCGGCCTGGTTTTCCGCAGCATCACTTCGATTCCGTACGGGCGCATCCAGTACGTTGACGTCGATTCGGGACCGCTCGAGCGTCTCAGCGGGGTGTCGCGTCTGACGGTGCGCACCGCCGGTGAGGCCGCCGGCACGGTTGTGGTGTACGGCGTCCCGAACGACATCGTGGATGCGGTCCGTGCCGAGCTGGTGCGCCGCGCCGATGAGCGAATGGCGGCCCTGTAATGAGCGCGCCCGTTCCGAACAATAACGTCCCGAGCGGTGGCGCGCCGGGCGGCCAGGGCGTGGGCGGCCCCGGCGGTCCGCAGGAACAGACGTGGTGGCGCGCCGATATCCGCACGTTCATCATGAACCTGTGGTTCATTATTCTGCTGGCCTTCGGCTTCTTTCAGAGCATCATTCTGAATATTCTGACCACCCCGCCGAACGAGTGGGGCACGCGCCTGACGCAGGTGTTCAACGAGGACGACAGCTATTTCAGCGCGACGTATTCGCAGCTGATTGGCTTCGTCGTTCTGGTGCTGGTTCTGTTTGCTGGCTCGCTTCAATGGTGGTTCACCCGCTATCACCTGGATGAGCTGGCGATTCACCGCCGCAGCGGTATCTTCTTCAAGAAGGAGCGCACGATCCGCCTGGAGAGCGTGCAGAGCGTGGATATTTCCCGTCCGCTGGTGGCGCGCCTGCTGGGCCTGTCGGAGCTGCGTTTTGAGGTTGCGGACGGCTCCGGCGAGGCGCTGCACATCAAGTACCTGTCGCGGGCGAAGGCCACCCGGTTGCGTCATGCGGCTCTGCAGAGCATCTCGATTCTGCGGGCTCAGGGCAGGGGAGCCCGGGCCGGCTACCGGTCGGATGCGCCGCTCCCCTCGGGCGCGGCTTCCTCTGCCCCCTCGGCTCAGCCTGCATCCCCGGCTCAGCCTGCTCCCTCGATTCAGTCCGGTGCGCCCCGGCCCGGCGTATCCCAGTCCAGCGTGCCCCAGCCCGGCGTCTCGCAGCCTCATCCTGCGCAGTCCGACTCGGCTTCCTCGGCCTACCCCGCCGCTTCGCCCGCTCCGGCCGGAAACTTCCCCGAACCCGGTAACCCCGAGGGTGCGGTGGCCTTCCGCATCTCGACCGGCACCCTCATCATGTCGATTCTGCTGGAGAACCTCGTGTGGGTTATCCCGCTGGTCATCGTCATGGGCGTGAGCGCAATTATCACGGCAATTTTCAGTGGAATCAGCCCGCTGTACATCCCGATGTTTGCCCTCCCGAGCCTCGGCGCGCCGCTCATCGGTTACGCGGGTGCGCTGTGGGCCCGCTTCGATAACTCCGCGCGGTTCAGGATTTATTGCGGTGACCGCGGGGCCCTCACCCTGCGCTACGGCTTCACCGGAACCCACACGCAGAACGTGCTGCCGGAGCGCGTGCAGGCGGTTCAGGTTGAGCAGTCGATTCTCTGGAAGATGTTCGGTTGGTACCGCATCAAGATGACCATCGCCGGCGTGGGTATCGACAGGCCCGATCAGGGCGGGCTGACCCGCAACGTGGCCCTGCCGGTGGGCAATGCACGCGAGACCGCCGCGGTGCTGCGTCTGCTCCTGCCGGGGCTGGACGAGCAGCAGGCGCAGGTGCTCATGGCCGCGGCGCGCAGCTCCCAGAAGCGACAGGTGCCCGGTGCCCCGCAGATGCTGCAGGTGCCGTCCACGGCCCGCTGGCTTGACCCGCTCACCCTGCACATTAAGGGCCTGACCAGCATTAACGCCTCCGCGCAGGGGGCTCAGAGCCCCGCCTCCTCGCGCCCTGACGCGAACATCGAGGAGCACGCCCGCGGCGATCTGCTGCTGATCCGTAACGGCTTCTTGGTGCGCAGGCTGTCGGTGCTGCCGGTGCGGCGCGTGCTGGGCGTGCGCTGGACTCAGGGCCCGCTCGAGCGTGCGTGCGGATGCGCCACCCTGCGCTTCGACGTTGCGAAGGGCCCGGTGAGCACCACCATGAAGCACCTGCCGCCGCGCACGAGCCTGATTATCGCTTCGACCCTCACGGAGCGCCTGGAGGGTACCCGCGCCTACTACCGCGTGCCCGAGGCACGTTAGCGCCGGAACCTCAACCGGCAAGGCCCGCCCGCACCACTCGGTGCGG
>NZ_KV795249.1:23668-77073 GCF_001808955.1 Rothia sp. HMSC078H08
GCCCGCCCGCACCACTCGGTGCGGGCGGGCCTCGCGCCGTCTGCGCCGCCTCAGCGGCTCTCCACCGCCTGACGCGCGGCCGGGTTATCCACAGGCGTAAACCACCCGGAGGCGCCACCCGGTGCGGGCGAATATACTTAAGAACCGTGGTACACCATTCAAAACCCGCCCGTTTGGGCATCGGAATCATTTCAGCCGGGAAGGTTGGCGCCGTCCTCGGCGCGGCCCTGCGCGCCTGCGAGCACACGATTGTGGGTGTTCACGCGGTGTCCGAGGCCTCCCGGGAGCGCGCCGCGATGCTGCTCCCCGATGTGCCACTGCTTCCGGTGGAACAGATTGCCGAACGGAGCGAACTGCTGATTCTGGCCGTCCCCGACGACGAGCTGCCGGGCCTCATCACCTACCTGGCCTCCTCCGGGAGCATCACCGCCGGTCAGCTTTTGGTGCACACCTCCGGCCGTCACGGCACGGAGGTTTTCGCCCCCGCAACGGCCCTGGGCGCCATTGGCCTGGCCATTCACCCGGCCATGACCTTCACGGGCCTGTCCATGGACCTGCAGCGGTTGAACGGCACGAGCTTCGCGGTGACCGGCCCCGCCCCCTTCCTGCCCATCGCGCAGGCCCTGGTGGTTGAGATGGGTGGCGAGCCCGTCCACGTGGCCGAAGCCGACCGAGCCCTGTACCACGCAGCCCTGGCCCACGCCTCGAATCACCTCGTGACGATTCTGGGCCAGGCTCAGCAGATGCTCGCATCCATCGGCATTGAGGACCCGGCCCATTACATGAGTCCGCTGGTCCGCGCGGCCGTGGATAACGCGCTCGCAAGCGGCGAAGGGGCCCTAACCGGTCCCGTTGCGCGCGGCGATGCGGGTACCGTGGCCGCCCACATGAGGGCGCTCGGCGAGTATGCACAGGGAGAAAAAACAGGTGATATTACAGACTCTTACGCCGCTCTGGCGCATGCGACCGCAAAAAGGGCGCATAATAGAGGTTTGTTAAACGATGAACAACTGGAACGGATCGAAAGCCTGGTGGAACCTTCCGCGAACGTGGAGTACACCGGCGACACCGACGATTCTGCCCCCGAAAACAAGGAGTTCTCGTCATGACTGAGACTTCGATGCCCCGCGTCGTGACCACCATTGCGGAGTTCCGCACCGCTATCGCGCAGGCTTTGGCCACCGCGCAGGACGCCCTGGACCGTGCTGCCCGCCTCGAGGCGGAGCAGAACGGCACTGACGTTCAGTACCGTACCGCCACCCTGGGTTACGTGCCCACTATGGGTGCCCTCCACGATGGCCACGCCACCCTGTTGCGCCGCGCTTCCGAGCAGAACGATGTTGTTGTCGCCTCTGTGTTTGTGAACCCGCTGCAGTTCGGCCCCGGCGAGGACTACGAGGCGTACCCGCGCACCCTTGAGGCCGATGCCGAGCTGGCTGGTGCCGCCGGCGTGAGCATCATCTTCGCCCCCTCGGTGGAGGAGATGTACCCCGACGGCGACCCGCTGATCCGCATCTCGAGCGGCGAGCTGGGCACCAAGTTCGAGGGCGCAACTCGCCCCGGACACTTCGACGGCGTGCTGACCGTGGTGAATAAGTTCTTCAACATCATTCGCCCCGCCGCCGGCTCACACCCGGTGAACGCGTACTTCGGCCAGAAGGACGCCCAGCAGTACATCCTGATTCAGCGCATGGTTCACGACTTCAACCACGACGTGACCCTGCGCCCCGTGGCCATTGTGCGCGACGATAACGGCCTGGCCCTCTCCTCGCGCAACGGCTACCTGTCGGATGAGGAGCGCGAATCGGCTCTGGTGCTCTCCCGCACCCTGGCCATGCTGCGCGAGAACTCGCTGAACCGCGGCTTCCACGAGATTGACCTGGAGGGCGCGCGCGAGCGCATCAACTCCACCCCGGGCGTGCGCCTCGATTACCTGGAACTGGTCGACCCGATGACTTTCGGCGAGCCGACCGAGGATTCGGAGCGCGTGCTGGCCCTGGTCGCCGCGTATGTGGGCCCGACCCGCCTGATTGACAACATGGACCTGCGCTAAGCGTTCGCTGAATTTCGTTTAGAGACTTCCCAACACACTACACAGATAGGTATCACCGTGAGCACTGAGCACCACGCCGCACCGGCGATTGCTGATATGTCCGAGCAGATGCAGATTCGCCTGGAGAAGCGCGCGAAGCTGATTGAGTCGGGTCGTGAGGCATACCCGGTGGGCTTGCTGGATTCCGAGGGTAACCGTGTGGAGCCCAACCACATCGAGGATCTGCGCGCCGAGTACGACCCGAAGCTGGAGTCCGGCGAGCTGAAGGCTGGCGACGAGACCGACCGCGTGGTGCACGTGGGCGGCCGCGTGGTGTTCGTTCGTAACACCGGTAAGCTGTGCTTTGCGACCCTGCAGGGCGGTACCGAGGGTAAGCGCATCCAGGCGATGCTGTCGCTGGCTGAGGTGGGCGAGGAGTCCCTGGCCGAGTGGAAGTCCCTGGTTGACCTGGGTGACCACGTGTTCGTGACCGGCCGCGTGATTGTGTCTCGCCGCGGTGAGCTGTCGATCATGGTGACCGACTGGAAGATGGCCTCGAAGGCTATCCGCCCCATGCCGGTTCTGCACAAGGACCTGAACGAGGAAACCCGCGTGCGCCAGCGCTACCTGGACCTGATGGTGCGCGAGGAGGCCCGCGAGCTGGTGAAGAAGCGTGCCCTGATTACCCGCACCGTGCGCCGCGTACTGGACGAGCACGGCTACGTTGAGGTTGAGACCCCGGTCCTGCAGCTGATTCACGGTGGCGCGACGGCTCGTCCGTTCCGCACCCACCTGAACGCTTTCGACCAGCCGATGACCATGCGCATCGCGACCGAGCTGCCGCTCAAGCGCGCCGTGGTGGGCGGTATTGAGCGCGTGTACGAGATTGGTCGCGTGTTCCGCAACGAGGGCGTCGACTCGACTCACAGCCCCGAGTTCACCACCCTGGAGTGCTACGAGGCGTACGCCGACCAGTTCGTGATGGCCGAGCGCATGAAGGAGATTATCCAGAGCTGCGCCAAGGCCGTCGGTACCGAGCGTATTGAGACTGAGAACGGCACCATTGACCTGTTCGGTGAGTGGAAGTGGGTTGGCGTGTACCCGGGCCTGTCCGAGGCCGTGGGTGTTGAGATTACCCCGGAGACCGACGCGTCCGTTCTGCGCGAGATTGCCGAGAAGCACGAGGTTGATATCGACCCGAAGTGGGACGCAGAGAAGCTCGTCATCGAGCTCTTCGGCGAGATTGTCGAGCCGACCCTGGTGAACCCGACCTTCGTGTACGATTACCCGCCGAGCGCTCAGCCGCTGGCCCGCCCGCACCGTTCCGGTGAGCCGCTGATTGAGGCCTGGGACCTGATTATCGGCGGCATGGAGCGCGGTACCGCGTTCTCCGAGCTGATTGACCCGGTGATTCAGCGTGAGCGTCTGACCGCCCAGTCGCTGCTGGCTGCTGCCGGTGACGATGAGGCGATGGAGCTGGACGAGGACTTCCTGCGCGCCCTGGAGCACGGTGCACCCCCGATGGGTGGCATTGGTCTGGGCATCGATCGTCTGATTATGCTGCTGGCGGGCGACCAGGATCCGGAGCGTCCGGGTACCGTGGTGCGTCAGCCCGGTATTCGCGAGACGATTCTGTTCCCGCTCATGAAGCCGGAAGCTTAATTTCTTATCTTGAGGGCCTGGACTCGTTCCGCGCGTGTTTGCGCGGGGCGTTCCGGGTTTGAACGCGGCGGGGGCCGCGGGCGCGTGTGCGCTCGCGGCCCCCGCTCTCGTATGCCCTGCCCGAGTGAATCCGGTACTCAGCCCTAAATGGGCTCGGGCGGGCTCGGCTCCGTGTTTCTCGTAGTCGTGTTTTCATCTCGGCGTTTTTGCTTCGGCGCTTTCGGATGTGGTGTTTTCGGGCGGCTTTTATCGGTTTGAAATTCTCCGGCTGTAGCTTAGTTTTGGCTAGTCAGCCGTATATGGGGACGGCGAGCGAAAAGTATTCTCGGTGATGACTTACGGATTCGCAATGAATAGGGGCGTGCGGATGTGGAATATACCGTTGAGATAGTTTTGCCGTTCCGCGCGGGATGAAGGATTATCCGCGAGATTATTCCTGCTGATTTCCTGACGCGCACCATTCAAATGCACGCGGCGCGTCTCTAGCGTTCGACCGGTGGGCTATTTAATGAGCCGACCCGCACAGCGGAGGCGATAATATGCGTACAGAGAACAGCCTCCGTATTGCCGATGATTTGGGGACGATATTCCCGAAAATATTCCTCATATTATTCTCGGGTGTTATTTACCCGTCTATTTTGCCGGTTTGCGCAATGAACGCCTCCGGTATTTCTGTTACGATATATAGGAAATTAGTACATATGTATATCCGGCACACTTTTTCTCTATCAATTTTCGATAGGGGCTTCAGGGTTTTGCGCCCATAGGATATATGCAACAGATGAGGGAGGTGCCATTTATGGCACAGAAGGTTCGCATCATCCTTGAAGACGATTTGGACGGCGGCCCCGCCGACGAGACCATCCGCTTCGGCCTGGATGGCGCTCACTACGAGATTGATTTGTCCTCCGCAAACGCCGCACGTCTGCGCGACGCTATCCGTCCCTTCGTAGCTAAGTCCCGCCGCGTGCAGGGCTCCGCTCAGCGCACCCGCGCACCCCGCGGTACCGCCGCTCCGGTCAAGCGTAACCCCGAGACCGCAGCGATTCGCGAGTGGGCTAAGGCTAACGGCCACAAGGTTTCCGACCGTGGCCGCATCCACCAGGACATTCAGGATGCATACTACGCAGCAATGAAGGAACAGGCTTAATTTCTAGCCCCTTCGGGTTTTGCTCCGTGCGGAGCAAATGCATTGTGTACGCTCACGGCGGATAGCGATTATCGCTATCCGCCGTGAGCGTTTTTATGTGGCGGTAAATATCGGGGCCGCGGCGTGAGGATTTGAATTATCAATCCTGGAGGGTGGGGGAAAGCGTGCGGTGTTCTACCGAGGCACCAGCATGTTTAATTTACTTGTAAAACATATTGTTGGCAGCGGAGAGTGCAATTTCTTGCACTCGCCAGAATGTACAGACGGAATGTCGATATCATTGCGTCCGTATTTATAAGGGCATAGCCCCAGATTGATTCTCTCCGCGCGAATAACTCGTGAGCGATGAGTGCGCGTGTCATTATTTCCGGGATTATTCACCCGTTCGTGGCATCTATATCTTTATGTATTTTTACGCGCTTTAGGGAATGATGGGGAAGTCGTGAATCATGTAGTGAGATTCTCGCGCGAGCCCAGGAATTATTGTCGTCCCGTCGAGTGATTGGCGTGCATATACTTTGAAAGACAGTGCATATTCTGCAATATCCGGGATTCTCTGCAGATAATCTGGGCCTATCGTATTCCTATACGTGGATTTTTCTGTGTTTGTGTTCGGCAATATGTGCATTCGAGTGTCGCGAGGCGACCCTCAAAAAGGTGCCGGGCGCTTCGAAAGATGAGCGGACGCGCTGCCGAGCCCCGGCAAAGGAATCCGTCCGCCCCGATTGCCTTCCGCCCGCGCCCTTTCCGTTCTCTTGATGGCGAACAGATGCCCGAGCGCAGGGCAGAAACCCGGCACTCAACGTACTCTTGTATCAATAGGAAAATGCAAGGAGTGCGTAAATGTTTGAACGCTTTACCGACCGAGCTCGGCGCGTTGTGGTGCTTGCCCAGGAAGAGGCACGCATGCTCAACCACAACTACATCGGTACCGAACACCTGCTGCTCGGTCTGATTCACGAGGGCGAAGGCATCGGTGCACGCGCCCTGGAATCATTGGGCGTTACCCTGAACGCAGTACGTGAACAGGTTCAGGACATCGTCGGCCCCGGCCCCCAGGCCCCCAACGGACACATCCCCTTCACCCCCCGCGCGAAGAAGGTTCTCGAACTGTCCATGCGCGAGGCTATTCAGCTGAACCACGGCTACATCGGCACCGAACACATCCTGCTGGGCATGGTTCGTGCGAACGAGGGCGTGGCAAACCAGGTGCTCGTTAAGCTGGGCGCTGAGCCCGCCGCCGTGCGCCAGGCTGTCATGGACCTGATTTCCGGCTACCCCGGCAACAACTCCGGCGAGAAGGAAACTGCCGGCGTGGGTGCAGGTAACTCTCGCGAAGGCACTCCCGCGGGTTCCACGATTCTGGATCAGTTCGGCCGCAACCTCACCGCCGCAGCGCGTGAGGGCGAGCTGGACCCGGTGATTGGCCGTCACCACGAGATGGAACGCGTCATGCAGGTTCTCTCTCGCCGCACCAAGAACAACCCCGTGCTGATCGGTGAGCCCGGTGTGGGTAAGACCGCCGTGGTTGAGGGCCTGGCCCAGGCCATCGTGCACGGTGACGTCCCCGAGACCCTCAAGGATAAGCACCTGTACACCCTGGATCTCGGCTCCCTCGTGGCCGGTTCCCGCTACCGCGGTGACTTCGAGGAACGTCTGAAGAAGGTTCTGAAGGAGATTCGCTCCCGCGGCGACATCATCCTGTTCATCGACGAGATCCACACCCTGGTGGGTGCCGGTGCCGCCGAAGGCGCGATTGACGCTGCCTCCATCCTCAAGCCCATGCTGGCCCGAGGCGAGCTGCAGACCATCGGTGCAACCACCCTGGACGAGTACCGCAAGCACATCGAGAAGGACGCCGCCCTGGAGCGCCGCTTCCAGCCGATTCTGGTGGACGAGCCCTCCCAGGAGCTCGCCGTGCAGATTCTGAAGGGTGTGCGCGATAAGTACGAGGCTCACCACCGTGTCACCATCACCGACGAGGCGATTGAGACCGCCGTGAACCTCGCGGCACGCTACATCTCCGACCGCTTCCTGCCGGATAAAGCCGTCGACCTGATTGACGAGGCCGGTGCGCGCCTGCGCATCAAGCGCATGACCGCTCCGCCGGAAATTAAGATTCTGGACGAGAAAGCCGCCAAGCTGCGCCAGCAGAAGGAAGAGGCCATCAACTCGCAGGATTACGAGAAGGCAGCCGGCCTGCGCGACCAGGAGCAGAAGGTCCTGGCCGAGAAGGAAGCCGCAGAGAAGGAATGGCGCGAGGGTGGCGGAGACGCCTACGGCGTCGTGACCCCCGAGGTGATTTCCGAGGTTCTGGCCGCCTCCACCGGCGTGCCCGTCTACAAGATCACCGAGGAAGAGTCCAGCCGCCTGCTGACCATGGAGCAGGAGCTCCACAAGCGCGTCATTGGTCAGGAGCACGCCATTGCGGCCCTGTCCCGTGCGATTCGTCGTACCCGTGCGGGTCTGAAGGATCCGCACCGTCCCGGTGGCTCGTTCATCTTCGCAGGTCCGACCGGTGTGGGTAAGACCGAGCTTGCTAAGGCCCTGGCCGAGTTCCTCTTCGGTGACGAGGACGCCCTTATCACCCTGGATATGTCCGAGTATCAGGAGAAGCACACCGTCTCCCGTCTGTTCGGTGCCCCTCCCGGATACGTTGGCTACGAAGAGGGCGGTCAGCTGACCGAGAAGGTGCGCCGCAAGCCCTTCTCCGTGGTCCTGTTCGACGAGGTGGAGAAGGCTCACTCCGACCTGTTCAACTCGCTGCTGCAGATTCTTGAGGACGGCCGCCTGACCGACTCGCAGGGTCGTGTGGTGGACTTCAAGAACACCGTGATCATCATGACCACCAACCTGGGTTCCCGCGATGTGAACCGCCGCATCCCGGTTGGTTTCCAGGCCATGGACGATTCCGCCGCCGATTACGAGCGCATGCAGGCTCGCGTGATGGAAAGCCTCAAGGAGCACTTCCGTCCCGAGTTCCTGAACCGTGTGGATGACATTATTGTCTTCCCGCAGCTCTCGGAATCCGAGATTCTGCAGATTGTGGACCTGTTCGTGGGTCGCCTGGCCAAGCGCCTGGCGGAGCAGGATATGTCCATCGAGCTGACCAACGCGGCAAAGGCCCTCATGGCAGCCAAGGGTTACGACCCGGCTATGGGTGCCCGCCCGCTGCGCCGCGAGATGCAACGCAACATCGAGGACGCCCTGTCCGAGAAGATTCTCTTCGGCGACATCAAGCCCGGCGAGAAGATCACCGTGGACGTTGAGGGCGAGGGCGACTCCGCGAAGTTCGTCTTCTCGTCTCAGCCGATGAAGGAGCTCTCCCTGGAGTCCGTGAAGGAGCCCGCGAAGGAGGGTGAGTCTTCCGAGGCTCCCGCTTCCGAGGTCCGCGAGGGCCAGGGTAACGACTAGGCGCTAGGCTCTAGCGCACAAAACGCCCGAGGGGCGGTACCGGTTATTCGGTGCCCCCCTCGGGCGTTTTGTGCGTTCTAAGACCCTCTGGGGCCTTTCTAAAGCGAGACGAGTACCCGCCCGCCCTCCGGTACCTCACGGGCCAGAGAATCAGCCAGAAGGCCCGCGTAGCAGCGCTGCAGCTGTTCGGAGGCGGGGGAGAGCGCGTACAACGCCTTGAGCGGGCGGTGCACCTCGGCCGGAACATTCGCGGGGAACACCAGGTCGGGCGAGGCGGCAGCACCGGTGGCCGAGGCTGCATCCAGGATGAGGCTGCGCTCCACGGGCTCGTGGGCGGCGCGGAGAACCGCCATGACGGCACCGCGCACCTGGCGGTCCGTGCCGTGCCAGGCCTGGCCCTTTGGCGTGTACTCAGCATCGGGTCGGCCGGCCGCAATCCAGGCGCACACATCCTGCACGGGGCACTGCTCGCAGGTCGGGGACTTCGCGGTGCAGACCAGCGCACCGAGCTCCATGGTCGCCGCGTTCCACACGCAGGAGGTGGGGGTATCGGCGGGCATGAGTGCCTCGGCCAGGCGGGTTTCGGAGGCCGTCAGCGAGCGGGAGGGGAGAGCCTTGCCGCTGACGGCGCGGGCGTGCACGCGGCGAATATTCGTGTCGATGACCGTCTCTCGCAGGCCGAACGCGAAAACGCTGATGGCGGCGGCCGTGTAGGAGCCCACGCCCGGCAGGTCGAGGAGCGCATCGTGGTCGGCGGGAACCTTACCATCATGCCGCTCCACAATCGCCACGGCAGCCCCGTGCAGGCGCTGAGCGCGGCGCGGGTAACCCAGGCGACCCCAGGCGCGCACCGCCTCCGAGACGGGCTCGGCGGCCAGGTCTGCGGGGGTGGGCCAGCGGCGCATCCACTCCTCCCAGACGGGCAGGACGCGCTTGACGGGGGTCTGCTGTAGCATGAATTCGCTGACCATCACGCCCCAGGGCGAGCAGTCGTCGCGGCGCCAGGGCAGGTCGCGTGCGTTCTGCAGGAACCAGCCATTAATGCGTTCGTGCAGAAGGTGCGGCTTGATGCCTTGTGGGAGGGGATTTGCGGGGTCTGCTGCTTCTTGAATCATCAGAAAAGCCTACGTCACGGGCTATATATTCCCAAAACGGCATGGAATGGGTTCATGGTGAATCTAAGGTTGAAACCCGGTATCCTTAGAGTATGTCTGAAAACGGTCCCGTTCTGCCTCCCGAAGTTTACCGCCGCCGTCGCATCGTGGCGGTTGTTGCCTTGCTCGCCGTCATTCTCCTGCTGGTTGCGGGCGTGACGAGCATCGTCGGCATGATTAATAACAAGAAGGACGCCACCGTCGCTTCTACCGCGACGGCCACCGGTGCGCCCTTCCAGAGCTTCAGCGCGCGTCCCTCCGAAACGGCCTCGGCTAGCGCTTCCGCCTCGGCAAGTCCTTCTGCCTCCCCGAGCGAGACGACGACCAAGAGTGCCTCCCCTAATGCCACCGAGACCAAGGCGGCTGAAACCAAGAGCCCCGAGGCAAAGCCGAGCGAGGCCAAGACCGCGCAGGCCACCCCCTCCGCCACCCCGAGCGCAAGCGCGGCGGGTGTGGTGGCAGCCTGCACCGCGAACGACCTGAAGGTGACCGTTACCCCCGCGAAGCGCACGTTCGCCGCGGGCGAGCAGGTCTCGTTCCACGTGACCTACACGAACTCCTCGAAGACCCCCTGCGCCGTGGGTGGCGAGGGTGCGAATACCGGCGTGGACCTGAACATCACCTCGGGATCGGCGCAGGTGTACACCCGTAGCCTGTGCACCGCGACCACCCTGCCGAAGGCTGAGGTTGCCGCGGGCGCCGAGGGTGCAACCGACCTGGCCTGGGATCGCAAGATCAACGTTCTGGGCTGCTCCGCTGCTTCGAACGCCCAGAAGGGTTCCTACTGGGCAACCGCAACGGTGAACGGCGTAACCTCGACCAAGGTGAACTTCGTGATTCAGTAGTCGCTTCGCCGAGCCCCCCCCATAGTTTTCGCCCGTGAGCGGGCGTAAGAAGCCCCCATGCTGGATGTTCTTCCGGCACGGGGGCTTTTCGTATGAGCTTTTGTCTGGCTATTACTTGGAGGCGCGCGGCTTGGCGAATCGGCGCTCACCCAGGTAGCCGAGCAAGCCGCCAAAGACGGTCCACTGCAGGGCTGCTAGAAGCAGGGTGGGCGGGTCGGTCACCTCGAAGGAGTTGGGGATGACTCGGAACCACAGCAGTGGCAGGTAAATCAGAAAAAGAATGGGGGAAGCCCACACAAAGAACGGGACGGAACGCTTGGCCATAGTGACCTCCTCGTGACGTGTTATGGCCTGGATAAGGGGAAACCTCTGTCGACACATCATAACCCGGAACCGTTCTCAAATGCTAGGGGTGTAACCGGGTGATTAGAGGTAGCGCTCCAGGCTGCTTTCCGCCATGCGGGTCAGCTGCTCGCGCACCGTGCGGGCGCGCGCCTCGCCCACGCCGTCCACGGCTCGCAAATCCTCAAGGGAAGCCGCCATGAGGGCCTGAAGGCTTCCAAAGCGTTCCACGAGGCGTTCGGCAATCGCGTTCGGAATGCTCGGAATACCGTCCAGCAGACGGAAGCCGCGCGGCTGCAGGGGAGTCTCCAAATCGGGGTTCTCGCCAAAGCCGACGGTGCGGGCAATCGCGCGCAAATCGACGATGCCCATACCGTCTAGGTTCTGGAGCGCCTGCACGCCGGCGGCGATCAGCTCGTCATTCGCCTCGGGCAGGTAGTCACGCAGAATCAGGTCGCTGGCGGTCATCTCGGGCGCGCGCAGCTCCTCCAGCTGCAGGGCAATCAGGCGGCCGTGCACGCCAAGCTCCAGCACGTAGTGGCTGACCTCGCGGATAATGCGGTTCACCATCTCCATGCGCTGAAGGGTCATCGCCACATCCGCCAGGGACACGTTGGACTCAATCTCCAGGGCCGAGAGCGAGGAAAGCACAGAGCGCAGGCGCTTCTTATAGCTTTCAAGGGTCTGAATCGCCTGGTTCGCGCGGGCCATGAGGTACTGGCTGTCCTCGACCGTGTAGCGGGTGCCGTCAACGTACACCGAAATGACGGACATTGAGGCGCTCACCGAAATCACCGGGAAACCGGTCTGAATCGCGGTGCGCTCGGCGGTGCGGTGGCGGGTGCCGGACTCGTTCGTATCGATGGAGGCGTCCGGCATGAGTTGCACTGCGGCGTGCAGCAGGCGGGTGGCGTCGCGGTCGCAGATGATGGCGCCATCCATCTTGGCCAGCTCGCGCAGGCGGGTTGCCGAAAACTCGGTGTCGATGTTGAAACCGCCCGAAGACATGGAGGATACGGTGCGGTCGGAGCCGAGTACGATGAGCGCGCCCGTACGGCCACGCATGATGCGTTCCAGGCCCTCGCGAAGCTCGGTGCCGGGGGCGATTCGGGCGATAGTTTTTAGCAAAAGGTCACTATAATTCATCTGCACGAAGACCATTGTACCCATAAGGGTGGTTATTGAGCCAGGTCAGGGGCGAAACGGCGGGCTAAAGTGCCTTAAAAACGAATAGATATTCTTGATTTTAAACGATGTTGAAATGTTGTTCCCCGGGAGGCACTTGCGGCGGCCCCGGATGGTTTTACGGGCGCGGGCCGCCCCGCTGTACGCCCGTCGCGAGAGATGACCTTCGCCCCGGTAAGAAAGCGGGCCCGCCCCTACAATAGAGCCATGAGCGCCCGCACCAAGACCACCAAAACCGCCCCCGCCTACCGCTGCACCGAATGTGGCTGGACCACCGCCAAGTGGGTGGGCCGCTGCGGCGAGTGTCAGACCTGGGGCACCGTCGAAGAAGCCGCCGGGGGCACCCGCGCGCGCACCCGTGCCGCATCCAGCGTGCAGAAACCCGCCCAGCCCATCGCCGAGGTCGACTCGCGTGTGGCCGCCTACATGAGCACCGGAAACCCCGAATTTGACCGCGTACTCGGCGGCGGACTCGTGCCCGGCGCGGTCATCCTCATGGCGGGCGAACCCGGCGTGGGCAAGTCCACCCTACTGCTGGACGTTGCCGCCACCTTCGCGTGCGGCACCGCCGGGATTGCGGGTCGGAAGGGCGCGCAGAACCGGACGAACACCCCAGCGCAAAACACCTCTGCGCAGAACACCCAGCCGCCGCGCCCGGTCCTGTACATCACCGGCGAGGAATCCGCCGCGCAGGTCAAGCTTCGCGCCGACCGCATCGGTGCCATCGCGGAAACCCTCTACCTGACCAGCGAAACCGACCTCGGTACCGCCCTGGCTCACATCGAGCAGATTGACCCGGCGCTGCTGGTCATCGACTCCGTGCAGACCCTCGCCTCCGCGGAAGTTGAGGGTAGCGCCGGTGGTGTCACCCAGGTGCGCGAGGTCGCCGCCTCCGTGATTGCAGCCGCGAAGGAACGCAATATGTGCACCCTGCTCGTGGGTCACGTGACCAAGGAGGGCACCATCGCGGGCCCGCGCCTGCTTGAGCACTTGGTGGACGTGGTCTGCCAGTTCGAGGGCGATAAGCACTCGAATATCCGCATGCTGCGCGCGATCAAGAACCGCTTCGGCCCCACCGACGAGGTGGGCTGCTTTGACATGCACGAGGATGGCATCGCGCCCGTGCTGGACCCCTCCGGCATGTTCGTCTCCAGCACCCCGCACCCGGTGGCGGGCACCTGCGTGACCGTCACGATGGAGGGCCGCCGACCCCTGCTCGCGGAGGTTCAGGCACTGCTGGATCAGGCGGTGGCACCCGCCCCGCGCCGTACCGTCTCGGGCCTGGATTCAGCGCGTATCCAGATGCTGTTGGCGGTGCTGCAGCGCCGCGCCGGGCTGAACGTGGGCAAGCTCGACTGCTACGTCTCCACGGTGGGCGGTGCAAAAATTGCCGAGCCCGCCGCCGACCTGGCGTGCGTCATGGCGCTTGCCTCGGCGGCGCAAAATAAGCCGCTACCGCGTAAACTCGCGGTCTTCGGCGAGGTCGGCCTGGCGGGTGAGGTGCGCGCCGTGCCGGGCATCCGCCAGCGCATCGCGGAGGTGGGCCGCCTGGGCTTCACGCACGTGCTGGTGCCCGCCTCCCCGACCGGCGTGGGAGACGTGCCCGAGGGCGTGACCGTGCGTGAGGTGACCACCCTGGGTGAGGCGCTGGCACTACTCTTCCCGCAGAAGTAGCCGCCCGCGCATCAACAGCATAGAGATAGCGGAGGAGGGGGCTCCCGGCTGACGTGAAGGTCGCCGGGAGCCCCCTCCGCTGTGTCTTGACGGTCGCCACTGACCCCGCTAGAAACCCGCTAGGAGGAGCGGCTCTCCTCCTCGTTCTCGTGCAACATGATGTTGATCGAGCGGGTGTGGAGCTTGTTCGTGCGGTGGGTGTTCACCGCACTATCGGTCACGTCGTCAACCACCATGGAGTCATCCATGTCAGCGTCAACAATCGGGATTACCGAGGTACGCGGTGCATGTTTGGTGACCGCCTCACCCAGAGGCACCAGAACCGCCACGGCGTCCTTGTGGGACATGCCGGTTGCCTCCATAAAGTCCACCACAATCAGGCGCAGCATCAGCACCAGCGACTCGCCCTCGAAGGATGCCACACCCATGTAGTGCGGGTTGAGGGTTCCGGCCAGGCGCACCATGCGGTCCTGCGCCTTCTTCATGTAGTGCTCGCGCTCTTCCTTCTTCGGCGCAGACATGCCCAGGCCGATGCTTTGGGAAGCCAGCGACAGCTCGTCCAGGGCCTTACTCAGCGAAACCAGCGCGGCCGAACGCAGCTGCACGTGGCGGATAGTTGAGGCCATGCGACGGTTGAGCACGCGGTCATTACGAATGGCCAGATCCACCGCGGCGAGGGTCTTCGCCAGGCGTTCCAGCTCCTCGCGGTTCTTACGGCTCTTCCACGACAGGTCGTTCATGCCCTGCGCGGTAATCAGGTCGCCTCGGCACGCATCATACAGCGGCTGCAGAGCGCGGGCATCAAGCAGGCTCTGGTACGCCTTGTTGTAGTCGTAGTAGCGGATTGCCTCGGAGGAGAGCTGGAAAACCTTCGCGAAGGCATCCATGAGGGCGATGGCGCGGGCGCGCGGGTTCTTACGCGGGTCGCGCGGCATCAGGTACATGGCGAGGAACGCGAAAGCGCCACCGACAATGCCGTCGAAACTGCGGGTGAACGCATCGTCAGGTACGGGCAGTAGCAACGTGAAACAGGCCTGGAAGCTGAGCTGAATCGTAAAAATAATGCCCTTATCAATAAATCGGGCAACAATCACGGTCAAGAAAAGCACCACTGCCGCCTGCCAGGTACCGTGACCGAGCAGAATCAGCAGAAGGTCGCCAATGAGAATGCCGAGGGTCACGCCGAAGGAGACCTCAAGGATTCGGCGGGCATGCTTAGCGCCGCTCACATAGCCCAGGGATACGAGGGCAGCGACCGGCGCGAAAATGGGCTCGTGGTGGCCCAGGACGCGCTCAGCGAAAAGCCAAGCGCCCATAGACGCCGCAACAATCTGCACAGACTGAAAGAAGTCTGCTCGGACTCGGTGAAGACCCTCACGGACGAACTGTCGGGTGTTCTGTTCAGTAGTGCGTAGAATCTCTGCGAAGCGTGCCATGAGCACCATCATACCGGCGCGTGTGCTCTGTACAAGGGGGTAGGGGAGTGTTGGGTGCAAGTGTGAGAGACCCCGCGCCCCGTACCCGCCCTATACCCGCTCCGAAGCCGCGTTTTTCGCGGAAACCTAGCTCCAAAACCGCTGCTCTAGCTCCGTTACGCAGCCTGGCCCCCGTTATGCAACCTAGCCGCGGAGGCGGCGCGCCACCCTCGCCAGCAGGCCCGGATTCGTCTCGGCGGGTGCCTCATCAGATGACTCAGACTCAACGGCGACAGGATGCGTTTCTTCGGCGCCGTGTGCCCCGTGAACACCGTGCGCGCTGTACCCGCCACCGATTGCGCGGGCACGTTCGAGCTGCCGGCGGTGCTCAGCATCCCAGGAGTGCGCCCGGTCAGACATCGCCCACTCGAAACCCGCGGTGAGGGAGGTTTCGGTAAAGAGATCGCGTGCGGCGCGGACGGTTGCACCCAGCGGCTCGGGGAGAGCCGGGGTTTGCTCTGCGGCAGGGAAAGGCGCGGGGGCTTCTGCCTCGCCGCTAGTTTCTGTATCAGAGCCAAGAATCTGCGCAAGCAGGTAGGCACGCTCGGTGCGCAGCACCTCCAGCAGCTCGGTGCGGCGTGCATCCGATGCCACCGCCGCGTGCCGCAGGGCGGCGGCAACCATCAGCTCGGGAACGCCACCGGCGAGCATGCCCAACGGCAGGGTGAACTCGCCCAGCCCGTACAGGCTCAGGGCGCCGCCCACGCGCATCTGCGTGAACGCATCCGGAATGAGGGCGAGCACGGGAATACCTGCCGCGGCGGAGAACACCGCCGGGTGGTAGCGGCTGGTCAGGGTGAACGCCGCCGCCCGGTGCACGGTGATGCTCTGGTCGGCGTGCAGAATCGGTAGCAGGGTCGCCGGGGTGGAGGGACTGAGCCGCTCGGCGATGCGCTGGTGCGCCTGAATATCGCCGCTTGCCGGGTCCTGTGGGTCACCGTAGTGGCTCAGGAAAACGGGTGCGTAGCCGTGCTCGCGCCACATGCCATCGAGTAGACGCGCAATCTGCTGTGCCTGCTGGTCGGTACATTCGTTGACGGTCACGCAGACGTAGTGCTCCGGCAGCTCGTTAAGTGCCTGACTTGCTGAAATACCCTCCGCATAGTGCAGGGTGCGTGCCGGGGAGGCCACCGGGTAGTCGGTGGCATCATCCACGCTCAGGCGCGCGTCAATATCCCGTTCGCGGCACCAGGCGAGTGAGGAGCTTTCGCGTACCGTCACCGAACGGGCGGTGCGGAGCATGCGCTCCAGAACCTGCGCATCCTCGGGGTTGAGGACCGGGCCCAAGGACTGGCCGGTCACGAATAGGGGAACACCGGCGTACTCGGCGACGAGAGCCACCGAGGCACGCTCGTAGAGGAGCCAGCCGAAGCGGGAGTTGAGGTTGCCGCCGCCGGAGACCACGACCGCGTCCATGGCGGCGATAGCGTCCGCGAATTCCACCATGCGCTCAACGGTCTGCTCCAGCGGATGCAGCACCTCCGGCAGCGCCTGCACCTGCGGTAACGCCACCAGCTCGGTAACGGAGGGGCGTTCCCGGTCGGCGTGCAGCTGCTCCAGGACGCACTCGAGCGCCGCGAGGGTCAGCTCGCGTTCAGCCGGTGCCCAGGGGAAGAGGAAAAACGGCAGGTACTCGTAGGGCGCGTCCGCCTCATGATTCACCGCCGCGCCGATATAGCGCGCCGAATGGCCCACATCGCGGGTCATGAGGGTGACCGCCGTGCCGCCTTCAGAAAGCGCCTGAGCGCTCGCAATGGTCATGGCTTCGTCGCCCACGTGGTAGATGTGCTGGCCGATATCGCCAATGACGAGCACACGCGGTGCTGTAGAAGAATGATTGTTCTCTGCCACGGCTACGCGCCCTTCTGCTCTGCCGAACCAGCCTCCGCTGACCCAGCCTCAGTACCGCGACGAACTAGGGAGCGCTGATTGAGGGAACGCTTCGCCAAGGAACGCAACGCGCGGCCCGGGGCGCGCAGGTGCTTGAGAACCTTCAAACGCTCCTCAATAGCCTGCTGACGGGCCTCGATACGTTCCAGGCGGCTCTCAATAGAGCGCAGAATGTCCAGGGATTCGCGGGTCAGATCGTGCCCGTCAATCACGCGGCGCTCCAGGTCAGCTGCCAAATGCGCCTGATACAGGTACGCACCCGGTCGGGCGCCCGCCTGCAAATCCTCGCGGATAGCGCGGGCACGCACCAGCGAATCGAAGCGGGCATGATCAGCCTGACGCTTCACGCTATTCGCCTCGGCACCTTCTGCGTCGGGGCGTAGCGACCAGTACGCCAGCGGCTCATCCACCAGCAGAATATCCGCCACAGAGGCGGCACGCATGTTGAACTCCCAGTCGCCGACCACCGGCAGGGACTCGTCGTAGAAACCGACCAGCTCGTGCAGGCTGCGGCGGTAGAGAATACCGATCGGCACGGCACGGTTCGTGCGGAAGAGGAACTGCAAACCCATGCCGGGCAAGCCGTCGTGGAAAATACGTTCCTCGTACACCTCGAACTCGCCGTCGGCGTTCTCACGTTCGTACCGCTCCACAACGCGGGTGGTGCACATGAACGCGCCGCTCTCTTCCAGCGCCGCGACGGTGCGCTCCAGGAACTCGGGTGCCCATAAGTCGTCGTCATCGTGAATCGCCACGTATTCGGAGGTGGTCGCCGCCAAACCGGCGTTGGATGCCGCCTCCATGTTGCCGCCGGCGGTGGTCAGCAGCTGCACGCGGCTGGAATCGTGCGCGTTAGAACCCAGCAAACCCAGTGGAGAAGCCTCAATGACGGCGCGGGTTGCCTGCTCGTCGCCTCCGTCGTTAATCACGCAGACCGTGTAGTCGGTGAAGGTCTGCTGCGCAATGTTCTCCAGCGCGCGGCTCAAGAAGCGGGGGCGGCCCTTCGTGCGGACCAGAATAGCTACGGTAGGGGAAGACATAACCACAATCAGTCGAGGGTGAATGGGCCCGTGCCAGCCCAGGAACTCAACCCATTATGAAGGTGTGCACTGTTCAGACTCAACCCACCGCCCGGCTAACCCGCAACAGCGTGCACACAGGGGCACGAGCCGCCCCTAAAAACTAGCTGATGGACTGTAGTGCCACCATCGCCAGCACACCGAGCACAAAACACGCCGGAATGGTGACCAGCCACACCAGAAGAATCTGCAGAACAATCCTGGACTTCAACGCGTTAAAACGCTGGTTTACGCCCGCGCCGAGCGCCGATGCAGTCGCCAGGTGCGAGGAGGAGAACGGCACCTGCAGCAGGAAGTAGCCGAGCACCTGAACCACCGCGGTCGTGCCCTGAGCGACCGCGCCACGGAACGGGTCTAGGCGGACCATCTTGTAGGCGAAGGTGTAGCCGATGCGGCGGCCACCGGTCAGCGTACCGGCACCCAGGCTGAGGGCAATAATGAGGGTGCCCAGCAGCATCCCGCCCCAGGTGAGGGATTGAATCAGCGCCGGATCCATGATGCGTTCGCTCAGCAGCGCCCACAGCAGCAGGTACAGGTAACCGGTCTGCAGGCCGTGTAGCAGCGAAATCGCGGAGGCAGACACCGCCAGCACCTCGCGGGCGCGCTGATTCACCAGGCGCGGGTTATGCCCCACCACGAGGCGGTAGAACGGCACCACCATCAGCCAGGACAGCAGAAAAATGAGCGGCGGTAGGTAGAAGAGCGGCAGCAGGGTCGCACCAAAAATATGCGGCAGGAACGCGAGGGAACCGAAGCCTTCAGCGACGCTGTCACTCCTCGTCTGGGTCCACCAGCTCACACCGGCGAGGGCACCGACCAGCGCGTGAGTTGAGGAGGACGGCAACCGCAGGAACCAGGTGAGCACACCCCAAATAGCGCAGACGAGCAGCGCCGCAACAATGCCGTTCAGGCCGGTGGTACCCTCCGGGGCACTCACCCACGAGGCGGAATACTCACCGAGTAGCAGGAATGCACCAACCACACCGAGCACGTTGAAGAGCGCGGCAAGGTACAGGGCGGAGCGCTCGCCGAGGGCGCGGGTACGCACCGGAACAGCGACGGCGTTTGAGGCGTCGTGCACACCGGTAACGTATACCGCAGCAATGAAGGCGCAGCAGGCTAGAAGACCCAGGAACATTAGGATTCCTGAACGATAATGCGGCCGATCTCGGCAGACACATCACGCATAGCGTTGGAGGCGGCGGTCAGCTGCGCCAGGAAGGTGGCGTAGCGACGGTACCGTTCGGGGGTGTAGCGTTCGGCAATGTACGCGTCGTACTCTTCGGCGGTGCGTAGCGCCTGGCGGGAGATGCGCAGCATGTCCATCCAGTAGTTGTCGAGGCCGCGAATATCGGCGAGTTTGGGGATGACGGCGGCGGTCAGCACCGCCTGACGCTGAATAATGTCCAGGATTGAGGTGATGTGCGTGGCGAAGCCGTCAATGCTGTGCAGGGACAGCACGTGCGCGGCGCTGGTGAGCTTCTCAACGGCGTTGGTGAGCTTGCGTGCCAGCGTGTACAGGTCTTCACGCGGAATCGGCGGGGAGAAGGAGCTGCGCACCTCGGTGAGGGTGCGGAACAGCAGGTTCGTGGAGTCCGCCTCGTGGGTGAGCATGCGTTCGAAGAGTTCGGGGTACTCCGCAACGGGGGAGCCGACCATTTCTGAGAGCAACGCGGCAGCCTCACCGACCTGCGCTGAAATTTCAGCGAGGGAGGCGAGGGATTCGTTGGCGTGGGGGAAAAGTCGGTGCAGCATAGTTCCCAGTCTAACCAGTATTGGGTGGTGCGGGTGCGCACAGCCCGTGCATATCTCATGAGCGCTCGAGCTTCAGACACAACTGCGTCGGGCTGGCGGCGGCTTCTAGACGGGGTTTTAAGCAAAAAACGGTGGGGGTCGATTTCTCGACCCCCACCGGAACGTTTAGGGATGTCGGGTTGGGAGCGCCTCTCGGCGGAAGGCCGCTCGAAGCGGCTAAAGATTTGGAGCCCGGGGCTACCTATTAGCAACCCGACATCTTGTAATTATTATCCACCCGCACCCGGCGCAGAGTCAATTAGAAACAGGCTTTTCACGCCTTTGCGGCCCAATGTGGAACCTGTGCCAATTCGCGGCACGAACCCGTATTTTTAGGCGCCCAAACGTTGCAGAAGACTAAAATGCTTCGAGGCTGGTCTGCGATTTTTCCTGCACAGAACCAGCCCCCGAGCCCCCATTAACCTGCTGACTAGCCTCAACGGCGCGCAGCTGGGCGGCGACCGCCTCCAAATCGTGCGCGACCTGCTCCATCTGCTGAGCCTGACGCGGCAGACGAGCACGACGCTCCACCGCCTCACGCTTCACCTCGTGGCTACCCGGAACCGCACCATCCTGCCCGGCAGAGCGCGCATAATCGGTGCGAATACCCAACGCCACCACGTGCGCAAACGCCGCGCAACGTTCCATCGCAATATCCGTATCGCCGGTGTACAGGCCTGCCAGAATCTTATCAATCGTGCGGACCACCTCCTCGGCACTCGGCAGGTCGGGAACACCCGCCACCACGTGCGAACGGTAATCCTCCGCCATGCCCAGCTCAAAAGCACGGCTCACCCCGCGTGGTGAACGATGCACCACGTCCCGCAGCCAGTACATACGCCACAGCGCACCCGGCAGGGAGTGGGCGCTTGCGTGCGACCAGAGTTCGGCGAGCATTTCAATACCGTAGTCGTCGGTGAAGCTGACAAGTCGCTCGGTTGTCTGCTCGTCGGTGCCGCGTCCGCGCATCAGCAGGATGCGTGCGGAGGCGTGTGCCGCCTCTTCGCGTGCGGCGGGGTCCATGCCGCCTTCGTGGCGTTCAAATTTTTCGGCGGAGTAAAGGACGGGGCGGTGGTGGGTGCGGTGTCGGGTGCGCCCGGAGGCGCCGGTTGATGCTGCGGGTGTAGACATAGGATTTCCTAGTGTACCGTTCATTGGCTGGGAGCCGGTAGTGTATAGTATTTCTATCTGCACACTTTCAGTTTTGTGTGGATAGGAGCGCCTTTAGCTCAGTCGGTAGAGCTACGGACTTTTAATCCGCAGGTCGTGGGTTCGAGCCCCACAGGGCGCACTAGCCGACCCGTCGCCTCCCGCATTGCGGGGGTCGGCGGGTTTTTGCGTCTTCACCCTCATGCGCGTGGTCTTACCTCGTGCCTATCCCGTGTGGTGGGGCGTGTCCTGCCGGGTTCGCCTGGCAGTTTTGATTTGTGTACGTTGACCCGAAAAGATGAGGAAACCCGTGAGCGTCACCATTAAGAACCCCGAAGAGATCACGATTCTTGCCACTGGCGGCACGATCGATAAGTTCTATTCGGTGGCGGGCACCATGGATATTGGTGAGCCTGCCGCTAAGGATCTGCTGGACCGTGTGATTACCGATATCCGTTTTGATATTCGCCCGCTGATTGGCAAGGACAGCCTGGACATGACCGATGAGGATCGTGCCGAGCTGACCGAGGCGCTGAACGCTGTTACCAACGACCAGGTGCTCATCACTCACGGTACCGACACCATGCCGGAGACTGCCCGCTACCTGGTGGAGCACGCCGACCTGGGCGATAAGGTTGTGGTGCTGACCGGTGCGATGCAGCCCGCCGTGATGGCTCGTTCGGATGCCGGTTTCAACCTGGGTGCCGCTATTGCCGCCCTGAACCTGCTGGAGCCGGGTGTGTACATCAGCATGAGCGGTCGTATTTTCCCTGCTGAGAGCGTGCGTAAGGACCGTTCGCGCGGCATTTTTGAGGGCTAGTATGGCTGATTCCGCTCGCATGCGGAGGGGCGAACCAGTCTCTGCTGCTGAGCTTGCGCAGGTGGAGGGCTCCGCGGATCTTGTACCGCAGGAGCATATGTCCCAGGGGCATATGTCACAGGCGCAGCTGATGCAGTTGCAGGCGATGGAGGAGCTGGAGCAGCAGGCTGACGAGTTCTGGAATGTCGCCAGCGAGTACCCGCTGCCGGCTAAGAACCTTTACATGGTGCGTGTGCTCCTGCTGGTGGTTCCTTCGCTGATTATTGTTTATTACTTCATTCGCGTCACGCTTTTCCCGATTGGTGCGGTGCCGCTGGTCTATCTGGTGATGCACATGTGGGTTGCCATGATTTACCGGGCGAACCGTTCGGTGAAGTTGGTGTTGCTGGCGAATGCGGCATCCGGGGTCGCGGCGGCCATTATGACGGCGTTCTTTGCCTATGCGCTTGTGACGGTGCAGGGCCCGCAGACGCTGCTGGACCGTGTGGGCGTGTTCTATACGGTGAGCCTGCTGACGGTCATGGCGTCGTTCGCGTTGGAGGTTCTGTTCTCGCTGTTCTATAGTTTGGCGGTTCGTAGGAGCTTGCGTCTGACGCAGAAGAAGCAAGAGGAAGAACAGCGGAACGCAGAACAGCAGCATGCAGAGGACCCGAACGCGGAGGCTTCGCGTGTAGCGGAGCAGAGCTAACGCACACCGACGGGCGGGCGAATCCCCGCGCATCCGCGCCTCTGCCGGGTGATGCCTGAGGGGTGTTGATGGGGTGATAAGTGGCGGTGTGACACGCTCTCAACGATGCCCAGCCACTGCTCAGATTCCCTTAAAGTACGCGTGATACGGTAGAGACAGAAACACGACCCGCACCTGCCAGGAGGCCACTCATGGGCGCTACACACCTGAACACAGATGCCGCTTCATCCGCAGAACACCCGGATGAAGATATCAGTATGCAGACCCGCTTTCAGGCGCCTATCCGTCACGTGACTCCTGCCACGCCGGAGGTGTCCGTTCCGCTGAACGCGCCGCCTGTGGTGACGGGCTCGCATCCGGTTATTTCGGCGACTTCTACCGTCATCATTCAGGATGGTACGAACCCGCCGATTGTGGTGCGTACGCATCCGACGGGTCCTCTACCGCCGTTCCCGGGGCAGGGGCAGCTGCCCGCTTTTCTGCGCACCTACACCGCTGATGAGGTGAAGGAACGCAAACAGAAGCTCAAGAAGAACCTGCTGGTCCGCGCCGTTATTCTGTGCATTTTGAGCATCGTTGAAGGCCTCATTATCTCCCAGTACACGCAGCCGTTGGCGATTTGCTTTGGTTTTGTGGCGGCGCTTTACCTGGTGGTTCAGATGTGGCCGCTGATGCGCCCTCCGCGTGATTCGGCGGACGCCTCCGTGTATAGCGTTTGGGCTATCTGCTCCCTGATTGGGTTTGTTGCGGTGGGGCTGGTGCTTTCACCGATTACGTTCCTGCTGCTGATGCTCGACTGGGCTGGGGTTTCGATGGGGCTTGACCCCCTGCTGATACTTGTTGTCTTGGGCTTGGTCTGGTTGAGCGAGGTCGGTTTATCGTTGCTGACCATTTACCGCTTCAACAACTTGCGAATTGCGATGGCGAACCGGGCAGATTCTCCGTTGCTACCTGAAAGTATTTCTGCGACGGTTGACCCGTCCACTTCTGCCTAAAGTTTTTTGAGGCGGCGCGGTAGATGAACGCCGCGCCGCCGCCCACACTCACATCACACACTCGCTCATACGTTTTCCGCACACTATCAGCCGATATCCGAAAGATTCAGCTATGTCCGCCGTCGAGTCCTCTCCGCCATCCGCTCCGAACACCACGCATCCTACGAAGCCTGCCACTCCGACTCTCGTGTCGGTGGCGGGTTGGGTTCTGCTCGCTATTGCCGTGGGCTGGCTGGTGCTGATCGGGTACACGGGTGTCACGTATGCGACGACGCAGCTGTCGCATTTTTCGACTTGGCGCGCCCAGTCGCTGGTGGAGGCGCAGGCGTACTATCCGGTGCTTTTCCTGATGGTCAGCGCGTTCGGTAACGTGACCCTGCACGGTTTCTGCACGGTGGCTTATCTGCGTGGTTACCGGTGGGCGGCGTTGGTGCTGTCGGTAGCGTTGGCGTTGGGTGTTTTGGCTTCTTTGCTGATTATGCTGACTGTGGCGGCTCTTCTGGGCACGTTGAATGGTGCGCCGAGCCAGGATGTTGAGCTGCTGCTCAGTAGCGCTTCGCCGCTGTACACGCCGGTGTATATTGCGGGTCCGTACATGCTGGTGTGCGTGGTGGCGTTGGCGTTGGTGTGGTCGCGTCAGTCGCGTTCTTATATGGAGGCACGCCGTGATTGGCGTGTGCGCCGTAGCGAGGATTACCTGATTTAGCCTCATTTCTGGCCGCGGGCACTGTGAGACACAGGTCAGCGGCTCACCGATAATTTTATTCACCCAACCACAGTTAGGATGACTCGTGCACCCTACTTCCGAACCTGCGCACGAATCCTCATCGCAGACTAGCCCCGGCGCCGCCAAGCGCACATATGATGAGCGGGCGGCGTTTGAAGAGGCGAAAAGAAACCTTGGCATAGTTGGCGATAGGGAACAGGAATTTAACCGGGGACTGGAGCTTCTTGGTAAAGCCTATTCCATCAGTATGACTCTCATCCTGGTGTATTTCCTCCTGGATGCGTACCAGATTCTCGTTACCACGGGTCGTAGTGTGAACATCGGCTCGTCCCTTAGCTATGCCCTGCCGAAGGTTCTGCCTGACGCCATCTTGGTGGTGCCGTTCCTCTGGTTCGTTCTGGACTATACCAAGTCAGGGTACGTTAATCCGCGCCGCCTGCTGATGCTGTACCTTCTGCTGTGTTCCTTGAGCGGTGTGCTCTCTTTTGCGGGTGTCTTTGGTCTGGCTCAGGTGCTTTTCCCTGCGTTTACCGCACTGGATCCGGTGTCGCATCCTGCCGCTGCTTCGTCTATGGTGTCGCAGGCTCTGGTCGGGGTGATTACGGCGGGTAGCGCCGTTCTCCTGTTTTTGCTGACTCGCCCGGCTGTGGGCGTGGTCCCGAGCCCCGCGGCGATTCGGGAGCAGATGCAGATCATCAAGGACAGCATGGCGGATGATGAGGAAGAGCCGACCCGTGAGGATGTTCTTCGTCAGCTTGAGAAGGAAGAAGGCCCGGTCAAGGACTCTACCGAGCAGCTGTTGCGTGAGCTTTCTGCCGATTATGCGCTCTCGAATGATCCGGTGGAGAAGAACCGCCTGCTGGCTGAGATACAGCAGATTCAGCGCGCCCAGAAGACGGGTGTAAAGCCTAACTTCGGAGGCACGTCTGGCGGGTCGGCTAAGCCCCAACAGGAAGCGCACGAGGGTGCGGAGGCGACCGCCGCCTCCACCGCGCCTGCCGCCCCTCAGGTGGTGCTCCCGCCCCGCCCGAAGACGCTGCGCGGCGTCATGTGGTGCGCTACAGCCATTATTATTCTGTCCGCAATCCAACGTATCTATGTATCTATCCATAACGAGGTCCCGGACCGCGTTATGGAAAATATGCCGGGCATCATCATTTCAGGCATATTTGCTACCTTCATCTTCTCTCTCATACCGATTTTTGTTCTCCGCAGACTGTGGAAGGGCCGTAGATGGGCGTACTTCCTCACCCTCTTCGGTAGTGCTTTTGTGGTTTTTATCGGGGTGATGAGTTTGCAATCTTTCATCTCGGCTGATTATTTCTCCAGGCTGGCGGATGAATCGTTGACTTCAAGGCCCCGAGACTACGTAGTTTCCATTGTGGTCAGTGACATTATGGGAGCCTTTCTTACGGTTTTCTACCTTCTGATAGTTGTGCTGCTCATTAGCCGTCCCACCAGGTCGTTTATGACAACCGCGAGGTTGGCATGGATAGAAGCACGCGAACAGGTGAACGCCGGTGACGGTTGGATTGTTGCGCATCAGGATGCAGAAACGCGTACTCACCTGGAAGAAGAACAGACCCGCAGGGAAGAAAAGGAAACTAACCGACGGGCTGAAGAAGCGGTCGCTCAGCAGTACAAGAGGGCCCGCCGTACGGATGCGCGGAAGAACTCCCGCAACGAACAGCGCGGCTATAAGGATACTTCCGTGTACACCGAGGAAGGCTACCGCCTCAACTAGGGTGTGCTGCCCCTCCTCATGGGGAGACTCTTCTGCACCCGCCCTGCGCTACAGCGTGCGGGGCGGGGAGCGAAGAGAAGAAAGGAACAATGATGTCAGAACGTACCCCAAAGCAGCCGTTGAACGATCCGGAGTACACGGTTCCCGAGTACAGCGTGCTGTTGCCCTCCGACGAGGCTGAAAATAGCACGGTGGAGAGTAGTGCGGCAGAGGACAACGCACCCGGCGACAGCGCCCCCGAGCACGCCACTACCGGCTATCGGGAGGCGACCGCCGACTACACCGCGACTGTCTCCGCCGAGCAGGTAATTCCGAAGCGCCCGCAGGCTATGCGCAGCGTCATATGGTGTGCAACCGCCATGATTGCGTTGGGGACCCTGAGTAATTTTCTGTCGGTTATGCTCCCATGGCAGTCGTATATCGATTTTGAGATGGTGATAAGCACTCTCTTCTCTATGCTGGCGTTTACCCTCTTCGCCTCCATCATCCCGATTTTTATCCTCTGGAAAGTCTGGGATGGTCGTGAGTGGGCGCGCATTCTTACCATCATTGGCAATGCTTTTGCAGCGGCTAACGGTGTGCTTATTTTTGCGAATAATTTCACGGACTCAAGGTATTCCTCCAGGGCGATAGGCGGGTCTTTGTCTTCAGCCTCTTATCTGGTAGATACCGTTAGCGGCACTCTTATGATTGTCCTCCATATCCTCATGATTGTGCTGCTGACTCGTGCTCCTATTAGGGTGTACACACAAATCGTTAGCGGGGCACGTGCGCTAGAACGCCAGCAGATGATGTCTGAGACGAGACAGGCTGCCGGTCAGGTGCCGGCGGAACTTCGAGAGATTTTCGCTGATGATGAGGATGACGAACGCACCTCATCAGGGGGAAACACCCCTCGACCCCCGCACCGTAGTGCGGGATGGGGAACGTAGAAAGGCGCAACAACGTCAGGAGTTCCGAGGCTAGCCCTCGGAATGGTGCACGTGGTTACTCGGATACCTCTGAATACGCTGAGAAAGGGTACCGCCTTCCTGGGGCGAGGCGCGCCTCCTTATATCCTTGGGGTAAGACTCTTTAACGCCCGCTCCGTGCACTGTAGCGCGGGGTGGGTGCCAGAAGAGAAAGTGCCAGGGGAGAAAGGAACGACGATGTCAGAACGTATCCCAAAGCAGCCGCTGAATGACCCGGAGTACACGGTTCCCGAGTACAGTGTGCTGTTGCCCTCCGACGAGGCTGAAAATAGCACGGCAGAGAGTAACACCGCCTCCAATAACGTTGCCCCCAGTAGCGCGGTAGGCAATAACACGGCAGAGGGTAATGCACCCCGCGACAGAACCCCCGAGCTCACCACCACCGGCTACCGGGAGGCGACCGCCGGTTACGCTGTCGCCTCCGAACATGCGGGTTGGGTACGTCCGAAGGCTCTGCGCAGCGCCAAGCGGTGCATGACCGTCATCATTATTCTGTTGCTTTTCAGGAATATTCAAACGTTCATACTCCTTAAGAACCTAACCTCCAGCTTGGGGGCGCTGTCTCTTCTCTTCACGCTGGGCTTCCCCCTCATCTTCATTTTTATCCAGATTTTCCTCTTCTGGAAGACCTGGGAAGGGCACAGATGGGCGCACATACTTATCCTCGTGTGTAGCGCCTACGAGGTCTTGAGCCGTATGTATTGGTTTGCGCAAGATTTCTTCATGGATTCCAGATATCTCACCTGGCTGATGGAATATTTGCAGTCCTACGACTCTATGGACCTGGCGATTTCTCTTCTCTTGAGTACCGCGGTTGGTGTTGTCATTACTATCCTTTACATCCGGAACATTGTGTTGCTGACCCGTCCCCCTGTATGGGCGTACACGACTGCCGGCAGCACGCCGCATAGTCAGGTGGTTGGTCAGAATCCGCCGGCACATGAGGCTAACTCCAACGAGGGCGGGAACCGCCTCAACTAGGGCGTTTGTCCCAAACGGCACCACTATCACCAAAAGGTTTAGAGTATGAAAAGGTGGGGATACCAAACGGTATCCCCACCCTTTTGCGTTAAATATCGAAATCTTCTAGCTGGTAAAACCCTTTGAGTTATCTAAAAGGTTCCAGGCTTCGTATAAAAACTCTACAAGGCCCGAAGAGCTTACCCTATACTGAAAAAGTATTATTCTCTCAGCTAACTACATCAAATAACTCTTTTAGGTAGGTTTCGCGTAAACCTACCTAAAAAAGTGGAACAACCACCGATTCACGCACCATAGTGCGAGCATACGAGAGAAAGAACGACGATGTTTAACAATACTTCCGGTGCCTCCGCGGGCACGCTGGCACCGCAGCCTAACGCCGCAGCATCGAACTTTCCGGCACCGAACTTCTCGGCACCCGCCGCAGTGGCGCCTCAGCTTCCGGTTCCTGCTGGTGTCCACCCCGTACACGGCGCGCCAGGTACTCAGCGTGCTATCAATCTTCCGTCGCGCCCTATTGCCATCTGGGCGGTATCCCTATTCTTGATGCTGTACATGTCCACATATCCTCTACAGCCTCTTGTAGGTCTAGAATTTACGGGCGTTTACATGTTTGCAGGTATGACGATGGGGCTTACGATGGTTCTCCCTATTGTTCTAGGAACGATCAGCGCCTGGTACCTCAATGAGGGCTATGAGTGGGCGCGAGTGGTGATTATTATCGAGGGTGCGTTACGCATGCTTCTGGACATTGTGGTTGTAGCTCTCTTTTATCACGTCTTTTTGACCGACGATTATAGTACGCAAGCGGCCAGGGTTATGTTTTTTGGCCCGTTTATGACCCTTCACGTCTTCTACGCGAAGATAGCTTTTGACTTCATCAGCCGCATCCTCATTATTGTTCTTCTCTGCCAGCCGCAGGTGGGGCGGTACATCCAAATGCGTGGAGGCCTGCGACGCATGGGCGTAAAGTAACCTCGCGGAGGTGTAGCTGGCTTCCGGGGGCATCACCTCCACCGGGTTTGAGAGAACGCAAAAAGGTGGGGATACCAGACGGTATCCCCACCTTTTCTCATCCCCGGCTCAGTAGCCGAGAAGGACTCACATATTACTCAGCAGATTCCTGCTTTGCCTTCGAACGGCCACGCAGGTACTCGATAATAACCGGTACCACAGAAACCGCCACAATAATCACAGCAATGTACTCAATGTTGTTGTGCACGAACGGGATACCGCCCAGCAGCACACCCGCCAGACCAATCAAACCAATCCACGCAACCGCACCAACAACATTCCACAGGTGGAACTTCTTACGGTCGTACGAAGAAATACCAGCCGCAAGAGACACAAAAGTACGAACAATCGGCACGAAACGACCCAGAACCAGAGCCAAACTACCGCGCTTCTGGAAGAACTCCTCGGTAGTGTGCAGGTTCTTAGTGCTCAGAATCTTCGCGTCATCCTTGAAGATCTTACGGCCGTAACGGGCACCAATCTGGTAGCCAACCTCAGCGCCAGCAATAGCAACCAGCACCAGGACCGGGAACGCAACCCACAGGGACAGGCCCATCTGCTCATGCAACATACCCAGAGCAAAAATCAGGGAGTCACCCGGAAGAACCGGGAAAAGAACACCGGACTCAATAAATACGATAATTGCCGAAACAACCAGAACCCAGGGGCCGGTATCGAGCAGGAACTGCTCAAGGTCGAGGCCCAAGAGCGCAACCGGAAGATGCGCCAAAGCGGTGGCAAGAAAAGTCATGAAAAATCCTGAACTGTGAGTGGACCGCACACACGGATCGGCGGCGGAGTAACACCAGCATAGAAAGCGTACCTATGGTGAACATTGTGCAAAACTATGCGGAGGCTGTGTATTACTGGCACAATTCTACCGGCATTTACGCCGGACGCACGGGTGAGCGAGGCGTAAATCTCCTCGCCCGCATGGCGAAACAACCTGAGGTGACGCGGCGCTCGCGTGCCTCCCCAAGAAATGACCATCCGCAGAGCCGGGCGATACCGGGTGTGACATGATGGAAAGAGAGCACGGCGCGTCGCGGCGTAGCGATTGACCCAACCACCCACCGTTGGAGAGAACCATGAACCCCCAGCAGTCAGCTTCCAGCCCCGCGGACTCCCTGCGCACCGATTCCCTGCAGGCTGACCCTCTGCACGCTGAAGCCCGCGAAGTGTTGCGCCGCCTCACCGGTGTCGCTGATGCTGAGTTCCACGATGGCCAGTACGAGGCGATTCGCGCCCTCGTCGCCGACCGAGCCCGCACTGTGGTGGTGCAGCGTACCGGCTGGGGTAAGTCCGCGGTCTACTTCATTTCTTCCCTGCTGTTGCGTGCCCGCGGTATGGGCCCGGCGCTTATTGTCTCCCCGTTGCTTTCCCTCATGCGTGATCAGGTCGAGGCGGCATCCCGCGCGGGAGTGCGCGCCGCCATGGTGAACTCTGCGAACGTCACCGAATGGGATGAAATCCGCACCCGCCTCGAAGCTAACGAGCTCGACGTGCTCCTGGTGGGCCCCGAACGCCTCAATAACCCGGCGTTCCGCGAGCAGTGGCTGCCGTACCTGCTGCCGCGCCTGGGGCTACTCGTTATTGATGAGGCGCACTGTATCTCTGACTGGGGCCATGATTTCCGCCCCGACTACCGCCGTATTGGTTCGCTCATTAAATCTCTGCCGGCGGGTGTGCCGGTGCTGGCGACTACCGCAACCGCGAATGACCGCGTTAGCCGTGATATCGCCGAACAGCTCAGCACTGATACCACCGCACCCGTGCATGTGCTGCGCGGTCCGCTATCCCGCGAGTCCTTGCGCCTGGGCGTTCTGACCCTGCCCCATGAGGCGCAACGCATCGGTTGGCTGCTCATGCATCTGAACAGCCTGCCCGGTTCGGGCATTATCTACACGTTGACTGTCTCTGCGGCAGAAGATACCGCAAATGCTCTGCGTGCCAGCGGCTACGAGGTGCTCGCCTACACCGGTAAAACTGACCCGGATGAGCGGCTGGTTGCAGAGCAGGCACTCAAGGAAAACAGGGTGAAGGCTCTTGTTGCGACGAGTGCCCTCGGTATGGGTTTTGATAAGCCCGATTTGGGTTTTGTTGTGCACCTGGGCGCGCCGTCGTCTGCGGTGAGCTACTACCAGCAGATTGGCCGCGCCGGACGAGGCGCCGTCAACGCTGATGTTCTGCTCCTGCCCGGTCGTGAAGACCGCGCCATTTGGGAGTATTTTGCGACCGCCTCCATGCCTAACGAGGAGCAGGCGCTGGCGGTGCTGGATGCCCTCGCCCAGTCCCCGGAGGGGTTGAGCATTACCGCATTGGAGGCGCGCGTTCAGTTGCGCCGCTCCACCCTGGAGCTTCTGCTGAAGGTGCTGGACGTTGAGGGTGCCGCCGTGAAGGAAGGTAACTATTGGCGTCGAACCTCTTCGCCGTGGCGGTACGATAACGCTCGCTATGCGGCGGTGGCGCAGGCGCGTGTGCTGGAGCAGAACGCCATGCTCGAGTATGAACACACTAGTCAGTGCCGGATGCTTTTCCTAGCTCAGCAGCTTGATGATGCTTCCGCGACTGCTTGTGGTCGTTGCGATGTGTGTGCGGGCCCCTGGTACCCGGTTGAAGTTCCCGCTGAGGCGCAGCAGGCGGCGCAGAGCAGCTTCAATACGGTGGGCGTGCCCCTGCAACCGCGCCGCATGTGGCCGAGCGGGCTGGACCAGCTGATGGGTGCGGATGCGCCGCGCGGTCGTTTGTCTAAGGACGAGCAGGCTGAATCCGGTTACGCTTTGGCACGTCTGAGCGACATGGGGTACGGTACACGTCTGCGTGAGCTTCTGGCGACGAATGAGCTGGGTGAGCCGGTTGATTCTGAGGTCCCTGCCGAGCTGGGTCGCGCTTGTGTGAAGGTGCTTGCCGCTTGGGAGTGGTCTGAGGCAGGTCGTCCGGTGGCGGTGTTGACTCTGCCTTCGCCGGTGCGTCCCCGTTTGGCTCAGTCCCTGGGTAGGGGATTGGCATCGGTGGGTCGTCTGGTGGATTTGGGTCAGGTGTCTCTGGTGGGGGAGCCGCGTTTCTTTGGCGGTAATAGCGCGTTCCGTTGTGCGGATGTGCTGCGCTCGTACCGGGTGCCTGCAGAAGTTCTGGACTATGTGCGTGAGCATCGGTGCCCTGTTCTGCTGGTTTCTGATGTCGTGGATTCGCGGTGGGCGTTCACGGTTGTGGCGCGGGAGCTACGGCTGGCGGGTGCTTCTGCGGTGTATCCTTTCTCTTTGGCTGCCACCCATTAGTTGCGCCCATTATCGTTTATTTATTCCCTTGACGAGGTTGTATGTCATATTCGGAATATTCAAAATTGACGGTCACAGACGGTTCTTCCGCCGTGCTCAGCGATATTCCCGCTCGCCCCGAACACGGCGAGTGGATGGTCCGCGCCCTTGCCGAGGGTGTCGCCGCAGGTGAGCGTGGCGAGATCCCTATCGGTGCTGTGGTGGTGGATGAGCAGGGTGTCATTATTGGTTCGGCGGGCAATACCCGTGAGCGGGAGCATGACCCCAGTGCCCATGCGGAGGTGAATGCGATTCGTCAGGCGGCGGCGCATCGTGGTCAGTGGCGCCTGGACGGGTGCACGCTCGTGGTGACGGTTGAGCCGTGCCTGATGTGCGCCGGCACGATCCTGGCGTCGCGCGTTTCGACGGTGGTTTTTGGAGCCTGGGAGGAGAAGACGGGGGCTGCTGGCAGTCGTTACGATGTGCTGCGTGACGGCAGGGTTGCTCCGGCTCCCGAGGTGTATGCGGGTGTGTGTGCTGATGAGTGTGCGCAGCTGATGGTGGACTTCTTTAAGGAACGCCGCCTCTGACCTCCCCTAGGCCTCACCCCTGAAGATGGTTTGTATAACGCGAAAAGCCGCGCAGAGATTGCGTGGCTTTTCGCGTTATTTGTACGAAACCCCCATTTATTTGAAAAATACTTCAAGAATTTCAAAAATGACCCCTGTTTTTTCATGAAAAGCCCACTACATCACACATGTCCGGGTCTACCATATATAGGCACTGGAGCCTCCGTCTGCCCGTGACTGAAAATAGATACCCCACGCAACCTGCGGAGTGCTCCCCAAAACTCACCTGAACCGTCCTGTATTTAAAGGGGATTTATTCGTGCTTCGCGTTGACAATATTTGGGCTAAGGGGCGTCACCACGCCCTTTTTGGTCGTACCTCTTTTTCTGTAAATCAGGGCGAGGTCATCATTATTCAGGCGGATAGCCAGATGGAGCGCACCTCGCTGGGTTTGGCTCTTACCGGCCGTTTGCCTCTGTCGGGTGGCGAGATTTTTTGGAGCGATGGTGATGCGGAACCGCAGCCGATTTCGATGAAGAAGCTGCGTCGTATCAGTGACATTATCGACTCTCCTGACGTGACCGCCCCCGAGCAGCACATGCGTGTGCACGATTACGTGTCTGAGATGCTCTCCTATAATCTGCCGGTTTTTGGTCGTTCCCGTGCGAGCCGCTGGCTGAAGGAACGCGGTCTTGAGGACCTGGACGGCCTGTGGATGGATGAGCTTGATGGTGAGATGAACATTGAGCTGATGGCGGCTTTGGCGCAGGCGAGTCCTTCGGACCTGCTGGTTTTTGATACGCCCTCCCGTCATTTGAACCACACCTATATGTGGCTTCCTTACCTGGAGGAGCTTGCCACTGACGAGGATCGCCCTCGCACTGTGGTGGCGATTGTTCCGCATATTTCGGAGTCCTGGCAGGGCGCCCGTGCTGTGGTGGGTAGTGTTCACATGGATCAGGACGGCGAGTTTGAGCCGGCTGAGGAGCCTGTAGAAGAGCTGACTGAGACGGAAGCGCTGACTGCGGCAGAAGAACTAACCCAGACCGAGCCTGTGATTGACGTGATTGAGGTGCGTGAGGTGGAGGAAATCCCCGCGGCCTCTTCGATTTCCCTCACCCCCGCGGTATCCGGCACTTCCGGAGCCGCTCAGACCACTGACCATAAGACTGATAACCAGAAGACCGGCAACCAGAAGACTGTTGCCCAGAAGACCGCTGAGAAGGAGTAAGAATGACTGTTCTGCGTGTGGCTCTTGTTGAGCTTAAGCGCCTGACCAGCGGTGTTTTGCCGGTTCTGGTGCTTCTTGCTATGTCTTGCATCCCGCTGCTGTACGGCGCCCTGTACCTGTACGGTAACTGGGATGCTTACGGCAATGTGAATGGCATTGTGGGTGCTCTCGTGGTTGAGGATGAGGGCGCGACGGATTCCGAAGGTAAGCAGGTGAATACCGGTGCTGACGTGAAGAAGAATCTTCTGGATGCTGGCACGTTTGATTGGCGTCAGGTGCAGACTCGTACTGAGGCTGTCGAGGGTGTGGAGAACGGCACCTATGACTTTGCGATGGTGATTCCGAAGGATTTCTCGCGTAATTTGCAGAGTGCCGGTTCGTTTAAGCCTGATGCTGACGGTAAGACGGGCCCTATTGATGCGCGTTCGGCGGGTATCGAGGTCATTACGAATGACGCGAATAACTATGTGCTGACGAATATTGTCACGAAGGCGGGCACTGCGGTGCGTGATTCGGTGGCTGAGAAGGTCGGTAATTCGACGGCTAATTCGCTGTTGGCTAGCTTCACGACGATTCATTCGAAGATGGATGAGGCTGCTGATGGTGCGTCGAAGGTGAATAACGGTACGGTGAAGCTGGCGGACGCTATCACTCAGCTGAAGGACGGTACCGCCACGGTGAATGATGGTGCCGTGAAGCTGAAGGATGGTACCTCCTCTCTGGCTGATGGTCAGTCGCAGTTGTTGGATGGTCAGAAGCAGTTGGCTGAGGGGGCCGCGAAGCTTGCTGATGGTGTGTCGACTTTGGATTCTGGTGCGGCGAAGCTGGATTCTGGTGCCGCGAAGCTTGCTGATGGTGCCTCGAGCTTGAAGGATGGTTCGTCGACCTTGGCTTCGGCGGCGGCGTCTGCTTCTGAGGGTGCGTCGAAGCTAAAGGACGGTTCGGCGACCCTGGCTGAGGGTACTGCGAGCTTGAAGAGCGGTTCGGCGGCGGTTGCGAAGGGTGCTAATGATTTGGCGTCGGGTATTCATCAGTTGCGTGAAGGCATGGATCAGGCTGGTATTCGTGAGTTGCCGGCTGAGCTGAACGCGATGTGCATGCGTCTGCATGAGACGGATACTTCTGCTGGTAGCGGCGATTTTGGTCGTGACTTGTCGAATACTGTGGTGTCTGCGAGTGCGCAGAAGGTGCGTGCTCGGGTGACTCCGCTGGTTGAGGCGGGTACGTTGACTCAGGAGCAGGCTGATCAGCTGGTCGCTGCTGTTGATTCTGAGGAGACGAAGAATGAGGTTGCTGAGCTGAATCAGAAGGCTCTGCAGTCGCATCTGGCTACTCGTGATGCTGCCGCTGCTGATGCTCTGTCGAAGTTGCGCGCGTTGAAGTCGAGCCATTGTGTTTCTGATGGTTCGTCGTCGACTGCGGTGAAGATTCAGACTTTGGTGACTGGCGTGGATTCGCTGGATTCCGGTGCGTCTTCGCTTGCCAAGGGCGCTTCGTCGGTGGCTGATGGTGCCGCTCGTGTGGATGCTGGCGCGTCCTCGTTGGCGTCGGGTTCGGCGAGCCTGGCTGATGGTAATTCCAAGATCGCTTCGGGTGCTTCGAGCCTTGCGAGTGGTTCTGCGACTCTGTCGGGTGGTGCTTCTGAGCTGAAGGAGGGTACTGATTCTTTGAAGAGCGGTACCGCCGAGCTGAAGGATGGTAGCGGTACTTTGGCGAAGAAGGAGCAGTCTGCGGTTGAGGGTCAGCAGAAGCTGGCTGATGGCGCGAATGAGCTGAAGGATGGCGCGTCGAAGCTGTCTGACGGCACGGCGAAGCTGTCTGATGGTTCTACTCAGCTGAATGATGGTGCTTCCGAGTTGAAGGATGGCACTTCGTCGCTGGAGAGCGGTCTGGCTTCTGGCGCTAAGCAGGTTCCGAGCCTTGCGCCGACTGATCAGGCGAAGGTTGCGGATACGATGTCGAACCCTGTGACTTTGTCGCATGAGTCGCTGGCGTCGGGCCGTAACTATGGTGAAGGCATGGGCCCGTTCTTCATGTGCTTGGCGTTGTGGATTGGCGGCTTGATGCTGGTTCAGACGTTGCGCGTGATGAACAACCGTGCGTTGGCTTCGCATGCTCCGTCGATTCGTGTGATGCTCGGTAGCTGGATGCCGTTCGGCCTGGTGGGTATTGCTCAGGCGACTTTGATGTTTGCCGCGATTAAGTTTGGTTTGGGCTTTGAGATGGCTCATCCGTGGCTGGTGTGGCTGTTCCTCTGCTATGTGGCTTTGGTCTTTACCGGTTTCATTCATGGTTTGACGGTGATTTTGGGTGCGCCCGGTAAGCTTGTTGCTTTGGTCATTCTGATTCTGCAGCTGATTACTGCGGGCGGCACGATGCCGTATGAGACTTTGCCTGAGTCGATTCGTTGGATGCATGATTTCTTCCCGATGGGTTATGCGGTGGCGGGTACGCGTCGTTTGGCGTATGGCATTAATGAGTCGAGCCTGTGGGGCATCATGCTGGTTTTGACTCTGTGGGGTCTGGCTGGTCTGGTGTTGGGCTATATTGGCACGCGTCGTGATCGTACGTGGTCCCTGAAGAAGCTTGCGCCGGAGATTACTGTGTAACGAACCCTGTTTGGTCGCACCGGGGGAAAACTGTCTAATAAAATAGAGATATATCTGCAAAAAGGGAGGGAGGACTGCTGATGTTGCAGCGCCCAGTCGCTGAAGCTTCAAGTCGTCGTCCCGGCCGTACAGGTAGAACTCAGTTGAAGTTGTTCAACGCTGCTATGGAAATCATGACCCAAAAGGGGCTTGAGTACGCCACTGTTGAAGAGGTGGCTGCCCGGGCGGGTGTTTCTAAGGGAACCGTGTATTACAACTTCGGTTCTAAGAAGACCATGGTGGATCAGCTGGTTCAGTACGGCACGCAGTTGCTGCTGAGCGATGCGCGTCGCGCGGCATCGGTTCATTCTGATCCGCGTGAGGCGTTGCGGAGTGCTGTTCGCGCCGCGTTCCAGTATCTTGAGGACCGTCCGGGTTTTACTCGGATGTGGCTTGCGGAGGCGTGGAAGGGTGCGGATGGTTGGACCGAGGCGATGAGCGATAACCGTTTGGATCTTCTGAATTATTTGGAGGAGATGACGGAGGCTGTGGCTCGCCGCTATACGGTTGATACCGCTCAGAATCCTCGTGCGATTGCGATCTCTATGTTCGGCGCGATTTATATGCTTGCCATGGATCGTGAAGTGCATCAGGCGGAGCGTAATGCTGAGGATGCAACGCGTGCTGTCATGCTGGTTGTAGATGGGTATATCCGTCATTAGGCGGACCTGTTGGGTCTGCAGACGTAGCCGGGACTTCGGTGTCGGGTGTCGAAAAGGGCACGGTTAAAGGGACCGTGAAAGAGGCGACACCCGGCTGCCGTACGCGCACGATATGTAGGCTCGTTCTTGCCCTCCTGTTGGGGGTGTGCTATAGTTTTCCACTGTTGGTGGTGTGTCCGAGCGGCCGAAGGTGCATCACTCGAAATGATGTTTGGTGTAAAAGCCAACGGGGGTTCAAATCCCTCCACCACCGCACCAACGAAAACCCGTCGAGATTCGTCTCGGCGGGTTTTTGCATGCCCGGATTGTTCTGGGGTGGTGCTGGCGGGTGCGTTAGTGGGTGTTTGTGCGGGGGGTACTTCGCCTCGTTTTATAGGTTGTGTGCCACTTCCTGGGCTTTACCGGTGTTTGCTGATTCGGGGGTGGGTAAAATCGTATTATGCGTATTAAGATTCTTGACCACCCGCTGGTCTCTCACAAGATTAGTGTTCTGCGTGATAAGAACACTCCGTCCCCGATTTTCCGTCAGCTGGTTGATGAGCTGGTGACCCTTCTTGCCTATGAGGCGACTCGCGAGATCCGCGTGGAAGAGGTTGAGGTTGTGACTCCGGTGGCGACTACTACCGGCGTTCGTATTGCTGATCCTAAGCCGCTGGTTGTTCCGATTCTGCGTGCTGGTCTGGGCATGCTGGAGGGTATGACCCGTCTGGTTCCGACCGCTGAGGTGGGCTTCCTGGGTATGGCTCGTAATGAGGAAACGCTGGATATTGTGACGTATGCTGAGCGTCTGCCGGAGGACCTGACTGGTCGTCAGGTGTACCTGCTGGACCCGATGCTGGCTACCGGTGGCACTCTGATTGAGGCCATTAAGTTCCTGCGTGAGCGTGGTGCTGAGTCTGTGACGTGCGTGTGCCTGATTGCTGCTCCTGAGGGCATTGCTGCTCTGGAGAAGGGCATTGAGGGTATGGAGAATGTTGACCTGTTCCTGGCTGCTCGTGATGAGCGTCTGAACGAGAAGGCGTACATTATTCCGGGTCTGGGTGACGCCGGTGACCGCCTGTACGGTCTGGCTGAGTAGTTTTCAGCGTTATTCACGTGATGTGAGTGGGGCGCCTCTGCATATGTTTAAGCATGTGCGGGGGCGCTTTGTTGTGTCTGCTGGAGGCCGTGTGCAGGTCATATGGTGTGGTGTTGGGGGATGTGTGTCTAACGGTCTGCTGTCTTGGGTGTTTATGGTGTTGTTGGGCGCTTGTGTGGGTTTATGAAACACCCTTGATAATATGTGATGAGGAACACTATAGTGCTTTGAGGGGCTCAAAATATATTGAGCATATTCACAGCTTCACATGAAAATACAGGGTGAAACCAGTAAATAAAAGAAGCTATGAATATTTATAAGAGAAAAAATACTGAAAGCTTCAGGTAGTCCCTGAAACCCCAAAACGCGAGAGGGGGTATTGTACTCCTCTCGCCCATAAAGATGAATCCACTATGCCGAATCCGCTTGATTTATCCGTCAAATAGGAGAAATATTAAGTAAGAGGATTGAAGCTCGAACAGGTATTGGGGACTGTTTGACTCGGCGTCACTTCCGGCGCACCCCACACTACGTACGACAGGGATCCCGTACACAGACTTTGAGAGAAGGTTGAATCATGTCAGGCGCTGTACCTGGATATGTGCACATCTCCCAGCGCGGCCGCGCCGCTAAGCGCCAGGTCGTGCAGCCTCAGCGTCCCGTTGCGCAGGCTGCAACGTTGCGTCCGATGACTTTCTCAGCCGGTGACCCTGCCCATAAGCAGGCTCAGGAAAATGAGGCACGCGGCTTTGTGCTCTATGTTGGTTTGAACGAGGAACTTGCTGCAGCGAACGGCACCTCCCTGGTGCGTATCGTTCAGGATTTGCGCACTTATGCACACCACCTGGCTCCCGAGTCGGAGTCGTACGCCGCTGTGGCGTTGGCTCCGGTGAACGCTGAGGGTAGCGACCTTGAGGTAGTACGTAATGCACTCGGCGATCCGACCGCAATGTATATGCACCCGGAGGCGCATGTCGCCCGCGAAGCAGAGACCACGAATAGCCACTCTTCGGGTGTGCTGATTGATTTGGCACGCCGCGAGGTGTTCCTGGACGGTGAGCCGCTCATGCTGACCTTCAAGGAATTCGAGCTGCTGGCACACCTGGTGGAGAATTCTTCCCGCACCGTGGGTCGTGAGGAGCTGCTGAAGGCGCTGTGGAGCTCCGGTGACGAGCATCCGCATGAGCGTACGATTGACGTGCATATTCGTCGTCTGCGTTCGAAGCTGGGCCGCCTGTCGGGTACCGTGCGTACGGTGCGCGGTCAGGGTTACCGCTTCTTTGAGCACCCCGAGGTTGTTGTCTGGGCTGCTCCGGAATACTCGATTTAGCGTGTACAGAATTTAGCTTCTGTAGAGTGCACCCCGGTGTGCTGGCGTGATGCCGGTGCGCCGGGGTTTACTTGTGCCCGCCTGGGGGTGTTAGTGTGCGTGCTGTGGCGGCGTGCGGCACGTTCCGGCGCCCTCTAGATAGAATGGGTGTATGGCTGAAAATTCTTCCAACACTGCATCTGGCTCGCACCGCAGCGGGGTCAAGCGTCTGATTATTATGCGCCATGCGGAGGCTGATTGGGGTCTGAACGATTTTGATCGTCCGCTGACGAAGCGCGGCCATGAGCAGGCTGCCGCTGCTGGCGCCTGGCTGGCGGCTCGCGGTTATATTCCGGAGCAGATTATGTCGTCGTCGGCTTTGCGTACTCGTCAGACGACTACTTGGGTTTCGGATGGTTTGGGGGCGAAGGCGCCTACTGCTCATCTGGATGAGGGGCTGTATGAGGTGTCTGCGTCCCGCATTATTGCGCGCATTAACAGCGTTTCGGAGAATGTTCATTCTCTGATGGTGGTGTCGCATCTGCCCGGCGTGCAGGATGCCGCGCAGCGCCTGATGAGCCCTGATTCTGACCCGAACGCGTCCATGGATGTGTATTACGGTTTCCCACCCTCTTCCATTGCGGTGTTTGAGGTGCCGGGGGAGTGGGCTCTGCTTGATGGTGCGGATGCGCGCCTCGTGGACTTCAAGAGCTTCTAGACCAGGAGTTTCTAGCCCAGGTTTTTCTAGGCTTTGTACCTGAATGAAATGGGTAAAGCAAAAGCCCCGTACCAGCCGGTACGGGGCTTTTTGTGGCGGAGACGGGGGGATTTGAACCCCCGGTCGAGTTTAACCCCGACCCTTCATTAGCAGTGAAGTCCATTCGGCCGCTCTGGCACGTCTCCACGGTGCGCTCGTGAGCGCATCCCTATAAGAATATAGGCTGTTTTGCGCTTGGTCAATTCGGCCCGTGCTTTGGAGATATCTCTGAGTATGTGTTGCTTTATAGGGCGGATTATGGATTGTGTGCTTTGAGGCTCATATACATTTTCGATAGACTGCTACTGTCCAACCGATAAATAGAGGGCGTCTCTGGCGTGTGATTTTTCCATGCAGCGTTGCCAGAGTCGTCTTATTTACTCAACGAAATGAGAAATCATGTCTGAAAACCCCAACAACCCCCAGCCCCAGTTCAACCAGGACCCCCAGTTTAGCCAGCAGGCACCCCAGTTCAATCAGCAGGTTCCTTACGGTGTGCCCGTTCAGACCCCTGAGCAGCAGGCTCAGGCGAAGAAGGCAAAGACCCTGTCGATTGTCTCTCTGGTGAGCGGTATTGTGAGCTTCTTTGTCCTCGGTTTCATCCTTGGTGCTGTAGCTATTGCGACCGGCCGCCTGGCTATGAATAACCCCGAGCTGAAGAACCGCGGTATGGCTATTGCCGGTACTGTTCTGGGTGTCGTCAGTATTATTTTGCTGGTCGCTCTGAAGATTTTTGTAAAGCAGTAAGATTGAAGCTACCTGCAGTAGCCTCATGATTTGAGGAAGCCCGCGTGTACTCCGTGTGCACGCGGGCTTTTGCGTGCCTAATTAGTTTTCTAATTAGTGCATATATGGTGCGTATAGCTCCAGAATGACGAATCCGTTTGTGCCCACCTCAGCGATAGGTTAGGGTGAGTAAGGTTCAATACACACCATTCACACGAAAGAGGGACCACATGTCTCAGAACCCGCAGGACTCTAACTCCTACGACTACAACCCGGAATACGGCAACCTGAACGAGCAGAACGCTCAGAACGGTCAGCAGCAGTACCAGCAGCCTGGTCAGTACGGTCAGCCCATGATGGTGCCCGTCGGCATTGTTCAGAAGACCCCCGAGCAGCTTGCTGGCGAGAAGGCTGGTCAGACCTCCATGGTGCTCGGCATTATTGGTCTGATCTGCAACTTCTTTGTTAGCTGGTGGCTGTTCGGTCTGCCCTCGCTGATCATGGGTGTTATCGGCATTATGAAGGCTAATGAGGCTGAGCGTTTTGGCACTGCAGCTTCGGGTGGTCGCATCATGGGCTGGATTAACGCAGCTTTTGGTGGCCTATTCTTGGTTGTAATCGGTGGTTTCCTGCTGCTGGGTCTTATCGGCGCGGCAGGTGCTGCTTCTTCCTCTTCCAACCACTTTACTGAGCTGGTCAGCACCCTGGCACTCTTCTAAAAGGTCTCGCCCTCCTAGAGGGTACATAAAAGCCCCGTTTCTCGTATTGAGGAGCGGGGCTTTCGCGTACCAGCTGGCACTCTACTGCCCTCTTAAAATGTATTGCGCGGGTTTGTGCGACAGATGTAGTTGTACCCGTTTCGGTGATAGGTTAGGGTGAATACTGTTTAACACACACCAGCCGTACGAAAGTGAGATGCCATGTCTCAGAATCCTCGGGGTTCAGACCCCTACGACTACAACCCGGACTACAACCGTCTGAACGAGCAGTACAACCAGAACGGCCAGTACGGGCAGAACACTCAGTACGGTCAGTATGGCCAATACGGTCAGGGTTCTTACGGCCAGTACGGGCAGAGCTCCTACGATCAGTATTCTTATGACCAGTACGGTCAGAATTCGTACGGCCAAGACTCGTATGGTCAGAATCAGTACGACCCGTACGGTCAGCAGTACCAGCAGCCCGGCCAGTACGGTCAGCCCATGATGGTTCCTATTGGCATTGTTCAGAAGACCCCCGAGCAGCTTGCCGGTGAGAAGGCTGCTCAGACTTCCACGGTGCTGGGTATTATCAGCTTGGCGTGTATAGTGACTCTCAGCTGGTGGCTGTTTGGTCTGCCTTCCCTGATTCTGGGTGTTATCGGTATTTTCAAGGCGAACGAGGCAGAACGTTTTGGCGCGGCTGCTTCGGCTGGGCGTATCTTGAACTGGATTAGCGTAGTCATTGGTGGCATGTTCCTGGTGCTTTTTGGTGGCGGTATGCTGCTGGCGATTATGCTGGCTCTTTCTGATTCTGCCGCAAATTCTAGGCTCGTGGAGACTGCGCAGATGCTGGTACTTTTCTAAACACTTTCACCCTCATTGGAGGGTACGCAAAAGCCCCGTTCCTCAACGCAAGGATCGGGGCTTTGCTGTGTATATGCCGTATGTTTCGTGGAATGGTCCTGACATGCTTGTTCCCGTGCGGGGGAAGGTCTAGGGTGAAGTTAACACCCCCTCGTGTGGAATGTGAAAGGTCGTGGATGCGATGTCGCAGCTACCCCAAAACAATGAAGCCTTCGGTAACGCCCCGGAATACGCCAAGCCCCACCGGGGGAGCGACAGCGTGCAGTCTGTTATGGACGACCAGCCGTTACCCGCGAGTGAGTTCTCTTCGAGCGTGTGGAAGATGGGCCCTGGTGAAAAAGCCGCAAACCTCTCCCTGATTTTCGGTGTCTTCGGTATGCTTATTCTCGCCCTAGCGTTTTGGTGGGTTTCCCATGGCTTTGGTATCGGCATGCCAATAATCATTGCTGCGCCATTACTGAACCTCTTGGGTCTCTGGCAAGCACGAGTGGCAAGACAGCACGGTGAAGACGCCAATGTGGGTCTGCTTCTCAGTGGGATAGGAATGGTCATTGTCATCGCCATCGTCGGCTTCATCATAATGATTGGGTTTGCTCTGTACGGCTTCAATGATGCAGGCCCGTCGACGAGCCTGAGCGCTCTCTCACTTCGATAGACACGTAACACCCGGTATTGAAAGGTTATGATGCAACGATGCAGGATCCAATCCTAGGCCCGTATTCCGACCCAGCAGCTGGTCTGCGCTCGAAACCTCATCGCCACAAACAGGGTGCTGATATTGAAGAGCCCCCTATGATGCAGAGCGGTGGGAAAACAGCGACTAATCTAGGGGAACGAGCCTCCCAACTTTCACTCACTTTCGGTGTGCTCAGCCTCATCAACATCATGGTGTCGGGTCCGTGGTTTTTCGGTATCCCCACCATCATCTTAAGTGTCCTTGGTCTACATAAAGCTAAGGAAGCGGATAGTTACGGCGTAGTTTCTCTTGCGGGTCGAATCCTGAGCTGGATAGCTATCGCCAAGCTTGTCCTCGTGTACGTACTGATTGTGTGGGCGTGGTTCAACGGCGAATAGGTTTTTGCGAAGCACCAGGCTGAGGTATTCAACTAACGCGTGTAGATCCTGAAAGGTTGTGGATGCGATGTCGCAGTTACCCCAAAACAACGAAGCTTTCGATGACAACCCCGAGTACGCCAAGCTCTACCAGGCGAACAACAGCGTGCAACCCAGTGCTGACGATACGGACGACTGGGAGCAACATGCGAGCGAGCAACCTCCCGCTGTGCAAGGAACACAAGACGGTAAAAGGGCTGCGAACTTCTCCCTGCTTTTCGGCTTCCTCAGCCCGCTGTCTTTCGTTCTAGGGTTTTGGTTGCTTGTCCAGGGTCTTGGAGAAAGTGGTCTGCAGGTAGCTCTCGCCGCGCCGGTGCTGAACATCCTGGGTATCTGGCAGGGGTGGGTAGCGCAGAGGCACGGTGTACCTGCCCTAGCGGGTCGTATTCTCAACTGGCTGGGGCTATGCTTTTTCATCGGTATCGCCGCCCTCTTCATGTATATTGCGAATGCCTTGTCACAAATCAACTGACGACGCCCTCCGGTAACTCAAAACGGCGTATGCAAAGAGCCCCGTTCCTCAATACGAGGAACGGGGCTCTTTGCGCTCCACACGTGGAGCAGAAGCTAAAACGCGGATGGTAAGGGATTTGAACCCTTGAGACGGGGTCACCGCCTACTGGTTTTCAAGACCAGCTCCTTCGGCCGCTCGGACAACCATCCATACGCACCAGAGACCGGCATTTTATGGCAATACCGTGCCGCAGGGCACTACGAGATTATCTCATGCGATAAGCTTTCTGTAAATCGCGCACCAACGATGGTGCTTCCGGCAATGAGGAGGACTCATGAGAGCAATTATTGAGAACAGTCACGGCGGACCTGAGGCTCTGACAATCAGCGAAGTCCCCGCCCCCGTACCCCGATCCCACGAAGTTCTCGTCCGTGTTCACGCCGCCGGAATCAACCGCGCCGACGCCCTGCAGCGCCGCGGATTCTACCCGCCGCCCGCCGGCGCGAGCGCCATCTACGGCCTCGAAGTAGCCGGCGTCATTGAAGCGGTCGGTGAAGGCGCCTCCGTGGAGAACAGCGGCACCCCCGTCATGGCGCTCCTCGCTGGAGGCGGCTACGCCGACTACGTGACCGTACCGGTCGACCACGTGCTGCCCGTACCCGAACAGCTGAGTTTTGCCGAAGCCGCCGGTATTCCCGAAGTCGCGGCAACCGTCTACTCGAACCTGGTTCTCACCTGTGGTATGAGCATGAACCCCGCCGAAAACCTCAAGGAAGACGGTGAACCCGCGGTGGTGCTCGTGCACGGTGGTACCGGCGGTATCGGTGTGCACGCTATTCAGCTGGCGCTCGCCGTAGGTACCCGCGTGTTTGCAACCGTGGGAACCGAGGAAAAAGCAGAATATGTGCGCTTACTAGGTGCGGAACCCATTATTTATACAGAACATTCGTTCCGTGAAGTTCTGCTGGCTGAAACTGGCGGACGCGGCGCTGACTACATCCTCGACGTCGTGGGCGGAAAGTACCTGGACGACAATCTGCACACCCTCGCCGACGGCGGGCACCTGTGCATTATCGGTCTGATGGGCGGCGCCAAAGCAGAAGTGAACCTGGGGTATATGCTCTCCCGCCGCCTGTCGGTGCACGCTACGAGCCTGCGTACCCGTTCGGATCATCAGAAGGCTGAGATTCTGCGAGGTGTACGCGAACACGTGCTGCCGCTGATTGAATCCGGCAGGATTGGCGTGGGTCTGGACCGTATCTTCGACATGGAGGAGGCGGCTGCCGCCCACGAATACTTCGACTCCGGTCAGCATCGCGGCAAGATTGTGCTGCGCATGGTCTAGAAATCGCTGCGCCCCTGCGGTGCTATTTTAGGCCGGTGCCATTTTAGACTGGCGCTGCGGGGAGCGTCGCGTGAGCGGCGTGAAGAAAATCTGGGTTTGAAATAAACAGTTGACTGCTGACATCTCGTCACCAAAAGAGATTTAGGGTAACCTAAGTATAGGGAGGTTTGCGGGTCGCCGCAGAGCCCATCGCCGGCAGCCTCCACCGACCAACCAACACGGCACACACACCACGCAGAGGAGGGCACATGGGACTTAAAAGCTACCTGCAATCGCGCCGCGACGACGCCGAGCTCGGCAAAGGCATCTGGCGCCGATCCCACGACCGGTTCATTCGCGGTATCGACCGCTTCCACCAGGTCCTCGAACGCCTAGCGGCAACCGACTCATCCGACTCCATGATCGAGCTCATCGTGCCGGATGCAAACGCGCTCGCCGACCTCATCCCGCGCGTGCGTGCAGTCGCCATGGAAGCGCACCGCCTCGCCCCCAGCGACGGCGATATTCCCGCCTCCCCGTTCGGCACCTACTCCGACCTGAACCGCGCCCTCTCCAAGGCAGGTAACGCCGTGGCACTCTGCGCCGAAGCGCTCGCCATGGCACGCTGCTTCGGCAATTGTGCCACCGGATGCGACCGCCAGGTGAGCGTGCACCGCCGCGTGGAAACCGTCATCCAGCACATTGAAGACGCTGAGCGTCTGATTCAGCGCGCCCAGAAGGAAGCCGCCGGCAAGCTGACCTTCGACGATGGAATCCCCGTGGGCCGCACCCAGCTGATTGAGGCATAACACAGGGCCTAAATTGCGGTCAACAGGCGGGTTAGTTTGATGTGCACCTCAACAGGCGATACGCTTAAAGAAGAGGTGTAGGACACTTCTTATGCGGTTCCGTCACAATGGAGGTGACGACACAATGCGATGGTACGCGCGGAAGAACCGCAGGCTTTTTCCTGCCCCTCTACGGCACAACCCAATGCATATACAATTCACGGAAGAAGTCACACACCATGTTTGAATTCCACCGCAATGAGCGTGCGCGTCAGCTGCGCCCCAGCCTCTCACGCTCCTGGCTCCTCGTGCGCGCCAACTCCTCCGAAGAAGTCTTTGAAGAGGCCTTCGAATCCGAGGCCGACTCCATCATCATTGACCTCGAAGACGGCTGCCCCGCCGAAGAGAAGGACGCCGCCCGCGAACAGGTCGTCCGTATGCTCAACTCCGGCGTCGTCGCATGGGTGCGAATCAACGCCATCACCACCGAACACTGGTGGAAGGACGTCAAGGCCCTCAAGAACGTGAAGGGCCTGCGAGGCGTCATGCTCGCCACCGCAGAGCACGCCACCGACATTGACCGTACCGCAGCCGAGCTACCCCCCGGAACCCCCATCATCGCGCTGATTGAGTCCGCGCTCGGCGTGCACCACTCGGTGGATATTGCTCGCGCAATCGGCACTTTCCGCCTCGCATTCGGCGCAGGCGACTACCGCCGCGACACCGGCTCCTCCGCAACCCCCATGGCGCTCGCCTACGTGCGTTCGCAACTGGTCATCGCCTCCACCCTGGGTGGTCTGCCCGGCCCCATCGACGGCCCGACCCTCGGCGCATACGGCGCTGACCTCTCCAAGGCATGCGGCTACGCGAACGACCACGGCATGACCGGTAAGATCACCCTCGACATTCGCCAGGCTGAGACCATCAACGCGGCATTCTCCCCGAGCGAGCTCGAAATCGAAGAAGCACACCAGATGCTCGACGTGCCCCTCGACGGCCCCCGCGACGGCTCCTACCTGCCGCGCTACCTGCGTGCAAAGAAGGTCAAGGAACTCGCCAAGGTCTACGGCCTGTGGGGCAAGACCGACAGCGACTTCCAGCGCGCATCCAAGTAAGGCGCTGGTCTAAAGTACACACGTAAAAAGCCGCGCATCCGACCCCCGAGCGGGGAACCGGATGCGCGGCTTTTGTCTGCCTGAAACCTCACGAGGCTACAGCCTGGCGGGCTGCTGGTCGGCGGTCTAGTTGCGGGGCGATTTGCCGCCCGTCAGCGCATGAGCGCACACGTACGAAGTCACCAAGGAAATCACAATCGGCACCAGGAACGAGGTGTCATCCTCATACACGGAACGGTAGAAGAACCACACCGCCAGGGAAACCACCAGCGCCAGCACGTACACCAGAGCAAAACGCATCGTGGGGCTCATCGGGCGTGCAGAGCCCGCAGCGGCGCGACCTGCCTGCGCACGGCCACTCTGGCGCTTAGCGGATGCGGATCGAGAAGACATGAGAATCTCCTAAAGTTCGACGGTGACATCTTCGAGAAAACGACAACTCTCAGATGCTAAAAACCGCCGCAACACACCGGAAACCGGCACGCGTTACGGCGGATGTGGAGCCCCCAGTGGGATTCGAACCCACGACCTTTTCTTTACGAGGGAAATGCTCTACCCCTGAGCTATAGAGGCGCATATGCTGCCGTTCTCAACTGCCCGAAAGCAACCGGTGAACAGTGCATACCCCGCAATAGTACCAAAAAGGCGGGGGAGAGGCTAATTACTTTCAACACCGGCCCCGCAGCTGGGAGCAGGCGACAGGGCGGCTATGGTGTGCACTGCATTCACCCCGCAAACCCGCCCGAAGATAGGGAAAGTTCAGGGCAGAGGCATACAATAAACCCTATACCCACGGCGGCTGACAGCACCTCAGAGTGCACATCAACCACAGATTAATCAACCACAGATGTAGCAAACAGGCCAGCCCGCCACCCGTAGAGAGAGGAACCACCATGACTTCACCCCTCAACCGCCGCACCCTGCTACTGGGCGTAGTGCCCGCCGCCGCCCTGGGGCTGAGCGCATGCGGTTCCAGCTCCTCCCAGCCTTCCGCATCGGCGTCTGCGAGCGGTTCGGCGAGCGCATCTGCAAGCACCGCCGCTACCTCGGCAAGTGCATCCGCGAGCGCTTCGGCATCCGCTGACCCTTCGGGTACTGCTTCGGCAACCGCCGATGACGGCTACGTCGGCTACCGCCTCAACCGCGAAGTACCCGGTGCAGGCACCGCAACCCTGTACACCGACTACCAGTGCCCCTACTGCGCCAAGGCAGAACCCAAGTTCGAAGAAGCCGCCAAGAAGCTTGACGGCATCATGAACGTGACTGTGCGCCACATGCCGCTGAACATGCACGCCAACGCCGTACCCGCCGCGCTCGCCGTAGAAGCCGCAACAGCTCAGGGTAAGCACGTCGAAATGGCGAACAAGCTCTTCAACACCCAGAACGACTGGAAGAACATCAAAGAACGCGATAAGCTGCGCACCCTCTTCAATGACTACGCCAAGGAACTGGGCCTGAACGTCGAAGAATTCGACAAGGTCCTACTCGCCTCCGACACCGTCAAGCCCATCCAGCGCGACTACGAGCACGCCGTCAAGATTGGTGTGAAGGGCACCCCCACCTTCGCCGTGAACGACAAGGTCGTTGAGGGCCTGGATTCGTCCTCCTCGGTGGATGACCTGGTCAGCACCTTCAAGCGTGAAGCTGGCGTGAAGTAGTGGCGCACATTCAGCTCTCCGGTGGTCAGCGCGCCGAAATTCACCCCGACGGGTTCAGCGACCACGGCCACGTCCTCGAAATCGGTGGTGCCGAGCAGTCCCACGTGGACGTGCAGAACCCCGACTACGTGTTCTACGAGTACCTGCGCCGCATCGCAAACGCTGTGGATGCGCTCGCACCCGCCGGCGAACCCATCACCGCCGCGCACCTGGGCGCCGGTGCGCTCACCCTCGTGCGTTACATTCAGGCGACCCGCCCCGGCTCCCGCCAGGTTGCCGTGGATATTGAGCCCGAGCTCATGGGCTTCGTGACGGACCGCCTGCCGCTACCCGCAGGCACCGACTGCCAGCTTGTGGTGGGGGATGCCCGCGAGCAGCTGGCGAACCTGCCCGAACTGCTGGGCGTGCCCGGTTTTGATGCGATCATTCTCGACATCTTCACCGGCATGGACGCACCCGCCCACCTGGCGAACCGCGACTTCTACCGCGAACTCAAGGACGCCCTGAGCGAGCGCGGCATGGTCGCCATCAACGTGGGCGACGACGCGGGTCTGCCCTTCTTCCAGCTGCAGGCAACCGCCATGCTGGAAGTCTTTGACCACGTGTGGTGCCTGTGCGAGAGCTCCATGCTCAGCGGGCAGAACGAAGGCAACCTCGTGCTGGTTGGCACCGCCCGCGAGCTGGACGAGGACACCCAGGACCGGCTGTACGCGATGGGTCCGCATCCGGCGGAAGTGCTCACCACCGATGAGCTCCGCGACCTGCTGGACGAGCTGGCCGAGAGCTAAACCTGACATACAAAACCGTTGAGGCGGGTACCAACCAGGTACCCGCCTCAACGGTTTTCTATAAGGCTTTCTGTACGCCGCACGCGGGCAGAATTTTAGTTTTTACTCGGGTAGCGGCATGGGAACGGGGTCCTCACCGTCATCCTTCTGTTTGGGGGAATCGCCCTTCGTGGTGGTCAGCGTAATACCCACACTCGCCGTCATCAGCAGACAGATTGCCACCCAACGAATCGGGCCGGTCTCCTGATCCAGCAACGCCCAACCGGCAATCGCCGCAATAGCGGGCTCCATACTCATCAGCACACTAAATACGCGCTCCGGCAGGTTACGCAGAGCCATCAGCTCCGCGCTATAGGGAATCACCGAAGCGAACATGGCGGTACCAAAAATCATGAGGAGCAGCATCGGATCCTGCGCCGCATTCCAAATCGGCTGAGGCGCCGGAACAACCGCCGCCACCGGGGCAATAAACGCAGCACCAACAAGCATCGCCACCGCCAGGCCGCTCGCACCCGGAACCAGAGCACCCACCTTCGCACTAGAGCGAATATACAGAGCCCAGAACACGCCAGCAATCAGCGCGAACGTCAGACCCAGGTAGTCGGTATCCTTGCCGACCGCCGCCTCGTAGCCGAGCACCAGCATGCCCGCCAGGGCGCAGAGCACCCACACCGCGTCGCGGAGCCTGCGCGTCAGCATGGACGCCAACGCCAGCGGGCCCAAGAACTCCACCGCAACCGCCAAACCAATCGGGATGTGGTCAATCGCGCAATAGAAGAAGCCGTTCATCAGACCGAAAGTCATACCGAAAATGATGACGGCACGCCACTGCTCCTTCGACCAAGACAGCGCACCCGGCGGCATTTCGCCGCCGCGGCGGGTACGCCAACGCGCCGCCAACCACACGGCGCTACCCACCACTATGGAAGCAATCGCCAGGCGGCTGACGCTAATAGCTAGAGCACCAAACAGCGGGAAAAGAGTAATCGCGAACGCGGCACCGAACTGCAGCGATGAGCAGGACATCAGCACAAACATAATGCCCAGTGCGGGGCGTTGAGATGAAGTATGCGGCATGATTCTCCTTCCTGCGCCTCACAAGGCGGTACTTCTCCACGTGTGCATGCTGTGCCGCTACGGGGCAGAACGAACGCTCCAATAGCGCCGTTTAAAGAGCGCGCCCCCCGGGCAACACGAGATACTATCCTACTCGTTACCCGGGGGGGGCTAGAAGCCGTTGACACGGCTACAGTTCAGTAGATTAGAGGCCCTTCGCCTCACGGTCAGCCTTAATCTGTTCAGCCGACGGAATCGTAATAGAGTTAGTCGCCATCTGCGCAATATCCACCGCGTGCGCATCCACCGCACCCGGCAGGTAATGGTCCGCATCCTCCAGCGTGCCGTCCTCCTGCGCCTTCTTCTGCGCACGAGCGTGAGAAATCGAAATACCGATACTCGCCGCCACCAGCAGAGCAATAGCAACCCAACGAACCAGGCCGGTAGCTTCACCAAGCATCACAATACCCACAGCCGCCGCAATCGCAGGCTCCAGGGACAGCACCACGCTATAAATGTGCGCGGGCAGCAGACGCAGCGAAGAAACCTCACCCAGCGCCGGCAGGGCAGAAGCCAGCAGACCCATCAGGCAGCCAATAGCCAGCAGGTGCACATCCTGGGTGACCTTCAACAGGTTATTGCCGCTTATCAGGAACGGGAACGGCAGAACCAGCAGGGTAGAGACAACGTTACCCACGACCATGCCGCCCATACCCGGAATCAGAGCGCCAACCTTCTCAGTCGCCAGAATATAGGCGGCACGAGAAATAGCGGTCAGGATTGCGAAAACCACACCCATCAACGCGAAATCTTCAGGCTTCGCCTGGGACTCAGCAGTCAGAATCGCCATGCCCGTAAATGACAGAGCAATCCACACCAGGTCCAGCTTACGGCGCGACATAACCGTCGCCAGCACCAGCGGACCCATAAACTCAATAGCCACCGCAATTGCTAGCGGAACCTGCTCAATAGCCACATAGAAGAAGGCATTCGCACCGGTCAGGGCGACACCGAGGACAATGACCGCCATCCACTGCTGACGGGTCCACGAACGAATCTGCGGGCGGAAGAACACCCACAGCAGGATAGAAGATGTCAGCAGGCGCAGAGCGACCACGCCCCAGGGGCCCAAATCGCCCATGAGCTGCTTGGCAAGAGCCGCACCGAACTGCGCCGAAATAATCGCGCCGGTCGCGTACGCAACACCCAGCCCCTGAGTCGCCAGGGGAGAACGCGCAGCATTGGGCGTATGGGTGGAAGAAGTCATAGTATTCCTTAGGATTCAGAAGAGGTATTAGCCGCTATCTGTCATCAGGCGCAACCCGAATCTCCGTGAAGCAGGTCACGCACTATGCAAACAATGAATAGTGTGTAATCTACGACAATTTTACGCGCTTTAAAATTGGGCGCAAATAAAGACCAAAACACCCTAACAAGCGATCAAAAAACCACACGCCCTCGGTGAAATTTCACCCCCCAAACCCCACCACAGGCCCCATATTCAGGAAAAATTCACCAAGCCGTGATTTACTGAGAGCATGCTTGACCCGAAGAAGTCTCTATTCGATGAAGACGGCAACCCCCGTCCCGCACTGACCACCACCCTCGACAACGTACTGCGCATGCAACGACCGCTCGCGCTGTCCATCGTCAAAAAACTGCGTGAAGCACACCCCGACGAAACCCCCGAACAAATCCACAAGCGCCTCGACCGCACCTACCTGCGTGACATCACCGCCATCGGCGGCGTCACCGGCGCATCCGCATTCGTGCCCGGCGTCGGCACCGTCACCTCCATGAGCCTGTCCGCGCTCGCAGTCGGCGGCTACCTCGAACGCACCGCACTCTACGCCCAGGCAGTCGCAGAACTGCACGGCGTGCACGTACACGACCCCGAAACCGCCCGCTCCATGGTCATGGCAATCATGCTCGGCGAAGAAGGCTCCCAGCTCATGAACACCGTGCTGCTGCAGACCGGTAAGGCAGGCGGCATCTCCAACAAGTGGGGCATGCTGCTCGGCAACTCCTCCAGCGGCAAGATGTTCAGCGTCGAACGTACCATCCGAAACATGTTCATCCGCCGCTTCCTCACCCGCCAGACCGGTGCACTGCTCGGCCGTGCCCTGCCCTTCGGCGTGGGCGCAGTCGTTGGCGGTGGCGCGAACCTGACCCTCGGCAAGGACGTCGTGCGCAACACCCGCCGAGCCTTCGGCGACGCGCCCGCCTACTTCCCCGCAGAGCTCATGATTACCCCGCGTGCACCGCGCGTACAGGGCGGCGAAGGTTCGGACGGCTCCTCCGGCGTGGCTGGCTCCCTGCTCAAGGGCGTCAAGGACGCAGGTAAGGCTGTAGGCAAGGTCTTCACCCGCGACAAGGGCAACGACACCGAAACCGGTCACCACCGCATGCTCGGCCGCTAAAATCCTCGCCGGTCATAAAACCGGAACATAGCGAAGACCCAACACGCTAAAGACCCCGAATCCCTGAATGAACTGCCTCCCGTTTCTTGGACAACGAAATTA
>NZ_KV795250.1 GCF_001808955.1 Rothia sp. HMSC078H08
GGTCGAGGTCCTTGATGATGAGCGGACTTCTACCCCCGCTGTCGTCAAGGACCTCGACAATGTCTCACCCTACCTGCTGCTGCTCTGTGTCGCTTGATCGTTGTGATCGGTGTGATCTGCTCGTCGACTTGGAGGGCTTCCATCTGATGAGTGCGGTTCGCACCCCAGATGCTCTGGTGCTCGATGTTGAGTCGTGCAACCAGCTGGCGGGGTGCCCAGATTGTGGGGTGATCGCTCAAGGTCATGGGCGTGTGGTGGTGGAGGTGATCGACGCGCCCTGGGCCGGGGTCCCGGTGCGGATCCGGTGGCATAAGCGACGCTGGATATGCCGCGAACATACCTGCCAGATCACGACTTTCGCTGAGCAGAACCACTCGGTGTGTGCTCCCAGGGCGCGTCTGGGTGTTCGGGCGATCCGCTGGGCGATCCGACAGTTGCGCTTCGAGGGAGCCACTATCTCGGGGCTGGCCCGCCAGTTAGGAACCACGTGGAATACCGTGTGGTCCCATATCAAGCCGTGTCTGCAAGCCGCATCTGATGACCCCGCCCGTTTCTCAGGGGTGCGGGTGCTGGGGGTTGACGAGCACGTGTGGCACCACCAGGACCGACGCCGACGAGGGCCCCGTGAGCTCACCGGCATCGTCGACCTGACGCGAGGGGAGGATCATCCCACGGCCCGCTTGTTGGATCTGGTCCCGGGAAGGTCTGGCACCGTGTACAAGAACTGGCTGGCCGAGCGCGGCGAAGACTTTCGCTCCGGTATCCAGATCGCGACGCTGGATCCCTTCCAGGGATATAAGAACGCCATTGATGACCAGCTCCAAGACGCCACCAGCGTGCTCGATGCCTTTCACATCGTCAAGCTCGCCGGTGACGCTCTCGATGAGGTGCGTCGTCGCGTCCAGCAAGACACGACCGGTCACCGCGGGCGCAAGGGTGATCCTCTCTATCAGATCCGCAATCTTTTGCGCGCCTCGCGTGATCGGCTCACGAAGCGTCAACAAGAACGACTCCGTGAGGCCTTCACGGCAGATGAGGCGCATATCAGTGTGGAAGTCGCCTACCACTGCGCCCAGCAAGTGCGCGACGTCTTCCATCAAGCCACACCCGCCCAAGGCCGACGCCTGGCCGCTCATCTCATCCAGCGCCTACCAACGTGTCCCATCCCCGAAATCGCCCGACTGGGTCGAACCCTACGCAAATGGAAGGACGCCTTCTTGGCCTACTTCGATACAGGAGGAGCCAGCAACGGCCCCACCGAAGCCATCAACGGAATCATCGAACTAGGAAGACGCACCGCCAGAGGCTACCGCAACCCCACCAACTACCAACTCCGAATGCTCCTCATCGCAGGAGGCCTAGATGCCTCCAACCACACTCAACTCTGAAGAGCC
>NZ_KV795251.1 GCF_001808955.1 Rothia sp. HMSC078H08
GGTTTGGTGAGTCAAGACTACGGCCGTTATGAACTGACTGTGCGTGAAAATCTTCTTCTGGGTTTGTCGCAGGAGGCTGTTGAGCGTCTTGGTGATGCTGATTTGTGGTCGGCTTTGTCGGTGGCTTGTGCTGATGATTTTGTGCGTGGTCTTGAGGGTGGTTTGGATGCTCAGTTGGGTGAGTCGTTTGGTGGTGTTGGTCTTTCGGGTGGTCAGTGGCAGCGTTTGGCGTTGGCGCGTGTGGTTCTTCGGGATGCGCCGGTGTGGGTTTTGGATGAGCCGACCAGTGCTGTGGATGCTGAGACTGAGGAGGAGATTTTTGCTCGGTTGAAGGTGGCTGCTGTTGGGCGTTTGGTGGTGTTGGTGTCTCATCGTGCGTGGACGTTGCGTGGTGTTGATTCTGTGGTGGTGTTGGATGGTGGGTGTGTGGTGGAGCAAGGAACCTACCGGGA
>NZ_KV795252.1:0-18268 GCF_001808955.1 Rothia sp. HMSC078H08
GGGCACCCGTAACGGGTGCCCGCCTCCGCGGTTCTAGTTGGGATGGGTTCTAGTTCAGGCGGTTTTGGGTCGGGAGCGTCTAGCGCTTCAGGAAGTCCTGACCCGCCAAAGAACGACGCGCCACCTCACCGGACTCCGGCGAAACCACCGTCGTCTGAGCCACCGCGTACTCGGTCGCCGGCGCCGGCGAACCATCGGGCAGGAAATCGCCGCCATCAACCGCACGCAAAGGCGCCTGCGGGTCAACGCCGCGCTTAATCACAGCCAGAGCAATCGGGCCCGCCTCATAATGTAGCGCCACCGAGGTAATACGACCGACCGGGCGGGACTTGCCCTCTACGAACAGCTCGCTACCTGCCGCCGGCAGGGTGTGCTCCGAACCATCGATATCCAAGAACACCAGGCGGCGCGGCGGGCGACCCAGGTTATGCACGCGAGCCACCGTCTCCTGGCCCTTGTAGCAGCCCTTATCGAAGTGCACCGCCGTACGGGTGTAATCCAGCTCCTGGGGGATCGTCTTATCGTCCGCCTCGGTGCCGTAGCGCGGGCGCCACGCCTCAATACGCAGAGCCTCCGCAGCCCACAGACCCGCAAAACGCGCGTCCGCAGATTCAGCCAGGGCGGGCAGAACAGAACGCGGCACAATGCTCAAGAAACGCACATAGTCCGCACCCGGGTGAGCATCGCCCGCCTCATCGTAACGGTAGCTACCCGGTGCCGGAGTGTGCCAGGGATCCTCCCACACCAGCGGCTTGCCCTCAGCGAGCGCAGGATGTACCGAGCCGTCCTGCAGGATCGGGTTGCGGGCACTCTCCAGCACCGCGTACTCGTCGCTGAGGTTCTGCACCTCAACGCGCATCATGAACTTCATGCGGTTCAGGTAATCGGTCAGCGGCTGAGCCTGGTAGCCCTCCACGATCAGCCAGAGCGCCTCGCCGTCTTCAATTGCGGCGGGTGCGTACTCCACGCGGCCCTGAGGGGAAAGCAGCAGGAACTCGCGGCTCTCCCCGGCGGTCATACCGGTCAGAATCTGCGAGGCAATGGAGGTCAGCCAGGTCTGGCGGTCCGGCCCCTCAACACGCACTACACCCAGGGAGGAGCGGTCCACCAGCACTAGCGGCTCATCCGCGCTGGCGGAGCGGTCGAAGCTGAGGGCGCGCTGCTCCAGCATGGGGTTACCGTAGTGTGCGGCGACACCGGCATCCAGCCCGGAGGCGGCAAAAGCGCCGTGCAGGCTCAGCAGGGAGCTCACCGGGTGGGCGGCATCGGGCTGGGGTACCTCAGCCCGAGGCGCTTCAAGCGAAGATTCAGTCACGGAAGGTGCACCTTTCACGCAAAGAGTCTGCCCCGCCGACCGGCGGGGCAGACACAAGTTAGTTATTAGGCGGTGGGCTCGGAGCCGGGCTCGCCGGTGGGCTCTTCGCCATCCAGGGAACCGAACATCGAAGTGCCCAGGGAATCACCGGTCATCGAGGAGGTCTTGCGCAGTTCAGCGGAGGCGTGCTTGTGCAGCTTACCCTCGGCGTCTGCGATCTCCCAGTCCCACATGAGGTTGCCGTTGACCAGGCCCCACAGGCGCACAGAGCCGGCGTAGTCGTGGGAAATATCATCGCGCAGCAGGTTGCCGGTTTGCATGCGAATAACCGGGCCCTTGACCATGCCCACGTAGTTTTCGCTAATACCGCCGGGGTGCGCAATGGTTGCCAGCAGGGAGAAGCCGTCGTCGGCATTGCGGAGAGTCTCTACGCTTGCCGCGTCAGCGAAGGCGGGAACAACGTCCTTGGGGACAATACCGAAGCCGCCGTCAGCGTCGGTCAGGGGGCGGTCAATCTGCCAGAAACCGGTTTCAACGGTGATGGGGCGCAGCTTCTGACCCTCGTCATCGAGCAGGAAAGACTCAGCGCGGTATTCAATGAAGGGCAGACCATCCTGCTCAAAAGTAATAATCTGGCCGAAGGGGGTGTTTTCCTGGCCTTCGTACCACATGGTTCCGGTGCCTTCCCAGGTGCCGAGCAACCATGCGAAGGGAACAAGTTCAGGGGTTAGGTTGGTAGGGATTTCAATAGCCATACCTTCCATTTTAGTATCCTGCGTACAACAGTAGCCTGTTCGTTCGCTCACGGCACGGGGTAGCACCGCCGTCTGCAGAGTAAACGGTACGGCGGGCAACATAAAGAAAACCCCCAACCGGAGGGGACCGGGTGGGGGTTCACGCCGCCATTGGCGAGGCGGTACGAACCGTACGACCGCCTAAAGCCCTGTGTGGGCGATGCTTCTGCTCTGTGCGGGAAGACTACTTCTGTCCGCTGAAGAGGCCACGCAACACTGCGAATGCACCGATACCGATGCACACGGAGATAATAGCCATCAGCGACATGAAGAGAGCTTCAAGAGCCATAAGATTGTTTTCCATGCCTTAAACCTACCACAGACCCACCCCGAAAGGGCGCAGAATCAACGGCTGAAACATAGTGAACAGCACGATTCTCAACAGGCATACGCCCCACCCGGCGCCAGCAAAATATTAGCCCCGCAGAATCCGGGTAGGTGCCCCATCATAGCCAGCTGAGAAGCCTGTACGAACAGTCCGGAATACGATATTCGGCCCGGTCTACACCGGCGCCCACAGCCGCGTCACAGCCTGGCGAGTACACTAGAAAGAGCCTAATATTTTACCGGGAAAGGAGAGGGTGTGTACCGTATTGCGCTTCTGAGCGATACCGCCGCGCAGGATATGATCCCCTCGCTGAGTCTACTCAGCCACAAGGTACACGTTTTCCCCCTCGACACCGCCCATACCACCCTTGAAACCGAGACATTCGACCTGCTCATGGTCGATGCCCGCACCGCCCTCGTCAAAGCACGCCACTGCGCCCAGCTACTGCGCGCCGCAGGTGTGCAACTGCCGCTCATCGCACTCCTGAACGAAGGTGGCATGGCGGCTGTTGCCGCCTCCTGGCAGGTGGACGATATTGTCTCTGACCAGGCCTCCCCTTCCGAAATGGATGCGCGTCTGCGTCTTGCCATCAAAAGGGAAGCAACCGCTGAAGAAGAAAACCAGCAGGAACGAGTGGTACGCGCAGGCAACCTCGTGATTGACACCCAGGCGTACTCCGCGCATCTTTCCGGTACCGCACTGAACCTGACCTTCAAAGAGTTTGAACTGCTCAAATTCATGGCGCTACACCCCGGACGGGTCTTCTCCCGCGCCCAACTGCTCTCCGAAGTGTGGGGTTACGACTCCTACTACGGCGGTACCCGCACCGTGGATGTGCACGTGCGTCGTCTGCGTTCCAAGCTCGGCACCGAGTACGAGCAGATGATTTCGACCGTGCGTAATGTGGGGTATTCCTTCAATAGCACCCGCTAAATTTCGCGGCGCCAACCCCTCATTTGGTGTACCCGCTCTGCCAGTTGCCCCGGTACTGCACCGAGTACCAGAATGCGTAAATGTTCCGGTTCTTGTCATATTCGCCCAGGACGGAGAACAAACTCTCCAAAGAGCAACTATCCCCGGTAGAGTTGAATCAGAAGGCTACGAAAGAAGGCGATGATGGTAGACAACCAGACACCCGAAACCTCCACCCTGTCCACTGCAAGCACCCCGGTCTACGCAGAACCGCAGCTCACCGAAGAGCTGCTGGAACGCTTCGATTCCTTCGCGCAGAAGGTTGCCCGCCATGACGGCGTCTCGGCGTTCTCTGAGCAGACCCGCATTGAGCTGAGTAAGGCACTCCGCGAAAGCACCCTGACCCCTCCGCGTTTCTTTGTCGCCGAGGATAACGGCACCCTCGCTGCCGTCTTTGTGGCGCTCACCCCCGCCAACGACGAAGATACCGGCGTGATTGAGGCAGCCGTCGCCCCCGAATACCGCGGACAAGGCGTAGGTAGCGCATTCTTCGACCACGCCGTCCGCCAGCTGGGCGATGACGCGACCCGCTACCGCCTCTGGGTTCACGGTAGCGCCACCGACACCGGTATTGAAAGCCCCGCCCACGCGTTTGCAACCCTGCACGGTTTCGAGCCGGTGCGTGTGCTGTACAAGATGGTTCTGCCCCTGGACGCGCAGACCCGCGAAGAGCTTGTGGAACGCTCCGATGCGCGCACTCTGCCGGAGAACCTGCGCATGCGCACCTTCACCGGCGCGGACGAGTTCCCCTGGCTTCGCGTGAACGCCGCCGCTTTTGCGCACCACCCGGAGCAGGGCAAGCTCACCCTTGCTGATTTGCGCGAGCGCACCGGCTCCCCCTGGTTCCGTCCCGAGGGTTTCTTCATCGCCTCCGAGGTTGAGGATGACTCCGCCATTGCGGCGTTCACCTGGACGAAGATCCCGACCGGTCAGGAGCAGAGCGAGCTGTCACCCTCCGGCGAGATTTACGTGGTGGGTGTGAACCCACAGGCTCAGGGAGGCGGCCTGGGCCGCACCCTCACTCTGCGTGCGCTGGCATACCTGGCATGCGCTGAGGATGAGAACGGCGAGCCGCTGCGAGCCATTGACCTGTACGTGGACGCCGACAACACCGCTGCGTACTCCCTCTACACTTCCCTGGGCTTTGGTGTGGCGACGGTTGATCGCATGTACGCTCCCGCCCAGCAGGATGAGCCTGCCGCATAGTTTCTGTACGCCGTCTTTGACGTGCTTCTTCACGACTTATCCCCGATCAGAAAGGCAAGTACAGTATGGTACCCGCCCCCAATGGCCTGAATAAGGCGCCTAAGCCCAAGCCGTCTGAGCCTGCGCCCATGACCGGTGTCATTCACATTGGCCACGATATTTCGAAGATTGAGCGCGCCGAATCTCGCGGTGACCGCATTGAGAAGGGTGAGAAGCGCTCCTACTTCAGCTTGGAAGAGGAGTTCGGTCCAGATCGTTTCTTTGACCGTGAGAGCAGCTGGCTGGATTTCAACACCCGCGTGCTGGAGCTCGCGGAGGACCCGAACCTGTTCCTGCTGGAGCGTCTGAACTTCCTGGCGATTGTGGCATCTAACCTGGACGAGTTCTTCATGGTGCGTGTGGCGGGTCTGAAGCGTCGCATTGCGACCGGTCTGGCGGTTCCTTCGGCTGCCGGTCTGAGCCCCGAGGAGCAGATGGAAGAGATCGCTGAACGCGCCCACCAGCTGCAGGCTCGTCACGCTGATGTGTTCCACAACCAGGTTCTTCCGGCTCTGGAGGAGCAGAACATCCGCATTGTGGGTTGGAACGACCTGGATGCGGACGCTAAGCAGCGTCTGCGCGAGGAGTTCATGCGCGATATTTTCCCGATTCTGACTCCTCTGGCTGTTGACCCGGCGCACCCCTTCCCGTACATTTCGGGTCTGTCGCTGAACCTTGCGGTGCTGGTGCGTAACCCGCAGACCGGCAAGGAGCTGTTCGCGCGCGTGAAGGTGCCCGATCAGCTGGACCGTATGGTCTCTGTGGATGGTTCGCGCGCCGCCAACACTGCGGGCCGCGAGAGCCGCTACATTGCTCTGGAAGACATCATTGCTGAGCACCTGGATACCCTCTTCCCGGGCATGGAGGTTGTGGAGCACCACGTCTTCCGCGTGACCCGTAACGAGGATCTTGAGGTGGAAGAGGACGATGCAGAGAACCTGCTGAAGGCTCTGGAGAAGGAGCTTCTGCGCCGTCGTTTCGGTCCGCCGGTCCGACTGGAGGTTGAGGACACCATCAACCCGACCATCCTGGATCTGCTGATTTCTGAGCTGAACATCGACGAGTCCGAGGTGTACCGCCTGCCGGCTCCGCTTGATCTGCGCGGCATGAGTGCGATTGTTCGCGCGAACCGCCCGGCTCTGCACTACCCCAAGCACATTGCGCACACTTCCCGCTGGCTCAATGCTACCGAGACTGCGAAGGCTGCAGACGTTTTCGCTGCCGCCCGCGACCACGACGTGTTGCTGCACCACCCGTACGATTCCTTCGCGACCAGTGTGCAGGCGTTCTTGGCGCAGGCTGCCGCTGACCCGCGTGTTCAGGCGATTAAGCAGACCCTGTACCGTACCAGTGGCGACTCCCCCATCGTGGATGCGCTGATTGAGGCGGCTGAGGCTGGCAAGCAGGTTGTGGCACTGGTCGAGATCAAGGCTCGCTTTGATGAGGAAGCCAACATCTCCTGGGCTCGTAAGCTGGAGCGCGCTGGCGTGCATGTGGTGTACGGCATCGTGGGTCTGAAGACTCACTGCAAGCTGTCTCTGGTGGTACGCCGCGAGGGTAACCACCTGCGTCGTTACGCTCATATTGGTACCGGTAACTACCACCCGTCGACGGCTCGTTTCTACGAGGATTTGGGCATCATCACCTGCGATGAGCAGATTTGTGAGGATGTCTCCCGCCTGTTCAACCAGCTGTCTGGTTACGCACCGAAGACTAACTACCAGTCGCTACTGGTGGCGCCGCGTACTCTGCGTAGCGGCCTGATTGAGTGCATCGATCAGGAGATTGAGAACCATAAGGCGGGCCGTCCGGCGAAGATTCAGTTCAAGTGCAACTCCATGGTGGATGAGGCCATCATCGATTCGCTGTACCGCGCATCGCAGGCTGGTGTGCCGGTGGATGTGGTGGTTCGCGGTATCTGCGCGCTGCGCCCGGGCGTTAAGGGGCTGAGCGAGAATATCCGTGTCCGTTCCGTGCTGGGCCGTTTCTTGGAGCATTCGCGTGTGTTTGCGTTTGAGAATGGTGGCGATCCGATTGTCTACATTGGTTCTGCCGATATGATGCACCGCAACCTGGACCGCCGCATTGAGGCGCTCGTGCCTGTGAAGGATCCGCGCCACGTGAAGTACCTGCGTGATATGTTCACCCTCTACATGAGTGATTCTTCGCGTACCTGGCACCTGGATTCTGAGGGTAACTGGACCCGCCACGATACCGATGACCAGGGCAACCCGCTGCAGGATGTGCAGTCGTACTACCTGAGCTCGCGTTCCCGTAAGAACGTGGTGGATAAGGTCTAAGGATTTGCCGCTGACCTACCGGTGATTTCTGGTTGTGAACCCCGTCTGTTCTCGCGCTTTATGGCGTGGGACAGGCGGGGTTTGCCGCGTGTCGTGCAAAATCTTGGGGTGGACTAGTGCACTTAGCGCAAAAGTGAACAACAGGTTACGTTGAGATTACAACTTGACGCTTCTCTCCCCTACAATTAGACGCGGAGCATGGTGCCCTCTGGCATTGTGCACAAGCCTAGCGAAGAGGTTCAGAGAGAGATATGGCACCGCTGGATTCCCCCTCCATCTACTACTCGGCACGACGTTTTGACGCGGTCAACAGCATTGACCGTTCCCCCGCGAACACTGCGGATATTGTTGCTTCTGGCGCACTGATTTGGCGTATGCGCGATGGTGCGCTTGAGGTCCTGATCATTCACCGCCCTCGTTATGACGACTGGTCCTGGCCTAAGGGCAAGCAGGATCCGGGCGAGTCCCTTGCTGAGACCGCTATTCGTGAGATTCGCGAAGAGGTCGGTCTGCAGGTTGTTCTGGGTGTGCCCCTGGCGGTGACTTCCTACCCGGTGGGTGGCCGTCCGAAGGATGTTTTCTACTGGGCTGCTGAACTGCCCGACGGTGCCCGCGCCCTGGCGGATGAGGGTGAAGTGGATGAGCTGCGATGGGTGACCACCGATGTGGCTCGCGCGCTGCTGACTAACCAGGATGACCTGGCACCCCTGGAATCCCTGGAGGCTCTGGCTGAGGCGGATGCGCTGCGCACCCGCCCGATTCTCATTGCCCGCCATGCGAAGGCTAAGCCTCGTTCGAACTGGGCTGCTGCTGAGGATGACCGTCCGCTCGCGGCGACCGGTAAGCGTCAGGCGTTGGCCTCTAGCCGTCTCTTTGCGGCGTGGGCTCCGAGCCGCATTATTTCTTCCCCGTGGCTGCGTTGCGTTCAGACCGTGACCCCGTATTCGGTGGATTACGGTGTTTCGGTAAAGGAGAAGAAGTCCCTGTCGGAGGCTGGGGCTCAGCGTCACCCGGCGCGTACTGCCCGCGTGGTGGCTTCGCTGTTCGATAAGGATTCTTCATCCCTGCTGTGCACCCACCGCCCGGTACTGCCGCAGGTGATGGATGTTCTGCGCGAGTACCTGTTTGAGGGTTCCGCGGAGGTCCTTCCGACTGAGGACCCGTACCTGGAGCCCGGCGATGCCCTGGTCCTGCAGGTGACCGAGGGCGATGACCCGCGTATTGTCTCGGTGGAGCGTGTACGCGCGGCACTGGACTAGCATCCATATCTTTTATCTTCTAACGGCGAGCGCGCTGGGCTTTATGCTCAGCGCGTTTGCTCTACCTGCACCCCGTTTGCGGGTTGTACAATAGAGAGGCGGTTGCTTCTTTGCCGTCTCTCACGTCTACTGACAGGATTCAAGGTTTTTCTTATGACTCACGCAATCCCCACGCCCTATGAAGATCTTCTGCGCGAAATCCTCGAGGAGAACAAGGACGCCATTACGGCGGATGCGCAGCGTTCCGACCGTACCGGCACCGGCACTTTCGGCGTGTTTGGCCGTCAGATGCGTTTTGACCTGCGTGAGTCGTTCCCGCTGATTACCACCAAGCGCGTACACTTCAAGTCTGTTGCCATTGAACTGTTGTGGTTCTTGCGCGGTTCGTCGAACGTGCGCTGGTTGCAGGAGCGCGGCGTGACCATTTGGGATGAGTGGGCTGATGAGAACGGCGATTTGGGCCCGGTGTACGGCGTGCAGTGGCGTTCGTGGCCGACCCCCGATGGTGGCACGATTGACCAGATCGCGAAGGTTATCGATTCGTTGAAGAATAACCCGAGCTCGCGTCGTCATATTGTTTCTGCGTGGAACCCCGTTGAGGTGGACAACATGGCGCTTCCGCCCTGCCACGCGCTGTTCCAGTTCTATGTGCATGAGCGTGCGGACGGTGTGAAGGAGCTGTCCTGCCAGCTGTACCAGCGTAGCGCGGACATGTTCCTGGGTGTGCCCTTCAACATCGCCTCGTACGCTCTGCTGACCTACCTGATTGCTGAAGAGGTCGGCATGGTGCCGGGCGAGTTCATCTGGACCGGCGGCGACTGCCACATCTACTCGAACCACCTGGAGCAGGTGAAGAAGCAGCTGGGCTACGGCACCGACCCTGAGGGTAACCCCTCCCCGCCGCGCGAACCGTACCCGTACCCGAAGCTGGTTATTAAGACCAAGAAGCCTTCTATTTTCGATTACGAGTATGAAGACTTTGAGCTGGTGGATTACAAGCACCACCCCGGTATTGCCGCCCCGATTGCGGTCTAACTGCAGGTTGTAAGGAGGCATGATGTATCGTCTGGGCGCTATTTGGACTCAAACTGATGCCGGCATCATTGGTCGTGACGGGGATATGCCCTGGTACGCGCCGGAGGATTTGGCGCACTTTAAGAAGGTGACGCTGGGCGCTCCGGTGATTATGGGTCGCCGCACCTGGGAGTCGTTACCGCCGCGTTTTCGTCCCCTGCCGGGTCGCACCAATATTGTGATTAGCCGTTCGGTTACCGAGGCGGAAGAACGCGATGGTGCCCTGTGGGTTCCTTCGCTGGATGCGGCGCTGTACGCGGCTCGTGACGCTGTGGGCGCGCCGGTCGAAGCTACCCCCGCAGATACCGCCGCGGTTGATGCTTGGATTATTGGTGGCGGCTCCGTCTACGCGGAGGCGCTCTCCCGCACCGACCTGCCCACCTTCGGTCGGGTGGAGACGGTGGAGCGGACCCTCTTCTACTGCCAGGAAGGCAACGAGATTACCGGCGATACGCGAGCGCCCGAACTGCAGCTTGCAAATTCTGCGGGCAGTTGCGAGGGCAGCTCACCGAACGGGTGCTGGCGAGTCACCTCCGAAAGTGCTTGGGAGAATAGCGAGAAGGGCTACCTGCTCGATGAGTCGGGCACGAAGAACCCCATGTACTTCTCGTTCCAGCGGCTCGAACGTATCTAGTTCAAGCTTCCCTCGTTCACTCGCTGATATAGACATGCATTTCAAGCCTGCGGCTGCTCCACCCGGAGTACCGCGGGCTTGAGTGTTTAATGCGCCTCCCGGTGCCCCGGTAATAAGCCCCGCCTCTTCACACGGTATTCCGTTCCGAATATCAAATTTTTTGTACGGTGTTAGTCCGCACCCGCCAGCCTGAGAGTACACTGGGAACCATGAACTTTAATCCCGGTGACTCTGTAGGTTTTGTTGGCTGGCGCGGTATGGTGGGCTCCGTCCTCATGAAGCGCATGGTTGAGGAAGGCGACTTCGAGGGCATTACCCCCGTCTTCTTCACTACCTCTAATGTTGGTGGCGCTGCGCCCACCTTCGACGGCGTAATTGAACCGTCCGAACTGAAGGACGCATACGACATTGATGAGCTGCGTAAGCACTCGATTATTGTGACCGCTCAGGGCGGTGGCTACACCGAGGCTGTGCACCCGAAGCTGCGTGCAGCAGGCTGGGACGGCCTGTGGATTGATGCCGCTTCCACCCTGCGCATGAACGATGACTCCATCATCGTGCTGGACCCCATTAACCGCGACGTCATCGACCGCGGCCTGGCATCTGGCGTGAAGGACTTCGTCGGCGGTAACTGCACCGTCTCCTGCCTGCTGATGGGCCTGGGCGGCCTCTTCAAGAACGACCTGGTCGAGTGGGCTACCTCCATGACCTACCAGGCAGCGTCCGGCGGCGGTGCCCGCCACATGCGCGAGGTGCTCGCACAGTTCCGCGACCTGGGCAACGAGGTCTCCGAGGAGCTGAACGACCCCGCATCCGCAATTCTGGACATTGACCGCAAGATTCTTGCTAAGCAGCGCTCCGGTGAGCTGGATTCCTCCCAGTTCGGTGTGCCGCTCGCCGGCTCCCTGATTCCCTGGATCGACTCGGATCTGGGTAACGGCCAGTCCCGCGAAGAGTGGAAGGCTGAGGTTGAGACCAACAAGATCCTGGGCCGCTCCGAAGATGACGAGATCACCATGGACGGTCTGTGCGTCCGTATCGCTGCGATGCGCTCGCACTCTCAGGCGCTGACCATCAAGCTTAAGAAGGACCTGCCGCTCGAGGAGATTGAGCGCATCATCGCTGAGGACAACCCCTGGGTTCGCTTCGTGCCGAACCAGCGTGAGGAGTCCATGGAGCAGCTGACCCCCGTGGCTGCTTCCGGTTCTCTGGAGATTCCGGTTGGTCGCGTGCGTAAGCTCGCGATGGGCCCCGAGTACATTAGCGCGTTCACCGTGGGTGACCAGCTGCTCTGGGGTGCTGCTGAGCCGATTCGCCGCATGTTGCAGATTGCTGTTGGCAAGCTCTAAAGCTCACTGACAAGCTATAAGAAAACCCTCGCTACCATTCTTATCGGATGGGAGCGAGGGCTTTTTGTGCCTGCGTATAGCGCGTGTGGGCTTAGCGCGAGCTGGTTTAGCGCTGGTTTGCGGCGGCGGCTTTGCGTTCTGCCTTGCGTGCGGCTTTGCGTTCCTTACGCTGCTGTCGCCAGGCGCGGTAGCGGTACCAGGCGGTGAGCACCACGTGCTTCATGAAGATATTGGCGCGGCGTGCCCAGGTGAATTCGGTACCCCAAATGCCCAAGCCGATAAAGATGAACAGCCAGCCGGGGCCGGGAGTGACGAGCATAATCAGACCGGCAATAAAGCAGAAGGCGCCCACGCCGATGACGAGGGGCTTGTAGAGATGACGCATGACCGGATGCGCGTGCATACGCTCCTTGCGGGCTTCGAGCCAGCGGTGAAAGCGGCTGGTCTCGCTTTCCTTGACTTCATCTTCAATGGTTTTCAGGGGTGGTCCTTCCAAACGTGCCGTAGGTGAGTTTCACCGGGCGGCGGTGGTTAGAGAATAGCACCTACCGCTGGATGGGTGCTGTGAAAGATTTCTTCATGTTGAGATTTTTCCGTCATCTTCAAAATTTTTTCGTTTCAATGGTGTTCAAGTCGAAAGTACCTTTATACACTGTAAGGGAACAATTCGCCCGGCACTACGCCTAAACACTAAGGAAGCGACCCACTACCGTGTCCTCCCCTCGTCCCGTATCAACGGACTCATCCCGCACCAACGCTGTTGCACCCGCTGGTACCTCTGCACCCGCTACTGAACGCAACGCCGCACCGACCCTCAACGAACGCCTCGAAAACCTGCCCTTCACCCGCGCCCACGGCAAACTCCTGGGCATCTCGGGTCTCGGCTGGGCACTCGACGCCATGGACGTAGGTCTCATCTCCTTCGTCATGGCGGCACTCATCAAGGAATGGCAGCTCAGCCCCACCGAAGCCTCCTGGCTCGGATCCATCGGATTCGCCGGCATGGCGCTCGGCGCAACCTTCGGCGGCCTACTCGCCGATAAGCTCGGCCGCCGCTACATCTTCGCACTCACCCTGCTGATTTACGGTCTGGCGACCGGCGCCTCCGCCCTGGCAACCTCCCTGGGCATGCTGCTCGTCTTCCGTTTCTTGGTCGGTCTAGGCCTGGGAGCGGAACTGCCCGTGGCATCCACCCTGATTTCTGAATTCTCGCCGCGCGCTATTCGCGGCCGCGTCGTGGTCGCTCTGGAGGCGTTCTGGGCACTGGGCTGGATCCTCGCCGCTCTCATCGGTACCTTCATCGTTCCGCAGGCGAACGGCTGGCGCTGGGCACTTGCCATCGGTCTGATTCCCGCCATCTACTCGCTCGTGATCCGTATGGGCACCCCCGAGTCGGTGCGCTTCCTGGAGTCAGTCGGCAAGCACGATCAGGCACGCCAGATTGTTGAACGTTTCGAGGCGTCCCCTGCGCTCTTCTCCCGAACCAATAAGAAGCAGACCGAAGACACTTCCGTACACGGCGCGGCTGAAAGCGCCGACAACGCAGAATCCGCGAAGATTCACTCTATCTGGGCGGCAGGTCAGCGCCGTAAGACCATCGCCCTGTGCGTCATCTGGTTCTGCATCAACCTCTCCTACTACGGCGCGTTCATCTGGATTCCGGCACTATTGAACGCCCAGGGATTCAGCCTCGTGAAGTCCTTCGCGTTCACGCTCATCATGACCCTTGCCCAGCTGCCCGGCTACGCGGTCGCCGCCTACCTCATCGAAAAGTGGGGCCGACGCACAACCCTGGCGACCTTCCTGCTTGGCTCCGCGCTGGCGGCGGCTGGCTACGGCATGGCGCACGCCGAGGTATTCATCATCCTCGCCGGATGCATGCTCTCCTTCTTCAACCTGGGTGCGTGGGGTGCCCTCTACGCCCTGAGCCCGGAAATCTTCCCGACCCACCTGCGCGGAACCGGCACCGGTGCCGCCGCCGGTATCGGTCGTATCGCCTCCATCGCGACACCGCTCATTGTGCCGCCGCTGGTCGCATTCGGTGGAACCCCGCTACTCTTTGCGCTCTTCTCCACCGCGTTCCTGGTAGCGGCAACCACCGTGTTCTTCCTCCCTGAACGCCGCGGCGAATCCCTCTAAACGAGCGGCACGCCATACAATATGAGCTGTCCCTCCTGAACGCTCTTTCCGAGCAATCAGAAGGGACAGCCCATTTGTCATTTAAGCCCTCTAACCGTGCGCCACAACCTCAAACTATGAGAGGATACGTTCTATGCTCGATTCCTTCCTCTCCAACCCCTACCGCACAGAGTTCAGCCCCTGGCCCGTGAGCGAACACTACGCCACAGAACGCGCCGGCGGCGTGCCCGAAGCCATGCTGCTACCGGGCGAACTCACCGTGCACCGTGGCGACGGGGCAAAAATGAGCTACTACTTGGACTGGCCCGAGGAATTCAACGAATATACCCGCGCAATCACCCTGCGCCCGCGCACTAAGAACGGCTACCCGCAGGACTTTATGTTCACCGTCGCCGTACGCGACGGCCAAGCTGTCTTCACCGCAACCGCCCTCAGCTTCTGGGAGCAGCGCGACGGCCGCCCCTACGACCGTGAGCCCATCGCCCGCGGCTACGTGGACGTCGCCTCCTACGAATCCTGCGAGGAATACGCCGGCATTTCCGCCGCGCCCACCCTCATCGGCTGGGATATCGCAGACCCCTACCCGGCACGCATGGCGCTCATCCGCGCCCTCTGCGAAGGAGTCGCCAGCAGCATCACGATGGGCACCCGAATCCTCGCGGACGGGCAGGTACAGATCGACCACAAGGACGGGGACCTACTCGCCCTGCACGTGAACGCGGTCAGCACCGTAGGCGGCATGGTCCGCGCCCTCATCATCGAGCAAGACCGCGTACCCAGCGGCGTATCTACCGGCACCTCCGAGCGTGCCGACCTGCAGACGCGCGCCTACTACGCCAACGTGCTCTCCCCCGTTCCTAGCGAGTTTGGAAATCTCGTCTGGTCCCACAGCGAGGACGCGGAATACTACCCGTACCGTCCCACGCGCCACAAGCCGATTTTCCACGCCCCCTGCCCGCCTCAGAAGCTTCCCCTGGCGATTCAGGTGCTGATGGAGCACCTGCCTGCCGCTCCGCTGGCTGCAACGCGCACAGCGCCCAAGCGCAGGCCCTACCTGCCGGGGCAGGCGCGCGTCTTTTCACCTCGCCACTAGCTCAGCGGTCAATACAACGCTTCGGGCGGTCTCCAATGAAGAGACCGCCCGAAGCGTTTATTCTGAAGCGTTTATTCTATGCGTCCTAGCGCTACGAAAGGCGAGAAGTTAAGCGTTTAGATTTCGCCGTTGACCACGACAGGCTCAGGCACCAGGGTCACGCCGAAACGTTCACGCACGCCGTCACGCACAGCGCGGGCGATAGCGAAGATGTCCTCAGCGGATGCGCCGCCGCGGTTCGTAATCGCCAGGGTGTGCTTGGTCGACAAGCTCGCACGGCCCTGAGCAATCTCGCGGGACTCACCCTCCAGACCGAAGCCCTTCTCGAAACCTGCGTGCTGAATCAGCCAGGCAGCCGAGAGCTTCACATGATCGGAATCCTCGACACCCGCGGTGAACGGGGAAGTCTTCACGACCACTGGGAAGTTCGGGGCGCCCTCCGGCAGGGAATCCAGGGTCGAGCGCGGAACGATCGGGTTGGTGAAGAAAGAACCGGTGGAGAAGGTGTCACGGTCCTCGGGGTTGAGCACCATGCCCTTGGAGCCACGCAGCTCCAGCACCTTCTGGCGTACCAGAGCGGATTCGGCGCGTTGACCGGGCTCAACGCCCAGGCTCCTCGCCAGCTCGGCGTAACGAATCGGGGAGGACAGGCTGCCCAGGGTGAACTGGAAATCAACGGTCAGCACCACGTAGCGGGGCGAGCCGTTGACGGTTGCGCGCTTGAGCACCGAGTCGCGGTAGCCGAAGCGCAGGTCTGCGCTCGCAAAGGTCTTCCGAGTGTTCTTTTCGCGGTCCCAGGTGCGTACGGAGGCGATGAACTCGCCCACCTCAACGCCGTATGCGCCGACGTTCTGCACGGGGGTTGCACCCACGGTGCCGGGGATGCCGGAGAGAGCCGCGGGGCCAACCCATTCGTTCTCGATGCTGAGCTTCACGAAGTCGTCCCAGATGGTGCCCGCCTGCACGCGCACGTTCGCGCCGCCGCATGCGGGGATGGGCAGAACCTCTACGCCTTCAGAGGCGATGTGTACGACGGTTCCGTTGAAGCCTTCGTCGGAAACCAGCAGGTTGGAGCCGCCGCCCACGATGAGGACGGGTTCGCCTGCGGCGTCTGCAGCGGAGACTGCTTCGATAATTTCTGCTTCGGAGGTGGCGCGGACGTAGGTCTTAGCGGGGCCACCTACCTGGGCGGTGGTCAGTTCGCTCAACAGCTTTTCAGTCATAGGTTAAGAATACCGGTCGTTGTGCGGGGTCAACACCCGCCACGCGTTAAAGTCACGAAAACCTTATGGTGATTTTGCCTTCATTTTCCGGCGCGCCTCCCGCAGAAAGAAGCGCCACCACCTGCACCGGCGAGCGCGCAGCCGAGCATGCAAAAGCCCCGGCACCACCGCATCGGGTAGCGCCGGAGCTTTCACATGGTTGCTTTCACACGGCTATCTGCAAGCACAGAAACTCTATGCCGAGAGACGAACCACAGCCTGACTCTTCATCAGAACCTTCTGTTCCTTGCCTTCCTCATCACGAGCGGTGACGGTCAGGTCAATGCGGGCGGTGCGCTCCCCCTCATTCAGAGCACCCACCTTACCGCTGATGGTCAGGGCGTTCGTGGGGGTATCGGGGTTTTCACCGCCGGGTGCATCCGCCACGGGAACGGGCTTGGTGAATCGAGTCTGGTAGTCCACAATCGCACCGGGGTCGCCTACCCAGTCGCTCACAAGCTGCACTGCGGTACCCATGGTCAGCATGCCGTGAGCGATGACGCCGGACAGGCCCACCGACTGAGCAAAACGCTCGTTCCAGTGAATCGGGTTGAAGTCACCGGATGCGCCAGCGTAACGCACCAGCGAAGCGCGGGAGAGCTCCACGGTACGCGAACCGATGTCCTGGCCCTTTTCAAGATCTTCAAAACGCACCATTAGTTCTCCTCCTCAGCACGAACCAGCAGGGAAGAAATGCAGGTGGTGACCGGCTCGCCCTGCACGTCAACGATTTCTTCACGGGTGGTCAGCATTGCGCCAGCACCCATCACGCGCACGGAGTCCACGTGAACTTCGGTGCGCAGCTCATCACCGGCAACAATGGGGCGGTGGTGGGTGAAGCGCTGGTCGGCGTGCACCACGCGGGAGAAATCAATACCGGCGGAATCGTCGTTGATGAGTGCCGCGTCAGCTGCCTGCGCCAGGATAATGGCGAAGGTCGGCGGGGCAATCACATCTGCGTACCCTGCCGCGCGGGCTGCCTCAACGTCGTGGTGGAGGGGGTTTTCTGCGTGAACTGCTCGGGCAAATTCGCGGATCTTTTCACGGCCGACAACGTAGGTGTTCTCGGACGGGTAGACCCTGCCCACAATCTCAGGGTTAATGCTCATGGTTTCAGTCTACCGTTCTTATGCACAGTGTTCAGCTCGAACGCGCAGAGTGGACGCATCAGCAAACAGCCAGCATGGATGCACGCAGTATTTCTTAGCATTGTTTACCTTCTAGCGAAGGCGCCCGGCGCGCCCCTACCCCTACAGCCTGAGCAGGCGTAGACTGAATGGGTACCCGCAATCAATCAAGAAGGAAAAGTTGTGTCTTCCAACGTAAAAATTTCGGTGCTTGACCTGATGCCGCACCGCCCCGATCAGCGTCAGCACCAGACCATGCTCAACACCATCGATGCCGCCCGCGCGGCTGAGTCCTACGGCTACGAGCGTTTCTGGGTCGCTGAGCACCACAATGCCGGTTCCCTGCTGTCCTCGGCGACCGTCGTGGTCATGGCGGAGATTGCCGCCGCAACCGAGCGTATTCGCGTGGGTTCGGGAGGCATTATGCTCCCCAACCACGCACCTTACGTGGTAGCGGAGCAGTTCGGTACCCTCAACGCGTTCCATCCCGGTCGTATTGACCTGGGTGTGGGCCGTGCGCCCGGCACTGACCCGATGACCGCCGCCGCTCTACGCCGCGACGATTCTGCCGCCATGAGCTTCCCCGCCGAGGTGCAGCAGCTGCAGCGTTTCCTGGGCGAGCCCTCCCCCATGCACCGCGTGCACGCCATTCCCGGTCAGGGCTCGAAGGTGCCCCTGTACATTCTGGGTTCTTCCCTGTTCGGTGCGCAGCTTGCCGCACAGCTGGGTCTGCCCTACGCATTCGCTTCGCATTTTGCGCCCGCAATGCTGCAGGAGGCAGTGGACACCTACCGCGCGAGCTTCAAGCCCTCGGAGCATCTGGAACAGCCCTACGTCATGGTGGGTGCAACCGCGATGCTCGCCGATACCGACGAGCGAGCACGCTACCTGTACACGACGCAGCAGCAGCATTTCCTGGGTGTGGTGCGCGGCAATTTGTCTTTCGCACCTCCCGTGGAAGATATGGACGCCGTCTGGACCGACGCAGAGAAGATGCACGTTGAACGCATGACCGCTGAGGCAATCGTAGGCTCTCCCGCCACCGCGCAGGCTCGTATTGAGGACCTGGTGGCGCGCACGGGCGCTGACGAGCTTATCGTCATGACCGAGGCGTGGGAGCACGAGGACCGCCTGCGCTCCTACGAGCTGCTGTCCCAGCTGCCGGTGGTGCGCCGCGCCTCCTAACGCTTAGATCAGAGCATAAAGACGAAGCCCCCGAGTTTTTCTCGGGGGCTTTGCTATATCCGGTATAGAGCCCGTGCACTAAGCGCCTGCAGACCGGGCTTTAGGCAAACAAAATAGGTAAAACAAAAAAGCCTGCCTCCGAAGAGACAGGCTTATCTGAGCCCCGACCGGGAATCGATCCCGGGACCTCCA
>NZ_KV795252.1:18368-69726 GCF_001808955.1 Rothia sp. HMSC078H08
CCAAGATGGCGCTCTACCACTGAGCTATCGGGGCGTAGCGGTGGACGGGCTCGATCCGTCGACCTCACGATTATGAGTCGTGCGCTCTAACCAGCTGAGCTACACCGCCACATCATTAATACGTGCTCTCGCATGAATTAATGAGAGAGCCCCGACCGGGAATCGATCCCGGGACCTCCATCTTACCAAGATGGCGCTCTACCACTGAGCTATCGGGGCAACAGGTAAAACTATACAGGTCTTCACGAATGCTCGCAAGCGGAGAAGCTATGGCATACGCCACATTTATGCTTATCCGCTCTCCACACTGCCGCATGAGAGCCCAGCATTGACCAGGTATCACCACAACAGCTGATGCAAACACATCAACACACAAATACATAAAGACCGGCAGGAGAGCTCATCACTCCCCTGCCGGTCTTTGAATCATATGCGGATGACAAGGCTGCTAGCCGATAGCCTCAGCAAGCCCCTCGTACCGCAAATCCAGGCTTAGCCGAAATTTTAGTAGCGCTTGCCGCGGCCGCCAAAGTCACGGCCGCCCTCACGGTTACCGCGGTAGCCTCCATCGCGACGGTTATCACGGCCGCCGAAGTCGCGGCCGCCATCACGGTTGCCACGGTAGCCACCATCGCGGCGGTTATCACGGCCGCCGAAGTCGCGACCACCGAAGTCGCGGTCATTGCGCTTGCCACCGAAGTCACGACGCTTGAAGTCGCGGTCGCCACCGAAGTCGCGGCCACCGTCACGGTTACCGCGGTAGCCGCCCTCGCGACGGTTATCGCGACCGCCAAAATCGCGGCCACCCTCACGGTTGCCACGGTAGCCGCCCTCACGACGGCCGCCACCGAAGCCGCGGCCACCGCCGCCACCCTTGGGACCGTTGTCCTTGCGGATGTTGATGAACTCGCCAGCAATCTTGGTGTCACGCAGACGGTCGAAGAAGTCGCGGGGCAGGTCCTCGGGCAGGCCAACAATGGTGAAGTGCTGGCGAATGTCGATGGAGCCAATCTGGGAGCCCTTAATGCCACCCTCGTTAGCCAATGCACCCACAATAGCGCCTGCGGTCACGCGGGAGGAACGGCCAACGTTCAGCTTGTAGTTGACCATACCCTCATCGTTGTGCGCGCGCTTTGCCTTGCGGCCGCCGCGATCCGAATCTTCGTCAGAGAAGGGGCGGGACTTGTGGGCGATATCTTCGCTCTCATCGAGGAAGAAGGGGCGACCCTGCTGGGCGATAACAGCCAGTGCGGCCGCAATGTCCTCAGCGGTGGTGTCGTGCTCGTTCTCGTAGTCCTCGATAATCTGGCGGAAGAAGCTCAGGTCCTCAGACTCGATGGTCTCGGTAATCTGCTGTGCGAAGCGCTGCTTACGGGTCTCGTTCACTGCCTCTGCGGTGGGCATGTGCATCGGCTCGACCTTCTGGCGGGTTGCCTTCTCGATCTGACGCAGCATGTACTTCTCACGCGGGGTGACGAAGAGGATTGCGGCACCTTCGCGACCTGCACGACCGGTACGACCGATGCGGTGCACGTAGGACTCGGTGTCGTGGGGGATGTCGTAGTTGACGACCAGGGAGATGCGCTCAACGTCCAGGCCGCGTGCCGCCACGTCGGTTGCCACGAGGATGTCGATGCGGCCGTCACGCAGGGCGTCAACGGTGCGCTCACGCAGCTGCTGGGGGATGTCACCGTTAATCGCTGCCGCCGCGAAACCGCGTGCCTTCAACTTGTCGGCAACTTCCTCGGTTTCCTTCTTGGTGCGCACGAAGACAATGATGCCGTCGTAGTTTTCAACCTCGAGCACGCGGGTCATTGCGTCCAGCTTGTGGGAGTGCATGACCTGCATGTAGCGCTGGGAGATGTTTGAGCTGGTGGTGGTCTTAGCCTTGACGCGAACCTCGCGGGGGTCGTTCAGGTACTGCTGAGCAATCTTGCGGATCGAGTTGGGCATGGTTGCGGAGAAGAGGGCAACCTGCTTGCTGTCGGGGGTGCCTTCGAGGATCTTTTCCACGTCTTCGGCGAAGCCCATGCGCAGCATTTCGTCTGCTTCATCGAGTACCAGGTACTGCAGGTTGGACAGGTCCAGGGACCCCTTTTCCAGGTGGTCAATCACGCGGCCGGGGGTACCGACGACGACCTGCGCACCGCGGCGCAGACCAGCCAGCTGCGGGCCGTAGGGGGAGCCACCGTAGATGGGCAGGACGGTGAAGTCCTCCATGTGGGTTGCGTAGGAGGAGAAGGCTTCTGCAACCTGCAGAGCCAGCTCGCGGGTGGGTGCCAGGACCAGAACCTGGGTGTCGCGGGAGACGCCGTTGATGTCGGCGAGTTCAGCCATGCGGGACAGTGCCGGCAGCGCGAATGCTGCGGTCTTACCGGTACCGGTCTGTGCCAGACCAACCACGTCGTGGCCCTCAAGCAACAGGGGGATGGTCTGTTCCTGAATGGGGGACGGCTTCTCGTAGCCTACCTCTTCCAGGGCTGCCAGGACGCGTGCGTCCAGGCCCAGGTCGGTGAAGCGTACGCCTTCTTCTTCAGCCTTGTCGGCGGTTTCTTCGGCGGGTGCTTCTGCAGTAGCTTCTGCGATGGTTTCTTCTGCTTCTACAGCAGGGCTCTCAACGGTGTTCTCGGTGATGTTCTCAGTGGTCACAACGGTCTCTGCCTCGGCGTTCAGTTCGGCCGGGGTAGCAGTATTCTCAGTCAATTTTTCCTCTATACGGTAGGGGTGGATAGCGCACGCTTTTCGGCGCTTACCGGGTGTCCCCTTCACGGCCCAGCCACACATCATCCCCTGGGGAGTAGAGTCCAGGGGTCCTCCGTTACCGGCACATTCTGCAGAGGTGTTCTGCGGATGCTATGGGTAGCGGCTCTTTGCTGGGGGTGGTCTTGAATTTCTCGGCACATTATCCGCACGCTTGTTCGTACTCTACGCTCAACGCACAGTAGTTCCTGTGAATCAGGGTGTACAGGGTGGGTAATGCTCACATGCAATGTCACGTATTCCTGGTGGTTCGCCTTCCCGCTCTACGGCGGTGGTGTGTCTGTTACAGCAGACGCAGCAAAGACGCTGGACCAGAGATCGTTAAGAGAAGCCCTCGTGTACGGTGTAAACCGCAAATTTATGGGGCGTATCAATCGGTGATGGTGAGTACGGCGCACCTACAATTCCAGCACCACCTTGGGTGCCGGGTGCGCACAAGACCTTCATCGGGGGTTCCCGTATTCTACCTAGTCTACCTTAGCGGCGTCCATTTAACCCCAAAAGGTGCTTAAAACCTCATCTCTTAACGGCGAGCGCCCACCCTCACAGCCGGAGGGCGGGCGCTTTTCAGGCACGCATCATGCCTATGCAGTCCTGGGATTAATCCACGCGACGCACAATATCAATCGTGCCGACAGTCGCATACTTAGCGTAGGAGCTGCCGTAGCGGTCAGCCGCATACTGTGCGGCGTTGGTCGGCGGGTTGCCGCCCCAGGAGTTGCTCATGCGGTCGATGACCACGTAGTCGGGCGCTGGCTTACCGGTGTGTCCAATCCAGTAGACGGTACGACCGGGAATCAGCTGGGTCAGAATCGACAGGTCAGATGCGACCGATACCCCTTCAGGTACCTTCTGGACGGCGTCCCGCTTCATCTGGTCAGTCGTAGTCAGCGCGGAGGCGGTGAACTGCGCATTACCCAGGGACGCGAGGGGCTGCTGGGATCCGGGCACGAAAATCGGGGACGCGGCTAGGAAGAGCGCCACGGCAGGCAGAACCCACACGGGCATGCGGCGCGCCGTGGCGGTCAGGCGGCCGGGCTCGGTATTGGTCTGAGGTTCCTGCGCGGAGGCGCTATCGGCTGCGCGCGCGCCCAAACGCGCCGGAATCGCAGCGGGAACCACTCCGTAGCGTATCCGCATGACAGCGTCGAGCAGGGCGAAGAAGACGACGGGCATGAGCACGAGCGAGTAGTGCCAGGTGCTTGCCCAGTAGGATTCCATGGTGGAGAGTAGACGCCAGGCAAGGGTCGGCAGGGCAATTGCCGCGAGCGGAGAAATCACCCAGAGGACTGCTCCGGTAATGAGCAGCAGGCCGAGGGTTGCCAGCTTGGTGTTGTTGCTGAGCATCTGCAGTGCCGAGCCGAAGGGGTCGCCCAGAGCCGCAGATAAGTTCACCTTGTCGGCATAGTCGAAGTTTCCGCCGCTATTGAAGTAGGGCAGAATCACGTAGATGGCGACGGCGGACCAGAATACGCCCCAAATCATGACCATGGTGGATTCGGCGACGGCGGGGGTGCGCGCCCAGGAGGAGTAGAGCTGATGCACGCGGATTCGCATGGGGGCGGGGGTGCCCGCGGAGAGGCGCGGCATCAGAATGTCTACGGCGGTGCTCAGCCAGCCGGTGCGAATAAAGATAATGAGGCCGATGGCTGCGACGGTGATACCCATATCTTCTTTGACGAAGGCAATGGGCAGGGACCACCAGCAAGCGTAGGCGAGGTAGCGGGCACGTTCGGTGCCACTCACTCGCGAGGCGAGCACCAGGTAACCGAGGCTCATGGCAAGCAGCGGCACGGCGAAGGCTACTTCGTGGAATTGGGCGGCGATAGCCTGCTGAACTCCGAAGCTGAGGGCGAATCCGGCGCCGAGCAGCAGACCGGTGATGGTCGGGATGACACTCTGAAGTTTTGCGGACTGAGCAGTCTGCGCAGGTTCGTTCTTCTGCGCGTCCTCAGTTTTCTGTGCGTCCTCAGTCTTCTGGGCGAGCGCGAAGGCACGCTGAGTGAAGCGCACAATGGCAAAGCTTGCGAAGGCGACCAGGGCGTTCTGCACGACCAGTAGCGTGGTCGGCGAGGGGAACAGCGCGTAGACGGGTCCCAGGAGCACCAGAATCGGGTGGAAGTGGTCACCCCAGAGGTTAAAGTCGGGCCCCTTAATGGGCACGATGGGCACGGAGAAGTGCGAGTACGCCTGCGCCATCTGGGTGAAAATCGCCAGGTCCCAGGAGGGGGTAATCCAGTGCTTCATCTGTTGCAGCGAGTAGTAGGTGTACAACGCCATGACGGCGGCGGCAAGCAGCAGGCCGGGTAGTAGTTCGAGGGGGCGGATGCTTTTGACGCGCTCGGTGAGGGACTGACGCGGCTGTTTTTTGGCGCGCTGAGTACGGTCCGCGCTGGTGGCGGTGCTGTTCTTCTGTTCAGGTGCGTCAGTATTCGAGGATGCTTCGTGTGCTTCCGCTGCCATAGGCGTCCTTCTCTCGGGGTGTGTGTCCGGGCTACAGGCGCCCACAGAACGGGTGGAACGCGTCGCCTTTGTCGTTGCCGGTGGCGGAGTTTGCGTTCGTTCTCACTCTACCCTTTAGGGTATCGCATTAGCGCTGTGCCTGCCCTTCCTGCGCTTTTTGTATCTTGTCCCTCAAATATCTGCCCCGGATGCTAGGGCCCGGTTTGGGCGCATAGACTGGTGTGGTGAGTACGTTTCCTTCCTCAACCCCCGGCGGTGTCACCCCTAACTGTGCGGCCCTTGACAGCCACCCGGTAGCGGGTGCTCGGCGCATCCGGCATCCTTTGGCGGCAGCTGGTGTGCCCTATGCGCCAGCGCTTGCGGATGTTCTTCAGGAGCCTACCGTTCTTCACCAGCCGCGCGTTCAGGTTCGTACTCTCTCCTCCGCCGCTTCGCCCCTTCCGGGTGTCCTGGCTCCTGAGGTGTGCGAGGTTGTGATTGAGCCGCATGTTCCGGTGCAGTTGGCGCAGACGTTGGGGTCGCTACGTCGCGGCGCTCAGGATTTTTCGTATCGTGCGCTGAGCCGCGCGGATGGTGCTGAGAGAATCTGGTTGACGGCTCGCACGCCGTTTCACGAGTTCCCAGCGGTGCTGTACGTTGAACGAGTTGCGGAGACAGCCACGCTTCCCGAGACTCTCCCCTCCCTGCATCGCCTGCTGATGCGCCCGGTGCGTATTCGTATCTGGGTTTCTTATAGTGCCGCTGATCAGCAGATGCAGGCGCGAGCCGACCTTCAGGCGCTAGCGCAGGAAATGACGTACTGGCTGGGGTTGCACGACCCCGCCGAACAGTTCGGTGCTCTGTCTTCTTTTGAGTCTCTTCCGCCGCGTGTTCAGCAGGCGTGGCGGCAGAATCCGGGGCTCCGCCTCAGCGCTTCGGGGCAGCTGGACCGGCAGATGCTCAACGCCATTGTGGAGCAGCGCATCACCCAGACCGAAGCGTTCAGGACCTTAGGCTGGGTTCTGCGAAAGTACGGCTCCCCCGCCCCTTCGACCGGGTTGGGGAATCAGCCGGAGGGGATGCGCGTCTATCCAAGCGCCCGGACCCTGGCGACGATTCCTACCTGGGATTGGCATCGGGCTGGCGTTGATAAAAGCCGCTACGATGCCGTGTACGCTTACGCTCGTTCCGCAGAGTCTCTAAAAAACATTGCGGCAGAAGGCGACGTCGCACTTCTGGCGCGGAGCCTGCACGCTGTGCGCGGCGTGGGCCCGTGGAGTATTTCCGAGGCCCTGCAGCGTGTGTGCGGGCACCCGGATGCCATCAGCGTGGGCGACTACCATCTGGCGCACGCGGTCGGTGAGCTGTTCATAGGTCAGCGCACCGATGATGCGGGAATGCTCTCCCTGCTGGCGCCCTTTAGCCCGCATCGGCAGCGTCTGGTGCGGCTCATGCATGCTTCGGGCTTTTCGAAGCAGCGCTACGGGGCGCGCATGACCATTGAGGATCACCGCGACCGCTAACGCTCCTGCACCCTCACGAGGTTAAAAGGGGGCGGGGCGCCCCTGCCGGTTGTGCCGGCGGGTGCGCCCCGTTCAAGCTCTTTTGTGGTGGTGAGCTTACTTCTTCTCTGCAGAGCCCTCTGCTGCTGCGATCTCTGCACGGACCTTGTCCATGTCGAGCTCGCGGATCGAACCGATTACGGTCTCCAGCTGGTCTTCGCGCAGTGCGCCAGCCTGCTGGTATACCAGGATACCGTCACGGAAGCCCATGATGGTGGGGATGGAGGTGATGCCTGCTGCCTGAGCGAGCTGGCCCTGGTCCTCGGTGTCGACCTTGCCGAAAACAATGTCGCTGTGCTTCTCCGAAGCCGCCTCGTAGACGGGGGAGAACTGCTTGCAGGGACCGCACCAATCTGCCCAGAAGTCCAGGAAGACAATATCGTTGCTCTCGACGGTAGCAGTCAGGTTCTGCTGAGTAATTTCATTAGTAGCCATGAGATAAAGCTACACCCTCAAGACCCCAATCGCTAATTGTTCGCTCTGGGATTCAAACATGTGAAAGATATGACAAATTGCGGTCATAGTAAATACTTTTTGCGGCTGTTTCAGCCGGTTCACGGGCGTGTCGCGAATACTCTGGCGAATGCCCCTGTAGCCGAATGATGGAGGCGCCCGACCCGGCGGGCGAAGCCCCGTGGTCGTCCCCTACAGCATCCTGAGGAAAGCACCCAATGCGGGCACCCAGAAAATACGGGCGCAACCATGAAAGACCGTTGCTGTGGAAGACCACTGTGGTGGAAGATTACCGCGGTGGAAAGCCGCTGGGTTGGAAAGCGGCTGCGGAATCCGCTATAAAACTGGTTTTAGATACACAAAAGCCCGGTTACTTTCGTAACCGGGCTATTTGTGGCAGGTGAGGGATTCGAACCCCCGTAGGCAGTGCCAGCTGATTTACAGTCAGCCCCCTTTGGCCGCTCGGGTAACCTGCCGCCTAGCTAGGTGCTAGTTGCTCGCTCAAGCGAACAGAGACTACTCTACAGCAGTTTTAGGGACTTGTACACTTCACATAGGGTTTTGTGACGAAGGTTATATGTCTGGTTGTATTTATCGTCTTTTCGTCACACAAGAGCGTCAGCGCACGCTCACCGCGCGCCCATATCTATCGCAGCGCCCACGCTCTCACCTTATGAATAAAGCCGCGAATAAAGCCACCGCCTACAGCAGTTTTAGAAGGAGCGGGAAGGAGTATCGCCATCCTGCTCAAGCAGAAGCACAATCTCCAGGTGCTCCAGATAGCGGCGCGCCTGCTCCACGGTGCACATGTCACCGGCAATCTCACGCTCCAGGTCACGGCGAACGCCACGGAAACGTGCCACCAGCGAAGGTTCCGTCAGGGTGATACCGATACCGTCAAAGAGAGAAGGCTCAGCATCTTCCTCGTGCAGGTCAAGGTGAATATCGTGGTGGTCAGACTCGCTGAGGCGCTCAGCCTCAGGAATATCTTCGGGCTCAGCGCCCAGAGAGGTATGCAAGTCAATGAAGAGCAGGGTTTGCAGGTCGTGAGCTTCCTCGCTCGTGTGTGCGTCCGTTGCAGACAGGTTATGAATGGTCATATCTCTATTGTCCTCTTTTTAGGTTGGTAACGCCTGTAAAACAGGCCCGTATTTCTGTTAGTTAGCTGTGAACAAGAGCCCCAACCCGGTAGGCTAGTACTAACCGGTGCCAGTAGCACCTCATTCACGAAAGGAAAACCCATGGCTAGCGAATCCTCATTCGACATTGTGTCCAAGGTGGACAAGCAGGAAGTTTCTAACGCACTGCACCAGGCGCAGAAGGAAATCTCCCAGCGTTACGACTTCCGTGGCGTTGGCGCAGAAATCGACTACTCCGGCGACAAGATCCTCATCAAGGCAAACGCCGAAGAGCGCGCACTGGCAGTGCTGGACGTTTTCCAGTCCAAGCTGGTCAAGCGCGGCATCTCCCTGAAGTCCCTGGACTCCGGCAAGCCCTACGCATCCGGCAAGGAAACCCGCATCGAGTGCTCCATCAAGGAAGGCATCGCACAGGATCAGGCGAAGAAGATCTCCAAGATGATCCGTGAAGAGGGCCCCAAGGGCGTGAAGGCAAACATCCAGGGCGACGAGCTGCGCGTCTCCTCCAAGTCCCGCGATGACCTGCAGGAAGTCATTGCAATGCTCAAGTCCGCTGACCTTGAGGTTGACCTGCAGTTCGTCAACTACCGCTAAGCTCAGGCGAGACTCCCCCGCCCAGCGATGGGTGAGGGAGGCGGCTAGAAGCCGAAACGTAAAAATCCTCTACACAAAAAATCCTCGGGGTGGCTACTTCCACAGTAGCCACCCCGAGGATTTTTTGCCTGCCGACCCGTCACCGCGAGTCACAATCGTCACCCCGAGTCATATTCATGCAGCGCCACATTCGCTCCCGAATGATTCGGTAGAGAAAAGACTTAGTACTGACCCATCTCGCGAGCCTGCTGCTGCAGACGCGCAATACGCTGATCCATCGGCGGGTGAGTAGAGAGCATATTCTTCAGCGAACCGAAGGGATTCGCAATCATCATGGCGCTCGCCGCCTCAGTGTTGCGGTTATTCGGGTCCATCGGATACATAGACACGCCGCTCTCCAGCTTGTGCAGTGCCGAAGCCAGCGCCAGCGGGTCACCGGTCAGACGTGCGCCATCCTCGTCGGCATCAAATTCACGGGTGCGGCTAATAGCCATCTGAATGACCTGCGTAGCAATGGGAGCCAGCAACGCAATCACGAACATGGCGAGGGGGTTGGAGCGTTCACCATCGCGGCTGGATCCGCCGAACATCGCGCCAAACGAAAGGACCTGGGCAACCGTACCGATGATGGAGGCGATACCCGCCGCCACCGAAGAGGTCAGAATATCGCGGTTGTACACGTGCATCAGCTCGTGGCCGAGCACGCCGCGCATCTCGCGCTCATCCAGCAGCTGCAAAATACCCTCGGTGCAGCACACCGCAGCATTCTGCGGGTTACGGCCGGTAGCGAACGCGTTCGGGGTCATGGTCGGTGCCACATAGAGAGCGGGCATGGGCTGACCCGCGCGAGAGGACAGCTCCTCCACAATGTCGTAAAGCACCGGAACCTCTTCACGGCTGACCGGGTACGCATTCATGGAACGTAGGGCGAGCTTATCGGAGTTCCAGTACGTATACGCGACCGAACCCAAGCTCACCAGACCCATAATCCAGATGAAAATGGAGGAGCGGAAGGTCGCCGACAGCAGGCCACCAATGAGCAGCATTATGCCCACCATAGAGCCCATCAACAGGGCAGTTTTCAGTCCATTGTTATGGCTGCGCATGGGTATCCTCCTCAGCAAATAGGTCAGCGCGCACAGCGTGTACTTGACTCTATAGAATACGTGCAAGCACCCGCGGGCGCACCTTATGGCGCGCGGATTCACCCAGAGCGTCACCCATATGCCAAAAGCGCACAAGAATCAGGGGATGGCGCCCGGAATATTCACCAGGGGTACCTGTTCCAGCACCTGCGCCGTAGCAGTGGGGAAAATACCCAGCAGCAGAATCGTGCCGTACGCGCCCAGAAAAAGGATGAAGAGCAGACCGAGCATCAGCTGACCCTCCAGATCAAAACCAGTGGTAGTACTGCGGTACTGGCCGTAAATCACCGGGGTCACGATGGGCACACCGAAGAGCAGAATCATCAGCAGAATGTAGATGGGGTTTGTGAAGTCGTACACCATGACCCTATCCTCCTTGATGGTGATCGCCGGTGCGGGTTACTCTAGGTTCTTTGATTGTACGGCATCTCTTCACACCCGAGGCCGGGGCGAGGAGGGGCGCCACAGAGTGGATGAAAGGGACGCCTTGCCGGCTTATTATGAGCTTTTCATAAAATAATGATGAATTTCTCATAATAACGTGTAGACTTAAACCTATGACCGACGCAAAGACAACCTTAGATACGAAGAAGATTCAAAGCCCAGACCATCACAGTGCCGGTTGCGCCCACACCACCGGCCTGCCGCTGCTCTCCGCAATGAGCCCCGAACAGCTCGAAGAAGCATGGACCACCGGCCTGCGCGCCAAGGGCCGCCGCGTCACCAAGCAGCGCCTCGCCGTACTCCACGCAGTGCAGGAACACCCGCACTCCACCGCCGACACCATCGTGCAGGCAGTCCGCGAGCGTATCCCCGCCATTACGGTTCAGTCGGTCTACGTGATTCTTGCCGACCTGACCGACATCGACCTGCTGCGTAAGTTTGAGCCGCCGGGAACCCCCGCCCTCTACGAAACCCGCACGGGCGACAACCACCACCACGCCTTCTGCGTACGTTGCGGCAAGGTCGAAGACGTGGACTGCGCGGTCGGCTCCGCACCCTGCCTGACCCCCAGCGATTTTCACGGCATGGCACTCTTCAGCGCAGACGTGCTCTATCAGGGCGTGTGCGTAGACTGTCAAACTGAGGCAGAAGCAGAACTGGCGAAGAGCCAGGTGCAAGCCGCAGCGAGCGTTCAGCACTAACGAACCACATTCCCACACCTTACTCCGGGCGTGAAACAGCGCCTCAGTGTTCGTTAGCTGCACCCTAAAACAGGAAGAATGCTCGTCGAAAACCACATAGCATCACCAAAAACACAAGGAGAAGCAAATATGTATCAGACCCCGCAGAACCCCATTCAGCCCGGTTCTTACACCACCACGAGCACTGGCACGCCGGTGGCTTCAGATGATCATTCGCTCACCGTGGGCGCCGATGGTCCCATCGTTCTGCACGATGCTTACACTGTTGAAAAGCTCGCTCAGTTCAACCGTGAGCGTGTGCCCGAGCGTGTGGTGCACGCGAAGGGAACCGGCGCATACGGCTACTTTGAAACCACCGAAGACGTTTCGCAGTACACCCGTGCGGCGCTCTTTCAGCCCGGCGTTAAAACCGAGCTGCTGATTCGTTTCTCAACCGTGGCGGGCGAATCCGGCTCCCCCGATACCTGGCGTGACCCACGCGGTTTCGCGGTGAAATTCTACACCACCGAAGGCAACTACGACCTGGTAGGCAACAACACTCCTATCTTCTTCATTCGCGATGCCATTAAGTTCCCCGACTTCATCCACTCGCAGAAGCGTATGCCCGGTTCGGGTCTGCGCGATCACGATATGCAGTGGGATTTCTGGACCCTCAATCCGGCATCGGCGCACCAGGTAACCTGGCTGATGGGCGACCGCGGCCTGCCCCGCACCCTGCGCCACATGGACGGCTTCGGCTCTCACACCTACCAGTGGATTAACGCCGAGGGTGAGCGCTTCTGGGTTAAGTACCACTTCAAGACCGAGCAGGGCAACGAGTTCTTCACCCAGGCTCAGGCCGATGAAATGGCGGGTAAGGATGCTGACTTCCACCGCCGCGACCTGCGCGAGGCTATCGAGCGTGGCGACTACCCCGCCTGGACGCTCTATGTGCAGATCATGCCCTATGAGGACGCGAAGACCTACCGTATTAACCCCTTCGATCTGACGAAGGTGTGGCCGCACTCGGATTACCCGCTGATCAAGGTGGGCCGCATGGTGCTGGATCGCAACCCGCAGAATTTCTTCGCCGAAATCGAGCAGGCAGCCTTCTCCCCCTCGAATTTTGTGCCCGGTATCGCGGCTTCGCCCGATAAGATGCTGCTCGGTCGTATCTTCTCCTACCCGGATGCGCATCGCTACCGCATCGGCACCAACTTCGCACAGCTGCCCGTGAACGCACCACACGCAGCGCCGGTGAACAACTATTCGCATGACGGTTCGATGCGTTATAACTTCAACGACCCCTCCGTTCCGACCTACGCGCCGAATAGTCTGGGTGGACCGCATGCGGATGCGGAACGCGCTGGCGAAGGTAGCTGGGAGTCTGATGGCGAGCTGGTACGCACCGCCTACACCCTGCGCCCGGATGATGATGATTTCTCGCAGGCTCGCACCCTCTACGAGGTAACCATGAACGACGAAGAACGCGAGCGCCTGATCAGCAACATCTCCGGTCACGTAGGCGCTGTTCGTTCCGACGAGATTCGTGAACGCGCGTTCCAATACTGGGATAGCGTTCACCCTGAGCTCGGTTCTCGCGTTCGCGAGGCCGTGGCAGCCGCCGCATCTGGTTCATAAGATACGGCAGCGTCTGTTCTCCTGTAGATTCGAGAACATGACGCACAGCTGGCTACTACTATGGGGTCGGTGACTTTCAGTAAGGTGGAGTCACCGGCCCCATATTTTAAACCCGTTTGCAGGATTACAACCCTCTCCAAACACAAAAATCGCCCGAAAGAGACAACACCGTGTGGGTGTCTCTTCCGGGCGATTTTACGTGACGGGTTTTACGAACTATGCGGATGCACTAGCACCAGCGGGAGAAGCGCCGAAGACCGCTTCCTATTCACCCACAATATCGAGGAGCTCGCGAATCTGCGCCGCGCTCAACACGGTGGAAGGGTTAATTGCGTTCACCTTCACGCTCGGTGCGCCAATCTCCAGGGCGTAACGCAGAATATCCAGGGCATTCGCCGAACGCACCTCAATATGCGGGTCCAGCGCCGCAATCTCAATGGGCGAGGTGAATACCAGCAGGCTCTTCGGGTTACCGTTCTCATCCGGGTCAAACACAAAAGACGTACCCGAAGGATCAGCCGGGTCAACGCCCACCAGCAGCACGGATGCCGGGGACACCAGGGAGCCGAGCAGCATCTGCATATTGTCCTGCACAAGCGCCATTTTCGCGCCGTCATTGCGAGGAGAAGTGACAATCCAGTGCACCTGAGCGCGCTCAATGTAGCACTCGTGGTCAGTGCCGGGGTCAACCACGATCAAGTCCAGCGCCTCATTGCTGAGGAAGTCAATGAAGACCTTCATCGCCGGTTCGCGCAGAATCAGCTCATCTCCCTCGGATTCCTGGCGCACGTAGCTCTTGCCAATGTGCTCGGAGGAGGAGAACACGCACAGCGCCTGCATGCCGGTCTCGGGCATGCGAATGACCTGGTGGGCCAGTACCGACTCGGGGCCCATCGGGTCAGTCTCGGAGGGAATCAGCAGGGAGCCGGTCGCATCAAGTAGAACGTCGCCACCAAGCATCGTACGAACCACGTTAATGAGGGTTCGCTCCTGCACGTCGTTGCGGAAGGTCTCCAGAGCAGCAACCAAGTAGGGGTTCGGAATCTCATGCTCGCTCGAAGACAGTGCCGCGGCGGCGGAGTGGCGGGCACGACCCTCCATACGCTCACGAGCCCACTGCGGGATACGCGACGCATCGCGAGGGAACTCAGCCAGGTGCTCACGCACGTCGGTTGCGGTCAGGGTGCCCTCATTCTTCCAGCTAGCGGGCTCGTCGTCACGGTTGTAGGAGGCACCCACGCTGAACTGCGGGTTGGGCCAGCCGGTAGCCGCAACCACGATGGAGGCGGTAAACCAGGTGCCGCGGTTACCGTCGTAGGCGGCGCGCTGTAGCTTACGGACCTCAGCAATAATGGGCGAGCCGTCCTTGAGCGGGCCGATGGTGCCAATGAACTCTTCGCCGTCGCGGAATTCACGCACACGCACGAAAATCTGACCTGCCAGAGGCTTGACGTCCAGCACCATTTCGCTCCAGCCGGGGTCAACACTAACGACATCCAGCAGCCAGCTTCCAATGTTATTCAGCGCATCCTGGATGCGCGCGGCACGGCTACTCGTCTCGGCAAGGCGGGGTTCAGTCATAGTTCATACATCCTTGAGTGTGAATACGGCGCGGCTGGAGGCATCCGTGTTCGGTCGTAGTGTCGGCTTACAGGGTGCCGGAAGAAGCCGTCCCTTCGATTCTAACGAACACAGGCACTCAACGCAGATAGTTTACGCCGAAAGATATATGCTCTACCTCTCCCCTGCACCTCTCTAGACGCCCCATTCGACCCTCTTAACGTCCAATACGCCTAAAGCGCACCCCAAAACCGGGGATACACGGCATAGTGAACGCTAAAAGGTTGATAATCTTGAAGCATGACGAATTCTCTGCAGGACCTTATCGACGCATCGATCTTTATCTCCACCGAGTACCAGGCTCGACTCGCTGAGCTCGTGGGTACCTCCGAGTGGAACGTGGATTTCACCTCCCAGTCTCTGGATTTTGAGACCACTCCCCCGCTTTCGCTCAAGCCGCACCTGCTGGGCACCGAATCCGAGAACCGCGGTACTTGGATTTGGTCTTGGCAGCAGCTGGGCTACTTCCCCGACTCCGTTGTTTCCGCCGCTATTCAGGCGCGCGAAACCGGTGAGCGTGACGGCCTGGCCGAACTGACCACCGACGAGCTGCCCCTCTCCGAGTCCCTGGCACGCCGCCTGACCCTGGCGACCAAAACCATCAGTGGCCTGTACGCACACTACCCGCTACCCGCGGGCGCTGGCGTGCGCGCATGGACCCTGCTGGAGGGTGCTGAGCTGACCCTCGAGGCACCGACCTACAAGGGTATTGGCCGCGTCATTGCTAAGACCCTGCAGAGCGAAGAGGTACACAACCAGGTTCTGGCGGTGGACTCCTACGCTCAGCAGCGTGGCTTCCACATTGCTTGGGACACCGAGGCAACCGCCGTTCTGACCGCAACCGACGGTGCCCTGCGCCTGTGGTTCGACGAGGGCCGCATCAGCGGCATCGAGCAGGCTGAACCTCAGGTTGGCCCCGAGGTACTGGAGCAGTGCGCAGCCGCTGCCGCACAGCGTCGCGAATCCCTCGCGGCACTGCGCGCCGAGATTGAGCGCGTGGCAGCCGCTGAAGCAGCCGCTCAGAACGCACAGCGCGAGCAGGAGGCAGCAGAACGCGCCGCCGCACGTGCCGAGGCTGAGGCTGAGCGCGCCGTCGAGATCGCCGAGCACGCACCGGTCGCAGAGACCGAGGTACCCGGCGTCGAGAGCACCGAGAACCTCTACCCCGCCGACGAAGCTCCCTTCGATCAGGAGCCGGCAGAGCACGCAGAGCCCGGCCTGGTCACCGTAGAGACCCTGCCCGGCGAGTACGAGGCAGAAGAGACCGAACAGGCTCGCGTCTACACCGACGAATCCATCGGCGCCGAGCAGCCCGAGTACGAGACCGTTGAGGCTTCCGCAGAGTACGCTGAGGAGCCGGTCGCCGCTGAGGCTGCAGCTGAGCAGCCCGTCGAGGTCGAGCAGGAAGCAGCAGAATACGAAGAGCAGCACGTGGAGCCCATCCGCAACGCTGGCGCAGCTCCCGACCTGCAGGCAGAGCACGAAGAGGCAGCCCGCCGCGAGCAGGAAGAAGCTGCACGCCGCGAGGCAGAGCAGCCCAAAAAGAAGGGCTTCTTCTCCCGCTTCTTCGGCCTCTAAACCGAATACGCAATATTCCTCAGGCGCGGTATCCTCGTGGTACCGCGCCTGTGGCGTGTCCCCAGCGGGTAGAGTAGCCTCAACGCACATCAATGCCCCCGCTGGCGCATCCCAAGGACTAGCATTAGAAGAACGTAACCGAAGAACTTAACTCAGAAGAAGAGACCATGTCAGAAACTCAGAAGCACACCACCCGCAACGGGTTCATCGCCATCATCGGCACCTACATTATTTGGGGTCTGCTCCCCCTGTATTTTGTATTGATGGCACCTGCAGGCCCTATTGAGATTGTCGTGGCGCGCGTGGTCTTCTCCCTCATCTTCTGCGCCCTGCTGCTGCCGATTTTAAGGGTAACTGCAGACTTCCGCCGCGCACTGCGGGACCGCCGCATCATGCTGGTGCTGACGGCAGCATCATTCCTCATCTGCGCAAACTGGCTCATCTACGTGATTGCGACGACCAGCGGCCACACCATTGACGTATCCCTGGGCTATTTCATTAACCCGCTGGTCTCCGTGGTGTTGGGTGTCATCTTCCTGCATGAGCGTCTACGCCCGGCGCAGTGGGTATCCGTGGCGATTTCCTGTATTGCGATGCTGATGATGAGCCTCATCTACGGCCAGGTGCCGTGGACGGGTCTGGGCGTGGCGTTCTCCTTCGGCATCTACGGTCTGCTGAAGGCGCGCATCGCCCACGATGTCAGCCCCATTATTTCACTGTCTCTAGAGACTTTCATCCTGGCGCCCTTCGGCGTTGCCGCCCTCTTGATGCTGAACGCGCAGGGACAGATGACTCTCTTCAGTGAGGGTCCCGGACACTTCTGGCTTCTCGCCTCCACCGGCGTGGTCACCGTTGTGCCGCTCATGCTCTTTGCCGCGGCGACCAAGGTTCTTCCGCTGTCGGTCATCGGCATGGTGCAGTACCTGGGCCCGACCATCCAGTTTGTTCTGGCACTGACCGTTCTGCACGAGCAGATGGGCGCCGATAAGGTGCTGGGTCTGAGCCTCATCTGGGTCGCTCTCATCATCTTCACCGTGGATGCGTTGCGTGCCTCCCGCGCCTACCGCGCCTCCGCTCTGTCCGACCCGGAAACCGGTATGATCCCGCTCGTGCAGGCTGAAGACGTACAGAGCAAGTAGCTCTCACCAAATCCGCATAAAGCACAGTCCCGCACAAAACACAGTGATGCCCCGCAGGCTAACGCCTGCGGGGCATCACTTTATATCGCGTTCACACTCTAAAGCTCAGAATCCTGAGCTTCAGCAGCAGCATCGAGAGCATCCAAATCCGGATGACGGTGCAGGTTCAGCAGAGCCAAACCCAGGCCACCCCAAATAATCAGGATTGCCACAATGAGCATCACAATTGCGGAGAAAGACATGAGGGCTCCTAACGGGTAATGGTCGAATCAACGTGGCCGTGCTCCACCTGACCGGCAATCACCGGAGGCGCCGGAGGCTCTTCAGCCGCACGAGACTTCTTCGACCAGGGCAAGAGAGAAACAACAATTGCGCCAACCAGCAGGAGTGCGCTCATACCCCAACCGAAAATAGCCAGCATATCTGCCGGGTAACCCTCATAGGGGGTTACCACAAGCTTAATAACGCTCTGAATCAGGGAGTAGCCCAGAACCAGCGGGGTCACGACAGCCAGCAGAATCATCCAGATCTTGCCAGCCTTGATGGAGGAGTAGCGGTTCAGGTGCTCAGCCAGAGCCGGCAGTGCACGCACCACGTAGGAGACCACGATGATAGCGCACAGGCCAGCAGCCAGAATACCGAAGAGGTTCACGAAGTTATCGAGAATATCCAGCACGTACAGACCGGTGGTAGTCGGCATCAGCAACAGCGAAATCAGAGCCATCGGAACAATCACCAGAATGGTAGATGCCAGACGGGACGTCGCGAACTTATCCTGAATACCAGCGATAATCACCTCAAGAATCGAAATGAGGGAGGTGAAACCAGCAAAGAGCAGGGAGCCAAAGAAGAGGATACCGATCAGCACGCCGCCGGGAGCCTGAGAAATAATGGTCGGGAACGCAATGAACGCCAGGCCAATACCGCTGGTTGCAACCTCGCTCACCTGGGTGCCAGCAGCCTGAGCCATAAAGCCCAGAGCAGCGAACACACCGATACCCGCCAGAAGCTCAAAACCGGAGTTCGCGAAACCAACCACAGCACCGGAACCGGTCAGGTCAGTCTTAGGCTTCAGGTAGGAGGAGTAGGTAATCATAATACCGAAGCCAATGGACAGGGAGTAGAAAATCTGACCGTAGGCAGCAACCCACACATCCGGGTTAGCCAGGGAGTCCCAGCTAGGGGTGAACAGAGCATTCAGACCATCGGCCGCACCGGGCAGGGTCAGCGAGTAAATCACCAGACCAACAAACATGACCAGCAGCAGCGGGATAAAGATGATATTGGCTGCACCCACACCCTTCTGAACGCCCAGAGCCATCACAGCAAGCAGGACGCCCCACACGAGAACCATGGGGATCAGGACGTTCATGTTGAAGTCCAGGGAGACACCGGGGGTTTCTGCGACCTTCAGGAACTCGCCATTGAAGAACGCCTTCGGGTTATCGCCCCACTCATTGGTGAAGGAGAAAACCATGTAACGCAGCGACCACGCCACAATAGCGGCGTAGTAGATAGCAATCACGAAGTTAATACCCATGTGCCACCAGCCGATGAACTCGGTCTTACGGTTCAGACGGCGGAAAGCAAGCGGGGACGACGCACGCGCACGGTGACCGATAGCGTAGTCAAAGAAAAGGAAGGTCAGACCGGCGGTTAGCAGGGCGACAATGTAGGGAATCATGAAGGCGCCGCCGCCGTTATCAAATGCGATGTAGGGGAAACGCCAAATATTGCCCAGACCAACAGCAGAACCGATGGCGGCAAAGATAAAGACGCGACGGCTAGAGAAGCCTTCGCGCTTCGTGGGCGCCTTAGGGGTAGATGCTCCCATAGTTGTAAACCTCGAATGTGTGGGGACGCGGATGGTTGGTGCGAGAATAACCCGTCGGGGTGGTTGGGCTCTGCTCGCGTCCAGAAATAGTAAACGGCTCTCCAACACGGGTTGGGCGTGGGAGCCGTCAAGCGCCGGAGGGGTGGATGTGCACCTCGGACATGCCTATAAGGTTTACCTTAAAGGTAGGGGCCGGTCAAGGAGACCCCAGCATACGGAACTTTTCGGGAGGCAGGGGCTGCGCCCAGCTCTCCCAAAAACCGGCGCTGACTAGCCGTAACACAGAAAAACCCCGCCGAATCCGGGCAGATTCAGCGGGGGTTTTGAAGTATGAGACACCTGGAGTCATTAGACTCGGGTACACGCTACACGGCGAGTTTAGCCCTCGCGGTGAACCACAGCGTGAGCGAAGGACTCCAGCGCAGCCTTCGCGGTGGACTCGGGCAGCGGAGCAATCGCGGCGATTGCGCGGTCCGCCCAGTCGTAGGCGATCTGCCATGCTTCCTGGGTGACCGGGTGGGCGGCGAGCGCCTCCACGGCTGCATCCAGTGCCTCGTCGGAGCTGAGGTCGGCATCCAGCAGTGCACGAACCTTGATAGCAGATTCGTCGCCGGCAGCTACCGCACGGTCCAGCAGGATGGTCGGCAGAGTGGGCACACCCTCGCGCAGGTCGGTGCCGCGGGTCTTACCGCTGGTCTTGCCGTCGCTAACGATGTCGATCACGTCGTCAGCCAGCTGGAATGCCACGCCCACCAGCTCGCCGTACGCCTTGACCATGGAGATGACTTCCTCGGAGGCACCCGAAAGCAGGGAGCCGTACTCGCCGGCGGCGGCAATCAGGGAGCCGGTCTTGCCCTCAATGACGGCAATGTAGTGGTCGAGCAGGTCCTGACCCTCGCGGGGGCCGGTGGTTTCGAAGAGCTGGCCGAGCACCAGGCGCTCGAAGGTCTGGGACTGAATCTTCATGGGGCGGGTACCCAGCTCGGACACCAGCAGGGATGCTCGGGAGAAGATCAGGTCGCCGGTCAGAATTGCGACGGAGTTACCCCAAATCATCTGGGCACTGTCCACACCGCGGCGCTTGGGAGCATCATCCATGACGTCGTCGTGGTAGAGGGTTGCCAGGTGGGTCAGCTCAACGACCACGGCGGCTTCGATGACCTCATCGTTGATTTCGCCGTCGACTGCTGCCGAGAGCAGCGCCAGCAGGGGACGCACGCGCTTACCGCCCGCGGAGAGCAGGTGGCGGGATGCGACATCCGCCAGGTGATCGGTCTGGGCGATTGCTTCAGCCAGGCGCTCCTCAATACGCGCGAGGGAGGAGAGAATCTGCGGACCCAGCTTGGGGTCGGCGGCGATGAGTTCAAAGCCCGCGGGAAGCTTCAGGTCGAGGTCTCCCAGCAGGTCGGTTGCGGCAATGGGCTGCTCTGCGTTGCTCACGGTGTCTTCTATCTTCTTGGTGTTGGTGTCTTCGGTGGTGTGTGAACGCGGTGTCTATGCGTTGTGTGCTTCAGACTTGAAACCGCGGTGAATGGCGACGATGCCGCCGGTGAGGTTGCGGTACTGCACGGAGGTGAAGCCCGCCTCTTTGAATTTCTGCGCCAGTTCCTGCTGGTTGGGCCAGGTGATGATGGACTCGGCGAGGTATTCGTAGGATTCGGGGTTGGAGGAGATTGCGCGGGCAATCGGCGGGATTGCCTTCATGATGTAGTTCTTGTAGACCGCGCCGAAGGGGGCGAAGGTCGGGGTGGAGAACTCCAGGACGACGATGCGTCCGCCGGGCTTGAGTACGCGGTAAATTTCGCTCAGTGCCTTGGGGTAGTTGGCGACGTTGCGCAGACCGTAGGACATGGTCACTGCGTCGAAGGTTTCGTCGTCAAAGGGTAGGGCGGTGACGTCTGCCTGTACGAAGGTCATGTCGGGGCGGCGGCGGCGGCCCACATCCAGCATGCCTTCGGAGAGGTCTGCTGCGATGACGTCCACGCCGGCGTCGGCGAAGGGTTCGGAGGAGACTCCGGTGCCTGCGGCTACGTCCAGTACTTTCTGGCCGGGGTGCGCGTCTACGGCGGCGACTGCCTGCTTGCGCCAGTAGATGTGCTGGCCGAGGGAGAGGATGCCGTTCATGAGGTCGTAGCGTTCGGCTACGGTATCGAACATGGCGGCGATGTCGCTGGTTTTCTTGTCTAGGGTTGCGCGGGTTGCGCGGGTGTTCTTCTCTGCGTTCACGCTCTCAATTGTGGCATGGAGGTTACTAGATTCGATAGTTGGGTAAACCGTAGTAGTGTCGCGCGGTGCGTTAAGGTGCGTTCTGAAGTGGTTTTCGAGTCGCAAATTCGGGGTTTTATTCAGTTTTTGGGAGTGTGAATTATCCATATTCAGCAAAAATTTATGAATATTTATGTATATGCTTGCATTTTTTAACATAGGCGCGCACAATAGACCATAGATTTCATAGAGCACACCCCACACAGGAGCATCCCAATGAACACCGCATCCCTCAAGAAGGCATCCCTTAAGCCCCTCGCACTGCTGGCAGTGCTACCCCTGGCACTGACCGGCTGCGTCTCCACCGCCAACGAGAACTCAGACGCCAACGGCGAGGTCACCCTCGTCAAGTCCGGCACCCTCAGCGTCTGCACCAACACCCCCTACAAGCCCTTCGAATACGAAGAAAACGGCACCATCGTCGGCCTGGACGCAGACATCGCCAACGCTATCGCCTCCGACCTGGGTGTGAAGGCTCAGCTGACCTCCATCAGCTTCGAGGGCCTGGATTCCGGTACCGGCCTGGCCACTGGTCAGTGCGATATCGCCCTGGCGGGCATCGGCGTGACCGATGAACGTAAGAGCAAGATGGAATTCACCACCGTCTACTTCGACGACAACCTGGCAATCTTGGTCCCCAAGGGTTCCTCCATCACCTCCGCAGCAGATTTGAAGGGCGTGGCTGTTGGTGCCCAGCAGGCAACCAGTGGTGAAACCTACGCCAAGGAAAACGGCGCAGAGGTCATCCAGTACGAAGACACCTCCCTCATGTTCTCCGCTCTGAAGACCGGTCAGGTCAAGGCAGTCGCAGCGAACCTCTCCGTGGTTTCCGAGGCACTGACCAACGACCCGGACTCCTTCAAGATTGCCTACCAGGATTCCGAGAACACCGAGCAGATTGCCGCAGCAGTTTCCTCCAACAACAAGGCACTGCTGACCAAGGCAAACGCCACCATCGCCAAGCTCAAGGAAAACGGCGAACTCGACAAGATGAAGGCCAAGTGGGTTGGTGCCACTTCCTCCACCTCCGCGAGCGCCTCTTCCTCCGCTTCCTAAGCATCTAGCCGGTTAGCCTCTCCCCCAATTCAGGAGTACCCTTATTACTTTTGGGTTGGGGGATTCTCCGGCCTCTACCCTTGTGAGCGTATAAAACGCTCTTGACCGAACAGCACACGGATAAGAAAGCGCATGTCCTCTAAACTCTCACCCCGTCAGAAGCAGAAGCTCTTCCGCTACGCACAGTACGCCCTTCTGGCAGTTATCGCTCTGGCAACCATTCTTTTGGCTGACTGGAAGACCCTCAGCCAGCAGGTATTCAACCTGGACGTTGCGGCTGCCCAGTTCCCCGACGTCATCACCGTGGCGTTGAAGAACACCCTGCTGTACACCACCTTGGGCTTCATCGTGGGCCTCTCCGGCGGTCTGCTGCTGGCGCTCATGCGTATTTCCTCTATCGCTCCCTACCGTTGGATTGCGACCCTGTACGTGGAGCTTTTCCGCGGCATCCCGGCGCTGCTGGTCTTCTTCGCGTTCGGTTACGGTATTCCCCTGGCGTTCAAGATCCGCTTCGTGGATAACCTGATTCCGGTGACCCTGTCCCTGGGTATGGTTTCGGCTGCTTACATTAGTGAGGTTCTGCGTGCGGGCCTGCAGGCGATCCCGAAGGGCCAGATGGAGGCGGCACGCTCCCTGGGTATGTCCCACACTCGCGCGATGATTTCGATCATTATTCCTCAGGCGTTCCGCGTTGTTCTGCCCCCGCTGACCAACGAGGTTATCCTGCTGACCAAGGACTCCTCCCTAGTGTACCTGCTGGGTGTGACGGTTTCTCAGTACGAGCTGGCGAAGTTCGGCCGTGAGGGCCTGACCGCCGCTAACGCGGGCCTGACTCCCCTGGTGGTTGCGGGTCTGTGCTACCTGATTATCACTGTTCCGCTGGGCCAGCTCTCCGCATACTTTGAGCGCCGCACCCAGCTTGCGGGCCGCAAGTAAGCGCAACGACAGATACGGATTACGGAAGATACTATGACTGTTTCAACTTCATCCATGGCCGCCTCCTCGGTGCGCATTTCTAACCTGCACAAGTCCTACGGCAAGGTTCAGGTTCTCAAGGGCATTGACATGCAGGTCGAGCCGGGCGAGGTCGTGTGCCTCATCGGCCCTTCGGGTTCCGGTAAGTCCACCCTGCTGCGTTGCGTGAACCTGCTAGAGGAGCCGAACGACGGCACCATCATGGTGGGCGATACCGAGGTCACCGACCCGGACGTAGACATTAACCGCGTGCGTACCCACATGGGTATGGTGTTCCAGCAGTTCAACCTGTTCGGTCACCTGAACATCCTGGATAACTGCACGATTGCTCAGATTAAGGTTCTGGGCCGTTCCAAGGCTGAGGCGGAGGCGGTTGCCCTCGAACAGCTCGCCAAGGTTGGTCTGGAGGGCAAGGAAGACCGCTTCCCGGCTCAGCTGTCCGGTGGTCAGCAGCAGCGTGTGGCTATTGCGCGTGCGCTGTCCATGAACCCGGACCTGATGCTCTTCGATGAGCCGACCAGTGCGCTCGACCCGGAGATGGTCGGCGAGGTTCTGAGCATTATGCGCAACCTTGCTGACGAGGGCATGACCATGATCGTGGTGACCCACGAGATGGCGTTCGCCCGCGAGGTCGCCGATAAGGTCGTCTTCATGGCCGATGGCGTGGTCGTGGAGGAGGGTCCCGCCGATCAGGTGATTGGCAACCCCCAGCACGAACGTACTCAGGCTTTCTTGGCGCGCGTGCTCGATCCGACCCACGCCGTAGTAGACTAGTACTAGCTCTTGAAAAACGTAGCGGGCGGTGCTGTACGAAACATTCTGTTTCGCGCAGCACCGCCCGCTTTTTAATGCTCTAGGTCGCGGCTATTTCGGTTCTAGAAGATACGGCGCGCCACCTTGTCAAAGAGACGGTCCGGCAGCACGGTATGCAGGAACACGGAGGGCTTAGCCCCGAAACCCACCAGGTAGCGGGTCTTGGGGCGGCGCGCCTCCAGGGCTCGCAGAATAGCGTTAGAGATAACCTTGGGCTCTGAGAGGTTGGAGGAGGGCGAGTAGAGCCTACGCATATTTGCCGCAACCCGCTGCGCCTGAGCCGCGTAGACACCGTTTTGGGAGGACTCCTCGAGGTGGTCTGCCGCGATGAGTCCCCAGGGGGTTTTGATGCCGCCGGGCTCGATAATGACCACGTCAATACCGAACTCTTCAACTTCCATGCGCAGTGCATCGCTGAACGCTTCGAGGGCGTACTTGGTGGCGTGGTACCAGGATCCGAGGGGCATCGTAATACGCCCCGCCATTGAGGAGATGTTCAGGATGCGCCCACTGCCCCGTGCGCGCATATGCGGCAACACCAGCTGGGTGAGGCGCGCGAGGCCAAAGAGGTTCACCTCGAACTGGCGGCGCACCTCGTCGATGGGGACATCTTCAATGGCGCCGTAGGATCCGTAGCCTGCATTGTTGATGAGCACGTCAATGCGACCTTCTGCGTCAATAATCTGCTGTACGGCGGCTTCCATGGATGCTTCATCGGTAACGTCCAGGCTCAGCGCTTTCACGCCCTCGGAGGCGAGCTCTTCAATCTTCTCAACGCGGCGGGCGGCACCGTAGACGGTGTAGCCGTAGCGCACCAGTAGCGGCGCCACGTCGTAGCCGATACCCGAGCTGGCGCCGGTGAGAAGAACGACGGGGCGTTGCAGGGACTTGGGCATTGCGTATCCTTTCGGGTTGCTCCCTGTGAGGTTAGCGGGAGTGTACTTCTCAGAGTACGCCCGCGCGGGGGTGTACGAGCGTGCAGGAAGCTCAGGGCGTAGCCTGAGGGTATTCTCACCGGCATATGTGAGGGCAGAAGGACAGAGAAAAAGCTCGCCGCGGCATCCTGTGCAGATGCGGCGGCGAGCTAATGTTTTGAGGTCGGGGGTTTTGGGGTCAGGGGTTTTGGGGTCGGGGATTAGACCTCTTCAACGTCAATATTGACCTTGGGTTCGGGGTGCGATTCACCGGTCAGCATGGTCACCAGCAGGGTGGAGTCCTTCACGGCGCGCAGGGAGTGCAACAGCTTGGCGGTCACGTGAATCGGCTTGCCGGGCACCAGGGTAATATCGCGGTCCTTCACATGGAAAATCACCTCGCCCTTGAGCACCTGCACGAAGATGGGGTGCACGCTGTGGTGCTCGTGCCAGGACTGGCCTGCAGCCAGTTCCATGAGGGTCAGGTTGCCGCCGTCGGCATCAACGATCTTGCGGGCCTGGGGCTTATCTTCAAAGGGGGTCAGCGCTTCGGTGAGCTGGGGGAATACGAGGACGCGGCCTTCATGGGTACCTGCCATGGTACGCACCTTTCTCTTCAGGGGTGAGTGAAAGGGGGTGCGCAACCCCCTCCCTAATATTGGTATTAAAAATACTAAATTTCTTATATTGTATTCCCCTCCCCGCGCCGGGACAATGCCTCAGCTCACACCGAGCTGAAACACCCCGAGCAGGGAGGGGAACAACGTCTACTGATAACTCCACACCTTCGAATAGGCGGAGCGATTACTATTACGCGGACGCAACAGGTTCACCATCAACGCCGTCGTACCAAAGCTCACCGCAATAATCATGCAGGTCGCTGCGGTAAAAGCACCGCCGGGAATCGGGGCAAAAATCGCAATCAGATACAGGATCACCGCGCAGAACGACAGGAACAGCGTCGCAATCGTCATCAACGGCACCAGCACCAAACCACCACGCGCCGGCACCGCAAAATCTGCCGGACGCACATAACGCAACACACCCATACCCACAACCGTCCAGATGGCGGTGACCAGAATAGCGGTCACCACATCCGCCGGGCGATGCCAACCGTTAATAATCGTGGAGGCACCCGTCAGGCAGGTCGCCACCGCCGCGCAGAGAGCCACCGTGGGCCGCAAGAAACGAGGCGCCGCCAAAAAGAGCGCCGCGCCAGCCGCCGCCGCAAAGGTCGTGTGGCCGCTGGGGGCCGAGTTGCTCAGCGCCTCCTGAACACCCAGGTCGGGCTTCACGATCAGGTAGTGCTTGAGCAGGTACGTACTCGTCACCGCCGCAGCACCGGCCAGCACACCAATCAGCGAGGGCAGGAACCGGTGCTTCCAAATCAGCACCGCAACCAGACCCAGCACCGCAATCACACCAACAATCGTGGGCAAAGAATCCAGCGCAGTCAGGGTCGGACCGCGGTAACTCTTGAACTGGTTCGCGTACTCGGTGTACGCCTGCTCATCAACCTGCTGGCCGGTCGCCGTGTAAATGAAGAACACAAACGCGCCGTAGAGAGACAGGCCCAAGAACAGCAACGCCATCACGTGACGCATCAAAATACCGGTACTCGGAAGATGGTGCCCCTGCTCTTCGCCGGGACGATTCACCGGGCGGCCCGAAGCATCCACGGGAACCTGACCGGTCTGAACATACGCACCGTTCGGGTAGGCGGCGGCAGGATACGCCTCGGGAGGATAAGCCACCGGCTGCGGAGGTGCCTGCGGCGGCACACGCTGGGGAAGCGGCTGCTGGGCGCTTATCTGTTCAGCACCCATCTGAGGAGCGCCCATGTGTCCAGCACCCATATTGGCGTTCAGCGGGAAACCGCTCACCGGAGGCTTCGGCGGATCGAGGCGGCGCGTAGCCTGCATCGGCTCATCCGCGCTGTAGTTCCCCTGAGAGGCGCGTTCCTGCGGCGAGGGAATCGTCTCAGGAATCTTAATGGGGGCACGGTAAACGCGCGGCAAAGGACGGGTCGCACCAATAACCTCTGAGGTGTCGGGGTGCGAAGAAATAACTTCGGTATTCGCCGATTCAGCGTTCACGAAACCCGCGTTTACGGAACCCACGTTTGCAGAACCTACAGGCGCAGCTTCGTGAGCCGGCGACGAACCGTAATCCGTCAAAACTTTCGTACGGTCATCACTGTGCGCAGCGGCATGGGTAGCCGTTTCGTGGGAGGCGAGCACCTGGGTAGCGTCCTGATAATCAGAAAGCACCGCAGTCGGGTCCTGATAATCGGAGAGAACCGCAGTCTCATCAGAGGAAAACACCGTAGTCGGCGCGTTATCGGCAGCGGCTGCACGCACGTCATCGGGGTGAAGCACACTGGTAGCGTCGAGGTTTTCGGAGCTCTCCCAACCGGAGTTTCCCGAACCTGATGTATTCGCTTGCGGTGTCTTCTTCATAACCCTTCGTACCTTCTCGCCCTCATGTCTGTTAGCCATACCCGAGCCCGCCGATGCCAGCCCCTCAAAACAGTAGCCCCCAAGCTGCCGTTTTATGCGAAGCACCGTCCGAGTTCTCGGGCGAATAACTACCTACTATCCCAGGTTAAGCTATGAAAAACTAAAGTTTTTTCGACCACAACCTGAGAGTTTCCAGAGAATGCGTGACAGGGTGCGAGCGCACCCCCCCGCCCCCGGAATGTTATGGTGAGCTCATAGCGCATCGAAGAAGGGCAGATACCTTGAACACCAGTATGAGCGTGCCGCCTCTCGGCTACGGTTTTCACCTCACGAACACTCCCCTGCCGCCACTGCAGGAGGTTCTGGAGAACCTTTTCACGGTCGAAATTCCGATGACGGTCACCTTCCGTGGGGTCAATAGCCGCCAGAGCGCGCTGATTTGCGGCCCGCACGGCTGGGGCGAGTTCGCGCCCTTCCTCGAGTACGGTCCGCAGGAGTCTGCGGCGTGGCTTGCCTGCGCGCTGGAGGCGGCGTGGCTGCCCACCCCGGAGCCGGTGCGTACGCGCATCCCGCTGAACGCCACTCTGCCCGCAGTACCTGCGGAGCGTGTGCCGGAGGTGCTCGCCAAGTACGCCGGTGATATTCAGGAACTCAAAATCAAGGTGGCTGAGAAGGGCCAGAGCCTCGCCGACGATATTGCCCGTGTAGCGGCGGCACGAGAAGCACTCCCGAATGCACGCCTGAAGGTGGACGCAAACATGGGCTACACCTTCGCCGGTGCCCTTGATGCGCTGCGCAAGCTCTGCGAGTACGGCATTATCTACGCCGAGCAGCCCGTGGCATCCATTGAAGATATGGCGGCGCTCCGCTTTGCCATTGCCAAGGAGGGGCAGCCCGCCCGCATTGCCGCGGACGAGTCGATTCGTAAGGCGGAAGACCCGCTGAAGGTGGCGCGCGCGAACGCCGCGGACCTGATGGTTATTAAGGCGGCACCTCTGGGCGGTGTACGCCGTGCGCTCGCGCTGGTGGAGCAGGCGCAGCTTCCGGCGGTGGTTTCTTCTGCGTTGGAGTCTTCGGTGGGCATTGGTGTCGGTGCGTCCCTGGCGGCTTCCCTTCCGACTTTGAGGTACGGGTGCGGTCTGGGCACGGTCTCCCTCATGGCTGAGGACGTCACCGATGAGCCGCTCATCGCCCGCGACGGGTTCATGGACCTGCGCACCATCACCCCCAGCCCGCAGCGCCTGGAGCGTCTTGCCACCGATGAGCAGACCCGCCAGTGGTGGGTGGAACGAGTTACCGCCTGCTACCGCGTTCTGGAACGCACCGCTGATCTGTAACGGCTAGTGCCGTAATGATGAGGTCGTGAAGGGTAACCATAACTGAAGGAAAATGCCCTCGGCATTAGAATGGTACGGTGACTGAAAACCGCTCAACCCCCGCCATGCTCACCGCAGTATCCGTGCTCGATTCGCTGATTCGTGCCGGTATGCGGCATGTTGTCGTGTCTCCGGGATCCCGCAGCGCACCTCTTGCGTACGCTATTGCCGCCGCCGCTGAAGCCGGCGCCCTGATTGCGCACGTGCGTGTGGACGAGCGAAGTGCAGCCTTCACCGCCCTGGGTATTGCGAAGGCGTCCGGTCAGCCGGTGGGTCTGGTGTGCACCTCCGGTACGGCGCTGGGCGAGTACATGCCCGCTGTCATGGAGGCGTACCACGCCGGCGTGCCCCTGGCGGTGCTGAGCGCTGACCGCCCGGAGCGTCTGCGCGGTAGCGGCGTGAATCAGACGACCCGCCAGGCGAGTTTCTTCCATCCTTTTGTGCGTGCTGAAGCTGATTTGACCTCCTACCCCGAGCAGGTGGAGGGTGAGCAGACTCAGGCTTTTGCCGCCTGCCTGAATGCGCTGACCGGTCGTAGTGCCGAGCATTGGCGCAAGCAGTCGACGGAGCCGATTGGCCCGGTGCACCTGAACATTTGTTTTGATACGCCGCTGACCCCCTCTGGCCGTTTTGCGCAGATGCTGCCGCAGTGGGCGCAGAGCCTGCTGGAAGATTACGACCCGCAGGCTGAGGGTCGCGCCCGCGCCGCCCGCGCCGAGGGTTCCGGGCTCTCCAGCGCCGAGCAGCGTTGGCTTCTGGATTCTTTGGAGGCGCAGGCGGACCTTGCGGAGTTCACCCCGGCGCACCGTACCGTGGTGGTTGCCGCTGACGGTGCCGGCGAGTTTGCGGCGGAGTTCGCGCGCGTGCTGAACCTGCCGCTGTTTGCGGAGCCTTCCTCCGAGGCGCGCCACGGCGCAACCTCCATTCCTCACTACCCGCAGCTGCTCGCTGATGGTTCGTTCGCCCCCGCCGCGCAGATTGAGCGTGTGGTGCTCTTCGGCCACCCGACGCTTTCGCGCCCGATTACCGCACTGCTGGAACGCGAAGATATTCAGTGCGCGTTCTACGCCCCGCGCCGCGCCAGCTGGTACGAGCCGGGCGCTCGCTCCTTCGTGGAGCTGTCAACCCCGCACGAGCTCGCCGAGTTTGCGTGCGCATCCTCTGCTGCCGCTGATGAGCTGGTGGACGAGCTGAGCTGGCTAGAGCAGTGGGTTGAGCCCGCCCGCGAGCTGCAGGATGAGTGCCTGCGCGCCATTGCCGCCTACGAACATCCCGGTGCTGAGAGCACGGTTGACTACACCGATTACCGCAACCGCACCGCTGGCCGCTCCTACGCCCGCCGCGTCTGGCAGGATGCGGTGGCTCAGCGCCGCCTCATGGTGCTGGGTTCTTCAAACCTGGTGCGTGATTTGGATGCGGCAGCCCCCGCCCTGGGCGAGCCCGCCCCCGCGCGCGTGTTTGCTAATCGCGGTCTTGCCGGTATTGACGGGACGATTGCGACCGCTATTGGTGTGTCTCTGTCTGGCTACTATCCTGCCGGTGTGGATGAGAACTCCCTCCCGGTCATTGGTGGTACCGCCCTGCCGGTGACCCTGCTGTGCGGTGACCTGACCTTCCAGCACGATGTGTCCTCGCTGAACCTGCCGAATACGGAGCTTCTTCCCGAGCTGCGTGTTGAGGTCTTTGACGATGCCGGTGGCGGTATTTTCACGACCCTTGAACACGGTGATATGGCTCGTCAGGAGCAGTTCACCGCCGCTGTGGACCGTTTCTTCACGGTGGCTGCCGCCCCGAACACTGATTTGGCGCGCATGGCTGCCGGGTTTGGCACCGAATCGGGCGTTGAGGTGCGCATTCACACACCCTAAAACTGTTTCTAAAGGCAGCAGGCTAAGCCCCGTGCGCAGGGTTGAACGATATACTGAAAATTACCTGTGCCGTAGCCTTCCGTGGCTGAAAGCTAGCCGGTCGTAGCGGTTTCACTCGCCGTTGCATTCGTGTTTTTTGCGCGCCTGCTGACGTAAGGCACCCTATCTATCATTTATTGACCTTCACGCTCTTGCCGCTGATGCACACCGCCCGCGACCCGAGGTTTTACCCCGGCTAGCCCGGTGCATGCGGCGGACGTCGCTCCCAAGGATTCTCATGAGCTCACTCGATATTATTGTTGCTGTCCCCTCCGGAGCCGGTTGGGTTCCCGTACACGCCATGGCGGAGCTTCTCGCCCGCTACACCGGCGGCACCGTGCACACCGTGGATGTGGGCGCATCCCTCAGCAAGGAGACCAAGCTTCTGGCGCGCCTGCCCCGCCTCAAGGGCGGCTCTAAGCGTTGCCTGGTGATTGCTTCTGACCCCGGTCAGCTGTACGCCATTTCGCAGCGTTCCTTCGCGTTCCGCCGCTACGGCGCGATTTACGGCTGGGTGATTGATAGTTTCTGGGATGACCGTATTCCCGCGGTGGCTAAGTCCTCCACCTACGACCGTATTTTCGTTGCGGACGTTGACGACGTTCAGCCCTGGACCGCTGCGGGCGTGAAGGCCCCCGGCGTTCTGCCCTGGGGTGCGGATGTTTGGAGCAAGTTCAGCGACCGTCTGGCGGCGCTGGAGTCGAAGAGCACCGACCTGCTGCGCGTGGGCCGTCAGCCCGCCGCCTACGAAGATGACGAGGCGACCGCCGCCCTCGCCGGCGAGCTGGGTCTGAGCTTTGAGGGCCGCCCACCCTTCGGCGCAAATGACCGCGAGTCGGCTCAGCACCTGCAGGATTCTCTGAACCGCGCGAAGTTCCTGCTGGCGTTCTCTACTTCGGTCAGCCCGGCACCCTACACTCACCCGACCAAGGAGTACATCACCGGTCGTTGGACCGATGCGTTGGCTTCGGGCGTGACCGTGGTCGGCAAGGTTCCGAACACGACCACCGTACGCGAGATTCTCTGGGACGGCGCGACCATCGACATTGACCACGCGGATGCTCGTGCGGGCCTCGCGCAGGTTGCCGAGGCTGCCTCCCGCTGGACTCCGGCACAGGGTGAGCAGCAGATTCGTCAGGCGCTGCAGCGCCTGGATTGGCGTCACCGTTTCGTTCAGCTGTGCGAGGCAATGGGTGAGGTCCCTGCCTCCCTGAAGGCTGATTGCGAGGCAATGCGCGCCCAGTACGTTCAGCACTAAAAACGTCACCTCGCTGAAGGTAAACAGCTGAGGCTATATAAAAGGTGAGGGCTGGTTTCTATCACAGAAACCAGCCCTCACCTGTATTTATACCCCATGAGGCATATTGCATACGGGGTTTAGTACGATGCCTGACCCAGAGTAATCGGACCCGTGAAACCACTGGTATCCGGGTGCTCCGAATCGAGGTACGCCGCCACCGGTGCGTTCTCCAGCTGAGCCAATCGATCCAGCAGGAAGCGAGTCGCACCCGGCGCATACGGCAGCTTATACATTGCCGCGGTAGTTGCTTCATCCTCACGGTCCAGAGTGGAGGAACGAATCGACTCAATAGCGGTCACCATGGTGTTACGCTCACGCTCCACAAAGGTGCGGTCTACCGGCTCACCGTTACCGGGCACATACACGCGGTAACGATCAAATTCGAGCACGGCACCGAGAGTGTCAATCCAACGGTCGGGGAAGGAATCCTCGAAATAGGGATCGGTACCCTCTTCAATCAGACCACCCATGAAGAGCACGTCTTCAATACCGACCAGAATGTCACCATCGGTGTGGCCGGGACCCATGTACATGAGGGTTGCGCTACGCTCACCCAGATCAATGGGGGTGAAGGTAATGCCGTCACCGCTATTGGCGACCAGGCGGTTGGGGACAATAATATTGGTGGCTGCACCCTGATGGTGCGCCATTTCCGGTTCGAGCGTCTCGACGTAGGGACGCTGCGCCTCACCGTATTTACGAATTGCGCGCGCGGCGCGAGGATGCGCCCAGAATTCTTCGGCACCCATTGCCGCGAAAACATCGTTACCGAAGAAACGCTCATAGTGTCCATGAGTGTTTACGACGGTGATAGGAAGGCGCGTGAGACGGCGAACCTCATCATAGATTTCGGTTGCCTGACGGGGACCTGCGCCGGTATCCACGACAAGTGCCCGTTCCAGTCCGAGGACCAGTCCGGTGTTCAGTCGGTAGTTGTCGGTCGCAATACGGTACACGCCGTCTGCGAGTTCAATAGTACGAGCCATAGATACAACCCTACTGTAATTTTTGGCGACTGAGGGGCTATTCGGGCTTCTGGAGAACATATTTTTGCACTATTGCACATCACTAAGGGCATAAAAGTGCATCATTCCGTATAATTACGTCTCTACGGGCAGGTGGCACGTGATGCTTGACAACCTCTGCAGATTGATTAGTCGGGTAGCGCATTCTCCCAGCTAGTCCAGCTCTGATTAGGCTCTGAGCAAGAACCAGAAATCACGCCCTATAGGATAGGAGTATGACTTCTTCCCTCACCTCGTCTTCCACCCCTTCGAACCTGCCTTTCCCCAGCGGTACCGGACGCTACGCCCCCTCCCCTTCGGGGGATTTGCATCTGGGTAATTTGCGTACCGCTATTTTGGCGTGGGCGATGGCGCGCCGCGGTGGCAAGTCCTTCTATTTGCGTGTGGAGGATTTGGATCGTGTGCGCCCGGGTGCTGCGGAGCGTCAGATTGCTGACTTGGCGACTCTGGGCCTGGATTGGGATGCGAGCCCCGGCACCTCGACGGAGCGTATTGAGGGTAGCGAAAGCACCGAGGGCAAGGAGGCAGGGGTGCTGTATCAGAGCACGCGCCTTGCCGCCTATGAGCAGGCGGTTCAGCACCTACGAGAGGCGGGCCTCGTGTACGAGTGTTACTGCACCCGCCGCGAAATTCAGGAGGCGTCGAGCGCCCCGCACGGTGCACCGGGCGCCTACCCGGGTACTTGCCGCGACCTAAGCGAGGACCAGCGGGAGGAGCGCCGCACCCAGCGTCCGCCGGCTCTGCGTCTGCGTGCCGAGTGCACGAACTACACGGTACAGGATGATTTTTACGGCACCTACACCGGCCTGGTGGATGATTTTGTGCTGGTGCGCAATGACGGCACCTACGCCTATAACCTAACCTCCGTGGTGGACGATGCTTTTGTGGGGGTTGAGCAGATTGTGCGCGGTGATGATCTGTTGCCTTCTGCGCCCCGCCAGTCGTATTTGGCGCAGCTTTTGGGTTTGACGCAGCCGCGTTACGCGCATGTGCCGCTGGCGCTGAACGAGGAGGGCAAGCGCCTGGCGAAGCGTGACGGTGCGGTGACTCTGCCGCAGTTGCGTGAGGCGGGCGTTGAAATCCCTACGATTTTGGGGTGGATTGCCGCATCTATTCCGGTGTATAACGCCGATGGCTCCACCCATTCGGCGGATGTTCCGGTGCCCAATGCGGCAGCGATTTTGGAGCGTTTTGATCCGGCTCGTATGGCTACTGAACCATGGGTTGTGAGGGATCTCTAAGCCTCTGTGACATTGTCGTGTAACAGTTCAACACTCCGAACGGCTTTTAAATTTTTCGTTTAATTCGTTTTAGATGCATATGCCATTGAGCGTTTGCGTTGCTTTTCAACTACATATCTTTCACTCAAGTGCCCGAAACCCTGAAATTCAAGGATTTTTCGGGCACTTTTTCGCACACGCTCCCACAATGACCCACGTGTACGACCATGGATTTTACACAGAAAATACATATTTATTCCATAGATCCTCACCCCTAAGCGTCAAATAGACTTTATTTTCAGTCCTTCAAAGCCTAGACTGTATCCTATGCCACTCATAAAGTTATGGGGTAGCGCATAAATACACACAGGCGCACACTACCACCAGGAGAGAAGGAACATTATGGCCGCGAGTACATACCAGGTCATCGCGCTGGCGATTTATTTTGTTGCCATGATCGCAATCGGCCTATGGGCAAATAGCAAGAACAACAGCCTCGACGACTATGTGCTGGGCGGGCGTCAGCTCTCCCCCACCGTCGCCGCACTCTCAGCGGGCGCCTCCGACATGTCCGGTTGGCTCCTCATGGGTCTGCCCGGCGCCGTCTACCTCAGCGGCCTCTCCCAGGCATGGCTCGCCGTCGGCCTGACCATCGGCGCATGGTGCAACTGGACGTTCGTGGCACCGCGACTGCGTAGCTACACCGAAGTAGCAGGCGACGCAGTGACCGTCCCAGTCTTCCTGAGCAACCGCCTCCATGACACCAAGCGCGTGCTGCGCATCGTCTCCGGTGTCGTGATTCTGGTATTCTTCACCTTCTACGTCTCCTCCGGTATGGTGTCCGGCGGTCTGTTCTTCAAGTCCTCCTTCGGTCAGGAATACCACACCGGTATGCTCCTGTTGGCAGGCATTACCGTGTTCTACACCTTCTTCGGCGGCTTCATGGGCGCGTCCTACACCGACATGGTTCAGGGTCTGCTCATGCTCGCAGCACTGATTGCCGTTCCGGTCGTCACCATCATTGACCTCGGCGGCGTGGGCCCCGTGGTTGAGTCCATCAGCCAGGTACGCCCCGACGCACTGAGCATCTTCGCGGGTACCACCTTCGCCGGTATTGTTTCGTCCCTCGCATGGGGTCTGGGCTACTTCGGTCAGCCGCACATTATTGTGCGATTCATGGCAATGCGCACCCCCGCGGACGCTAAGTCCGGCCGCCGCATCGGCATTAGCTGGATGGTTCTGACCGTGTTCGGCGCACTGAGCGGCGCGTTCATGGGTATCGCCTACTTTGCACGCCACCCCGAGGCGTCCCTCACCAACCCCGAAACCGCAGAATCCGTGTTCCTGGACCTCTCGCAGATCCTCTTCCACCCCTTCATCGCCGGTCTGATTCTGGCGGCGGTTTTGGCGGCAATTATGTCCACCCTCTCCTCGCAGCTGATTGTGTGCTCCTCCGCTCTGGTGGAGGACCTCTACGGCATCTTCTCCTCGAAGAAGCTCAGCGCTTCCAAGTCCCTGTGGCTCGGCCGTGCAGGCGTGGCAATCGTGGCACTGGTCGCAGGTGCCCTGGCGTGGAACCCGAACAGCTCGATTCTGCAGCTAGTCGCATTCGCGTGGGCGGGCTTCGGTTCGGCATTCGGCCCGACCGTTCTGCTCTCCCTCTACTGGCGTAAGCTGACCACCCAGGGTGCACTCGCCTCCATGATTACCGGTGCCGTTGTGGCATTCGCTTGGGGCCAGAGCCCGATGAAGTCCGTGCTCTACGAAATGGTTCCCGGCTTCGCTTCGGCAATGCTGGTCGCAATCATCGTCTCCCTGGTCACCTACAAGAAGAACCCGGTCATTGACGAAGAGTTCGACCGCGCGGTAGAGCTCGCAAAGGTCAAGTAGCCCACAAATAATCGAGACCGGGTAAGGTTCCTTACCCAACCTCTACGGCCCGGACCGCACACACGCGGTCCGGGCCTTCTTCTATGCTCGGCAATCTGATTCGCTATACCGGGCTACCTGATTCGCTACGCTCGGCAACCTGGTTCGCAGCCTCACCTAGCGCCCGGGCAACGTAGAATAGGGTCTATGACTGCACAACTTCCCGAAAAGGTCTCGGACATCTTCAACCCCGCCGACTGGCGCGTCGTCGAAGGCTTCGAAGACTTCACCGACATCACCTACCACCGCCAGGTTGAGCGCGACGAAAACGGCGAAATCCTGCGCGATCTGCCCACCGTGCGCATCGCATTCGACCGCCCCGAGGTCCGCAACGCATTCCGCCCGCACACCGTGGACGAACTCTACCGCGCCCTCGACCACGCCCGCATGACCTCCAACGTGGGCACTGTACTGCTCACCGGCAACGGCCCCTCCGCCAAGGACGGCGGCTGGGCATTCTGCTCCGGCGGCGACCAGCGCATCCGCGGCCGCGACGGCTACCACTACGCCAGCGGTGAGACCGCAGAAAGCATCGACCCGGCACGTGCAGGCCGACTGCACATCCTGGAAGTGCAGCGCCTCATCCGCACCATGCCCAAGGTCGTTATCGCACTCGTCTCCGGCTGGGCTGCAGGCGGCGGCCACTCCCTACACGTGGTGGCTGACCTGACCATCGCCTCTGAGGAGTACGGCAAGTTCAAGCAGACTGACGCAACCGTCGGTTCCTTCGACGCAGGCTACGGTTCGGCACTGCTTGCACGCCAGGTGGGCCAGAAGTTCGCCCGCGAAATCTTCTTCCTCGCCAAGGAATACGACGCACAGCGCATGTATGAAATGGGCGCGGTCAACGACGTAGTTCCCCACGCCGAGCTTGAGAACAAGGGCCTGGAATACGCGGCGCACATCGCCCGCCAGTCCCCGCAGGCAATCCGCATGCTCAAGTACGCCTTCAACCTGCCCGACGACGGCATGCTCGGCCAGCAGGTCTTCGCCGGTGAGGCAACCCGCATGGCGTACATGACCGACGAGGCTGTGGAGGGCCGCGACGCGTTCTTGCAGAAGCGTGACCCGGACTGGTCCAACTACCCCTACTACTTCTAAGAGACAGCCCCTTCTACAGAAGTAGTTTCAGATGCATAGGCTCGGAGCCGGATTCAACCCTGAGAACCTCAGCTAAGAATCCGGCTCCGGCGCATTTGATGCCGCACCGGCATATGACACCGGCGCATGACAGCACGCAGCCGCTACAAACAGCCGCTAAGGATTTAGCCATGATGAACACCCCCGTACCCGGGCTCATGCCCTCCCCCGCCCCGCAGGAGGTTGCCCTGCATCCGCAGGCGGTACAGGTGCGTGCCGATCAGCCCGCCGACCCTCACGCCATGCTGGGCGCCTTTGAGCAACTACTGGGCGGGTACGCGGCGGATGCGGGTGCGGCTGCGGAGCCTATCGCGCTGGTGGTGGGCACCTCCGGATCCACCGGAACCCCCAAACGCACCGCACTGACCGCGCGAGCTCTTGCCGCCAGTGCGGCAGCCACCGAGCAGTTCTTCGGCTCAAACTCCGATGCTGCCTCGCAGTGGCTCCTGGCTCTTCCGGCGCACTATATTGCCGGCGCGCAGGTGCTCGCCCGCTCCGTACTCGCCGGTACCGCCCCGGTCATCGCCCGCTCCGTCATTGAGCCCGTGCACTTTAGCCCCGAGGTTTTTCTGCAGGCGGTTGAGCGAATGAGCTCGGCACGCAGGTTTATTTCCCTGGTACCGACCCAGCTACATAAGCTCCTTGAAAGCGCGGACGCCGATTCGCACCTGGGCGCTGATATTCACGAGGCGCTCAGCTCCTTCACCGGCATCCTGCTCGGAGGCGCCCCCGCCAGCGCCGACCTGCTCGCCGCCGCCTCCGCGCTGGGTCTGAATACGGTAACCACCTACGGTAGCGCCGAAACCGCGGGCGGATGCGTCTACTCCGGCTCCGTACTGCCCGGCGTGCGGGTGGAGCTCGTGCCCGAAGAAGGCATGCCGACCGCGCCGAATATCGGCGGGAAGCCGGCGCATGAAGAGTCTGCACAGGTGGGTCGCATTTGGATCAGCGGCGCGCACCTCGCCAGCGGCTACATTGGCGATGCAGCCCGCACCGCCGAGCACTTTTTCACCGCCGCGGACGGCACCCGCTGGTACCGCACCGACGACTACGGGCTGCTGAGCCCTGTAGCGGCTCCCGACAGCAACGAGAACTGTAGCGAGCCGCGCCTGCAGGTACTCGGCCGTAGCGACGACGTGCTCATCAGCGGAGGCGTGAAAATCTCCGCCCGCGCAGTGGCGACCGTCCTCGAAGAGCACCCCGCAGTGCGTGAAGCCTGCGTGGTCGGGCTACCCGATGCCCGCTGGGGCACCGCCATTGCCGCCGCAGTCACGCTCGTGCCCTCTGCCGATGCTGCACCTACTGAGAATAGCCCCGCCCTCACCGAAGAACTCTGCGCCAAGCTGCGCGCCCGCTGCGCCGAAAAGCTCGGCGCGCCCGCCGCACCCAAGCAGCTGAGCATCCTGCCGGATTTCCCGCTCACCAGCACCGGCAAACCGGACCGCGCAGAAATATACAGTATCCTGGACAGAGACTACCGTCAGGGCTAGAGCAGGCTCATCCGCGCATTTTCACCCCGCACACGCACCCGCCCGCATGCCCTGACCGTCACCGTCACAACCCGTCTCATCACAAAACCCACGCATCATACGCACATAGACCCGGAAGGAACCCCCGTGGCAACTGCCGCCCAATGGATTGAAGGCGCTCGCCTGCGCACCCTGCCGCTCGCCGTCGCCCCCATTATTGCCGGCTCAGCTGCCGCCTACGAGATCAACGAATTCAAGCCGCTCTACGCGTTCTTGGCGTTCCTCGTCGCGTTCTTCCTGCAGGTCGGCGTGAACTACGCCAACGACTACTCCGACGGCATCAAAGGCACCGACGAAGACCGCGTGGGTCCGCTACGCCTCGTTGGTTCCGGCGTGGCAAGCCCCCGCTCCGTCAAGTACGCCGCCTTCGCCTGCTTCGGCCTAGCGATGCTTGCCGGTCTTGCCCTGGTGGCTCTGGCGAACCAGTGGTGGTTCCTGGCGATTGGCGCCTCCAGCGTCTTCGCGGCGTGGGGCTACACCGGCGGCAAGCACCCCTACGGCTACATGGGCCTGGGCGACGTGTTCGTCTTCGTCTACTTTGGTCTGGTTGCGACCCTGGGCACCCTCTACACGCAGGCACACACCCTGACCCTGCTCGGCTGGGTTGGTGCTATCGGCATTGGTCTGATTTCCTGTGCGCTGCTCATGGCGAATAACGTGCGTGACATTCCCACCGACATTGAGGCGGGCAAGCTGACCATGGCGGTCCGCCTGGGCGAACGCTGGTCGCGCATCACCTACATCGTGGAGATGGCGCTGGCCCTGGGTCTGGGCGTGCTCCTGCTCGATGAGAACCCCTGGTTCCTGCTGATCTTCCTGCTGGTCGGCCCGACCATCCACTCCTGCGTGACCGTGTGGACGCGCGGCGGCCGCGAGCTGATTCCCGTGCTCAAGCAGGCGGGTATTGTGGCGCTCGTGTACTCCATGATTCTTGCCCTCGCCGTATGGCTCGGTTCGCTGGATATTATTAGCCACGAGGTTCAGGTGTTCACCGGATACTAAGCCGACGTACGAATCTGCGCCGGGTTACCGCGCCGTTAAGCCGCTAGCGGGCACCCGGTTCATAGTTCCGCAATAACGCGGCGGTATGTCATAGTAGTGCTTATGATTCGAGCCATGCTGATTATTGGCGGCGCCGCCCTCATCGTGGGGCTGACCCTCTACACCCTCTTGGACGCCGTCCGCACCCCCGCACACGAGGCGCGAACTCTGCCCAAGTGGCTGTGGGTTATCGTCACCCTGCTCTTCCCCGTGGTGGGCCCGATTATGTGGCTCATCCTGGGCCGCCCCAAGGCACAGCCCGCAGCAGGCGCTCCTCGCCCCGGCTTCAGTCAGCGACGCAACACCCCGGCGCCTTCGGTATCTTCCCCCGACGACGATGAAGAGTACCTGCGCTGGCTCAAGGCAAAAGCAGAACGCGAACGCCGCAGCCGCGAGGCAGAATCGAACAACAAGCAGGATTCTGATCTTAAGGATCCTGACGACGGCACCCCGACTCAGGGTAACGGGCATAACTAGTCAGGACAGCTAGACTTGCAGCTCGTGCGCCCCTCAGGGTGTACAGAAAGAGGCTGTGAGCACATCCGTAACGGATGGGTTCACAGCCTCTTTCTATGCTCAAAACAGCTTGGGGAACTAGCTACCGGGTTTGTTAGCTGCCGGGCAGCTGAATCACGCCACCGTACAGCGGCGCGGCAGGCTCCGAATACTCCACAAAACGCGGCATCTCATGCTCAAAATCAGTGGTGCTAAACGCCAGAGTCGTAATCGACGCCAGGTTGCACTCACGAGCGCGCGGGTCATGCTGCAGCATGCGGCCCTCAACTCCCAGGCGAGTAGTCCAAATCGGCAGCTGGTGCGACACAATAATCGCCTCCGCACCCTCGCCGCCGCGCTCGTAGGCGGTACGCGCCGCATCCTGAACAGCTGCAGCCATACGGCGAATCTGATCCAGGTACGACTCACCCCAGGAGGGGCGCGCCGGGTTGTACAGCTTAGTCCAGTGACGCGGGTTCTTCAGCAGCTCCTGCGCGTTCACGTGCAGACCCTCAAAGTAGTTATCCGCCTCAATGACGCGCTCATCCGGCTGCGCGGTCAGACCCAGCAGTTCCTCAACCGGGGCGGCAGACTCACGGGTACGCTGCAACGGCGAACAGACCAGATGCACAAAACGGGCGCCGCGCTCAGCACGAGCCGCGAACTCCTCCGCGCTCAGACGCACCATCTGCTGGCCCTTATCGGACAGACGGTAGCCGGGCAGACGGCCGTACACGATACGCTCGGGGTTGTGCACCTCGCCGTGACGCATGAGGTGAACTTTAATGGTGGAAGTTTCAGTCATAATCTCAGTCTCTCAGATAGCGCGCCGCACCCCAAACAGGTGACCCCACATACGCTCTACAAAACACGGCATAAAACCCAGCCCGCAAAACTGCAGAAACGCAAAAACCCCGCCTCTCCATACGGAAGGCGGGGCAAAAGAAGTCTATTTACTTCTTGTTGCGGCGCTGGTGGCGGGTCTTACGAAGCAGCTTGCGGTGCTTCTTCTTGGACATACGCTTGCGGCGCTTCTTGATAACGGAACCCATAGGATTTCCTCACTTTACTCGTACCCGGCCGAGCCATTCGGCTCGGTAGCTACCCGGGGATATTTATACCGGTATAACCGATCCAAAACGCATTTTAGGCACAGAAATACCCTTGCGTTTTAGAGCGCTACCTACCTAGAGTACTAGGTTTACCCCCATTTTCACCATTCGAGAGCGGCTTTTCAGAAGTTTTCCCCTGAATTTCCGCTTTTCCCACGGGCATATCGAGGGTATCTCCGGGTCAAAATGGGGATTCGGCAGCCCTAACGGCGCTTCTTCTTCGACTTCTTCGAGCCCTTAGCGCGGCCATGAGACAATACCGAACCGGAAGAAGCTACAGCACCCTCAGAAGTGCTCTCCTCAGTCTGGAAGTCGGTCTCAACCGGCTCCTCAGCCGATTCCTGCGCGGGGTCCTCAGCGGGTTCTTCAACCGGCTCTTCTACAGAAGCCTTCTCAGCAGAGCTTTCCGCTGCGGATTCTTCCTCCGCTGCCGCGTGCAACGCCTTCAAACGCTCAGCGCGCTCAGCCTCGGCACGAGCCAGCGCCTCCTCATCAATGACGGGCTGGGGCTCAGGCTGGAGCTCATGCTGGGGCTCGGACTTCGTTTCAGCCTTCAGAGCCTGCTCCTTCACTGCCTGATCCTTCTCAGCGCTCTCCTGGGCTTCATCGTGCTCAGGCTCGTACACGTCCACGCCGAAGAAACGCTTCATCTTCGAGAAGATGCCGCGGCGCTCCTGCACCGGCTCCTCATGAGGAAGCTTCTCATAGGTGTCGTGGATGGTCGCAGCCGCCTCAAGGCGGGTAGGCTCAGCAGGCTGAACGGCGGGCGCCTCCTGGCGCGCAGGGGCACGCAGAACATTCTCAGCCGACTCAGTCTCCGCAGGAGCCGCAGCAGTCACAACAGCCGCAGGATGCACGGTACGGGCAGGCGCAGTCAGCACCTTGCTACGATCCACCGGCTTAATAATGGTCGCACGCACCGGAGAAATAATCTGACCGCTACGACGACGCGGAGCCGCCGTAGAAGCACGCAGAACCTTCGCGGGACCCTCAGCCTCTTCCTGCGCGTACGCGGCAGGGAGGCTCGGCAGCTGACCGCTGGGGGTCTGGGAGCTGAGGGGCTGGGAAGTGAGAGTCTGGGAGGCCGGCGCCTGGACACCAGATACCGGAGCCGCAGAAGCAGCGGGGGTTACCTGCGCTACCGGGGTGCTGCGGCGCGGGGTACCGAAGCTCAGCGGCACATCCGGGCTCACCGAATGAGCGGCAGGCTGTGCGGTGGCTACGGAAGCCGCAGCAGGTGCGGGCTGAGACGCAGCGGGAATCGTACGTTCTGCCTTGTCAGAAGCAGAAATATCCGCACCAGTTGTAGTATCAGCAGAGGTATCAGTCAGCCCGAAGGAAATCTCAGACCCCGCCTCATCACCGTGGGCAACCTCGGGTTCAGACTGCGCAGACACCGCAGCAGAAACCGGAGCAGGAACCTGAGTCGGCTCATCCGGCGCCGCAACAGGAGCATCCGCGGCAGGAAGTGCCCCCACATCGGCGAAGGACGGGTCATCCTGCATCAAATCATCAAAGTCATCAGCGGCAAACTCATCCACATCAACCGGCGCAAATTCAGAAGCAATCGGCTCACCCGGCAGACCGTTCGCAGAGGTCGCTTCCTGCTCCAGGTCAATACCGGCATCGGAATACATGCCGCGCAGCTGACCAATCACCATGGAACGAGCCGTCGCAGCGTCGCCAGCCTTCAAAGCCTCCGCAATAGCGCGACTCTCAGCGCGCAGACGCTCCACAGCGCTACTCCACAGCGGCATACGGCCCACCAGCGACAGCATCGACTCAAAGCTCGGCTGACGCACCGACGCGAGCAGACCCACCAGCAGCTCATTACCGGCGCAACGCATCACCTGGTGGTGGAAAGTCAGCAGAAGCTCGAGGAAATCACGAATCGACAGGTCGAAATCTTCCATCTGCTCCAGGACCTCGTCCATCTCCGCGAAGGAGGTGGTCTTCGGGTCAATACGCGCAATCGCCCAGCTTTCCAGCAGAATACGGGTCTGCACCAGGTCACGAGTCGGGTAACGCGAGCTGGACATGTGCAGGCGCAGAGCGGCACTCGCCGCGGAAGCCGGCTCGTCACTCAGATGCACCAGAATTTCCTTGCCGCGACCGTTGTACAGCTGCACCAGATCCATATCTTCCAGGGTGCGTAGAGCCTCGCGGGTGCGGGAACGACTCACACCAATAGCGCGCGCAATTTCGCTATCGCTGGGCAGGTCCTGGCCCAGCTGAATGTTGCCCTCGAACAGTTCGTTCTCGAGCCAGCGCAGAATTTTACGATGAATAGCCACGTGAATGCGTCTTTCGGTCAATAAGGTGAGTGAGAGTGTGTGTGCTTTATACAGAGTTATGCCGGAGGTCGAACGGCGTCAGGGCGCGCTTTAGCGGCGGCGACCACGCAGGAAGCCGAAGAGACCACCGCGGTGGTTATCCTTCGCCTCGGTGCTGGTCGTCTCAGTGCTGGGGCGGTACACCGAATCGTAGGCGGGCATGGTCTGGTACTCGGGCTCCTCAGCGGAGGTTTCAGCCTTAGCAGGCTCACCCTCGACAGGCTCATCTTTGGTGAGCTCATCATTGGCAGGCTCACCCTCACCGAGTTCAGCCATCTCAGTAGCTTCTGCGGGCGAAGCTGCTTCCTCAACAGACTCAGCCTCAACAGATTCAGCCTTCACGGGCTCTTCTGCCGCGGCTTCATCCACTACGTTCTTCTCAATCACAGACTTTTCAGCGGCAGAATCCTCAGCTGCAAATTCCTTGCGGGTTGCTTCTTCCTTGACGGATTCAGCGGGTGCAACAGGCTTCTCAGCTGCACCCTTTTCGTCGGCAGCCTTTTCCTCGGCAATCTTTTCAAGCACAACAGCCTCGGGGATCACAGGGATAGGCTGAATCGAGCCACCCACAACCGCAGCGGGGTCGATGCCATAAGGCACCACAGCCGCAGGCTGAGGGAATACCACCGGCTTCTGCGCTACAACAGGCTTAGCCTCAGCAGGTGCCGCAGGGGTAGCGGCCTGAGCGGGGGTTGCCGACGCCGCGGGGGTCACCCCAGCGTCGTAACCGTAGGCTGCGGGAGTGAAGGGACGCATCGGGGTGCTATCCACTGCCTCTTCCTGCGGGGTAGGCTCAGTAGCTCCTGCCTTCTCAGCGACAGCTTCGGAAGCGGCACTCTCAGCAGCCTGCTCCGCAGGGCGCGAGTAGATGCGCGCGCTGGGGGTCAGGTACTGGGCGCGGGCGCGCTGAATGCGTGCCTGCTCGATTTCCTCGGGGGTGGGCGCCTCAACGACGAAAGTCTCAGAGCCGGTCTCATCAGCCTTCTCCGCGGTTGCGGCGGGCGCAAGCTTCTGAGCGGGTTCTTCAACTTCGGGCTTCGGAGCGCTCTTTTCAGAGGTCTTCTCGGCCGGCTTCTCGGCTGCGTGCTCAGCCGTCGCCTTATCCGAGGCAGATGCAGTCACGCCACCGGGCAGTGCCACGGGCACGTGTGCTTCGCTGGACTGACGTGCAATCTGAACGGTCTCGTTAATCCACTCGGTCACGGTGGCGAATACATCCGGGTTCAGGGAGTAGAGGCGACGTTGCCCCTCCACGGTCACGGAGACCACGTCTGCATCGCGAAGTACTTTCAGGTGCTTCGAAATGGTCGGCTGGCTCATGCCCAGCTTTTCAACCACTGCACCCACAGTGTGGGTTTGCTCAGCGAGAATACGCACAATTCGGCGGCGAGTCGGATCCGCGATGACAGAAAAAACATCAGAATGCATATAGCGATTATGACATATAAAGTGGCGCCTCAAGCTTAGAATGAGGCTGATACAGAAATTACCTTCAAAAATTCTGAAAGACCCCTGAATACTAACCTAACGTGGAGCCTTGAAAGGGGGAAAAGCATGAAGTGCCTATCACATCTAATGTTGATTTCCTGTATCTCATCCTAGGCATATGCGACCCAGCAAACCCCTCAATACTTATATAACCAATACAGAATATATAGTTTTCGTGGCTCCACCCCACAAAACCAGCCGTACGCCTTCTCCGAACTCACATATTTACCCCCGAACCACCAGACCCCCCAACCCCCTCAGCGGGCACCCGGCGCGATACACTAGAAGGCGTTAAACACAGGCTCAAACCGCCGCCCAACACATCAACACACCAACACCCAGACACCCACTGAAGGAGGCGCATGGGACGCATACTCCGCCGCACCCGGCGCCGACACCACCACCCCCAGGGCCAGCTCAACCGCCGCTGGGACACCCTCAGCGGTGCCACCTCCGAACCGCAAAAGCAGCAGGTTCGCCGAAGCCGCCGCGACCGCCTCGAAGCTGAAAAGCTCAGCATCCTCACCAGCGTGCCCGGCATCGATCTTGACCGTCTGCCTACCCTACGTGACCACGAAGACCCCAAGACTCAGCGCAAACGAACCCCACTAGAGTTCAACCAGAAGACTCTCGAACGCTTCCGCGACTTCATTGATTCCTCAGTTCTGGCGTCTCCCTCACGCACCGCAATCGGTGCCTTCTTTCTAGTCATCATCTTCTTCACCATCATGCTGTCCCTGCCGATTTCTTCGGCAGACGGGCAGCGCGTCGCGCTACACCACGCGGTCTTCACCTCAACCAGCGCGGTCACCGTGACCGGTCTGACCACCGTCTCCACAGCAGATCAGTGGTCAACCTTCGGTCAGGCAATGATTCTTCTCGCCTGCCAGGTGGGTGGCCTGGGCACGCTGACCATCACCTCCCTGCTGGCGCTGGCTATCGGCCGCAAAATGGGTCTGCGCACCAAACTCATCGCCCAGGAAGACCTGAATATTAGCCGACTCGGCGAGGTCGGCGGCATCGTCAAAGCGGTGGCGTACGCGTCTTTCTCCATCGAAGCGTTCATTGCAATGCTCCTCACCCCACGATTCCTCGCGCTCGGTGAAGCACCACACGAGGCCCTGTGGCACGGCATTTTCTACGCCGTCTCTGCCTTCAACAACGCCGGATTCACCCCGCACTCAGACGGTATCGTGCCCTACGGCCACGATCTCTTCCTGCTCGTGCCCATCTGCATCGCGGTGTTCCTCGGCTCGCTCGGCTTCCCCGTGTTCATTGCGATTCAGCGCAACCCCTTCCGCCCCTCACACTGGCAGCTCACCGCAAAACTGACCATGGTCACCACCCTCTTCTTCTTCGGTTTTGGTGCCTTCTTCTGGGGTCTTTTCGAATGGAATAACCCCGCAACCATCGGTTCCTACTCTCCCGGCGATAAAATCCTCAACGCCATCTTCGCCTCCGTGATGATGCGTTCAGGCGGGTTCAACCTGGTCGATATGAGTAGCATTACGCCCGTCTCCACCTTGCTGACGGACACGCTCATGTTCATTGGTGGCGGCTCCGGCTCGACCGCAGGCGGCGTGAAGGTCACCACCATCGCGGTCATTGCCCTGTCGATTCTTGCCGAGGCGCGAGGTGATCAGAAGGTCGTAGCGTTCAATCGCACCATCCCCGAATCCTCTCTGCGCATTGCCATCTCTGTGATTGTTATGGGTGCTACCGTGGTAGCTGTTGGCGCCGCATCGATTCTTATCATCAGCGGCGCAGATCTCAAAGAAGTCATCTTCGAGGTCATCTCCGCCTTCGCGACCTGCGGCCTCTCGAACGGCCTCTCCGCCAGCCTACCTCCGGCAGGCGTATACGTGCTCAGCGGCCTGATGCTCATTGGCCGTGTGGGCACCACAACCGCCGCGACCGGCCTGGCGCTGCGTTCACGCCGCCGCCTCTACAAGTTCCCCGAAGAAAGGCCCACCATTGGCTAGTGCACATAACGCCCCCGTCCTCGTGATTGGTCTGGGACGCTTCGGCTCCGCGGTGGCGGCCCAGCTGCGCCTGCAGAACAAGGAGGTCCTTGCTATTGAGAAGGACCCCGAGCTGGTGCAGAAGTGGTCCGGCGTGCTGACGCACGTGGTCTCCGCCGACGCGACCGATATCGACACCCTGCACCAGTTGGGTGCGGACGATTTCGGCTCCGCCGTGGTGGGTGTGGGCACCTCCGTGGAGGCATCCGTGCTAATTACCGCGAACCTCGTGGACATTGGTGTGGAGCGTATTTGGGCGAAGGCTATTACCCCCGCGCACGGCAAGATTCTGGAGCGTATTGGCGCGCACCACGTGGTCTACCCGGAGGCGGACGCCGGCCGCCGCGCCGCGCACCTCGTCTCGGGTCGACTGCTGGACTACATTGAGTTTGATGACGACTTCGCGATTGCGAAGATGCGCCCGCCGAAGGAAACCCACGGCTTTACCCTCGCCGAGTCGGATATCCGCTCCAAGTACGGTGTGTCCGTGGTCGGTATTAAGTCGCCCGGTGAGGACTTCACCTATGCGGACGCGACCACCCGCATTCATTCGCGTGACATTCTGATTGTGTCCGGTCAGGTGGACCTGATTGAGCGTTTCGCGGCGCGACCCTAAGCGCTTTTTTCCTCGCTGCAGCGGTTATCTTCCCCAGCTCTGTTGGTTTTGAGGAGCCGCAAATAGACATAGAAAAACAGCCTCTTCCCGTTCTGCCGGAGGAGGCTGTTTTTCTGTAGTTTCAGCTAGTCAGGGGGATGCTACCGGACGGTATTAGTCCCCGCTGGTTAGTCCCCGCTGGTTAGTCCCCACTGATTAGTCCCCGCTGACTAGTCCTCGTCAGCGGTGTACAGCTGGCTCATTTCTGCCGAACGTTCCGCGCAGGCGCGCATCGCCTGTTCGGTCAGCTGGAAGAGGCCACCGTCCACGAAGGTGTTCAGTGCACGCTCGGTGGTGCCGTTCGGGCTGGTCACGGCGCGGCGCAGGGCGGGCGCATCCGGGTTGGCGTCGAGCAGGTAGCCCGCGCCGGCAACGGTTGCGCTGGCCAGCTTGAGGGCGGTGTCTGCGTCCAGGCCGAGCTTCTCGCCGGCGGCTGCCATCGCCTCCGCAAGCAGGAACGCGTATGCCGGGCCGGAACCGGAGACGGCGGTGACCGCATCCATCTGATCTTCGCGGACCTCAACGACCAGGCCGACGGTGCCCAGGACCTCTTCGACGAGCTTCTTCTGTTCGTCCTTCACACTGTCGGTGGTGGAGATGGCAAGCACGCCCTTGCCCACGGAGGAGGGGGTGTTCGGCATACAGCGAACAATGGGCTGACCTGCGGGAAGGCAAGCAGCGAGGGTTTCGAGGGTCACGCCAGCAGCAACGGACACCACAACAGCGTTCGGTGCGAGTGCGGGTGCGATATCGCGGGCGAGCTCGACAATGCCGTAGGGCTTCACGCCGAGCAGCACGACGTCTGCGTGGGCGGTTGCCTTGTGGTTGCCGTCGGCTTCGCCGCCGGTGGTGATGATTTCTACCTTGTCGCCGAGGCGCTGGGCGAGGGCGGCGCGGGATTCTTCGCTACGCACGGTAGCGCGGATGTGTGCGGGGTCGTGGCCTGCAGCGAGCAGGCCCGCGGCGATGGAGCCGTTCATGGAGCCGGTGCCGAGAAAAGCAATAGTTGCGGTCATCGTTGATCCTTCCGTATGTGGTGCCTGCGCCGGGTGCCGCCGGTGTGTTCCGGGGCTACTGTTCTGTGCGCGGCGGGCGCGTGGAGGCGTACCCTTCCAGCATAGCGGGTGCGGCTACGGGCATGTGACCTGGCTCGTGTTTCTTCCGCGTTTTCTGGGCGGCGGCTTCACCTCATGCTCCGCACCCCAATGCGCTGGGCTCCGCTTCTCACGTTCTGGCATGCCGGGGAGGGCGTAATTCTGCGGGCGTAGAATGAAAACAGCTTCACCCGCGGCAGTTTGTGCCGGGCATGCAGCCTTCAAACCACACAGCACGCAACGCACAAAACCTCTGTTTCTATGTCTTCCCATACTGGTTCCTCCTCGAATTCTTCCCCGAATAGCCCGCAGAACCCTGCGGGTTTCCGTTCTTTTTCGTTTCGCCTCCTGCTGGGGCTGACCCTTGCCGCACTGGTCACGGGCGTGTTCAGCGGCTTGGGTGCGATTGCTCTGCATTATGTTCTGGACTTTATGCAGGAGCTAACTTTCGGTCAGTCTGAGGGGCATCACCCGATGGTGACTGACGGCGCCGATCCGGCGCGTCGTGCCCTGGTTTTGGCGGCGCTGGGCCCGTTTGTGGCGCTGGTGTGGTACTACCTGCAGTCCGGTGGGCGGCGTGTGGTCAGCGTGAAGTCGCAGATTGCCGGTACTACCGAGGAGGACCTTAAGCCCCCGCTGTGGCGGCAGATTTCCCATTCGGTGATTCAGATTGTTGCGGTGGGTGCCGGTTCCCCCGTGGGTAAGGAGGTCGCGCCGCGTGAGCTGGGCGCTCTGGCCGCGGGTCGATGCGCGCGTCTGCTGGAGCGTATTGGCGGCACCCGTCCGGATGGTTCGCTGCTACTGGGCGATCGCGAGCGTCGCCTGCTGGTGGCGGCGGGTGCGGCGTCCGGCCTGGCGGCTGTGTATCAGGTGCCGATTGGCGGCCTGGTGTACCTCGTGGAGGCGATGGCCGCGGGTCTGAGCCTGCGGTCGCTGTATGTGGGTGCGGTGACGGTGTGGACGGCGACGGTCACGGCGAATCTGGTGATTGTCAATGCGCCGACGTACCCGGTGCCGCAGCTTCCGTTGGATGCGACGACGCTGACGGTGGCGGCGCTGACGGGTGTGGTGTTGGCTCCGTTGGCGTTGGGTTTTAGGGCGCTGTCGCAGCGTGCGGAGAAGTTGAAGGCGAAGGACCGTTCTCTGTTGTGGCGTATTCCGGTGGCGTTTGTGCTGGTCGCGGTGGTTTCGCTGTGGCTTCCGGAGATTTTGGGTAATGGTCGTCTGCTGACTCAGCACACGTTTAATGTGTCGCTGGATACGGCGGCGGACGGCTTGTCTGCGGCGGCGGCAGTGTATGTGTTGGCGTTGTGCGTGGCGAAGGCTGCCGTGGTGTTGTTGAGCCTGCGTTCGGGTTCGTATGGCGGTACGTTGACGCCGGGTTTGGCGTTGGGTGCGGCGGCTGCGTTTTGTGTGGCGGCGCTGGTGCTGTGGGTGTTCCCTGCTTTGGGCGGGGTGCCGGGTGGCGCGTCGATGGTGTTGTATGCGGCGGCGTTGACGGGTACGGCGGCGTTTTTGGGTGTGTCGATGAATGCGCCGCTGTCTGCGTTGACGTTGTTGATTGGTTTTACGGGTCAGGGCGCGAGTGCGTGGCTGCCGATGGCGGTTGCGGTGGGTACGGCGGTGCTGACGCGCTGGGCGTGGACGCGAGTGTTCGGCTCTAAGAAGTAGCTTTCAGAAATAGGAGCGGCCCCGGATGCGTGTGTGCGTCCGGGGCCGCTTTTTAGACCGAGGTTTTCGATAGGTTAGTGCCTTCACCGTAGGTCTTTAACCCGCAGCGAAGACACTAACCTATCGATTTTTCCCTTAACCTATCGGCTATTCCTTTGCCCCGCCGCCACTCCCCTAGATTGCTGTTCATTCTTTTGGTCTGCAGTCCTCTCCCCTGGTCTACTACTGGGATTCTTCTACCGAGGAACACCCGCCACTATATGTAAATTCTTTGCGTGCAGGTACTTATTTGATACATAAAGCATTGAGGTATTCGTATGGTGATGTTTCGTTGCTGTAGCACCCAAAAGAATGCAAACGATGGCAAACATGCGGTAGGGTGGTAACTGTAGTGTTCCACAGCGCATTGATGCGCTTGTTAGGCACACTACGGGGCTGTTTTCCTTCCGGTGGTCAGCTTGACCTACGAATAATGGCCCGACTAGTAACTAAACAACACACCATCACCG
>NZ_KV795252.1:69826-72823 GCF_001808955.1 Rothia sp. HMSC078H08
TATCTTCTATGGATTCGACCATTTTCAACCGCCGCACCCTGCTGGGCGGCGGCGCACTTGTGGGCCTTGGTGCCCTGCTTGCGGCCTGTGGCCAGCAGGCAAATAACGAGGCGGCAGCTTCTTCTACTGCCGTGTCGAGCGAGACTGCTTCGGCGTCTGCGGTGGCGTCTGATGCCGCTTCTGCATCGACTACTCCGAACCCGGTCATTACCCGCGGCTACTCGGGTGGCTCGAAGGCACCCGATGGGGAGTACCGTAAGGCAGACGGCTACGGTCCTGCACAGAACGTTCCCAAGCCCCGTAATGAACCTGCACAGTACCCTGAGACCGAAGAGGGTCTAATGAAGATGATGCAGGACTGGCTGGTTGCACACAATTATGGAATTCAGACTGGCGATTGTTCGTATGCTTTCAAATATGTCATGAAAGATACCGATGAATATAATTCATATAACTATACGGAATCGCTCTACGAACGTGGAGGATGGATTATCGGAGGTTTGGAGTCTTACCAGGCTGAAAGCTCTCTGATTTACGATGACCAGAAAAAGAATTATCGAATGAAGTTCAGCATTCTATGGTCGACTGTTACGTATGTAAATCCTGACGGCCATCTTGAAATGGAGTCCAATACAGATACCACCAATGATTCTTTCTACTTCTTGTATACGTACTCTGACGGATACTGGAAAATTTCCGGATCTGATTTTGGAGGATAGCATTATGACACCATCAAAATCTACTTCTAAAAAAATTTATATCCTCCTATCCGCATCTATCCTTGCTATAAATTCAATCTCTGGTTTTTCTACTTCTATGGCCAGTGAATGTACGCAGAAAAATTCTAATGGACATTGTGTAAAGGTTCAGCGGGATAATCAACCTAAAAAGGATACTCATTCAAAAAAATCACCTTCTCACGACCAATCTAACGGAACAGATATTCCAAGTGAGGGATCATCTTCTGGCGCCTCCATCGAAGCAGCACGCAAGAGTTGGGAGGATAACCACATCCCAATGCGTGATGGCACTAATCAAACAGTCTACGGAACTGTACCCGAAGCTCGAAAAGCCGGAGATGCAGAATGTTACACGAAAGTAGACCGACGTCCTGGCCATTACGTTATAGGGTCTCTACCTCAGGGAGATAACGCCAACAAAATCCCCAACCATGTTGGCGGCCGCTACTGCATACCCAACGACACCAAAACCCTGACCTCAAATAACCCCGAACAGCCCAAGGGCCCTTCTCCCGAAGAAATGCTCCAAGAGATTGAGGACCAATTCGCTAACACCAATATCCAGGCCCCTGTTTTGAAGCAGTCCTACAACCTTGGCACCGGTCTGAGCGAAGACAACCCCAACGTCTATAAGAACCAGGCCGTCAACTTCTACGTTGACGCACCCACCGCACGTTGGGAAGGCGACCTCATGATCGGTCATGTGGAGATGGAGTCCTACCCCACCCAGATGACCATTCAGTATGGCAACGGCGATGAGGGCAGCTTCTACACGATGGGTAAGCCGGTTAGCAGGGCACGCGGTGAAGAGTCACGCAAGACCGCAACCAGTTATGTGTATAAGCGTTCGGGTAACTTCCACGCCTACGCAACAGTGTCTTATTCTGGTCGTTTCCGTGTGGATGGTGGCGATTGGCAGGCCCTGGATGTCGTGTTGACGAAGGATACCGTTGACCCGCTGCTGGTGCGTGTGTGGTGGGTTGACGTGGGTCGTGTCGGCGGCACCTGCGCCGAAGATGATACTCGCTGGGGCTGCAAGAATGATCCCACCATGGGCAAGAAGGACAACCCGAACCCGCGCCTGCGCAAGGCCGACATCCGTACCGGTCAGCGCTGGCACCTGAACGATAACGGTGACGGGGATACTGAGTATTCGTTGCACCGCGACTGGCCCGACATGTAAACCAGTTCTAACCCAACACATAAATAACCGCAGCAGGCGGCCCCGAATGTTTATAAGCATTCGAGGCCGCCTGTTTCGTTTGGGTTGCTCGGCGGAGGTGGAAATTCGGTGATGACTTAGTGATTTCGGTAATGACTTAGCGTCTTTAGTGATGGTTAAAACCCCAGCCCAAAGTCACTAACCCATTACCGAAAAGGCTAAACCATAACCGGCTCCCGCCTATCTACCACCTGGTGCGGAGGGGATTCGGTCATGAGTTACGGATTTATGCCATAGGTTAGCGTCTTTGGTCGTAGTCAAAAACCATGGCAGAAGACGGTAACCTATGGTCGAAATTCTACACGATTTAAAAACACTCCCGCACCCCCCGATAAGGAAACTATCTTGATAATCTTATTTTCTCTTCGATACTAGAAACAGTTTTAAAACTTCTTATATAGCCTCCTGTTTCAAATCCTCTTTCTCGTCAATCCCAAATATCTCTGGCTTATATTTCCCGTAATAGCCCCATTCTCCATGAATAATTCTAGAAAATAAACACAACACCCAATACGGAGAAGCAGCTATCAAAGACTTTAACAACAATGAGACATATTTAATATTCCAATGAGCAGGGAGGCATACATACTCACTATAATCTCTGTCCCATATTGAAACTCTCACTCTTCCAGCATTTCTACCATAGGTATTTACCATCACTAGAAGGTTTTTAAGCTCCTTCTTGGACATATAACCCTGGAGAACCTTAAGATACGAATACTCAGCAAGATTCTCAGAGCAAACGTAATTTCGAAGAGAGCTAGGGATATAGACCAATAAACCAATTAAAAACAAAGCAAATATAACTTCAATAATAGTCGATAGATTAAAAATAGAATTCACATCACGATATACAGGCGCAAAAACACTAGACAAGAGCTGGAGGAAAAATATTCCCTGTAGAATGAACTCCACTACCACACTACGCGCTGATTGAAATTTAGGGAAATATCCGGGGAGACTCAGATACTTGCCAACAATAAACCGCTCAGGAAGATTAAGGGCTCTTCAGAGTTGAGTGTGGTTGGAGGCATC
>NZ_KV795253.1:0-20215 GCF_001808955.1 Rothia sp. HMSC078H08
TTTTATGGGTGCTAAAAAATCTTTAAAAAACTTCCAAAAAACCTTATAAACGCAGAAGAAACCACTCAAACCCTCACAGAATGCCCTCTAGAACCCCCTCCGCAGCCCCTATTCCCATACCCTGCGCTTGATTCCTAACCCTGCACGATTCCTAACTCTGCATTTGGGTACCCATACCTATAGATGCGAAAAAGCCCCTCCCCTTCCATCCTGTAATGAATAGAAGAAGAGGGGTGCAGCTACAGAGTGCTGAGCTGATTAGTACTGGGGAGGCGCCTCATTCGCCATATTGTTGAAGCGCGAATACTTACCGCTAAACGCCAACGGGATAGTACGAGTCGGACCACCACGGTGCTTAGCAATAATCATGTCCGCCTCACCCACGCGTTCACTATCCGGGTTATACATATCCTCACGATGCAGCAGAATCACCATATCCGCATCCTGCTCAATAGAACCCGACTCACGCAGATCCGAAACCATCGGACGCTTATCAGTACGTTGCTCCGAACCACGGTTCAACTGAGACAGCGCAATCACCGGAACATCCAGCTCCTTAGCCAACAGCTTCAGGCTACGAGAAAACTCCGAAACCTCCTGCTGACGCGACTCCACCTTCTTACCCGAACTCATCAGCTGCAGGTAGTCCAGCACCACAAGCTTCAAATCATTACGCTGCTTGAGGCGACGGCACTTCGCACGAATCTCCATCAGAGTCATATTCGGCGAATCATCAATAAAGAGAGGAGCAGAATCAATACGACCCTGCAGAGTCGCCAGGTTCGTCCAGCCCTCAGTATCCAGATCGCCCTTCTTCAGACGACCCATCGAAATCTTGCCCTCCGCAGAGAGAATACGCATCGCCAACTCAGTACGACTCATCTCCAGCGAGAAAAACACAGTCGTCATCTGATGATGAATAGCCGCAGAACGAGCAATATCAAGAGCCAAAGTCGACTTGCCCACACCCGGACGAGCCGCAATAACAATCATCTGGCCACCGTGCAGACCACCGGTCAGCTCATCAAACTCAATAAAGTCAGTCGGCACACCGTACACGCCATCGGGGCGGTTCGAGTTTGCATCAATCTCATTGATGGTCTCCTCCAACGCCTCAGAGAAAGACACATAGTCTTCCTTCGCGTTACCATCAGTCACCGCATAAATCTCAGCCTGCGCCTGATCCACCAAAGTATCGACCTCAGTCTCATTGGCGTAACCCAGCTGAGCAATCTTCGTACCCGCCTCAATCAGGCGGCGCATAATCGCGTGCTCCTTAACAATCTCAGCGTAATACTGAGCATTAGCAGCAGTCGGAACCGACGCAATCAGCGTATGAATATAGGACGCGCCACCAACACGAGTCAGCTCGCCGCGCTTCTTCAGCTCATCAGCAACCGTAATCGCATCCGCAGGGCTACCGTGACCGTAAAGAGAAAGAATCGCCTCATAAATCGTCTCGTGCGCCGGCTTATAGAAATCAGACGCACGCAGGCTCTCAACCACATCTGCAATAGCGTCCTTCGACAGCAGCATGCCACCGAGCACCGACTGCTCAGCCACATCATCATGAGGCATAGTGCGGGAACCATAATCAATGGCAGTTTCAGACATGCTTATCCTCGCGTTTCAATCCGATATCTACGACGTTCCAGAAACAATTTCTGCAGAACTCCTATGCTAGTTTCTCACGAAGGCACACGCGAAACATATACACGCCTAATGGGCAGCGCGCAGATAATCCTCAATCTTCTCAACGGCGAGCGCCGCCCCATCCATGGTGCGCATTGCCTCACCCAGCTGCCGCGCCCTAGCGCGCATGCCCTCATCTCTGAGCAGACGGCCCAGAATATCGCGCACATTGCCGCGGCGCACATCATTCTTCGTAAAACGCAGGGCGTTACCGTAGCGCACGCACTCCTCAATATTCCAGCTTTGCTCCGCCTGCATCGCAATACCGGCAAACGGTACACCCGCCAGGCACGCCGTCTGCACCGTTCCCTCACCGCCGTGGGTCATCGAGGCGTCAATATGACCGGCAAGCAGATGAGCCGGAACGGTCCCCGCAAAGTGGATGTTATCGCCCAGTAGGCTGGTTTCTGCGTCCGGCAGCGGCACCCCGCCGCCGACCAGCACATCCACCGGAGCAGCTGACAGCTGCCGTAGCACCTGCGCCAAAATATCTGCAGACCCTGAGGAACCCATTCCCACGTAGACCAGTGGCCGCTCTCTCGGTTCGAGAACAATCTGCGGTAGCTCACCGGGCGCGCGGTAATAGATAGGACCCACACTAACGTCGGGCTCTACCAATGAGTCCCCGCGTAGCTGCGTAAACAGAGAGCAGATAAGGTTCACATCGGCGCTGAGCATATCGACGGTACGGCGAGGAAGCGTGAGCCCATGCTCACGCGCCACACGCGTAAAAGAAGCCGGCTTATACGAAAACACCCGCGCCACAGCCCGCAACCATCCCGGCGCCGCGAGCTCGCTGGCTGCAGGCTTCTTCGAAAAATACGTCGACGAGTACGCATACGGGCGCGCATAGAAAATGGGGACACCGGCAATACGCGCAGACAGCAACATCGTCAGGTTAGAACCGATCACCACAGCATCCGCGCTAAAGTCACGGATAGCCGCAAGCTCAGCGGCAACCCTTCGACGCACCATGCCGGTCGTAAAAGGGTGCCGCACTCCCCTGCCCTGATCCAGCGCCATAATCTGCTCAGCCTCAGCATCGCTCATAATCGGTTCGCGAAGATGCACGGGCAACCCCGCGTTTTCCAGCAGTCCCAGGTATTTAGGGGAATACACGTGGAATAAGACCGTATGGCCTCGCTCCTGAGCTGCACGCGCTATCTCGATACAGCGCGTGGTTTCACCCATATTGAAGCTTTCAGGCGAGAAAAGAATACGGCTCATAACATTCTCCGGCAGGCGCACACGTGACTGAGCCGATTCTGCGGCTCATACACCGCGGCTCATACACCTCAGTGTAAAACGGAGCCCCAGTATTCCCTCGGATAGAGGGGAATACTGGGGCTCCGTTTCGCTGTATAAGCTTTGCGGTGTGACTCTGTCTTACTTCTTGCGCAGAATCATGCCAATAGCGCCAATATGGTCGGCGTGGCGGCGGAACACGCCGCGCATACCCAGCACACGCTCACGAATCTGCGGCTTACGTGCCAGATTGAACGCAATCTTCGCAACGCCTGCGGGGCCCTCATCAGCCAGCAGACGCTTCGGCTCCAGCAGGGCCATATCGGTCTGGTACACATCCAGCACCTCAAAGCCAGCCTCTTCCGCCAGAGCAGTCCACTCGGCAACGGTCAGCGGGCGGGCATTCACGCGGATAGTGCGCGCCAAATCCTTCTGAATCTCTTCCTTCAACTCGGGGCGCAGATAATCGGGAACCAGCGACATCTCATGAATAGCGTAGTGGCCCCCCGGACGCAGCAGACGAGCCGCCTCACGCATAATCTCCAGCTTGTGCTTATCGGTCTGCATGGTCAGCATCGCCTCGCCCACCACGGCGTCGTAGCTTTCTGAAGGCAGGCCGGTCTCCTGAGCGCTAGCGTTCACCACACGGTAGTTCGGCTTAGTCGATGCGCCAATACGCTCGGTCACGATTTCAGCAGCCTTGGGGTCAAGATCCACACCGGTGTAGCTCTTGGGGGAACGCTTCACAATCTCCAGGGCGGTAATACCCAGGCCCGGCGCAAACTCCACGACGTCAATATCGCCACCCAGGGCACGAGCCAGCAGCCAGTTGGTGGTCTCGCGGCCGCCGGGGCGCAGAACCTTCTTGCCCAGCTGAGCCAGCAGCCAGTGACCTGCCGCCTTGTCGGCGGGGCGGTCGGTGCCGGGAACGGAAGGGGTCTTAGACACGGAAGGGGTCTTAGACACGGAAGGGGTCTTAGACACGGAAGACAACTCCTCAATACTTGTATTTAATATGCAAAATTTATCTTCCCTAATTCTAGACCCGCCACCCCAAGAAAGGAAATATGACGTTATATAGAAGTGTGGTTGCCCTTTATTACAGCATGCCTCAACACCACTACAGCCACCCTTGCTGCACACCCTAGAGATTAAACAGAAACTGGAGCTGAACCTCTCGGTCCAACCCCAGTCTCATCACACACACATACATACGAAAATCAGAGCCACTTCCGCAAGGAAAGTCCAACTTTCTGATGGCCCTCTCGAACCATCTATATAAAGTATTACGCGTAAACCTTTATTCCCTGTAGGTTAAAGCTGTAAGAAAGCTGGGAATAGATTTTTCTTCAACATCGGGGTGCAGCACCCCGGATTTCACGCGGAAACTACACGTCGCGTTAAAAGAAGAAAGGCAAGGCGCTTTTGCCTTGCCATCCTTCTTTCGCTAGCGGGCGACCCCGCTACACGAAACACACACATTCACATCGCAGTCCTCTCGAACCAACACTTATAGTAAACACCCCCAACCTTATGGGAGGATTGAATTTCGCTGGAAACAAGCTGGGAGAAAACCAACAGAACCCTGAGAGCTTTGATATTGTGCAGTTTGCGGACTCTAAACCGGGCTAATAAGCCGCCATATACAGACCCAGCAGCACCAACGGGTTAGCCACTACAGAAATAACCACCAAGCAAATATTAGCCACGCGGTACTGACGGAACTTCACCAGACCCACCAGCGCGCACACCAGCGCAACACTGGATCCAAGGCCGCCAACCACCAGTAAAAGAAGCAGAAGAGCAGTAGCGACATTCGCGTCCGCAAATGGGATAACCGCTAGAGCGCACAGCAGCAAATTGACGCACTCCAACACCACACCCGTAGACAGAAGCTGAGCGCTAGAAGACAAACGTGAAAAAGATCGAGCCATGTCTACCAGTCTACGGGGTCAATTGGCGTACTTCGCAGTCACAACCGCTCTAACCACCAATCCTTCTACTGCCCTACCCCTATTCTCAACCTCTCAAAAACAATGTTTCACGTGAAACATGCACCGGAGCGGGCACAGCTATGGGTACAACAAACGGGGTGCCCCTCACGAAGAGGGACACCCCGTCCGACACTCAACGCCCTAGCATCAAAGCACCAGCGTCAAATATCTAAAAATCTACTTACGCAGCAGCAACGACGTCCAGGACAACGTTAGCAACAACGTCAGCGTGCAGGCGGACAGTCACCTTGTACTCACCGGTGCGCTTGATAGCGGAACCCAGGTGGATGGTGCGCTTGTCAACGGAGCCAATGCCAGCAGCCTCAATAGCCTCAGCAATAGCCTCAGCCTTGACGGTACCGAACAGGCGACCGTCAGCGCCAGCCTTGTGTGCAACGACAACCGGCTTAGCAGCCAGGGACGCAGCAATTGCCTGAGCCTCTTCCAGAGAAGCCTTAGCACGAGCCGCACGAGCGGCGCGGATGGACTCAACCTGCTTCTCGCCACCCTGGGTCCAGGTCACGGCGAAGCCGCGGGGCAGCAGGTAGTTACGTGCGTAACCGTCCTTAACGGTGACAACATCGCCAGCTGCACCGAGGCCGGAAACTTCCTGAGTCAGAATGATCTTAGCCATGTTACTGTCTCTCCTTCTCTTTAGCGGCCAGCGCCGGAGTAGGGCAGCAGTGCAACTTCGCGGGCGTTCTTAATAGCCTGAGCGATCTTGCGCTGCTCCTGAACGGTCACGCCAGTCACGCGGCGAGCGCGGATCTTGCCGCGGTCGGAGATGAACTTGCGCAGAAGTGCGACGTCCTTGTAGTCGATAACGGTGACGTCAGCAGCCTTGAGGGGGTTCTGCTTGGGTTTGGGCTTACGGATTTCAGCCTTAGCCATCGTGGTGCTCCTTAGAGTTGGGAGCCCGCGGCGGATAACCGCGGGATGGATTGATAAATTACTATTCGGAAAACGAAACCGGCTTAGAACGGAGGTTCGTCGTCGGCGCCGCTACCCCAGTCATAGTTACCACCAGACTGAGAACTCCACGGATCAGCAGCAGGAGCTGCGGGGGCCGCCGGAGCAGCCGGAGCGGAGTAGCCAGACTGGCCAGAGTAACCATTACCCTGAGCAGCAGCAAAATTGTTCTGCTGAGGAGCGGAGAAACCGCCCTGAGCAGCAGCGTTGTACCCAGCGCCACCGCCAAAGCCACCCTGCGCACCGCCACCGAAGTTATTACCTCCGGCAGAACGCTGTGCGCGAGTCACCTGAGCAGTAGCAAAACGCAGAGTCGGGCCAATCTCCTCGACCTCAAGCTCAAACGAAGTACGACGCTCGCCTTCCTTGGTCTCGTACGAGCGAGACTTCAGACGGCCCTGCGCGATAACCTGAGTACCCTTCTTCAGAGTCTCTGCAACATTCTCAGCGTAACCACGCCACACCGACGCACGCAGGAACAGGGTCTCCCCATCCTCCCACTGGTTCGTCTGGCGGTTAAAAGTACGCGGAGTCGATGCGATCGTGAAATTAGCAACCGCCGCACCCGCAGGGGTGTAACGAAGCTCCGGATCGCCAGTCAGATTACCAATAACGGTAATAACGGTATCGCCTGCCATTTGATGCCTCCTCGATAAGAGTTACAAGTATGTTGAATCCAGTACAGCGCAACCCCCTGACATTTTTAGGGGGTCAGCCGACCGGCAAGAAACAACTACTTGCTGGAGATCTTCTGATCCTCCGGGCGGATGATCTTGGTACGCATGACGGACTCGTTCAGGTTCAGAACACGATCGAGCTCAGCTGCGGTCTCGGGGGTAGAGGTGAAGTTCACCACTGCGTAGATACCCTCAGACTTCTTCTGGATCTCGTATGCCAGGCGACGACGGCCCCAGATATCGACGTTGTCGACGGAACCACCCTCGTTGGTCACGATCTCGAGGAACTTGGACAGCGACGGCTCAACCGCACGGTCCTCAACCTCGGGGCTGAGGATAACCATCAGTTCATATGCACGCATGATTAAACCCCTCCTTTGGGCTAAACGGCTATGGGATTTCCATAGCAGGAGATTCATTGTGCTCTACACGTGAAGCACACCGGGTGGGGAACACGCATAGATTTCTTAACAATACACGAGAAAAAGCAGATAGAACAGTACCGCACCGCGTGACCTCAACCATGCGATGCGGTACCGAAAAACCGCAGAAGCTACGCCCCCTGACGCTGCTCCCACCACTGCAGAAGACGAGCCTTCGCCTCTTCCTCAGGAAGCGAGCCCTCATCCAAGCGCAGGTTCAACAAGAACTTATACGCCTCACCCACCACCGGGCCCGGCGCAATACCAAGAATCTGCATAATCTGGCCACCGTCCAGGTCGGGGCGGATCGCATCCAGCTCCTCCTGAGCAGCCAACTCAGCAATACGACGCTCCAAATCGTCATACGCCTCAGCCAGCGAGCGCGACAGACGACGATTACGAGTCGTCACATCAGAACGCGACACACGATGCAGACGCTCCAACTGATCGCCCGCATCACGCACATAACGGCGCACCGCAGAATCAGTCCAACCCGACTCACGGTAACCATAGAACCGCATATGCAGCTCCACCAGACGAGCCACAGCCTTAATCGTGTCATTATCAAAACGCAGCGTACGCATACGCTTCTTCACCATCTTCGCGCCCACCACTTCATGGTGCAGGAACGAGACGGAGCCGTCCTTCTCAAACTTACGAGTCTTCGGCTTACCAATATCGTGCATCAACGCAGCAAAACGCAGAATAAAATCAGGAGCCGGGCACGGACCATCCTCGTCCGTCTCCTTCTCCATCGCCTGCTCCATCACCTTCAACGAATGCGCATACACATCCTTATGGTGATGCGCAGGATCCATCTCCATACGCAACGCAGGAAGCTCCGGCAACACATAATCCGCCAGACCCGTATCCACCAGCAGGTTCAAACCCACCCGCGGATAATCCGCCTCAATCAGCTTCACCAGCTCATCACGCACACGCTCAGCCGAAATAATCTCAATACGGCCAGCCATCTCGCGCATCGCCTCGAAAACCTCCGGGGCAACCTCAAGATTAAAACGCGCAGCAAAACGAGCCGCACGCATCATACGCAGCGGATCCTCAGAAAAAGACTCCTGCGGCGAGCGCGGAGTACGCAAAACACCCGCACGCAAATCCTCAACGCCACCAAACAAGTCAACAACCTCACCACTGGGCAAAGCCGCCGCCATCGCATTAATCGTGAAATCACGACGCACCAGGTCGGCGCTCAAATCGGTACCGAACTGCACCGTCGGCTTCCGCGAATCGGACACGTACACCTCGGCACGGTACGTGGTCACCTCATACACCACGCCATTCTTACGCGCACTAATCGTGCCGTACTCCTTGCCGATATCCCACGTATGCTCACCCCACCCACGCAGAATCTGCTCGCTCTGCTCCGGAGTAGCATCCGTCGTCAAATCAAAATCGGTGAAGAGACCATCCTCAACCCGCAGATTATCGCGGACAATACCGCCCACCAAGTACAGCTCAAAACCCGCCGCACGGTACAGTTCTCCCAGCTCGGCGGCATCCGGGTACTTCGACACAACATCAATAATCAGCGACATAATCCTTTAATCGTGCCAGAAAAACCCCAGCACGCCCACCCCACCCCCACAACACCCACACCAAAGACAGCTATCTCACCCAAAACCGAGACACACAAACCCTCACATATCGGTTAAGGTAGAACCATGAGCATTCCCGTACCCCGCGCCCCCAAAACGCGCTTCACCGCGCCCGCGCGAGCGGTACCCGCCCCCGAAGAAGTCTCCGCAGGCGGGCTCATCATCGACTTTGACCGACCCGAACAGCTACCCGTAGCCATCATCGCCCGCATCAACCGCAACGGACAACGCGAATGGTGCCTACCCAAAGGCCACATCGAACACGGCGAAACCACCGTCGAAGCCGCACAACGCGAAATCAGCGAAGAAACCGGAATCACCGGCTACCCCGTAGCCTCCCTCGGCACCATCGCCTACTGGTTCACCTCCAACGGCACGCGCATCCACAAAACCGTGCACCACTACCTCTTCGCAGCAACCGGCGGAGAACTCAGCATCGACAACGACCCCGACCACGAAGCAATCGACGTCGCATGGGTCCCCCTCGAAGAGCTCCCCACCCGCCTCTCATTCGCCAACGAGCAACACATCGCCCGTAGCGCACGCGAATACATCACCACCCAGCTCTAAACACCAGATGTAAGAGCCCCAAAACTAAAAGAAGCAATCCCCCGCCGACACAGGAGAGACATACGTGGCACGTAACGACGCCCGCTCAAGCGCAATCATGGCAGCAGGCACCCTCGTCTCGCGCATCCTCGGATTCGTCAAGACCATCCTGCTCACCGTAGCCATCGGCTCACTCTCAACCGTCGGCGACGTCTTCGAAACCGCCAACACCCTACCCAACCTCATCTACGTCCTCGTAGCAGGCGGCGTGTTCAACGCAGTCCTCGTACCCCAAATCATCAAGGCAGCCAAAGCACAAGACGGCGGCGCACGATACATCTCCAAACTCGTCACCCTCACCGTCACCGCAATCGGCCTCATCACCCTCATCACCGTCGCCTGCGCCTGGCCCATCATCAGCATCATGGGCTCAGGATGGAGCCCCGAACAACGACAGCTCGGCTTCATCTTCTCCCTCTGGTGCCTACCCCAAATCTTCTTCTACGGCCTCTACACCGTCATCGGACAGGTCCTCAACGCCAAAGACGCATTCGGCGCCTACATGTGGTCGCCCGTACTCAACAACGTCATCACCATCCTGTCGCTGATCCTGTTCATCTTCCTCTTCGGCGCACAGACCCCCAATCCCAACCCCATCCACACCGTAGACAACTGGACCAACGCACAGACCCTCGTGCTCGCAGGCTCCTCCACCTTCGGCGTCATCATGCAGGCACTCGTCCTGTTCATCCCCCTACGCAAGCTCGGCCTGCGCCTCAAGCCCGACTTCGCGTGGCGAGGCATCGGCCTGCGCGCAGCTTCCAAGCTCGCCGCCTGGACCCTCGCCTCCGGTATCATCTCCAACCTCGCCTTCCTCTACATGACCAAGGTCGCCGCAGGCATCGTCGGTCAGCGCGAACACTACGCCGCCCTCGGCATCCAAATCCCCGGCCTGCAGGCACTCAACTACGCCTCCATGCTGTACATGCTCCCGCACGGCGTCATCGGCATCTCCATCGCCACCGTGCTCTTCAACCGCATGAGCGCCTCCGCCATCGCCGACGACAGCGACAGCGTCATCTACGCACTCTCCCACGGCCTACGCAACGCAGCAGTAGCCACCGTCTTCTGCATGGTCGCACTCATGGTACTCGCAGGCCCCGTCGCCGTGCTCTTCAGCGGCGGCGACCCCATCGCAGCAACCATCATCGCCAAGCTCATCGTCATCACCGCGCTCGGCACCCCCACCCTCACCATCAACTACCTCTACAGCCGCGTGCTCTACGCCCGCGAAGACGCACGCACCCCCTTCCGCATCCAGGTGTACTCCGCCATCATCATGGTCATCATGAGCTTCGCAGCGTCCCTGCTCGACGCACAGTACACCGTGTATATGCTCGCCTTCATCTACCCGGTGCACAACATCCTGATCCTGTTCATCAGCCACCACATGGTCCGCCGCCGCCTCGGCTACTACGGCCAGCGCGGCATCGTCAGCACCTACGCCCGCACCACCCTCGCGTCCCTCTTCGCCGGCGGAATCGCAGCCATCGCGCTCTGGCTGCTCGGCGGCTACCAGCTCGACGGATTCGCCTGGGCCTCCAAGCTCACCGCAATCATCACCCTCGCCGTATGCGGCACCGTCATGGGCCTGGCATACCTCGCCGGCATACAGATCTTCCGCGTCAAGGAAGCCAACGCACTACTGGCGCCCCTCACCTCCAAACTTGAGCGTTTTGCCCGCCGCTAAAGCAGCACACAACGCCCAACCCGGGTAGCTGCCCGTGCACCCACCTCACCCCACGCCGGGGCCCGCAGAGGACACAGGCAACCACCCGGACGCCACAAACTATCACTCAGCCCCAGCATCCTTCAATGCCGGGTAGAATCTAATAGTCAGGGCCCGCCACACGGCAGGCACTATGAAACCACCTCGGGAGAACACGTTGTCGCAACAGATTCCGGTCGGATCGGTCCTCGGAGGCCGCTACGAGATCACCGCACACATCATCATTACGGCAGAATCCGACATGGTGCTTGAAGGCACCGACCAGATTCTCAACCGTAAGGTCTCGGTCGTCGTCGCATCGCCCAGCCGCAGCGCACTGCTGGAAGCAAACTCCCGCGCGCTCGCAACCAACGCACGCGGCAACATCCAGATTCTCGACCTGGGCATCACCCCCGAAGGTAGCCGCTACCTCGTCCCCTCCCACACCCGCCCCGACACCCTGCTGGACACCCTGCTGGTCGAAAACCACGCACTCTCCAACGCAGAAGACGCGCTGGGCACCGAAATCTTCGGCGACTCCGAAAGCGGCAGCTCCCCCAACACCTACGAGAAGGTCTCTGCTTCCAGCGCCAACCAGGAGAGCATCACCGCTGCCAAGAACTGGAACGCATCCGACGGCGCAGCCGTCACCGCGTACTCCGAACCCACCAGCATCTACGAGGATGACGAAGACGAAGAAGACGGCAGCCGCGGCACCTGGGCCGTCGCCCTGGCAGCAGTCCTGCTGCTCGTCATCGTCGCAGGCGGTATCCTCACCTCCCTGGGCGCAATCGGCTCCAACCAGGCAGCCGCACCGCACACCCCCAAGTCCTCTATGTCCGCCTCCGAATCGGCTGCGGCAAACGCCAGCGCATCGGCATCCCCGACCGCTAAGGCATCGAACGCACCGGCGAAGATCGCGTCCGTGGCTCGCTTCGTGCCCTCGAACCCCACGTTCATGAACGACATGGACACCCTCATCCCGAACCTGACCGACGGTAACGCCAACACCGCATGGATCAGCTACGGCTTCGGCACCGCCAACTACGCCGGCACCATCAAGGAATTCGGCCTGGCACTGAAGTTGCAGACCCCCACCGTCGTCTCCAAGCTGACCATCCAGCAGAACACCGGCACCGGCGGCTCCTTCACCGTCTACACCAACAGCTCTGCATCCCTGGACGGTGCGGTTGAGGTCGGCAAGGGCACCTTCGAAGGCAAGGATGCAGTCGTCACCCTGGACACCTCCAAGCAGAGCGCAGAAAAGGGTGCCTACGTGATCATCGTGGTCAACGAGCTGCCCCGCCTCTCCCTGCCGATTGGAACGTGGAATTACGGTCTGCGCATCAACGAAATCAAGGTGGACTAATCAACCCATAACGCGACGCCGACAGTGCGCTCACGCCCCAGACACAAGGGCGGGGCTTCTGAACTCAACAGTTCGGAAGCCCCGCCCTTTTTGATGTCTATTTATGACTCTTTATGGCAGGGTGGCTACTCAAAGATTCACAGTGCGCGGAGTATCTGGATAAGGGTCCCCCAAAAATGGAATAATCGAGGATAAAGCCCTGTTATAGGGGCAGAACGAAAGACCTACAACGGAAAGATATATCTGATGACTGAGAATCTGGGAGGCCTCTTCGGAGGCTCCGCCCTGGGCAATCTGAACCTCGCTTCCGCACCCGCCACCAAGGCGGCACCGGCAGCCGAGGTTGAGGCCGACGCAACCGTCCACAACGTCATTATTGTGGGCTCCGGCCCCGCTGGTTACACCGCGGCAATCTACGCGGCACGCGCCGAGTTGAAGCCTGTCCTCTTCGCCAGCTCCCTGGCGCCCGGCGGCTCCCTCATGAACACCACCGAGGTCGAGAACTTCCCCGGATTCATTCAGGGCATCCAGGGCCCCGAGCTGATGGAGAACATCGGCCAGCAGGCTGAGCGTTTCGGCACTGACATCCGCTACCAGGACGTAGAGAAGGTTGAACTCACCGGCGACGTGAAGAAGGTCTACACCGCTGACGGCGCCGTTCACCTGGCAAAGACCGTCATCATGACCACCGGTTCTCAGGTCCGTAAGCTCAACATCGAGGGCGAAGACCGACTCTCCGGTTACGGCGTCTCCTGGTGCGCAACCTGCGATGGCTTCTTCTTCAAGGACAAGGAAATCGCAGTGGTCGGCGGTGGCGACTCCGCGCTGGAGGAGGCACTGTTCCTGACGACCTTCGCATCCAAGGTGTACCTGGTGCACCGCCGCGATTCTTTCCGCGCTTCGGAAATCATGCAGACCCGCGTGTTCAACAACCCGAAGATTGAGGTTGTCTGGGACTCGGCTGTCACCGCCGTTCACGGCGAGAGCAACCTCGAGTCGATCACCCTGACCAACACCAAGGACGGTTCTGAGCGCCAGCTGGCTGTTCAGGGTCTGTTCATCGCTATTGGCTCCGATCCTCGCGTGGAACTGGTACGTGACCAGCTGGAGATTACCGAGAACCACACCATCGCGGTTCAGGGTCGTTCCTCGAAGACTTCCGTTCCCGGCGTTTTCGCTGCCGGTGACGTGATTGACCCGACCTACCGCCAGGCAATTATTGCTGCCGGTTCCGGTGCTGTTGCCGCTCTGGACGCGCAGCACTACCTCGAAAACCTCTAAACTATTCGTATTACTCGCAGGGGAATCCACCCCGTGTCAGAAAGGAGCACTCCATGAGCAGTGCACAGCAGGCAACTGATGCCACTTTTGACGAACTGGTTCTGAAGAACGACAAGCCCGTTATCGTGGACTTCTGGGCTGAATGGTGCGGCCCCTGCCGCATGGTTGGTCCCGTGATTGACGAGATCGCTGGCGAGTACGCCGGTCAGGTCGACGTGGTCAAGGTGGATGTTGAAGCAAGTGGCGATACCGCCATGAAGTACGGCATCACCTCTATTCCCGCCATCTACCTTTTCAAGGGTGGCGAGGTCGTCAAGAAGACCGTAGGCGCTAAGACGAAGCCTGCTCTACTGTCCGAGTTCTCCGAGCACCTGGGCTAATCTTTCGAGAAGCTAAAGAAAAACTCTCGGTGATGTTTCACGTGAAACATCACCGAGAGTTTTTTATATATACAACTGATTTCAGTTGCTAAATATTGTTTTACGCGAAAATTTAGCCCGAGAAATCAGAGTCCAAAACGCGGATAATGCGGTTCAGATCCTCAACATTCGCAAATTCGATGGTCATCTTACCCTTGCGAGCACCCAGCGAAATCTTCACCGAAGTATCGAGCTTGTCAGCAAAAGCCTCCGCAATATAATCCAGGCGCTCACGGTGCTTCTGAGGCTGAGGAGCCTTGCGCTCCTTCACCTCCGCAGCGCCGGATGCATGGTTCACCAGCTCCTCAGTTGCGCGAACCGACAGTCCCTCATTCACAATCTTCTGTGCAAGAGTCTCAATCTGAGCCTGGTCCGTCAGAGCCAGCAGGGCGCGCGCGTGACCCGCGGAGAGAATACCCGCCGCAACGCGACGCTGCACCAGAGCCGGCAGCTTCAGCAGACGAATCGTATTCGAAATCTGGGGGCGAGAACGACCAATGCGCTTAGCCAACTGCTCCTGAGTAGTGTCGAACTCCTCCATGAGCTGCTGGTATGCCGCCGCCTCTTCAATGGGGTTCAGCTGGCTGCGGTGCAGGTTCTCCAGCAGGGCGTCACGGAGCAGGTCGCCGTCTTCAGTCTCACGAACAATCGCCGGGATGGTGGTCAGTCCAGCCGCTTGGGTTGCACGCCAGCGGCGCTCACCCATGACCAGCTCATACTTTTCGGCACCATTTTCGCGCGAGGGGCGCACGACGATCGGTTGCAGAACGCCAATCTCACGTACCGAGTGGATGAGCTCTTCCATGTCCTGCTCATCAAAGTCGGTGCGGGGCTGCTTGCGGTTCGGGTGGATATCGCGAACGTTCAGCTCAGCAAACTGTGCACCGGGAACCGGAACCAGGCCGCCATGCTCTTCGGAAGCGGCCTGCGGGGTGGAGACATCTTCACCAAAGAAGAAGTCCACCGGGCGGCGAGTCAGGGTGGTATTACGCAGTGCCGCACCCATGTCCACACGGGATTTCTTTTTCGATGTTTCACGTGAAACATCCTGCGAGGAGGCGGGAGCTTCGACCTTCTCCTCTACCTTCTGAGCTTCAACAGGCTTTTCCTGAGCGGGTGCAGCTTCAGCGGGCTTAGCTTCTACAGACTCAGCTTTAGTGCTCTTGCGTTGCTTCTCCGGCTTGGCCTCGTGAGCCATTTCAAAGAGGCCGTCAGTTATCGGCTCTTCAATCGGAGTAGATACCTTCTTGGGTGCAGTCTTTACTGCCGCAGTCTTTTCGGATGCCTTCGCCTCAGCATTACCAGAATTCTTCGTACTCTGAGGAATCAGCGCCCCCAGGCCACGACCCAAGCCGCGTCGCTTTTCAGCCATCGTTACTCCTTAGGACTCCCGGACGAGCCCGCTCATTTTTTCTTCTTCATCTAGTGTAAACGAAATAAGCACCCGAAAGCAGGAGTAAAAACCGCACGGCACATCATCCGAATTATTCCCGATAATTAATTCACTAAGGATGTTTTCTCGTGTTTCACCCAGAAAATACCGCACGCAATGAGCCCTTTTGAATCATCAATAGACAATTCAAAAGGGCTCATTTCAAAAGATTTAGATTATGCCGATCGGCGCGAGAGTTCCTGTGCCGCCTCGCGGTAGGCGCGAGCACCAGTCGACGAAGAATCGTAGGTGATGACAGTCTGCTGATAGCTGGGAGCCTCAGAAATACGAACCGAGCGAGGAATCTTCACGCTCAGAGTCTCCTCCGGGAAGTGCTCGCGCACCTCCTCTGCCACCTGGAACGCCAGGTTGGTGCGGGCATCATACATGGTCAGCAGGATCGTGCTGATGCGCAGCTTAGAGTTCAGGTGCTTCTGAATCATCTGAATATTCTTCAGCAGCTGGCTCAAGCCTTCCAGAGCATAGTACTCACACTGAATCGGAATCAGAATCTCTTCTGCCGCAACGAAGGCATTGACGGTCAGCAGACCGAGGCTCGGCGGGCAGTCAATGAAGACATAATCCAGGCGTTCCATGCCCTGCTTCTCGCGCCATTCGGTGTAATCCATCAGGGCATTCTTGAGGCGAGTCTCGCGTGCCACCAGGGAGACCAGTTCAATCTCCGCGCCCGCAAGGTCGATATTGGCGGGGGCACAGAACAGACCGGGCATGTCGGGGCATTCCTGAACAATTTCAGAAAGCGGCTTATCCTCAATCAGAACGTTGTAGACACTGGGAACATCCACGCCGTGCTCAATGCCCAGTGCGGTCGAGGCGTTACCCTGCGGGTCGTTGTCGATTACCAGGACGTTCAGTCCAGCCTCCGCGAGCGCGGCTGCGAGGTTCACGGCGGTGCTGGTTTTACCCACGCCACCTTTCTGGTTCGACACGGTGAAGACACGCGTATGCACAGGCTTGGGGAGCAAATCTGCAGCAGATTTCTGAGCTTGAGGAGTCATCGGGTGCCTTCCATATTCCGGGTGGTGTGTCTACGGTAATGCTTCGTCTGGTGCCTCGCGCGTAGCAATACTCTGCGGTATTCGTGCGCGAGGAGGATTCGACCTCCACTCCCCCACCATTCACCCATCTCAACATGTTTCACGTGAAACATACTCCGCGAGGTGATGAAGTCTGCAATGTTTCACGTGAAACATTGGTGGTGCCCAAATGGTTTGTGAAGGGTTCAGTGCCCCTAATGAACCAGCAGGCTTTGATGTAGAAGAGTCTAAGGTTTCAATCCTTCCTTAAGGGTACCCGGCATCAGGTTAATACTCCACGCGAGAGGTCATTCTATGTACTCTACGGATGCAATTGCCACGCACACCCGGCAAGCCAGCGCACAAAAATGGGCGGTACCGCGTAAGCTATGCATATTCACTAGCTCAGGCGGTACCGCCCATTCAGGATGAAATTTTTAGAGACGGACTCGAACCACCGTCGTCGGCTCTTCCAGTAGATCACCACCGGCGGTGAGAATCTCGGTCTCGCGTGCACCGTAACGGTTCAGCTTCTTCTTCGCCTTAGTAATCTCCTCCGCGGCACTACGACCCTTCAGAGCCAGCAGCTCACCGGTGCCACGCAGAATCGGCAGGGTGATGTCCAGTAGGCCCACCAGAGCGGACACAGCACGCGCAGTCACCACATCAGCCTCAACGGCACCCACAGCCTGCTCAGCACGCGAGCGCAGCACGGTCACGTTCTCCAGGCCCAAATCCTCAACAACCTCATTCAGCCAAATGACGCGGCGCTCCAGAGGCTCAATCAGGGTCAGCTTCAAATCCGGGCGGGCAATCGCCAGGCACAGACCAGGCAGACCGGCACCAGAGCCAACATCAGCCACCGACGCGTTCGGCGCAATGTACTCCTGCACAACGGCACAGTTCAGCACGTGGCGAGCCCACAGGCGCGGCACCTCACGCGGGCCAATCAGACCACGCTCAATACCGGTCGTCGCCAGGTGCTGCACGTAGCGCTCCGCCAGAGGCAGACGCTCACCGAACACAGCCTCCGCAGCGGCGCGCTCATTCTCATTGAGAGCAACCATCGAAGTCTCCATACTAGGCTCCTACCTCGGGAAGAGAAATCACCACGTGACGGCGAGGGCCCTCACCCTCAGACTCGCTGTACAGGCCAGCAGCAGCCACCACATCGTGCACGACCTTACGCTCGTACGGGCTCAGCGGCTTCAGGTGCTCATCACGACCGGTAGCGCGCACCTTCTCAATCGCGTCAGCAGCGATCTTCTCCAGCTGCTCACGACGCTCAGCACGGTAGCCAGCAATGTCCAGAATCAGGCGGGAACGGGTACCATTACCAGCCAGGACGGAGAGGCGCACCAGCTCCTGCAGAGCCTCCAGCACCTCACCGTGGCGGCCAACCAGGTGGCGTAGTTCCTCATTGTCATCATCGTCATTGAAGACCGAAAGATAGATGCGGTTATTGCGCACCTCAATATCGATATCGCCGTCCATATCGACAATATCGAGAAGCTCCTCGAGGTAATCAGCGGCGATATCGCCTTCTTCCTCGATGTCCTCAAAATCGTCTTCTTCGCCCTCAATGGGCTCCTCTACCAACTGCTCCTCAACGAGCTGCTCGTCCTCATATTCCATAGCTTCAGTCACAATAATCCTCGGGGTGTTCGGAGGGGTGTCCTAGGGGTAAAAAGTATCTCATACACGGCGCCGGGCCCGCGCCACACGTGGCGAGAACCCGGCCCGAATCACGGAAGAAAACTACTTCTTTCCGTTCTGCTTATTGCGTTGCTGCTTCTGGCGCTTCTTACCAACCGGCTGCTGACGCTGACCCGCAGCGGCACGCTCACGAGCCTCCTGCAGATCCTTCTCGTGCTGCTCACGGGTCTTACCAATCGGAGGCAGGCCCTTCGCTGCACGGCGAGCGTTCAGCTCACGCTCCGCCTGAGAACCGGGGGTCGGGTTATTGCGGATAACCCACCACTGCTGACCCAGCGACCACAGGTTCGACACGGTCCAGTAGTACATAACACCCAGCGGGAAGTTAATACCGGAAACAGCGAAGATGATCGGGAAGATGTACATGATCATCTGCTGCTGACGGAACATCGGAGAGTTCAGAGCCGCCTCCGACATGTTCTTCACACTCAGCTGCTTCTGAATGTAGAACTGGGTCGCACTCATCAGAACAATCATGATGACCGCCTGAACAACGGTCGCGGTGGTGTCACCAGCGCCCGGGTGCAGCATGGTCGCGAACAGCTGAGCACCAAAAATCTGCGAGTCGTTGAACTGGTGCACCAGATCAGCCGGCAGCATGAGCACGCTCTCGTTACTCTGCGCCGCGGTGGGAACACCCATCAGCACCTGGTACAGACCGAAGAAAATCGGCATCTGAGCCAGAATCGGCAGGCAGGACGCGAAGGGGTTCGTACCGTGCTTACGGTACATTTCCATCTGCTCCTGAGCCATCGCCTGGCGGGAGAGCTGGTCCTTCTTGCCCTTGTACTTCTCCTGCAGCTTCGCCATATCGCCCTGCATCGCGGTCATACCGCGCATAGCCTTAATCTGCTTGACGAACAGCGGAATGGTCAGGGTACGCATCACCAGGGTCAGGAAGATAATGCACAGAACCCAAGTCAGGCCGGACGCCGGGTCCATGCCCAGCGAGGTGAAAAGAGTGTGGAACAGCCACAGGACCACGGAGACGATCCATTTAAACGGCCAAAGAATCAAATCAAAAATATTCACGCGGGAATACTCCTTAAGGACTCGGCTAAGTCATTGTGTGGGAGGCGCCGCCTACTCAGGGCGAGCGTCACCACCGGGGTGAGGGGTGTAAAGATGGGGGTGGTTGAGCAGAATAATTTTCGGTTCTGCTCCGGGAGCGAAAGTACGCTTCCCCTCCGGGACTGGGTCGATACCTCCGGTAGCCCAGGGGACACACCGCAGAATACGGCGTACCGTCAGGGAAAGCCCGCCCATCGCACCGTGGGTGGTCAGCGCCTCCAGAGCGTAGGCTGAGCAGGTCGGGTAGTAGCGGCACACATCCCCGTAGAGGGGGGACACGACCTTGCGGTAGGCCTTCATGCACGCGATCAGCAGGTTCTGCGGTAGAACGTAGAGAGCCTGCAGGAAAGTTTCCGGCCGCACGAATTCGTTAGGCGCTAGTGCCAGCAGCTCGTCGGGGCCCACAGTCTCGGCAGAAGCGCTATAGGTGCCACTGTGATGCGCGTGGAAGCGTTCTTCACAGCGGTCACGCTGGGAACGACTCACGGCTTCTCCTTGCTCTGAGGCAGGTCGAGCTTAGCGAAAGCAGCCTCGAGTGCCGATTCGTAGTCGCGGCGCAGCTGATCCCAGCTGGCGCTCGCGGAGGCGGGAAGCGCTCGCACAGCAATGGCGTAGCCTTCCGGATGCGCGGCGCAGGTGAGCGCGGCAAGTTCACGCAACCGGCGCTTGACCAGATTGCGTGTGACTGCGTTGCCCACCGCCTTCGACACAATGAAACCTACCTGGGTTGTTTTTCCAGGATTTTTCGCCGTAGATACAACGATGTTCCGACGTCCTGTACGGATGCCGGAACGGAAGGCGTGGGAGAATTCTGCGCTGGTGCGCATACGGTGCCGTTGAGGCAGCACGTGTTCCCCTTTACGTAGTGTGGGAGATTCGGCTCATGTGGTGAGCTGACCTCCGCGTGTATTTCACGCTTAATGATAGTTCGCCCGCCGATGCGTGTGCATCGGCGGGG
>NZ_KV795253.1:20315-76843 GCF_001808955.1 Rothia sp. HMSC078H08
CCCCCGCCGATGCGTGTGCATCGGCGGGCGAACTATATGCCGTGATTAGGCCGAGAGCTTTGCGCGGCCTTTACCGCGGCGGTTCGACAGAATCGCGCGGCCTGCACGGGTACGCATACGCAGACGGAAGCCGTGCTTCTTAGCGCGACGGCGGTTGTTCGGCTGGAAAGTACGCTTGCTCATACTTTGTCTCCTTGATTTTTGCGGTTCGTGCCCTCATGGGTATCGGAACCGTACGCTTCTTGGTGCACGGAGGTACCGCGACTATTCGCAGTAGGCGGTGCACACACAACAGCACAACTTTAGAAGAGTGGAGGGCGTAAATCAAGTTCTTGACGCTTTTTTCCGCGTGATTCCGGGCTCGTTTGTGGTGTGGAGGCGGTGATTGCGGCGGGTGTACAGGCCGTGGAGATACTACGTGCTCTCGGGGTGTAAACCTGGGGATATTTATGGCAGCAGGATATCCACCATGGTGCATATCCCACCCAAACCCCCTACTATCGGTGAGTTATCCACATCCTTGAGCTTTTGGAGTTTTCCGCTAAATATCAGGGAAGAAGCCCCGTTATGCACTTAAATCCACCGCTTATCCACCCCTGTAATTACAAGTTTTCCACCGTGTGGAAAACTCTTGTGGATAACTTTCTCCCCCTGTGTATTAAGCGGGTAGAATCTTAATGACCTCGCGGTGGTTTCCGGCATGATTTCTTTACTGCACCACCGCTTCACATCGAGTGAAAGTAAAGAATTCCATGACCGACTCCCTTCAGGCGCGCTGGGCGCATCTGCTCTCCATTCTTGCCGCCGATCCGGCGGTAACGGCACGTCAGCGCGGTTTCGTGAATCTTGCGCAGCCTCAGGGATTGATGGGTTCTTCTCGCCTCATCATTGAGGTGCCGAATAAGCTCACCCGTGCGGTCTTTGAGGAGCAGATTAGCGCTTCGTTCCGTGCGGCTCTGCACGAGGCATTTGGCCCGTCGACCACCGCGCTTTTCGATGTGAATGAGTCGATGATTCCGGTTGAACCTGCAAATCAGGACGTTTTCCATGGTGAGCGTGAGGTGCCTGCTGAGCAGTCGCACGCACCTGCTGTCGTTCCGGCGGCTTCTGCGCATCCTGAGGCACCCGCCGGTTCGCGCGCTTTTGAGTACTACACGGAGCCACATCCGGGTCCTGACCACTACGAGGTGCCCGCTGATGAGCAAGTCACCCGCCCCTCCCTACACGCCTTGGAGGCGGAGCGTGCAGGATTCCCCTCCGCGCAGCAGGCTGCTCCGGTGGCTCCTGTTGCGGGTGCGCCTCGCGAGTACCCGGCACCCACTTTCGTTCCGGACGCCCCGGCGGTACCGGAGGCCCAGCAGGTGCATCCGCATGAAGACCCGGAAAACGCGCCGACTTGGGATAGCTCTGCCCGACTGAACCCGAACTACACCTTCGACACCTTCGTGATTGGTCAGTCCAACCGCTTTGCGCACGCGAGCGCTTTCGCGGTGGCGGAGCAGCCCGGCATTGTCTACAACCCGCTGTTCATCTACGGCGGTTCGGGCCTGGGTAAGACTCACCTGCTGCACGCAATCGGCCACTACACCAAGTATCTGTACCCGAATTTGCGGGTGCGCTACGTGAATTCTGAGGAGTTCACGAATGACTTCATTAACTCGATCCGTGATGATGAGGGTTCGTCGTTCAAGCAGATTTACCGCAATGTTGACGTTCTTCTGATTGACGATATCCAGTTTTTGGCGGGTAAAGAGGCGACGATGGAGGAGTTCTTCCATACGTTTAACGCCCTGTACAACCACCAGAAGCAGATCGTGATTACCTCTGATTTGCCGCCGAAGCAGCTGACCGGTTTCGCTGAGCGTATGCGTTCGCGTTTCGGTTCGGGCCTGAACGTGGATGTGCAGCCTCCGGAGCTGGAGACTCGTATCGCGATTCTGCGGAAGAAGGCTCAGAACGAGATTTTGCCGGTGCGCGATGACGTCATGGAGTACATTGCTTCCCATGTCACGGCCAATATTCGCGAGTTGGAGGGCGCTCTGATTCGTGCGAGCGCTGCCGCCTCGATGAAGAAGCCGCCGGAGCCTATTACCCTGGCTGAGGCGGAGACCTATCTGAAGGATTTGCTCTCTGATACCGGTGGTGCGGAGATTACGTCGGCGCTGGTTTTGGCGACGGTGGCGAAGTATTTTGATGTGTCCATTGAGGATATGCAGTCGAAGTCTCGCACCCGTACGCTCACGAATGCGCGTCAGGTGGCGATGTATCTTCTGCGTGAGCTGACCGAGATGTCCCTACCGCGTATTGGTAACGACTTGGGCGGCCGCGACCATACGACGGTGATGCACGCGGTGCGTAAGGTGAGCGCGCAGATGGCGGAGCGTCAGACGATTTTCAATCAGGTGACTGAGCTGACGAATTTGATCCGCCAGGAGCAGCGCGCCGCTGGCTAGATGCGCTTTTATTCCTGTCCCGTAGCTTATTTTATGCCTCGACTAGGTGTTTTATAGGCTTTGGGGCGGGGGCTTCACGCTGGATTCAAGGACTTTAGCGACTCTCAACGCTGGATTTTCGGGGTGTGGATAAGCTGTGCTTTAACTCATGCGTTCATGTGGACGTTAAGTGCATGAATATTCAAAAGGTGTGGAATTGAGGAAATGTATAAATATCCATGCACAATGCATCCTCAGCACTGAGTGGATTCTTCCACTTAATGTCCACAGGCTACTTCCGCGTCATTGCAGGCAAGGAAGGGGTTTTCCACCGTTTCCACAAGCGTTAACAATACTACTGTACTTAAAGAAAAAATCCTCCCCATAACAAGTAGCTCTGCTCAACCGACCGAGCCGGTTCAGGTTTTTCTGTGCGCCCCTACTGAAAACGTAGATTTTCGCGGATTTGGATCGATAGCTGCACGCTATCTCTGGGTTTGGATTTGAAGGTTGGGTTTGAAGAAGAAACCAACACCGAACCATTACCTAATTCGAACCTGTTTTCGACTGGGTTTGCTACGCCTTCCGCCTATCTTTGTAATTACAAAAATACAGCGGCTCTGCATGCCTCATCTCACCCGATTTTTCGCTGCAGGAGCGACCTCTGTGTCTCTGTGTAATTACAAAATCCGGTAGGATGGATAGACGCGCGCGCGGAAGATTCACTGCGCATCAGAGCACGCGATATTTCCGGCTCTTTCGCCCATAAGCTTTACGTGCGCCCCAAAATGACTCTCCAATTCCGTGAAAGGCGCCTTCTCGATGAAATTCACCGTTGAACGCGATGTCCTTGCCGAAGCAGTCGGCTGGACGGCACGCTCACTTCCGCTGCGTCCCACCTCCCCCGTACTCAACGGTCTGCTGATTACCGCCTCCGCAGGTGAGGTCAGCATCGCAAGCTTCGATCACGAGACCAGCGCCCGTCAGGTCATTGCAGCCGATGTTGAAGCAGAAGGCGTTTGCCTGGTTCCCGGCAAGATCCTGGCAGAAATTTGCCGCTCCCTGCCGAATGCGCCCGTCGAGTTCACAGCAGATGAGTCCGTAATTCGTCTTCACTGCCGTTCCGCTAACTTCCAGCTGGCTGGCATGCCGGTCGTGGACTACCCCGAGCTTCCCGAGCTTCCCGAAATTTCCGGTACCGTGGACGGCGCCGAATTCGCTGAAGCCGTCAAGCAGGTTCAGATTGCGGTGTCCAAGGATGAGACCCTGCCGCTGCTGACCGGTATCCGCGTTGAAATCAATGGCGACACCATGACCCTGCTCGCCACCGACCGCTACCGCCTGGCAATGCGCGAGATTAAATGGAACCCGCGTAACCCCGATGTTCAGGCGGCTGTGCTGCTGAAGGCTAAGACCGTCTCCGAGGTCGGTAGCACCCTCTCCGGTTCCGGCGAACTGTCTATCGCCCTGCCCGCCGCCGGCGAGCTAATCGGCTTCGCAGCGGGTACCCGCCGCACCACCAGCGTCCTGATGGACGGCGACTACCCCAACATCCGTGCCCTGTTCCCCGAGCAGACCCCGATTCACGCGGTGGTTCGCACCTCCGACCTGGCCGAGGCTGCTCGCCGTATCTCCCTAGTGGCGGAGCGTAACACTCCCCTGCGTCTGAAGTTCACTCAGGGTTCGGTTGCTATTGATGCCGGCCGCGGTGATGAGGCTCAGGCTTCCGAGACTCTGCAGGCGCACCTGTCCGGTGATGACATCACCGTTGCGTACAACCCCGCCTACCTCTCGGATGGTTTGAAGGTTTTCGGTACTGAGTTCGTTCGTTTCTCCTTTACCGATGCGCCGAAGCCCGCCGTGATTTCCGGTCAGGACGAGCCTCTGGCTGAGGATGACCGCAACTACCGTTACCTGCTGATGCCGGTTCGCCTGCCGTCGAACTAGTTTCAGTGTTTGCCGCCCCGCGCGCCTCCCAAGGTTCTGCCCAAGGAAGCCCGCGGGGCTGTGCTTTCTGCCCTCCCGTACCCATCCCCAACCGAACTGCACGAAAGGAGCTTCCGGTGTATATCGACCATATTTCGTTGTTGGATTACCGCACCTACGCTCTGCTGAGCCTGCCTCTTTCGGCGGGAGTTACGGTGTTTCTTGGCTCGAATGGTGTGGGGAAAACCAATATTGTTGAGGCGATTGACTATGCGGCGTCGCTCTCTTCGCACCGTGTGAGCCATGACGGGCCGCTGGTTCGGGCGGGTGCTTCGCGCGCCTATATTCGCACCCGTACGGTGCGCGGTTCGCAGCAGACGGTGACCGAGTTTGAGATTGCTCCGGGGCAGAGCAATCGGGTGCGCATTAATCGTGCCGCGCCGGTGCGTGCCAAAGAGGCGCTGGGTATTGCCCGTACGGTGCTGTTCTCCCCGGAGGACCTTCAATTGGTGAAGGGAGACCCGGCGGGTCGTCGTCGTTTTGTGGACGATTTGGCACGCTCTTTGCGTCCGGTGGTTTCCGGGTACCGTAGCGAGTATGAGCGGATTTTGCGGCAGCGTAATTCGCTGCTGAAATCCATGCAGCGTAACGCGCGGGACGAGAACGCTTTGAGCACGCTCTCGGTATGGGATGAGCAGCTGTCGACTCTGGGCGCTCAGCTGCTTTCTGCGCGTTTTCGTCTGTTGCAGCGTTTTTTGCCGCAGCTTCGCCGCGCCTACGCGGGGCTGACGGACGGCTCTAAAGAGGTCGGTTTCAACTATGAGTCGACTGTTTTTTCGAGCATGGGCGAGCGCTCGATCGAGCATGCGGCGCTGATGCGCGTTGAGGACCTCAAGGAGGCTTTGATGCGTGGTTTTGCGGAGCGTCGACGCGATGAGATTGAGCGTGGTGTGACCCTAGTGGGTCCGCACCGTGAGGATATTACCCTGCTGCTCGGTGGTATGCCGGTGAAGTATTTTGCCTCGCACGGTGAGAGCTGGTCTTTTGCTCTGGCGCTGAAGTTGGCGTCCTGGTTTGTGCATGTTGAGGATGACTCCTCGGTGGGTTCTTCGCCGATTCTGATTCTTGATGATGTGTTTGCGGAGCTTGATTCTGCGCGCCGCCACCGCCTGGGCGCGATGGTTGCCGATGCGGAGCAGGTGCTGATTACCTGCGCGGTGCTCAGCGATATTCCGGAGGAGCTGGGCGACTACCGCCTGGTGTCGGTGACGGCGGGGCGCGCCGAGTATGTGCAGCCTGCCGCTGGTCCTGTCACTGACTCTGCGGGGCAGCCGAATTCGACCGTTTCTGCGCTCGCGGAGGGTGACGGCGATGAGTAACCCCATTCACCCTCAAAACCATGTTTCACGTGAAACATTCGATGAATTCGCGGAACCGCAGTTTGCGGAGCCCCAAAACCCGCGCGAGGTTGACGGCGTGGGTGAGTTCTACCGTGATGAGGTGGACGCCCCCTCCGCCCTACTGACCCGTATGCGAGTGGCGGCTCAAGAACGCGGCGAGGCACCTCTGAACGCCTTCTCTGCGAATAAAATCATGCGCGATTTTGGTGCGGTCATGTCCGGTGTCGCCTCGAAAAAGAAATCACGGCGAGCGCAGGGATGGGACCCCCGCATCATGGGTGGCTATAGCGGCCCCGGAGAGAGCTCTCGTGACCCCAAACCCCTTGGCGGCATTGTTAGTGCTCTGATTCGTTCTCGCGGCTGGAAAGAGCCCGTGGCAGTCTCTAGCGTGCTGGCTCGCTGGGCCGAGCTAGTGGGTCCTGAAATTGCGGCACACACCCGCCCGATCAGCTTCGAAAACTCCATTGTTGAAGTCCAGTGCGACTCTACCGCCTGGACGACTCAGTTGCGCCTGATGCACGGGCACCTCATCGAGCTTTTCCGCCGCGAACTGGGTGAGGGTGTCGTAGCTCAGGTTCGCGTACTGGGCCCGAATAACGGACGCTGGAACCAGCGAGGCTATCGGCGTGCCACCGGTATGCGCGGCGTGCGCGACACCTACGGGTAGCCTTCTGGGTGCCCCCGACCCTCGAGCACCTTCTGGTTGAACGGTGTTAGGTCAAAATAAGCCTTTTTCTGCACGCTATGAAAGCTATAGAAGCGCCGGCAACCCTCACGAGGCTGTGAACTGTACCCCCTACCTTAAGAGGGGGTTGAACCACTCTAAACCGCCTTTGCGGGCTTTTGAGCGGGTAATAGCCTGCAAAAAGCTCAATAAATGACGCCCGTAGATGGTTTTAAGCTCTCTTGCTCGGTAAAATAAAAGAGACAATGCGTAAAGTGTGCCCACCTATGGGCACCACCGGCAACGCGGGTTGTGCAGGCACTTTCTTGTGCCCCTGTGAGGCGTTCTAGGCTCCGCTCTTGGCTACCCGTAACTTTTCTTCGCCGGTTGCATCATCTACTCAAGGAGTTCTGCCTCGTGGCATCTGAACAGAATGCATCTGAACAGCAGCATGAATACGGTGCATCCGATATTACCGTGCTGGAAGGTCTGGAAGCGGTTCGCAAGCGCCCCGGTATGTACATTGGCTCGACCACTGAGCGCGGTCTGCACCACCTGGTCTACGAGGTCGTAGATAACTCGGTCGACGAAGCGCTCGCCGGCTACGCCTCCAAGATTGACGTGACCATCCAGGCTGATGGTGCTGTTCGCGTAGAGGATGACGGCCGCGGTATTCCCGTGGATGAGCACCCCACCGAGCACAAGTCCACCGTTGAGGTCGTTATGACCGTGTTGCACGCTGGCGGTAAGTTTGGCGGCGGCGGCTACTCTGTTTCTGGTGGTCTGCACGGTGTGGGTATCTCCGTGGTGAACGCGCTGTCTACCCGCGTGATTACCGAGGTGCACCGTCAGGGCTACGCATGGCATATTTCCTTCTCCAACGGTGGTGTGCCGGATGGCCCCCTGCGTAAGGGTGAGCCGTCCGATAAGACCGGCACTATCCAGACTTTCTACCCGGACCCCGAGATTTTCGAGACCGTCGAGTTCGACTTTGAGACTCTGCGCGCCCGTTTCCAGCAGATGGCGTTCCTGAACAAGGGCCTGACCATCACCCTGACCGATGAGCGCGAGAAGTTCGTCGGTGACGAGGTTGCTGAAGAGAGTGAGAAGAAGGAAAACATCCTCAACCGCGTGCACGCGAACGCTGAGGGTTTCACGACTGTCACCTACCGTTACGACAACGGCCTGTTCGACTACGTACACTTCCTCAACGCAGGCGCGAAGACCATCGTGAACGAGGAGATTGTCTCCTTTGAAGCCGAAGACACTGAGCGCAATATGAGCCTGGAAGTGGCGATGCAGTGGACTGGCGCCTACAAGGAGTCCGTCTACTCGTACGCGAACACGATTAACACCCACGAGGGCGGTACTCACGAAGAGGGTTTCCGTGCCGCTCTGACCTCGCTGGTGAACCGTTACGCGCGTGAGAACAAGCTGTTGCGCGATAAGGACGATAACCTCACCGGTGAAGACGTGCGTGAGGGCCTGACCGCGGTGATTTCGATTAAGATTTCTGAGCCGCAGTTCGAGGGTCAGACCAAGACCAAGCTGGGTAACTCGGAGGCTAAGTCCTTCACCCAGCGCGAGGTGAACGATCACCTCGGCGACTGGTTCGGTCGTAACCCCGCGGTGGCGAAGGACATCGTGCGCCGCGCAATCACCGCCGCTCAGGCGCGTATTGCAGCCCGTAAGGCACGCGAGACGACCCGCCGTAAGGGCCTGCTGGAGACTAGCTCCATGCCCGGTAAGCTTAAGGACTGCTCCTCGAAGGACCCGTCGATCTCTGAGATTTACCTGGTGGAGGGTGACTCTGCGGGTGGTTCGGCTGTTCAGGGTCGCGACCCGAACACTCAGGCTATTCTGCCGCTGCGCGGTAAGATCCTGAACGTTGAGCGCGCTCGCCTGGACCGTGCCCTGTCCAACGCTGAAATTCAGGCGATGATTACCGCTTTCGGTACCGGCATTGGTGACGACTTCGATATTGAGAAGGCACGCTACCACAAGATCGTTCTGATGGCGGATGCGGACGTCGATGGCCAGCATATTACGACTCTGCTACTGACTCTGCTCTTCCGCTTTATGCGTCCGCTGATTGAGGCGGGTTATGTGTACCTGGCTCAGCCGCCGTTGTACCGCATCAAGTGGTCGAACGCTCCGCACGATTATGTGTACTCGGACGCTGAGCGTGATGAGGCTCTGGCTCGTGGTGCTACGAAGAACCTGCGCCTGCCCAAGGATAACGGTATTCAGCGTTACAAGGGGCTGGGCGAGATGGACTACACCGAGCTGTGGGACACCACCATGGATCCGGCTCGCCGCACCCTGCTACAGGTGAAGATGGAAGACGCAGCGGCGGCTGACCAGATCTTCTCTGTTCTGATGGGCGAGGACGTTGAAGCTCGCCGTGAGTTTATCCAGCAGAACGCAAAGGACATTCGATTCCTCGATATCTAGCCCGAAACGGCATATGCCCCGTATGGAATATGCCAAATGAGCTATATAGCCGAGCGAGTCATTGAGGAATGAGAAAGTAATGAGCGAAGAACAGCAGAATAAATCCACTGAGGTTGATGTAGTTAGCAACGGTGGCGCTGAAAATGTAGACCACCACGGTCACATTGAACAGGTGGACCTGCAGACCGAAATGCAGCGTTCCTACCTGGACTACGCAATGGCGGTTATTATTGGCCGCGCCCTGCCGGATGTGCGTGACGGCCTCAAGCCCGTGCACCGCCGCGTGATCTACGCGATGTACGACGGCGGCTACCGCCCGGACCGATCCTTCAATAAGTGTGCCCGCGTGGTTGGCGACGTAATGGGTCAGTTCCACCCCCACGGCGATATCGCTATCTACGACACTCTGGTGCGTCTGATTCAGAGCTGGATTATGCGTTACCCGCTGGCCCTGGGTCAGGGTAACTTCGGCTCCCCCGGTAACGACGGTGCCGCAGCGCCTCGATACACCGAGACCAAGATGGCTCCCATCGCCCTTGAGATGGTGCGTGACATCAACGAAGACACCGTTGATTTCCAGCCCAACTACGACGGCAAGTCCCTGGAGCCTACCGTTCTGCCCGCGCGCATCCCGAACCTGCTGGTCAACGGTTCTTCGGGTATTGCTGTGGGTATGGCGACCAATATTCCGCCGCATAACCTGCGTGAGGTTGCCGAGGGTGTGGAGTGGTTCCTGAAGAACCCGCACGCCACCAATGATGAGCTGCTGAACGCTCTGATGGCGCGCATTAAGGGCCCCGATTTCCCGACCGGTGCACAGATTCTGGGCACCAAGGGCATTGAGGACGCGTACCGTACTGGCCGCGGCTCTATCACCATGCGCGCGGTGGTCAACGTGGAGGAAATCCACGGTCGTACCTGCCTGGTGGTCACCGAGCTGCCGTACCAGGCAAACCCGGATAACCTGGCGATTAAGATTGCTGAGCTCATCAAGGACGGTAAGGTCACCGGCATCGCGGATCTTCGCGATGAGACTTCGGGCCGTACCGGTCAGCGTCTGGTGATTGTGCTCAAGCGTGATGCTTCCCCGAAGGTTGTGCTGAACAACCTGTACAAGCACACCCAGTTGCAGGAGAACTTCTCCGCGAATATGCTCGCCATTGTGGATGGCGTGCCGCGTACCCTGTCCCTGGATGCGTTTGTGCGTCACTGGGTGGATCACCAGATGGACGTTATCGTTCGTCGTACCCGTTACCGTCTGCGTCAGGCGGAGGAAGAGGCGCACATCCTGCGTGGCCTGCTGAAGGCTCTGGATGCTCTGGATGAGGTTATTGCCCTGATTCGCCGCTCCCCCACCGCTGATGAGGCGCGTAGCGGCCTGATGGAGTTCCTGCAGATTGATGAGGCTCAGGCTCAGGCAATTCTGAACATGCAGCTGCGTCGTCTGGCTGCTTTGGAGCGTCAGAAGATTCAGGATCGCCACGATGAGCTGATGCGCATGATCGCTGAGTACAACGCGATTATTGCTTCGGAGACTCGCCAGCGCGAGATTATCTCTGAGGAGCTGGGCGAGATTGTGAACCGCTACGGCGATGAGCGTCGCACCCAGATTATGTACGGCTACAACGGCGACATGTCCATGGAAGACCTCATCCCCGAGGAAGAGGTCGTGGTTACGATTACTCGCGGCGGCTACATTAAGCGCACCCGCAGTGATCAGTACCGTAGCCAGCACCGCGGCGGTAAGGGCATTAAGGGTGCCTCGCTGCGCGGTGATGACGTGGTGGAGCACTTCTTTGTGACCACTACGCACAGCTGGATTCTGTTCTTCACGAACCTGGGTCGCGTGTACCGTGCGAAGGGTTACGAGCTGCAGGAAGCCGGTCGTGACGCGAAGGGTCAGCACATTGCGAACCTGCTGGAGTTCCAGGGCGGTGAGCATATTGCTCAGGTCATGGAGCTGAAGAGCTACGAGGATGCTGAGTACCTGGTGCTTGCTACTCGCGGTGGCATGGTGAAGAAGAGCCGTCTGAGCGATTACGATACGAACCGTACTGCCGGCCTGATTGCGATTAACCTGCGTGAGGGCGATGAGGTTGTTTCGGCGTTCACCGTTTCGGATAAGGACGATATTCTGCTGGTGTCGCGTAACGGTATGTCGCTGCGCTTCCACGCTGATGATGCATCGCTGCGCCCGATGGGTCGTTCGACCTCGGGTGTGACCGGTATGAAGTTCCGTGAGGGCGATGAGCTGATTTCTGCGAACGTGGTTACTGAGGGCTCCTTCGTCTTCGTGGTCACTGAGGGTGGTTACGCGAAGCGTACGAGCGTGGATGAGTACCGTGTGCAGGGCCGTAACGGCTTCGGCATTAAGGTTGCTAAGCTAGTTGAGGATCGTGGTGCCCTGGTGGGTGGCCTCATTGTGGATGAAGAGGACGAGGTGCTGGTGGTTATGGCCAGCGGCAAGGTCGTTCGTTCGAATGTGAATGAGGTTCCTGCGAAGGGACGCGATACTATGGGTGTTATCTTTGCAAAGCCCGGTAAGGGCGATTCTATTATTGGTGTTGCACGCAACCAGGATCGTCAGCTGGATGATAGCGACGATGAAACCACTGAGAACACCGAGGCTTCGGAGTCTTCTGAGGCGCCCGGTACGGACAACGAGGGTGAAGCGGCGGCTGCCGATCTCACCGCTACTGGAGGTAACTAATGAGCAGCACTCCCGCGAGCTCCTCTCCTGCGTCGGCACAGCGTTCGGCGTCGGCTGGTGCATCTAAGTCTTCGGGTGCGGCTAAGGCTGGCGCGCGTCGCCCGGCTCAGGCGCGTTCGGGCCAGGCTCGTCCTGGCGGTACCGCTAAGCGTCCTGTCGGCAAGCGCCCTGTAAACGCTAAGCGTCCGACCGGTTCGCGCCGTCAGCTGGTGCGTCCGGCGCCGCGTTCGAAGATTCGTCGTGCGCGTCTGGTGGTTCAGAAGGTTGATACGTGGTCGGTTGCTAAGCTGATCTTCCTGCTGTCTATTGCCCTGGGTATCGTGACCGTCGTGGCTTCGGTGATTCTCTGGCTGTTCCTGCAGGCTTCTGGTGCGTTTACCGGTGTGAACCAGCTGATTAGCTCGCTGGGTACCGGTTCGACCACTGTGGATATTTCGCAGATGATTTCGCTGGGTCAGGTTGCTTTGGTGACTACTATTTTTGCTGTGGTCAACACTGTGGTCTTTACTCTGCTGGGTATGATTGGCGCGATTCTGTACAACCTGGCTGCGAAGCTGGTTGGTGGCGTGACCTTGACTCTGAGTGATGAGTCCTAGTTTGTAGCTTTTGAGCTTTGTGTGCGGGCGGTTCTGTCTCTGGTGGAGGCGGTGCCGCCCGTTCTGCATGCCCCGCTCTGTATGCTCGGGAACCCCCAATATTAAAGTGTGATACAGAACATGCTTTTTCGATTTGGTGTTACCTTCAAACACCTGTATAGTTATATCTCGTTCTACGGAAGAAATTCCGCAGAAGGAGGGCGTATAGCTCAGACGGTTAGAGCGCTTCGCTGATAACGAAGAGGTCCCAAGTTCGATTCTTGGTACGCCCACTCCACACTATGAAAGGCAATAATGAAGAAATTATTGATTCTTGCTGTTCTTTCGTGTGTTACTGTGATGGTTCTGAAAAAGTACCAGAGCAATGAGGTCGTGAAGGCTTGGAAAAATAACTAAACAGTGGTTTCCGCTGAGACGGGGGCGTGGCGCAATTGGTAGCGCATCTGCTTTGCAAGCAGAGGGTTAGGGGTTCGAGTCCCCTCGCCTCCACTTTCCGGTGATTATAGCAAGAGGGAAACGCCTGGTTCCATTCCGAACCCAGAAGCTAAGACTCTTCGCGCCGATGGTACTGCACTTTTGTGGGTGTGGGAGAGTAGGTCATCGCCGGTTTATTTTTGAGAAAGACCCCGTATCGAAAGATGCGGGGTTTTTTGTTGTATTCGCTGAAGTTGTTGTATCTGCTGATGTGATGCGGGGGAATAGATGCGAATACCTCGCGAAGTTGATGTGCTGCGTGCGCCGCGGGTATAGATTCAATTCTTCGTGATATTCGAATGTGCACGGCTGTAGGAAACCCCTACTGTGGAGAATGTGCTCCGCAGAAAGCCCCGCGCCGTAAAACCCACAGGGGTGTCCCGTGTGGGTAGCTCGGTGACCTAAATGAGGTCTGAATAATAAAGGTGTGTCACAAAAAGAAAGCTGGGAGGTTCCTGAAAGTGAACACTTGGTGAACACACTTTAGCCTCTTGATGGATATAATCACCCCTCTCCCCCGCACTCTCGCATAAGCCACATAAACCAACTTAAGCATTCCGATAGGTGCACCCTTTTTTCCGCGGAATATCGGGAGAGTTTCCCCTGAAATATGGGCTCTATAGTAAAACCCTCATAAAAATCCGCTCAATGCCGTGGGTTTATCTGTTATTTCGTGTTAATTCGGAATACTTTAGATTTCGCGAAAACCGACAGATAATTTTCTTGTGACTACAGAACTCATTATTCTCGTGATCGTGGTGCTGACCGCGCTCGCCTTCGACTTTACGAATGGCTTCCACGACACCGGCAACGCGATGGCAACCTCCATCGCCACCGGTGCGCTGAAGCCTAAGACCGCCGTGGCGCTGTCTGCGTCCCTGAACCTCGTCGGCGCGTTCCTCTCTGTTGAGGTGGCACGCTCGGTTGGTAGCGGCATCGTGAACCTGGATCGTATCGATGTAACAACAGACGGCCCGGCGCTGATGCTTATCGTCTTTACCGGCCTGGTTGGCGGCATCCTCTGGAATGTTTTGACCTGGCTTCTGGGTCTTCCCTCCTCCTCATCGCACGCTCTGTTTGGTGGCCTGATTGGTTCGGCTATTGTCGCGATCGGCTTTGACGGCGTGCAGTGGATGGGCGTTCTGTCCAAGATTATTGTTCCCGCGGTCCTCTCCCCCGTCATTGCGGCTATTGTGGCGGCAACCGGCACTTGGCTGGTCTACCGTATTGCTGCCCCGGTGGCTGACGACCGTAAGCACGGCGGCTTCCGCAAGGGACAGGTTGCGACCGCATCCCTGATGTCTCTGGCGCACGGTACCAACGATGCGCAGAAGACCATGGGCGTGATCTTCCTGGCTCTGGTTGCTTCGGGCACTCTGAGCAACGATGACGCGATCCCCCTGTGGGTGAAGGCTTCCTGCGCTATTGCTATTGCTCTGGGTACTTACCTGGGCGGTTGGCGCATTATCCGCACCCTCGGTAAGGGCATCGTTGAGGTAGACACCCCGCAGGGTGTTGCTGCTGACGGTGCATCCGCTGCGATTATTCTGACCTCCTCCCACTTCGGTATGGCTCTGTCGACCACTCACGTGGCGTCCGGTTCGATTCTGGGTAGTGGCCTGGGTCGTAAGGGTGCTGAGGTTCGCTGGTCTGTTGCTGGCCGCATGGTGGTTGCTTGGCTGATTACCCTGCCGGCTGCCGCGATTGTGGGTGCTCTGACCTGGTTGATTGGTCACGGCCTGAATGCTCTGACCGGCACCCAGTTTGTTGGCGAAATGACCGTGTTCGCTCTGCTGGTGATCTTCTGCTTCCTGATGTGGCGTCATTCCCAGAAGGACAACATTGACGCTTCGAACGTGACTGGCGACTGGGATGAAAAGGAAGGCGCTGCAGTCACCAGCGCTGAGGCATCCGCAGAAGCCCAGACCCTTGCTACTGAGAAGGCAGGTTCGTAGTCGTGGAATATCTGATGGACATTGTGAACAAGGTTATTCCGGTGCTGATTGCCGGTTTGTTCTTTGGCGCGGGCCTTCCGGCGCTCTATGCGCTGGGTCTGCGTATGCTGGCTGGTCGTACCGAGTACACCGCGGACGGCAAGCTCGTTGAAATTGAGCCTCCGGGAACGGCGGCGAAGATTGCTGCGTTCTGCATTTTTGCTATTATCGTAGCAATCGTAATCATCGGTATTCTCTGGGTCGCTAAGGACTTTATCGACCACACTTTCGGCTGGAATATCTTCGGCGTAACCGGTGGAGGCCACTAATCCCGTGAACACTAAATTGCATATGATGACTGCTTCGAAGGAGGGGCTCGATGCCTGATAAGAGCATGATCTCTCGAGTAATCGACTGGCTGAGCGTCGGGTATCCCAAGGATGTTCCGGTGCAGGACCGCGCGGCAGTGATGGCTATTTTGAAGATGCGTCTGACCGATGAGCAGCTGCAGGAAGTTGTTCGCCAGCTCATGCAGTCCCGTGCTGCCCGTGGTGAGGCGTACGTGAGTGACCAGCGCATTAATGAGTACATTCGTCGAGTGGTGGATCATACCCCGACCCCGCAGGATATTGACCGCGTCGCTAAGATTCTTGGTGCGCACGGCTTCCTGATTGCAGAGAATCACGTGAACGAGGACGCTGAGCCTACGGCTGGCGGTACCGAGTACGTGACCTACGATGATCCGACGACCGGCGAGATCCGTATTGCTGAGTTGGCTGCTGAATCGGCTAATATTCCGGCTCCGAACGCTACGGCTGCGCAGGATAACTAAATAGCCTGCGGTGAGAGTTGAGAGCTCTCATGAAGTTTGTGACCTATGGGGTGGACTGAGTCCACCCCATAGGTTTTCTTTATGCCCTCCGATGGATGTGCCGCGGGTTGCCGGCCTGCGCATAGGTGCGGGCGGTATTCTAGAGGGACTTCACTCCCCTCAAACCGTTGGTGGGCTTTGTGCTCGCCCTGCATCATGGAGATTCTGTGTCTTCTTCCCCTTCTTTGGAACCCGAGAACTCTCACATTCCCGATACTTCTACCCGGGGAGCCTCTCAGGGCTCTTCTGAGGCGGCATCCGTTGCCGCTGAGGACTCTGTGGCTAAGACCCCTTCTACCCGCGTCGATGCCGCTAAAGAGGCTATTGCTGGGCAGGTGCGCCGCCTCGTGGTGCCCCGCCGTTCCCTGCTTCTGACTGGCGGCGTGGTTGCTGCCGCTGGGGTGCTTGCGGCGATGCCGCAGATTGCCGCCACCGGTGTGTTGGGTGAGGATGCGGCGGTGGTGGTTTCAAATGAGAAGCTGCTGGCGCGTCGTGAGCGTCTGGTTCGCGAGAATATTGATACCCGCTACCTGAAGATTGAGTCGCTGGGGCGTATCTATGTGGGTAAGGGGCGTGGTGAACAGGATCTGCGCCTGGTGGGTTCTTTCTCCCTCACGGAGGCGGCGCAGGCCGATTTGGCAGCGGCTGCTACAGCGCTGACGAATCTGTCCGTTTATGGCTCTTTGCATCGGCTGAGCGTCACCTACGGAGGTGTGGACTCGGCGAATGACCCGCAGAACATCGCTAATACCGCTACGGATGCGCCGGTGAGCCCGCTGCGCGTGAATGAATCGGCAACCCTGAAGGAAGAGCAGTGGCTGAAGGTGCTGACCGCTAATGCGGCGTTGGGTACCACCGCGAGCTATGCGCAGGTGGGCCTGTTGGCCGATGAGCTGCGTCTGAACGCCGTTGTGATTGATGAGAACTATGAGTCCCTGCTGAAGCGCTTCCGTACTCTGGCTGAGCTGGATTTGAAGAACGAGCGGGTGCAGCAGGTTCACCTGAATATTCAGTTGGCTCCGGAGAAGGCGCTGAGCCTGCCCTCGGGCGCGCAGTCGAAGATTTCGGTGAGTGTTGCCGAGTCTTCGCGTGTGGCAACGGTCGCTGATGTGTTGTCGAAGGCCGCCACGAAGAAGGAACTGAATACTTTGGCGTCGTTCTCGCTGGTGTGGAATGCTCGCGAGAAATATCCGTCGGCGAGCCAGTGGGATGGGTTCAAATTGGGTTTCACGGCTCCCGAGTCGAAGGAAGAGTCCGCGAAGGAGGCGCAACGCACCGCGGTTCGTAAGTATCTGCAGGAAGTGAGCGGTCCGCTGCAGGCTCTGACGAAGCGTGAGGCGACGGTGCCGGGTGAGGTTATTACCTAAACCCCTCAGTAATGTGATGGGTCTAACTAAAAAAATGTGCCTGGGGATTTGGTGAAGCCGCAAAAGGTGTTATAGACTAGTAGGGCACCGCGGGGGCGTGGCGCAATTGGTAGCGCATCTGCTTTGCAAGCAGAGGGTTAGGGGTTCGAGTCCCCTCGCCTCCACTTTCCGGTGATTATAGCAAGAGGGAAACGCCTGGTTCCATTCCGAACCCAGAAGCTAAGACTCTTCGCGCCGATGGTACTGCACTTTTGTGGGTGTGGGAGAGTAGGTCATCGCCGGTTTATTTTTGAACCGAGAACCCCATGTCGAAAGACATGGGGTTCTTTGTGTATCCGGGAAATATCAAGGGGATACCCGGGGAAGGTTAGCGCTCTAGCTACAGCCACCTCCCCCCTCCAAAACCAAGAAAAACCCAAAACAATAGCCGCCCGCCAGAGCAGAAACTCTAGCGGGCGGCTATCTTTCATAAAGCACTCCCTCACGCCGCCAGCGGCGCCTCAGAAAGCCTTAGAGAAAAAGATACAGGGAACGCTTATGCGTTCTTCCAGGGGTCCTCTACGGGACGAGCTGCGTTGTAAGCTGCTGCGCCTGCAACACCCAGAGCAACCAGCAGACCCAGGAACGCCAGGCCCTTACGGGGGCGCTTGCCGCCGTTACGCTCAATACGAGCCAGTTCCTTCTCAGCGGCGCGAACGGTCTTCGCGGTAGCCTTACGAGCCTTCTTCAGCGCCTTCTTGTTGCCGGTCAGCTTCTCAGCGAACATCTCAGCGGTCTTGCCTTCCAGCGCGGACTCAACAGCAGCCAGGGAAGAGACAACAGCCTGAGCCTTAGCAGCCTTGCGTGCCTTACGCTTCTTGCAGCAGAACATGGGGTGACCTCCATCGGTTGAAATGCGCCAGCGACCAGAAAACGCCGCCGCGCGCGTAGTGTTCACCTCTCAGGATATTCAATTCCCGCCCAAAAAGCCCGCCCAACGGTGCGCCCGGGGCGAAAAAACATGTTAGATGGCGAATGAGCGCCGCCCCGTGCCACAATAGAGCCATGACTAATGCAACTGCTAAGGCAACTATCCACACTAACTACGGTGACATCGTCGTCGAGCTCTTCGGCAACCACGCACCGCTGACTGTTGAGAACTTCATCGGCCTCGCTGACGGCTCCCGTCAGTGGAAGCACCCCCGCACCGGTGAAATCATGAACACCCCCCTGTACAAGGACGTCGTGTTCCACCGCATCATCAAGGACTTCATGATTCAGGGTGGTGACCCCCTGGGCATGGGCGTTGGTGGCCCCGGCTACCAGTTCAAGGACGAGATTCACCCCGAACTCTCCTTCTCCAAGCCCTACCTGCTGGCAATGGCTAACGCAGGCCCCGGCACCAACGGTTCTCAGTTCTTCATCACCACCGTTGAGACCCCTTGGCTGAACGGCCGCCACACCATCTTCGGTGAGGTTACCGACGAGGCATCCAAGAAGGTTGTTGACGCTATTGAGGGCGTTGAGACCGGCTTCCAGGACCGCCCGGTCAAGGACGTTGTCATCTCCTCGATCGACATCGAAAAGCTCTAATAAACCCCATCGGAAGGCTCATACGAGCATTCTGCTGAAGGTGTTGAGAAAACACGTATAGTTCAGGGGCCCGCCAGGATTCTTCCGGTGGGTCCCTGCGCTTATATGCCCGCGCGCGCCATCCCCCGCACACCACCCCGGTTGATCCGGTACACAACCCCTGGAGGTTCAGTGGAGAACTTTCCCAACTACGCAGGCTACGGGCAGACCCCAACCGTCTGCGTCAACCACCCCAACCGCGTTAGCTATGCCCAGTGCAAGCGCTGCAACCGCACCGTCTGCGGCGAATGCCAGGTGGCGCTGGATGTGGGCATGGTCTGCCCCGACTGCTACCGCGACCTCACGGGCGGCAGCTCGAAGGCGCAAGGTTCGAAAGCACAGGGCTCATTCCTGGCGCGCCACTGGCACATTACGTACACGCTCATTCTGATTAACGTCGCGATGTACGGTCTGCAGCAGATCATTCCCAATGAATGGGTGGTTAGGCACGGCAACATCTGGTGGCCCTACGTCCAGCATGGCGAGTACTACCGCATCATCAGCTACGGTTTTCTGCACATGCAGAACGACCCGATGCACCTGGTGTGGAACATGATTAACCTCTTCATCTACGGCGTGTCCCTCGAACGCATGATGGGGCGCTGGAAGTTCCTCCTCGTGTACCTGGGCTCTATCGTCTTCGGCGCCCTCGGCGTGTACGTGCTGGCATCTGACACCAGCGTGGTGGGTGCCTCCGGTGGTCTATTCGGCCTCATGGGCTCTTTCTTGACCCTGCTAATCATCAGGAAGCAGAAGGACACCGCACGAGTGTTCGTCATGATTACTGCCCCGAACATCATCTATAGCATTCTGACCCCCTCGAATATCTCCCACGCATGCCATGCGGGTGGTTTTGTCGGTGGTGTGCTGTTGACACTGCTGTTTGTCCCGCTTGTGGATAAGCCCGAGCCTCCTCAGCAGCAGAGCCCGCAGCAATGGCAAAACGGCAGGTACTAAGCCTGAAAATACGTGAAAAATCTTCGGAAAATCCGGCACACAACCCTTGGAGGGTCAGTGGAGAACTTTCCCAACTACATGAATTACGGGCAGAGCCCCACGGTCTGCGTCAACCACCCCGACCGCGTTAGCTACGCCCAGTGTGGGCGCTGCAACCGCACCGTCTGCGGCGAATGCCAGGTGGCGCTGGATGTGGGCATGGTCTGCCCCGACTGCTACCGTGACCTCAATGGAGGCGCCTCGAGCCCGAAGCGTTCCTTCATCGCCCGTCACTGGCATATTACGTACACGCTCATTCTGATTAACGTCGTGGTGTACGGTCTGCAACAGATTATTCCATTCCGTTGGGTGCACAACCTCGGCATGATGTCTGGTCCCCGTGTTCACCACGGCGAGTACTACCGCCTCATCACGCACGGGTTTGTGCACTCGCAAACTGATCCGATGCACCTGGTGTGGAACATGATTTACCTCTTCATCTTCGGTGTGTCCCTCGAGCGCATGATGGGGCGGTGGAAGTTCCTCTTCGTATATATGGCGGCTACCGTGGGTGCCGGCTGCAGCGTGTACCTCTTCTCCTACTACCGGGGTGCCGTGGGTGCGTCAGGCGGTGTGTACGGTCTCTACGGCGCGTTCTTCGTCCTTCTGCTTCTTCGGAAGCAGAAGGACACCGCGCGCCTCTTTATGCTGCTCATCGGCATTGGTGTGGTGCAGAGCCTCTTCCACCCGAATATTTCCCATGCGGGACACTTTGGCGGTCTTGTCAGCGGCGCGCTCGCGACCCTGCTGATTATTCCGTTCGTGAAGAAGCCCGAGTCATCTGAATCTTCGGAGCCGCCGCAGCAGAGCCCGCGACGGTGGTTCAAGGGTCGCTATTGAGCCTGAAACCCGCGGAAATCCGCCTCGGAGTCGGGTTATCCACAGCAGTTTTCCACATTGTGTATAACTACATTCGTGTAATTCCACGAGTGTGAGTACATGTTAAAAACCTGTGGATACAGGCTAAAACGGCCGAATCACACGGTATGAATTACACGGGTGTAAGAGTTTTCCCCAGATTTCTCCACAGATGTGGAAAACCTTAAGTACCAGGATGTGTGTAATTACAAAAAATTTCGGCGCGAAGCGCCGGATAGAACAAAAAGTGCCCGGAAGGATAAACCTTCCGGGCACTTTTGCGTATCGAGCCCCTCACGGGGCGAAGAAGCAGCGGGCGCGAACCTAGTTCGCCTGAGCCTCCGCCTCCTCAACCTCCTCGGGGGTGAGCTCCACACCGGTGTACAGGCGGAACTGCTCAGCAGCCTGCAGAGCAATCACCTCGCCACCGTGAATAACTTCCTTACCCGCCGCACGAGCCGCACGAACCAGCGGAGTCTCAACGGGCATCGCCACCACGTCAAAGACCACCTGCGCCTCAGCAATAGCCTCCTGCGGGTAGGACAGCTCCTCGCTCTCCTCACCGCCAGCCATGCCAATCGGGGTCACGTTCACCAGAATCGGCGCTCGCAGGTTGCCCACCTCCGGCGCCCAGGCGTACTCGTAACGCTCAGCCAGCGCGCGACCGGTCTCCTCGTTACGGGCAATAATCATGCCCTGCGAGAAGCCCGCATCAAAGAACGCGCCAGCCACAGCCGCAGCCATACCGCCCGAACCGCGCAGCAGGAACGGCAGAGACGGATCCACATTATGCGAACGCAACAGGGAAGCCACCGCAATCACATCCGTGTTGTACGCCTTCAAGAAGCCGTCAGTGTTCACAATCGTGTTCACCGCACCAATAACCGCAGCCGAGTGGTCCATATCGTCCATCAGCGGGATAACAGCCTGCTTAAACGGCATAGACACCGAGCAGCCACGAATACCTAGAGCACGCACGCCGGCGATAGCACCCTCAATATCGGTGGTGGTCATCGCCTTGTACAGGTAATCCAGACCGTGCTTCTCGTACAGGTAATTGTGGAACTTAATACCGTGATTCGACGGGCGACCAGACAAAGAAATGCAGACCGTCGTATCGCGGTTCAGTGCCGGGCGAGCCATCTTAAGCCTCGCCGCCAGCGTCGAGAGTGTTCTGGATCAGCTTCTTCACCTTGTTGCGGCTCACCAAGTCAGCCACCACAAAGTGAGTGTCGCCGGTATCCACAGTGGGGACGGTCGCGTTGCCGTCGTTAAGGGACTTCACGTGCGCCTCAGCCTGCGGATCCTCCCAAATGTTCACCCAGGTAGCGTGGTCGCCCAGCTCGCCCAGCTTAGAATCCAGAGCCTCGCAGTAGGGGCAGCCGGGGCGCCAATAAATGACGACGCCGCCATCCTTCATGACTTCGCGTGCCTTCTGCTGATCGGACTGCTGACGTTCAAACATAGTTCCTCCATAGACGGGGTGCTCCGCGGTCTTCAGGAGGCACTGAAACCTACCTGAGGGCGCAGCTCAATAAGTTGACATATCAAGCATAGCTGAGCGTGCAGGGGTGGGGGAGAGGTCCTCATAGGGCGAACGCCCGCGCCGCACACTCCCACAACCCGTGCAGCACTCTCGTAGAAGCCTTCACCCTGCGCTCCAGAAGCCTCCGCCCCGCCCCAGAAGCCTTCATCCCGTGCATTAACGGCATACGCCCCACACCAAGGTTGCCGGACCAATGATGCGGGGCGTATACAGTTCGCGAGAAAGCGCGAGTACTTGTGCTGAGTAAGAGTAAAAGAAGAGTGAAAACAGGCTACCATGCGGTAACCGAAGCTGAGCAATATGCCGAGTGAGTCGGTGAATGAAAGAACCCAGGCGGGGCAGAATGCCCCATTATTTGAGAGAGATGTTGAGTGAAAGCCGTTGAGTGAAAGCCTGTAATGCAAACCCAGGGAAATGGCGCCCTACCCCACGAGGAAGCGAGGCAGGGCGCCAATCCAAAGGAGGCTATCGCCTTACTTGCCGAACTTCTCGGTCAGCTTGGAGACGTTGTCGGTCACGACCTCTTCAACCTTGGCAACGTGCTCGTCGGTGACGACCTCCTTGCCAGCCTTCTCGTTGATGACTTCCTGAGCCTTGTCGAGGCCCTGCTCAACGGCGCCCTTGATATCGAAGCCCATGGGGGCCTCCTTTCTGCGCTTTCGCGCTCTAAAACCTCACCCTGGGTGAGGGGCCTGCCCGGGGCGGGCAGAAAACTGGAGTGTGATGCTTTGGTGGACGAAACCTGCAAGCTGGGCTTGTATGTGACGGTCGAACCCAGTGTAGATGCTATCCATATGCCGGACTATGCGCATCGAAACTTTACAGCTCACGGATTGCGTCCGTCGATAAGTGTACATACCCGCGAAGGCAAGAAAAACCACCCTCAGAAAACGTGGCGCCACTTTTGACCAACGACCAAAAAATTATGGCTTATCAGCGCGTTATTGCAGGGGATAACCGGAGGAAAATTGCAGAAACTCGCAGGAAACTTCCAGCTATGAATATTGTTCAAAACCCCGAAAAAACGCCCCTGTGACACCCCGCCGATTTATGACAGACCTCAGCGCCCAACCCTACAACACCGGAATATCCGTAGGATCAGCGCCCGCAGCCCAATCATGAGACGCCGCAAAACCAGCAACCATCGGCAAAAAACGAGGCGCCGCATAGCCGCGCACAGCATACGCAGTCGCCACCGCATCCGCGGCAGCCTCCATCTGAGAGGTCGGAATCAGCGCCATCACCGCGCCACCAAAACCACCACCCACAATACGGGCACCCAACGCGCCCCGATCCAGGCACACCTGCACCGCATCATCAATCTCAGGGCGAGAAACACGCAACTCATCACGCATCGACACAAACGACTCCGTGAAAATACGGCCCGCCTCCTCAAACGCCGCAAAGCCCAACTCATCAGCATGCTGCAACAGATAGCTCGCACGACCCACCAGAGTCATATCGTGGAACGCATGACGCACCCAACCACGCGGGAACGAACACGGACGACCCGCGTCCTCCAGAGCATCCAAGGCACGATTCACCGAAGAATCCACCAAATCAGCACGCCACGCCTTTGCCGCACGCGCATCCATACCCGCACACGACAAATCCTCCGGTAGGGCATCACGCAAAAAACGCAGACCCAAAGCATCAGCGCACGCCTCAGACGCCGCACGACGAGCCGCAAAACCGCCATCCGTCAGCTCATGCGGAGTGTTCGTATCAATCACCAAAAAACTCAAGCCATGCTGGGCAATATCCACCGCAACCGGCTCGATCGAAAAATCACGGAAATCAACCACCAGAGCCTGCTCCGGATACGAACGCAATGACGCCGTCTGATCCAGGCCACCCGTATGCGCGCCAGCCATCTTATTCTCAGCCGTAATACACACCTGAGCCAGACGCGCACGCAACGCATCACTATCAGCCGGGGTAGCATCCGCTTCCGGGCACTCATCACGCACCGGACACGAGAGCTCCAACAACGCCAACGCCGTCGAACACTCCAAAGCCGCCGAAGATGACAAACCGCCACCCACCGGAACACGAGAATTAATCAGCAGGTCAGCACCAAACTCATCGGGCAGCATAATATCCCTGCCACCCTCCTGATTCATCGCCCACGCAACACCCGCCACATAGGTGAACCAGCCCTTCAAATGACCCGGTTGAATATCGCGAATCACGACCGTGCGCTCATCGCCGGGCATCTGCAAAGAAGCCGCGCGCAACACGCCATCACGACGCAACGCACCCGCCACATAGGTGCGGTACGGCAACGGCATCGGCAGGCACGAGCCACCCAAAAAATCAATGTACTCGCCCAAAAGATTCAGACGCCCAGGCGCAGACCACACACCATCCGGCTCATAACCATACGCAGTAATAAACTCCTCACGCACACGCGCAATCTCCGCGCTATGGTCCGGAAGAGCCGCCCACTGGGCGGTAGCGGTCATCGACATGGAACACCTCTGATAAAGCCCAACAGGGCACTAAGACATAAACAACACCCCACCCGCACCCGATACACCCCGGATGCGAGCACGTGTCACCTCTAGACTAAAACAGAAAACCAGCAAACATCGACTCAGCCACCAAACCGCACCGGTATCAGCGCGCAGCAGAGCAGCCAGCACCAACGCACGCAAAAGCCCCGCACCCCCACAAGGGGGCACGGGGCACCATACACAACTAATAAACCAAAAGAGGAACAGGCGACTTACGCATCCTGCGTATAAGGCTCCTGCACCACCATCATCGAATCAATCGCAGAAAGCAGATCCTGACGGTAACGGTTAAACGCATTCTCAATCAGAGGAACATCGCCGCTCGCCACAGCCTCCTGCGGAGAAATCAGCGGCAGAGTCTGATACTCCTCCACCAGGCTCAACGCAATATGAGTCAACAAACGAGCACGACGTAGCGCCTCCGCATGACCCAAACCAAGCGCCTGGAACTCATGAGCCATCGCCACCACCGGCTTCAACTCACGCGGGTGCAGAGCCAAGCTCAAACGCACCACCTCAGGGCACTCACGAATCGGGTACAGCAGAGAGAACAGAAGATCACCGCGGCGAATCATCGAAGCGCGAATAGCCTCCGGATTCGGCTCAGCCTCCTCCGACATCGACTTCGGGGCACGAGCCAGAATGTAATCCGCCAACAGAATCAGAAGCTGCTGCTTATTCTTCACGTGGTAGTACAGAGCGCCGGGAGCCACGTGAAGCTCCTGAGCAAGTCGGCGCATGGAAAGGTCCGCCAAACCGTAGGTCGCCAAGACCTCGTAGGCGGTATTTAGAATCTTTTCACGGGAAAGTACCACCCTTTCATTTTAGGGTGTTCAAATCTGTTGCGGGAGCAAGATGCACCCCGTGGCAAACAAAAACCCCACAAATACGCGGTACAAACCCAAAAAGCAATGTTGATTCTCACTCACCCGGAGCGAACGGTTCGCGTTTCACGAGCACTTTTGCCACCAAAAACGCTTCAGCACACACAGAATAGGTAGCCGCCCACGCTCTCGGCATAAAATCACGTCTTAAACCGCCCAAAACCGCCAAGACAGGTAAACCTCGCGGGCGAACGCCCCAAAATCAGGTGTTTAATATTCGGTATGAGCAATGCATTTTCTGAACTAATCGAGCGCGCCACCGCAGGCGAAGGCCTCAACCGCGAAGAAATCCACACCCTCCTCGTGGACGGTGACGGACAGGACTTCACCCTTATCGAGGCAGCCTCCGTCGTGCGCCGCAACGAATTCCGCAACATGATTGCGATCCACACCGAAGATGAAGCACTCGCCGACGCCCTCGGCACCCGCTCCATCGCCGTGGACTCCTACGAAGTACTGGATATCTCCCGCGATATCGACTCCGAAGAACTCGCGGCAAGCATTGAACGTATTGCAGAATCCTCCGCCATCGGCGTGACCGTACTACTGCCCGAAAATGCAGTACCCATGATGCTCATGCGCGTGCTGTCCATCCTGCGTCTGGCAGCACCCGCCAAGGTCATCCACCTGCCCGAAGGCTACGAACAGTCCCTGCGCTCGCTGACCTCCCTCGCAATGCACGTGGTCAGCGCCATCACCATTACCGATGATATTGAGCAGTGGCCCATGGTCAACGAGGTACTCAAAGCACTGCGTCACGGCGGCATCGTCATCTCCGGCACCGGTGGACGCGACGCCCTCGCAGGCTACCTGCGTTACCTCTCCGACCTCGGCGTGGACCTCATGGGTCACCGCGACGCACGCGGCTCCGCCTGCGGTTCGGTTGACGGTGGCGGTTGTGGCTGTGGCTCGGGTGGCTGCGGTAGCCACGAGGAGCCGGCACCTTCCGCCGGTGGTTGCGGTTGCGGCTCGGGCGGATGCGGTTCCTCCGCTGAAGCTCCGGCTGAGGCTCACGGTCACTCCCACGGTGGTGGCGGTTGCTGCGGCGGCCACGACGAACCAAAGGAAGAAAAGGGTGGCTGCTGTGGTGGCCACGACGAGCCTGAACCGGTCGTGGAGGAAGCTCCCGCTGGCGGTTGTGGCTGCGGTGCTGGTGGATGCGGCTCTAAGTAATCTGCTAGAGGTAGCTACCCCAATCGATATATTCCAAATATAGAATTTTCCCCTGAATAACCTGCTGAAAAGCAGAGATATTCAGGGGAAAACTCTATATTCCGTAAAGAGCATTAGGCTTAGAGGTAAACAACACCACAATAAACGCTGCAGAACCCCCATATCCGAAAAGCGGAATGAGCCCCTCCGGTAGAGTAGAAAGACGTAGCCGACTAACCCTAGCCGCGCGAAAGGAACAACACCGGACCAATGCTTTACCTCTCCGTTATTGTCATCATCCTGATTGCGACCGTGTTTATGGTCAGCGTCGGTGATCGACTCAACCTCCCCTGGCCGGTCATGATGACCCTGCTCGGCACCGCCGCGCTCTTCATCCCCAACCGACCGGACATCACCATCGACAGTGACATCATCCTGCCAATCTTCCTTCCGCCGCTACTGTGGGCCATCGGCGTTAAATTCTCCTGGGGCACCCTGCGCCGCCGCTGGAGATCCGTACTGCTCTACTCGGTCCTTCTCACCACCGTCTCCGCCCTGGCAATTGCCAGCGCAGCCATGTGGTGGGTCCCCGGCATGACCATCGCCGTCGCCCTTGCCGTCGGTGCCGCCGTCTCCCCGCCCGACCCCGTCGCCGTGGAAGCAGTCGCTGAGCCCGTCGGCATTCCCCGCCGCCTCATCGGCACCCTGCAGACCGAAGGTAGCTTCAACGACGCTATCGCAATCGTTCTCTTCCACGCCGCAATCCACTCCATGACCAGCGGCCACCACATCGAGCCGCTCTCGGTCGCCAAGGACTTCGTGCTCGGCTCGATCCTCGCGGTCATTATTGGTTATATCTTCGGCTGGCTTGGCGGCTACGTTCGCCAGCGTGCCCACGACGTGGTCACCAGCAACGCCGTGACCCTCATGATCCCCTTCGGCGCCTACCTCGCTGCTGAAAGCGTGCACGCCTCCGGCGTTATTGCCGTGGTCATCGGCGCTATCCAGTTCACCAGCACCAAATACATGGCGGCACTCGAAGCGGAAGAACGCCTCTCCTCCACCTCCTTCTGGCAGATTATTGAGCTGCTCATGACCGGTGTCGCTTTCGGCCTCATCGGCCTGCAGGCAAGTAGTATCATCGCCACCGCCGACCCCTCCCGTATCGCAAGCCTCTTCGCTGACGGTGCCCTGGTCGCACTGGTCGCCATCCTGGTGCGCCTCATCTGGTTCACCATCGTCTGGCTGGCAGGACGCAAGAACCCCATCCACGAGGGTGCACCCGAAAGCTTTGCTGAAGTTATCGTTATGACCTGGTCCGGCATGCGAGGCCTCGTGACCCTGATTCTTGCCCTGTCCATCCCCGTGGTCAACGGCACCGAACAGGTACGCCAGGACGCCATCGTCATGATGCTCTCCGTACTCTTCTTCACCCTCGTGCTGCCCGGCCTGACCCTGCCCCTGCTCGTGAAGGTCCTTGGCGTGCAGGCTAACCATGAAGAAGAAACCGCCGTACCCGAGCTGCTCCAAATTGCGCAGGACGCCGCCCTTGAAGCGCTACAGGCTGAAGCGAAGGCAACCACCGACCCGGAAACCTACGCTCGCGTGAAGGAAATGTGCTCCGCCATTACCCGCCGAGACGAAATTAGTGAGGCACTGCCCGAAGAATACAAGCAGTACATGGAGAAACTTAAGGACAAGAGGAACGACTTTGTACGCCTGCGCGACGCCGCCCTCGTCGCCGCGCAGAATGAGGTCATTGCGGCGCAGGACCGCTACGACTCCCACGACGTGACCCGCGTGGTGCGTAAGCTGGACATCCTGGCGCAGGCTGAAAGCATCCGCTCCTCCGGCATGTTCATTCTGCCCGCCATGACCGCCGGCGCGGTCGCCATGGAACGCTACAACCTCTGGAAGAAGCACCAGGGCACCCTGAGCACCCGCGCAATCCCCGTGGTGGAGAACGCGCCCGCCTCGCCCCTGGTCACTAACGAGGTAACCCCCAAGTCCTAGCCGGTACGCCCGTGCGCGAACACTACGTTTCTGCCCCTGCCTACGCCACCGAGATAAGCCATCTGGTCTTTAGCTCACAGGCGATAGACAGGGGCAGAAGCAGATTAAGCCTCAACTATCACCTAAAATGAGACAGGAAACGTAGTGAACGTACGTTAGCTCTCTCAAACTCACGAACACATTGAAAGTAGACATGGATTTCAAGACTCTCTCGCCTGCGTACCTGACCTCCCTCGGCGTAATTTTTTGCGGCGCGCTCATGGTCGGATCCTCTAGTCCCTGGCTCATCTGGCTGGGCTGGATTCTTCTGATTCTTGCGTTGGGTCTGAACGTCCTTGCCTTTGTGCTGTCCGTGGGTAAGGCGAAGGGTGACCCGATCCCCGCACTGGTGACCAACCTGGACGGTTTCGAATCCTCCGTGGAGAACCGTATCCGCGAGCGCGCAGAGCACCGCCGTGAAGAGCGTGAAGCTGCTGAGCACGAAGCTGCTGAGCAGTCAGCGGAAGCAACCGCAGAGGCTGAGCATGAAGTGGCTCCCGTTGAAGCCGCTGAGGCTGTTGAGGCGACCGAGCACGCTGAAACTGCAGAGGCTACCGAGGTTCGTGAGGAAGAGCCCACCGAATCCCAGCCGATTGTTGAGCGTGCATCCGGCCGCATGAGCGTTCTGCCCTCGCGCCCCCGTTCGGGTCGCGCCACCAAGCCCCGCTCCAATGCGCGCTAGGTAGGTCGGTAGTGAATACGAAGTTTTTGCTCTCCCCGGCGTACCTCGCCTCTATCGCCCTGATGCTTTCCGGTGCGGTGCTTTCCGGTGGTCGGTTCATGCTGATCGGCTGGATTCTGTGCATTGTGGGTGTCTGCCTGAATGCCATGACCCTGGTGGTGCTGACGAACCGCGAGCAGCTGTACAGCCTTGACGCGAAGGCTGCCCGAGGCACCCGCCGCGGCTTTGATGACCGCCCCGCTGTAGTGCAGCGATTGGACGACGCCCCGGTCACTGACGACGCCCCGGTCACTGACGAAGCAGTCGAAGAACCTGCGGAGTCTGTCGAGGAATCCGCAGAAGAGCCCGCTGAAGCACCCGCGCAGAAGACCAACTAGGGTGTAACCCCCTAAGACGTAAAAGACCCCCGCAGAGAGTATCTGACGTGAATAAAAGACCGTAACCGCCCCCCGTACAGGGGAGTGGTTACGGTCTTTTGGGTGCCTGAACGCTCACCTCGACTAACGCTCGTCGAATACTTTTGTTTTGGAGAGGAGGGGCGAGCGCAGCGCAGCGGGGGCTTTAGCGCTGAGCACCCAGCTTCTGCGCCGCGAAATCCGCGTACTCCTGCACATGCGCGCGAGCCTGCTTGGTCAGCGCCTTATTTTCGTTCAGGATGCGCTCGGACTGCGCCGCCATGAGTTCCAGATACTGGCGATCCCGGGTCTTCTTCCATGCGGTGCGTGCCGCCTCCAGCTCCGCAAAATCCCTGAGAGCCTGACGCTGCATCGTGTAGCGCACCCACATGAGCACCAGAATCAGCACCAGCGGAATGAGGCACGCCCAGCTCTGCCACAGCCCGTACAGCGCCGCCGCAATGGCACCCAAAACAATCAGCACCGGGGAAATGGAAACGATGGGGGAGTCCGGGCGGTTCTTCTGGTTCTTCACGAGTGATTCACGCGCCATAGCGCGGAAGGTGTCAGAGAAGCTGGACGGGTCGTAGGACTGAGCAGGCTCGGCCTGCTGGCTCTTCCGGGACTGATTCTTGCTGGGCTGGTTCTTACTGGGCTGAGAAGCGGACGGGCACATGGAAAACCTGACTGGGGTAAAGAAACGTAACGGGTGTTTCACGTGAAACGGGGGAGTGGGCGGCGAGCACGCGGAAGTGGCTGGCAGGCTCAGCGCTCGCCGCGCCTAAATGCTGCCGAGAGAGCTTCTACAGGGAAGCCTCAATAAACTCGTACGCCTTATCCACACAATCGGTGGTGACGGCCTTGACTTCGTCGGGGGAGTAGCTGAACGACGCCGAACGGTCAGCGTAGCGGTGCATGTCGATATCGTTCCACGAGTCACCAATCGTGTACACCTCATAGGAGGTGCCCGGATGCTCCGACTGCAGGTACTCCACCAGATGCTGCAGACCGGTGCCCTTCGTGCAGGCGGGTGGCACGATATCCAGGAAATCCTGGTTCTTGTGGCAGTCCACCGAGTTGCCAAAACGCTCAAGAATCCAGGCGTACGCCGCCTCGCGCACCTGCGCATCCGGAATCCACAGGGGCACACCCACGTACTCGTGGTTCTGCAGGTCATCAGCCGGCAGGGGAGTGAACTCCGGCAGAATGTTCGTCGAGGAGCCCACCCGGTCGCACAGGCTGTAATCGTTATCCAGAGTGGTCGTGAACAGGGCGACACCGTCCACGGTGCTGAAATGCTCGTAGCACGCCTGCACAACACTCACCGGAAGAGGCTGATGGTAGATCACCCGGTACTCCCGGTCGGTAATCACCGCACCCGTGTACAGCACGTGATAGTCGAAGCGGATGGCGGTCGGCTCCAGCGCCAGTTGCGTGGCAAAGATGCTCTTGCCCGTGCACGAAACCGCCAGGTTCCCCTCCGCCTGCCAGCGGGCAATCGCCCGCTCATTGGCAGGCTCCACGGCTCGGTTAAACAGGATCGTGCCGTCCAAATCGAAAGCCATCAGCTTGGTCATAAAAACTCCTTCACGGAAGGGCTACGTTGCCGCGAACTGCGCGCCGCAACCCATAAAAAACGGGGCGCGGCCGGTACTTTTAAGTGTACCGACCGCACCTCCGCCACTTGAGATATAGCCCCTGAATCTCACGCTCTCATAGAAGGGTGAAAGGGTTCATCCCTCAGATTTTTAGAGGGCCAGGAATCCCAGGTAGGAACCGAGGATGCCCACGCCGAAGAGGGCGAAAATCAACCAGATGGCGTTAATCTTCTTCTTCAGAAGCCACATGCACAGGAAGCACAGACCCAGCGAGGCCAGGCCCGGCAGCAGATCGTTCAGCACGGACTGGACGGTCACATTTACCGTCTCGCCCGCCTGGTTTGTGTAGCTAGTCAGCGGCAACGGAATGTTCACGCTCGTCCAGCGGTACACCAGAGCACCCATCACGAACAGGCCCATCACGGAGGCGCCCTGAGTAATCTTCTGCAGGGTGTTGCCGCCCGCCTCGGTCACAATCTGGGTGCCCTTCTCGTAGCCGTACTTGAAGCCGTACCAGCGGGTTGCCCAACGAATTGCGGTCATGCCGAAGAAGAACAGCAGCGGGCCCAGAATATTGCCGGTCACCGCCAGGGATGCGCCCAAAGCCGCCAGCACAATACGTGCGGTACCCCAGAAAATCGGGTCGCCCACACCGGCCAGTGGGCCCATCAGGCCCACCTTAACGTTGGTGATGGCGGCTTCGTCGATATCCTTACCGGCTGCCTTCTCACGCTCCATCGCAGCGGTCACACCCATAATCGAGGATGCAACCCACGGCTGGGTGTTGAAGAACTCCAGGTGGCGGGTCAGCGCCTCCGCCTGGTCTTCTTTCTTGGTGTAGAAGCGCTTAATGGCCGGAATCATGGAAACCGCGAAACCGATGGACTGCATGCGTTCGAAGTTGAACGAACCGAGCAGGAAAGTGGAGCGGATGTAGGTGTCGACCTTATCGCGCTGGGTGAGCTCGGGAACTTCAACGAGCTCGACGTTCTTGTTTTCAGTCATGGTAATGCTCCTTATTCGAGCTCGTTGTCGAGGTCATTGGCGGCGGCCGGTGCTACGGCGGGTGCCTCACTCTTATGGAAGAGCGGGTTCAGCTGCGTGTACAGCAGACCCAGGCAGGCGCCGACCAGGCCGATAGCAACCAGGTTGAACTGTGCCGGGGTGGACAGGGTTGCGACAAGGTCCTTCGCGCCCTCGGTGCCAGCAATCGAAATCGACTGGGTTGCCGGGATAGCGGCAGCGGCAATGAAACCGAGGAAGAAGAAGGGCATGAGAGCCTTCGAACGCATCATGTTGATGACCATCGCGAAACCGACCACGGTGATCATGCCACCGGCAATACGCAGACCAACGGTCACCTCGGTGGGAATCATGTTCAGCAGGCGGGTCAGCTCTTCGGAGCTAATCAGCGCCACAATAGCGGTCGGGATAGCCACACGCAGACCCTGCAGAGCCATACCGCTAATGTGCATCAGCTCAATACCGCGGAAGTTCGCGGTTTTCGCGAAATTATCAGCCTGATGTTGGAAGAACACCGTAATGGTACGAACGAAAATGGTCAGAACCTGACCTGCCGCAGCCAGCGGCACAGCAATAGCAATACCGGTGGTGATGTCCTGGTGACCCTGAATCACAACAACAGCGGAGATGGTGGATGCCAGGGCCGAGTCGGGAGCCATAGCCGCACCGACGTTCATCCAGCCCAGGGCGATGAGCTCCAGTGCGCCACCGAGCATAATGCCGGTAGTCGGGGTCACCCAGCGCAAAACCCATCAGGGTACAAGCGACCAGGGGGCGGTGGAACTGACGCTCGTCCACCACGGATGCGACGCCCGCAATGAACGCCACGAGAACAACGAGAATAAACGTCAGGGCGCTCATGCGTCCAGGCCTTTCTGCTTGAGGATCTTTTCCAAATCAACCGGGGAGTGGTTGGGCAGCTGCTGCACCGTCAGCTTCACACCGCGCTTAATGAGTTCGCGGTAGGCTTCCAGGTGCTCCTCGGAGGCGTACACTGCGTCCGAGAGCTGAACCATGCCGGTCTTGAAGGTGACGCCACCAACGTTCACTTCGTTGATCTTGACGCCTTCGTCGAGCAGTCGCACCACGTCAACGGGGGATTCTACGACGAACATGGTCTTCATGCCGGTGTACTTGGGGTTGTTGTACACGCGGCCAGCTTTAGCGATGTCCAGGACATTGGTCTTCACGCTGGTCGGCGCGACCTGCAGCAGCAGGGACTTGCGCAGCTGATCGTGTGCCGCATTATCGGATGCCGCGATGAAGGTCTGCGGTGCGATATGCGGAACCCAGGTGCCTGCCACCTGACCGTGAATCAGGCGGGAGTCGATGCGGGTGAAGATAGCGTCCATGGTGCCGCCGGGAACCTGCTGAGCAACCGGAACCTCGACCGCCTTGGTCTCTGCGGGCTTCGCCTCGGCGGGCTTGGCGGCTGCGGGCTGATTCGCCTCCTGGAAGGAGCGAATACCCTTAGTGCCAGCTTTGTGCGCCTTAGCGACCAGGGACTTGAGGGTTGCGTTCTTACGGCCTGCGCCGGAGATGACCTCAATAAGCATCGGTACGTTGACACCGGAGACGACGTCGACGCCCTCGCGGGTGGCTGCGAACTGCGCACCGGCGTTGTAGGGGCTACCGCCGAAGAGATCGACCAGCAGCAGGGTTTCTTCTGCTTCAGACGCCTCAACGATGCGGGTGTACTCTTCGACGAGATCTTCGGGGCCCTGACCCGGCAGGAACGTGACCGGGTGGACGTTTTCGAAGTTACCGAGGATCATGCCGGCGGTCTTCAGCAGAGCCGGAGCCGACTCGCCGTGTGCCGCCACAATGATAGTGACCATAGTGGTCCTCTCGTGTTCGTGACATGGTGTGTAGTGGCCCCGTGAGGAGCCTCATAATTCTCAGATAGTAACACGTTGTTTTTGTGTTTTGTGGGTTTTTTCTGAGCATGCACACTTTAGGTTCTTGTGACATTTTTTCAAGTGTTGGAATATGGGTTTTTGATGTCAAAACACGTATTTATTGCCAGGGTGTAAAAAATTTAAACAGAACACCGAAAAATGCTTGTCTGCGCGAAGGGGTTAGCGTTACTCTCGCGAAAATTCGGGAGTATTGGCGTCTTGCTGATGGACTGGCGAGGTGTTTGACGTGGAATATGTGGAGCGCACGAGTGCGAGAAAATGATTTACAAAGAAAATACCGAGCAAAAAATGAGTGTGCGAATCAAAAGATGTGGGATTAATAAAAAACCCACATTTTCCTGCGGTCTGTCCACAGAATGGTATTTCTGGAATACGCCGCTATAAACCGTCATTTCAAAATTTAAATCGACGCGCTAACGCGCGAAGGAAAACCCGGGAAAACGACAATTTAGTGACAGGTTGTATATATAAATAGCAACCCACCTTTAACGGCCACGTTCCGCCCGGCGCGCCCCCAAACCTGGATACAGAAAAGCGGCGGATACAGAAAAGCGGCCGGAGTACCCTCCAACCGCTTTCGCCCCTGCATTTTTTGGAAGCACCAACGCTAGGCGTTAATGCCCCACATATCCCGCGCCAGGCGCGCAATATGAATCGTCAAATACGTCAACTCATCACGAGTCAGGGTCTGCTTCAACTGCATCTGCAGCACCAACAAAACCTTCTGTGCACACGCGTAGGCGCGCGGTGCATCCGCACGAAGAGCAGCCAACAAACTCGGCTGCGACACCTCATCAACATCCTCCGCACGATTTGCGGAGGCGCGGCTCGCCCGCACAAACAGGTACCGCAGGTGCGTCACAAAACGTGCCGCACTCATGGAATCCGGGTCGAGCTTGCGCTCGTAGCTTGCCTCAATAATTTCAAAAACCTGCGCGAAAACCTCAGTCATGCGGAATGCCTGAGACATGTCTGCCGTCGCAAATTGTGCATTGACCAGGTGCAACGCGAGGGGGATAGCCTCGTTCGGGTCCAGCTCAACCTGCAGGCGCTCGCGAACCATCGCCAACACTGCGCGGCCGTACTCCACCTCGCGTGGGTAGAGAACAGTCACCTCCGGGGCGAGCGGATACTGCACCCGCACCCCGTCACGCGCACGAACCACCGCATAGTGCAGGTGATCAGCCAGCGGAAGAATAAACGAGTTCGACAGCTCCAGCGCACCCTCGGCGCGCACCTTCGACTCCAAAAGCGTGGCAATCGACAGAATCTCCGCCGGAATCTCAGACAGAGTCATACTCAAACGCTCACCCGACATGCCCTGCTCCGGCACAAACGTCTGCTCCACCGCAGACGGGTCAATCAGCTGACCCTTACGCTTACCAAAGGCAATGCCGCGACCAATCATCACGGACTCCTTGCCCAAATGATCCACAGTGAGGACAACATTATTGTTATAGATACGGCTAATGCGCATGTGTCCTCCTTTGCGGGTGTTGGTCGCCGGAACAGAAACGGCAAATTCAAAAGATACGCAAAGGTGATTGAGCGTTACCTAAGCTAGTACAAATTCTACCGAAAGTTTGAAGCTGTCATGAAGGGTTGACGCGCAAATGCGGGGTAAAGCTGTGCCCCAGCTGTGACGCGGGCAAGCATTCCATAAGTTTGCGGCTGAAAACCGGCTCCCGCCTCACCGCGAACCCTAAATCGCGATACCCTTAATCACATGAGCAGCAAAGCAACCGAAATCGCAAAGAACCTTCCCACACTAGAGCATCCGGACGGTAGCCCCATCCGCGCCCTCGTTGTTGATGATGAGGAGATGCTCAAAGAACTCGTCAGCATGGGTCTGAAAATGATCGGCTGGGAGGTGCAGTCCGCAGGCGACGGCCCCTCCGCGCTCGCGATTGCGCGCGATTGGCGCCCCGACGTGCTTGTGCTGGATATTATGATGCCCGGCTTCGACGGCCTGGAGTTGCTCTCCCGTATCCGCAAGTTCTACCCCGAGGTTCCCTGCCTCTTTCTGACCGCTAAGGATTCGGTTGATAACCGTATCGAGGGCCTTGCCGCCGGTGCGGACGACTACGTGACTAAGCCCTTCTCCATGGAAGAGGTCATGATCCGTTTGCACCGCCTGGTGCAGCGCTCCGGTGTTGCCTCCATTGATGATGCTGAGCTGGTCGTTGGCGACCTGGTGCTGAACCAGGACACCCGCGAGGTGACCCGCGGTGGCGAGCAGATTAACCTCACTGCAACCCAGTTCGACCTGCTGCGCTACCTCATGGAGAACGCGAAGCGCGTGGTCTCCAAGAGCCAGATTCTTGATAACGTCTGGAACTACGATTTTGGTGGTCAGGCAAATATTGTGGAGCTGTACATCTCGTACCTGCGTAAGAAGATTGATGTGGGTCGCGAACCGATGATTCACACCGTGCGCGGTGCCGGTTACGTGCTGCGTCCCGCCGTCTAAGTTTATTCTCTGCTCTTCATATGGCGCGGTATAACACCCGGTTATACCGCGCCATATCAGTTATATTCTGTATTTCGAATATAGAAAGAAAGGATGTTCGTGGGCTCCTACTCACCCGGTGAAACCGCCTCCCCGGATAACGAAGCAACCCGCCCCCTACGTGCGGGTTCCCCCGCGCAGGATGGTTCCGCACCCTCCCCGGGGAACTTCTTTGTGCGCCTACGCGCAGCCTGGAAGAGCATGAGGAACCCCGAGGCATCCCCCGAAGAGCTCGGGTACGTACCCCACCTGCGTTCGCGCCTTATCGCCATCCTCGTGACAGCCCTCGGCATTGCATGCCTCATCATTGGCCTGTCCACCTACGTGACCCTGCAGAACTCCCTCTACCAGCAGGCACAAAGCGACCTCAAAGAAACCAGCCACCGCGTAGTGCAGCCGACCTCCCGAGACGGCAAGCGAGAAGAAGTGGACTGCAGCGACCTGCAGAAGAGCAGCTCCCTCTTTGCGCCCGGTCAGGCGTCCGGAACTATCATCACCTGCGTGGAATCCGAAGGTGCCGTAGAAATCGCCAGCAAGCTCACCAAGGAGGGCACCGTACAAACCCTTTCCGCCAACGACCAGGTAACCCTCGGAACCATGGCACTGAATGCCACTAGGGAAGAAGTCCAAGAGGTCAAGCTGGAATCCGGCCTGTACCTCATCAAAATCACCCCGAAGGCTAATAGCAGCGCCGATGCCCAGGTGGTTGGTATTCCGCTCGCCAACGTACAGCAGACCCTCACCATCTTCGTGATTGTGGTAGCCCTCGGTTCCATCGCCGTGATGGTTGGTGCCGGCGTGGCGGGCTCCTACATTATTCGCGGCACCATGAAGCCCCTGGAGCGAGTCTCCGCGGTGGCAACCGATGTTGCGCACCTGGACCTGGAAGAGCACACCATCTCCTCGGCGGTGCGAGTGGAACCGCGTGATTCCGATCCGCGCACCGAAGTGGGTGCCGTGGGCTACGCCCTCAATCAGCTGCTGGATAACGTGAACTCCGCCCTCGAGGTGCGCGAACGTACCGAACACCAGATTCGCGCCTTTATTGCGGACGCCTCCCACGAGCTACGCACGCCCCTTGCCGCCATTAAGGGGTACTCCGATATGCTCCGCTGGACCGAGCCGCTCAGCGAATCCGGCCAGTCCTCCCTGGCGCGTATCGACTCGCAGACCGAACGTATGTCCCGCCTAGTTGAGGATCTGCTGACCCTCGCTCGCCTGGACGAGGGTCGCGAACCCAAGTTTGAGCAGGTTGACCTGACCGAGCTGGTGCTTGAATGCACCTCCGACATGCAGGCGGCAGCGCGCACCCACGAATGGCACCTGAACCTGCCTGACGAGCCGGTTGAGGTTGTTGCCGACCGCTCCCAGATTCAGCGCGTGATCTTGAACCTGCTCTCGAATGCCCGCAAGCACACGGACGAGGGTACTCGAGTGACCGCTGGCCTGGCCGTGGATACTGCACGCCGTGAAGCCGTGGTGACCGTGACCGATAACGGTCCGGGTATTGCCCCGGACTTCTTGCCGAAGATTTTTGACCGCTTCACCCGTGCCGATAAGGCGCGTTCCGGTTCGGATGGCACCACCGGCCTGGGACTGGCAATTGTGCAGGCGATTGTGCAGGCGCACGGCGGTTCGATTCAGGCGCAGAGTCAGCCTGGGCATACGGTCTTTACGGTGCGTCTGCCTTTGGAGGCGGCGCGCGCCTAATGCGCCTGCTCGGTGGCTTGCTGAGCGGCTCGCTGAGCGGGGAGCCGGGGGAGTGCTCGAGGGGGTGGGGTGTGTTGTGCATACCCCGCCCCTTGGTGCGCGTTTTTGGGGTGTTATAGCGCCCTGACGTGCTAAAACACTAAATTGCTTGTTGAGTAAAGATTAAATCTGCACTTCAAGTTTATTGCCTTGAGTGCAAATATGTGGTGAATCTAACCCCCAAATAGTTACTCCCGGTGAAACATTGCGCGTATTGTAAAAAGCATGGCTAATCTTGTTGAATCCCCCGCAAACATCACGGACAAGCGTTCCGCCCGCAAGGCAGAGAACCGCATCGCAATCGTTGAGGCAGCAGAATCCCTCATCCTCGAGGGCGGCTACGGCGCCCTCAACGCAGAAGCACTCGCGGAACGCGCAGGCGTCTCCCGCCGCACCATCTTCAACCACTTCGCCTCCGTAGACGACGTGCTGGTCACCCGCATGAACCAGTACTTCAACCGCATCTTCGAAGAATGCGACTTCACCATCTCCGGTGAAAACGCAAGCATGGAAGCCGAAATGCTCTCCATTGCCCGCAAGGTCTTCATGAGCAACACCCTCGAAGAGTACATCGCACCCTTCGCACACCTGCTCTACGCCCTCGAAATGGACAGCCCCGCGAAGTTCGAAGAATATTCGCACGTCATCCTCGAGCGCACCTACGACATCTTCCTTGAGCAGTACCTCGAGGCGTACCCCGACCTGCCCTACCTGCGCGTGGCAGTCTTCGCCTCCAACCTCGCCGAAACCATCGGTGAAGGCGTCTACTACTACCTCACCCGCGCCGAAGAAATGACGGTCAAGGTCGCAGCGGAAGCCCCCGAAGGCACCCACCCCGAAGCACTCGCCATTGAAGCAATGCGCCAGTGCGTACTCGAAGCACTCGACTACCTGGGTCGTCTGGTCCAGGGCGAATTCGCAAGCTAAGCCCCATAGCGTTAACGCTCAAACACTCTCGCTTCGGGCACCTCATCTGCAGGTGCCCGGGGCGGGGTGTTTTTTGCCTAAAAACAGGACACAGCGTTCGTCGTACAGGGCAAACCACACGCCGTATTCACACGCACCCAACACCCCAAACTCTTCACTCGCTCAACTTCAAAAGGACTGAATCATGGCTACATGGCTCTACCGCATCGGTGAAGCTGCCGCCCGCCGCGCATGGGCTGTCATCCTCACCTGGGTACTCATCGTCGCCGGTGTAGCGGGTGCCTACACCGCGTTCCACGGCAAGCTCAGTAACACCTTCACCATGCCCGGAACGCAGACCCAGCAGCTCTCCGACGAGCTCGCACAGCGCTTCCCCAGCGCCAACCGCGGCTCCGGCCAGATCATTCTCACCGCCGGTGACGGCACCGCCCTCACCGAAGAGCAGAAGCAGGCATTCTCCGCCGCACTGAGCGCACTGCCCAGCGAGGTGCCCTCCGTTGATGCGGTCACCGACCCGTTCACCACCACCTCCAAGCTTGCAGAAGCGAAAACCCAGCTCGACGAGGCGCACGCCAAGATTGCTGCCGCCCCCTCCCAGATTGAGGATGGCAAAAAGCAGCTGAACGCCGCTACCTCGCAGATTGAGGACGGCACCAAGCAGATTGCCGAGAACGAGAAGAAGCTCGACGACTCGCAGGCGCAGATTACCGCAGGTCGAAAGCAGTTGGACGAGGCGCAGAAGCAGCTCGACGACGCCCAGGCACAGCTGAAGGACGGCTACGCCCAGGCGGAGGCGGCAGGCTCACCCGCCGCCATGATGGAGCAGCTCAATGCCCAGCAGGCGCAGCTGACCGAGCAACAGAACGTGCTCAATCAGCAGCGCGATACCCTGACCGAGAGCCAGAAGCAGGTTGATGCGGGCCGCGCAGAGATCGCCTCCAAGAAGGACGAACTGGCTGAAGGCAAGAAGAAGCTGGATGAGCAGCGCAACCAGCTTCAGAAGACCGAGAGTGACCTGCCGGCACAGCGTGAGCAGCTGGAGCGTCAGCAGAAGCTCTACGACTTCACCTCCGGCTACCGTATGGTCTCTGAGGATCAGTCCACGGCGATTGCGACTGTCTCGTTTAAGAAGAAGATTTACGAGGTGCCGTCCGCCGAATTGCAGAAGGTCATGTCCGACATTGAGTCGGCGAACCTGCACGGGGCGACCGTACAGTTCGACGTGAACCTGAGCGAATCCGCGCTTGGTGGCGGCTCACACACCGGTGAGGTTGCGGGTATGGCCATCGCCTTCATCGTGCTGATGGTTATGCTCGGCACCCTCGTGGCTGCCGGCCTGCCGATTCTCATGTCTTTGGTGGGCGTGGTGGTGGGTGTGCTCGGCACGCTCTCCCTCTCGTCCGTCGTGGAGATGAGCTCCACCGCCTACACCCTGGGCCTGATGCTCGGCCTGGCAGTCGGTATCGACTATTCGCTGTTCATTCTGAACCGCTACCGAACGAACCTGCTGGACGGCATGCCGAAGGTCCAGGCGATTGCCCTGGCGAACGGCACGAGCGGTAACGCCGTGATTTTTGCGGCGAGCACCGTGATTATTGCGCTCGTGGCGCTGAACGTGACCGGTATTCCCTTCCTGGGCGTGATGGGTAATGCCGCCGCTTTCTGCGTGGTTGTTGCCGCCCTGATTGCGGTGACTCTCACCCCGGCGGTGCTGTCCCTGGCGGGTACCAAGATTATGTCTAAGAAGCTGTGGGCTTCCATCGATACCCCGCAGAAGATTGCGGAACGCCGCGTGCAGGATGCCGAACGCACCGAGAAGCCGAACGGTTGGTTGCGCCTCGTGCTGGCGCGTCCGCTGTTGACCCTGGTGGTGGGTACGCTGGCGCTGCTGGCGGTTGCCGCCCCCATGTCTCAGATGCGCCTGGGTCTGCCGGACGCCTCGAACTACCCCTCCGATAGCGCCGCGTACAAGTCGTATGCGCTGGTCAAGGACAAGTTCGGTGAGGGTATGAGTGCCCCGCTGGTTGCGGTCGCGCACACCCCCGCGAATATGAGCGAGGAGCAGGCTCAGCAGGCGCAGATTGATATCGCCTCTGCGGTCAAGGAACGCGGCGGCGCGAACGTGCAGGCTGTGGTTCCCGGCGGTATGACTGATGACCGTACCCTGATGATTTTCCAGGTGATTCCTGCCCACAGTGCAAGCTCCGTGGAGACTGAAGAGCTCGTCCACGAGCTGCGCGCCGTGACCGTTCCGGTTCAGGGCTCTGAGGTGTCTCTCGGTATTGCGGGTCAGACCAGCGGCAATATCGACGTCTCCGAGGTGCTTGCCCAGAAGCTGCCCCTGTACCTGGGCGTGGTGATGGGCCTGTCCTTCCTGGTGCTGATCCTGGTGTTTCGTTCGATTATGGTTCCGCTGGTTGCCTCAGTGGGCTTCCTCTTCTCGGTGCTGGCGAGCTTCGGTGCCGTGGTGTCGATTTACCAGTTGGGCTTCATGAGTTCCCTCTTTGGCGTGGACCATCCGGGTCCGGTGTTGTCCTTCTTGCCGACCCTGCTCATCGGTATTCTTTTCGGTCTTGCGATGGATTACCAGATGTTCTTGGTGACCGGCATGCGTGAAGCGTACGTGCACGGCAAGGATGCGGCGACCGCCATTGTGAGCGGCTACAACCATGCGGTGCGTGTGGTGGTGGCTGCCGCGATCATCATGATTTCGGTGTTTGGCGGCTTCATCTTTGCTGATTCGACGATGATCCGCCCGATGGGCTTTGGTTTGGCGTTCGGTGTGCTCGTGGATGCGTTCATTGTGCGCATGACGCTGACCCCGGCGATTATGGCTCTGCTGGGCGATAAGGCGTGGTGGATGCCGAAGTGGCTGGATCGCCTCACTCCGAATATGGATGTTGAGGGCGCCGCTCTGAGCGAGAAGATGAGCGAGAAGATTCAGCACGAGCGTGAGTCTGCTGCCGCCGACTCGGGTAGCAAGCTCGGGTCAGAGTAAAGTATTAGTGTGCGTTTGTGCGCTACGGCGCACTCTGAAGACTAATACGAGACGAAAGGGCAGGTGCACGGCGATGAGGAACCGCGCGAGTATCCGACAGTGGATAGGAGGCGTTCTGAACCGTGTGCCTGCCCCTTTTCTTGTCTTTTTGGGCGGCGGCACGGGTGCGCTGTGCCGCGTGTACACTCCCGGCGGCGTGCTGGTGGCGAACCTGCTGGGCTCGTTCACGCTAGGTCTGTTGACGATGGTGTGGAATGCCTACGCGCGCCGTGATGGTGAGGACCGGATTCATTCGTTCCGCCTGCTCTTTGGTGCCGGCATGATGGGCGGCTACACGACGTATTCTTCAATTGCGGCGGTTTTGGCGCAGACGATTTTTCTGCCGTACACGGTGCATAGTGGGTATATGGTGTTGGCGGTGCTGGTGCTGCTGGTGGGTGGTTTGGTTGCCGCCGCTGCGGGCATGCTGACGGGTCGTTTTGTGGCGTCCCGTCTGGTCTCTGCCCGTGATGTTGAGGAGGACCGCTAATGTTTTTCGCTCTGATGGTGTTCCTCTGCGGCGGCTTGGGTGCGATGACCCGCTTCTTCCTCGATAAGGCGATGTCGCCTCGCTTGCGTACGGAGTCGTCGATTATTAGCCCGGTGTTCGTCATTAACCTGGTGGGTTCGTTCCTGTATGGTCTGCTGATTTTGCCGGTGTCTAATCCTCGCGCGCTGGGTGTGCACTATAACGCCATGGATCAGGTGGCGTTCTGGTGCACGGTGATTACGACCGGTCTGCTGGGTGGTTTTACGACGTTTTCGACCGCTATGGTGGAGGCGCTGACCGCCCGTTCTGAGGGCAAGATGGTGAAGTTCCTGATGCTGTGGTTGGTGCAGGTGGTTGGTGCGATGGTGGCTGCGATTGCGGGTGCGTTGCTGTTTGTGCTGTTGTTTGGTCGGTATATTGCGCCGGTGTTCCCGCCGGATGTTCTGTACTGACGGCACCAGCTGCGGTGGTTCTCGTGGGGTGTTTGGGTGCGTGTACAGCTTTTTCACAGTTTCGCCTAGGGTGAGCCATAGGGCGGTCTTTTACACTGGTGGTGAACGATATGCGGCGGGTACGAACATTAACCCGCTATATGCCACCAAGAATATATGTTAGAACAGGCATATATGCAGGTGGATTTCATATAACTCACTCTCACGACCCAAGGAACACACGGCATGCAGGAACTGCTCAGTAAACACATGATTGGCACTTTCGCCATCGAGATTGCGGCACTCACAGCAGTGCTCTCCATCATTGGATTTATTGGTATGCGCCTGCGCGCCAAGAAGACCGGTCGAGCGCACGGCATCCGCCAGTACCTGCTGACTGCGTCCTTCGCGCTGTTCCTCGCCTCGATTCTTTCTCTGACGCTGACTCCGATTGGTAGCGCAAATAGCGTCACGAACCCCGAGCTCTACTACCCGCGCTTCTACGTGGGCTGGAGCTGGCAGCAGGCGTGGGAGTTGACTGCCGGCATGGGTCTGCGCCGCTTCGCAACCACCGTGTATGCGCAGCTCTTCTTCAATATTGCGATGTTCATCCCCCTGGGCTTCTTCACCGCGGGTTGCCTGCGCTGGGGTCTGCGCGCCACGGCACTGAGCGGCTTCGCGCTCTCAAGCTTCATTGAGTTGAGCCAGCTGACCGGTAACTGGGGTCTGGCGGGCTTCACCTACCGCACTTTCGATGTGGATGACATTGTGAATAATACTGCCGGTGCGGTTCTCGGTGCGGTCTGCATCTGGGTGGTGCGCGCGATTCAGAAGCGCCGCGCGGCTAAGAATGACCGGGCGCTGGCAATGGCTACCGCCGCCTAGTAGATTCTCGGATTGCCAGACGTTTTCATAACATGATTGATATAATTCATGTTATGAAAACGTCTGCTCCTAGCCTCCTTCCCATCTTGCGTAGCGACCTGCAGGGTGAAGTGATGGCATTGCTGTTCTCTCACCCTGAGCAGCAATACACGGTGTCACAGATTGCTGATGCGACACGTGCATCATTGCCGACTGTTTCCCGAGAAGTGAATCGTCTAAATCAATCCGGTTTGGTGACTGTCCAGAATGTTGGTAGGACCCGTATGGTGCAAGCCAAGGTTGATAATCCGGTGGGCCAGGCGATGCGTCAGTTGATTCTGGTAACGTATGGCCCCGTTCCGGTGCTCCGGGATACTTTGCAGGGCGTTTCCAATATTGAGGGTGCTGCTATTTATGGTTCGTGGGCTAGCCGTCGTTCTGGGGTGGCGGGGCACGTGCCGAATGATATTGATGTGCTGGTTGTGGGCTCCCCTTCACGGCAGAAGCTGTATGAGGCTATCGATGATGCTGAGCAGAAGCTTGGCTATGAGGTGAATGTGAAGCGGCTATCTCCTGAGGCTTGGAACTCGCAGGATGGCTTCGTGCAGACTGTGCGGTCGCGTCCTATGGAGGTTCTCTTTGGGCAGCTGGAGGTGAATGATGTCCACGCTGAAGCCTAAGCTAGGACCTTTCTAGACTGTATTTCTTGTTGGCACCTCTGAATGAACCTCCTTCCGTGAGGTAGACGCAACGGACCCCTCATTTTCATAACCTGACCGATATTGTGCAGGTTATGAAAATGAGGGGTTCGCTGTTTTTAGATGAAACCTCGCCGGATAAATCTATTCAGATAAACCCGGCTCTATGAAACCCTAGACAGGGAAGTTCTCGGGTGGGAAGACTACTCGTCCTCGGTCAGCCGGTTCACGACGCGGGTGCTACGGTTGCCCTTCACCTCTTCGGGGAGCAGAATCGGCATGGAACCGGTCGGAGTGTAGGTTGCCGCGCGTGCCGCCGCGGTAGCGTGGGTGTCCTCAAACTCGGGGATAACCTCGGCGCTGGGTGCACGGTACAGGTGGCTATTAGCCCACCACGCGAAGAGCAGAACCACAATCGCCAGAGCGCTAGAGACGAACAGCCACGGGCTGACCTGACCCTCGTAGTAGAGCTTGAAGAACGCGCCACCCATGAAACCGCCGGCAATCGGGCCGCAGATCGGAACCCACGCGTAGAACCAGCGCGAGGAGCCCTTATCGTGGATGGGCAGCAGGGCGTGCATGAGGCGCGGACCGAAGTCACGGGCGGGGTTCAGGGCGTAGCCGGTCTGACCGCCCAGGCCGATGACGAGTACGGTGACCATGAAGCCGAAGGCGAGGGGCTTGAGCACGTCGTTGAGGTTGAGAGAGAGTTCCACACCGCCGCTGATGGACGGCTTGAAGTTTACGCCGGTGTACAGTGCCGAGAAGACCAGCATGAACGTGCCGATCATTTCGGAGAGGGCGTTGGTGAAGTAGTTGTGAATAGCGGGGACGGTGCCGAAAACGCCGAGCTTAATCTTCTTGTCGGCGGTTGCTTTCCAGTGCGGCAGGTAGTTGAGGTAGACCAGTCCGGCGCCGACCATTGCGCCGAGTACCTGGGCGATGATGTAGCCGGGGACCTTCTCCCAGGAGAACTCGCCGAACGCTGCCAGGCCGATAGACACAGCGGGGTTGAGGTGGCCGCCGGAATAGGCGTGGGAGGCGTAGACGCCGAAGGTGACGGCGAAGCCCCAACCGAAGGCGATGGTGAAGAAGTTGTCGCCGTGGCCTTTGGATCGGCGAAGTTCGACATTGGCGATGACGCCGCAGCCGATGGTGCACATGATGAGCGTGCCGAGGAATTCGGCGAGGTAGGGGCTGATGGTGTACACGGGGTGTCCTTCAGGTAGTGAACTGCGGGTGGTAAACCGGGATTCGGTCGGGTGCGCAGTGCCGAGCGTGAGGGAGGTGTGGTTTTGTGTGGGGTTATGCCGCCCGAGTGGCGTGTTTAAACCTTTGGCATCTATGGAACCCTGAATGCCCTAGAAGGGCAATACTTTTGTGTTATTTCACCCTTAGACATAAGCGGTTTTTCGGGTTTTTCGTTTAAAAATAAATGTGGCGAATGAGGGGAAAATCGGTCATAGTCCACAACTTGGACTCATTCCATAAACTCGCGGTTGAACCCATGGAGAAACTCACGAATAAACCCGCGATCAAACCAACACTCACCCCCGCCATCAGCACCCGCCCACACCACTTGCCATCAGCATAAAAATGCCCGGGCACCTCACGGGGTACCCGGGCAGTTTCTGTAATTTTTATGCGGCTCTAACTGCGGCTCTTGCGAACCGCGGTGGACTGGCTGTTACGCCGCTACACGGCTACTACTTGGCGCTCGCCCAGTCGAGAATCGCCTCGAAGAAGCGCTCGCATTCGCTCAGCTGCTCCAGCTCAATCCACTCGTTGGGGGAGTGAGCCTGCGCAATATCGCCGGGGCCGCAGATGATGCTCTCCACACCGGCGCGCTGGAACTGGCCCGCCTCGGTGCCGTAGGTGACCTTCTGCGGCGCATCGTTGGTGCCGAGCCACTCGTGGGCGAGACGCACGATGGGCGCATCGTCTTCGGTGCCCAGGCCCGGCACGGCGGCTAGCAGTTCGTGCTTCACGCCCACGCGGGAGGTGAGGCTACCGGGCTCCGCGCCGGTCAGCTTCTCGGCGCGTGCGGCGCGCGCCTGCAGGTCGGGCAGAATCACCTCGGAAATCTCGCGGTCGATGCGCTCGACGAAGGACTCGGTGGTCACCCGCGGCAGGGTGCGCACATCGTACTCGAGCACGGCCTGCTCGGCGACGATGTTGTACTGCAGGCCGCCGTTTGCCAGGTTCACGCTGCCGGTGGAGTGGGGAATGATGAACGCCTCGTCGAAGGGGCCTTCCTCCTCCCACTCATCGGCCATGTCGGTGAAGAAGGTGATGAACTCGCCGGCGGCGGCGACGGCGTTCACGCCGTGGGTTGCGAGGGAACCGTGCTTGGGCACGCCGGTGATGGTAACGCGGCCGCGGTGCGCGCCCTTGTGTGCGTCGATGATGCGCATGCTGGAGGGCTCACCGACGATGGCATACTCGGGGGCGAGATCGCGGGCCACGAATTCCTCGATGAGGGAGGGAGCGCCGACGCAGCCGATCTCCTCGTCGTAGGAGAAGGCAAAGTGCAGGGGCACGCGCAGCTTCGCCTCGGCAACGCGCGGCAGCAGCCAGAGCGCGACAGCGATGAAGCCCTTCATATCGCAGACGCCGCGGCCGTAGGCGCGGGTACCCTCCACGCGCAGGGTGAACGGGTCGCTGGCCCAGTCCTGACCGGCGACGGGCACGACGTCGGTGTGGCCAGAGAGGACGAGCCCGCCGCGAGTGGTGCCGTTCGCGGCGGGGACGGTGATGAAGAGGTTAGCGCGGGTGCGGTCCTCGTTGTAGGTGCGCACGCCGCTGTAGCCGTAGCGGCCGAATTCGGCTTCGAGAAGCTCGATGAGTTCCAGGTTGGAGCTACCGGAGACGGTGGGGATAGAGACAAGCTTTTCGAGCCAGGGGAGGGACGCCGGCTGAGTGGTCTGTGCGGTCATGAGGAACCTTTCTGCTGTGCGTTTGTGCCCGGGGTGGCTACGTTCAGGGTACGCCGCGGGGCGGTATTCGTCGCGTGGTCGCCGCCGAATACCGCCCCGTGAATGGCCTGAGCGGCCGGACTAGATGACGTAGTTGTTGACGTTGGAGTGATCGCCGAGCGCGTGGAAGTTGCGCGAGTGGTAGACGAGCGGGGTGCCCTCGCAATCGTTGCGGATAAACTCCTCAACCTGGGCGGTGAAGACGAGCGCGGGGCCCGCCTCAACGCGGCTGAGGGGGGTTGCGCGCAGCACGCGGCGCACGCCGTGGACGAGGGGCTCACCGGTGTGGACGAATTCCCACGCGGCCGGGTCGGCGAAGCGGGGGTAGTCGTGGGTCGCGAAGTTCTTAGCGAGGGTGACATTCTCAGCGTCGAGCATGTGCACGAGGAAGGAGGAAGCCGCAGCAATCTTTGCCGCGGAGCCGCTGTTGGCCTTGAGGGAGAAGGCGATGATGGGCGGTTCGGCGGCGACGGAGGTCAGGGAGGAGGCGGTGAATCCCGCGGGTTCGCCGTTTTCGTCGGTTGCGGTGATGATGGCGACGCCGGCGGGCTGGTGGCCGAAGGCGAGCTTGAACTGCTCGGTGGTATCGGCGAGGGTCGCCTGTGCTGCAATGGTTTCGGTCATGATCGACCCTTTCTTCTGCGGCTGCGTGGGTTCGGCCCGGGTTGTGTGTGCGGGCGGTTCCCGTGAGTAGGGGAGATATGTTCAGGGTAAAGCTTTGGTGTAGCGAATACCTTATTTATTGCCCTATGTTTCTTAGGCCTACCTTTCATGACGGGAGGGGCGAAATATTACGTCATATTCTTCGCTGTTTGGGGGCTTCCGGGAGGTGTTCCACTGGGTGCCCCGTGAAAGGTGCGGAACGCTTGGTTTTGGGTGCTGTCCCTCTCTCTTCCGCGGGGTTTCGCGGGGGTGAAGAGGCCTCTGGGGTATCCTTGCTAGGTACTCAAAAGCGCTCCGCGCCCCGTATTTGAGGGGTTTTCGGTGCGTGAACTGTGGGGAGAAGAGGGTTAATGAGCTGGTTGGCAACTATTCCGCTGCTACTTTTTGCGGTCGTGTTGGCTTTTGGCCCCGGCTATGCAATGGGCTGGGCGCTGCGTGTTCCCGCACGTCTGCGCGTTTTTTATGCGCCGCTGCTGTCCTTCGCTTTGGTGGCTGTTTCCGCGATTGTGCTGGGTAAGACCGGTATTCCGTGGAGCCTGATTTCTTTCGTGCCGGTTGCCGCCGTGCTGGTGGCTGCCGCCGCGGGTGTGATGCACCTGGTGGGCCGCCGCTGGCCTGCTCTGGCGTCTGCCTCGTGGCCGGGTAATGATGTTCCTGTGGCATGGCCGGTGGTGGGTGCTGTGTTAGGCGGATTCCTGGTGCTGCACATGACCGAGGACATGGTCTACGGGCCTGAGGCGTTCTCGCAGAGCCTGGATAACTCATTCCATATGAATGCAATCCGCTGGATTCAGGAGCACGGGGACGCCTCGAGCCTGACCCTTGGAGCAGTCGCTGCTGTGAACCAGGAGCCGACGTTCTACCCGGCGGGTTGGCACGATTTTGTGTCCCTGATTTATAGCACCACGGGTACGAGTATTGCGACTGCCACCATTGTGACCGTGCTACTGGCTTCCGGCATTTTGTGGCCCTGCTCGCTGGTTGCGCTGAGCCTGAGCATCCCGAAGCTGCGCCGCCTGCAGGCCCTAGCTATTCCGGCGATGATTTGCGGTTTTGCGGCTTTCCCGGGCCTGCTACTGCGCTGGGGTGTGCTTTTCCCGAACCTGCTGGGCTATGCCCTGCTACCTTCATTTGTGGCACTCATGGTGTACCTGGTACAGGTGATGGTACGCCGCGAGTATTCGGCATCCCTATCGCTGGGTTTAGCCTCCCTGGTGGGTCTTGCGGGTCTGGCGCTGGTGCATCCGAATGCGGTGGTTTCTGCCGCAGCCTTTGCTGTACCCCTGCTACTGGCTGGTGTGGCGCAGGTCCTGCGTTCGCATGAGTTGATTGCTCGACAGAAATGGGTGGGTTCCATCCTGCTACTGGCTTTCCTGGTTGGTTGTGTAGGGGCCTGGCGTGTATTACGTCCCGCTGAGTTTGCAAGTAATACTTGGTCGCCGATTCTGACCGAGGGTGAGGCCCTCTATCAGTTCCTCTTCCTGGGCCTGGAGAATGGTAATCAGCTGGGTGATAAGTTTAATCCCTCCTACTTGGCGGGTTTCCTGGTTCTGTGGGGTGTGGGGTACCTGCTGTACAAGCGCCGTAACCTGTGGCTGATTGCTAGCTGGGGGCTGATTGGTTACCTGTGGATTGTATCCGCCTCGGTGCCGCGCGGTGAGTTCCGCCTGTTGATGGTTGCTCCCTGGTACACGGATCATTTCCGTCTGGCGGCTCTGGTGGTATTCCCCTCAGTGATCCTAGCTGGTATCGGTTTGGGTGGCTTCGTAGAAGGTCTGCTTACCTGGGTTGCGCGCCGAGCACCACGCCCGGCACGCTTGAAGGTTGCGACCATCGGCATGGGTGTCGCGATGATCCTGGTACTGGTAGTTGCTGGTCTTTCTTCGCGTGTTCCTTCGGTGCAGGAGACGACCCAGGCGGTCTCTCGTGAATACCGCCTGACCCCGACCTCTGTGGTGTTGAATCAGGACGAGATGAACGTCATTAATGAAATCCCGAAGATCGTACCGAAGGACGATGTGATCGTGAATAACCCCTGGGACGGTAGCGCCTATATTTACGCGCTGGCGGATCGTCACCTGACGGGATACCACTTCGAGTTTGAGACCTCACCCAAGTACTCGGCGATTATGCACAACCTCAAGGACGCTCGTACAAACCCGGAGGTGTGCCGCGAAGTGAACGAGTACAAGGCCCACTGGTACGTTCACCTGGAGAACCAGCTGAACTTCGGCCCGGACGCCCAGAAAAACTACGACGGCCTCGTGGCTGCTATCGATACGGATGTTCTGACTCCGGTGTACTCCTCGGGTCCGATGACTCTGTACCGTATTAGCGCGTGCGATAACTAATGCGATAACTAAACGGTGCCTCAGCGCTCCTACGGGGGTGCACGCATCTGCAGAAATTCGTGCAGTGGTCTGCATTCTGGCGCTAAATCTGAGATACTGCGGAACCACTGATATGATGAAAGTCGGTATGTCTACTAGGGCATGCCGGCTTTCACACGCACGGTAAGACACATTCGTTAGGAGGGGTAGCTGCCCTATGGGTTCTCCCACATCGCCTCTTACCCCCCGCACGTATCCTCGTACGCTGGTGATTATGCCCGCCTGGAACGAGGAAGAAGCACTGCCCGGCACTATTACTGAGCTGCAGGAGACGGTGCCCTTCGTGGACCTGGTGGTGGTCAATGATGGCTCCACCGACAACACCTCCGCTGTGGCTCGTGAGGCGGGTGCTTTTGTGATTGACCTGCCCTACAACATGGGCGTGGGTGCCGCCATGCGCACCGGCTACAAGTACGCGCAGCGCATGGGTTACGACTACGCCATGCAGGTGGATTCGGATGGTCAGCACCACCCCGAAAGTATCCCCACGCTGATTGAGGCAATCAAGGACTACGATATTGTAATTGGTTCCCGCTTTGCGGAGGGGGCTGCCGACTATGAGGTGTCAGGTCCACGCAAGTGGGCGATGGGCCTGCTATCGTTCCTGTTCACCCGCTCGGCGGGCACCCCGTTCACGGACGTGACCAGCGGCTTTAAGATTGCTAACCGCCGCGGCATCGACTTCTACTGCCGCAACCTGCCCGCCGAATATTTGGGCGACACAATCGACATCACCGCCATGGCTATTAACAATGGCTTGAAGGTGCGTCAGGTGCCGGTGAATATGCGTGAACGTCAGGGAGGTACCCCCTCCTCCGGTCCGCTGAAGTCTGCTGTCTATCTGGTTCGTTCACTGTTTGCCTACGGCATTTCGGTGAGCCGCCGCCCCGAGGAGAAGTAATCATGAGCGCGAGTGTTTTTTTCCTCATTCTGTCCGTACTGGTGTGTGCCTTTGTGATTGTGCAGGTGCGTCACCAGCGCATGAAGGAGCGGTACGCCGCCCTGTGGCTGATTATCGGCGCGGTCATTATCGTGCTGGGCGCTTTCCCGAGTCTGCTAAACGGTGTGGCGGACTTTGTGGGTGTTGCCCTGCCGGTGAATCTGTTGTTCCTGCTGTCGATTCTTTTGCTCATGGGCGTCAGTATTCACCTGACCCTGGAGCTGTCGCGCCTGTCGGAGAAGACCCGTATCCTGGCTGAGGAAGTCGCCATTTTGAAGGCGCTTCAGGAGCAGCCGGAGGGTGCATCTGGCTTAGGCCGTAAATCCTCTGCACGGGGCGAGCAGTAGGAACCATAATTTTCTTTTAGTATTTTTTACCCCTTTGACCTGGAGTAATACCTTATGACCGTTGATATTCTGTTCCCCTACTACGGCGACGTCGCCATGATGAAGCAGGCTGTACTGTCTGTGGTCGGTCAGACCAACCCGGACTGGCGCCTGATTGTTGTCGATGACGGCTACCCGGACGACTCGATTCCTGGCTGGTTCGAGTCGCTGAAGGACGAGCGCATCACCTACATGCGTAATGAAACCAACCTGGGTGCGAACGCGAACTACCGCAAGTGCCTGACCTTCGTGGAGAACGAACTGGTCACCGTCATGGGTGCTGACGACGTCATGCTCCCCAACTACGTGCAGTGGCTCGTGGATGCAGCGGCTAAGCACCCCGAGGCGTCCATTTTCCAGCCCGGCGTGGTCGTGATTGATGAGAACAACGGCCTGTCGAACACTCTGGTGGAGCAGACTAAGGCGTTCTACCGTCCCAAGGGTGAGGCTGTTCTGCAGGGTGAGGAGCTGGCTACCTCCCTGCTGCGCGGCGCGTGGTTCTACTTCCCGTCCCTGGGTTGGCGTAAGGACGCTATCGTGGGCACCGGCTTCCGTGAGGGCCTGAACGTTATCCAGGACATGGCGCTGATTCTCGACATTACGATGCGCGGCGGCTCCCTGTACTACGACCCGCAGATTGCGTTCATGTACCGCCGTCACGGTGGTTCTGACTCGTCTTGGCGCGCCCTTGAGGGTACCCGCTTTGAGGAGGAGCGCCGCTACTACAACACCATGGTTGAAGAGATGACTGCCCTGGGTTGGACGAAGGCTGCCCGCGTGGCTCGTATTCGCTTCTCTTCGCGTGCTCACGCGCTGACTCTGCTACCGAAGGCGGCTCTGGCGAAGAAGTGGCAGGGTGTTAAGAACCTTGCCGAGCACGTCGTAAAGTAAAGACTTCAATTCTATAGGTGCGACCAGTAGAGAACGGAGATAGCGTGGAATCATCGGCAGAGTCCCAGCCGAAGAAAATGACTCGTGGTCATTCGATGGCAATTTTGGGATCGTCCGGTTTAGCTGCACTATCTTCTCTAGGAATTACCGTTGTGGTGAAACGGTTTCTGGAGGGCGAAAGCCTGACGGAGTTCCTTCTCTTCTGGTCGCTTCTTTTTGCCCTCTACGGTGTGGTGGTAGGTATCCAGCAGGAAGCTACCCGCGCTGTGGGTACTGCACGCCGCGACGGTAAAACTGGTGCACGTATTGCACCCGTGGGTGCTCTAGTGGGTCTTGTTGTGGGCGGGTTGACCTTAGTGACGAGCCCTCTGTGGGCTCCTGCCCAGATTCCTTTGAGTGGGTTTAGCGGTGTGCTGCTCCTGAGTGCCGGTGTGGCCCTCTACGCCATGCACATGACTCTCTATGGTGCGTCTGCTGGCCAGGAAAGCTGGTACCTCTTCGCGAGTGTGTCGGGGTTCGACGCTATTTGGCGTATCGTAGCTATCTGTGCGGTCGGTCTGGTCTCTGCACATCTCATCGGTCTTGAAGCCGCAGCGGTTTCTCCGGTACTTCTGTGGCTGCTGATGGTGCTTCTGCTTCCAGAAGCTCGGCGAGTTTTTAGCTCTCGTGCGGATGTTTCCTCGGGCCGTCTGCTGTATAACTACACGCTGTCGATGGGGTCGTCGACTGCTAATGCGGTTCTTATGATGGGCTTGCCGCTTCTGCTGAACGTTAGCATCGATTCAAACGACCCGCTACAACAGGTTATTTTGGCGGTTCTGATTCTGGCGATTTCGATTACGCGCTCGCCGATTATGATTCCTTTGCAGGCTTTTCAGGGCGTGGCGGTGTCTGCTTTCTTGAAGCAACAGAATCATCCGTTGCGTGCTTTTGCGAAGCCTGCTGGTGCACTGTTGGGTGTGGGTCTTGTGGGCGCTGCGGCGGCTTACGTGCTGGGGCCGTGGCTGTTTGGTCTGCTTTATCCGCCGAAGCCTTCAGAGGTTGAAGCATACGCTCAGGTGGTGACTTCTCCGGTGCTTGCACTTCTGGTGTTTGCTTCTGCTTTCCTGGCGCTTCTGGTGCTGTCAGGGTCGCTGGTGATTGCATTGAATATGCACCGTTCGTATGTGGCTGGTTGGGTGCTGGCGGCTGCGGTTGCTTGTGTGGTGGCGGTGTCGCCGTTGCCTCTTCTGACTCGCACTCTTCTTGCCCTGTATGCGGGGCCGACGCTTGGCCTGCTAGTACATGTGGTTGCGATGGTGTGGCATGCGCGTTCTGTGTCGAGTAGCGGCAACGCTGAGATGGAGAATATTGATAAATAAATGATGAGGGGTTGAGCAAACAAATAGTTATGCTCAACCCCTCATTTCTAGTAGAGTGAAGAACCTCTAGGTCTCCGGGTTATACAAAGTAACCTTATGCTGTGGTGAATTGGCTGGATGCTTCATCCGTCGCGTAGGAGGGCATCTACTGTGGTCAGTATTCACCCATGCCATCCACAACCCCCAAAGGGCTATCGCGAGACCAGCCCACACACTAGCCTGCTCCTGCGATAGAATGCCGTAGGTTTGTAGAACAGCAGTGGCTGCTGGAATCACTGCATAGAGTTGCTTACGCCACCCCGGACGATGCCTAAGCACGACGCTTCGACTTCACGAGGTTCTCCAAATCCGCAATTTGCTTGTGAAGACGTAGCATATTCTCATCGAACCATTCCACGATAGCTCGAGTGCTGACTTTTGCCTGACCGAAGCGCTGTACGGCAGGGTCGCCTTCACGCACAAAAGGCGCATCATACACATCAGTCAGAGCTCGATGAGCTGCCTGGTATGCAGTATTTTCAGAAATAGGTGCCATGATAATCTCCTTGGCGGTTGGGCAGCTATGATAGCTGCGGTTTAACAGAAAACCCCGCCAGGATAAACCTGACGGGGTGAACTACAGCAGTGAAATAACAGCTTCCTGCGGTAGCTTTATCTGCCTGGGAAAATGATGTAATCCTACTGGAACGGTTACCTATTTTCACAGGCAGAAGTTTAATACGGACGGTATCAGTCCTGGCTATGAAGTAATAGGGCTAAGGCCTTCATACCTTCCAACCCTTCCCACACAGCAGAGCAAGAACGACAAGACGCCCTTTCAGCGGTGTAATACAGTGCAGATCGGCGTATTGATGTTGAGCCGTCGCAGCTTGTTTTCATGACTTCCTGCTCCCCGCAGTTAGGACAAAATCCCTGCAAATCATGACTGGGATGGCGCAACGCAACAATGGCCCGAATCCAACTGGTCGTCGTAGCCAACGCCTCATCATGAAGCTCCTGATGTAGGTGATTGCGAATCCACGCAGAAACCTGATTTTTCAGCGGTGCACCTGGGAATGAGGGCATTACAACGGAACGAATAGACTCTTGAATTTCTAACGCATTAGCAGAAATAGGTATGCGACATCCAAAGCGGCTGGCGCTAGATGCTCCTCCGGTACGCGAACCACCGGCGACATAATCTGCCAGCTCATCCAATAATGCCTGATGGCGTGGAATACGGAACTTTGCGCGGTGCAGACAATGACGGTCTGCGTCCTTCACTGGCGTGCCCACGGTTAGAGCGATTAGATGCTGCTGCAGTTGCTCGCCAGACGAAATGGTAGCCATATGATGTAGCCTCTCTGCTAAATGAGTGAATTATTGATATCCGCTACAGTGCGGAAGGTGTGTGAACCATAGTGTTGGCTCTACAAAGAGTTGTCCTGCTTCTGCTTCTTGGCAGCGAAGCTGAAGCGTGTGACAGGCGTTTTCTCCGTGCGCGTAGGAATGACGCTAGGCCAGTATCATGAACGACCCATTCATCCTGTCCACTCTTCTTGCCGATTGGAGCTTCAGTATCCTGGTGCGCATTCTGTCGCTTCAGTTGCCGGTAGTGCTTGCGGCATAAGGGGTGCCCGGCATGTCGAGAATCCGCATCTATTGGCTTCTCACAACGCGTGCAATGAGAAAGCGCAAGAAAAAGAACCGGATTTGCTCGCGAAGGGTAAATTCGCTGCTTTGAAGTTCGTCGAGCTCGAGGGTTGATAGGAAGGTAGACCCGCGGTGAATCAAGAGGGACGGTACCCTCTGGTGCGTGGATACATGCACGGCAGATGGAATAGATGGGATTCCACTGATTCTCTATTGCGATGCGTTGTCCGTAATTTTCAGGGTGGATACTACAGGCTGGAAGAGAGATGCCAGCGGTTCTCCAACATCTAGGACAAATAGGTTGCCCTGATGATATGCGGGGATTCTTGTGGAGGCGTATCGCCCTATGCCGCGCTTGGCATGTGCGGCAACCAGTGCGATATGTGTCTGTCGGCTCGTGGCATCCTTTGCATAGCCGGGATGGGTACTTCATGAGTCCTCCTTGGAATCAAAACCTAGCAGAAGATTAATCCGATGTTTATAAAAGACGTAAATCAGCCTTTAATATTCATCGGGGGGGGGGGG
>NZ_KV795253.1:76943-174697 GCF_001808955.1 Rothia sp. HMSC078H08
GGGGGGGGGGGAAACATTTAATAAATATTTTTTGTATTTAATTGAAATTCAACTCATAGAAGTTTATTTTTACTCAAATGATTCACTAAGTGAAAATATGCTGATACTTGAGTGTGTTATATATGATAATTTAACTTGTTTTGGGTAGGGTCCATAGACCCTACCCAAAACAAGTTTTGATAGTTATATATCTATGAGGCTCTATGCATTAGAGAGCTCGGATTGCACTCTCCAGCTCCTTCAGACTGGTCTCCAGGCGGATCATAGAAGTATCAAACCAATGGATGACACCGCGCAAGCCGACAGTGGCATTGCCATAGCGAGCCTTAGCGAGGTCGCCCTGGCGAACAAAAGGCTCATCAAAAATTGCATTCATCGCATTCTTAGCCGCGCGGTAGATAACCTCTTCTTCGTTCACTTCTGCCGGGGGACGATAAATCGTAATTGCCGGACCACCGTTGTACGACCAAATGGTGTCGTGCGGATTAATAGAAATACCATTATGGCCAGCGTTGCAATGGATAATCGTGTCGTGGTCATCATAGAAAATGCCGGTGTGACCAGCTGCACCGTTGGTGTATCCACGGCGACCCCAGATAAACACGTCACCACGTCGTGCCGGGTAATTACCCGATGCATCCGGTCGAACCTGAGTCCAGCCGTTACTCTCCAAATCGTGGAAGAGCGTTTCGGTATTACCAATAGCAATATTCTGCGGGAGCAGGCCAGCATCTCGCAGTGCAAAGTAAACCGCAGATGAGCAGTCATAAGAATGCGGGCCAGTTCGATAATTCATCGAATAGGTCACCTTGCCCTTACGCTGCTCCATCCATGCAATCGCCTGATCAATCTTGGACATAATAAAATCCTTTCGGAAAGGCAGTAGCCCCGCACTATGAACCTCCCGGGAAGTCCATAGTGCGGGGCTACCGCAAATGAATTGGACACTAAAAACGCCGACCAGCTTTATCTTGGTCGGCGTGACTGCTCGGTAGGCACACTCCTGCCGAGGTGATATTCACTTTACGTGGGTTGGGTGCGAAAGTCCTGTCGCGCATTTTTGAAATTACAAATTTCTTTATCGCTTATGAACTGACTGGGGTTGGTGCTGGAGGTGTCCGTCCGCTATTACTACTTCAAACCTTGGGAACTTAGGTAACCCTATGGAAAACAGGCGGTCCGCTCCCTACACTGGAAGGGCACATTAATGACCGAGGGGTTGCCCGCCCCGCACCACCCGCCAGGTGTACCACCGAAGGAGCCGCGCATGAGCCGCCGCACCGACGCGCCCGCCCGATCACCACGACGAGCTGCCCTCGCCAGCTGGATAGGCTCCGCCCTCGAATACTACGACTTCGCCGTCTACGGCACCGCCGCAGCCATTGTGCTCAACCGCATCTTTTTCTCCGAGGACACCGCCGCCATCGGCATCCTCAAGTCCATGGTGGTTGTGGGCGTCGCCTACGTTGTGCGCCCCTTCGGCGCCATGATCGTTGGACCCCTCGGTGACCGTTACGGCCGCCGATTCGTCCTGATGCTCACGCTCTTCCTGATGGGTAGCGCGACCTTTGCCATCGGCTGCCTGCCGACCTATAGCCAGGCGGGTATTCTTGCACCCATCCTGCTGGTGGCCTGCCGTATGCTTCAGGGCCTTTCCGCCGCCGGCGAGCAGGCAAGCTCCATCTCCATTTCTTTGGAGCACGCCCACAAGCACCAGCGCGCCTTCACCACCAGCTGGACCCTGCAGGGCACCCAGTTCGGATCTCTGCTGGCGACCGCCGTGTTCATCCCCTTCGCGGCCCTGCCGGATGAGCACCTGCTCACCTGGGGCTGGCGCGTGCCCTTCTGGCTCTCCGCATTCGTGGTGATTACCGCCTGGCTGATTCGCCGCACCCTCTCCGAGCCGCCCGCCTACCTGCAGCGCGAGAAGCTCACCGAGTCCCCGCTCGTGCTGGTCTTCAAGCACCACAAGCGTGCCGTGCTCACCATTGCCGTGTGCGCCATGGTTAACACCGTGAACATGGTCTTCACGACCTTTGCGCTGTCCTTCGCCACCAAGGGTTACGGCCTTGACCGCAGCACCATGCTGTTGGTGCCGGTCGCCTCCAACACCCTCGGTCTGATTGCGATTCCGCTCGCCGCCATGCTTGCCGACCGGATCGGTCGTAAGCCCGTGTTCATTACCGGTGCGGTTGCTTCGTCCCTGGTGATGTTCCCGTACCTCGGCGCGATTACCGAGGGTAACTGGGTGGGTATCTTCACCTACGGCGTGCTCATGCACGGTGCGCTGTACTCCATGGCGAACGGCGTGTGGCCCGCCTTCTACGCGGAGATGTTCCCGACCCGCGTGCGCGTGACCGGCCTGGCGTTGGGCACCCAGATTGGCTTCGCAATTTCTGGAGGCGTTGCCCCCGCCGTGGCGACGAGCCTCGCCGGTGCCGACCTGCATAACGCGGTACTACCCGCCGTGTTTACGGTCGCCATGTGCGTGCTCGTGGCGCTGGGCGCGCTGACCGCTCGCGAGGGTTACAAGAAGTCCCTGACCGAGCTGGATGCATAGCCCACGCAATATATTCTGTATATAGAATAAATACGGGTGGGGCTGGATAGTTAGCTATCCAGCCCCACCCGTATTCTATGTTCTGGCGTTTCAGGCGTTAGTTACCCCCTGCTGGGCTGCAATCAGCGCCTCAAAATGCGCCGCCATACGCTCGGCGTTCGGTTCCAGTCCGGTGAAGAGGCGGAACGCATCCACCGCCTGACCGACCGCCATGTAGCCACCCGTCAGCATCTCGCACCCGGCGGCACGCGCCACGCGCACCAGCTGCGTCTCTTGCGGCAGGTAGATGACATCCGCGACCCACAGACCTTCGCGCAGCACCCCGGCGCTCAGTGCCGACTCGCTCAGCGGCATGCCCGGATGCACGTGCATGCCCACCGGGGTTGCGTTCACCAAACCCTGAGCTTGTAGTAGAGCTTCAATCAAGCGCTCATCGTCGGTCAGCACCTCGATTTGAGTCTGCGGGAAGAGCCCGCCCAGCTGCTCCGCCAGCCCCTGAGCCTTCGCCGCGTCATGCTCGAAGAGGCTCAGGCGGCGCACCCCCAGGCGGCACAGAGCGTACGCCGTGGCGCTACCGGCACCGCCGGCACCCAGCTGCACCACGTGCTCCAGGCGCGCCGGATCCTCCGCCACCTGCGGTAGGCCGCGCTTCAGCCCCGCAATGAATCCCGAATAGTCCGTGTTGTCCCCGTAGAACGTACCGTCCTCGCGAATCACCACGCAATTGACCGCGCCCAGGGCGCGCGCCGCATCCGAAAGTTCGTGCAGGTGCTCCATGACGGACTGCTTGCACGGGTGCGTGATGTTGAAAGCGTTAAAGCCGAGCAGTGCCGCCGCATCCAGAAGCGCCGGTGCGGATGCGCCGTCCAGGTTCAGAGCGTCCAGGTCGACGGGGCGGTACAGGTAGCGCACTCCGTGCGCGTCGGCCTCGGCCTCGTGCATGGGCGGGGTGAGGGAAGAGGTGATGCCATCGCCGATGAGGCCCACCAGGAAAGATTCAGTACGTAAACTCATGGTTTCACTCTACGAGTCGGCGCCGGGGGAGGGGAACCGGGGGCCGGACAATTTCACGGGTAACCCCGCCGAACAAATTCAACGGGTAACCCCGTCTAGCCGCCCCGTCGAGCCGTCGGGCGAGGGGGCAGAGGTGCGGAGCGAGTATTTTTCGATAAGATTTTGGGCCCGTCGAGCGAATATGGCGAATATATCTGACATCTTCACCGTAAGGGTATAAGCTGGATATAACCCATTTGGGTGGTGCCGTCCGCGCGACCCGCGTGGAGTTGCACAGACACCGTCACAGTGAAGTGATACCTACCTTCGGAGGATAGATTGTCAACGACTGACAAGGCTATGGCACGCTTCGCTGGCGCCGATGCATGGATCGAGCAGTATTTTCTGAACAGTCCTGACGATGAGCGTGAAGAATTCACCTCGGCAGAATTAGAGGATTTGGCTCGCACCCATCGTGCGCTAGCTGAAATCCGCGCCCCCAAGACGTCCGTCGTTGCCGCGCGCAATGATGACTACAACACCACGCTGTACGTCGCCACGGACGACATGCCCCATATCGTAAGCTCCCTGACCGCCTACCTTTCGGCGCATTTCGGCGGATTCCTCGCGATTTTCCACCCCATCTTCCTTGCCGAACGCAATACGGATGGCAAGCTCATCAGCCTGCGCGGCACCGGCACCCGAGCCAACCTGGCCAGCGGCGACACCGCCGCCGTCGGTATGCCCTCCCTGCAGCTTTCCGAGGGCGCTCCCGAGGGGTCCACGGTCACCATTGAATCCTGGATTGCGATTCGCCTGACCCGCTACCTGAACGAAGACGACCTGCGCCTGCTGGAGCACGATGTGCGTCGCGTGCTCGCCGATGTGCGCGCCTGCTACACCGACCTGGAGGGCATGGTCACCGCGGTCTTCGACATCTCCCAGGCCATGTACGAGTTGCGCGGCGCCACCCTCGGCCACGGCGAGGAATCCTACGCCGCCAACCCGCGCGGTGTGGAGCCCGCCTCCCGCGTGGAGGTTGCGCAGGACTTCCTGCGCTGGCTCACCCGAGGCAACTTCGTGTTCATGGGCGTTAAGGAGCGCGTGCTTGACGGCACCTCCGGCGCTATCGCCCTGGTGGACCGCCCCGGTTCGGCGCTCGGCATCCTGCGTTCGACCGAGGGCAAGAGCCGCATCCCGCTTTCCGGCGACACCCTGGACCGAGCTCTCTTCCCCCGCCCCGTGTACATCACGAAGGCTAACTCCCGTTCCACGGTGGCCCGCAACGACTACCTGGACTACATTGGTGTGCGCCGCTTCGATATGAGCGGCCGCGTCATCGGTGAGTACGTGATTCTGGGCCTGTTTACCCGGCAGGCCTACTCGCTACCCGCTATTGAGACTCCCCTGGTGCGTGAGCGAATCGCCATGGTGCGCCGCCGCCTGGGTTACCACCCCGGTTCCTACTCGGATAAGGCCCTGCTCGGGGCGCTGGAAGATTACCCGCGCTTGGAGCTGCTGCAGGCCTCGGTCAACGAGCTGACCGAGACGTTCAGCGGCATCATGGGCCTGGAGGAGCGCCGCAAGACCCGTCTCTTCCTGCGCGCGGATCGATTTAATCGGTTCATTACCGCCGTGGTGTACCTGCCCCGCGATCACTACAACACTGACGTGCGGTACCGCATCGAGCGGGTGTTCCGACAGGAATTTGATTTGAGTGCCATCGACTACGAGGTGTACCTGTCCTCCTCGTCGCTGGCCCGCCTATTCTTCCGTATTCGGCTCACCAACCCCAACGATGTGCCGACCACGGATCATCAAGCTCTCGAAAAGCAGATGCAGCAGGTCACTCGCTCCTGGGTGGAATCCACCGCAGCTGCCATTGAGGCATGGAAACCCGGTGCGGAAGGCCGCCGACTCGCGTCAGCCTGGGCCGACGCAAGCAGCGCAGCTTACCGAGCCGATTACACAGTAGAACAAGCAATCGAGGATATCGTGATTCTTGAATCTCTCTCGGGCAAGAAGCCCGCCGCAATCAAGGTTGAAGCCGGCGAAGCCAACACTACCCGACTGAAGACCTACCTGTCCGCACCTCACACTCTCACCGAGCTCCTGCCGGTGATGCAGAACATGGGCCTGGTCGTTGTGGATCAGAAGCCCTACGAGTTCAAGCCTGAGGACGGCGAAGAGTACGGCTACCTCTACGACTTCGGGGTCGAGTTCCCCGAGGGCGTGGACCCCAACGCCGTCGCATCCCTCTACGAGGACGCCCTGAACGCCTACCTGCTCGGTGAGCGCGAGTCCGATACTCTGGACCGCCTGATTCTCTCCGAGGGCCTCACCTGGCAGGATGTACGCCTGTTCCGCGCCCTGAACCACTACCTGATTCAGCTGGGCCTGGGCTACACCCCCTCGTTCATGTCGAACACCCTGCTCGCCAACCCCGGCATCACCAAGCACCTGGTGGAGTTCTTCAACGTCAGCTTCGACCCGAACAACGGCCTGAACGACGAGCAGCGCAACGCACGCCGCGAAGAGATTGAGGTGGCCCTGGTTGAGGAACTGAACAAGATTCCCACCCTGGACGCCGACCGCTACCTGCGCTCCCTGAGCAAGGTTATTCGCGCCATCCTGCGCACCAACGCCTACCTGGGCCGCGAGGCATTCGCCATCAAGGTTGCACCGCAGCAGATTGATTTCGCACCCCTGCCCCGCCCCAAGTTCGAGATTTTCGTATACTCCCCGCGCGTCGAGGGTGTCCACCTGCGCTTCGGCGACGTCGCACGAGGCGGCCTGCGCTGGTCCGACCGCCGCGACGACTTCCGCACCGAGGTTCTGGGCCTGGTCAAGGCTCAGATGGTGAAGAACGCTGTCATCATCCCCACCGGCGCAAAGGGCGGTTTCTACCCCAAGCAGCTGCCCGACCCCGCTGTGGATCGCGACGCCTGGATCACCGAGGGCCGCGAGTCCTACAAGGTCTTCATCCGCTCCCTGCTGGATGTCACCGATAACCTTGAGGTTGGCACCGACGGCTCCGAGACCGTCGTTCGCCCCGAGGGCGTCATCGCACGCGACGAGAACGACTACTACCTGGTGGTCGCAGCGGACAAGGGTACCGCCGCATTCTCCGACACCGCGAACGCTATCAGCCTCGAGCGCGGCTTCTGGCTGGGCGACGCCTTCGCATCCGGCGGCTCCGTCGGTTACGACCACAAGGCAATGGGCATCACCGCACGCGGTGCCTGGGAGTCCGTCAAGCGTCACTTCGCCGAGCTCGGCCACGACGCTCAGACCGAAGAGTTCACCGCCGTCGGTATCGGCGACATGTCCGGTGACGTGTTCGGCAACGGTCTGCTCCGTTCCAAGGCAACCCGCCTGGTCGCAGCGTTCGACCACCGCGACATCTTCCTGGACCCGAACCCGGACGCAGCCGTCTCCTTCGAGGAGCGTCAGCGCCTGTACAACCTGCCCCGTTCCTCCTGGCAGGACTACAACCGCGAGCTAATTTCCGCCGGTGGTGGCGTGTACTCCCGCGGCCTGAAGTCCATCGAAATCACCCCCGAGGTGCGCGAGGTTCTGGACCTGGACGAGTCCGTCACCGAGCTCGCACCGACCGAGCTGATTGCCGCCATCCTCAAGGCACCGGTCGACCTGATTTACAACGGCGGTATCGGTACCTACGTGAAGGCCTCCACCGAGACCAACGCACAGGTTGGCGATAAGGCTAACGACGCCCTGCGCGTCAACGGCAAGGATTTGCGCGCCAAGATTGTGGGCGAGGGCGGTAACCTCGGCTTCACCCAGCTGGGCCGCATCGAGGCCGCACGTAACGGCGTCATCCTCAACACCGACGCTATCGACAACTCCGCAGGTGTGGAGACCAGTGACCGCGAGGTCAACATCAAGATCCTGGTGGACCGCCTCGTGGCTCGCGGTGAGCTCTCCAGCGAGGAGCGCGCCTCCTTCATCGAGTCCCTGCAGGACGAGGTTGGCGGCAAGGTCCTCGAGACCAACGTCAACCAGAACGTACTGCTGCAGGGCGAGTTCCACGGTTCCTTCCTGGGCACCAACCTGTACAAGCGCCTCATGCACGACCTGGAGGAGCACGCCGGCCTGAACCGCGCCGTCGAGTTCCTGCCCACCGACGAGGAGCTGGACGAGCGCCTGGAGACCACCGGTGACCGCCTGACCCGCCCCGAGCTGGCTGTCCTGGCTGCGTACGTGAAGATTTACCTCACCCACGCCCTGGAGCAGACCGACTTCGCGGACGACCCCTACCTGGAGGGCGTGCTGCGCAGCTACTTCCCGGCAGCACTCGTCGAGCGCTTCGGTCAGCACCTGGACTCGCACCCGCTGCGTAAGGAAATCATCTGCACCCGCGTGGCCAACGAGCTGGTCAACATTGGTGGCATCACCTTCGCGTACCGCATCATGGAGGAGTTCAACGTCGGTATCGACTCCGTCGCCCGCGCCTTCATCGTGGCCCGCGAGCTCTTCGAGCTCGGCACCGCCGCTAAGCTGCACAGCGAGCTGTCCCCGAAGACCCCGCTGGATGCATGGTTCACCGTGCTGCGCGACAACCAGCGCGTTCTGGATCGTGCGGTCCGTTGGTTCATCACCGAGCGTGGCGTGGTTGCCGGCACAACCATCTCCGAGCTGCTCGAGAACTTCGGTTCCGTCGTCGAGATGCGTCGCAACCTGCCCGAGTACCTTTCCGGCATCTCTCGCGCTCGCGTCCGTGCAAAGCGCGACGCAGGCGAGGCATGGGGCCTGCCCGAGGATCTCATTGTCATCTGGATCCGCGGCTTCGAGGGCTACGCCCTGCTGGACGTGATTCGTTCGGCCGCCGATCACGACTTCGAGGCAACCTCGCTGGCACCGGTCTACTTCGCCACCTACGACCGCTTCAAGGTGGACGAGCTGCTCGGCCTCATCACCGAGTTGCCCCGTAGCGACCGCTGGGAGATTCTGGCACGCCAGGCAATGCGCGGTGCCCTCTACGAGACCGCCGCAGAGCTGGCACTGTCCGTGGCTGAGGGCGCGAAGGGTGACTTCTCCACCGTGGACGGTGCACAGCAGGCTCTGGCTGAGTGGATTGAGGAGCACCCGACCCGCGTGGGTAACATCGACCGCATCCTCGACGAGATTGCTGAGGCAGCTCCGGATGCAACCGGTCACCCGCGACTGGCTGTGGTCTCCGTGGCCCTGCGCACCCTCGCTAGCGCATCCTAAACGCGAGGCGGTAGCCGCGCCGTACCGTCGCACAGCGGTGAATGCGGTACGGTAACCGTACATTGAGCATCCCGGCTTCCTCCTGCTGGAGGGGCCGGGATGCCTTGCATATGCACCTAACGGCATATGAACATGAGAGCAAAATGTGTTCCAAATCGCCTAAAATTCAAGTTAGGGTTGAATAAAAGTTCAACATTTTGCTTGACGCGTACAGTATATTGATGACGGCAGCATCGTTGCGTGCGCAAGCCCCGCGCTATATTAGGCGTAGGGGAGGGGCTCCACACGCGATGTCTTGGATGCTTGCCCGGCCAAATAACCCCCTCGGGTGGATGAGGCTGATCCGGCTTGCATTGACGGTACGAATCCGATGGCCCACCTGGCCGCCGCGAGGGGTGCCATCTCTGTACGACATAACGCACGACACCATCACTCACTCAACGTTAATCTCCGGCCCGTTTGCGGGCCGGGCCCGCATACTCTCTATTTCGACTGAAAGTCTTCAACGTTGTCCACCAACCACGGTAGCGAGGAACAGCGCGCTAGCGCGTGGCGCCTCCTCATTAACTTTCTGCTATACGTTTCCCCGGTCGCGCTGCTGACCACTGTCTTCCCCATCGTCACGCCCACCATCAACAGGTACAACTTGGGTGGCGTGCCCCTGATTCAGGTGATTCTGGCTGCATCCATCACCGTGCCCTGGCTTAGCCAGGCCGCCTGCCTGCCGCTCTATCGAGCCATTCAGATGGAGCATAAGAAGATTGCGGATGCCCGCGAAACCCTGCGCATCCAGGCTGAGACGCTCGAGAATCAGCTCAAGCGTGCCGAGGCGAAGGCTACCCGCGAGCGTCTGAACGAACCCCAGTTCCAGGACATTACCGACCTGGCCGCGTTCAGCCGCAACTGGATTTACCTCTTCTTCGTGACCATGCCGCTGGTGTTGCTTTTCGCAATTCCGGTTGCCCTCGTACTGAAGTGGAACGCGACTGCCGTCGGTGCCTTCTTCGTACTCGGCGTGCTCAACATTGCCTTCGCGCAGCTGCTGGTCATCCCCAACCTCGCGAAGAACCGCGTTATCTGGTTCATCGCCTGGCTCGGCTACACCCTGGCCCTGTACTTCTTCCCCATCATCTGGTTCCTGCCGCCGCTCGTTGGCTCGCTTATCCTGCTGATTGGCCTGGGTAAGAACTTTGTGCACCTCTTCCGCTTTGCGCATATTCCGCTCAAGGACGTCGCAAAGGATGCTCTGCGTGGCTTCCTGACCGGCTCCATCATCTGGGCCGATAAGTACATGCTCTTCCTGGCCACCTCCGGTGAGATTAACGTCGTGGCCATTTACATGAGCCTGATTCCCGCCGTGATCGCTTACAACTACTTCTTCGTGGTAGAGGCCGATCGCGTCAACGACGCAATTCAGTACCTGTGGACCGTGTTCGAGCGCCTGCCCTACAACCGCGTTCGCGAAGAGGCTCATAAGGCCACCCGTGCCTCCGACCGTTCGATTCGCAACTCGCTACTCGTCTACATCGGTAGCGGCATCATTACCGGCATCCTGATGTTTATCTTCATGCCGGATTCCTTCCCGCTGGCGCTGATGGGTCTGGTCGTCGCGTTCCTCTTCGTGGCCGTCGCCCTGCTTATCTACCAGATTGAGTACATGACCATGTTCAAGACCGTGCAGGTGCTCTCCGCGGCGCACCTCATTCTGCTCATGATCTGCTTCGCAATCCTGCCGAACGAGACCGGATACCTGCCCATCATCGTGGGCGAGGCAGTCCTTGCGTACGCCTGCTACCGGGTGTACCGTCAGGCTTGGCAATCACCCGAATACTCTCTCTTCTGGCGCCGCGCACTCGCCTGGTAACGCCTGCCCGCACACCGGGTCCGCAGACATCGTTCTGCGGGCCCGGCCAAGAACACACCACGTAGCACGGCCCGCGAAAGACACAACCAATGACTGAACAGATGTACCGAAACCACTATGCTCCCCTGCAGCTTCCGGAGCCCGGAGAGCACTACACCGATCCCGAGTACCCGGATGTCGATGTCGCCATCATCATGGAGTCCACCTACCCCTACCTCAAGGGTGGCGTCTCCGCGGTGGTGCACGATATCGTCTCTGAGAACCCCGACCTTTCCTTCGGCATTATCCACATCGCGTGGGATAAGAACTCGCCGCACGAGGATCTCTACGGCATGCCCAAGAACGTCAAGTGGGTTAAGGTGATCTACCTGAGCCTCGACGTCAACCGTGCTGCCTTCGCCGCCGAGTGCGATCCCGACAGCCTGCACATGAAGATGCCGCAGCGTCGAGAGCTGGCTGATCGACTCATCCAGGGCTTCAACGCGCTCATCGCCGGCGACGTCAACCCCCTCTGGAAGCTCTACGACGAAGGCATCAACCCCGCCACCCGCACCTACAACCTCTTTGGGCTCTTCGGTACCCGCGAGTTCATGCAGGTTATCGCCAACCTCGGGTTCTTCAGCGAGGTTCCCTTCGGCGAGCTCTTCTGGAAGGTGCGCGACTTCGTCTCCATCCTCTTCGCGCTGCTGCACGAGCGGATGCCCCACGCCCGCGTGTACCACGCCCACACCACCGGCTACGCGGCTCTCATCGCTGCCGCTGCCGCCCGTGACCACGGCACCAGCTTCCTGCTGACCGAGCACAACCTGTACATTCGCGACACCATCAACACCAAGCTCGAGCGCAACATGGCGAAGCCGATTACCACCGACTACGCTTTCCTCGCTGAGGAGCGTGAGCACCCGGGCCTGGGCCCCATCACCCTTGACGAGCGAGCCTGGTCCGTCTGGTTCCTGGAGATGGGTCGCTTCTGCTACCCGAGCGCCGACATGGCCACCTACCTGTACCCCAAGGCACTGGAGGAGGCGCGCGGCATCGGTGCGCCCATCGACCAGATGAACGAGGGCGAGAAGGACCGCGCCATCATCCTGCCCAACGGCATGCTCATCGAGTCCGTGGCTGAAGCCTACTACGCCCGCCAGGCGGCGCGTGCGCGCATCCTCGCCGAGGGACGCGGCCACGTGTGGCGCTTCGTGTTTATCGCCCGCGTGGTGCCCATTAAGGGCCTCACCGACCTGATTCGCTCCCTCGCGGTGCTGCGCGATCAGGGCCTCGTGAACTTCCACCTGGATGTGCTCGGCCCCAAGGACCACCTGCCCGAGTACTACGAGCTGTGCCTGCGCACCATCGAAGAGCTCAACATGGGCGAGTACATCACCTTCCACGGAACCGTGAATGTGCGCGCCATGCTGGACCGCTTCGACCTGCTGCTCATGCCCAGCTACAATGAGGGTCAGCCGATTGTGGCGCTCGAGGCGATGGCTGCGTCCATCCCGCTGGTCAGCACCGACGTGGGCGGTATGTCCCAGCTCATCGACGATGTGCTGGTCGCCCCCGACGGCCACGAAATCGGTAACTGCGGTATCTTGACCATCCCCGGCGATATTCACGGCTTCGCGGCGGCGCTGCGCACCCTCATGGAGGAGCCCAGCATCTACGAACGTTACTGCGTGAACGCCTACGACCGTATCGTCAGCTTCTTCCAGCTGCGCCTGGTCATGGACCGCTACAACACGATCTACCGTGAGCTGGGCAAGCTGCCCCCTCGCGCCCCCGAATTCGACCCGGAGTACGATGGCGACGAGTAAGTTCGAACGGCTCGGCGGCCCGGGAAAGTTTGGTGCCTGGGTCCGCTACGGCGGAAAACCCATCACCCAGCAGCAGCTCGACTTTGCGGTCAAGAATTACTCCGTGGCGATTCTGCAGCCCTGGGAGCTGGAGGCTGCCCGCTACCTCAAGAAGCACGCCCCGCAGATGGTGGTCCTGGCCTATAAGTGCCTGTCCTCCACCCGCTCCTACGAGCCGGGTCCCATCTACTCCTCGGGTCTGTCTTTCGCGCAGGCCGTCTCGCTGGCGAATTCCGGTAAGGATTTCTTTGCGCATCGCCTCAACGGCGACCGCATCGAGTGGAAGGGTTATTCCAAGCACTATCAGATGCAGGTGTGGAACCCCGGCTACCGCTGGTACTGGGTGGATTCAGTGGTGCGCGAGATGCGCGACTCGCCCTTCGACGGCGTTATGGGTGATAACGACGTGGAGAACGACTACTACGGTCTGAATCTGCCCATTCAGGGCGTGCAGTCTATGACCACGATTCGTGAGGGCCTGGACCGCCTGGTGGCTTCTGCCGGCGCCGAACTAAATGGCATCGGCAAGATTCTGGTGCCCAATATTGCCGAGTCGCGCCTGCGCTGGGGCAAGTGGGAACGCCACAGTGCCTACGGCGGCGGTTTCGAGGAGGTGTGGCTTGGCTGGGGCCCGAACGATTACCTGGCTTCGCCCTACGCCGTGATGCAAGGCCGCGATATTGCGCGCGGTTCCGGTGGCGACGTGTCGCTCGGGGTGTACCTCACCGGCCTGAAGCGCGGTGCCTCCACGCAGAAGAAGGTGACGATTCTGCGCACCCCCCTGAGCGGCCGGAAGTCGCCTCTGACCGGTACGGACGAGAACTTCCTCTACGGCCTGGCCGGCTTCTGGGTCTTTGGCGGGGGAAACTTCACCGGCATTAGCGCGACCCACCATGACGCCTACGATGAGATTCCGCACGCCCCCGAGCTCACCTTTGATCTGGGGGACGCCGCGGGTGGCATCGTGGTTCAGGGAACGGTTCAGACCCGCACCTTTACGCGCGGCTGGGCGGCGCTGAATACCGGCTCGAAGGATGTGACCGTGAAGGTTCCCTCTAATCTGGTGGATGCGGCAAACCGCCCGGTGCCTTCGAGCTTCACGCTGCGGGCGCATCAGGGTGTGGTGTACCGCCGTAAGGCGTAATTTACCGTAAGCGGTAATTTTAAGGGCTGATTCACAGCGTAGTAGCCCTGTACTATGAAACAAGCGGCTGGAATATAGCCAACCGTTCTCGCGGTGTTGAGTTTAAGGAGTGAACTACAGTGAATATTCTTTTGATTGACGGCGGTAAAGCATTCGCCCACTCGGCGGGTCGCCTGAACCACACCCTGCATCAAGTAGCCCGTGATACGTTATCGGCGCTCGGTCATCATGTGCGAGAAACTGTGATTGACGACGGGTACGATATTCACCAGGAAGTAGAAAAATTCCAGTGGATGGATGCGGTCATCTGGCAGATGCCCGGTTGGTGGATGCACGAGCCGTGGACCGTGAAAAAATATATGGACGAGGTGTTTACCGCGGGCGCGGGTACCCTGTACGCTAATGATGGTCGCCACAGGGTCAGCCCCACTGAAGGATACGGCACGGGCGGTCTTCTTCAGGGTCGTCGGCATATGCTGTCGCTGACGTGGAACGCGCCTCGCGAAGCTTTTACCCGGGAGGGCGACTTCTTTGAGGGACTCGGGGTAGATGCCCTCTATATGCACTTTCATAAGGCCCATGAGTTCATGGGTACTACCCAGTTGCCCACCTTTATTTGCTATGACGTGATTAAAAATCCGCAGGTCGAACAGTATCTCGCTGACTATACTGCCCGCCTCAACGAGGTCTTCGGTCAGGCGTAAGGGTTTTAAGCCTGCATGCCTTCATAAGCATGTCTGAGGTGGATGCGGCAAACCGCCTGGTGCCCTCGAGCTTCACGCTGCGGGCGCATCAGGGTGTGGTGTACCGCCGTAAGGCGTAATTCACCGCTCGCGTAGCTCTTCTGAGCTTCTGTGCGACACCCCTTATTTGCGCATATAACCTCATAAACAAACCCACCGGCAATATAACCAAATGGCTATATGTACCGGTGGGTTTGTTATATGCGTGCTAGATGAGCTGGGGTAGCTTACTTAGCGGGGTAGGAGGGCACGTCGTAGCCGCCCATACGCTCCAGAACGCGAATCACCTGGCAGGAGTAACCGAACTCGTTGTCGTACCAGACGTAGACAATTGCGGAGTCATCGGTCACCACGGTAGCCAGCGAGTCCACAACACCTGCGGTGCGGGAACCCACGAAGTCGGTGGAAACAGCCTCGGGGGAATCCGAGTAGCCCACCTGGCGGCGCAGCTCGCCATCAATGGACTCGCGGCGGAACAGCTCGTTCAGCTCCTCAGCGGAACCTGCGGGCTTGGTCAGCTTCACGTTCAGGATCGCCATGGAGACATCCGGGGTGGGAACGCGGATCGCGTTACCGGTCAGCTTGCCCTCCAGCTGCGGCAGAGCCTTCGAAACAGCCTTAGCGGCACCGGTCTCGGTGATGACCATGTTCAGCACAGCGGAGCGGCCGCGGCGGTCACCCTTGTGGAAGTTGTCGATCAGGTTCTGATCGTTGGTGAACGCGTGAACGGTCTCAACGTGGCCACGCTCAACACCGTAGGCGTCATCCAGAACCTTCAGCGCCGGAGTAATCGCGTTGGTGGTGCAGGAAGCGGCGGAGAGAATCTTGTCCTCATCGGTGATGACGTCGTCGTTTACGCCGAACACGATGTTCTTCATGTCGCCCTTGCCGGGAGCGGTCAGCAGAACACGAGAGATACCGGGGCGGTTCAGGTGCTGCTCCAGGCCCGGAACGTCGCGCCAACGGCCGGTGTTGTCCACCAGCAGGGCGTCCTTAATGCCGTACTCGGTGTAGTCGACAGTGTTCGGGTCCGAGGAGTAAATGAAGCGGACCGGAACACCGTTAGCGATGATGGTGCTGTTCTCCTCATCCACCTCAATAACGCCCTTGAAGGGGCCGTGAACCGAGTCGCGCTCCAGCAGGGAGGCGCGCTTAACCAGATCCTTATCACCGTTCTTACGCACCACCACGGCGCGCAGGTTCAGGCCGGAACCCAGCGGCGAGGAGGAACGCTCCAGCAGGATGCGGGCCAGCAGGCGGCCAATACGACCGAAGCCGTACAGCACAACGTCCTGCTCCTTCGGCTGGTCACCCTGGTGGTTCACGGAGGAACCCAGCTGCTCGGGCAGCCACATGGACAGCTCGGGGGAGCCAGCCTCACGGTGTGCCTTGTGCAGGGCAGCGATGTTAATCGAGCAAGCGCCCAGGTTCAGCTCGGTCAGAGCACGAACCAGCTCGAGGGAGTGCGCGGGGTTCAGGGGCGCACCATCAATGTGGGATACGAAATCGTGCAGCTTCAGCAGCTCAATGACGGACTTGTTGACCAGGCTGCGGCCGTGAATGCTCAGCACCACGCCGTTCTCGCGGTGCAGCTTACCGATGAGGGGGATCAGCTCCTCTGCGGTAGCCTCACGGTTAACCCAGGTAGCGGTTGCAGTCGTCACGTATGACCTTCTTCCTAACTTCGTTGTCGGAGGGTAGGCGCGACGATGCTGTCGCGTCAATACCGGGCCGGGCGTAAGACCCGGCGTCGGTTTAAGTCTAACCCGTACAAACCCTTCCAGAGCCTCAAAATCAGCGATATTGAGGCTAAAAGTCAGAAGAGACCGAAGGCAGTTTGTGAACCCACACGGCAAGCCAACAGAACCCGTCAGAAGGGAAAGCAAAACCACTTTAAATCCCCACAAAAACGCACTCTCCCGAACGGGCTGGCCGAGTAGAATTGAAACCATGTTGACTGTAATCGGTGAAGCACTCGTAGACGTCGTCCACCAGCACGGCGGAGAAACCCACGCCTACCCCGGCGGATCCCCCATGAACGTCGCCGTTGGCGCATGCCGCCTCGGCCACCCCACCAACTTTGTCGGCCACTACGGCCCGGACGCCTACGGTGAAAGCATCAACGCGCACCTGAACGCCTCCTCGGTGCAGCTGCCCTTCGAACCCACCGCGGAGCGAACCTCCGTCGCCCAGGCCACCATTGGCGCCGACGGTGCGGCGGAATACGAATTCGATATCGAGTGGGCCCTGGACGCTATCGCCGAGGAGCTGGCTGAACTGGCCCGCACCTCCGACGCGGTGCACACCGGTTCTATCGCCGCCATGCTTGAGCCCGGCGCACACGTTGTCGCGGCCGCCTTCGAGGCCGCCCGCGACAGCGCCCTGCTCAGCTACGATCCCAACTGCCGCCCCACCCTCATTCACGACGTGGAGCAGGCACGACAGTGGGCCGAAAAGTTCGTCTCCCTCTCCAGCGTGGTCAAGGCCTCCGACGAGGATCTGCAGTGGCTCTACCCCGAGCGTTCCCTCGAAGACACCGCCCGCGCTTGGCTGGACCTCGGTGCCGAGCTGATGGTCATTACCCGTGGTGAGGACGGCCCCATCGCCTACAGCAAGAAGTACCCCGAGGGTATTTCCCAGCCCGCCTACCGCGTTGAGGTTGCGGACACCGTCGGTGCCGGTGACTCCCTCATGGCGGCACTCATCGCGGGCCTGCTCGACCGCGGTATCGTCGGTGCTGAGGCGCGTGCCAAGGTCGCTGCACTGACCGCCGAAGACATCGCCGACCTGCTGCGTTTCTCCGCAACCGCAGCCGGCATCACCGTCTCCCGCGCGGGCGCTAACCCGCCCACCCGCGAAGAACTTGACGCCGTACTCGACGGCTAAATAATCTACGCCTCGCCGGCGGATAGCTCACTCTGTCCGCCGGCGTCGCCATATCCACCCGAACCCCACCATTGAGGAACATCATGACCAACATCGGCACCGCACCCCTGCCCCGCGAACCCTACGCGGGCCTGCCCGACCTGCCCGAATTCACCCTGACCTCCACCGACATTCAGGACGGCGGCACCGCCCCCGAATGGATGCTCTCCGCCCTTTTCGGCGTGGCGGGCGGTCAGGACCGCTCCCCGCAGCTGTCCTGGAGCGGCTTCCCCGAGGGCACCAAGTCCTTCGTGCTGACCTGCTTCGACCCGGACGCACCGGTCCCTAGCGGCTTCTGGCACTGGACTGTCTCCAACATTCCCGCCAACGTGACCAGCATTGACACTGGCGCGGATGCACCCGCCGGCGCTCTGACGCACCGCAACGACGCCGGTGTGGCGGGCTTCCTGGGTGCTGCCCCTCCGGCTGGTCACGGCCCGCATCGCTACATCTTCTGCGTCACCGCCGTGGACGTGGAGAAGCTCGATATTGACGAGAACGCCAGCCCCGCCGTCGTGAACTTTAACCTGCTCGGCCACGGTCTGGGTCGCGCGTTCCTGACCGTCACCTACGCGGAACCGGCGGCATAGCGGCACACCGGCACAGTCTCACCAGGACCCGCACCCTAACCAGCCCTATACCCTGACCAGCACCGTACACTGCCCAGCACCGATACACCCCACCACTGAAGGCAAACACTGCATGATTAAACTCATCGCCAGCGACCTGGATGGCACCCTCATCGGGCACGATTTCCGGTTCCGTCCGCGGACCCTGCGCGCCCTTGAGGCTGCCCGCGCCGCCGGGATCGATATCGTCTTCGTTACCGGCCGCCCGAGCCGCTGGCTCACGCCCCTGCGCGAGCAGACCGACTTCGACTCCTACGCCATCTGCTCCAACGGTGCCGTGGTGTACCACCTGGGCGCGAACGAGGTAGAAGAGATCAACGGCGCAGATCCCGCGGTGATTGCCCGCACCCACGAACTCCTAGAACCCATGTTCCCCGACGCCACCTACACCCTGGAAACCGTAGACACCGTCTATATTCAGGGGCCTCACGACGGCGGTGAGGTGCTTGAGGGCGCCCGCGTTATTGAGTCGAGTATTGCTGATTCCCTGGAACGAATTGGCTCAACCCCGGTCATTAAGTACCTGATCCGTGTGCCCGGCATGGACCCGGATATTCTGCAGGCGCGCGTGCATCAGGCGGTGGGTTCGCTGGTGTCGGTGACCCGCGGCGTAGTTGGTGAACCGCTCGTTGAGATGGGCTCTAAGACCGTGAATAAGGGACGGATCCTGGAGAAGTTCGCGGCACGCCACGGCATTGAGGCGCACGAGGTGATGGCGTTCGGTGACATGCCGAACGATGCTGAGATGCTCTGCTGGGCGGGGGAAGGCTTCGCTATGGCCTCGGGTCAGCCGGCGCTCATTGCGAAGGTGGGGCGCACCTGCCCGGCCTTCCATGAGGACGGTGTGGCGCAGACGATTGAGGCGATGCTCGCCGAACGGTCCTAGCCGCCTAGCACTGCTATCCAGCACTAGCGGCTGGGTCAGCCTCCGCAGACATAACTCAGACATAAACTTTTATGTCTACACATAAAAAATTTGAGTCTAGACATAAAAATTTATGTCTAGACTCAAATTTTTGTGTCTGATTTACATCTGATTTGTGTCTAGACTAAAATTTTTGTATGAACAACGTGGAATGGACCCCCGAATGGCTTACTGAAACCATCAAACTACTGCGTACTCACGGTAGCGATACGCAGTTTATCGAGGTTAAAAAAGCCCACGGAGGCTACCCCGGAAGCCTAGACGCAACCCTTAGTAGCTTCTCCAATAGTTCCACGGGCGGAATCATTATCTGTGGACTCGATGAGAATAATGACTTTGCACCTGTAGGCGTATACGACCCTGCAGACCTAGAAAAAACCCTCGGTAACAAGCTCCGCAGGGGCCTCAAGCCTCCGAACACCATGGAATCTGGCACTATCCTCTATGAAGGCACCAAAATCTTTGTTGCCACAATTCCTCCGCTGCCTCCCTACGAACGACCCGCCTACATTGGCGGTAAAGCGTACGTGCGTTCCGGCGACGGTGACCACGAAATGAGCCGCCACGAAACCGACCTGATGGTGGCTCAGCGGACACGCACCGGATTCGATGAGGAGCCGGTGGAATACACCTCCATAGCTGACCTAGACGAAGGCCTCAAAACTGCTTATCTGCGAGACGTACGCGCTAAATCACGCCGCCTTGCTGGAAGCTCCGATGAAGAAGTGCTCCGCCGCAAGGGAATTATTGCCCTCGGAACCGACAACCTTTCCCTTGCCGGCCTGTACGCCTTGGGTTCTTACCCCCAAGAGTTCAGGCCCTCGCTCAAAGTCACTGGAGTCGTCATCGACCCAAACGGTAAAGCTCGCAACCTCGACAAATTCGAGGCGGACGGCCCCATCCCCGCCATGCTCGAAGAGACTCTGGCATGGATCAATCGGAACCTGGCACACCCGGTTGTCGAGCTGTCCAATGGGCATCTCATCAACGGGCAGGAAGTACCCGATATTGCCCTTCGTGAGATTCTGTCGAATGCACTCGTACACCGCAGCCTCAACCCCAAAGCAGATACCGAAGAGGTGCGCGTCAGGATTTTCCCCGACCGAATCTCTGTAGAGAACCCTGGTGGTCTATACGGAATCACTCTCCAGCGCCTGCAAGAGTATGGAGAACGTTCCCGCGTGAACGACCGCCTGTATGACGTCTGCACGCACGTAACAACCCCCGACGACGGATACCGAGTCATCGAGGGCGAGGGTAGCGGCATCTACACTGCCCAGGAGGCGGTGCGTCAGGCAGGGCTGAAACCCATCCAATTCATTGATGGGGTCATTCGTTTTACCGCGATTATTAGCCGGGAGCCTCTGGTTGGTGCTCGTGCCGCCGACGTCGGTTCACCGAAGCAGAAGTCGGAAGCAGGCCCGCGCCAATCGTCACCTACGGTTCCCAGCAGCCGTCAGGAGGCGGTGCTCCTCGCTCTGCGCTCGCTACGTCACCCCGCCGGTATCGACGACATCATGGGTGCTCTTCCCGGGCCTTTTGCTGAGCTGCGGAAGCCGCAGGTCCGGTACGTTCTGACAAAGCTTCTTCAAGAGGGCGTAATCGTGCGTGAAGGTGGTCGAGGCAACCGCAATACGACATACCGCCTGGCCTAATCGAACATCGGGCTAACAACAAAAGCGGCCCGGATGGATTGGTTTCCATCCGGGCCGCTTTTCTGCAGCCTACGCCTCAGGAGTATTACTCCAACGGGCGGTCAGGCGCCTAGTGCACCTCAGTGCTCTTCTCAGGATCGAAGGGTTCCAACGGGTCGCCAGCAGCCTTCGTGTACTTCGCGATGAAGGTCATCAGGTGGAAGATAATCAGGGTCGCAGCGGTACCCAGAGCAATACCGGCGAAGGACAGCTCACCGAAGGTCCAGGTGTAGTCCGCGATACCCACGATCAGCGCCACAGCGGCGGTGGTCAGGTTGATCTGGTTCGAGAAGTTCACGCGGTTCTCGCTCCAAATACGAACGCCGAGCATACCAATCATGCCGTACAGTACGGTTGCGGCACCGCCCAGAACACCCGCGGGAACGGATGCAATAGCCGCGCCGAAGCCCGGGAAGAGAGACAGGACAATCGCGAAGATAGCCGCCACCCAGTACGCCGCGGTGGAGTACACCTTGGTCGCAGCCATCACGCCGATGTTCTCAGCGTAGGTGGTGGTACCCGAACCGCCACCCATGCCTGCGATGGTGGTTGCCAGGCCGTCCGCCATGAGGGCGCGGCCGGAGTAGTCGTCCAGGTTTTCGCCGCTCATCTGAGCCACCGACTTCACGTGACCGATGTTCTCAGCCACGAGCACCAGAATCACGGGGATAAACAGGCCGGCGAGCTCCCAGTGGAACTCGGGGGTCTGGAACTGCGGCAGGCCAATGAAGCCCTGAGCCTGTACGGTCTCTTGAATCTTCTCGAATTTCACCTCGCCGCGAATCACAGCGGTGATGTAGCCGATACCCACACCCAGCAGAATGGACAGACGACCAATGATGCCCTTGAAAAGCACCGAAATCAGGATGATGGAGCACAGGGTCACCAGCGCGGTCACCGGTGCCACCATGAAGTTGTCCTTAGCGCTCTTTGCCAGGTTGAAACCAATCAGCGCCACAATCGAGCCGGTGACAACCGGCGGCATGAGCTTGGTGAGCCAGCCGGTGCCAGCAAACTGAACGATCAAGCCGACCAGGAACAGGGCGATACCCGCCATAACGATGCCGCCGAGGGCGCCAGCGGGGCCGTGCGAGTTCATGGCAGCCGCCAGAGGCGCAATGAACGCAAACGAAGAACCCAAGTAGGAGGGGACGCGTCCGCGAGTAATGAGCAGGAACAGGACCGTGCCGAGACCCGAGAAGAACAGGGTGGTTGCCGGCGGGAAGCCGGTAATAATCGGCACGAGGAAGGTTGCGCCGAACATTGCAACCACGTGCTGCGCGCCAATGCCGATAGTAATCGGCCAGGCGAGGCGCTCGTTCGGGGCGACGAAGGAACCGGGCTGAATGCTTCGACCGTCGCCGTGAATCGACCAGTCAAAGCCGAGAAGTTTAGAGATGCTCAAAGGGAGCTCCTGAGGTGAATGTGGTGGTGTATAAAATTCCACATAATTCTACGCGCATATGGGTGTAGGTCACAGCTAAACGCCTATAAATATGAGCAGAGATACGTTAATTAGGGCATAGTCTTCTTTTATTGTGGGCTCCATATCCCGTATATAGCCCAGAATGCATCAATACCCCGTATATGCAATTCAAAGCACATACGGGGTATTGATGCAAAGAGCGAATAAAAACACTCGCTATACGTAGCTCATTAGCTTAGAGAGCGTCACGCAGGTTCTCCAGGTGATCGTAACGCGCCAACTCATATCGCAGGTGACCTTCGGTCGGCGACTGAACCGGCAGGAACGACGCCTCACGCAGGCGACGAGCAGTCGGGGAAGTAGCCACGTAACCGGCGCCTCCAACAACCTGCAGCTCAAAGTGAGTAGCAATGGTCGCAAAGTGCGAAACACCCAAACGCAAGCTCAGCAGGTCACGACGCTCAGCACGCTCCGGCTCAGACGCCAGACGAATCAGTTCCTCACGCAGGCTCTGGTACTCGGTCAGAATCAGCGGGAACTCAGGGCGGAACACGCCCTGAGAGACGTCCAGGTGCTTAGCAGCCTCCTGCAGGGCGCCAGCGGCAAGACCCAGGCAGAACGACGACTGAACCAGCAGGAACGGCGCGGTCACATCGTGCAGGAACGCCTCAATATTGTCGCTCAGAATGTCCTCGCTCGGAACGAAAACGTCCTCGAACTTCAGAGTGCCAGACTCGGTGCCGTTCAGTGCCAGCAGGTTGCGGTGGTAGTCAACGCTCAGACCCTCAACGTTCTGGCGAACCGTCACGATGTAGCGGTTCGGGTGGCTCTCCGGGGCGTTCTGCACAGCCACCGGAAGAACAATCACGCCGCCCGGGTACAGGTTCGACGCCCACGACACGGAACCGTTCAGCTTCAGACCGCCCTCAACGAGAGTGCCCTCAACCTTAATCGGTGCCAGGCCCGAAGCCTCCTTGTACGCTGCCGCCATCGCGGTGGTGCCGCTGACGGTTGCATCCGCCAGACCCTCGGGCAGCTCGCGGCCCACAGCGTCAAAGAACGCGATGGTGGAGCGGTGAGCCCACAGGGAGAACGCCGTGGAGGCATCCTCGGTGGCAAGGTCGAACGCTACCGAAACCTGGGGGACCAGGGAGCCGCCGTCACGGCCCAGGGTAATCAGGCCGTCCTTAGCGATTTCGCGCAGGTTCTCGAAGGGGGAACGCTCGCCACGGTCAACCGCGCTAGCGTGGGTTCGGGCGAGTGCGAGCACCTGCTCGCGCTGGGGGTAGTCGTAGAGGGGTTCGAGAGTGAACTCGGACATGGGGTTTCTCCTAAGCGGGGAGTGTCACATCTATGCGTGCAGCTTGAACAGTCGGTCAATGGGGGTGCTGACGGCCTTACGGGCGCGAACAACAGCTTCTTCGTCGGGTGCGTCGTAGAAGCAGAGGCACTTTGCGGTGTCTTCGCGAACGTAGGTGCGCAGGAAGGAAACCTCGGGTACTTCAGCGTACTTGGGGGCGTTTGCCTTCTTGCGGGTCAGGTACTGTTCCATGGTGATTTCTGCGGGGATGTCCCACTCAACCAGGTAGTCTGCGTCCTTCTTGAGCTTCTTGATGTCTTCGAGCTCTGCGCCGACCAGGCGGACTGCGTCGGGGCCTGCGACGGCTGCGCGCTCACCGATGGCTGCGGTGAGGTCGGGGCCGAATGCGGTGCTCTCAGCTTCGACGATGACGAAGACAATCTTGTGGTCTGCGGAGACCTGGGTTTCGATGAGCTCTGCGCCGTGGCTCAGGGACGAGTTGACGGTCTCGATGAGTGCGGTTGCTTCGTCCTTGGACGGCTGCGCGGGGGTCAGTTCTACCAGGTAAAGTGCCATGATGTTCTCCTCGGCTTAGGGTTGAAGGGTTGTTCCGGAAGGGGCCTTCCGGTTTGTTATGGATTCACCTTAGACCCGTGGTTGAGGGCTGTCTAGTAGATTTCTGTTCGTGGCTTAATACGTCCTTTTTGACTCTAATGTTCGTCATGTGTGTTCATGCGGAGACATAAATCGTCACAGTTCCGTGCATGGGAACCCGCCTACAGCCGCAGAATTTTCGCGTGGGTTATCGAACCCGGAGGCGCATCTATCCGCGCCGTCCCGCTCGTGCTGCAAAGTCGTCGAGGGCGCGGTTGAGAGCGGGGACAGTCCACACTTTTTGCCCCTGAATTTTGACGCGTTCTTCACGCAGAATTTGCAACTCCACCATGCGGTTGAGGAGGCGATACACACTAGCCCGGGACCCCCGCGTGTGTTCCTCCACCATGCGTGCGGTGAAGGCGGGCTCGGTACAGCACAGGTCGGTGAGGGAACGCAGGAGAGGGGTTTTACGCTGGGCAATGGACAGCACCTCATCGCGCAGGGTTTCAATGTCTTGCGCCAGGATTTCTGCGTTGGTAATTGCCTTCTGTGTGGCGTCGATGAAGAGCTCGATGATGGGCTCGGCATCGCCTGCACGGTAGTCGGTGAGCGCCTGAATGTACCCATCGGTATCGTGCAACAGCCCGGAGGAGACGGGCAGAATCACGTGGCGGGTGACGCCGCAGGCGAGCAGGAGCGCGGAGATGAGGGCTCGCCCGGTTCTGCCGTTGCCGTCAGTGAAAGGGTGAATCGTTTCAAATTGGGCGTGCGCGATAGCCGCCTGCGCGAGGGGGTCAATATCGCGGCGGTTCATGAAGGCTACAAGGTCTTCGAGGGCGGCAGGAACCCTCTCGTGATGCGGCGCCACATAGTCGGCGGTTACCGGCGAATCGCCCTTAATCCACACCCACTGGGTGCGGAGTACGCCGGAGTCCTGCTGTAGGCCGCGGGTCAGTTCGCGGTGCATCGCGAGGATGTTATCGACGCTAATGTTTTCTGCGGTGTTCAAGGCTGCACGCATGGCGTGAACGTTGCGTGCCACCAGCTCGGCGTTAACGCCAACTTTCGACCCGCTTGCACCCAGGACAGCCAGTGAGAGCTTGCGGGCACTAACGGTGAGGTTTTCGATCTGCGAGCTGGAGGCGGATTCGCCACGCAGAAGAACCGCAGAGAAGGGGATGCCGCCGATGTGGTGGAGCCGCTCATCGAAGCGGGTCATTGCGGTGGCGTTCTCCTGGAGGCGCGCTCGCAGTGCGGGGCTGAGTTCGACGTTGAGTGCGGCAATGGAAGCGGGTACGGCGCTGGAGAAGGTGCCGGAGTTGCGGCGCGTTGCGCGTCGGGAGGCGAGGGCGTCCCGGTGAACCCAGGGGGTTTGCGGCTCCCATGTGAGGGCGGGCCAGGTGGTGGCTGAGGGCATGGTTCCTCCTCCTGGGTGTCGTTAATGCTGGTCGTGCTTGAGGGGTCTTAATAAGACAATACACTTCAATTTTCTTATTAAGGCGCTTAATAAGAAAATCTGCGCGGATTGTCTCATTAAGGAACATGCTCCGAACGCCCCTCCTGAACCCCCCTCGACATTCCGGGGCTCCGACTGCCGGGAGCATACACCGGGGCATACACTGGAGCATGTACCAGGGCGTACAGCAAGGGCCCCGAACCCTTGGTAATTCAAGGATTCTGGGCCCTCACATCTACACGCTCACGCTGCCCGAAGCAGCGAGTTGGCAGTGTAGATAAGCAACTTTGTGGCTACTTCACGCCGCGCATCATCTTCTGAACCGGCTTGTGCACCAGGAACAGCAGCACACCGGTCGCGATGGTGATAATACCCATCCAGGTGAAGTAGGGAACTTCAGTTTCCATGCTGTAGAACTGAGCCAACCAACCCGACAGCACGGTACCCATTGCCACGGAGGTGAAGTACAGCGCCATCATGTTCACGCGGTGCGCCTTCGGTGCGAGCTTGGTCGCCAGCGAAATGCCCACCGGGGAAATAATCAGCTCAGCGATGGTGCAGACGAATAGAATCAGCACAATCCAGCCGACGTTCACGCTCTGAACACCCGCCTGAGCGAGGAAGATCCAGAACGCCAGGCCGATGATAATCAGCGCTGCGGAGAACTTCAGGGTGGTGACCGGCTGGCGGTCACCCCATTTGGTCCACAGGGCGGAGAACATCATGCCGAAGACGATGATGAAGATCGGGTTGATGGAGTTGACCAGGTTCGGGCTCAGCTCCATGCCCAGAATGTTCCAGTTAAGACGCTCATCCGAGTACACCGCCATGACGGTGAACTGCTGCTGGTACAGTGCCCAGAACACGGCGTTTGCAATCCACAGGGGAATGAATGCGGTGACGCGGGAACGCTCATCCGCGGTGACGTCCTTAGCGGTCAGCAGCTGAGCGAACAGGGCGATAGCGCCGATGAAGATGAAGCCCATGACCCAGTTCTTGAGGTTGTCTGCGGTCATCAGGCCGGTTGCCAGCAGGATACCGAGAACGACCACGATACCGACCAGTGCCAGGAAGAAGTTACGCTTCTGAGCGCTGGTGAAGGGGGTGCCCACGTGGTGTACGGAGGCGGGCAGGTTCTTGCGGGTCAGCGAGTACTGAATCAGGCCGGCAGCCATACCGATAGCAGCCAGGCCAAATCCGAGGTGGAAACCGCCGGTGCTCCAGCCCCAACCGGTCAGAATCGGGCCGATGAGTGCACCGGTGTTCACGCCGATGTAGAAGATGGTGAAGCCCGCGTCGCGGCGGTGGTCGTTGTCCGAGTAGAGGGAGCCGACCAGCACGGATGCGTTACTCTTCAGACCGCCGGAGCCGATAGCGACCAGCAGCAGACCAATCACCACGCCGGGGACGCCGGGGATGAGGGAGAGGGAGACGTGACCCGCCATGATGCCTATGGCGGAGTAGAATAGGGTACGCTCGGGGCCGAGGATGCGGTCACCGAGGATACCGCCGAGGATTGCCATGAGGTACACGACTGCACCGTACGCGCCGATAACGCCGGTGGCGAGGTCCTTGTCGAGGCCCAGGCCGCCCTTGTCGGCGGTGTAGTACAGGTAGTAGATCATGATGCCCTGCATGCCGTAGAAGGAGAAGCGCTCCCACATTTCTACGGTGAACAGGTTCGCGAGCATGCTCGGGTGGCCGAAGAAGGTCTTGGTGTCCTTGGGTTCGGCACCTGTGATGGTGTTGGACATGGTGGTAATTCTTTTCTGTGCAAGCCCGGGGTTCTGTGTGACCCGGGCAATATGTGTATAAGTGTATACCCTTGCCCATGCATATGTATACATGGCACGCACCTATATTTCACAGAATAAACTCTTATTCAGTGCATGAAAAACCATTTCGATTTTTTCGTATGCACTGCTTCCGAATCTCGCAAACCCCCAAATACCGGGCTAGATGCGCCACGCACCCCCAAAGCGCTAGAGTGGAACCATAACTATGCCCACCCGGCACCCCGCCGTGCCGACCGGCTCATTTTTAACCATTTCAAAGGAGAACCCCATGACCGCTGTACCCCAGGTTGACCCCCGCGACGTTCCCGAAGGCGCAACCATCATCGACGTGCGTGAAGACTACGAGTGGGAGGGTGGCCACGCGACCGGCGCCAAGCACATCACCCTCGGCACCATCGCTGAGCGTCTGGCTGAGCTGCCCGCACCCGGTGAGGACTTCTACGTCATCTGCCACGGTGGCGGCCGTTCGAACCGCGCGGCAACCTTCCTGCGTGAGCACGGCTACGCCGCACACAACATTGCAGGCGGCACCAGTGCGTGGTTTGCTGCCGGCCTGCCGATGACCAGCGAAAACGGCGAAGCACCCGCAGTCGTTCACTAAACCGCCAATTCGTCTGCACGCCATACAATGGAGTCCGTGACTAAAACTTCCGCGGACCGTATTTTTTCTACCCCGAACGCTCCCGCATCTGCCTCCCCGAATGCCCTGCCGAGTACTCTGCAGAGCATCCCGTGGGATGCGCAGACGCGGGAGCTTATCGTGCGCCCGCTTCCTTTCGCGGCGAACTGCGAGGAGGCGTACCCGCTGCTGAGCGGTGGCGCTGAGTATTCCTTCTGGCTGGATTCCGCGCGCGAGGAGTCGCCCATGTCGGTTGCCTCGTATGTGGGTGTGGTTCCGGCGCAGCTGTCGCCCCTGCGCGTGGATTCGGCGCGTGCGGCGGCTGAGTCCGGCGGGGAAGACCCCTTCGCCCAGCTGGAGGCGGCGCTCGCCTGCGCACCGCGCGTGCACCCGGATGCCGCGGCGGCGACCGGTCTGCCCGCGGGTTTGCGTGGCGGTTACGTGGGCTATTTCGGCTATGAGGCGCGTGCCGCCATGGGTCTGGAGCACGGTTACCCGGTGCCCGGCTACCTGCCGGCGCATGAGGCGCCGACCCCGGATTCTCTGTGGTTGCCGGCGGTCCGCTACCTGGTGCACGAGCATGCGCGCCCGGGTCGTGCGGCGCGTAGCTGGCTGGTGGGCGATGAGCCGTGGTGTGAGGCGGCGGAGCGGCTGCTGAGTGCGGCGCTGACCCCGGTGCTGAATGCGGTACTGAATACGGCGGGGGAGTGCGCCTCCGAAAATGCTCCCGTCAACGCCCCCGTCAATGCCCCTGAGCTTGCCGAGCTCCTGCTCTTCCCGGCACCCGCCGCGGAAGCCTACATGGACTCCGTTCGTGCTAGTCAGCACGAAATCTACGAGGGTAACAGCTATGAGGTGTGCCTGACCGCGCAGACGAACGCGCGCATCCCCAACCCGAGCCCGGAGCTTTTCTTTGAGCTGTACCGCCGCCAGCGCGCCCACAATTCGGCGCCGTATGCGGCGTATTTGCGGTGCGGTGATTTTTCGGTGCTTTCTTCCTCGCCGGAGCGTTTTTTGAGCGTGGATGAGCAGCGTAATGCCCAGACGAAGCCGATTAAGGGCACGGTGCCGCGCGGGGCCACCCCGGAGGAAGACGCCGCGGCCGCAGCTTGGTTGCGTACCGATGAGAAGACCCGCGCCGAGAACCTCATGATCGTGGATTTGCTGCGTAATGACCTGTCCACGGTGTCTGACCCGGCGTCCGTGCGCGTGCCGGTACTCATGGGCGTGGAGAGCTATTCGACGGTGCACCAGCTGGTGTCTACGGTCAGCTCGCGTCTGCGTGAGGGTGTGAGCGCGGTGGCTGCCGCGCGGGCGTGCTTCCCGGGTGGTTCGATGACTGGCGCGCCGAAGCCCTCAACCATGCAGATCATTGAGCGCCTGGAGGGTCGCGCTCGCGGCGTGTATTCGGGTGCTCTAGGCTTTGTGTCGGCGGATGGTTCGGCGAACCTGTCGATTGTGATTCGCACGCTTGTGGCGCACGATGACGGCGCGGTGACTCTTGCCGCGGGTGGCGCTATCGTGGCTGATTCCGACCCGACCGCCGAGTATGAGGAGATGCTGACGAAGCTGCGCGCCGCGTTGCCGCCGTCGGTGGGTCGTGTGGTGGAATAACCTAGCGCTGGAATAGCACAGGGAATAGCCTGCGCCGCCTGCACGTGAGCCGCTACACTGGAACTATGACTAAGCTTTCTGAAAACCTCCCCATTGAAGAAGCCCGTGAACGCCTGCGCCAGCTGATTATGGAGCTGGCTGTGGTGCGCGGGCACGTGGTCCTCGCCTCCGGCAAGGAAGCCGACTACTACGTTGACCTGCGCCGCATTACCCTGCACCACGAGGCTTCTCGCCTGGTCGGTCAGGTCATGCTGGACCTGCTGGATAAGAACGGCATCGAATTTGAGGCTGCTGGCGGCCTGACCATGGGTGCTGACCCGGTGGGTACCGCGATTATGCGTGCTGCTGGTGATCAGGACCGTGCGATTGACGCGTTTGTGGTGCGTAAGGCTCAGAAGTCTTACGGCATGGGCCGTCAGGTGGAGGGCCCGAGCGTTGAGGGTCGCCGCGTGGTTGCTGTGGAGGACACCTCCACTACCGGTGGTTCTGCGCTGACTGCTGTTGAGGCGCTGCGTAAGGCTGGCGCTGAGGTTGTGGCGGTTGCTGTGATTGTTGACCGTGCGACCGGCGCTAAGGAGCATGTGGAAGAGGTTGCGGGCGTTCCGTGCCTGTACGCGTACTCGAAGGATGAGCTGGGCCTGGACTAGTCTCTACTGGCTTGGACTAGGATCTCGTGAATTTTTAAGACGTTCCCGTTGCGGCGGGTGAACCCGTGCCGCTGGCTACTGTGTGTGGCTGGTGGTGCGGGTTTTTGTCTGTAAGATGGCTCTGTGGGCGCCGGAGTGGCGCTGGTTGTTGGCGTGAAGGTGGTTGTGATGGTTGAGAATCGTGATGCGGCTGAGGCTGTACCTGCTGAGGCTGTGCCTGCGGAGGCGGCTGTAGCTGAGGCTGTTGAGGGTACTGAGCAGGGTACTGCCCGTTTTGAGGTGGGTGTGGGCCCGTGGGAGGGCCCGTGGCCTGAGGGTGACCATTGGGATGAGGAGCTGCTGCGTGAGGGTGACCGCCGTAACGTGGTGGATAAGTACCGTTACTGGTCGATGGACGCGATTATTGCTGACCTGGATACGCGCCGCCATGATTTTCATGTGGCGATTGAGAATTGGCAGCATGATTTGAATATTGGCACGGTGGTACGCACGGCGAATGCGATGTTGGCGAAGGAGGTCCATATTATTGGGCGTCGCCGCTGGAATCGTCGTGGTGCGATGGTAACGGATCGTTATCAGCATGTGCGTCATCATCCGACGATTGAGGATTTTGTGGCGTGGGCGCAGGCTGAGGGTCTGGAGATTATTGGTATTGATATTTTTCCGGATTCGGTGCCCCTGGAGACCTATGACCTGCCGAAGAAGTGTGTGCTGGTCTTTGGTCAGGAGGGCCCGGGCTTGTCGGAGGAGTTGCATGCAGCGGCTAGGGATACTCTGTCGATTGAGCAGTTTGGGTCAACGCGTTCGATGAATGCGGCGACGGCTGCGGGTATTGCGATGCATGCGTGGGTTCGCCGCCATGTGTTTGGCCAGATTCCGTCGTAGCCTGGCGGCTGTTTATGAGGTGTTTAAAGGTTCCGATGCGTTGTGTGCGCGTCGGAACCTTTTTTGTTGGGGGTTGGGGTGGCTTAAACCACGCATGGAATTACCTAGGCGTGTTAGTGTTAACGCAAATCACAGGAGATGTGAGAATCGCACTCTCAATTTCGGTTTAGGGTATGCGATGGATTTCCTGGCTTCGGCTCGCCAATGGTTGCGGGTTGTGCATATGAATGACCGCGACGTCATTCCCCTGAAAGGAGTCGGTAACAATGAAGAAATCTTCTGCCCTACTCGCCTGCTTTGCTTTAGCTTTAAGTTCCTGTGCCGCTGCGCCTAAAGATACTAGCCTCAAAGCCCAGCTGGATTTTGAAAATAACTATATTACTCTTCCGCTCGATGAATATGACATGAGTGACCAGGCCCAAGATATAACATATAGGGCGCATTTGTTGATTCGTAAAGAGTGCTATGCGAAAAAAGGATACGATTTTGAAATTCTAGAAAACGGCTGGGTTTCTGGCAAGGCCGCCCAGTATGGCCTCTGGAATGTGAAGCATGTGGCGAATCATTTTACGTTCCTCAAAGTCGGAGAAGAGCAGGATAGGATTTATAAGAGCATCCCTGAAGACGTCAGGGCCAGCTGCCGCGAAGAGCATCGGGAAGAACTGGATATGCTCTATTTTGATGTGGCTGATGAGGAAAAGTACCGCCCTGTCGGTCGTATCCGTAGTGAAGCATACCTGCGTGCGCAGGGTGACCCTGAATGGAAGAAAGCCCGCTCAGAATGGTGGGACTGCCAGCGTGAGAAAGGGTTGACGCCTCGCACCGGGGACGGTGAATGGACGAGTAAAGAATTGGCCAGTCTGAATGCTGATGATCCCAAAGTGTTGGAGGAGGTTATCCGCCTGGCAACCATTGAAGCTCAATGTAGCGAGAAGGTGAGGCTGGCTCAGCGCCTGGGTGATATTGAGGCGTCCTATCAGGGGCCTTTGATTGAGAAGAATCAGGCGTTGCTGAATGAGTTGAAGGCCTATCGTGACGCGAAGGTAGCGAAGGCGCGCGAAATTATTGCCACCCGCCAGTAGATGAGGTCAATGGCTATAAATGTAAAGCCTGGAAATGGATAATTCCATTTCCAGGCTTTGTATTAGATATCTGGTAAAAATAGGTTCCTTCCAGCATAACCGACGCGGATATGGAATTTAGAACATTGAACATATAGGTTACAATTACCAAGAATGTAAATTTTCCAATTTTGTGGGTAGTATGTTTATCCTTCATAGAATCACCATCCATCATATATACATATAGGATATTGAAAAATACAGCGATAACCACAATCCATATCCTCGGGGGAGTTGAACCCCCGCTGGAGAACCCAAAAATATTAGAAACTCTGGAAGAAATCTAAAATTACCAAATAACTGCCTTAATTATACCAGCATAAGTGAGAGGTGTATATCGTGTCTGGATATGCGGTGAGGTTGGTGTTCCTAATGGGACCCGCAGCATCTACTTATGTCTTTAATAAAGGAGCCGGGGAGTATCACCACTCCCCGGCCCTCACTTTATTCACTCTCAACCTCGCAGCCCATGCTGGCGCACCTACAGGCCCGCCAGCTCAAGGCCACTCAGCGTCAGGCTGCTTAGTCCTTTAGCCCACCGGAACGTTAACGTTCACCAGCGAGTACAGATCCTTCGGATCATCCGGGCTAGCAACCAGGTCAATGAACTGCTGCAGGTCGGTGTCCTGCGTGGCCGCACGGGCATAACGCAGACCCGAGAAGTCAGCAATCGCGAAGCCCACCGAATCAAACAGGGTAATCTGCTCATCCGACACGCGGCCCGGCTCCTCACCGGTCAGAACCTTCCAGAACTCCACCACCGGGAAGTCCGGGTCCTTCTGCTGAATCTCGCCCTCAATGCGGGTCTGCGGCGGGAACTCAACAAACACGGTGGAGCGGTCCAGAATTTCGCTTTCCAGCTCAGTCTTGCCGGGGCAGTCGCCACCAATAGCGTTCAGGTGCACGCCGGGCTTCACCTGGCGGTCCAGCAGAACCTTCGCCTGCTGCTTATCGGCGGTGCAGGTGGTAATAATGTCTGCACCCTCAACAGCCTCGTCCACGTCCTTAGCCAGGTGGATGCGGAAGCCCAGCGGCTCCAGGTTACGGCGGAACTTCTCCATCGCGTGCGGATCAACGTCGTAGACGGACAGGTCCTCAATGCCGAGCACAGCGCGCATACCCAGCGCCTGGAACTCAGACTGCGAGCCGGTACCAATCATTGCCATCTTCTTCGAATCCTTGCGTGCCAGGTGCTTAGCAACCATGGCGGACACGCCAGCGGTACGCAGCGCGGTCAGCAGGGTCATCTCAGCCAGGAACACCGGGTAGCCGTTGTCCACGTCAGCGAGCAGACCGAATGCGGTCACGGTCTGGAAGCCGCGTGCCGGGTTCGACGGGTGGCCGTTCACGTACTTGAAGGAGTAGGTGATGTTGTCGGAGGTGGGCATCAGCTCAATCACACCGAAGGGGGTGTGGGAGGCGACGCGCGGAATCTTGTCGAAGCTCTGCCACTTCTTGAAGTCTTCTTCGAGGAAGTCGACCATGCCGGCAATGATGTTGCCTACGCCGTCCTTCTGAATCCACTTCGCCATCGAGGCGACGTCAACAAATTCCACCGCGTGTGCGCTAGGACGTTCAGTCATGATTTTCTCCTTTGAATATCTGCACAAAACTTCTTTGTGCATCTGGTGGTCACTGCGGATATCTATTATCTCAAAATATATTGCAGGACACACCGTATTAGAAATGCTGTAGATATGTACTTTGCTTTATGTATTACACGGATGTAATACGGAACGAACACGAAAAGACGTGCAGGGAGGGGGCCCTAGAGCTCCTGGAACCTACGGGCTAGGGTCTAGAACCCCCTCATCGCCTTCACCGGGATTCCACCGGGGTATCACCGGGACTGGAAGCAACCGGTCGGGTTAGTTGCCCTTCGGCTTGTCCTCGTCCTCAGCGTCCAGTTCACCCAGGTCAATGTGGGTACGAGGCTCCGACACGAGCTTCTTCACCACGGGGCGGGCAGCAATCACAGGCACGGAACCGGTGTAGCCTTCACGGACGCGAGCAATCTCGTTGACGCGGTCACGAACCGTGTACCAGCCGATAATCAGCAGCGGGATAACCAGCAACAGCGATGCCAGGGTGTAGGTGCCGACCGGGTAATCCAGTGCCATCAGCACCAGCACAACAGCGAGGAACACCATCACAGCCCAGTCGCTGAAGCGACCGCCGGGTGCGCGGTAGTTGGGGCGCTTGTACTTGCCCTCGCCGACCAGCTTCAGGTACTTCTGGTGCGACATTGCGATAGCCGCCCAGCTAGCCATGGTGCCCACGGATGCGATGTTCAGCACGACCTCGAACGCCTGCTCGGGAACGAAGAAGTTCAGCACAACGCCGAAGAGGCCAATCACACCGGTCAGCAGAATACCTGCCACCGGAACGCCGGAGCGGGACACCTTGGTGGTGAACTTCGGTGCCGAACCTGCAACACCCATCGAGTGGAGGATACGGCCGGTGGAGTACAGGCCAGCGTTCAGCGAGGAAGCAGCCGCGGTAATAACGACCAGCTGCATAATCGGTGCGGTACCGTCAATGCCGATAGCGTCGAAGAAGGTCACGAACGGCGACTCTGCGTCCTTGTATGCGGTGTAGGGCATGAGCAGGCAGAGCAGAACCACGGAGCCAACGTAGAAGATCGCGATACGCCAGATCACGGTGTTGATAGCGCGAGGGATAACCTTCTCAACGTTCTTGGTTTCACCACTGGTGGTGCCGACCAGCTCAATACCGGCGTAGGCGAACACAACGCCCTGAACCACGATAAGAGCGGGAAGAATGCCGTTGGGGAAGAAGCCGTCATTGGCTGCAATAAGGCTCAGGCCGGGGGTGACGCCGTTGATGGGCTCACCGAAGACCAGGTACCAGATACCTACCGCCATGAAGGACAGCAGGGCAAGAATCTTAATGAGTGCGAACCAGAATTCCAGCTCACCGAAGAGCTTCACGGAGATGAGGTTTAGAGCCACGGTGATGATAACGACGATGAATGCGCTAAGCCACTGGGGAATGTCTGCGAAGAACTGGTTGTATCGACCGAACCAGCTGATGTAGATGGCGATAGCGGTGGCGTCTGCAACGGCGGTCATTGCCCAGTTCAGCCAGTACAGCCATCCGGATACGAATGCGGCCTTTTCGCCGTAGAATTCGCGGGTGTAGGAGACGAAGGAGCCCGAGGAGGGGCGGTGAAGGATCAGCTCGCCGAGGGCTCGAAGGATCAGGTAGCCGAAGAAGCCGATGACGGCGTAGATGACGGCGAGCATGGGGCCTGCGTCCTGCAGGCGGCTACCGGTGCCCAGGAACAGGCCGGTACCAATAGCGGAACCGATGGCAATCATCTGGAGCTGACGTGCGCCAAGCCCCTTGTGGAAGCCTTCCTGTTCGTGTGCGAACGGGTCGTCTGTGGGGGGCTTAGTGTATTGATCCGCTGCAGAAGTCTGCGGGTTCTTGTTCGGTGAGGTGCTCACGCTATGCCTCCTTGGATAGTTACGTCTAAAGCACGTGCTACACGAAATGTGGTTGGGAACACGTCTGCGGGTTGTAACGACTATAGCACGGTAATTTAGGTAAATATAACCCGCATCACGTAATAATTTATATACATATAATGCATATCTTATGAATATATTTGGTTCATGTTGTATTGTGTGGTTTTCATTGTTGTGTGAAATAGATTAATTGAACTCTGAGTCCAAAAAATCAATTCCTCCACCAGTACACAGCACAAGAGCACCCACAACGGGGTGCTCTCACAACCTATTCAAAACGGGGGCTTAGCCCTCCATCAGGCGATCAATCTTCGCCCGCAATGCACGCTCGCGACGATTCAACCACCACCAGCTCGGCCAACGCATCAACGACTTACGGCCCACCTGCACGACCGAGGGGAGCTTCGCCTCCGCAAGCGCCACATCAATCTCGTGGTCACTCGCGCCCTCATCACGCATTTTCTCCATCAACTCAAGGGATTTCGCCATATCGCCGTGCCCCAAAACATGCCGACTCTTACGCTCCAGAACCTCATCCAACTGCGCGCGCACCGGGGCAATAGCCGCCGCATTCGGATGCTCACGCTCAGCACGACGCTGCGCCTGGCGGGCACGCTTCTCACGTTTCGCGTCGAGCTGTTTTGGATTATTTTTAGCGCTCGCCTTGCTCATGGGAGGTTCCTTTCATCGCGTCCGGGTGATGTGTACGCTGCCCTGCACGCACAGAAGACATCAAGTCATTAACACCTCTACTTTACCGCGGTAATTCGCGGAAATTTCGCTGCAGTAAACCCAAAAAAACCCACAAAAAATTAACGATAAATAAGTCGTATCTTGGTAAAATAGTGCGAGTAGGAGGCGTCTCGCGCGCCAACAAAATATGGTGAACCGGCCCAGCATCGGTAACCGGTCGCATCTATCCAAGGAGTCAGCATATGGCTATTGCAACCCCCGAAGTTTACGCAGAAATGCTGCAGACCGCGAAGGAAAAGGGCTTCGCGTACCCCGCAGTGAACGTGACCTCCTCCCAGACCCTGAATGCTGCAATCCGCGGCTTCGCAGAGGCTGGCTCGGACGGCATCATCCAGGCATCCACCGGTGGTGCAGCATACTGGTCCGGCGCTTCCAAGAAGGACATGGTCGTTGGCTCCCTGGCCTTCGCAGCATACGCACGCGAAGTTGCTAAGCAGTACGACGTGAACATTGCACTGCACACCGACCACTGCCCCAAGGACAAGCTGGAAGGCTTCGTCCTGCCCCTGCTGGCAGAGTCCGAGAAGGCTGTTGCTCGCGGTGAAGACCCCATCTTCAACTCCCACATGTGGGACGGCTCCGCAATCGACCTGGACGAGAACCTGAAGATTGCTGCTGAGCTGATCGAGCGTACCTCCAAGGCAAAGCTCGTTCTCGAGGTTGAGATTGGTGCCGTTGGTGGCGAGGAAGACGGCGTTGAAGGCGCTATCGACGACTCCCTGTACACCACCGTTGCAGACGCAATCAAGACCGTTGAGGCAATCGGCCTGGGCGAGAAGGGCACCTACATGGCTGCTCTGACCTTCGGTAACGTTCACGGCGTGTACAAGCCCGGTAACGTTCACCTGCGCCCCGAGCTGCTCAAGGAAATCCAGACCGAGGTCGGCGCTAAGTACGGCAAGGGCGACAAGCCCTTCTACCTGGTCTTCCACGGTGGCTCCGGCTCCACCGAGCAGGAGATTGCAGACGCAGTGTCCTACGGTGTTATCAAGATGAACATCGACACCGACACCCAGTACGCATTCACCCGCCCCGTTGCTGGCCACATGTTCAGCAACTACGACGGTGTGCTGAAGGTTGACGGCGAGGTCGGCAACAAGAAGACCTACGACCCCCGCGTTTGGGGTGCAGCTGCAGAGGCAGGCATGGCCGCACGCGTGGTCGAGGCTTGCCAGCAGCTCGGTTCCGTCGGTACCTCCATCAAGTAAGGTGCTGTTCGCCCGCCGCAGCTCCCGTAGGTGCTGCCGGGTGTGAACCTAAGCTTCGTTAAGCGAAAGCGGTGCCCGCTTCCTCATCACGAGGAGGCGGGCACCGCTCTTTGCTTATGTAGTTTTAGAACCGGGCGAGTTAGAACCGGGTGAGCCAGGCGCTCGTTGCCGACAGGGGCGGGTTTACTTGCCGCCGCAGCCGCAACCACCGCATCCGCAGCCGCCGGACTTCACAGCCACCGAACCGGAGGTGGGGATACCGTCGCCGGTGTCGCCACCCATGAGGTTCACGCGGTTGCCAATCTCGGGGCCGCCGACCGGCTGGGGTGCCTTACCCGCCAGGGTTGCCGCGAAACCGGCGGGTTCGCCGCTCAGGTTCGGGATCATCGACGCCGCCGGGGAACCGGACGGGCCGCACGCAGCAGCTGCCGCGTTAGCCTTCGGCTGGGCGACCAGGTGGGCGCGCGCAAAACGCATAATCTGCTCGGCGGTCGGGTAGGAGAAGGACACCTTCACCTCACCGTTGACGAGCATGAGCGGCAGAACCTCGCGGCCGTTCATCTCAATCTGCTCCGCCACGGGGGCGCACTCTTCAAATGCGGAAGGGTAGGAGTCGGTGGAGTACACCTCAATGTCCACGCCCGAATCCAGCGCCTCCTGCGCGGCACCCAGGAACTCGGAGCGCTCCATATCCTGCGGATCCTCCGGGTTCTCGCCGGGACCCGGAATAAATACTTCAAGAACGGTCTCAGCCGCTTCAGTCATCAGTTTCAGCCTTTTCTCTCTTATGGGCACCGGCTCGGGGGGAGGGGTGCCAGTCCTTCACTAAGTGTACTCGCGACCTCAAGAGTGCAGAAGTGTGAGTTGAAGTTCCAGATTTGCGGAATATTTGCAGAATTCGAGTCGAATGACCCTCAGCTCGTGAGCTACGGGTTTAGGTGTTGTATTCTGAGTGCATATGCACCGGAGTGTGCGAACCCTGCAATTCAGGCAGGCGCCGCCCGGTGTGAGACCAAGAAGGCAACGACGCCCGCATCCGACGCGGACGCATCAGCGCTACAAATACACGCTATTCATAGCGCAACACGACCAGAAGGAGCATACATGTTCGGTTTCGGCAAGAAGAAGAAGGAAGCTGCCGCACAGGAAGCATCGTCCGCAGACGTCTACGTCGCACCTGCTACCGGCGAGTACCTGCCGCTGAGCGAAGTCTCCGACCCCGTTTTCTCTCAGGGCGTTATGGGCGACGGCTACGCAGTGAACCCCACCGCAGGCACCATCGTCGCACCCGTTGCAGGCACCATTGCACTGATTCAGGACACCCTGCACGCATTCATGCTCCGCACTGAAAACGGCGGTGAGGTACTGGTCCACATCGGTATCGACACCGTTGAGCTCGGCGGCGACGGCTTCACCAAGCTCGCTAACGTAGGTGACAAGGTTGAGGCAGGCGCACCCATTATCGAGGTCGACTGGGCAGCTATCGAGGGTCGCATCCCCTCCAAGGAAACCATGGTGATGATTACCAACACCGCAAAGTTCAACATCTCCAAGGACTCTGAGTCCCGCCGCCCCGTTGCAGCCGGTGACCGCGTCGCTCAGGCATCCAAGAAGTAAGCTGAACCAGCGAAAATAGCTCAGCTTCAACAGCGGTGAAAACCCGCGAAAATACTTAACGCAAAAGGTCGCGTCCTGCAGGCTCAATCGGGCTACAGGCGCGGCTTTTTTCGTTACACGAGAAATTTTTTAACGCCGCATGAAATGCCGCTATTAAAAGCGGCGGAAAAGGAGGAACACATTCACCCGCATTGCACAGCGGGTAAGAATGAGGCGCACATAATACCCTATTTGCTTGTGAACGCAGTGAATCACCGATAAAAAATCGTTATCCTACATAGAAGTTGCAGTTTGAGTTGAGAGAATCCGGACCCTCAGCTATAAACCAAAACTTCAATGACCAACCACACACATTACGCTCAACTCATAAACGAAAAAAGGACCACTACGGTGACTGCATTCCCGAAGATCTCCAAGAATCTGAGCCGCCGCGGCTTCATTGGCGCCTCCACTCTGGCGCCCGCCGCCCTCATGCTCCAGGCAGGCGAAGCCCACGCCGCAGCCAACACCCGCGCACAGCTCGCGGCAGTACACAGCGGCTCCCCCGCACATCAGCTGCTCTACAAGACCGATGAATTCTTCATCGCCCACCGCGGTGCCGGCAACATCAGCCCCGAGCACACCGCCTACGCCTACGCAGAGTCCGTACGCCGCGGCGCCCTCGCCGTCGAAATTTCCGTACGCACCACCAGCGACGGCCAGTTCGTCTGCATGCACGACACCAACATCAAGCGCACCACCGGCGCATCCATGGACGTGCGCGGCCACACCCTCGCCGAACTGCGCCAGCACAAGGTCAACATGCGCAAGAACCTGGGCGAAAAGACCGACCTGTACAACATCCCCACCCTCGAAGAAGCCATCGCAGCCGTTGACGCCGTACCCGCAGGCGGCGAATATGCCTCCGTCGGCGGCAAGAAGGTCGTACTGTTCCTCGAAGCGAAGGACGGCCCCGCACAGGCAGGCCTCGTCAAGTTCATCACCGAACGCGGCCTGCAGCGCCGCACCGTCATCAAGATGTACCGTGACGGCAGCGGCGGCTTCAAGCCCACCTCCCGCTACCTGAAGCTTGCCAACTCCGCAGGCTGTGCCACCTGGTGCTACTTCGACGGCGGCGACCCCATCGATAAGATTTCCGCAATGGCACGCCACGAAAACGTGGACGCCATCGGCGTACCCTACTACGAGAAGCCGACCGGCGCTTCCCAGGGCTCCATGAGCGAAGAGAACGTACGCGCCCTCACCGGCCTCGGCAAGGCAGTCATCGTCTGGGAAATCCACCGCCGCTCCGCCTACGAAAAGTACAAGGCACTGGGCGTGAAGGGCTTCATGTGCCCCGACCCCTACTGGGTAATCGGTGACCCCTTCGACTCCAGCGTCAAGATCAAGACCGGCAAGCGTCCCCACGGCATGCTGCCCGCCGACCCCTCCGTCGCAGCGGACATGCCCGACCTGACCGGCGTAGCCATCGTGCACAACCAGCGCTACGACGAATCCGTACTGCTCGGCCCGCTGGCGAACTACACCACCCGCGAAAAGTACACCCTCGACTTCTCCATGAAGTGGACCGGTGCACTGCCGCAGCAGGACGGCCACTACGGCTACGTCGCTTTCGGTCGCGAACACGACGGCCCCTTCGGCATCGGCAAGAAGTTCGCCGCAAACCAGGAAGACGGCACCTACGTGCTCGCCATCCGCCCCAACTACCGCGGCGGCTCCGTAGCGCAGATTCTCTGCTTCGAACCCAACCAGGCAAGCCCGCGCGTGCTGCACACCATGAAGCTGCGCCAGAAGGTCACCACCGGCCAGGCACTGAACTGCAAGATTGTGGTGAACAAGAACAGCTTCTACTACACGGTCAACGGCCAATACTCCAGCCCCATCAACCACAGCGCCTACCGCGGCCCGTACGTACACTTCGGCCGCTTCCACGGCACCAACGATGGCGGTCCTCTGGAGCTGACTCGAATCGAGGCACGTCAGTCCTGGATTTGAGAGGACCGGTGGGCCTAGTCCACCTAGGGGCCCGCCTCACCGCCGCTCAGCGGTGAGAACACGGGTACCGGGCAGAGCGGATGCAACACCGAGCATCCCTTCCGGGCAACGCTTTCCATAATCCCCAGCTCCATAATTCTCAGATAGGCGCTCGCACACCGAGTGAGAATCAACCTGAAGAATCCACCCGAAGGGGGTCGTATCCACAGCGGATGCGGCCCCCTTCGGCGTGCCCGCGGCCTTTTCAGGGTCGGGCGAGGGGGAAAGGTGGGGGAGGGCGGACTGGGACGTGTAGGTGGGGGACGTGTAGGCGCGCGGGGCAGGGGAGAGAACCGCAGGGTTGGTTCGAGGCGCGCAAGGACGTATAGGCGCGCGGGGCAGGTTCGAGGGGTAGGGGAGCGTGCAGGACTAGAATTAAAAGCGTCAGAGTCGACCGCACCGGCCGCCCCAACCCGAAAGGCACGCCATGACCACCTCGCCCGAAAACCCCGCCGCAAACACGGCACCAGAGAGCCCCACTTCCGAAAAGCCCGCCGCAAAGTCCGCCGAACTGCGGGGGCGCACCGAACCGCACATGCAAAGCATCAACATGCCGCAGCGCGAACCCATCGACCCCTACGAACGGCCCTCCTACCCCTTCTTCTACGTGCCCACCGACCTGCTCATCGGCGGCACCTGGGTCACCGGTGACAACGGCTCCTTCCCCGTGCACAACCCCTCCTGTGGCCAAATCCTCGCGCACGTCGCCGACGCCAGCATCGAACAGGGCATCGAAGCACTCGACGCCGCCTGCGACGCCCGCACCTCATGGGCGGCAACCAGCCCCCGCGAACGCGCCGACATCCTCAACCGCGCCTACACGCTCATGACGCAGCGCACCGAGGTCATCGCCCGGCTCATGACCCTCGAAATGGGCAAGCCCCTCGACCAGTCCCGCGGCGAGGTCGCCTACGCCGCGAACTACCTGCGCTGGTACGCCGAAGAAGCCGCCCGTAGCTTCGGCCGCACCGCGGTCGCCCCCGAATCCGGCCTGCAGATCACCACCGTGCGCCGCCCCGTGGGCCCCTGCCTGCTCATCACCCCCTGGAACTTCCCGCTCGCCATGGCGGCACGCAAGGTCGCCCCGGCGCTCGCGGCGGGTTGCACCGCGGTGCTCAAGCCCGCCTCCCTGACTCCGCTCAGCTCCCTGTACTTCGCGTCCCTGATGCGTGAGGCGGGCCTGCCGGACGGCGTGCTGAACGTGGTGACCACCTCCCGCACCAGCGAGGTTGTCTCCGCGCTGATGGCTGATGAGCGCCTGCGGAAGGTCTCGTTCACCGGCTCCACCGCCGTGGGCCGCACCCTGCTCGCGCAGGCCTCGCAGAACGTTCTGCGCACCTCCATGGAGCTGGGTGGCAACGCCCCGTTCATCGTCTTTGAGGACGCGGACATCCCCGCCGCTGTGGAGGGTGCCTACGCGGCGAAGATGAGGAATATGGGCGAGGCCTGCACCGCCGCCAACCGATTCATTGTGCACGAGGACGTGGCAGAAGAGTTCACGCGCGCCTTCGTGGAACGTATGGAGGCGACCGTCGTGGGTGACGGAGCTATCGACGGAACCGAATGTGGGCCGCTAATTCAACCTTCAGCGGTTGAATCCATGCTTTTTATGGTGGAAGACGCCCTGGGCAAGGGCGCGCTCCTCGCCTGCGGCGGAGACATTCCCGAGCTGGAGGAGAACGTTCCGAGCGATACCGGCGGCATGCCCAAGAACCTGAACAAGGGCAACTTCGTGACACCCACCGTGCTGACCGGCGTGACCGATTCGATGCGCGTGTGGCGTGAAGAAATCTTCGGCCCCGTCGCCCCGATTGCCACGTTCGGCGGCTACGGCGAGGAAGGCGAACGCACCGCCCTGAAGCTCGCCAACGACACTGAGTACGGCCTGGCGGCGTACGTGTACACGAGCAACCACCCGCGCTTTACGCGCATGGCGGCTGGTCTGGAGTTCGGCCTGATCGGTTACAACTCCGGCGTTATCTCGAACGCGGCGGCACCCTTTGGCGGTGTGAAGCAGTCCGGCATGGGCCGCGAGGGCGGCCCGGAGGGCCTGGAAGAGTACACCGAGCTGCAGTACATCGGCGCACCGAACCCGTTCGCCGGGTAGGCGAGCGGCCGTCGGGTTGGTGGTTAGCTATATCCGGCGTGTAGCTGGGCGCAGAGAGTCCTGAATACGGCGAAGCCCCGGTGGGTACCCGAGAAGGTGCCCGCCGGGGCTTCGCGCTGTCTACATCATGCGCGGGTGCTAGAGCTGGCGCTGCCTAGCACTGACTCTGCCTAGAGCTGACGCAGCGCGAGCAGCTCGCGGCTGAAAGCATCTGCGGGACCCTTGCCGCACGAGTTGGGGCGCGGCTCAAGGGTGACCCGCTCGAAGAAGGTGACCCAGGTGCGTCCGTCGGTGTGGGAGGTGAGTGCCGCCTCCAGGGTGAGGTGTTCGGCGGTGTCTACCGCGGGGTCGATGCCCGCCTCGAGGAGTGTACTCATTGCCTCCGTTACCGATGTTTCACGTGAAACCAAACCTCCAGAGGTTACTTCTTCACCCTTTTTCTCCAGCTCGAGGCGTACGGCAACCTCCGCCGCCTGCTCCACCGGGGTATCCGTGCTGCGGCCTCGCAGGCCGTGCAGCGACGGAATGGCACGGCCCGCCAGCGACAGGTACGCCGCCAGCGCCGAAGGCTCCGAGAGGCGACCGTAGGTGTAGCCGGTGGGCAGCATAATGCCGACCGGGGCAAAGCGGTGACCGCCCGTATGCGAGCACTCCCAGACCGCATTACCCGGCAGGATATCCGCCAGGTGCGCCGCAATGGGGCGACCGCGCAGGGCGCAGCAGCGGTCACGCTTGGAGTGGGTGCACACGAGAATAACGGGGGAGTCCATGAGCTCCGCGCCGGTCGCCTGAATCAACTCCTGGGGGTTGCCCAGGGGTAGGTCGAGGAGCTGTTCGGGGGTGCTCACACTGAACGAGTAGAGCTTCTCCTCACCCGGGGTGCAGAGCGCGTAGAGCACCCGGTGGGTCGGATTGCCGGATGCATCCGGTGCGCCGTGCAGTACACGCCCCGCCCTGCCCACCTGGCGGATCAGCAGGAACTTCAAACCCGCCTGCGAGACTGCCTCGCCCAACGCCTCCGAAAGCTCCTCGCCGAGGGCGGTGCCGTCCAGCACGTCGCGGCCCCAGTGACCCACGTGCTCGAGCGCCAGCCATGCGGTGGCGCGTCCGGCGGTGCCGCCGAGAGCCTCGTCGTCGTAGAGGGAGCAGGAGTCTGCGGGAATCGTGGTGGCGCGGGTACGCGAGGAGAGTTCGTCGGCGTGTGCGGCACGCAGATTGTTCAGCTCGGCGGGGTTGGTGGCGCGCGGCTCGGGGGTTGCGGGGGTGCAGGATTCAGTCATGGTTTCTCGATTCTACGCCTGCAGGATGTGAATGACCTATGTTGCCCCTGTATGGTCTAAATGCTGAAAAACAACCGATCAAGGGTGATTTTTGGGGACTATCGGGCGGTCAACTACTCAGGAAGAAGTGCTGAGGCGACGCGGTAGAGGCGGTCCTTTTCCTTGGGGGTGCCGAAGAAGGAGCGGAGCATGTACCCCTGGAAGACCATCATGAAGGCGTCTGCAGTGTCGCGGGCGTAGTCGGCGATGAGCGCCTCCTGTTCGGGGGTGCGCTGCGCTGAATTGGGGTTGATTTCGTGTAGAACGCTGAGCTGTTCGGCTGCCCAGGGGGTGAGGGTCTTTACGATGATGCCCTGCAATAGAGGCATGGTGTCTGCGGTTGCCCTGGCGATTTCGGGTGCGTGGAGCGATCCGGCGCGGATGCGCAGCATGGCGGAGAAATTGTCGTTTACCAGCTGGTTCGTGTGGATGGTTTCGAGAATATCCTGGGGGCCTGCGCCTTCGGGGAGTGTTTCGTAGAGCTCCTTGACGTTGTTGAGGCGCTCGTTGATGGCGGTGATGAGGATGTCTTCTTTGCCGGAGAAGTGCGAGTAGATGGACCCGGAGGACAGTCCGGAGGCTTTGATGATGTCGCTCATGGAGGTGTTGGTGTAGCCGCGCTCGAGGAAGCAGTCGATGGCGGCTTCGATGATTTGGGCTCGGCGTGCGGCTTTGGTGGCGTCTGTTAGTCGGGGCATGGTTCCAGTCTAGGGGTTTGGGGCTCAGAAGGTATAAACACAATGCTGATTCTTTTTGTGACCTTGCAAACAAAATAGCTATTTCGTTTGCGCGTGCCAAAAATCGGAGTAGAGTTCTAGCTCGTAAACGAAATAAGCATTTTGTTTGGAGATTGCCGTGAACAACGAAACCACCACCGCAGTCACCGCAGAATCGGTGACCGCAGCAGAAACCAGCGCCGCAAGCCCTGAGCGCTCCTCCTGGATCAAGGTCATCAGCACCTCCCTGCTGGCATCCCTGATTGTCGCGGTCGTCATCCTCGCCTTCACCTGGCCCACCAAGACCATGGAAGCAAAGAACCTGCCCGTCTCTATCGCAGGCCCCGAGGTGACCGTCAGTCAGTTTGAACAGTCCCTCAAAGACCAAGGTATTGAAACCTTCGACTTGAAGCAGGCATCCTCCCGCAAAGAGGCTGAACAGCAAATCAAGCAGCGCGAAACCTACGGCGCAATCATCTTCACCGAAGGCGCCGCCCCCGAAGTGCTGACCGCACCAGCCGCAAACGCCGCAGCAACCCAGATGCTCAACGGTGTTGCCACCCAGCTGAACGCGCAGATTCAGCAGAAGGCACTCGCCGCTAAGACGGAAGCCCTCACCCAGGCGGTGCAGACGGGCGGTGAACAGGGTGCGCAGGCCGCCGCCCAGCTGGAGCAGATGAAGGTGCAGGCCGAGCAGGCATCCGCAATGGCGGTGAAGACCACCGTCGTGGTACCCCTGAGTGAGAATGACTCCTCCGGTTCCGGTATCGCTATCTCCGCATTTCCGCTGGTCATTGGCGGTATTCTCGGCGGTTCCTTCTCCGTACTGCGCGTGAACGGCACCTGGCGCCGCTTCGCCACCGCAACCCTGTACTCCGTCATCGGTGGTGCACTGACCGCCCTGATTCTGAACGTCTGGTTCGGCATCATCCCCGGCGACTTCGCAACCCTGTGGGCTGCGTTCGGCGCTACCTACCTGGCGACCGCCTTCTTCATTGTGGGTGTGGGTGCACTGTCTTCGCCGCTGATTGGTCTCGCAGTAGGCGCGGTCATCACCATGTTCATTGGTAACCCGATTTCGGGCGCAAGTATGCCGAGCGTGTTCCTGCCCGGTGTGTGGGGGCAGATTGGTCAGATGTTGGTGCCGGGTGCCTCCTCGACTCTGCTGCGTTCGATTGCGTACTTCCCGGAGGTTGCAACGAGTGACCAGTGGCTGGTGCTTGGTTCCTGGATTGCGTTCGGTCTGCTGACCGGCGTGATTGGCTGGGGTCTCAAGGAGCGCCGCACCGCAACGGTGGAGGCATAACCACCGCGGGTTGGATAACCGGCGCAACGTAGCCGGCACAATATGGCCGGTACAAGGTAAGAAGGGTGTGCGCCGCGTTCACTGAACACGGCACACACCCTTTCGGCACACCGACTATTACCGGCTGTTATTCGCTGTTACTGGTTGTCGAGCACGTACTGCTTGAACTGCTCGTCCCGGCGCTTGAATTCTTTGAGCTCATTCTCCAGGGCTGCCTGGTTCTTGGCGACGAGCGGCTTCTGGTACTGCGCCTCCAGGTCGTAGAGCTTCTGCGAACGGCCTACATCCTGATTGCATTGCGCCTGGATGACGGCGATTCGAATTTCCTCTTCTGAGGGGGTGGTGCTATGAGGAATGTTCTTTTCTTCCTTGACGGTCATCTCACTATCGGGGGTGAGGCCCTTGTCCTTGACGCATCGCTTCCACTCGTCGTCGAGGGATTTTTTGAGCTGCCTATCGCCAGCGGCGTTTCGAGCATCGGTCTCCACACGCCTATACGTGGCGGAGCCGAATGGTGACTCTCCAATTTGCTTCATCTCATTGTGGGCGCGCTGATAGCATTCGGTGCTGACATCCTTCCCGGGGTCGGAGGAGGGTGCAGGGGCGGAGAGGTCCAGCGTATTCGATTCATTGGGCTCGTGGAGGCCGTATTTTTGGGCGCGCTCAACATTCCAGATTCCGTAGGTCCTACCGAAGTTCCTTCCGGATCCCTCGGCGCGGACAAACATCTTGTAGTGCTGCCCGTGTTCGACAAAGCACTTTTTGCGGGCGAGCTCAAGGGCTTTGGTGTAGTATTCGTCCTTGCCGTCGGTGTTGTAAGCGTCCAGGGGTAGGATTACCTGGTCATTTTCTACGTCGAAAATCGCGCGGGCACTTTCGTCCTTCTCCAGAGAAGGGCCGAAGGAGCAAGAGGACAGCGCAGTGCTGATGAGGGCAGCCGCCATAAGCTTTTTCAAAGCTGACATGGTGTATATCCAATCTGTTACGGGGAGCCCGTGGCGTCGCGGCCACAACCCCCCCGTAGACCACGCGAACGATGTGGCCTTGAGAACACTTCTTGAGAAGGTGACTTAACAATACCCCTAGTGGAGGCTAGTTTGCCCCCAATAGGCTGGTGCGTGCAATAGAAAATTTTCTGCCGCGTGGCGGGTTCGGTGTCGGTTGCGGATTTGCCCGGTGAGATTGCGCAGGATAGGTGGGCGCACCTGATTTGGTGCCCCGCCCGCCTCGCGCCACAATGAACACATGACCGCAGAAGACACCAACACACTAACCAGCGCCAGGCTCGACCTCTGGCTCTGGTCGGTGCGCATCTTTAAAACCCGCTCCCTCGCCGCCGACGAATGTAAAGGCGGCCACGTGCGCGTCAACGACGCCCCCGCCAAACCCTCCCAAAAACTCAAAAAAGGCGACGTGGTGCGTGTGCGCTACCCCGGCTGGGAACGCGTCTTCAAAGTTGAAAAACTCCTCGTCAAACGCGTAGGCGCCCCCATCGCCGTCACCTGCTACGAAGACCTTTCCGGCCCGCGCCCCGCCTACCTCTCCATGCCCCCGGTCGCCAAACGCGAACGAGGCAGCGGCCGCCCCACCAAGAAGGAACGCCGCGCCCTCGACGAACTACGCGGCCGAGGCGCCTAACCGCGCATCTCGCGCGCCTATCTCGCAGAGTGCACCCCGCCCCGCGCGCAGGCACCCGCCGCCGCGGCGGGGAGTAGCCTAGAAGGATGAGCACACAGAAGCACCCTATTGCTGAACCCAGCGGCACCGAACCCGGCGCGCCCGCTAAAAATGCCGCGAATACCGCCGCGAGCCCCAGCACCAATGCCGGTACCAACACCGCCGAGTCTTCGCTGAACCGGCGCATCCTCGCGCTCGCCGTACCCGCCTTCGGCGCGCTCATCGCCGAACCCATCTTCGTGCTCACCGACTCCGCCCTCATCGGCCAACTCGGCAAGGCAGAACTCGCGGGCATGAGCATCGCCGCCACGCTCGTCACCACGGTCGTGGGCCTCATGAACTTCCTCGCCTACTCCGTCACGCCCGCCGTGGCGCGCGCCTTCGGCGAGAAGAACCTGCGCCGCTCCTGGCAGATTGGCGTGGACGGCGTGTGGGTCGCCTTCGGCCTCGGCATGCTTCTCATGATCGCCGGATACGCCTTCGCAGACCCGCTGCTGCGCGGCCTCGGCGCGACCGACGAAACCATGAGCTACGCCCTGGACTACCTGCACCATTCGCTGTGGGGTATTCCGCCGATGATGATTATCCTCGCGCAGGTCGGCACGCTCCGCGGGCTCCAAGACACCGTCACCCCGCTCAAAGTCGCCACGGTCGGCACGCTCGTAAACATTGTGCTGAACTGGCTGCTCATCTACCCGGTCGGCTGGGGCGTTGCCGGTTCGGCGACCGGCACCTCCCTCACCCAGTGGGGCATGGCTGCCGCGCTCGGTGTGGTCATGATGCGCGGCACCCGCGAACACGCCGTCCCCTGGGCACCTGACGTCGCCGGCATGCGCTCTGTGCTCTCGCTCGGCTCCTGGCTTATGCTGCGCACCCTGTCCATGCGTATCGCCTCCCTGCTGACCGTGTTCGTCGTGGCACGATTCGGCACCGAACACACCGCCGCCTACCAGCTCGGTATGGGCGTATTTAACCTCTTCCTCTACGCCCTGGACTCCCTCGCCATCGCCGCCCAGGCGCTACTCGGCAAGGAACTCGGCGAACGCGACCTCAACGTAGAATCCGAACGTGCAAAGGTGCGCCAGCTGAAAAACCGGCTGCTCCGCATGAGCCTCATCTACGGCGTCATCACCGGCCTGATCTGCCCGCTCATCGGCTTCTTCGGCTCCTGGATTTTCACGCAGGACGCGCAGGTGGCGTTCCTCTTCACCATCGCCACCGTCATCATTGCCCTCGGCCAGCCCATCGCCGCGTACGTGTTCGCCCTGGACGGCATCCTCATGGGTGCGCAGGACGTGAAATACCTGGCAATCGGCTGCTTCATCATGCTGGTTATGTACGTACCGGTCATGCTCGGCCTGCACTGGGCGGTCGGCGCCGGTGCCATGGATGCGCTCGCCGGGTATTGCGGCTTGTGGGCCGCGTATATTCTGTACTTCCAGGGAATCCGCGCGGTCATTTTCGGTCGCCGCGCCCGCTCGGATGTGTGGATGAAAGCCGGTGCCTAAACCCCTCGAGCCTGACTGCTTCGAACATACGTGCTTTGGGCGTAACTCGCCACATTTCGTACCGCCGGCACCCTCCGCAGGTGTAGCATGACAGGATATTGAAACCCTCATGCAAAGGATGAAACCGTGACCGTAACCCGCGAAGAAGCCCTCGAAATTTTCGCCCGCCGCCGCGCAACCCGCGCCTACGACCCCGACCGCCGCATCAGCGACGAAGACTTTGCCGCAATCCTCGAATTTGCGCGCCTGTCGCCCAGCTCCGTCGGCACCGAGCCGTGGAAGTTCCTGGTCATCCAGGACCCCGAACTGCGCGAAAAGCTCAAGCCGATCGCCTGGGGCATGGCGGGCGCCCTCGACGACGCAAGCCACCTGGTTGTTCTGCTGGCGAAGAAGGGCCTGCGCTACGACACCCCGTGGATGCGCCGCACCCTCGAAAGCCGCAACCTCACCGAGGAGCAGATGGAGGCCGCACTCGAACGCTACGGTAACTTCCAGAAGAACGACATGAAGGTCCTGGAAAGCGACCGCGCGCTCTTCGACTGGGCATCCAAGCAGACCTACATCGCCCTGGGCAACATGATGACCGGCGCCGCAATGCTCGGCATCGACTCCTGCCCCATTGAGGGTATGAACTACGAGGCAGTGAACGAGCTGCTCACTTCTGCCGGCCTGTTCGACCCGGAGGAGTACGGCGTGTCCGTGGCTGTGACCTTCGGTTACCGTGCCCGCGAGATTGCCCCGAAGAGCCGCCGCTCCATCGAGGACCTGGTCACCTGGGCGTAAGGTTCTGCCGGGCTGTCGGCGAGATGTTCAAGCCGCCGCCCGTGAAAACTGAATATAAAGAAATGCACCGCCCTTACACAGGCGGTGCATTTCTTTATATCTTTACCGCGCGAAAGCACGGTGAGATGCGCTTTTGAATTTTTCGTTTGAAATCGCGCGGGGCGATTCGACCCGTATAACGGCGCCGGCCTGTGTGACCGGCCCGTATAGCGGCGGAACGCTACTTCCTAAACGCCGTCAGACGCATAGAATTCAGCACCACAAACACCGAACTGAACGCCATTGCCGCACCCGCAATCATCGGGTTCAGCAGGCCCGCCACGGCGACCGGAACGGCCACCGAATTGTAGGCGAACGCCCAGAACAGGTTCGACTTGATGGTGCGCAGCGTAGCCCGGGAGAGGCGCAGCGCCGTGACCACCGAGGCGACATCCGAGCGGGTCAGCACGATATCGGCGGCCTCCGCGGCAACGTCCGTGCCCGAACCCATCGCAATGCCCAGCTCAGCAAGAGCCAGCGCCGGGGCGTCATTCACGCCGTCGCCGACCATCGCCACGCGGTGACCGGCCTCCTGCAACTGGCGCACCACCTGCGACTTACCCTCGGGGGTCACGCCGGCGTACACGTTCTCAGCCGAAATGCCGACCTGCGAGGCAACCGCCTGCGCAACCTGCGGGGCGTCGCCGGTGAGCAGGATGGGCTCCAGACCGAGCTCGCGCAGCTGCGCCATGGTCTCGGCGGCCTCCGGCTTGGGGGTGTCGGCCACCGAAATCATGCCGACCGGCTGCGGGGCGGGAGCGTTTTCTGCGGCCTCGTTATTCGGGGCCTCGCCGCGGGCGACAACCACCGTCGTCAGACCCGCCCGGCGAGCCTGATCCAGCAGGGCCAACTGGGCCTCGCTCAGCTGCGCGCCGGCTGCCTGCAGGTACTCGGGAGTACCCACCACAACCAGCTGGGAGGCGCCACTCTCAGCACCTTCACCCGCGCCGCTCAGCACGCCGCGCACGCCTCCGGGAACACCCTCGAAGTCGCTCACGTTCGGCGCCGAAACGCCCTCCGCCAGCACGCCCTGTTCGCGGGCGAAACCGGCAATCGCGCGGGCAATCGGGTGCTCGCTCAGCGCCTCCACGGCGGCGGCATCACGCAGAACAGACAGAGAACGCTCGTTCTTGGAATCTGCGGATTCCGGCGAAATACCGGCCAGGTCACCCGCCGACTCGTAGTCACCGAAGGTGCCGTAGAACGCCACAGACATCTCACCGGTCGTCACCGTACCGGTCTTATCCAGCACCACGCGATCAACCGTGCTCGTCGCCTCCAGCACCTGAGCATTACGAATCAAAATGCCCAGCTGCCAGCCGCGGCCCGTACCCGCCAGCAGAGCCGTCGGGGTCGCCAGGCCCAGGGCGCACGGGCAGGCCACCACCAGCACCGACACCGCTGCGTTAAACGCCGCCGCACCGTCACCGGACACCAGCCACCAGCCGATCAGAGTCAGCGCCGAAATCGTCAAAATCACCGGCACAAACACCGCAGAAACACGGTCCGCCAGGCGGGCAATCGGAGCCTTCGTCTCCTGGGCGCTCGCCACCAGCTCACCCATTTTCGCCAGGGTCGTCTCGGTGCCCACGCGGGTGGCGCGCACCGTCAACGAACCCGAAGTGTTCACCGTGGCACCCGTGACCGTATCGCCCGGATGCACCTCCACCGGCACAGACTCGCCGGTCAGCAGGGACGCATCCACCGCGGAGGTACCCTCGACCACCACGCCGTCCGTGGCAATCTTCTCGCCCGGGCGCACCAGGAACAGGTCATCCGGCATGAGGTCCTCCACCGGAACCTGCACCTGCTTGGTCACGCCCTGCTTATCGGTGCGCAGCAGGGTCGCCTCCTTCGCGCCCATGCTCAGCAGGGTGCGCAGCGCATCCGAGGAGCGGTGGCGGGTGCGGTGCTCAATTGCGCGGCCAATCAGCAGGAACAGCGTCACCATGGACGCCGAATCGAAGTACAGCGGCGCATGGTGGCCGGTAAACATCGACCAGAAGCTGCCGCCCGCATGGTGCACGTGCGCCGTCAACGCCGGGTTCATGAGCAGCTGCGCCAGCGAATAGAAGTACGCCACGACCACGCCGAGGGACACGAGCGTATCCATCGTGGAGGAGCCGTGACGGGCATTGATGAGCGCGGCGCGGTGGAACGGCGCGGCGCACCAGAACGCGACCGGCGCGGTCAGAATCGCCACGACCCAGCCCCAGTTCGGGAACTGGAACGCCGGGAACATGGAAATCAGGAAGATGGGCACACCCAGAATCGTCGCGTAGATAATGCGGTCGGTGAAGCCGCCCTTCATGCTCGGGGTGGTGTGCTGACCGCCGCCGTCGGATGCGCTCGCATCAGTCGCGGCGCCCACGCGCGGGCCGTTTTTGAGGTGCGCCTTGTAGCCGGCGTTGTTGATGGTCTCAACAATCTGCTCGTCGCTCACGCCCTCGGGTACGATGACGCGCGCGGACTCCAGCGGCAGGTTCACCGCCGGGTCAACACCGGGGATTTTGCGGAGCTTACGCTCCACGCGACCCACGCAGGATGCGCAGGTCATACCCTGAATATCCACGTGGATGATTCGGGTTGACTCCGTTGATTTTACGGTCGTTCCGGCGGAATTAAAAAGAGAGCGCTCACTCTGTAACGAGGGCTCACGGGTGGTTAGTGAAGGCTGTGTAGAAGACACAATACTTCCTCAAAACTCAAAAACGGGAGGGTAGAAAAAGGTACACACCAAGCCGGGGGAGGGGCCTCGAAGGACCCCGCCCCGGACGGTGTATGGTGCAGTATCAGGGCGCACCGTCGAGGGTGCGCGAGGGCGAAAGCTGCGAGTAAAACCGCGAGGCTGTAAACGCGGCGGCGGGAGTATGGTTGCGGCTGTGAAAGCGGCGGCTCAGTGGTCGCCGGGCAGCCCATCCGGCCTGCTCGTATGCGGGCGAATACCGGTCACCTTCGCGCCACGATCAGACACACCGTAGGCACGCTTCACGGCAGCCCGCGGGAACGGCGAAGCGTTCGCCTTCTCACGCGCCTTCACGCCCTGCTCGTGCTCGGCGGAACGCTTATTCGCGCTCGTGCCGCTACGTCGCGCGGCGCCGGGCGCATCCTCACGCGCCGTATATTCGGGGCTCTGCTTCACCCACGAATCGACCAGTGCTGCATCCAGATTCATCTGCCTGGCCACGCGGGTGATCGCGTCGCGCAGGTGCATGTTTTCGGTGCCGACAAGGGTGCGGACCGCGCCAACAACCATCGCAATGTACTGCGGAGGGTAAGCCATGATGACTCCTAATCGAGCCGGCTGCCGTGCTAGACGGCGGGGGTGAAGCCAGCCTCTACGATAGCGTCTGCGACAGCCTGGGTGTTGAGGGTGCCCTCGTGCTCGATGGTCACGGTGGAGACGCCGTCCTTGACGACGTCCACGTTCACGCCGGTCACGCCGGGAACTTCGCTGACCTCTTCGCTGACGCTCATAGCGCAGTGGTTGCAGGTCAGGCCGGTTGCCTTAACGGTGGTGGTGCTCATGATGATTTCCTTTCGGTAATGGGTTGAAAACTTGGGTCCGCCCGGTGTTTAGATGCAGCGCGTTTAGCTACGCATGAGGCGGGAGATCGCGGCGGTTGCCTCTTTAACCTTGGCCTCTGCGATGGTCGGGTCGCCGGTGCGTTCGGATTCGACGGCAGCGCCGGTCACGCAGTGGCCGATGTGCTCTTCGAGCAGGTTCAGGGAGACGGCGTGGAGCGCCTTGGAGACCGCAGCAACCTGGGTGAGGATGTCGATGCAGTATTTATCTTCGTCGACCATGCGGGCGATGCCGCGGACCTGCCCTTCGATGCGGCGCAGGCGCTTGAGGTGCGCCTCTTTGTTGGAGGTGTAGCCGTGCTGGGTTTCGGGTGCCTCGCCGCTGCAGCATGCGCCGGTGTGCGCCTCGGTGGGTGTGCCGGAGGCGGTGCTGACCTGGTTGGATGTGCTGTGGCAGCACTGGTTGCTAGTGGTTTCCATGACTCCAGTATATACCCTAGGGGGGTATCACGCAAGGGGGTGTTACGGGTTGTGACGCGGTATGGGTTTTCATGCCGAGACTTTTTACGCCGAGAATTTTCGCTATGGGGCTGTAACCCGTACAGAATTTGTGCCATGGTTTAGTATCTTCTGCCATGGCTTTTAGCTACGACCAAAGACGCTAACCTATGGCACAAATCCGTAAACCCATGACCGGATCTCCGGCTGCGCCAGGTAGGTGAGAGCCGGTTATTGGTTATGACTTAGCCTTTTCGTCGATAGGTTAGTGTCTTCACTGCGGGTTAAAGACCCACGGCGAAGGCACTAACCTATCGAAAACCTCTGTCTAAAAAGCAAGCGGCCCCGAACACTTGCGCATCCGGGGCCGCCTGCTGCGGTTATTTATATGTTGGGTTAGAAGTGGTTTACATGTCGGGCCAGTCACGGTGCAGTGAATACTCCGTGTCCCCGTCACCGTTATCGTTCAGGTGCCAACGCTGACCGGTGCGAATATCGGCCTTGCGCAGGCGCGGGTTCGGGTTATCTTTTTTACCCATGGTGGGGTCGTTCTTGCAGCCCCAACGGGTGTCGTCTTCATCGCAGGTGCCGCCGACGCGTCCCACATCAACCCACCACACACGCACCAGCAACGGATCACTGGTCGCCTGCGGAGTCACCTCCATCATTTGCCAGGGGCCGCCGTCCACACGGAAACGAGCCGTGTAATGCACGGTCGCATACGCATGGAAATTACCGGAACGCTGGTAAGCGTAGCTGGTATCCGTCTGCCGCGGACGCTCACGAGGGTAGGTGGTGACCGGTTTGCCCGCAGTGTAGTTGGTATCTGTATCGCCGTTGCCGTACTCGATGACATAGGAGGAGGGCATGAGCTCAATTTCGACGTGTCCGGCGAGCATGTCTGCTTCGAGGCGGTAGGGGCCTCCGTCGTCGACGTAGAAGTTGATCTGGTCGCCCTTGTAGACGTTGGGGTCGCCTTCTGCTCGGCCGGTTCCTGCGGGGTTGTTGTAGGACTGGTGCAGGGTCGGCTTGCCCGGCTCTAGGGACTCTGCAGCATGGCGGATTTCCTCCATGACTTCTTCGTAGGTCGGACCGGTGGGACCCGGACTGTCGGCACTGGTGAAGGTGCGGGTATCCTCGGGAACACAGGTTTCTGAGGTGCGGCTATACTTGCCAAAGCCACCATCAATGTAGGTCCCATCGTCACGAACAATAAGATTGTTGAGTTTTACGTTTCCAATCTTTCCGCCCTTACCTACGCAGCCAAGGATACGAGAGTCACTCTTGGAGCGAATTACGGTCATGCCGTTAGCGCCTTTGGAGGCGTAGGTGTTAGGTTCTGAATTTGATGACTGAGATGGGTAATTTCCGTCATTTATATTTTCTGAGGTATGACCTGTGTTTCTATTGCCTCCGCTTTTGTCTTTATATTTTGTATTCTTAGTGGTTTGACATACTTTGGCGCTATTTTCAGATGAACATTCTTTTGTCGAGTCGCTACCTAATGCCGGAGCGATTGATGAGCATACAATATTTATTCCAATAATTATCAATGAAATATTTTTAATATTCTGTCTCATGTTTAGTCCTCAACACTTACATAATCAATGATTTCCCATTTTTGACCGTTGTGCTTCAGTTCAAATTTGAAGGTATCATCAGTTTTGTCATCATTGGTCCAGCTAACCCAGCTCCCATCAGACTCAACAAAGATCTCACGATCCCATTCGCGATAGGCTTTCCAGAAGTAGGTTTCACCGTCTTCGGACCAAGGGTTTCCATCGGCTAGAAAATGGTCGATTCCACCAATAATCCATCCACCGCTTTGATAAAGCTCTTCTGCATTTTTATACTCTTCCAATTCACGTTTGAAATTTGGCGAGATGAACTTGCGAGCCATCGAGTAATCGCCAGTTTGAGTGCCGTAATTTGCCCACAAAATCCAGGCATCCATTGTCTTGCGCATGCCCTCCAAAGACTTTTCGTTGTAGCCGTCCTCCGGAACGTTAGGCTTCGGTACATTCTGTGCCGGACCGTACTTATCAGCAGGGCGGTATTCCCCATCCGGCGCCTTGGAACCGCCAGAGTAGCCTCGGACAGTAGAGGGGGTTGCTGAAGCTGATGCAGATTCAGATGCCGCAGCAGAAGTAGATGCCGATTCGCTTGGTGCGGCAGTTGCGGTGGCTGCCGCCTCGTTATTTGCCTGCTGGCCGCATGCCGCAAGCAGGGCCCCCAGGCCCGCAAGTGCGCCGCCGCCCAGCAAGGTACGGCGGTTGAAAATGGTCGAATCCATAGAAGATACGCTCCTATCGTCGGTGATGGTGTGTTGTTTAGTTACTAGTCGGACCGTTTTTCGCAGGTCAAACTGACCACCGGAAGGAAAACAGCCCCGTAGCTCGCCCAACAATCGCATCAATGCGCTATTGAGTACTACAGTTACCACCCTACCGCATGTTTGCCGTCGTTTGCATTCTTTTGAGGATGATGACGGTGGTTGGTCATTATTCGAGCTTCTCAATGCTTTATGCATCAAATATCTCTGCACCCGCGGTGGCGCCGTCTCTGCAGAATTTGTGCCATGGTTTAGTGTCTTCTGCCATGGTTTTTAACTACGACCAAAGACACTAACCTATGGCACAATTTTTCGGCACGGCACGGTAAAACAAAAACGGCCCCGGACACACGCATCTGGGGCCGCCTGCTGCGGTTATTCACTCCCTACGAAGCAATCTTCGCGATCTGGAATATGGACGCCGGCATCGGCCGGTCCAACGACCAGCGAATATGCATCGGCTTAGAGCCCTCGTGAGAAATGTATTTCACGGTGCCCAGGCACATGTATGGACTGGTGCCTAGATCGTCTGTCTTGACGTGGCGAACAAAAAGAACGATGCGGCGCCCCAACTCTTCATGATGTTGGAGGACCTGCCCTATCTCAGTATTAGCAGAGGTCTTGTTATCCGAGTCCCATGCGAATTCAGACCTGCTGATGGCATAGTCCTTGTACATGGTGGCCGGTGAAAAGTGCTTCTCGGATTTCTCCAACGTCACCAGTAGTGCTGTAGTGCTTGACGAGCTGAAGGTCCTGACACCCTGCTGGAAACCGGCTGGTACACCAAAACTTCCCTCTTGACCACCCAGACCAGCAAATAGTTCCTCACGGGAGTAGTAGGCGTGAGTGCGCAGAGGAACGCCTTCGCCCTCAAAAAGCGGCAGGGTGGAGACGGTATCCGTAGCGGCATTGAAGTTCCAGACGCTCTCCAACTCCTGCAGCATACCGCGGTTCTTGCGCAGGGTTGCCAGGCCCTCGTCGAGGGTGAACTTCTTGGTGGAGCCGTCCCACTTGGCCTTCGGCCAGATGGAGAACAGTAGCATCCATGCATGGCGGCGTTGTTCATCGGTCATGTCCTGCTCCAGGATATCCGTGTTCAGCAGCTCCAGGTAGGCGTTAATGCGGAACGTGTCGTGCACGTGCGTGAGTGCCTTGACACGCTTATTCGTCTCGACGGCCACGTTGTCATGGAAGGGAACCACCAGGTCGGGGTACAGCCCAGTTGCAGCCTGGAGGCTGGTCCAGGTCGTTGCGACGGGCTTAGTGACACCGGGCAGGGGCACCTTGCTGCTACGGCCGTAAATCTGCGGCAGTCCCAATCCGTAGTGGTTGATGAAGTCAATGACGGTGGGACGAATATCGAGGTCCGTGGAGTTTCGGCGCATATCTTCCAGGTAGCTCTTTGCGGTGTCGATGAGGGCGCTCTGATTCATGCGCAGGGACTCGCGAATCTTCTGGATGACCTGCTTCTGAGTCAGCTCGTCCAGGTGGAAGTGACAGCCAGCCGGTAGTTCAGGGCTCTTAATATCATCCACAGTCAGGGCACCTTGTCGTGCAAAAGCGCGGTACTTGCTGTGAATCATGAAGTTCTTGTTCTGATGTCCCACAAAGTCGAGGACCGTCAGAACAGACTTCAACGGCGCACGGCGCAGGCCGCGGCCCAGCTGTTGCAGGAAGAGGGTGAGCGACTGGGTGGGGCGCAACATCAGGAGCGTGTCGATGTTCGGAATATCGACGCCCTCGTTGAACAGGTCCACGGTGAAGATGGTCGTCAGCTCGTGGTTGTCATCCGCAAGATTCCCCATAACCTCGGCACGACGCTCGGCGGAATCCGTACCCACCAAGCAGTCTGCCGGGAGTCCTATTTCGTTGAATTTCTGGGCCATGTATTTGGCGTGCTTGACGCTCACGCAGAAGCCGAGCGCCTTCATGCGCAGGGGGTTGTCGACCTTCTTGCGTAGCTCCTCCACAATGATGCGCAGGCGGCGTTCAGCATCCTTGTGGTCGGTGTACCGCTTTTCCAGGTCGGTTTCGTCGTACCGGCCACCCCGAACGTTGACGCGGCGCAGGTCGGTGCCGTCGGCAATACCGAAGTACTGGAAGGGCACGAGGAGGTGGTCTTCGAGTGCGTCCCACAGGCGGATGGAGGTTGCCACGTAGCCGCCAAAGTACTTGTCGGCGATGTTCACTCCGTCTTCTCGCTCCGGGGTCGCGGTCAGGCCAATGAATTCGCGGGGTTCAAAATAGTTAAAAACTTTATCCCAGCTGGCGGCCTCAATGTGGTGACATTCATCCATGATGATGACGTCGAAATAGTCCGGCGCGTAACTTTCGAGGGCGGCACCTGACAACGTTTGAACGGTCGCAAAAACAGCCTCATTATATTCAGGCTTTTTGCCGCCGGTCAGGAGCTCACCGAAATTACCTTTAAGCATGACGTCGCCGAAAGTGCGGCGCGCCTGGTCTAGGATTTCTTTTCGGTGTGCAATGAAAAGCAACTTTAGCTTTTTGCCGTACTGCTCGCAGAGGCGCTTGTAATCGAGAGCCGAGAACACGGTTTTGCCGGTGCCGGTTGCGGCCACGGCGAGGTTACGGTGGCGGCCCTTAGAACGAGCGTTCTGCATCTCTTCGAGCATGCGCACCTGATGCGGGAACGGGTGCACATCCAGCAGGGACGAGTCGATATCGTACTCCAGGCCCTTGCTTTTACGGCCGGTAATATCCGCCTTGGCCAGGGCAGTATCCAACTCCTGTTTCTCCTGGTCAGAGGCGGTGTAAAGGGTAAAATCGCCGCTCTTCCAGTAGCTTTCAAACAGGCCTTCAAACTGGCGGATCAGGCCGGGTGTAATCGGGTTAGAGATGCGAACATTCCACTCCAGGCCGTCAGTGAGTGCGGCACTGGACAGGTTCGAGCTGCCCACATAGCCGGTGGACATGCCGGTATTGCGGTGGAACAGCCAGGCCTTCGCGTGCAGTCGGGTGCTGTCGCCCTGGTAACTGATTTTTACCTCGGCACCGTACTCTTCAACGAGGCGGTCGATAGCCTTGCGGTCGGTTGCGCCCATGTAGGTGGTGGTAATAATGCGGAAAGGGATACCGCGATTTTTAATAGCTTTAAGCTGCTCACTCAAACTATTAACGCCGGACATTTTAAGAAATGAGCAGAGCAAATCTACGCGGTCTGCACTTTCTAATTCTTTCTGAATTTCAGTATTGAGATTCAGGTCTTTAGAAGTATTCGTCATCAGAGCAACGTCACTCAGAGGAATATCGGGGCGCGTAGTTTTTGCGTCAGTGAGGGCGAGCTCGCGCATCTGAATTACGTTGCTGTCGTCATCGGTCAGCAACGAATCGTTCTGCTCTTCGGCATCCTGCGGCAGGAGCTCCATCATGCGGTTGATGAGTTCCACCTGGTCTGCGGGGGTCTTGAGGCTTTCGAGGGCGGGGGTCAGCTGGGTGGCGAAGAACTGGGTGAGCAGTTCGGGGATGTTGTAGTCGTCCTTTTCGAGGATTTCTTCCTGCCATTGCGCGCCTTCAGGGATGGTGCGGCTCATGAGCGATGCGCTCTTGAGGTGTTCGTAGAGCCCCAGGGGGAGAGTTTCGTCAGTTGTGGTCATAGCAGCAGCCTAGCAGCCCGGGCGGTTTGCCGCTGCTTGGGTGGTCACCGGCTCACGGGGTAGGGGTGGCGGAATCCTGTAATTACAAAAATTCTGCCCCGCATCCTCCTCGAAAAGCCACATGTGTTTCGAGAAGCCACATAATATGTTGCTTTTCGAAACACATGTGGCTTCTCGGTGCAATAAAAACAGCGCCCCGCACGCAGAACACACCAGCCCAAACGCTATTGATTCGCATCACACTCCGGCATTCTTGGGTATCCTTGGGGTAACACTCAGACAGAAGCCTGCCCTCCACCTCGAAAGGGGCCGCATGAAAACCTTCTGGACCAACCTACCCCTCACCATCCGCGCCGCAGCTATCTTCTGCTACGCCTACACCGGGGTGCGCATCCTCAACCTCTTCTCGGAGGTAGGCACCGCACCGCTGACCCCGCGCACGCTCCTTGACGGTGCCCTCACCGCGGCTGTCGTCGTCGGTGCCCTCGCCCTGTACCTGGGTAACGCCCTGGGTGCCGCTCTGCGCGCCCGACGAGAAGGCTACGAGCCCCGCCCGGTCGGCATCATCGTCGCCTACGCGCTTTTCGTGGCGGTGTGCACCTACCTTGCCTACCGCCTCATCGCTTACACCGTGGAGGCGGGGCTCACCTGGCTCTTCCCACCCGCCCTCGGCCCGGTTCTGACCGCCGTGGGCATGGCTGGTCTTGGCGTGATTAACTATGTGCGCCTCCGCCGCACCCGCAAGGACTAACCGGGGAATGGCACTACAAGAAACCCTGTAATTACAAAAAATCTCCCGCACCGGGTGGAGCACACCTCTAAGGCATGCCCCGCCCAGTGCGGGAGATTTCTATATCAACGGAACACTGCAGCCTTCACGCTACAGCGCCGCGTGCACCTTACAGGCTCTGTGCCTGAATTGCGGTAATCGCAACGGTGTTGATGATGTCCTCAACGGTGGTACCGCGCGACAGGTCGTTCACGGGCTTACGCAGACCCTGCAGAACCGGGCCCACAGCGGCAGCACCCGAAGACTGCTGAACAGCCTTGTAGGTGTTGTTACCGGTGTTCAGGTCGGGGAAGATGAACACGGTAGCCTGACCAGCGACCTCGCTACCGGGCAGCTTGGTCGACGCAATGGACATGTTCGAAGCAGCGTCGTACTGGATCGGGCCCTCGACCGCGAAGTCGGGGTTCGAAGCGCGCACGAGCTCGGTTGCCTCGCGCACAACGTCCACGTCTGCGCCAGCGCCGGAGGTGCCGGTCGAGTAGGACAGCATAGCAACCTTGGGGGTGACGCCGAACTGGCGTGCAGTCTCTGCGGATGCCTTCGCGATGTCGGCGAGCTGCTCTGCGTTGGGGTTCGGGTTCACTGCGCAGTCGCCGTAGACCAGAACGCGGTCTTCCATCAGCATCAGGAAGACGGAGGAGACGATCTTGGTGCCGGGGCGGGTCTTGATGAACTCGAGCGAGGGGCGGATGGTGTTCGCGGTGGTGTTCACTGCACCGGAAACCATGCCGTCGGCGATGCCCTTGTAAACGAGCATGGTGCCGAAGTACGAGGGGTCGGTCATGCGCTCGCGAGCAGCCTCAATGGTGACGCCCTTGTGTGCACGCAGCTCAGCGTAGGTTGCTGCGAAGTCCTCGGTGTACTCGTTGTTTTCGATGTCGATGATACGAACGGTGCTGGGCAGTTCGATACCTTCGGCCTGGCAGATCTCTGCAATCTTGGTGGGGTTGCCGAGCAGGATCAGGTCGCAGAAGTCGCGGCGTGCAATGATTTCGGATGCACGCAGGATTCGCACGTCGTAACCCTCGGGCAGGACCACGGAGCGGCGGTTTGCGCGTGCGGTCTCGATGAGGTTGTGCAGGAAGCGCAGCGGGGTCATGGATGCGGGGCGCTCAATTTCGAGGCGTGCCAGCAGTTCGTCCTTGTTGACGTGCTCGTCCCAACCGCCCATTGCCGCTGCGAGCTTGCGCTGGTGGCCGCTTTCGAGGGTGCCGCGGACGCGGGAGACTGCGCGTGCAGACTTGAAGGTGTCCTTGGTGGTGGACAGCACGGGGAACGGCGCGTTGTCGATGAGGGAGCCGACTGCGGTGTTCTTGCCGGGCAGCGCGTCCAGGCCGCCGGTGAGCAGCACGCCGGAGGGTGCGGGGAAGGTCGGTGCCAGTGCGGATGCGAGGGTTGCTGCGACGATGTCTGCACGGTCGCCGGGGACGATGACGAAGTCGCCGTCGACGAACTGGTTGAGGAAGTTGGAGACGTTCATTGCTGCGACCTTGATGCCGTGGATGTCGCGGCTGAGGTCTTCTGCCTTGATGCCTTCGGTGTCGAGCTTGAGGGCTTCGGCAACTTCACCGACGGTGGGTGCGTTCAGTTCGGGGATTTCGGGCAGTACGTAGACGGGCAGGTTTGCGTCGCCGCGCTTGACGGACTTTTCGATTTCGTCGCGCAGTTCGGGTTCTGCCCGGCTGACGATGATTGCGAGCAGGTCTACCTTGGAGGCGAGCAGTTCGGTGCGTGCCACGTCGACTGCGGTGACTGCTTCTTCGACGGTTTCTTCCTGTGCGCCGACGATTGCGACGACGGGCAGGCCAAGGTCACGTGCAATCTGGACGTTCAGGTCGAATTCGACTGAGAGCGCGTTGGCGGGCAGGTAGACGCCGTCGACGATTACGACGTCGCTGTGTGCTGCGACCTTCTCGTATGCGGAGACTGCGCGTGCGGAGATCTCTTCGGTGTCGCCTTCTGCGATGAGTGCGAGTGCGTCGGTCATGGAGACTGCGCCGCCTACCTGCTCTTCGGTCAGGCCGAAGTGTTCACGGATGAGGCGTGCCATGGGGTCGTCGGCGATGGTTGCGCCGTCGAATACGGGGCGGAAGAAGCCGACGCGGTCTGCGCGCTTGATGAGGGAGTCTGCTAGACCCAGGGCTACGAGGGACTTGCCCGAGTTCTGGGACATAGCGGAGAGGTAAAGACCGGTGGTCATTGTTTTACTGTCCTTCTATGCGATGTTCGGCGCTGGGTCCCGCGGTTGTGCAGGGGTGTATGTGCTCCTGTGCGCGGGTGCGTCGAGCTTATAGGTCATCTTCTATCTTAAGGCGTTGTGGGGGTGGCGCCTAACAGGGAGTGCGGTGCGCTGCGTCATGTGTTGCGTCATGTGGGGCGGATGCGCAGCTTGTTAGGGCTGGGGTGTTTTGCGTGCCGCCTCCTGGTGTGGTGTGCCGTTTAGGGGTTGAGGATGCGGGTGTATCGTACGCTGCATCCGGGGGCCCAGGAGCCGCGCGCTTGGAAGTACACGCCTTCGTTACGGTAGCCGAGGCGCTCGTAGAAGGAGAGCGCTCGTTCGTTTTCTGCCATGACCCACAGGTAGGAGTTTTCGTCCGGGTAGATGACGGATTCGTAGAGTGCCTGTCCGAGCCCGGTTCCGTGCGTGTGGTTGAGGGTGTACAGGTGCGTGAGTTTGCGGGTGCCTGTGGGCAGTTCGGGGAGGGACTCGGCACGTTCGAGTTCCCAGGAGGAGGGCTCACACAGGGAGAGCGCCAGGCCGACCGGCTTATCCCAGTCGATCTGCGCGCCGATGGAGCAGGAGAGCCCGCCGTCGGGGGTCCAGCCGGGCACCTCATAGGCGAAGAAGCCGCGCACGGTGGAGGAGGAGAGGTGGCGGTGGAAGTCTTCGAGGTATTCGTTGCGTTCGGCGCGGTGGCGGGCGGTGAAGCTTTCCCCGAGCGCGTCGAAGTAGATCGGGTCGTAGGTTTGCTCCATGCAGTCCAGCTGCAGGTTGACGTATTTTTCGGCGTCGGTCGGTTCAATCGGTGCGAGCGCGTAGCGGCCCTGACATACAAATCCCATGGGTTCTAGTCTACTCAGCCGGCCCCCGTGGAGGCGGTTCCTTGCGGGTGCGTACGCTAGGGGCGTGCGGGCTGTCGGCTAGTCTAGTGGGTATGGCGAAAAAGAGCAGGGCACCCAAGAAGTCCCAAAAGGCGCAGAAAACCCAGAAGCAGCAGAAGAACCGCATCGACGATACCGAGAACACCCCCGTGCAAGGTGCCGCCGCTGGCGTGTACCCCATCTCTACGGGTGAGGCGGAGCTGGTCCCCGACGGCTACCACGCCGACGGCTGGCTGCTACTCATTAATGGTGTGCAGTCTTCCCACGTGATTGTGGGTGAGCCCCGCCAGCTGGATTTTGAGTACATGCGCTGGATTGCGGCGGTCGTCTCCTCGCACGTGGAGGAGCACCTGGACGCTGCGAAGCTGCGCATCACCCACCTGGGCGGTGGCGCGTGCTCGATGGCGCGCTATTTCGCTGACCTGTACCCGACGAGCCGCAACACGGTTGTTGAGCTGGATGCCAAGCTCGCCGAGTACGTGCGCGCCTGGTTCGACATCCCCAAGGCGCCGCGCGTGAAGATTCGTGTGGGTGAGGCGGGTGCCGTCACCGCGACCTTCGCGCCCGCATCCCGTGACGTGCTGATCCGTGACGTATTCGCCGGGGACACCACCCCCGAGGCGCTCACCACCGTCGAGTTCACCCGCACCGTCGCCGAGTCCCTGGCACCCGGCGGCCTGTACATCCTGAACTGTGGTGACGGGCCGGCGCTGACCGGTGCCCGCGCGGAGGCGTCCGCACTGCTCGAAGTGTTCGAGTACGTGTGCATTGTGGCGGATTCGGCAATGTTGAAGGGCCGCCGCCGCGGCAACGTCATTATTGCCGGTTCGCACGCGCCCCTGCCGGAGGCCGGCTCCGTGCAGGCGGCCGCTATTTCCCGCGAGCTCATGGGTGGAGGCGTACCCGCCCAGTACTGGGACACCGCGCGGGTGCGCCAGTTCGTGCGGTAGCGGTTTTCAGTAATGACTTAAGTTTTTCGGTGATAGGTTAGTGACTTTGGTAGGGGCTTTTAACTACCGCCAAAGTCACTAACCTATCGCCAAATTCGGTGCCCCCTCCACAGCAGACGCTACTATAGTGGCATGCGATACACCTACCTTGGCCCCTCCGGCACCTTCACCGAATCCGCCCTGCTGAGCGTCCCCGGCGCATCCGACGCCGAATGCATCCCCGCTACCAGCGTGCCCGACGCGCTCGCACGCCTGAACGCGGGCGAGGTGGACGCCGCCATGGTGCCCATCGAAAACTCCGTGGAGGGCGGCGTGAGTGCCACCCTGGACGCTATCGCAGCCAGCGAGGGTGTACGCATCATCCGCGAGGTGCTCGTACCGATCCGCTTCGTGCTGGTCGCCGCGAAGCCCATCAACATTGAAGACGTCAAGACTATCTCCACCCACTCGCACGCTTGGGCGCAGGTGCGCGGCTGGGCGCAGGAGAATGTGCCCACTGCCGCCTACCTGCCCGGCTCCTCCACCGCCGCGGCGGCTGTCGGCCTGCTCGAAGAGGGGTGCACCTACGATGCGGCAATCTGCTCCCCGGCGCTGCTGAACTACCACCCGGAACTGCACGTGTTGCAGGACAACATCGGCGACAACAAGAACGCCGTAACCCGCTTCGTGCTGCTCTCCCGCACCGCCGACATCCCCGAACCGACCGGCTCCGACAAGACCACCCTGACCGTGCCGCTGCCCGCTAACCGCGCCGGCGCCCTGCTCGAACTGCTCGAACAGTTCTCCGTGCGCGGTGTGAACCTCTCCCGCATCGAATCGCGCCCCACCGGCGAAGGCATGGGCTCCTACTCGTTCAGCATCGACGCCGACGGCCACATCTACGAGGCACGCATGCGCGACGCCCTGCGCGGCCTGCACCGCGTCTCCCCGACGCTGAAGTTCCTCGGCTCCTACCCGCGCGCCGACCACGAAAACACCGAGGTCGACAGCATCCACTCCGACGCCTCCTTCGACGCCGCGCACGAGTGGGTCGAGTCCCTCTTCCCGAACGGCCGCCCCGCACAGCTGCAGCGCCGCTAGCCGGCCGCCGCTAGACACCCCCGCACCTACCCGCGCCCCACCAGCGCAAACCCCGCCCACAACCCACCGCAAGATTAGGTAGGATAAAACAGTGATTGATATTAACCTCCTCCGCGAAAACCCCGACGTCTTCCGCGCCTCCCAGCGAGCACGCGGCAAGGACGAAACCCACGTCGACCGCATCCTCGAAGCCGACGCCGCACGCCGCGCACTCATCGGCGAATACGAGACCCTGCGCGCCGAGCAGAACGCCTTCGGCAAGAAGGTTGCCAAGGCACCCAAGGAAGAAAAGCCCGCACTCGTTGCACAGGCCAAGGAACTGGCCGCCCGCGTCAACGATGCGAAGGCAGCCTCCGAGGCGAAGACCGCCGAATACGAGGAACTGATCAGCAGCATCGAGAACCTCATCATCGATGGCGTGCCCACCGGCGGCGAAGACGACTACGTGGTCGTCAAGAAGGTCGGTACCCCCCGCGACTTCACCGCTGACGGCTTCGAGCCGCGCGACCACCTCGAAATCGGCGAACTCGTCGACGGCATCGACATGGCACGCGGCGCGAAGGTCTCCGGCGCACGCTTCTACTTCCTCAAGGGCCAGGTAGCACGCCTGGAGCAGGCACTCATGTGGATGGCGCTCGACCTGGCCACCCAGCACGGCTTCACCATGATGACCACCCCCACCCTGGTACGCCCCGAAATCATGAACGGCACCGGCTTCAACGTCAAGCACGACGACGAAATCTACCGCCTCGAACGCGACGACCTGTACCTGGTCGGCACCTCCGAGGTGGCGCTCGCCGGCTACCACACCGACGAAATTCTCGACTTCGAGAAGGGCGCGAAGAAGTACCTGGGCTGGTCCTCCTGCTACCGCCGCGAGGCAGGCTCCGCAGGTAAGGACACCCGCGGCATCATTCGCGTGCACCAGTTCAACAAGGCTGAAATGTTCGTCTACTGCCCCGTCGAGCAGGCAGAAGAGATGCACGAGAAGCTGCTGTCCCTCGAAGAGGAAATGCTGCAGCGCTGCGGCCTCGCATACCGCGTGATTGACACCGCCGCAGGCGACCTGGGCACCTCCGCAGCCCGCAAGTTCGACTGCGAGGCGTGGGTCCCCACCCAGGGCACCTACCGTGAGCTGACCTCCACCTCGAACTGCACCACCTATCAGGCGCGCCGCCTGAACATCCGCGAGCGCACCCCGGACACCGTGGACGAGGCAGGCAACGTGCGTAAGGGCCGCACCCGCTCCGTAGCGACCCTGAACGGCACCCTGGCGACGACTCGCTGGGTGGTTGCCATCCTGGAGACTCACCAGCAGGCAGACGGTTCTGTTGTGATTCCTGAGGCACTCCGCCCCTACATGGGTGGTGCCGAGGTCATCCCCGCTGTCGCTGAATAAGGGATGCCTGCTGGAGTGAGTCTCCACTCCGGCGGGGGATTTAGTGCCTCGCGCGCTCGGAATTCCCCACCTCCGTCCCACCAGCAGGCTGACGGTTCTGTTGTGATTCCTGAGGCTCTTCGCCCGTACATGGGTGGTGCCGAGGTTATCCCGGCTATCGCTGAATAAGGGGAAACCCCGCCCGCTGAGTAATCTCACAACCAGCTGAAAAACCCGCTCACCGCGTAAACGGTGGGCGGGTTTTTGCGTATCCCGGTAGTCTAAGAACTATGCCTCTTTACCGTAAGCTCCTTGGTGTTTCTGCGGCGGCGGCTCTGACCGCCTCCGTCACTCGTGCCCGCCGTGAAGCGCGCCGACGCGCTATCGAACTGGGCGCGCCCTTCGGCGTTCTGCCGACCCTGCCCACCGGGCAGGCACAGCGCGTGGGCGTGGTGTACAACCCCAGCAAGCCCGGCGCTGCGGCGGCTGTCGAGATCCTGGAACGTATCCTCGCGGCGAACGGCCACCCGCAGGCGCTGGTGCGCACCACCCGCGTGGACGAGCCCGGTTCTGAGGCTGCCCGTGAGCTGATCGCTGAGGGTGTTGACCTGCTGATTGCTGCCGGTGGTGACGGTACGGTGCGTGCTGTGGCGGCGGCGCTGGCGCATCATGAGGGACGCAAGCCGCGTCTGGGTATTCTGCCGATGGGTACCGGTAACCTGCTGGCGCGTAACCTGTACATTCCGGTCAGTGACGTGGCGGCGTGCGTGAATATTGCGCTCAACGGTGCAGGTCAGGCCGTTGATGCGATTGAGATGACGACGACGAGCACCCCCGGTGAAGAAACCGAACACACGTTCTTTGTGATGAGTGGTGCCGGCTTTGATGCGCTCGTTATGAATGATACGAACGAGGAGATTAAGGCGAAGTTCGGCTGGGTTGCGTACGTGCAGTCCGGCATGAAGCATATGCTGGGCAGGTCGCACCCGGTGCGTATTAGCGTGGACGGTGGGGAGTCTCGTACTCTGCCGATGCGTTCGGTGCTGATCGCGAATTGTGGCCGCCTGCAGGGTGGTATTCGCCTGGCGGATATGACGGATGTGAATGACGGTAATCTTGAGGTGATTGTGGCGTCGCCGCGTGACCTGGTGGAGTGGGGGCTGTTGATGGCGAAGGTTACGCGCCGCACGATTTTGGGGTCGCCGCGCATTGAGTTGCCGGTGATTCGCCACCTGGTGGGGTCTGAGGTGGTGTTGGAGTTCCCGGATGGTGCGCAGCCGGTTGAGGTGGATGGTGATCCGGCGCCGTCGGCGTACCGTATTAGCGCGCGCGTGCTGCCTGCCGCCGTGGAGGTGGCGGTCCACCCCGAGGTGCTCTAGCCGTCTTAAACGTATAAACGCGGTGGGGCGCGACCTGATGAAAGGTCGTGCCCCACCGCGTTTTATTGCTAGTACAGGCTGTTAGGTTTTAGGAGCCCCAGGTAATGAACTCGTCGGGGTCTGCGGAGCTAAAGCTCGGCAGAGTTGAGGGAATCCAGAAGCGCCAGTCACCATCGTGCCATTCCATGACGACATCAGTAGAGCGGTAGGTGCCGGAAGGGAGCTTGATAAGAATCCGAATAGCCGCGCGCTCGGGAGTGTAGGAGATATATCGGTACCCTACAACTGGAACGGTGGTAGTGGACTTCTTGGTACGGCTCTCGCGTGCAGAGTCGGCACCCGGACCGATTACAGTCGGCATGTAGGAATCCGGGGTCGAGTTTACTTGGATGTACGCCCAAGTTGCAGCGTAGAGCGCGCCCTCGGCAGAGTGCTCAAAGCAGTTGCGAATCGGGGAGTTTGCCATCGGACCAGCGGTCTTCGACACCGGGCCAATCCAACCCTCATCGGTGGTTACCCACGTGGTGTCCTTGGGTGCTGCATCCAGTACTGCCTGGTCGTCTGAGGCGCCGGCACCGCAGGTGCCTGCCGCTACCGTTGAGGTGGCCTTCGACTGAGCCGCACCGTTCGAGCCGCCCGAAGCGGAGGTGTTGGAATTATCGCCGCCGCGCGGAATCAGCACGATGACCAGTACAACGAGGAGGGCGACGACGGCTGCTGCCAGTCCGAAAGCCCAGCGGGGGATAGTGACTCCGCCCTTGTTCTCCATAACAATCTCCAAAATACGTAGACCCCACAATTCGGGGCGCGACAAACCCACCCCCAGCAGGAGGGCAGAGATTGAATGAGTGATGAGAAACTATGCGGTACCGCAGGAAAAGCATCTGAGCCAGAACACAACATCGAGGACTGCAAGACGCAAAAACACGGCGGCACATATTTATCGGTGTCAAAAGATACCCTATCATGCCTACAGATATCCTGCAGGCGCTCGCCCTGAGCTACCATGATATGAGCTGGACTGCACGAAAAAGAACCGAATTCATACCGCTAATCCGGTACCTAACCGTGCACCCACTATGCGTCAACGCCCGACGCAGACACCAACCGCAGGCGGTCGCAACGCTACACAGCCCAGCATATGCCCCGCCTAGACGCATCACACCGATACATAGATACCGTTCATCAGAGAAAGCCCCTCTCCATGACCCGCAAAATCACCGCAACCGCCGCTGCCCTCGCACTGCTCGCTACCGGCTGCTCTGCTAGCACCGATAGCTCCGCACCGGGCGGAACCCTCATCACCAGCGGAACCTCTACCGCCACCAGCACCCCCACCCCCAGCTCTACTACTCCTGCACCCGCAACCACCACCGCAGGCCGCACCCCCACCGTCACCGAGGTGACCGCCTCCCCGAGCGCGACGGAAAGCACCACCGCGGCATCCACCACTGCGGCAGCGACCCCGACCCCGACCGTGAGCCTTGACCCTTCACCCCTGGCGGGAACCGGTGGTGGACCCCAGCAGCCCTCCAGCGTTCCTACCCTCAATAGCATCACTGACGAAGACCGTGGTCGCGCGCTTGAAACCGCGAAAGCAATTGTCGCCGCATACACCAGCGGCAAGCCGTACAAGGAATGGTCAGAAGAGCTCTACCCGATGGTCGACCCCGAAGTGCAGAATGAGTACGGGCCTAAATCGCGTATTGACCTTTTGAAAGGAACCGTAATCAGCGCTGAACTGGTCGATGACCCGACCCTGAAAGTTCCTGGTGGGGACAACCCCTACTGGCTTACGGTTAGCGTGCGAGTCGAGGGAAGCCTCAGCCCCGCCTACTACGTGCGTTTGCACCGTACTGCGGAGCGACCCAATAAGTGGAAGGCGTCTCATATTCTTGAACCGCAGGGCTACAAGCTCTTTGCTGAAAAATGGCTCAAGCAGCATAACAAGTAGAGCGATGGGCGATGCTTCACACTGGGATGAGCCCCTGCAGGGGTCTAAGTTGAGGAGCCTACCGGCACCCTAACTGCCTATTTGTGATCTGGATTATGAAAGAAATCGCGGATTTTTTCACTATTTCCTGAAAATTGGGAGGATAATGAAAAAAACCGCGATTTTTTACACCATCAAGGAGGGTACACGTGAACACCACCGGCACAAGGTACCGCACCCTCAAAAGCATCTTCCACGAACGCGGCAAAGCCGCCGCACAAACCGAACTGCAGGCACGCCGCAACGGCCACTCCACCTACCTCCTCAACGAATTCACGGTAGGGGAGCACCCCCTGTTCTACCTGGCAGACCGCACCGCGCTCGCATCCTTCGAACGCATCATGCGCCGTGAACGGCACATCGAACAGCTGAGCTCCCAACTGCCCAGCATCGCCATGCAAAGCTACCTACTCGACCTGGCAGTACGCAGCATCGTGGCGTCCGACCGTATCGAAGGTGTGCACACCACACGCCAGCTCATCTCTGAGGCACTCACCTCCGGCGACAGCGAGGACCCCCGCGCCAAACGCGCCGTCGAATTCGTGAACCTCCTCAAAGACCTGGGGGCAGGCCGCCCACCCTCCACGGTTGAGCAGGTGCGTAGCCTCTACGACACGCTACTCGAAGGGCACCTCGCCGAAGAAGACCGCCCAGACGGGGCTCTATTCCGCACCAAACCCGTGGTTATCCACGACAACACCCGAGAAATTCACCGCGCCCCCGACAGCGAAGTAACCATCACCGCCAACGTTCAGGCGGCGCTTGACCATGCCCTCGACCCGAACGTGCCGGCGCTATTCTCCGCGATCGCCGCGCATTTCATGGTGGAATACACGCACCCTTTCTACGACGGCAACGGCCGCCTGGGCAGGTACCTGCTGGTGTCCCACCTGGGGCAGACACTCACCCGGCTGACGACCCTCACCCTGCCGAGCACGCTCAACATTCAGAAGAGCCGCTACTACAAGGCGTTTAGCGCGGCGGAAGAACCCCTCAACTACGGTGAGGTGACCGGTTTTCTGCATGTTTTTCTGGGGCTGATCGAGCAAGCGCAGGAGCACCTGGTAGACGAGTTGGAATCACGTGACCGTGCGTGGCGTGCCCTTGGCAAGCGTATCGCTGAGCTGGAGGGCAGCCGCACCTGGACGGGTGGCACCCCCGGGCTGACTTCGAAGAAGCTTGATGATGTTCTGCGGCTGCTGTACCTGCTGGGGCAGGTGCAGATTTTCCGTGCGCCAGTTGCGCCTACCTCGAGCGAGTTGCAGGAGGCGCTGGGTGTTACGGCGCCGACTCTGCGCGATAGGCTCAAGCTGCTACAGGGGCTCGGCTTTGTTGAGGGCGTGAAGGCTGGCCGTACGATGCGCTGGTCCCTCACCGAGGCAGGAACCGCCCTGCTGGGCTTGCCCGCCGTTGATGACGACGAAGAATAGCCCACGAGCATAAGAGACAGGGGAGGGGACGCACCAGAGTACGTCCCCTCCCCTGAGCTGTAATTAAACAGAAAAGGCACCCCTTGGGGGTGCCTTATGCGCAAGGTCCGTAGCTTCGACCAGAATCCACCGGTACACCCCGCTACGGCTCACCCATTATACCTCCTCGCCTCGCGGCGACTACCTCAGGGATCTTGCTTTACCTTACACCCTCAACTATACGGAGGTTATACCTACCCCCGCAACCGTTTCAGTCATGCGCGGTCGGGGTCAGGTTCGGCGCACAAAAAAGGCGAACCCGGTGAGGGTCCGCCCTTAAAGCGTTATGAGGCGCTACCCTACGGGGACCACGCCTCATACCCATGACAAGGTCCACAGCTTCGGCCATTCAGGCTCCCCCCTGCAGCCTCATCCTTTCCCCTCCCTACACAGAAAATCTGATAGGAACTCACCACTTACATGATGAGCAGCACGGTAACTTGCGCAGAGCGTACGAGATGAGTTTTAACTTGTGTCTCAAGGTTACCAAGTGCGGGAATCTTCGGCAACGCGGTTGGTCACACCAGGAATCCCACTAGAGGCAATACCCGCCGACCTTCAAAACAAGACCCGGCGGCTACTCAGCAATCGCCTGCGTCAGCACCTCTGCAAGGCGTGCACTCCTGCCGGTGTCCTGACCCTCAAAACGCGCCTCCACGAACTCATCACGCAAAGCCGCGGCCACCTCAAAAGCGGCAGGCACCAGACGGTACCCGGCATGCTCAGCAAGCTGACTGAAAAACACGAACTGGGTGCGGGTATTACCCTCACGGAACGCATGCACCACATTCAGCTCATTCCACAGCTCAGCGAACTCACGCACAAACTCCTCACGTGAAAGACCCGCCAGGTAGTTCTTAGCCGCCAACCCGCGGTAGAGCCGGTTCGCCTGCTCCAGCATCGGCTCACCCGCAGGGAAATACCGGTGCCCCTCCTTGCTCATACGCGGATCCCAAAAACTGGGGGCGGTACGCTCCTGACCAGCCCACTCATACACGTCCTGGAAGAGGAAACCGTGAATCGCCTTCATATGCGCAAAATCGAAATTGCCGCGGATAGGCTGCTCGGCGAGCATGCGCATCCGCTCAAAAACCAGTGCCTCTTCAAGCACCCGAAACTTCACCGGGTCAGTCTCACCGTACGGCTTGCCGGGCGCCGTGAAAAGGTTCCGAAGAACGCGCGTTCCGGGAATGTAGTAGCCCTCCCAGGTGTACTGCTTCACCACTAGTTACCTCCCAAAATGTGGCGGATGCACGCCGCCTTGTACTCCTCGAAGGAGATGCCGCCGTGCGCTCGCTGGTTCAGAAGCTCAAGGATGCGCGGGTCAGTGATGACGTGCCCGGCGAGGTTCATGCCCGCCTCCGCGAACTTCAGGGATTCCTCGGGGGTGATGGGGTTGGTCGAATCGTCGGTGTGGGTGGCTGGTGTTGGCATGGCTTCCTCCCTTGAAGATTTACCCTGTAGGTTCGGTGAGGGGAACGCGATACAGAAATATAGGAATCTGTATATGCGGTTTTCTGGCTTCCGGCGTTGGAAGCGCATTGAATAGAAAAGAGTGGACAGAAAAGGCGAACCCGGTGAGGGACCGCCCTTAAAGCGTTATGAGGCGCTACCCTACTGGGAACACGCCTCATACCCATGACAAGGTCCACGAGTTCGGCCACATAGGCTTCCCCTCGTAGCCCCATCCTTTCCACCCCCTACTCGGAATAAAACCCGGTAGGAACTCGCCGTACATGGCAAGCAACGCTACACAGCTGTAGAGCGTACGGGATGAGTTTTAACTTGTACCTCAAGGTTACCAAGCACGGGAAACTCCGGCAACGCATACGGTCATTTTGGCGGTGCCCTCCCCCGAATGACCGTGGGCAGTGCCTGTTTTCGGTACCTGGGTTAGGCTGGAATATACGAGGTGCCTCCCTAGAGTAAACGAAAGGACCCACCTAATGGATCGCATGCTGATTGTAGGCGTCAATGAAATGGCGCGTTTCCTGGGTATGACCCCCGCGAGTCTGCTCCGCCGAGGCGAGCTGCCCGAGCCTGATTTCATGTCGCATAGCGAGAAGCGAATCTGGCTGCCGGCAACCGCGGAGGCGTGGAATGCGGAGTACACGAGCCGCCCCGAATATGGGGAGTGGGGGCGCCGTCGACGCGAGAAGAAACAGGCAGCGGAAGAGCTCGCTGACTAGGCAAAACCCCGCCCACGAAGTAGTGGGCGGCTCTCACAAACAGCTATCCACCAACCACACCTGCGAGGAAAACACTCATGGGAGAGTATTTTGATATAGACCTCCGGTATCCGGACCTGTTTGAAGGACTCACCGAAAAGCAGCGCCAGAGGGTTATCGACGTTCTCGTCTCTTCTTGGCTTTCAGGCTACGAGCATAGTCGTGAAGAAGTCGCCCGCTTCATCGATCTTGTAGTAGGGCGTATCAGCGGGGAAGATTACCGAAAGCAGATTTTGGAACATGCTCTCGCCCTCAATAAGCAGAGGTCGCAAGAAGCAAAATCTTCCAACAAACCCAACGAAATTGAGCAGTACCAGCCTGTCGACTACCTTCCGGAAAAGGGATAATCATGGAAGACAACACCCCCGATTTTGAGGCGCTCCACAAGTACCTCGTAGACAACAGCTCAGAGGTCTTCACCCCGCTTATCGAGGCCGAAGAAGACGACGAAAAACGCCGCTTCTACCTTGCCCTGCAGACCTACTCTCTGCAGCAGAAGCAGCGCATCGTTCTCGCTGACGAGAACTTCGTTGTCTAAGCCGTTTAGGCAGTCTAAAGGAGCCGCACATGAAGCCCCAATACATCATCATCGGCGGGGTCAACGGAGCCGGTAAGAGCACCCTCTACCGCACCAACCCGCAGATTTTCGGCGCCACCCGCCGCCTCAATGCCGACGAGAAACTCCGCGCTGCAGGAGGCGACTGGCGCAACCCCGCCGACGCTGCCCGCGCCATGCGAGACACCGTGCAAGACCTGCGCCAAGCGCTCGCGGCCGGTGAGTCCATCCACCAGGAAACCACTCTTGCGGGTAACGCCAAATCCTTCCAGAACCTCATCGACCGCGCCCACGCCCAAGGGTACGAGGTGACCCTACTGTACGTGACGCTCAACAGCGCCGACACCGCCGTGGACCGGGTCGCCGCCCGAGTCGCCAAGGGCGGCCACGGTGTTGACGAGGCAGATATCCGCCGCCGCTACGACAGCTCCCACGCGAACCTGCAGGCGCTCGCCTCCTCCGTGGACATCCTGCGGGTCTTCGACAACACCCGCTGGTACGAACCGGTGTACTGGCGTGCCGGTTCAAAGGTGTTGCTCGACGAGCCGAGATACGGTCTGCACATCAGCTAACCGTCACCTCCCACCCTCACGACCCGACCGTGAGACCGACCTGCGAAGGTCAAGAAAGGAACATACAGTGTCAGATCATTTTGACCTGCACCTGCGCTCCCCCGAACTATTCGAGCCGCTCACCGAAGAGCAGCGCCGCAACATCATGCAGCCCCTCGCCTCATCCTGGCTTGAGGGCGACAACCCCACCCGCGAAGACGTCACGCTACTCATCGACTACGAGCTTGGGCGAATCACCGCGGAAGAATACGACCGGCAAGCACTAGCGAAGGCGCTCGCCTACCAGGTGCTGACAAGCCAAAACGTGGACCAGCATGCAGAGGAGGGCGAATAAACCGTGAGTCATCAGCAGAACTGGGCGGCGTACTTCTACCCCGAGCCCTACCAGCACGTCATGCGGAACAAGCCGGGCATCAAGGACCCCGCGGCGCTTTCGCTCTACGAGCACCGCATCATCACCCGACGAGGCTACGAGCTCACCAAGAACCCCGAGCTCATCGCTCACACCTTCGACGCGGAGCACCTCAAGGCCATTCACCGCTACCTCTTCCAGGACGTGTACGACTGGGCGGGGGAGTACCGCACCGTGGACATGTCCAAGGGTGTAAGTGCTTTCGCGAGCGTTCAGGACGGGCCTTTGAGTATTGACCGGTACCTCGACTACGTTTTCGCCACTAGCCGCGCGACTGACTGGGCGAGCCTGAACCAGCAGGAATTTGTGGAGGTTGCCGCCGCGATTTTCGCGCACCTGAACCAGTCGCACCCTTTCCGTGAGGGTAATGGTCGTGCGACCCGCATTTTCATGGATCATGTGGCGGCGCGTAGTAATTTCCGGTTTGATTATGCGCGTGCTGGCCGCCGCGGCTGGAACCAGAGTTCGATGTTTAGCGGCCCGGATCGCGGGTATTTTGAGGTGCATCCGGAGGAGCTACATCAGCTGTTCAGCATTATTACTGTGCCGCGTGATGCCTAGTCAGGCAACTAATACACCTCGGGCAGATACCCGATGAGGGCATTAAAGCGCGGATGTCCGCCACCTTATTGGTAAGGCGGCGGGTTTTCCCTGTATGCGCGGGGATGAGCCCGACAGACACGCTTATATGTTGGATTTTGGTCACATTATTGTATATTTGTCCCGTACCCAATTTCGGTGCATGCCCGAGAAGGCAGCATCTCAGCCGACGTTGGCTGTTCATTATAGACGGTTGAGCTCGACCCAAGCATGCCTGAAGTGCACTGACTTCTCGGGTCCATCCTTATGCAATTAGGGGCCCCTCGTCGCGCAGGCGCAACTCGATGCGAAGTCGAAGGCTGAGGTAGAGCTTTTGCTCATGCAGGCTCGGACTGCTCTCGATCCGAGCATAGATGTCCAGGTAGCTCTCAACGACCTCCAAGCCCGTTTTCCGAACGACGAACTTATTAACGAGGCCGTACACCTGAACTCGAATACCGAATGACTGGAAACATAATGGTGATCAATCACAAGCGACGGGGCGAAACACAGAGCGCTGCTCCTAGCCTGCATCTGAGAGACATGCCCATCGAGCACTTGTATGCGCGCTATCAAAGGATAGCGCGGAACCTGCCGAGACGGATCCGCTGGCTTGCTTTGATATTCGCGCCAACGAGCACGAGTTTCACCGTCTTCACCGCTGGCCTACTGAATGTTGCAGGGGCTCTGATGATTACGGCAGGTATCGGCCAGGTAACGTCAGGTGAGAGGACCCCAGGCAGTGCTATTTGGTTACTCATCTTCGCTTTCCTGGCTGAAAGCCTAGGGTACTGGGTGAAGGAACGCCAAGAGCTTATTCTCACGATCGCGGTTCGACAGCTCACATACCGCCGTTTCCGGGACATCTTTAGTAGGTCATCCCATCCGCCGGAAGCTCACGGGCATGTTCTCACATACCCAGGACAGATCAGCCAGTTTGCCTTCGTTGTTGATTTCGCCGTTTCAACCGTTCAGATTATTGCCTTTCTCGCGGCTTCGCTCGCGCTATATGGTGCAAGCGGCGCAATCGCTGCGTTGCTCATCACTGGATTGGTATTCGTCAGCGTCCGTCTCATCAACTTGGTGGGCCGACTATGGGAACAGTACGTCGCTCTAGAGGGAGAGCGTCGGCAGTGGATCCAGCGTGTAGCAAACGCGCTGCCTCGAGGGCAAAGCATCCCCAGCTGGGGTACCGCCCTGGACAAGGTCGCTAGCATCCGAAACACCGAAGAGCATCTTCTGCGCAGACGGGTCCCGTTGCAGGTCCTGAATGGATTCCTTGAACGGGGAGCACTAACTGCGGTGCTCGCTGTGGTTGCGGTTCTCGGCGCGTGGCTCTGGCCATCCGCTCATTTCGGTATTGGAATTATTTTGGCAGCCCGCTACCTGTACGCAGCGGTGCAGAACAACATCGTAAACTATCGGGTTATTCGGCTCGCTGTGCCAATGATGCGTGAGCTCGACAAGCTCGAGTCGTCTCCAAATTGCACGGTTAAACAGCAGGACTTGGTGGGGCAGCCTTCAAATTCTAGAGAGGTGCTTGCCGCTACGTCTGAGCGCGCTGAAGCATTGCGCACATCCGTGACCACCCCCGATTCTGCTTTCGTACCACGCAACCCGGAAGTGTCCCATTCGGTGTTGTCAGCGTGGCGAGCTTCTGCTTCGCCACATCAGGTATCCCGGTTCACTAGCCTCGCTTTAGATATGGGGCTCACTGAGGATGTGATCGGGCGGTTCTGGCAAGACGCAACAACCTTGTCGTCAGGAGAGAGACACCGTGCTGCTGTCGCTATCGTTTTGGCAGACAAACCGGACTGGCTAATTTTGGACGATACGTTCGCAGCGCTTGATCCTGTAGCACGAGAAGTGGTTGCCGAGAAGATCTTAGAGTGCGTGCCAACGTGCACACTTCTGGCAAGCTCGGAGGAGTACGTACCGAGTGCCTTCACCCCCGGCAATGATGCGAGGGTAGACCCTCTTGAGTTGCAGGCTCATAGCCCCGGGGCAGCTAAGGAGGCAGATGCTGGTTCGATGGATGTGAGCGAGAGACAGGACCTTCCTGACCCTGAGCCGAAGCGTGCCACATTCCGACGATCGGCCCTGTTGCTGTTTGGGCCGCATTTGGTGTGGATTACGTGTGGCGCCCTACTCTTGAGCGGATCCGAAGTTGCTTTTGCAATGACGATTGCTCACAGTGATGGGCTGTCTGCTCAGGTTGCTGGAGTGTCAGCTGCTTGCGCACTGGCAGCAATTGTTGGGTCCGTCATGTTCTTTGGCCCGCTCTACTTGGCTCCCATCGCTAGGCTGAGCGATTTGCACGACAGGATTATACGGAGGCTCGATCGATTCGCTAGTCCTAGAACAAGCGGTGCGGTCATGGGGCGGATGGGTGAAGACTTCTCCGACCTTCAGATGTCGGTGCCTAGCGCCCTGGGTTCGGTATTTATGGTCATTCTACAGACCTTTATGCTCATCGGAGGCGCAGTGGCCGGCGCCCCGCTGTTCATGATTGCTGTGTTGGCGGTAGCACCCCTAGCGATGCTTGCTATGCGTCAGGGTTCAAAGTGGATTCTCCCTGCCTCGACGACGGCTGCCAATCGCCGAGGTGACTTCATCGGGGTGGTTGGTGCCCAGGCTGGCTTACACGCTGCGCCCGTCAGTGCAGGGCTGCGTCGGGCTGGAGAAGAAGCCTACGCTCATTCGGAGGCTGCATACGTCAGCAGCTCGATTCAGTTGGCGAACGCCTACGCACTGCGTACGGGACTGATTCAGTTGCTTGTGTTGTCACTGAATGTTTCTGCAGTGGTATTGGCACTGATGGTCGAAGGATCGAACTCAGTGGTTGCTCCCGCGGTCGTAATATATTTTGCAGTAACTCTGTCATCTGGCATCCAATCTACGGTGGAGACGCTGCAACAGGTTGGTGTAGTCAGCTTGACTGCGGAGCGTGTTCGGATGCTTGAAGAGTACCGTGCCGACCGTTCTTATCCGCCCGTGCGGTCTGCTGACCTGGCTCTGCTTGAGAGTGTTCTTGACTCTGGGTGTTCTATGGTTGCCTTGATTGGACCAACTGGCGCGGGGAAGTCCGTCATGCTTGATGCTCTATACCGCCGGTATCCCCAAGGCGAAGTGGTAATCGTACCAGATATCGATCCGTTCGCATCTGAAGCATCGAATTCGAGCGGGCTCATGCTTGCGCGTTCCGTATTACGTGAAGGCGCTACCCGGCTTGTGTTGCTTGATGAGACCTTGAAGGGTCTCACTCCGTCAGAGGAGCGCGCTGAGCTCGAATCGATGGCGTGCGCTATCGAGGGCAGTGACAAGCAGGTTGTGATTGTCCTTCACTCGCGCTCTAACCTTGATCGTTTCAAAGAAGTGGTGAATTTAGATGCGTGAGCTGACCCAAGTACTACGTTTTTCTCCAAGAACTATCGAGGACGAAATGCGAATCTATAGGGCCAAACCTATAGCCTGGACCGATTCGTCGGTGGCACTTCTGAACGAGTACGGCGCCACACTGTGCACACCCGCCCCTCCTGCCCCCGATAATGCCCTGATACCGCCCGCGATAAAAACCCCCGTTAAAAACACAGCCGGGGCCGTCTCGCACGCAGGCTCGAAAAGTGCGAGAATGGAGCAGAAAAGAAAACTACGAAAGAAGATACTTTCATGCTTATTCTCGTTGTGAACGCCGGTTCTTCCTCCCTGAAGTACCAGGTGCGTGACACCTCCCTGCCCGAGGCAGAGCAGATGCTGACCTCCGGCCTCGTCGAAAACATCGGCACCGACGTGCCCAACCACGAAGTCGCATTCGACATCATGTCCGAGAAGCTCGAGCCCGTCCTGGCAGGCCGTGAGCTGCAGGCAGTCGGCCACCGCGTGGTGCAGGGTGCAGAGAAGTTCACCCACCCCGCCCTGCTCACCGAGGAAGTTGTCCAGCAGATCGACGACCTCTCCCCGCTGGCACCGCTGCACAACCCCGCACACGCTCAGGGCATGCGCGCAGCAATGCACAAGTGGCCCTCCCTGCCGCAGGTTGCTATCTTCGACACCGCGTTCCACTCCACCATGCCCGAAGAAGCATGGCGCTACGCAATCCCCTACGACCTGGCTGACAAGTACAGCATCCGCCGCTACGGCTTCCACGGCACCAGCCACGAGTACGTCTCCCACGTTGCAGCTGACATGCTCGGCATTGCACGCGACGAGTTCAACGGCATCGTTGCTCACCTCGGTAACGGCGCGTCCGTGACCGCTGTGAAGGGCGGCAAGTCCGTCGACACCTCCATGGGCTACACCCCGCTGGCTGGCCTGATCATGGGTACCCGCTCCGGCGACATCGACCCCTCGGCACTGACCACCATCCTGATTCGTGAGGGCATTGACGGTGAACGCCTGGACACCATCCTGAACAAGGAGTCCGGCCTGCTCGCACTGGCTGGCTCCAACGACATGCGTAAGGTCGTTGAGGCTGCACAGTCCGGCGACGAGCGTGCACAGCTCGCACTGGACATGACCTCCTACCGCCTGATGAAGTACATTGGCGGCTACAACCTGGTTGTTGGCGGCGCGCAGGCACTGATCTTCACCGCAGGTATCGGCGAGAACTCCGGCGACTTCCGCAAGCTGGTCCTGGACCGCCTCGGCGCTCTCGGCATCAAGTACAACGAGGAGGAGAACGCTAAGCGTTCCCCCGAGCCGCGCGTGATTTCCACCGAGGATTCCGCTATCAAGGTGCTGGTCATCCCCACCAACGAGGAGAAGGCTATCGCTGAGGCTACCGAGGAACTCGTCAAGAGTCTCTAAGCCCCACGCACCCCGCCGTGTAGGCGGCTCAGCGTAAAGTAATCCGCCGCGGCACCCGTCCTGTACGGGTGTTGCGGCGGATTACTTTATGCCCGCGAGGCGGCGCGCTCCTTACGCTGTGGCGTGCTGTAGCGTCGCGAATGGGCATTCTGTGAGAAAAAGCGCATTCACATTCACTAGTAAGTGCCCAAAAACGATAGAGTGGAATCAGATAACACTCGATACGAAGCGGACGAGACATGACTCAACCCCCTGAAAACCACCAGCAGCCCGGCGGACAGTTCAACGCCCAGCCCGGCCAGCAGGCATTCCGTGCCCCCGGTGAGCCCCTCCCGCAGGACCTCTCCGCCGGCTGGCTCCCCGAAGACGAGCGCCAGAAGCCGGTCAGCCCCCTGCCCCAGCCGAAGCTCTTCGCCTACCAGTCGATGCTGCCGCCGAAGGTGCTGCACGCGCTGCGTCACCCCTCCGAAATTCCGTGGCTGGTCGCCGCCTACGCCGTCACCGCGGTCGGCTACATTGTGCTGTTCATGGCGCTGGCTGACCTGTTCAGCTCGATGATGCGTTACGTCTTCAGCTCAACCGGTGAAGGCTCGGTTCGAGTACCTTCCGGCAGCACCTCCGCAAGCCTGGAAGACCTGATTTTCCAGACGGTTGGTCTGCTCATCCTGGGCCCGATTGCCATCTTCATTGTTCGTGCAATCTACTACGCGCAGCAGCGTGTTCGCGGTGTGCGCATCACCCCGACCCAGTTCCCTGAGGCGTACCAGATGCTCGCCGAAGCAGCGGAGGCGGCGGGCCTGCGCCGCGTGCCGGACGCGTACGTCATCCTCGGTAACGGCGTGATGAACGCTTTCGCGGCAGGTCACGGCTTCCGCCGCTACATCTGCCTGTACTCTGACCTGTTCGAGATCGGTGGTAAGTCCCGTGACCCGGAGGCGCTGCGCTTCATCATTGGCCACGAGGTGGGCCACATCGCCGCAGGTCACGTCGGTTATTTCCGTCTGATTTTCACCACGCTGTTCAACCAGATTCCGGTGCTGTCGAGTGCGCTGTCCCGCTCGCAGGAGTACACCGCCGACAACTTCGGCTACCGCTTCTGCCCCGAGGGCGCTGAGGGCGCTATCAAGGTGCTTGCGGCAGGTAAGTACCTGAACAAGCAGGTCAACTTCGATGAGCTTGCCGACCGTGCCGTGACCGACCGCGGCCTTGCCGTCTGGTACGTGAACCTCCTGGCAAGCCACCCCATCCTCACCTGGCGTGCGCATGCGCTGCGTGACCGCACCCAGCCCGGCCGCCTGTTCTGGCGCCCGACTGAGAACCCGGTCAAGGACGCCGCACCGCGCGTTCCTGTCCTGATTCCGGCGGCGGAGCCGGTGCACATGTGGCCCGACCCGATTCAGTCCACCGAGTTCATGCGTGAACACCAGGATGTTTGGGCAGACCACACCCTGGAAACCGTGGATGTGTACTCCAAGCCCGAGAACGCCCCCGAGTTCGACGCGAACTCTACGCTGTTCGCTGGCTGGCTCACCGAGCAGGCTCGTGCCTTCCACGGCCAGCGTTGGGATGCGTACGCTGCCGCCGGTGGCGTGCCGGCACCGGGCGCTCCCGGTGGCCCGCAGATGCCCGCACCTAATCAGCCTGCGTACGGTCAGCAGCCCGGCTTCGGCCAGCCTGCCGCAGGCCAGAACGGTGCAGGCCAGCCCGCACCTGAGCAGCCCTCTAATGGCCAGCCTTCTAACGGCCAGCCTGCTCCCGAGCAGTACGGTTACGGCCAGTACGGTAGCGGCTCCTCTGAGGGTGGCTCGTACGGTTACGGTTTCGACGGCGATAAGAAGTAGCCAGTAGCCACCCGGGTGCGCTCTAAGCGCCTCATCTGGGCCGCACAGCTCAATAACCTTCACGAACCCGTCGGGGTGCCTAGACGCTCCGATGGGTTCGGTTGGTTAACCGCCTCCTCACAGGCTCGTAGCCGGTTGCTACAGCCGTTCGGGTTGCCTGGCATGAGCCGTCCGTAACCTTCACCTCCGCCCCGCCCTGCAACTGAGATGCACCCGGCACCCCGGCACCTTCACACAGGCGCAGGTCTAGAATGGAAACCATGCTTTCATCACTTCGCTCCATCAAGCTCGACCCGCTGCTGACCATGCTCATTAGCGCGGTCATCCTCGCAATTATTGTGCCGGCGCGCGGCGACTTCGCCGAATGGTTCAGCACCGGAACGAAGTTCGCGGTCGCCCTGCTGTTCTACCTGTACGGCGCTCGCCTCTCCACCGCGGAGGCTATTCGTGGCCTGACCCACTGGCGTCTGCACCTGATGATTCTGAGCTGCACGTTCGTGCTGTTCCCGCTGGTCGGTTTGGCGCTTTCACCGCTGCGTTTTGTGCTCGGTGATGGGCTGTACATGGGCATTCTGTTCTTGACCTTTGTGCCCTCGACCGTGCAGGCGTCGATTGCGTTCACCTCGATTGCGGGTGGTAACGTGGCGGCGGCGATTGTGAGCGCTTCGCTCTCTTCGATTGTGGGCGTGGTGGCGACCCCGCTGCTCGCCATGCTGCTGATGAACACGGGGCATATTGAGTTCTCCGGAACGGTCTTCCTGGACATTGCCATTCAGCTGTTCCTGCCGTTTGTGCTCGGTCAGCTGACGCGCCGCTGGGTGGGGGAGTTCGCCAAGAAGCCGACCACCAAGTGGTTGGATAAGTTCTCGGTCATGATGATTGTGTATTCGGCGTTCTCTGCCTCGGTGGTGCAGGGTGTGTGGACGCGCGTGGCGTGGTGGCAGATTGTGCTGCTGGTCGTGCTCATGGCGATTATTGTGGTGTTCATGCTGTGGCTGACCGACCAGCTGGCTAAGCGCCTGGGGTTCAACCGTGCCGACCGCATTACGATTCAGTTCTGCGGTTCGAAGAAGTCGCTGGCGGCTGGCCTGCCGATGGCGATCATTATTTTTGGTGCGGGCTCGCTGGGTCTGATGATGCTGCCAATCATGATTTTCCATCAGGTTCAGTTGATGATTTGTACCTGGCTTGCGGGCCGCTATGCGCGCTTGGATGTGGTGGGTGCCGCCTCCGCGAAGGAAGTTCAGTAGGGGCTTGAACCCTATCTGCCGGGGTGCTCGGCGGGTGCTATTGGGGGCCTCTGAGCCTGTGAGATAAGCCTCTGATGAGGGGTTTTAATGGGTTCTTTGGGTCTGGATGACCCGTCTGAAAAGTGATGTTGCGCGCTTTGGCAAAAATTCCCCTGACTAGTGCATATGCGTGCAAAATGTGGTATTAGTACTGGTCAGTTGGTTTTCTGTGGGTTATATGCACTCTATTGCATCAAAGTGACCGGCGAGACAATCAACACTATCGGGTGTTGAGCGGCGAAAAAGCCCCAATTTTGCCCTAGAATATTTTGTCGATGGGTTAGACAGGTTTGCATCCTGTATGCAAGAATTTATGACTCATGTGGGAATGGTTGAGATTCACTCCCTCACACCGCCCACGAGCATTGATGCAGCGGATTCACTCCCCGCCCGCATCCCGCACCGGAAGAGACTCACTCACTCAACCGGAAGGAAGCTCAAAACCATTTATTCACTCAAACACAACTGGATACACTCAGCTTAATGACGCGCTTAGATTCCATCTATGCGCTAATCGCTGTCTGTATCCGCCAAGAAAGAGGACACTCCATGGCTACCATCATGAGCGTGAACGTATGCGATTCCAAGTACAACGCTGACCCCACCGGCGTACGAGACTCCACTAGTGCTATCCAGAAGGCTATCGATGATGTTGCTGCGCAGGGCGGCGGCTCCGTGGAGATTCCCGGCGGCATGTACCGCGTCTCCTACCCCTTCATCGAAATGAAGCACCGCGTCGAGATTTTCGGCCACGGTCAGGCAACCCGAATCGTCGCTTTCACCGACAAGGGTATTCCCTCCACCAAGAACGGTAGCTACGAATGCACCGGCGTTTTCCACACCGGTAGCTACACCACCCCCATGAGCGGTGGCACCAACCAGAACAAGCCCATGCGTATGGGCGTGCGTGACCTGTTCATCCGCACCAACAAGTACAACCTGCCGCTGGATTCTAAGAGCAACCAGATTTTCCTGGAGAAGCACACCCAGCCCGTCGACAACGTTGCAGGCGTCATCTTCCACACCCGCATTGCGGACGCTAACCCCGGTGAGCCGGACGCAGTGCCCACCCTGTCCAACATCGAAATCTGGGACACCGCCATTGGCGTTGCGATCCTGGGCCTGGACGACCAGGGCATGAAGATTGACAAGCTGCGCATCCGTCAGACCCTGCGTCAGGGCCTGCTGGTCGGTAAGCCCGTCGGCCACCCGCTGCGCCCCCGTGAGGGTGACACCCCCGGTGCGGCAGATAACAAGTTCTCCATGATTGACGTTTCTGACGCAAACATGAGCTTCGGCACCTACGCGGGCATCGAGATTTACACTTCTCAGTCCAAGTTCGAGGCGTCCACCAGCTGGTTCAACAAGCGCAACCAGGGTAAGAACGCCCTGTACGAGGTGAAGACCCGCCACGTGGGTGCAGGCTGGTTCATTCAGGGCACCCGTAACATGTTCATTGGCTGCACCGCCCAGGAGAACGCCGGTCACGGCTGGCTCGTGGAGTGGGGCAACAACCAGTTCATTGGCTGCCTGGGTGAGTCTTCGAGCTTCCAGGACGCTGTTACTGGCGCTGCTCGAGGTGACGAGGCGGCGAACTGGTACATTGGCCGTAACGCACGCGGTAGCCGCTTCGTGGCTCCTCGTTCGCACAACCCTTACAGCTGGGCGAAGGCTTCCCTGTACGGTTTCTACATTGAGAACAACATTCGCGATATGCACATTACGACTGCGTCCGCGAAGGATGACCGTATTGGTGAGAACAATATGATCGGCCGCCGTGTTCACGTGACCGGTGCTATGGGCGATAACGTGCTCATCGAGGTGGACCACATCCGCCACGCGACTTTCGCGCCGAAGCAGCTGGAGAAGCGCGGCAACGGCGTGTTCATGGGCTAACCCTCAAGGGTTAGACTCTGCGAGCTGAGGCTCGTGATCACAAAATCTTAAAACCCATACGCTTGAGGGGCGGGGAGTAATCCCCGCCCCTCGGCGTTTAACCCGCACCCAAAACAGCCGAAAAACCGTAGAAAAACAGGGCAGGGGAGCATGCATCACAGTGCCCGGTCATCGCCTCCACACGCTCAATGCGGTACCCTTGAGCAGAAGGCAGGTCTGCCGGTGCACAGACCCACACACGCCAAAACACCCGCAGAAATGCGCCCAACACACCGCACCACACAAACTCAACACTGCACCCACGCAGCACCGTATTCACCGCATACTGCCGTATTCACTCAATTCACTCACCACGCCGCCTTCAGCACCGAACGCGGTACCCATCGAAAGAATTGAGCCACTCATGCCCGATACGCCCATGAGCATCAACGCCATCAACTACGGCGCAGACCCCACCGGTGCCAAAGACTCCACCGCAGCCATCCAGCGCGCCGTTGACGCTGTCGCCGCACGCGGCGGCGGATCCGTAGAACTACCCCGCGGCATCTACCGCGTCTCCTACCCCTTCATCGACATCAAACACCGCGTCGAAATCTTCGGCTACGGCTCCTCAACCGTCGTCATCGCGCACTCCGACCGCGCCATCCCCACCACCACTAGCGGCCACACCGAATACACCGGCGTGTTCCACGTCGGTAGCTACACCACCCCCGTCTACGGCAACTACAACGCCAACAAGCCCATGCGCATGGGCGTACGCAACCTGCACATCCGCACCAACGCCGCAAACACCCCCATCAGCAGCTACCCGCTCGATGCGCACACCGCCCCGCTGAACAACGTCGCCGGCGTCATCTTCCACACCCACCTGACTGGCGACATGCTCAACGAACCGGACATCGTGCCCGTTATCGCCGGCGTGGAAGTCTGGGACACCGCCATCGGCGTTGCCGTGCTCGGCCTGGACGACCAGGGCATGAAAATTGACGACGTGACCATCCGCCGCACCCTCAACCAGGGCCTGCTGCTCGGCAAACCCGCCGGCCACCCCCGCCGCCCCAATGAAGGACAGAACTCCGGCGCGGCAGACAACAAGCTGCGCGGTATCGACGTTGCCGAGGCGAATCTCAGCGGCGGCTCCTACGCCGGTATCGAGGTGTACGCGGCGCAGGCAAAATTCGAAAACTGCTCCAGCAACAGCAACCACCGCACCAGCAACAAGTACGCCCTCTACGAGCCCGCCACCCGCCACGCCGGCGCAGGCTGGATCGTGCAGGGTGAACGCAACATGTTCATCGGCTGCACCGCCCGCTCCAACGCGGGTCACGGCTGGCTCGTTGAGTGGGCGCACAACGTCTTCGTCGGATGCGAAGCGGAAGGCTCCAGCTGGGCTGGCACCGTCAGCGGTGCCGCCGGTGCTGACGAGGCCGCCAACTGGTACATCAGCCGCAACGCGCGCGGTACCCGCATGGTCGCGCCCGTCTCCTACAACCCGCCGGAGAAGCCCGCCTCCCTGTACGGCTTCTACATTGAAAACAAGATTTACGACCTGCGCATCACCGAAGGCACCGCCAAGGATGACCGCATCGGTGAGGGCAATATGCTCGGCCGCCGCGTGTACATTACCGGCGCAATTGGCGCGAACGTGGTCATTGAGGTTGAGGAGTTGCGCCACTCCACCTCGCCCGCCGGTCAGCTCACCAAGGAAGCCTACAACGTGATGCGCGGTTAGTAGAGACTGACGGCAACTGACGGCAGCTAGTAGACACGCCCGAACCGGTTCGGAACTTTCCTGTGAATCGTGAGGGAGGCGCGTGTGCCCTAGTGGGCGCGTTATACCGCTATATATCGGCTAAGAATCAGGGCAGCTGCGAATGGAATACATACCATTCGCAGCTGCTTTGTCGTTTAGAACAATGTTTAATTTTTAGTTGATAAAAGTCTCAATTAAATATTGAATAAAATATCAATATGTACTTTAAACTTTCTATGGCGGTGTAAAACAGTCCATTCACTGTGCACCACCATAGCCGTGCGACAGCATGCGGAACACGCACATCATTGGCACACACCAAAACCGCGTATCGCCGCACGTCAGCCCCTATTCATTGCCGCTTCTCACTATTCCTCAACGAACACTACCCTTCCCCTTTTCTTATTCGCTCCATTTGGCGACCCCGCAGTCGACCCAAAAATCGGTTCCTTCCGGCCGGTTCCCAACCACAATTACATAAGGACAACCCATGTTTTCGGTTATCTCCCGAGCGCTCACACCCGCTCCCCGCGCACGTCGCGCCCTTGCCCTCACCCTCGCACTCGCCCTCGGTGCCGTACCCGTCACCTCCGCAGTGGGTGCACAGCCTGCCGCCCACGCTGTAGAAGCCCACGCCGCCGAACCTGCCGCAGCCAACGGCCTCATCAAACTTCACCAGCCCAAGGACGACCCCAGCTACGTCGAATGCGTCGCCAACTTCCTCGGCACCATGAGCGCCACCCCCGGCGTGTGGGCAGTCTGCCACGGCTACCTCGACAGCGAAGAATACACCGTCACCCGCCGCCACAGCACCGCAACCGTCACCCGCGGCCAGCTCGTACGCATGCTCTACCGCATGGCGGGATCCCCGACCGTCAAGGACCTCCCGAAAACCTCGCCCTACAAGGATGTGGCACCCACCGACCCGGACTACCCCGCCTACATCTGGGCGGCGGACGCGGGCATCACTTCCGGCTGGGATGACGGGCTCTTCCACCCGGACGAGTACGCCACCCGCCACACCCTCGCCGCGTTCCTGTATCGCGCCGCAGGTAGCCCCGACGGTGCCGCGCGCCTGCGCCAGATCCGCCGTCCGCTACGTGCCGAAGTCAAGAAGACTGAACAGTTCAAGACCGAAAACCGTTGGGCAGCCCGCACGCTCGGCGCCTACCCCGAAGTGGACCGCGACGGTGACGGCGTGGCAGACGTGGTGAACCCTGCCAGCCCCCTGTACTTCTCCGATGCCCTGTACATGCTCAAGGCGTACGGTGATAAGGGCCTGAAGGTTGTGGGCACTCCCGCCGTTGACTAGGAAGCCGTTGACTAGGGGTAATACCGACTAGATGCAGTGCTGACTAGCGCATATATTCACCGCCCGCCGGTGCGACCCGAAGGTTGCGCAGGCGGGCGGTGCTCTGTTCCGGGTGCTGTGCTGTTCTGGCAGGTTGCGAGCGCCCGTGCCGCCGCGCAATCGCTTCCGTGCAATGAAAGGTGCATGCTCTGCACCCGCTAAGCTAGAAGGCATGAAGATTGCCACCTGGAACATCAACTCAATCCGCGCCCGTGAGAACCGCGTCGAAGACTGGCTCGACGAACACGACGTTGACGTGCTCGCCCTGCAAGAAACCAAAACCAAGGACGAAACCTTCCCCTTCGACCTCTTCGAATTCATGGGCTACGAGGTTGCGCACTTCGGCCTGAATCAGTGGAATGGCGTGGCAATCGCCTCCCGAGTTGGCCTCGAAGACGTGCAGCGCGGCTTCGATAACCAGCCGCACTTCGGCAAGCCCGGCGAGCCCGAGGCGCTGGAGGCGCGCGCTATTGGTGCGACCTGCGGCGGTGTGCGTGTCTGGAGCCTCTACGTGCCCAACGGCCGCGGCCTGACCGACCCGCACATGGACTACAAGCTCCGCTGGATGGAGGCGCTGCGTCAGAACGTGCACAACGAACTGGCGGCTAACCCGCAGTCGCAGCTTGCCCTGGTCGGTGACTGGAACGTCGCCCCCGAAGACACCGACGTGTGGGATATTGACTACTTCCTGCGCAACGAAATGACCCACGTTTCCGAACCCGAACGCCGCGCCTTCGCCGCCCTACTCGAAGAGGGCATGGTGGACGTAGTACGCCCGCACACTCCGGGCGAGTACACCTACTGGGACTACCAGGCGGGCCGCTTCACCAAGGATGAGGGCATGCGCATTGACTTTCAGCTGTTCTCGCCCGCGCTTGCCGCACGCGTGGAACGTGCCTGGATCGATAAGGTGGAACGCGCCGGTGAAGGCGCAAGCGACCACACGCCGGTCGTGGTTGAGATTGCCGACTAATCCGAGCGTATAGCTTGCCGTAGAACCGCGTGCAGTAAGGGGCGGGGGAGGGGTCCCCGCCTCCTTGCTGTATATGCCGGTGCTTCTGTGTGCCTGTCTCTGAGCGGCTGTTCCTATGCCTGCCCCTGGGTTTCTGCCAATATTTCGGGGTTTTCTGTGTGGCTTAGTTGAAAAGTTCGGCTAGCCGAACTATTGTTAAATTCCGCCCGGGACGACAGGCAAAAGCGCATTATGATGCCTGCGCAGACACAACCGTGTCCCTAGCGTCCCGGCGCGGCAAATCCCACACATCAACCACATACTCAAACCCGTGACTCCCAATGAAGGATGCCTCATGAACGCTTTCACCCCCGCAGGCAGCAACGCACGCCGCCTCGTCCAGGCGCTCTGCGCCGCCCTCGCACTCACCCTGCTACTCGTGCTCACCGGCTGCGGTAGCACCTCCAGCACCACCGAAGGCGCTAAGAGCAGCAGCGGTAAGAAGACCGTGCTCACCACCTTCACCGTGCTCGCAGACATCGCCCGCAACGTGGCAGGCGACGACCTGAACGTCGAATCCCTCACCAAGCCCGGCGCAGAGATTCACGAGTACGAGCCCACCCCCTCCGACCTGAAGAAGGCACACGCCGCCGACCTGGTGCTCGACAACGGCCTGAACCTCGAATCCTGGTTCGCGAAGTTCGTTGAAGAATCCCACGCTAAGCACGTGACCGTCTCCGAGGGGGTCACGCCCATCTCCATTACCGAGGACGCCTACGCGGGCAAGCCCAACCCCCACGCCTGGATGAGCCCCAGCAACGTGCAAAAGTACGTGGACGTGATGATTCGCGAATTTAGCGCCCTCGACCCGGCCCACGCCGCCGACTACAAGACCCGCGGCGAAGCCTACAAGAAGCAGCTACAGGGCGTGCGTGACGAGCTCGTCAAGGAAATCTCCACCCTGCCCGAGAACCAGCGCGCACTCGTCACCTGCGAAGGCGCCTTCTCCTACCTGGCGGCAGACGCGGGCCTGAAGGAAAAGTACATTTGGGCGGTCAACTCCGAACAGCAGGCGACCCCCTCGCAGATTTCCTCCGCGATCGATTACGTGCGCGAGAACCAGGTGCCCGCTGTGTTCTGCGAATCCACCGTCTCTGACAACCCGATGCGCCAGGTCGCAGACGCCACCGGCGCACGATTCGGCGGCGTGCTCTACGTGGACTCGCTCTCCGAAGCGAACGGCCCCGTGCCCACCTACCTGGACATGATCCGCTACGACGCACGCACCATCGTTGCGGGCCTCAAGGGCAACTCCTAAACCCTGAATAACCCCGGGTAAACCCCAAACCCCCGATAGGATAGGAGGGGCGTCGCCTTCATGGCTCCGCTCCTCCCACGCCGTTAACACTCGCTCACACAGCGCCCACTCACACCCACCCACTCACCACCACACAAGCAAGTACACCCGCCCCACGCATACGGTGACCACCAGAAAGAACACAAGGAATGAGCACTCTTCTCAGCTGCGAAAATGTGCACGTGAACTACGGGCCAGTCCGCGCCCTCACCGGCGCATCCTTCACCCTGGACACCGGGCGTATCTGCGGCCTGATTGGCATGAACGGCTCCGGCAAATCCACCCTCTTCAAAGCCATCATGGGGGTCGTGCCCATGCACGCCGGAAGCATCACCCTCGACGGGCAGCCCGTCGGCGGTAACCGTGGCAGCCGCGGCAAGAACGCGCACCACCACCGCGCCGGACTCGTCAGCTACGTGCCGCAGAGCGAAGAAATCGACTGGACCTTCCCCATCTCCGTGCGTGAGGTCGTCAGCATGGGACGCTACCGCAACCTCGGCATCACCCGCCGCCTGCGTGCCGCAGACCGTGCTGCCGTGGATGAGGCGCTCGCCCGCGTGGAACTGACCGACCTTGCCGACCGTCAGATTGGGGCGCTCTCGGGCGGTCAGCGTAAGCGCGCCTTCGTGGCACGCGCTATCGCCCAGGGCGCCCAGCTGCTGTTGCTGGATGAGCCTTTCGCCGGCGTGGACAAGCGCAGCGAGGCGATGCTCATTCAGGTCATCGAACAGCTGCGTGACGAGGGCGCGACCGTGCTGGTTTCCACGCACGACTTGGCGAGCCTGCGCCAGTTTGCCGACGAGGCGCTACTGCTGCGCGGCACAATTCTGATGCACGACACCCCCGAGAAGGTGCTCGCCCCCGAGAACCTGGTGCGTGCCTTCGGCATGGAGGTGGACGCCGGCGCGTCGGTCGCTACCGCTGCCCCCGGCGCTGCTACCTCCGGCACTACTACGATCAGCTCTGCGGAAGGGAAGAACTAAATGGACATCCTCAACTTTCTGGTGGAGCCGCTGACCCTGCCCTTCATGCTCCGCGCGTTCGTGGTCACCGTCATAGCCGCCGCCGTCTGCGCCCTGCTCTCCTGCTGGCTCGTGCTGCTCGGTTGGTCGCTCATGGGTGACGCAATCTCGCATGCGGTGCTACCCGGCGTGGTGCTCGCCTACATTTTCGGTGCGCCCTTCGCAGTGGGCGCGGTCATTGCCGCACTCCTGGCTGTGGCGCTCATCGGCGGGGTGCGGCGTAGCGGCCGCGTGCGCGAAGACGCCGCGATCGGCATCGTGTTCACGACCATGTTCGCGTTCGGTCTGGTGCTGATTTCGGTCACGCCGTCGAATACCGACCTGAACCATATTCTCTTCGGTAACGTGCTGGGCGTGTCCTGGTCGGACGTCTGGCAGGTCGCTATCCTCGCGGTGGTGGTTGCCGCCGTGCTGCTGGTCAAGCGCCGCGACTTCGTACTGTACGCCTTCGACCCGGGCTTCGCGCAGGCGGTGGGGCTGCGTCCGCGTCTGCTCGGCGCGCTGCTACTCATTATGCTGGCGCTAACCTCCGTGGTGGCGCTGCAAATCGTGGGCGTGGTGCTGGTCGTGGCGATGCTCGTCATCCCCGGCTCCACCGCGCGCCTCATCACGGACCGGTTTGTGCCGATGCTCGCGGTGAGTGTGGGGGTGTCCCTGGTGGGTACGCTGACCGGTCTGTACGTCAGCTACCATGCGGATGTATCCCCCGGCGGTGCCGTGGTCGTCACGCAGGGCCTGCTGTTCGCCCTGGCGTACGTGTTCGCCCCGCGCTACGGTCTGCTGGGCAGGATGCGTGCCCGCAAGCTCAGCACTGCTGCAACGAAAACTGAGCCGGTAGCTTCCTAAGAAAGCCCACTGAGTACACTCACCACATACAGCAATAGGCGGAAAGTCCCACCGTGGGGCTTTCCGCCTATTGCTATCTTCTGAAGGTTGGGGGCGCGTACCCGCCCGGATTTCCGGGCTAGAAGCCCGCCGCTACCGCCCTGTATCTACCGCCCTGTACCTAGCGCACCGTGCGGGACACGAACAGGGAGGCGGTCGCCTCCGCACCCAACGGAATAATGGTACCGCCGGGCTTCACCGCACCGGCCGCGTCCGTCTCGTGCAGGTTGCCGGAACCGGCACCGACCACGCTCACGTTCACCGCCTCCGAGAAGGGCGCACCCTCCTCAATGTGCAGGCGCACGCCGGGCACAAAACCGTGGCCCTGCAGGTAGCGCAGCAGGCGCGGGTCGTCATCGTTGATGCGTTCGAGCACGACCGTTTCGCCGGGTTCGCACTGGCTCAGCGGCACGGTCTGCGGAAAACTAATATGCCCCGAAGAGTCCGGGATCGGGTCGCCGTGCGGGTCGCGGGTCGGGTGCCCCAGCAGGGTGTCGATGCGGTCCACCATGAAGTCGGATACCGCGTGCTCCAGAACCTCCGCCTCGTCGTGCACACGGTCCCAGGTGTAGCCGAGGGTCTCCACGAGGAACGTCTCAATGAGGCGGTGGCGGCGGATCATTGCCAGCGCGTAGGAGCGGCCGGTTTCAGTGAGCTCAATAGCGCCGTAGGGCTGATGCTCGATCAGGTCGGCGGCGGCGAGGCGCTTGAGGCCGTCAGATACCGAAGAAATGCGCAGGCCCATGCGTTCTGCCAGGGCGGATGCGGTGGCAGGGGTTTTGGTCCATTCTTCGAGGCTCCAGATTTCCTTGAGATAGTTCTGGGTGCTGACGGAAAGTTCTGAAAGAGGCATAAAGATAAGTCTACCTTTTCTCTGGTTTTGCCCGTCGAGCTACAGGGTATTCAGCGCGGGCTTAAAGAGCGTCCCGCCCGGACGGTTCACCCCTGGCAGGGGGTGACCATCACGGGCGGGATCAGGTGTTCGGTTCCGCGCTGGCAGGTACGAGAGGCTGGTAGGCACTATAGGCGGGCAAGCGCGAAAGAATGAGGGATGCGCGGCGGCGGTTAGGTGGCGCGGCGGCGCGAACGGTCAATACGGGTCAGCAGTTCGATGAGCGCACCGCGTGCCGCCTGCTCTTCGTGCCAGAGGGAACGGACGAGGGTGCGGCTGACCGCCTGGGTGGTGATTCCCAGGGCGGTTGCGGCGGCCTTCTGCTGGCCGCGCACACCGGGTACGAGCAGGTTCACGACGCGCCACTCGGCGTCGGTGCGGTCGGCGCAGACGCGGTAGAGCAGGCGTGCGGAACCGGTGGCCAGCTCGGCGAGGTGGTGGTTGTCCGCGCTGATGCTGATGCAGCGGACGGGGGCGCCTCCCTGCGCCTCCTCGATGGCCAGGCGCGAGAATTCGAGGGCGTCACCGGTGCAGTCGGTGGTGCTGACGGCGCCGAGCGCCCCGGCGAAGCGGGGGATGTTGAGCTCGCCGATTCCGATGCCCACCCAGAAGCCGTTATCGCGGGCGGCCATCAGCGCCGCGTGCAGTGCATCGCTGGCCCGGTCGAAGGCGCCCTGAATCTCGTCAGGGTAGGTCTGGGCGAAGGCAACACGCGGGTTGAGCTTGGCGAGTTCGTCCGACAGTGCAGTGAGTGAGTGCTGTGCGGAACGTTGGATGAAAGTAAGAACGAACACCCTCTTATTATGCCGTAAAACCTTCAATGCCCAGCGTAAGGTTCGGCGTAATACCGGCAACACTCAAAACCCCTAAAATACGCATTGATAAGGGGAATTATTGAAACGTTACACCGCGTGTAAAAATCATTGAAAGGATGTAGAACACCCCCGAAAGGAAAATAATTTTCATGCAAGTGCACGTTGAATTATTCGCTTTCGGGGGCGTTGAGTGGAGTTGATAGACGGGGCTACCGCGGAACTACTGTGCGTTCGTTACCTGCGAGATATGGGGCAGCTGACGCAGCGGCTTCTGGAATACCATCACCACCAGCGACAGGAAAATGAACACCGCGTAGAACAGCGCCGTGTACGTAATACCCCAATCAACAATGAGGAAGCCTGCCAGCAGAACAGCCAGCGGGGTCAGCGCCATGTTCGGGATGCCCTGCACCGAATGCACGCGACCGATCATGTGCTCCGGGGTGGATGCGTTAATGTACGCAATGATGCTCGAATTGAAGGAGGGAAGCACAATACCCGCCAGCACAATCAGCAGGCACACCGCCCACAGCATCGAATGAACCACCGGTAGCAACAGGTAGCACGCCGACATGATGGCCAGGGAGGTGATACCGAGTGGGCCGAGCGCAAACTTCTCGGTCAGCGGGCCGACCAGGAACGAACCGAGCAGCACGCCCACGCCGAAGGCGCTCGCAAAGATGCCAATGAAGAGCGGGTGTGCGCCCTCCAGTGTGTAGTAGTAGATGAAGGTGAGCGGAATACCGACCGTTCCAAAGTTCGCAAGCGTTGAAACGAACGCAATGGACACCAGCACCTTGTTCTTCAGGATGTACTCGAAACCGGCTTTTGAGTCCTGCCAGAAGCTAGTTTTCTCGCCTTCCTCCTCTTCTGCGGGCTGCCGACTAGCCCCGTAGGTCTTGGGTGCGACGATGAACGCCAGCAGGTTAACAACCGCGTGAACTGCGGTCATGAGCACGGTCGAGAAGCCGATAATGATGCCGGCGATTGGGCCGCCCAGCAGGTTGGCGGTGGATTCGCGCGTCTCACCCATACCGGAGGCGTACCCCAGGTGTTCCTTGGGGACTACGCGGGTGATGATGGATTGCTCGCTCGGGTAGTCGAAGGTGGAAATGATGGCGGCTAGAGAAATCGTGATCACCAAAACGTAAATGTTGGTGACGTTGAAAACGAGGTAGAGAAGAATCGCAACCCAGGACAGCGACTGGCCGATACAGGACAGCGCCAGGCACTTCGAGGGGCCGATTCTATCAACCCATGTTCCGGATATCGCCCCGGCGCAGGTGGCGAGAACACCCGCGACGAAGAGGGTGATACTCGCAGCTTCGGGGGAGCCGGTCAGCGCCAAAATAATGATGGGCGTGGTGATATAGCTCATCGAGTCTGAGAGCTGGTTGGCTCCAATGGCGAAAAGGGTATTTCGAAAATCTCTATTCTTGAGTAACTCGGTGTTGACACTCATGGGGGACCTCCACGATGGGGTTGGGTGTCGCGCGGTGTGCAATCCGTCGTGCGTAGTTCATTGTGCGCAATTCGTAGCGCGCAATCGTATGAGTGAATACCCCGACAGTCGGCTGTGCCTGCCTGTATTCGTCTGTTTTCGCTTGTGCCCGCCGGTCATGACGGGCCCGCCGGTTATCACGGGGTGGTTGAGGATGCACGGGGCGGCTCATCGGGAGCCACCCCCGCACAAGAAGTGTGTCGCGCGATACTTTAGATTCTATAAGAGACGTTAATCATATACATGAACACTGGTTGAAAAACTTTCCTCATTTTGAGTATTGACATTAGGGTTAGTTTGACTATAATTCATTCTTGGTGCTTCCACCCGGCTGAGCCCTGACTAAACCCGGCTGAGCC
>NZ_KV795254.1:0-103402 GCF_001808955.1 Rothia sp. HMSC078H08
TGTTGTTTGCGTTCACTGTATGGTTTTTGGATAATAACCCTGGGCTTCCTTCGGGAAGTTGAGGCTTTTTATTCGGAAATTTTGAATAACGAAGTTATTCGCTAGATTTTCCGTGGTTATAGCAAGAGGGAAACGCCTGGTTCCATTCCGAACCCAGAAGCTAAGACTCTTCGCGCCGATGGTACTGCACTTTTGTGGGTGTGGGAGAGTAGGTCGCCGCGGGTTTTTTATTCAAGAGGGGAAGACCTTATAGGTCTTCCCCTCTTTTTGTGTACCCAAAAACTCTTAGAATGAAAACTCCTGGACGAAAGAAACCTAACTCATCAGAGATGCAGAGGTTTAGAGACTCAGCTGAGAAGCAGAGGAACAGGGGACGCAACCTAGACAGCCTGCCAGCCTTGATGCAGGGGCGACGAGATGGGGAGTTCACAGATCCGCCTGAATGACGAAGCAGAGGGCACGGTGGAGAAACTCTTGGTACCTTAACAACAAGAGCAATCCACATCTCTACCCGAGCGAATAGAGAACACGCAAAGGAGCATCATCATGGCTGATGAGAAGAGCATCTACGAACGCTGGAGCGAAGAACGCCTCGACCCGCCCTTCCCCAAAGAATGGGGGCTGGATGAAGAAGACGAAGCCGAGTTGCTCTGGCCCATCTGGCCCCTGCTGTTCATGGGTGAATCTGATACTGAGCAGTACGTAGAAACCATTACCGATTATGTGATGGACGTACTCGGTCTGGAATACGATGGGGAGAACGAAGACAGCAAGCTCTGGGAGAAGCGCGTAGAGGACTACGTGGAAGAGCTCATCAAGCGTCGTCGTGCCTTTGCTGCTGAGCTGGGCATTACCCCCGAAATGCAGAAGAACTCCAACCTCAACCGTGCCTTCGCAGCGCTGGAAGAAGAAGGAGTCATTGCACGACAGAACTTCACCTGCTGCGGTACCTGCGCATCCGCAGAAATCTGGGACGAAATGGATGATAGCCGTGAATGGAAGGGATACATCTACTTCCATGAGCAGGACACTGAAAGCCTCGCTGAGAGCGGCGGAACCTACATCGGTTTCGGTTCCTTCCTCGCTTACCCCAGGGACGAAGAAAAATGGAATACCCTGAGCGATGCGCAGAAGGAAGAGATTAGGGCCCTTCACGAGAAGCTCTCCGCACAGTTGCTGCGAGAGACGGTTATTCCCGTACTGGAGAAGCACGGCCTGAGCGTGAAGTGGAATGGTAACTACAACACCCGCCCCTTCATTGGGGGAGTGGAAGTCTACAACATTCCCTAACGGCTGGGGAGCTGAACCGGGTGGGTGCCTCGGCGTAGCTTGTGGCAGGGGAGGAACCTCCCAGAGCTACGAAAGTTTACGAGGAAAATAAGCTGAGAGCGTGAGAATAGACATCACAGTATCTCAGTCAGAGTATTAACTAGCCGATAAGGCACCCATTCGGTAGGCTAGACGGGTAGCGCGGTACATCCACACTAGAGAAAAGACAGAACCTATCCACATGATAGGAACTGCTCGACATACCTTTCAGTTGCTATACGTAGCAGGAAGCTGAGCTTTAGAACGCCCGGCAGAGATCAGAAGGCGCCGAGCTCAGACGAGCACTGGCACTCTGAACCTCTGCCCTGATGGGTGCGTACTCCATAAGGAGTAGGCTAGAAGAAGTGGACGAACCGCCACCCATATTCCCAACCAAAGGAGCAGGCATGTCGACCGACGCCCGCGAAAAAGCCCGCCAGATTGCGGCCCAGCAGGCCAAGAAGAGCCCCAGCCAGGCAAGCCGCCGCTGGCTCCAGTTCGGCGTACTCGCCGTGGTCCTCATCATCGTAGGTATCATCGGCTTCGTCGTAGTCAACGGCAACAAGAACACCAAGGTAGCAGAAAGCGGCCCGGTGCCCTCCAGCGCCAACGAATACGGTGGCATTGTGCTGACCAAGGACGGCATCGTCCAGAACTCCTCCACCCAGGAGACCCGCGACTTCAAGCAGCTCGCAACCTCGACCTCCTCCGTGACCCCCATGGTCAACGGAACCGCAGCAGCAGTCAACACCCTGCCCCCGGGCGTGCAGACCGCTGAAGAGGCATCCAAGAACGGCCAGCCCGTACGCGTGACCATCTTCCAGGACTACAACTGCGTGCACTGTGCAGAGTTTGAGAAGAAGTACGGTGAGGAAATCCAGAAGCTCGTCGAAGACGGCACCATCACCCTGGAAATCCGTAACCTGACCTTCCTGGACCGTTCCTCGCCCACCGCATACTCCGCACGTAACGCGGCAGCAGCATACTCCGTGGCAAACCAGGTCAGCACCCACGACTTCCTGAACTACCAGCGTGAGATCTTCACCCACCAGGGCAGCGGCGACATGAACAACCAGCAGATCGCCGACATTGCTTCGAAGTACCACGCCTCCATCGGCTCCGATATGAACGATGGCAAGTGGCGCCCCTTCGTGGACGTGGTCAACGCTGAATCCGCAAAGAACGGTATTAAGGGTACCCCCACCGTCTTCGTTGATGGTGACCAGTACACCAGCAACGACTTCAGCACCTTCCTGAAGGAAAAGATCGAAGCTAAGAAGAAGTAACCGCTTCGATACAGGAAAACCCGGTAACCTCCACGCGAGGCTACCGGGTTTTTCCATACACGGTGATGAGTACGAGGGGTGGGTGAGCAGCATACAGAGGTGGTGCTCATAAGGGGTAAAACGAAGGAAACGAACATACTATCACCCCATAATTTAGAAGTATTCTCAACCAAACCCTAAAAGAACAACTAAGCAGACTCAACCAAGAGAATAAGGTACACTGGACAGGTTGCCTCCTTAGCTCAGTTGGCCAGAGCATCTGTCTTGTAAACAGAGGGTCACCGGTTCGAATCCGGTAGGGGGCTCAGAAAAATCCTGGTTCGCACCAGCCTCATAGCAGAGGTGCGGATCAGGATTTTATTGTACGAGTGTCCTGTAGTGTCTAAGGGACCCGCACTAGCACATCGACATCCATCCTGAGGAACCGAGAATGTCTGAAACCTCCGGAACCCCGCAGGCTCCCGCCTCGCAGGGAACCTACACCACCGCCCCGCGCAGCATCAAAGCACGCGAAGCCAGCGACTACCCCCTCGAAGAGTTCATCGAATCGCGAGGATTCCGCCCCGAAATCCAGGGCCTGCGCGCCTTCGCCGTGCTCCTCGTGGTGCTTTACCATGTCTGGGTCGGCAAAGTCTCCGGCGGCGTGGACGTCTTCCTCTTCATCTCCGCCTTCCTGCTCTCGCTCTCCTTCATGCGCAAGATCAACGAAGGCAAACCCCTCAATCTCTTCAGCTACTGGATGCACGTCTTCCAGCGACTGCTACCCGTAGCCACCGTGGTTATCGCGGGTACCACCATTGCGTCCTTCTTCGTGCTCGCGCCCAGTCGCTGGTCGCAAACCGTAACCGACGCAAGGAGCTCCCTGTTCTACTTCCAGAACTGGAACCTCGCGTTCAGCTCCGTAGACTACTACGCCCAAAACGCCTCCGTGAAGTCACCCTTCCAGCACTTCTGGTCGCTCTCCATCCAGGGACAGATCTTCATCATCTGGCCCCTGCTCTTCGCCGCAGTAGCCTACGTCGTGCACCGATTCCGCGGGAACCTCTTCACCACCGCGGTATTCATCTTCAACACGGTGTTCGTCGCATCCCTGACCTTCTCCATCGTCGAAACCGACACCAACCAGGGATTCGCCTACTTCGACACCCGCACCCGCCTGTGGGAATTTGCCATCGGCACCCTGCTGGCAATGCTCACCCTCAAGTGGAAGGCACCCGAAAAGGCTCGAGTGGTTATGGGCTGGGTCGGTATCATCGGTCTGGTCACCTGTGGCGCAATCCTGCCCGTTGAACGAGCATTCCCCGGCTACCTGGCGCTCTGGCCCGTGATCTCCGGTGCGCTCGTCATCATGGCAGGCCGCACCAACAGCCGCTGGGGCATCGATCGACTGCTGGTCTCCGCACCCCTGCAGAACCTCGGCAACATCTCCTACGCCCTGTACCTGGTGCACTGGCCCATCCTCATCCTCTACAGCAGCGCCGTCGGTACCTCCCGCGTGAACTTCATCGAAGGTGCTGTCATCATCCTTACCTCCATCGGCCTGGCATGGTTGCTCATCCGCTTCGTCGAGAAGCCGCTGCGCTACCGCAAGGACCCCTTCGTACCCTGGCTCATGATGAAGATGCGCTTCAAGACCATCTTCTCGGTCAAGACCTGGGCAGACCAGCTCGCCTTCATCCTCGCGATCTTCCTGGTCGCAGGTGTACCCCTGGTAGCCGCACAGGCATGGGTAGGCTACCGCAACACCCAGTCCGAGCAGAACGCCGAACTGCAGGTACAGACCGCCAGCGAAAACTACCCCGGCGCCCGCGCTATCGGCGGCGCCCAGCAGGGACTCATTGACAACCCCATCCCCTCCGGTGGTGACGTCAAAACCCAGTTCGACGGACTGAGCGACCCCTGCGTTGGCAGCTTCGCGCCCTCCGACCCGGCACTCGCCAAGTACTGCAGCCTGCAGAAGTACGGACCCGAGGACGCACCGCTGACCATGGTCATCGGTAACTCCCACGCCGAACAGGCGCTGAGCATCTTCAAGCCCATCGCAGAACAGACCAAAACCAACCTGCAGACCTACCTGCTCGGTGGCTGCCAGTACCCGGTCCGCGCCGTCAACGCCAGCAACGAATGCTCGGAATTCAACACCAAGATGACCGAGGAAATTCTCAAGCGTAAGCCGCAGACCGTGGTGCTCATCGCCACCGTTGCCCAGGCACGCTCGAACGACGAACGAGTCGACCCGAGCCTCGATGAGACGGTCCGCCGCCTCACCGAAGCAGGAGTCCAGGTCATTGGCCTGCGCGATAACCCGCGCTTCGAGTACAACATCTACGAATGCGCTCAGAAGGCCGGCGCCGACAAGAGCTCCTGCGCACGACCCGCAAGCGACAAGTACGCCGCAGAAAACCCTGCAAAGGAAATCTTCGACAAGTACCGCAACCAGGGTGCCGTCATGGTGGACCTGAAGGACGTGTACTGCCCGGACGGCATGTGCAGCCCCGTGGTTGGAAACATCTACGTCTACATCGATGACAACCATGTCTCCAAGACCTACAGCCGCACCATGGCTCAGGAAGTCTTCCAGCGTGCAGCGGAAGGCGGCTGGCTCGTCAACGGAAAAGTGAACTTCTAAAGTTCGCCGATATAGCGGATCCCCCGTGCTGTTCTACAGAAGTGTGAACGGTTCGGGGGATTCGCTATATTCTGACCCGAAATTAGGATAGGCTAAGTTAGGAGGCTCCCGGGAAAAGCCTTAGAGAAGAAAGGACGCCATGAAAGAAATCACCGAACGCACCCTCAAAGTAGAGAACGTCAGCCTCGGCTACGGCGAAACCACCATCGTCAAAGACCTCTCCCTCGAATTCCCGAAGGGCAAAGTTACCGCCATCATCGGCCCCAACGGCTGCGGTAAATCCACCCTGCTACGCGGTGTCTCCCGACTACTCAAGCCGCTCAACGGCGACTTCACCCTCGACGGCAAACCCACCCACGAATACTCCATGAAGGGCTTCGCCCGCATGGTTGGGCTCATGCCCCAGCATCCCATCGCCCCCGAAGGAATTACCGTAGCCGACCTCGTCTCCCGAGGACGCTACCCCTACCAGGGACTCTTCAAACGCAATAGCGCCGAAGATGATGAGGCGGTCGCCTGGGCACTAGAAGCCACCGACACCATGTCCCTCGCCGAACGACAGGTCACCGAACTCTCTGGCGGCCAACGTCAGCGCGTCTGGATTGCCATGGCGCTCGCCCAAGAAACCGACATCCTACTGCTGGACGAGCCGACCACGTACCTCGACCTGGCACACCAGGTGGAGCTACTCGACCTACTCTCGGACCTCAACGAGCAACGCGGCACCACCATGATCATGGTGCTGCACGAGTTGAACCTCGCCGCCCGAGTCGCCGATTACCTCGTCGCGATGAAGGACGGCTCCATCGTCGCTCAAGGCGAAGCACACGACGTGCTCACCCGTGAGAACCTGCACACCATTTTCGGTCTGAAAGCAGAGGTCGCCGATCCGTTTAACGACGGCAGCGTCGTGGTTGTTCCGCATCCCCGGAGTGCGTCCACCGTTGCCGGTTCAGCTGTCGCATCCTAAGAAACCCCCGCTCATATCTGATGAAGCGCCCATAACAGTGGGATACTGGAAAGTAGGACGCACCGAAAGCTAAGCGAAGAAGCCGGTACACCGCGCGGGTGTGCCGGCTTCTTCCACAGAAGGGTCATTCTCTATAGAGGCCCGGAAAGAAGAACACAATGACGACCCCGCTCCTAGACTCCAACGGCAAGCTCAACGGTGAATCAGTACGCTACGTGGCAATCGGCGACTCCTTCACCGAAGGTGTGGGCGACGTTGACCGCCGCCGCCCTAACAGCCTGCGCGGCTGGGCAGACCGCGTTGCCGAAGGCATCGGTGCAGTAGACCCGCAGGCGCAGTACGCAAACCTTGCTATCCGCGGCCGCCTGCTCGGTCCCATCCTGGATGAACAGCTGCCTCGAGCCCTGGACCTCTGCCCCAATATCGTTACCTTCTACGGCGGCGGTAACGATATCATGCGCCCCAACGTTGATATCGATCAGCTCATGACCCGCGTCGACGAAGCCTTCGCAGCCATGCGCGCCCAGGACATCACGATTCTGACCGTTACGGGCTTGGATGTGCAGGGTCAGGGCCCCTTCGCCCGCACCCGCGGCCGCACCGCCACCTACAACGAGCTACTGCGCGGTATCGCCGAGGATCACGGCGTGCACATTATCGACTACTGGCGCTGGACTGACTTCCTCGATTGGCGTCTGTGGGCTGACGACCGCCTGCACATGAACGACCTCGGCCACGAACGCTTCGCATCCCGCGTGCTGGCACAGCTCGGCCTGCCCGGCGTGGTGACCGAATCGGTACTGCCCCCGGAGGTGCAGCTGACTGCTCGCGAGAAGATCGAGCAGGAGGCGCGCTGGGTTCGCGAGTTCGCCCTGCCGTGGATTGGTCGCCGCCTGAAGGGTACGAGCTCCGGTGACGGCGTGAGCCCCAAGTACCCGGAGTGGGTGCCCGCGGCAAGCCTGAATAATTAGGCTGAAGAACTAGGCTCGCGGGGGCTCACGATACGGCGTAGAACCCTAGCTAGAACTGTATCGGTAGGGGAGTGCTCTGCGCCGTATCTGCCCCATACTTGTGTCGTATCTACACCGTAACGGAGCGGGGCAAAGCGGCCGTATCCGCACCGCGACGAGCCCTTAAACTGCCCTTTAAAACCGGGGCGGAAGCGTTAAAACGAGAGTTAAAAGCTCTTTAAGCGCGTGTTTAAGTCTGTTTAACAGCCCTGCGCACACCGTCAGAAGCGGTGACGCGGGGCTGTTTTCGGCTTAAATCCGGCTTAAGCTGTTAATCTCACAACATGAATTTCAACGGTGTAATTTATCCCCGGTCACATAGAGAACGCCCGTTCTTAAATCAGTGCATTAACGCCTGACTAGGGGCGTTAAAGAATTCCTTAAAAACATCTGGACTTGCAAAAACATCCATTTTTGGTAGAATAGGTAGGTATGTTTGCCGCCCGACGGCAGGCGTGCATCCGCGAATCGCGTGCCTCGCTTAAACGAGGCGCAATCGGCTCAGAACACCGAGATTCCGCGGATTTTTAAGGCAAAATCCGGCGTGCAGGCTTGCACGAACCCCCGTATTTACCTAGAATTTAACGCTGTTCGTAGTGGTGGAAACGCCTCTCGACACTAATAAGCTTCACCGTTTTTCCCGCGGCGGGGATCGATGCGTGGCCTCTCACCCACGTGACGATCTCAAACACTCTAGCCCGGCGAATAACCCGGTGCTTCTACATTGGTGGCGGGACGCTCACGAGTAACATCGACTGCGTACCGTCATAAAAGTCAATCAATAAAGGAGTGAAACATGGCAGCAGTCTGCCAGGTGACCGGAGCTGTTCCCGGCTTTGGACACAGCATTTCGCACTCGCATCGCCGCAACAAGCGTCGATTCGACCCGAACGTTCAGAAGAAGACCTACTGGGTTCCTTCGCTGCGTCGTAAGGTAACCCTGAACGTGTCCGCTAAGGGCATCAAGGTTATCGATGCTCGTGGCATCGATGCCGTTGTTGCAGAAATCATCGCACGCGGGGAGAAGATCTAGTAAATGGCATCCAAGGCTAAGGACCTCCGTCCTATCATCAAGCTCAAGTCCACTGCTGGCACCGGTTACACCTACGTGACCCGTAAGAACCGCCGCAACAACCCCGACCGTATGGTGCTGAAGAAGTACGACCCCGTCGTTCGCAAGCACGTTGACTTCCGAGAGGAGCGCTAAGAATGGCTAAGAAGTCCAAGATCGCTCGCAACGAGCAGCGCAAGGTCATCGTCGCTCGCTACAACGAGAAGCGTATCGCGCTGAAGAAGACCCTGATCGACGAGAACGCTACCCCCGAGGAGCGCGAAGCAGCACGCGTGGCACTGCAGAAGCTGCCCCGCAACGCTTCCCCCGTTCGCGTGCGTAACCGCGACCAGATCGACGGCCGCCCCCGCGGTACCTTCCAGAAGTTCGGTATCTCCCGCGTGCGTTTCCGCGAAATGGCACACCGCGGCGAGCTGCCCGGTATCACCAAGTCCAGCTGGTAAATCTGGTATTTTAGTTCCTAAACGGTTTTCCGTCGTCACCGACGGTCACTCGCTTTAGACTCAAACCTTAAGTCTCTGGAAGGGGCACCCTAATGGCTAAGAACCGTACCGAACTCGTTGCAGAGGTTGCAGAGAAGTCTGGCAAGAGCCAGGCAACTGTAAACGCAGTCCTCGACGCAGTGTTCCAGGTTTTCGAGTCTTCCGTCTCCAAGGGCGAGAAGATCACCATCCCCGGTTGGATGGCAATCGAGCGCACCGACCGTGCAGCTCGTACCGGCCGTAACCCGCAGACCGGCGAAACCATCCAGATTCCCGCCGGTCACGGCGTGAAGCTGACCGCAGGCTCCAAGCTGAAGGCAGCAGTCGCTAAGAAGAAGTAATTCTTGAGACTTTGAATCTGCTAAAAGACCCCCACCAATATGGTGGGGGTCTTTTAGTATGCCCAGATGTTCTCTTGCTGATAGGGCATGGGTTGCTGGGGGAGGCAGAGCGGCTGGAGGGCTGGGAGGGTGCGCGCGGCGGGGAGCGTGCACAAGGTGGGTCTTCAAGACCCTAACCCTTAACTCGAGCATAAGATACAGAAAGTAGCTCGGTTTCACAGGGGAAGCTATGATGGGCTACAGAAAAATAAAGAAAATTTATACATTTAAGCAGAAAGCTATGCATAAGCTGAGCGAAAATCCGCGACTATGAAACCCCACTGGGAAAAATACTTATACATTGCCGTCCGGACACAGCTTAAACACAGCAAACTAAAGCTCAATCTTAGACTCACACCCTAAGCTGGAATCACCGGATAAGGAAAAGCCACACACCATACAAGCGGCTCAACCCCCAACCGGAAAAACAACCATACAAACCCCGGACGACCGACCCTCCGGGACTCACAAGGAGAACCCCTCATGGCACGCCACGCTCAGCGTACTTCCGCGCAGCCCACCAACCACCGCCTCCGCACCGGCGCGGCAGCACTGTCCCTGGCAGCAATCGCAGCACTCGGCCTGAGCGCCTGCGGTACACAGAACACCTCCAACCCGGCACCCACCGCCACCGCGACCGCTAAGGCATCCTCCACCGCCGACGCAGCAGTCAACGCGGGCAACGGCAAGGTCACCGTCAAGGCAAGCGACGCAGCCTCCCCGAGCGCCACCGCAAGCAGCTCCCAGGGCACCGTCACCGTCACCGAAAACGGTGTGACCGTCAGCGGTGCTGATGGTACCGGGGTCACCGCAGACGCCAACGGTAATGTGACCGTCAACGGCGCGAACGGAACCGGCGTGACCGCCGATGTTAGCGGCAACGCAACCGTCAATGGCAGCTCGGCATCGAACAACTCGGGCTCCTCCGCAAAGGTCGACGAAAAGGCCGGTGAAACCACCGCCAAGAACGGCTCCAACGGCGCAGGTAACAGCTCCGGTAACGGCACCGTGACCGTCGACAGCGGAACCGTCAGCGCAGCCAACGGCTACACCCTCATCGAAATCAAGACCGACGGCGGCTGGTCCTACCACGCCCCCAACGGCGACATCATCGAGGTACGAGCTGACGGCTCCTGGGAGCGCGTTGGCGATGGAGGCGTCGTTGAGGTTGATGCTGACGGCTCCTGGGAACAGACCGGCGAGAACGGCGTAATCGAGGTAGAAGCTAACGGCACCTGGGAACAGACCGGCGGCAAAGGCGCGGTTAAGGTACCCAGCGTCCCCCTCAAGCCCGCCGGTGCTGTCGCTAACCCCGTCAAGCCCGTCACTCCCCGCCGCTAAGAAGCTGACTGACGAACCGGGCGAAAACGTGGGCTATGCCACCCGCTAGAATGCGGATAAACACCCATGCACCCGGATAAACAGACCCAAACTCGATAGAATTAACGCGGTTGGTTAAACCGATAATCGTTATGGGAACCCACACGGATCCCGCGCACGACGCGAATACGTCGCCAACTAGCCGCACCATACTAACAACCACAAGGAGAAACAATGGCTATCGCCCCCGCAATGAAGAAGACCACCGCGGTTCTGTCCATCGCTTTCGCAGGCGCACTGGGCCTGAGCGCATGTGGCTCCCAGTCCTCTTCCACCACCACTACCGCGACTGCATCCGCATCCGCTTCGGCAACTGCGTCCGCAAGCGCATCGGCTAAGGCATCCTCTGCGGCAACCACCTCTGCAGCTTCCGCTTCCGCTACTGCAGATGTGAAGGTTGACAAGGACGGCAACGTCACCGTCAAGGCTAACGACGGTGCGGGCAACTCCGCAGACGTGAAGGTCGGCGCAGACGGCAAGGCTTCCGTTGACGCTAAGGATTCCGAGGGCAACTCCTCCAAGGTAGAGTCCGACGAAAAGGGCACCAAGGCTGAGTCCAAGGACTCCGAGGGTAACTCCTCCTCCGCAACCGTAGAGGGCGACGTCGTTGTCTCTGAGGACGGCGGCTGGACCATTCAGGGTGACGAAGGTCAGGTAGCTGTACAGGCTGACGGTTCCTGGAGCCGCCAGGACGCAAACGGCCAGGTCGCAGTCAAGGCTGATGGCTCCTGGAGCATCCAGGCTAACAGCGGCCTGCAGGCAACCGTGGACGCATCCGGTGAAGTAACCTCCATCGTTGGCGGCGAGAAGGCAGACCTGAAGGCTCCGAAGGTTCCCGCAAAGCCCGCACAGGCTAAGGTCGCCCCCGTCAAGCCCGCACAGCCCAAGTAAGCTGTAAAGAGCTAACAGCGGCTTGTGGCGCTCGTAGAGCGTGACAGTCCGTGACTTATGAAGACGCCCCGTGCGCATCCGATAGTGATGCGTGCGGGGCCGTTTTGCGTCTTCAAGTTGCGCTGAACTCCTAGGGAAAATAGGAAGCTTCGCATAACTGTTGTTAGGATTAGGGAGGCGCTCAGAATCTAGCTCTCACTCAACTCTCACTCAACAAACAACCACACTATAGGTCTCCCCGGCATAGCACGGGGATCTACCAGAAAAGAGAACACAGTGAAGAAAACTATGGCTGTTCTGTCCCTGAGCCTCGCCGCAACCTTCGGTCTTGCCGCGTGCAGCTCCAACGCCAAGGCACCCGCCGAAAGCCAGAGTGCATCCGCGAGCGCGTCCGCTTCGGCAAGCGCGTCTGCCTCCTCCAGCGCGTCCGCAACTGCAACCACCTCGGCAGCTACCTCAGCATCCACTTCGGCAAGTGCATCTGCTTCTGCACACGCAAATAGCTCGAGCTCCTCCGCTAAGGCATCCGAAAGCCAGAAGAGTGGACTGTCGGGTGCTTCCTCCATGCCCACGGACCCCACCGATAGCAACTACGGTCCGCAGCTATACGCGCATTACAAGGAAGCCGTCGAAGAGGCTAAGAAAGACCGCTCCGCCAAGAAGACTACGAACACTGAAGGCAACGTGTACACTGCCCCTGACGGAAGCATCGCTGTTGTCGAAGCTAAGAACGGTAGCTACATCAGCATTGAGAAAGACGGTAGCTGGGTACGTGTGACCCCTGAAGGTGAGGTTGCCGCCGTGACTGATAAGGGCGGCTGGGTTGCCGTCAAGCCTAACGGTGAAGTAATTAGCGTTGATGAGAACGGTGCGGCTTCCATTATGAACGTTAAGACCTCGGAGGTTTCGGGCGACTACCAGTCCCTGGAGCTGCCCAAGCCCCCGGCTCCTGTGGGAGACCTGCCTGCCCCGAAGAATCCCGTTAAGCCGACCAGCCTGGCTACGAACTAAACGTATCCACTACATAGCTGGTGACTAGCTAGACCCGTTCGCCCCGTGCGCATCCGAGCGTGATGCGTGCGGGGCGTTTTTGCGTCTTCAAGCCGCGCTGAGAAGACCAGTAGAGCTGAGATGACCCGTAAGCGGGGGAGGGGGCACCGCACCATCTCAGGGAGCTTTCAGGTCGCGGTGCTAGCATGGTGGCGTACACCGGGCATACCGGAGTACAGGTCAACCACACTACGCACTGCGCCGCCGCAGAGCGGCGCATACAGAAAAGAGAAATTCAGTGAAGAAGTCAATTGCTGTTCTGTCCCTGACCATTGCCGGTGCCCTCGGCCTCGCAGCCTGCGGCGGCAACTCCGGCGCCAACTCCAACTCCTCCGCATCGGCAAGCGCGTCCGCTTCTGCAACCGCTTCCGCAACTGCCTCGGCACCCGCAAGCACCTCCGCAGCAGCAACCAGCAAGAGCACCGCCTCCGCAGCAGCTGAAACCACCAAGGCAGAAACCAAGACCACCCAGGGCACCATCAGCGCCCCCAGCGGTCTGCCCAGCGAAGCAACCGAAGCACTCAAGAAGGGCCAGGAATCCGCCGATCAGGCAGCCTCCGCAGGCTACACCGCCAGCAAGAAAGCCCTGGAGCAGCTCAAGGAGCAGTCCGGCGTGAAGAAGGTGCAGACCAGCGATGGCACCGTCTACTACAACGATGAATTCGCTGCCTTCGAATCCAAGGACGGCGCTATTGTCAGCATCCAGAATAACGGTGTGTGGACCAGCATCGACGCCAACGGTACGACCATCGTCGTGAGCAATGACGGCTCCTGGATTAAGACCAACCCCAAGGAGAACCTCTACACCGTCGTCAAGGCAGACGGTACCGCCTCCGTACTGAACACCAAGACCTTCGAACAGGCAACCGATGTCTCCACCATCGAGGTCCCGAAGGCCCCGGCCCGCATCGACGGCTTCAACGGCACCGCTAAGACCCCGGTCAAGCCCACCAAGATTGCTGACCTCTCCGAGGTCGCAGGCGCCAAGTAATGCAGACGCCAAATAAAAACTAGCCCCTGCCCTCTGCCCCCGGGCCGAACAGCCCGACAGAACAGGGGCACCAGCGCCCCGCACGTATCCGACCGTGATGCGTGCGGGGCGCTTTGCGTCTTCAAGCTGAGCTGGGAAGACCCGTAGAGCTGAGAAGACCAGCGAAAGTAGCGGGGGAGGGGGGGGGAGCACCGCACCATCTCAGGGAGCTTCCAGGCCGCGGTGCTAGCATGAGGGCATACACCGGGGAGGTACCCGAGCACAGGTCAACCACATTACGCACTGCGCCGTTGCAGAGCGGCGCATGCAGAAAGAGAAAATACAGTGAAGAAGTCTATTGCTGTTCTGTCCCTGACCATTGCCGGTGCCCTCGGCCTTGCAGCTTGCAGCGGTAATTCCGGCACCAACTCCGGCACCAACTCCTCTGCATCGGCTAGCGCGTCCGCTTCCGCAACTGCCTCGGCCCCTGCAAGCACCTCCGCAGCCGCTGAAACCACCAAGGCAGAAACCAAGACCACCCAGGGCACCATCAGCGCCCCCAGCGGTCTGCCCAGCGAAGCAACCGAAGCACTTAAGAAGAGCGAGGACTCCAACCAGCAGGAAACCTCCGCATTCTACAGCGCCGTCAAGGAATCCCTGAACGAGTTCAAGAACGAGTCCGATGTAAAGAAGGTACAGACCAGCGACGGCACCGTCTACTACAACTATGAAGTCGCTGTCTTCGAAACAAAGGACGGCGCTATTGTCATCATCAAGAATACCGGTGCGTGGAGTAGATTTGACTCCAACGGCGGAACCATCGTCGTGGAAGAGGACGGCTCCTGGATTAAGACCAACCCCGAGGACAACCTCTACACCGCCGTCAAAGCAGACGGCGCCGCTGCCGTGCTGAACACTAAGACCTTAGAGCAGACAACCGACCTCTCCACCATCGAGATCCCGAAGGCACCTGCCCGTATCGACGGCTTCCGCGGCACCGCTAAGACCCCGGCCAAGCCCACCAAGGTTGGTAACTTCTCTGAGATTACAGGCCTCTAGTAAAAAATAGCTCCTGCCCCGGGCCGAACAGCCTGACAGAACAGGGCCACCAGCGCCCCGTGCGCATCCGACCGTGGTGATGCGTGCGGGGTGCTTTCGCGTTCAGAAGGAGGGGGCTCAGGCTCTTCCCAGACAGCGGTGCTAGGATGTGGGCATGCCCGAAGCTGGGCATTACCAACCACATCCATACACAGCGTTGTGATGATGTCGCGACGCATGACGGAAAGAGAAATCCGCCGTGAAGAAGTCTATTGCTGTACTGTCTCTCAGCGTGGCAAGCCTGCTCGGTCTAGCCGCCTGCGCCCCCTCCATAAAAGCGCCCGTAGCCTCCGGAAGGTCCGCATCGGCAAGCGCCTCCGCTTCACCCTCTGCCTCGCCCTCTGCACGTAGCGAGAGCTCATCTAGCCCCTCATCTAAACCTACTTCGAGCGCTTCTGGCAGGGCAACCGCTAGCAGCGACGCAACGCAGGGAGCATCCTCAGCGGTAGGGGCTGACGAGATGCAGTACAAGGCCAGGAAACACTACGAAACGTACTACCAAAAAATTGCCGAGGCTGAGAAGGACCCCGCCGTTGTGAAGGGCGAAAACGCCGATGGTAAGACCTACATCTTAGAAAAAGACAAGCTTGCTATGGTCGTGGGGAAGAACAATGAATACATCATCTTCCACCAGCATGACGGGAACTGGAGCCGTCTGAGGCCTAACGGTGAGCTAGAACTAACGTACTCCGATGGGGCCTGGGTCAGGGTAATGCCGGACGGTGAACGTATCGCAGTCAAGGCGAGCGGTAACACCAACATTGCCTACCATCAGGGCGATGTATCCGAGGACATCATTACCTCGCTGAAAACCCCCGAAGTCCCCGCCCAAGTGGAAGGTTTCGCGAGCGTCCCCCAAAAACCTGTAAAGCCGAAGAAGCTTGGCACGGTTGTGGGCACGAAGTAAAAAGCCTCGAGCGTCTCGGTCCGTGCGCATCCGTTTTGGATGTGCACGGACCGATTTTTAATATCTGCCTGCGCGTCTCTACCTGAGACGGGGTTACTCCTTTGGGACAAGCTGCACGCGGTCGCTTGCAAACTCGAGACCGAGTCTCTGAAGAGCCGCACAACTCTCAACAACAGGGAATATGACTTAATATGACGGGTCGTTAAGCCCTCAAGTCACAAAGCTCAACTCCCAGCGAACCACCCACCCCACGCTGGCATAATGGGGACAGCAAACCAACGCGCCCACACGCGGCGCACCCAACAGGAGAGAAAACCATGAGCGAGAACACCACCCGCAGCGTACGCGTACGCGCCAGCGAACTTGAAGGCCGAGCCTGGCTCAACACCGGCGATAAGAACCTGACCCTGCAGGACCTGCGCGGCAAAATCGTTATTCTCGACTTCTGGACCCTCTGCTGCATCAACTGCCTGCACGTCCTCGACGAACTACGCCCCCTCGAAGAAGAATTCTCCGACGTACTCGTCACCGTCGGCGTACACAGCCCCAAATTCGAACACGAAGCAGACCCCGTAGCGCTCGCCGCAGCCGTCGACCGCTACCACATCACCCACCCCGTACTCGACGACCCCGAACTGACCACCTGGCAGGCATACACCGCCCGCGCATGGCCCACCCTCGTCGTCGTCGACCCCGAAGGCTACATCGTCGCCCACCTCTCCGGTGAAGGCCACGTACAGGGCCTCACCTCCCTCGTACGCGAACTCGTCGCAGAACACGAAGCGAAGGGCACCCTGCACCGCGGCGACGGCCCCTACGTGCCCCGCCCCAAGGCAGCAGGCACCTACGCCTTCCCCGGCAAAGCCATCGAACTGCCCGCCGAATTCGGCCCCGCAAACCTCTTCGGCAACCGCGAACGCACCTACCTCGTCGCAGACAGCGCACGCCACCGCATCCTGCAGGTAGCAGCCGACCTCAACACCGTCATCAACACCTACGGCGGCGGCGACGACCCCGTGAACCACCCCGTCAAGGGCCACGTCGACGGCACCGGCACCGAAGCACGCTTCAACGAACCCGCCGGCCTCGCCCTCGTACCCGAAAACCTGCGCGAACAGCTCGGCTACGACGTGCTGGTAGCCGACACCGTCAACCACCGCCTGCGCTCCCTCAACCTGAGCACCGGCGAAGTACGCACCCTCGCAGGCAACGGCGTGCAGCGCGTCATCGACGGCGACAACGCCGTCACCGGCGACCCCAACCACATCCCCGCAGGTGTACCCGCCACCGAAATTGCGCTCTCCTCGCCCTGGGACGCGGTCTACTCCCGCGAAGCCGGCCAGTTCATCATCGCCATGGCAGGCACCCACCAGCTCTTCGGCTACGAACCCGTCACCGGCACCGTCAGCATCTTCGCAGGCTCTGGCGTCGAAGGCCTCGCCGACGGCCCCGCCGCCGACGCATGGTTCGCCCAGCCCTCCGGCATCATCGAAGCACGCGACGGCAGCCTCTGGGTCGCATGCTCCGAAACCAGCGGCCTGCGCCACGTCACCTTCACCGAGGACGGCGTACAGGTCACCTCCGCCGTTGGCAAGGGCCTGTTCGACTTCGGCTTCGTCGACGGCGACTCCGACACCGCCCGCATGCAGCACCCCCTCGGCCTGACCGAACTGCCCGACGGATCCATCGCAGTCGCCGACACCTACAACGGCGCCATCCGCCGCTGGGACCCTGCAACCGGCACCCTCGGCACCCTCGAACGCGGCCTCGACGAACCCTCCGACCTGCTCGTCGAAGAAGTACCCGGCGAAGAACCGCGCCTCATCATCGTCGAAACCAACGCCCACCAGCTCGTACGCGCCTCCATCCCCGCCAAGGCACAGCACGTCGACGAAGGCGCCATCACCACCGCACGCCCCTCCACCAAGCTCACCGGCGGCACCCTCGAATTCACCTCACGATTCACCGTGCCCACCGGCCAGAAGCTCGACACCCGCTGGGGCGACCCCACCCAGCTGAAGATCTCATCCACCCCCGAGAACTTCATCCTGGAAGGCGCCGGCACCTCCACCGGACTGACCCGCACCCTCGTACTCAACCCCGAAATCACCGAGGCAGTCCTGCACATCACCGCTCGCGCCGCCGCCTGCGACGGCACCCCCGACGGTGACATCCCCGAGCACGCAGCATGCCACCTCTACCAGCAGGACTGGGGTATTCCCGTCGTCGTGACCGGTGACGAAGCAGACGAAAGCGAACTCGTCCTGGACCTTCGCGGTATCAACTAGGGATCTATAAAAGAATCAAGGGTCAGTATTATCCTCGCTCCTACAGGGGCACCCGTCCTCGCTTCGCTCGGACACCCTGATGTCGCTACGGATAATACTGACCCTTTTCTGCTGTGCCGCCCTGATACCGCTACGGATAGCGCCGGTTCCCTTTGTACTTTTAGGATTGTGGGACGCGAAAGGGCCGGGTCATCCTCGCTCCTACAGGGGCACCCGTCCTCGTTTCGCTCGGGCACCCTGATGTCGCTACGGATAACACCGGCCCTTTCTCAGCCCATATAAGCCACGAGCCAGTATGCTCTTCCGCTCCTACAGGGAACCCGCCCTCGCTTCGCTCAGGCACCCTGATGTCGCGTTCAGAGCATACTGGCTCTCGCGCAGCTCAGCGGCTTTAGAAGGAGACTCGGACCGCCTTCGCATCCGCCTCCACCGACGCCTTCAACGTAAACGGAATCTCCTTCTGCACCTGCGAACGCGCACCCGTAAACAAATCCAACTGAGTAAACGACACCTTCGCCGTACCCGACATCGGCTTCAACGACCACACACCTGCCGAACTCACACTCACCTGCGGATCCGCAACCTTCACCACCGACCACTTCACCTCAGAATCCACACGACCCGTAAACGCATACTCAAAAGGGCACCCACCAGGATAAAGAGTGCTCTGCTGCGTACACTTCTTCAAATGATCCTGCACCTGCTCCTTCACCGACGACAACGCATTATCACTCGGCTTCAACTCCATACGCACCGCATGATTCGCATCCTGCGCAGTCACCACCTCATTCACCTTCTGCGCCGTATAAACCGTCGAATCATACGACACCGCATACACACCCGGATAAAACACCGGGAACGACGCCGCACCCTCATCCACCGCAACCTTACGGTTATTAATCGTCGCAGCCTCCACACCCTGAATATTCACCTTCACCGACGGTAAAGACGTCTCATCAATAGCCCACTTATCAAAAAAGCCCCAATGAGTACCCGCACGATGCAAACGAAAATCCGTATGCTGCTGCGAACCCTCCAACGTATAGGACGCACGCACCGTCGCATGCTCACCATCGGCGCTAGTCTCCACCACCTCATACGACACCTCACCCAACGAAGACACCGAACGCCTCAAAGCATCCCCATCCAGCAGCGACGCGTCACCCTCAGGGATCTGCGCACCCAACAGGCCACGCGCATACGAACCATTACCCGTACGCAACGCATGAAAATACTCCCGCACCTGACCAGTCGGACCATACACCAGCTTATTCGTCATAACCAGCGCCGCAGCAGCCACAGACACCGCCACCACAACACCGACCATCCACATTGCCAGGACCCGCTCCACGGGAGAAAAATTACGCATAGAACCAGGGTAACGCAGGTAGTCCGCTAGGTTTCACGCACCGCACACACTAAAGTTGTGTATATGGCAGAACGCGCTCACGAAGTCCCCGCCAAATACGGCGAAGTCAACGAACTATTCCACCCCCGCATGCGATCCTACGGCAGGCGCATCGAAGCGGCACTCCCCGGCACCATTGTGCTCCTCGCCGCGCTCGCCTTCGTCTTCTACAAGCGACCGGCCCTGCCGTACACCATCTTTGTGCTTCTTATCGGCGCCATCGCCGGTGTCAACCTCTACTCAGTTCTCAAACCCACCATTATCGTCATCACCAAAACCCACGTGCTCCGCGCACGCACCTTCGGCTGGTTCGCCGTACCCCTCGAAAACATCGACCACACCATCTACGCCGAAAAGCTCTACCCCAAAAAAGCCTACGGCCAGAAACTCAAAACCGTCGCCGGTCGCCTACGCTACCGCAGCTTCCCCGCCATGTGGGCCGTCGACAAAGACGGCAAACAGCTCATGCGCATCGACGGCCGCGTCTGGGACGGCAAAACCATGCGAGAAGTCTCCTCCAAACTCTCCCCCCAGACCACCATCTACAAGCAGATCAACGTGGTCAACATGGACAAAGAACACAAGGGACTCATCACCTTCAACGAACTGCACCCCGGCTGGCGCTCCAGCCTCATGACCGCGCTCGCCGTCATCATCGTGGCAATCCTCTTCGCCGCATCCTTCCTGCCCGAAGAAATCGCCCGCAACATCTACATGATCCACTAGAACAACCATTCTTTAAAGTTCTTATGGACGCGCTTCTTCCGGACACACAAATGGCCCGGCGCCCACCCCACACAGGGGAGGCGCCGGGCCATTTGTATGCCTAGCTAAATGCGCTTAGCGCGCTCGTTTCAGATGCGAGCCTAGCTCGCCGGGCGCGACAGAACCGCCACCAAAAATTCCGAAGAGCCCTCCACAAACGGGTGCATCTGCCATGAAGAGTAGGTGTTATCCACGTTCAGGCCAACCTCGCGGGCATCAGCGAGGAACTGCTCAAACGCATAATCACGGCCAGGACCCGAACCATAACCCACGACAGCGCGGCCACCCGGCGCCAACACGCGACGGAAATTCTCCACCACCGGCTTACGAGTCGAACGAGCCAAGAAACCCATCACATTACCCGCACACACCAGCAGCTCAAAACCATTCTCCGCCGTAGCGTCACCCTCAATGCCCAGCACCTCCGGCAAATCCACCAAATCAGCAGTAATCCACGTAGCCTCCGGGCAGACGCGGCGCGCCTCCTCAATCAGCTCAGGATCAATATCAACACCCGTCACACGGTGACCCAACGCGTGCAGCTGCTTACCCACACGACCAGGGCCAGAACCCGCATCAAGAATCTTCGCGCCACGAGACGCCAACGCATTCACTAGGCGAGACTCACCGGCCATATCATTACCCTCAGCCTCCATCGCCTTAAAACGGTCAATGTACCACTGTGAGTGATTCGGGTTGCTTTCCTTGCGGATCAGCCACAGGGACTTCTCACGCTCACCCGGAGCGTTGAAACTCATCATTGCCATAAAAACTCCTTTGATAGGGTTGAGGACGCGCCAGCCGCCACCCGGCGAGGTGACCGCGGCGTATAAGCGGTGTGTGCGCTACGTACTAGCATAGCCCCACCCGGCGTCTGCCGGTAAGGGCAGTAAGAGCCGGACGGGGCTACGGGAGGGGAACGGACGCTACAGAGGCTAAACGATAGGGACGCGTTTAGAGGTGGTCGCCCTCAGTATTCGACGTGCCCTCAGCAATCGCCTTACGCATCTGCTCCTGACGCTCCTCCTCAGCCAGACGAGCCGCCTCAGCGAACTGCGCCTCAATATCGGTCAGCAACGCCTCAACCTCCTCCTTACCAGCCACCGGACCGCCAGCAATCAGACCATCAGCACCCAAAACCACCGCCAACGGCACACCATTACCGAAATTCGCGCGCGCACCAGCATCACGGTCAATCAGCGGAGTTAACCCTTCAGGCAACGTACCCGCATTACGCGAGGTCTGCAACGACTCCAGGCTCGAATACACCGGATGCAACGCCACCTGCGGCAGACGCTCCTGCCACGAAGACATCGTCTTCAAAAACTTCACACAACCAGCACACGTCGCCGACACAAACACCAGCATACGCGCCTGATTCTTAGCCAACGCACGCAAATTCGTGTGACGACCATTCTCCAGGTACAGCGCCGCATGAGGAATCGGCATACGAACATACAGCTCCTCGCCGTTCTCGTCATACACCGGCTCCGGCAAAATCACCTCAGCCTGCGGCTCCGGCTGCGCAAGAGCATCACCGCGGCGAACAGCCTCCAACGTCACAGCAATCAGCGCCGCACCAAAAACCCAAGTCCAGCCGCTATTACCCAGACCCAGCAGAGTCGACACAACACCCGTGCCGCCCCTCAACGCGCTCGCATGCGCGCCAGCCGCCGCCAACAGCAACGCAACATTACGGACCAGCGTGTAACGGCTCACCGGCGCATTCGACTCAGAACCAAAACAATTACAACCCGCAGTACGACCCGTCGCCAGTGCGCGCGCAATCACCACCGTATAGAACAGCATCAGAATCAACGCCAAACCCGAAGCAATCACAACAGGCAAACGCACCGGCGACAGCAGCAGAACGGCGGCCAGGGCAATCTCGAACCACGGCAAAATCAGCGACACCGCACGGGTCGGCGCGATCTTCTCCAAACCAAGATTCTGAATACCGGTCACGGTACTCTGCGGGTCCTTCGCCTTAGCAATACCGCTAATCAGCAAAGTCAACGCAACAAGTGCCGTACACAAAACAAGCGGCACAGTAGAGACGGTGAGCATAAAACTCCTAGAGTGAGTGTGCGAAAACAGGAGGCGGCAGTGGCAGTTTTTAGGCAGAACAAACCGTGCGACGTGCCGCCGTGTTATACACGATTTTACGCCCTGCACAGGGGGAAATGTCTCTACGGGTTAAGCTCTACGAGTTAAGCGGAAAGCGGTATGCGCCCTCGTTCCTGCAGGGAACCCGCCCTCGCTTCGCTTCGGGCACCCTGATGTCACTACGGACGATACCGCTTTCCTTACGATTAGGCGCGCTATGCCCTTCCTCCGCGCCTACAGGGGACCCTGATGTCGCCTCCGGAAGGGATAGCTACGCCTTGTATGCGTTTAGATAGCCGTGAGGCTCACACCGTACTCGCCCGCCAGCTCCGCGTACGCCTGCACAAAGCGCTGCGCTCGCGCACCCGAGGCGCAGAAAACGCCCACGCGCTGATCACGCACCGACTCAAACAGACTCAGCAGCTCCGCGGGCACGTCGGTTGCCGGCAACAACGACCCCTCAGCGTCACTCAGCTGCGATAGCGGCACATGCAACGAGCCCTCATGCTTCACCGACTCCTCACGCTCAGGCGCCTCACGCACATCCAACAGCACCTGCGGAACCTCATGCGCCGACAAATCCACCGGCACCACACGCGCCGGATCCGGCACCGCCCCAAACGACGTACACGTACCCGATAGGGCATCATAGGTCAGCAGAGTGCCCGCCGCCGTCGGCAAGCCGCTCACATACTTGAGCACCTCCGTCGCCATCAGCGAACCAACCACCGCCGTCGTCGCACCCAACACCCCGGCAAGCGCACACGACTCCACCGTCTGCGGAATCGTCGGAAAAATATCACGCAAATGCGCGCCATCCGGCTCAAAAAGACTCACCGACCCGCCAAAACGCAACACCGTGCCCCACACCAGCGGCAAACCCGCAACCTGCGCAGCATCCGCAATCAGATACTTCGACGCAAACGTATCTGTACAATCCACCACACAATCCGGTGCCGACGCGGCGAAAAGATCCAAAATCCAGGACGCATCCACATGCCGAACCGACGTTTCAACCGTCAACGACGGGCACAGCTCCAGAGCACGGCGCGCCGCAACCTCCGCCTTCGGCTCACCCACATCAGACACCCCAAAAAGCGGCTGACGCTGAATATTCGACAGCTCCACCGAATCAGAATCCACAATATGCAGATACCCCACGCCAGCCGCCGCCAACGCCTGCACCACCGGACAACCCAAACCACCAGCACCAATCACGAGCACACGCGCCGCCGCGACCGCGTCCTGATCAAAGCCGGGGAGGCGACGTTGACGGTCCGTGCGCTCGCGATCCAGACGCGCATGCTTCGGATTCACCGGGGTAGGGGAAAGGTTTACATCCACGAGACAAAACCCTCCGACGGCGACGACGCCTTCGCGTGCTCACGCACCGGAATACGGCCAGCCTCACGCGCCAACGCGCCCGCCTGCACCGCAAACTTCATCGCCTGAGCCATCGCCACCGGATCCTCAGCACGATTCACCGCCGACGCCAACAACACCGCGTCGCAACCCAGCTCCATCGCCAGCGCCGCGTCGGAGGCGGTACCCACGCCGGCATCCAGAACCACCGGAACCTGCGCGCGAGAAGTAATCAGCTCAATATTGTGCGGGTTCAAAATGCCCAAGCCGGTACCAATCGGCGCACCCAACGGCATGACCGCGGCAACGCCCGCATCCTCCAGACGGGCGGCAGCCACCGGATCGTCAGAGGTGTACGCGAGCACCGTGAAATCCTCAGCGACCAGCTGCTCGCAAGCGTTCAACAGCTCCACGGTGTCCGGCAGCAGGGTGTCTTCGTCATGGATGATCTCGACCTTCACCCAGGAAGTGCCCAGCGCCTCGCGGGCGAGCATCGCGGTCATCACCGCATCAGCTGCGGTGCGGCACCCTGCGGTATTGGGCAGCGGCGCAATATTGAGCTTCTGCAGAAGCGGAAAAATGGGGGTGCCTGCGGCGTGACGGCGCATGGCAACCGTCGTCATTTCGGTACCGGATGCGATGAGCGCCTGTTCGAGCAGGTCCATGCTGGTTGCGCCTCCGGAGCCCATGATGAGGCGGGAGGTGAAGGTGCGGTCGCCGATGGTGAGCGGTGTGAGGCTCATGGTGTTCTCCTCTGTGGGAACGTCTAAATAACGGGGTCTGCTGGTTGGTGCGGGGCGCTACGGTGCGCCCGGTTTAGAAAGAAAACCGAGAATGGCTGTTCTTTTTGCCGGTGGGTATCTCTCCGGTACAGGCTGAAAGATTAGCCGCCCTGAACGGCGGTGAGGGCATCCACCCTATCGCCCTCGTTCAGCGGGACATCCAGCCACGTGGAACGCGGCACAATACTGCGGTTAAGGGCTACTGCCACGCCCGCCTCGGTACCAAACTGGTCCATGACAAGGTCAAATACGGTGGGGGCGTTGGTGGTTAGCGGCTCGCCGTTGTAGGTGATGATCATGCGAAATCCTTTCGTGAAGGTGCCGGGTGCATCCGGCGGGGACTGTGTTTAGTGGGTGAATCGTGCCGGGTCGCATGCCTGCATGATGGGCGGAATCTCAGCCCCGCAGGCGACCTCTGCACCAACCTTGCCGGCGAGTGCGGCAAGCAGAATACCGTGGCGGAAATAGCCCGTGGACACGAGCTGGCGGGTGCCGTCGGCACGAGTGCGGTACCCGAAGATGGGCAGGTCGTCCGGGGTGCCGGGGCGCGCGCCGACGTTCGCCTCCAGAAGCTCGCACTCTTCAACCGCGGGCACGAGGCGGATCGCGTCACGTAGCAGCTGGTGCACGCCGTCAATGGCGGGTAGTGTGCGGTGGTCTTCGCGGCTGGTCGCGCCAATGCACAGCTCCCCGTCAGGGCGGGGGATGAGGTAGACGGGGCGGGAGTTCACGTAGCCGCGCACCACATGCTTGAGGATGGGCCGCGGGGCGCGCAGACGCAGAATGTCCCCGTAGACGGGGCGTAGCGGGTAGTCCCCATGCAGTGTTGCCCCTAGTCCAGTGCAGATAATGTCGCCCGCATCCGGGGCGGTGACCCGTTCGGTGCCGAAGGTGACGCCGCGGCGGGTGAGGGCGTCTTTGAGGGCGCGCCTCATGAGCCGCGGGTGCAGCTGATGGTCACTGGGGATGCTCACAGCGCCGGCGATACGCGGTGCCAGGAGCGGTTCGAGGGCGCGCGCCTGCGTCGGGGTGACGGGGTCCGCGGGGCGGTTCATATCCCGGTAGTAGGCGCGGGTGCGTTGCAGGTGCTCGGCGTCGGCACGGTCGGCAGCGACGATGAGCGTGCCGGTGGTGTCGTAGCCGGTGGGCAGGTCGGTGGCGCGGCTGAGCCTCTCCATGAGGGAGGGGTAGGCGTCGGCGCTGGCGGTCATGAGCGGGAAGAGCGCGTCCTGCTGGAATTGCACTTCTGCGATGGGCGCGAGCATACCGCCGGCGTAGTGGCTGGCGGCGGGGTAGAGCGCCGTGCCGTCGTCGGCGGTGCCGTAGTCGCTGGTTTCGGCGTCGATGAGGTGCACGCTTTCGCCGCGTTCGGTGAGCTCAAACGCGGTGGTGAGGCCAATGATTCCGCCACCAATGATGGTGATGGTCATGGCTATGCCTGCAGCGCGGGGTTGTCGACGAAGGCGCGGACCATGGCGATTCCGGCAACTCCGGTGGTGCGGATGGCGGGGCAGTCTTCGGGGGTGATGTCGCCGATAGCTACGGTGGGCACGGCGGACAGTTCGGCAAGTTCGCGGAGCCCATCAATGCCGAGGGGCGGGCGGTTGGACTGCTTGGTGGGGCTGGGACGGAACGGCCCGGTGCCAATGTAGTCGATTAGGTGCGCGATCTTGTTGGACTCTTCAACGAGCTGCCGGGTGCCGGTGGTCAGACCGATGATCGCGTCGGCGCCGAGGAGGGCGCGGGCGTCGGCTACGGGCAGGTCGTCTTGACCGATGTGCACGCCGTCAACGCGCACGCCGCGGGCACGCAGCGCGAGGGCGACGTCTACACGGTCGTCGACGAGGAGGGTCTGGTGCGGCTGGATGATGCCGGCGATAGCTTCGGTGAGCTGGTAGAGCTCGCGCGCGCTGATGGGTTTGGACCTGACTTGGATGCAGGTGGCGTGTTTGGCTGCCCGGACGGTTTCGAGGGGGTTGTCGCCTGTGACGAGGTAGAGGTTCAGGTCGAGGGGGCGTGCTGGGGTGGTGTAGGGGTGCGTTTCGCGGGTCATGCGGGTCTACGATTCCTCGTCGAGTAGCTGTTTGTGAGAAAATCTCTCATTGAATTTCTGTGGTTAGGTTAGCACAGCTGTGGGGTGAGTTGAACATTCTTCAAGTGTTTTGGGGTGGCTTGCGGGGTGTGTTCCTCGCTTGTGTAGGGGATAGGCTGGCGCGCTATACACTTCCTTCGCTCCTGCAGGGGACCCGCCCTCGCAGAGCTCGGGCACCCTGATGTCGCTGCAGGAAGGTATAGCGGCACCGCGCTCGCGCAGTTGCGGCAAGCCCTTTCGCGCTGAGCCCGCTGGTAGGCACCCTGACCTCCTAAGCTGAGCCACCACCTCACCCAAATACCTATCCCGTTTCCCGGTGAGCTGTCTGCGGTACCTCACCCGAGTATTCCCCACCCCGCCTCCGCGCACACTCTTCCCAAACCGAGCGCCCGCGGTTCGTTCCCAGCCGCGCAGCCGCACCCACTACTCCACCTGCCCGGAGAAGGGGAGAGAGTTAGTAGGGGAGAGGCCGGTATGTTCCGTCGCGACATCAGGGTGTCCGAAGCGAAGCGAGGACGGGTTCCCTGCAGGAGCAAGGAACATACCGCCTCGACCCGTCCAACCGAGCCCAACCACCGCATCCAACCTAAAAAATAAAGCCCCAAACCATAAGGTCCGGGGCTTGTGGAGCGGCTGACGGGAATCGAACCCGCGTATCAGGCTTGGGAAGCGTGCGCTCTACCATTGAGCTACAGCCGCATCCTTTTCAGTGTATCGCGCCTGCTTGTCGAGGGCGAAATGTGTTGCGGCTGTTTGTGTGCCGGGCGCAGGGGTTGAAATGTGATGTAGGCCTGTGTGCTGGGGCTGGTGGATGCCTGCACGTGGGTGGTGTTTGCCAGGTATCCTTTAAACGTGCTTATTTCAGATCGCGATATTCGTCAAGAGATTGCTGATGGGCGCATCGTTCTTGATCCGTTCGATGAGTCGATGATTCAGCCTGCAAGTGTGGACGTGAGGATTGATCGTTTCTTCCGTCTGTTCGATAACCATAAGTACCCGCATATTGATCCTGCTCAGCCGCAGGAGGATTTGACGCGCCTGGTGGAGGTGGCTCCTGATGAGCCGTTTATTCTGCATCCGGGTGAGTTTGTGTTGGGCTCTACGTATGAGAAGGTGACTCTGCCTGATGATGTGGCTGCCCGCCTGGAGGGTAAGTCGTCGCTGGGTCGTTTGGGTCTTCTGACTCACTCTACGGCTGGTTTTATTGACCCTGGTTTTTCTGGTCATGTGACGCTTGAGTTGTCGAATATGGCGACTTTGCCGATTATGTTGTGGCCGGGCTCGAAGGTGGGCCAGTTGTGCTTCTTCCGTTTGAGTAGCCCGACTGAGCATCCGTATGGTTCTGGTGCGTATGGTAACCGTTACCAGGGTCAGCGTGGCCCGACTGCTTCGCGTAGTTATTTGAATTTTCATCAGACGATGATTCCTGCGGACGGTTCTGTGGAGTCTTAGTCTTTCCCGCTTTGGGGTGCGGGCGTGCAGGCTGTGTGTTTGTGCGCCCGCGTTGGGCGGTTTTTTCGCCTGTTGTGCTCGTGCGTTCACTCGCGTGCGGGTTTTTATCTCTCACTCTCTAAGGATTTTTTGATGAATCTGAAGCCTGTTGTTCTGCGTGTTGCTGGCGCGGAAGTTTCTTTGTATCTGATTGATATGTCGGACTCTTTTGTGGAGCGTTTTAAGAAGGCGTGGGAGCCTCTTGCTCCGGAGTTTTTTGATACTCCTGATGAGGCGTATGCTTCGTTGTCTCGTTTTGATCAGGTGATGTTGGTTCATGCGCCGACTGATGAGTCGGTGATGGATTTGGCGAATCCGTTGATGGGTTCGTTTGATAAGGTTTCGACGCTGCGTGTGGCTGATGATGATTCGGGTATGCAGGATCTGACGAGCCGTATTACGTTGGCGATGATTGAGCAGCTGGTTGGTCGCGGTGTGATGCTGCATGCGGCTGTTATTGGTGACCCTGAGTCGAAGCGCGCTGTGGCGCTGGTGGGTGTTTCTGGTAGCGGTAAGACGACTGCGTCGCGTTTCTTGGGTTCGAAGTTTGCGTACCTGACTGATGAGACTGCGATTATTTCGGATGAGGGTGTTGTGTCGCCGTATCCGAAGCCGCTGTCTGTGATTGTTGACCCGAATGCGCCGAAGGATCAGCAGAACCCGGTGGACCTGTGCCTGAACGTGGTTGATCGTGATGACCTCAGCTATGAGCTGTCGCGTATTGTGTTCATTTCTCGTGATGAGTCGGCTTCTGAGCCGTATTTTGAGCGTGTTCCGCTGCATGAGGCTCTGGTGTTCTTGAGTGAGCAGAGTTCGGGTCTGGCGCGTCACCCTGAGGGTGTTGTGTCGCTGGCTAAGCTGGTGGAGCGTTGCGGTGGCGTGTGGCGCCTGGTGTACTCGGAGGTTGAGGATACTTTGCCGCTGGTTCAGGATCTGCTGAATGGTGGTGAGCTGCCGAATGCTGATGAGGTTGAGAAGCTGGAGAAGTACACGGTTGAGGATCACCTGCCGGGTGTGTTCTTGAACGGTACGATTGCGGTGTCTCGTATGCCGGGTACTTCGGGTGTGCGTGTGGGTGAGGACGGCCCGTTCTTGCTGCTGTGCGACACTGAGCTGAATGAGCTGTCTGATTTTGCGGCGGAGTGCTGGCTGCAGGCTGAGGGCGACATTTCGTACGATGACCTGTTTGCGCGTCTGGCTGAGATCTTTGAGGGTCTGCCTGCGGAGGCGTATGACGAGAATTTGAGTGCTCTGGCGGCTGGTTCGATGCTGTGGGTTCGTGTGATTGATGATCCGCTGATTGATGACGCAACCTGGGCTCAGATGACCAGTGATGAGGTTCTGGATGAGGAAGAGCAGCAGATTGCGCTGGATTCCTCTGAGGACGCTGTCTCTGATGATGAGGATGACGTGGTGGAGGACTAGCCACTGCGGTTCTCTGGTATAGCTCTCTGGCGCGGCTTACTGAGCTCCGCTTGATAAGCACTGCTTAAGCACAAAGGAGGGGCGGGTAGAAGATCATTCTTCTACCCGCCCCTCCCTTTGCGTTTACGGGTTTGCGCGGGGGTTCGCAAGGGCGGTTTGCAGGACGCTTAGCCCCGCATGCTTTACTGGGTTGCCTTACTGGGCAGCCTTGTCGCGGCGCTTCTGCTCGCGGCGAGCCGCACGCATACGCAACGGACCGGGCGCCTTCACCGGCAGCAACAGGAGCAGACCCGCCACCACAACGATCAGAATACCGAGCACACCCCAAATCTGGGCGCCCATGATGCTCACGCACAGACCGAACAGCATCGGCGCCAGGAAGCTGGTGGCACGGCCGGTGGTCGAGTACAGACCGAACAGCTCACCCTCAGTACCGGGATCCGCCAGGCGAGCCAGGAAGGTGCGGGACGCCGACTGCGCCGGACCCACGAACAGGCACAGCAGCAGGGCGCATACCCAGAACACGCCAGGCTGAGGGAAGAACAGCAGCGGGGTAGCCGCCAAAATAATGCCGACCAGCGAGATAACAATAATCGCCTTCGGGCCCAGGTAATCATCCAGGTAGCCACCCAGGATCGCGCCAACCGCCGCGACAGCGCTACCGGCAATACCGAACAGGATCACCTCGGAAGTGCTGAAACCGAACGTGCCCGCCGCAAGAATACCGCCGAACGTAAAAATACCGGACAGACCATCACGGAACACCGCCGAAGCAATCAGGAACCACAGCGTCTGCGGGGACGTCATCTTCAGCCGCTTAATGGTGCGCCACAGCGCCTTGTAGGAGGCGAGCAGACCGCCCTGACGAGCCGGGGAGAGACGCTCCATACCGAGCTCCAGGAAACGCAGCTCGCGGGTGGGCAGCACCTCCGGCAGGAAGCGCTCGCGGGTGCGCATACGCACCAGCAGCGGCACACAGAAGATGAGGCACCAGGCGGCGGCGAACAGTGCGACCGCACGGATATTCAGGGCGTTATCGGTGGTCAGGCCGAGCACTTCGGGGGTAAGCACAAAACCCCACAGCACCACAGCCAGCGCCAGGATGCCGCCAATGTAGCCGGCAGCCCATCCGGCGCCCGAAATCTTACCGATATTCTCCGGGTGGGAGATGCGCGGTAGCACGGCGTTATAGTTCACGTACGCGAACTCGCTGAACACGCTCGCCGCAGAAATCAGGGCGACACCCAGCCACAGGTACTGCGGGGTGGGGCCCACGAAGAAGCACGCCGCCATCGAGCCGACTAGCAGCATGGTGTTCACGCCGAGCCAGAAGATGCCCTTGCCGGACTTGTCGTTACGCTGGCCGGTGACCGGCGCCAGAATCGCAATGAGGAAACCGGCGATGGTCAGGCCCAGTGATAGCGCCGAAGAGGTCTCTTCGGGCGTACCGAAGTAGCTGCTGGTCAGGTACACGGTGAAGATGAAGGTCGTCATAATCGAGTCGAAGCTCGAGGAACCAACATCCCACATGACCCAGGACGCGACCGAACGGCGGCTGTTCGCGTGGTCAACGACCCTACGCTGAGCCTTCGTCTTACGGCGGGGAGAAGAAATAGTCATAGTTGTGCTTTCGGATGCCGAGGTGGCGCTTCAGCGTAGCGGCGGCATGAAACCGGCTGAAGTAGGGCGGGCGTGCTGAAGATGGAACACCAGGCGGTACGTACCGAGCAAAGATACGTACCGCCTAGTTCATGAACTTTCGCGCGGAAAGCGCAAAGTCTTAGTTGAAGAAACGACGCTGCAGGCGAGCAATACCGAAGCTCACCACAGCACCCACGACGGAGGTCAGAACGGTCCAGAGGATGACCTGACGCAGGGTGTCTTCAGACTCGTGGGAAATGGCGGGAGGCTGGTTACCGGTAGCCTTGGTCCAGGCTGCGCCCAGGCCCTTACCAACCAGGGCAGCAGCGCCCATGTTGATACCCGCAATAGCAAGCTTAGCGACGGGGTTCATATGTATCTCCTTAGCTGTATACGATGCGGCGTCCTGCCCGTGAACCCCTTCGGGGTTGGGTGAGAAAAGAGCGCCACTCCCTAGCGTATAGGGTTTAAGGCGTTCGTGCCGCCTTGGAGCCTCTCCGTCCCAAAATTGTACACCGTGCAATTCTGTAATGTGGGCAGAAGAACGAAACAAAAAGCGGCAAATTGGCACGAACAGCCAGACAAGCCTACAATCGAACCTGGGTTCCCACCCGCACCACAACGGTACGGACAAGGAACCCCACACGACAGGGGAGCGCCACCGAGGCGCTGAGAGTGCTAAGCAGACCCTCGAACCTGATCCGGTTAGTACCGGCGTAGGGAGTCGAATTTCTTCTCAATGCCCTCGTCCACACAGAGGGCGAGGACATTCCCCTTCCAACGACGGAAGGACCACCAATGTCGCAGAACGTAAACCCCGCCTCCCAGGCATCTACTCAGGCACCCGCACAGGCAGAAGCGAAGAAGCCGAACCTGCGCTGGCGAGTCAACGAAATCGTCATCGCCGCAGTTATCGCAGTAGCCTGCGCCGTCATCTTCTGGATCTGGGACATCGCAGTTAGCCCCGCCACCAAAACCGCACTCGTAGCAGCACCCGAATTCCGCCCCATCATCGGCGGCGCGTGGCTGCTCGGCGGCACCCTCGGCGGCCTGCTCATCCGCAAGCCCGGTGCAGCACTCTTCTGCGAAATCGTCGCAGCATTCATCTCCGTACTCTTCACCGGCGGCGCGTGGAGCGGCGAAATCCTGATCGCAGGCTTCTTCCAGGGCGTCGGCGCTGAAATCGCCTTCGCAATCTTCCGCTACCGTCGCTGGGACGCATTCGTAGCGGTCTTCGCCGGCGCACTCTGCGGTCTGTTCATGGGCGGTAACGAAATCTTCATCTACTACCCCGACATGGAACCGGTCAAGGCAATCATCTACGTAGCATGCTCCGTCATCTCCGGCGCAGTGATCGCAGGCTTCCTCGCATGGATTCTCGTGCAGAACCTCGCCAAGACCGGTGTGCTCTCCTCGCTGGCATCCGGCAAGACCCGCCGCTAACCACCAGCAACTATCCACCGGCTAGTCACTCACCACGAGTCACTCACCACGAGTCATCACTCGGCACACTACAGCAGCCACACAAAAGGCTAAGGAACCATCATGGAAGCAACACCGCGCGGGGCGCGCATCGAGCTCAACAACTTCAGCTGGCACCACCCCGGACGCCCAGAACCCGTCATCAGCGGACTCAACCTCACCATCAACCCCGGTGAAAAAGTCCTGCTACTGGGCACCTCCGGCGCCGGCAAATCGACGCTCCTGCACGCCATCGCCGGTGTGCTCCACGATGACGACGGCGAATCCGCCGGCGGCACCATCACCATCAACGGGCAAGCCCCCGCCGAAGCGCGCGGCACCGCAGGCATGATGCAGCAGGACCCCGAATCCTCCATCGTCATGGCAACCGTCGGCAACGACGTAGCCTTCGGCCCCGAAAACCTGCGCGTACCCCGCGAAGAAATCTGGGTCCGCGTCACCGAAGCCCTCACCGCAGTAGGGCTCAACCATCTGCCCCTCGACCACCCCAGCAGCGCACTGTCCGGCGGTCAGAAGCAGCGCCTCGGCCTGGCGGGCATCCTCTCGATGCACCCCGGCGCCATGATTCTCGACGAACCCACCGCCAACCTCGACCCCTCCGGCGTGCAGGAAGTACGCGACAGCATCCTCACCGCTACGGAGGCGACCGGTGCAACCCTGCTCGTCGTAGAACACCGCGTGAGCATCTGGGCACCGCACATGGACCGCATTATCGTGCTCGGCGAAGGCGGCACCATCACCCACGACGGCGCACCCGACACCGTACTCACCGAAGCCCGCCAAGAACTCATCGACGCAGGCGTGTGGGTACCCAACTACGTGCCGCGTGCACCGCAGAACGCTATCGGCGAGACGGCGGGCGGCGATACTGCAACCGGCGAGGCGCTACTTCGCGCCGAAAACCTCAGCATCACCCGCGCACAACCCACCCCCAAACAACGACGCGCCCGCCGCCGCACCATCAAACGCCTCGGCGACACCCCCGCACCCGCACCCATCGACCTGCCCGTACTGCGCGGCGGCATCAACCTCACCCTGCGCGCCGGCGAACACCTCAGCGTGCTCGGCCCCAACGGCGCCGGCAAATCAACCCTCGCGCTCACCCTCGCAGGGCTACTCACCGCCCCCGACGGCACCCTCGCCGCCACCGACACGCTCCGTAATTACGACGGTAACCACGGCGGCAACCACGGCGGCGAGCGCGCCCACTGGGACGTACCCACCTGGACCCCCGCCCAAATGCTCAGCCGCATCGGCTACGTCTTCCAAGAACCCGAATACCAATTCATCCGCGGAACCGTACGCGAAGAACTCGAACTCGGCCCCCGCCGACTCGCCGCACTCACCCGCAACCCCCTCAACGAAGACGACCTCACCGCCCGCACCAACGAACTCGCAACCCGCCTACGCCTCACCCACCTACTCGACGCCAACCCCTTCACCCTCTCCGGCGGCGAAAAACGCAGGCTCTCCGTCGCCTCCGCACTCGCCACCGCACCGAGAATACTCATTCTCGATGAGCCCACCTTCGGGCAGGATGCCCGCACCTGGGCAGAACTCGTCGACCTCATCCGCGAACTCCTTGCCGACGGGACCGCCGTCATCTCCATCACCCACGACGAAGACTACACCGCGGCGCTCGTCGGCAAATCCATCACCCTCGAAGCGCTCGAAGCCTCCGAACCCCAGACAACCAACGGAAAGGAGAACGCATGAACACCGACTTCTTCGGCACCATCGACCGAACCAGCTACTTCAGCAACCTCAACGCCGGCGTCAAGCTCATCGTCTCCTTCGCCCTCATCATCGCCGCGCTCATCGTGCGCGACCCGCTGACCTCCGGAATCCTCTTCGCCCTCGAACTGCTCGGGTTCATCCTCGTCGGGTTCCGGCCCGTCAACGTCCTCGCCCGATTCTGGCCCATCCTCATCGCCGTAATCACCACCGGCTGGTCCGTCGCCATGCTCAGCGCCAAAACCGGCGACGTGATCCTCAACCTCGGCTTCAACACCATCACCACCGGCTCCGCAGCCGTCGGCGCAGCCATGATGATCCGTTCCCTCGCCATGGTCCTGCCCACCCTCGCGTTCGTGCTCACCACCGATCCGACCGACCTCGGCGACTCCCTCGCGCAGACCTTCAAACTGCCGGCACGATTCGTGCTCGCCACCATCGCCGCGCTGCGCCTGGTCGGCATCCTCTTCGCCGAGTGGAACGCCCTCGGCCAGGCACGACGCGCCCGCGGACTCGGCGCAGGCCAATCCCTCATTGGACGAGCCCAAACCTTCGGCGGGCAAAGCTTCGCCCTACTCGTGCAGGCCATCCGCCGCGGCTCTCGCCTCGCCATCACCATGGAGGCGCGCGGCTTCGGCGCAGGCGAACGTACCTGGGCTCGTGTGCCGTCCTATTCGCGCCGTGACGTGCACGTGAGTATTGCCGCCGCCGTCATCATTGCGGTTGCTTACGGTGCATCTATTGCGGCGGGTACGATTCAGTTCCTCTGGGGCTAGACCGTTCCGCTTCTGGTTCCGCTTTCGTGGCTCCGCTGGGGAGGCGGTATTCGCCCTCGTTCCTACAGGGAACCCGCCCTCGCTTCGCTTCGGGCACCCTGATGTCACTACGGGCGATACCGTCCTCCCGCGCTGGGATACGTAGGTGCTCGCACTCTTCCATCGCTCCTACAGGGAGGCGGGGTGCCGCATATTTCCTCCGCGCCTAGCCCCCCACTTGGGACATGAGTAGGGAGGCGCCCGCACTCTTCCTTCGCTCCTACAGGGGCACCCGCCCTCGCTTCGCTTCGGGCACCCTGATGTCGCTTCAGGAAGGTACAGACACCTCCTGCCTACAGTTCGGCTGCGAACGTACAATAAAACTATGTCTAGTACCGTAATTCTTCTGAACGAACAGAACCCGCAGGGCATCTTCGTTGACCCGTCCGTGCCCCTCATCAGCGTTGATGATCAGGGCTTCACCCGCGGCGACGGCGTCTTCGAGACCATGCTGTCCGTCAACCGCCGCGTGCGTAAGCTCGGCATGCACCTGTCCCGCCTCGAGTCGTCGGCGCGCATGTTGGATCTGCCCGACCCGGAACCCGAGATTCTGCGTTCGGCGGTGGAGCGCCTCATGCGTGAGGCGACCGCCGGTGCCGAGACTGCGCTGGGCGAAGAGCACATCGTGAAGATCATTATTTCGCGCGGCCCCACCCAGGCGGTGACCTCCATGCAGCCTGGCCCGTACACGCTGATTATGGCGTCGCCGGTGCCCGCCTCCATCGTGAAGCGCCGCACCGAGGGTGTGAAGGCGATGCTGCTGCCGCGCGGCCACGAGCCGATGGACAACAGCGCCTACCCGTGGCTGCTGGCGGGTGCGAAGACCCTCTCCTACGCGGTGAACATGGCGGTTCTGCGATACGTGCAGGAGCGCGGCGCAGATGACGCTATCTTCATCACCGATGAGCGTCGCGTGCTGGAGGGCGCCACCTCCTCGGTGCTGGTCGCCAAGATTGAGGACGGCAAGAAGGTGCTGTACACGCCCGAGCCGAGCCACGGCATCCTGCCCGGCACCACGCAGGGCGCGGTGTTCGAGGCGGCACGCCAGGCCGGTTGGGAGCTGGGCTTCGGCCCGCTCTACCCGCAGGATTTGTTCGAGTCGGACGGCGTGTGGTTGGCGTCGTCGGTGCGTCTGATTGCGCCGGTGACTCACCTGAACGGCACGGCGCTGGCGCATGACCCGGAGCTGACTGCGACGCTGCTGAACTACCTGGCGCAGCAGAGCTAAACGCATCAGAAAAGGGACTGCCGCATGTTTCCTCCGCGCCTACGCAGGGGCACCCGTCACCCGGACGCTCCGCGCCTCCTCGCTCCGCTGCGGAGAGCGTCCGGGCTGACACCCTGAGGGCGCATCCGGAAAACGCGGCAGCCCCTACGCTTCATGTACGGGCACAGCAAAGCCCCGGACGCGCAACCCTTAGCGGGTCGCCCATCCGGGGCTTTAGCTACACAAAAATCAACAACAGGCTAGTGGCCCGCCGCCGGAGCCTCATGGCTCTTGCCGTCAGCCGAGTAATCCGAATCCTTACGCGGCGTAGTCCACAGCACCAGCGCCGTCAGGACCGCGAAACCCAGAATGGAGAAGCCCATCGGCAGGTACTCATGCTCACCGGCAATCGACACCAGCGGTGCAGCCAACGCACCCAGCATCGCCTGAACCGTACCCATCACCGCCGACGCACTACCCGCCATGTGGCGCGCCTCGTTCAACGCCAACGCCGAAGCATTACCAAAAATCAGGCCGCACGAGCTGGTCAGCAGGAACAGCAGAACCAGCGTCGGCACCAGCGAAATACCGACAAGGAAGCTAACCAACAGCAGCGAAGACACCACCAGCAGGCTCACCACGCCAACATTCACAATGCGGCGCTGCGCCACACGACCCACCAGCTTCGTTGCAATCGCACTGAACAGCACAATACCAATCGAGTTCACACCGAACACAATCGTGAACTGGGTTTCGGACAGGCCCAGAATCTTCTGTAGCACAAACGTCGAACCAGAAATGTACGAGAACAGCGCACCAAACGCGAAGCACATGGTCAGCATGAAACCCATGTAGCGGCGCACCTTAAACACCTGCGGCAGCTCCGAGTACACGCTCAGGGCGGTGCCCTGGTAGCGCTCCTCCACGGGCAGAGTCTCCTTCACCACGAAGACCACGCCAAGCATCATGATCGCGGTGACCACGCCGAGCACGTGGAAAATATCGCGCCAGTTACCCCACGACAGCACCCAACCACCAAACAGCGGCGCGAGCACCGGCGCGAAGCCGTTAATCATCATCATGATGCCCATGAGCTTAGCGGTCGCCAGGCCTTCAGTCGTATCAGTCACGATGGAACGCGCCAGCACCGCACCGATCGAACCGGTGAAGCCCATCATGAAACGCGCAAAAATCAGCAGCTCAATATTCGGCGAGAAACCACACGCCACCGTCGCAATGAAGCAGACCACCACACCGAACAGCAGCGGCTTGCGGCGGCCCGTCTTATCAGAGAGGGGACCCACGACCAGCTGGCCGAGCGCCATACCCACCATGAACGCACTCAACGTCAGGGATGCGTTCGTGCTGGTGGTGTTCAGGTCCTCCGCGACTGCAGGAAGCGCCGCCAGGTACATGTCCGTAGCAAGCGGCGCAATCGCGGTCAGCAGCGCCAGAACTACGATAAAAAGGGGCGATAGCCCGAATGAGGTCTTAGTCGACTTCGAAGACATATGTCTTAGTTTTTTCTTTCTGTGTGATGCGCGTGCAACGGCGCCTGCGGCTCTACAAGACGTGGATGCGGCGGTGCCGGATCCGGGGATGAGCTTGCGCAGGCTGGAAGCACAACTTGTTCACCCTAGCAGAATCAGGCGCGGCTTCGTAAGTTAAACGTTTGATATTTTTTGAGCCGGGAGGGGCACTCCGTTTGGTTGGTTTGGAAGGTGGCGCTTGCCTTCATTTCTACAGGGATAGACAGGGGAGGGCACGCCACATATTTCCTCCGCGCCTACGCAGGGGCACCCGTCGCACAGACGCTCCGCCCCTCCTCGCTTCGCTGCGGAGAGCGTCTGTGCGACACCCTGAGGGCGCTTCCGGAAAACGTGGCTGCGCCCTACGCATACTGGAGCAAAAGGACGGTGTTATCCACGCTCCTACAGGGGCACCCGTCCTCGCTTCGCTTCGGACACCCTGATGTCGCTTACGGATAACACCGCCCCTTGAGCGGCTTGGCTTAGCCTGCCGCTCAGCCCCCGGTGCTGAAGAAATATTTGAGAAATATTCTTGAGAAGCATTGCTCGGGGCGACCGCATAACTTACGTTGGTCATACCACGCGATACGACCGGAGGGAGCACCTCAGATGCGCAACCACTATTACAAATATTTGCTATGCATCCTGCTACTCATAGCTTGCGTTTTGCTCGTAATCTTTGCTGTGCTTTCTAGCAACAACCCGGGTAACGAAAAAGACGGCACTGCCTCCACGCACGCGCCGAGCAATACCTCAACCTACTGGGATAAAGACCGCATGGAATCCGCTAGCCCGGCTCCCATGCCCGAGTAAAACAGCGCCTGAATAAAACTGCCTCTAAATAGCGTAGGGCCCAATGCTTCCAGATACACAAAGCATTGGGCCCTACTGTATTGTAGGCGGCTGCTACTGCGCCGCGCTGTCGTAGATGAAGTCCACGGTCGCGTAGTCCTCCGGGATTTCGGCGAGCAGCGCCTCCTCCTGCGCCGCCCAGCGCTCCCAGTGCGGGCGGAACGTGTCACCGTCACGAGCCATAGCGCGTTCGTGGCGCACCTCGTCCGGGGCGGTGGCGAGAATACGCACCTCGCAGGCGCCAGCAATCGCGCCGACACCCTCACAGATAATGACCTGCGTAGCCGCCGGGTCGACGGTGCGCACCTCACCGGGGGCGCCCGCCTCCCAATCCCACGGGGTGTAGGTCCCGGCAATACCTTCGGTCAGCTGCACGGATAGTGCGTCCCACGCCTCCACGCCGTCGAAGAGGCCGTCCCAGCCGGGGTAGAAGTCGTCCAGGTGCAGCACGTGGACGCTGTGTCCGGCGGCGGTGAGCTCCTGCTCAAGCTGCGTGGCGAGGCTGGTTTTGCCGGTGCCGCTACGGCCGTCAATGCCGATGATCAGCGGGATCTGCGCGAAGTCGGCGAGGAACTGCGCACGGAATTCGGTGAATTCGGCGGTGTCCATGTCGAAATCGTTGCCGATGCCGTGCTCCAGGCGCAGCATGTCTTTGCAGAGTTCCAGGATTTCGGTGGTGCCGGTGACGTGGCGGTTCTGGTTCAGGGGAATACGCTGACTCACTGCGCGTCGCCTTCCTGCTTGAGATGGTTGATGAGGCCGCGTGCGGCGGCGTCAATGAGGCCGGTGGTGTACACGAAGTCGCGTTCGCTACCGTACCAGGGGTCGTAGATGCCGAGCTGGTCCAGGTGGGTGGTGGTGACCTTCGGGTCGAAGCTGCGCATCATGCGGATCTTGGCTTTGTCCTCGTCGTTGCGGGCGAGGGCTTTGAGCCGCAGGTAGTGGGGTGCGTCCATGGCGAGGATGAGGTCGTTGCGGTCGAAGTCCTCGACGGTGAAGACGCTGGCGCGGTGCGCGGACGGGTCGATACCGCGGGTGGTGAGCTGCGCGGCGGCGCGCGGGTCGATGCGGTTGCCTTCTTCTTCGTTGCTGATGCCGCTGGAGGTGACGGTGACGGGCACGCCGGCTTCTTGGGCGTGCTGGCGGATGAGGTATTCGCCGACGGGGGAGCGGCAGATGTTGCCGGTGCAGACAGTCATGATTCGGTACATGGTTCTAGTGTATCGGTGGGGTCGTGGAAGGTTGGGCGCGGTGGGTGATTGCGGCGGTTCTTTGGGCGGCACGGTGATGGGCGGAGGCGCTCGCTGAGGCGTACTCGCGGAGGCGCAAGGGCACGCGAAGGCCCCGCCGATGAGGGGCCGGCGGGGCCTTTTAGAGATGAGCCTTATCCAGCGGGCTTTTCTTCTTTGCTGTCATTAGATTTATCTAACGGCTTTGCTGACCCACTGACACGAGTATATTTCTTATTTTCTTCATCCCAGGAATCTGGATCGAAGAGACGAGCCCCTACTGGAAGATCTTTGGTAATTACCTCATTATTAGGCAGGATAAGATCTGCAGATCCATATTTTACGCCAGGCTTATCTTTTCTCTGTATGAAATTCCAGATATGTTCGCAATTATACGGAAAATAAGAATCTGAAAAGTCTGTATCGTAGGGTATTTTTGATAGTTGAAATATTGCGGATCCTGTTGACTGTAAGCCGTTGAAATTGGCACTTGTTTCAAAGTTTGTATACGAAAAATCTACCCCTTCCTTAAAATATGCATTTTTGAATGTAATGCCATCTTTAAAATATCCTCCAGCAAAAGATGCTCTGCGAAGGAACTGTGACGATTCAAAGCTGGTATCTCCAATGAATATTGTAAATGAAAAATCTGCCTCCGAGAAAGATAAGTTTCTAAGTGGATAAAAAATAACTGATCGCGAAAAATTGTATGAAAAATTATTCCAATGTTTTTGGTTGTTTTTGTTGAGAATCTCATCATCTATTCTTGAGCTTATCTCTTTAAAAATTGATATTCTAGTGTCTTGTTCATCTATAAGTCTTGCTTGGTCCCCTCTATAATCACCTTCGTAATTTTCTGGGGGCATTTCGTAATTGATTCCGTCGTAGGCCATAATATTTCCGTCGATAGCAAGAGAGAAAGGTGAACGGATATAAGAGCAGAGGCTATTGACAATAGCCTGGCCTTCCTTCTGCTGTTTTTCTGGGGTGAGAGTTTCATCAGCAATCCACTCATCGACCAAGCCCACAAGGGTATAGACGCCACCTAGACGGACGGCTGCTTTTTCATTAGCTAGCTGTTCTACAGCCGTGGTGTAGCGGCTGTGGCGTTCAGCGTGTACCTGGCGGGTATGGTCACGTTCACTCTTGATGGCATCTTGTTCACGTTTTGCAGCCTCGTTCTTTGCATCCTGTTCATTCTTTTGAATATCAGCCTCGACCTTGCGACGGTCGACCTGGTTCTTCCAACTGGTCTGCAAAAGAGTCAAGATGGCGATGATGCCGCCAGTTATGTAGAGAATGTGTAGACGAAGATCCGCAATTGCTTTGCTTTCAGGGTACTTATTGTCAGCGTCGCTAGCCGGGATAAGCAGACTTAAGAAACCCAGAACGGGGCCCACGACAGGAATGTTGGATAAAGACTTCCATAGAGGAACTGTAAGTGCCAGGAAGCCTCCAAGGCACCCGAGGAAGATGAGTATCAGGGAGAAATGACGAATATAAGGTGGCTCTTCTAGCGGGGTCTCATTGTTTGCCAAGACAATCTCCTGTCTTCATTGAGAGGAACGGTCACCTTTCAGCATAGTGCATAAGCTACCTGACTGGGGCCTCTAGCGGTCATAAACAGAGACCCCACCACACATTCAACGTGGCGGGCCTCTGGATATTACTGCGCGGGCTCACTGAGTCGGGTGTAGTCCCGTTTCTCTTTGTCCCAGGAATCCGGGTCGAAGAGTACGGCTCCGTGAGGGAGAATGAACGTTCTGTTAAGAAGCTTCGCCTCGCCGCAGCTGAAACCGTGCGGGCTTTCTGAGTGTGCCTCGAACAGGTATTCCTGCGGATTCACCTGTGCAGAGAACCTGGCAGAGTTGGAAGCATCAGCAAATATGGGTGCACACTTTTCGAAATATGCCTCCTCGAAGCTTGTTTTGCCGCTGAACTTCGCGCCCCGGAAGTATGCGTCTTCGGTGAACTCCGCGCTGCTGAAGTATGCGTTTTCGGTGAACGTTGCGTTTCCGAAGCCTGCGGCTCTGGCGAATTTTGCGCCATCGAAGTCTGCGGTCCCGGCGAACTCTGCTTCGCCAAAGTACGCGGCTCCGGCGAATTTTGCGCCATCGAAGTCTGCGTCCCCAGCGAACATCGCATTCTCGAAGTTTGCATTTCCGGTGAACTTTGCGTTGTTGAAGTCTGCGGCTTCGTCGAACTCCGCGTGGCCTCCGGCGAACTCCGCGTAGTCAAAGTACGCGAGTCCAGTGAACTCCGCACCACCGAAGTCTGCGGCTCCGGCGAACTTCGCATCCCGGAAGTCGGCGGCTCCGGCGAACTTTGCACCACCGAAGTCTGCTTCACCGTAGAATCGGGCGGATACAAAATTGCCTTGTTCAATGGTGAGGTTGTTCAAGGGGTAGAAAATTGGTGCCCGGCTAAAGTCGAACCCAAAGGTGCTCCATGTGCCGGGGGTAACGGTTACCTTCTTGTTCTTACCCATGCTGACTTTGCTGCTACGTTTGCTCATTTCCTCGAAAATGGCGCGGCGTACGTCCTGTTCTTCATGAAATGCTGCTTGAAGTGCCGCGATGTTATCGGGTTCCTGATATTCCGCAGAGTCCTCAAAACGCTTGCGTAGAGTATCGAGCTTTGAGGATTCATCTGGAAGAAGAGTGTCAGGCTTTTTTGATTCGAGCTCTTTTAATTCCTGGCGGGCTTCGTATTCGTCAATTTTCTCCGCAAGAGGGAAGGGAGAACGGCTGTAGGAGCAGAGGTTATTGATAATAACCTGCCCTTCTTTTTGTTGTTCTTCTGGGTCGAGGGTTTCATCAGCAAGCCACTCATCGACCAAACCCACGAGGGTATAGATGCCGCCCAGACGGACGGCCGCTTTCTCGTCGGCTAGCTGTTCTACAGCCTTGGTGTAACGACTACGGCGCTCCGCATGAACCTGGCGGATATGGTCGCGCTCGTTCTTCTCCGCGTCCTGCTCATTCTTCTTGATGTCGGCATCAATTTTGAAGCGGTCACCCTGGTTCTTCCAGTTCGTCTGCAGAAGAGTCAGAACTGCAATAATACCGCCAGTGACGTACAGAAGATGCAGGCGCAACTGATCTGAACTGCCGGAGCTCATACCGCAGTGCAACCACAGCATCCAAGGCAGAAGAATCGCAACCGCGCCGCCACCCAGACCAAAGCTAATGAGGAGCTTAGTAAAGTGTTGGATATACCAAGGCTTCTCCTGCGCTTTTGGGATTACCGGGTTTTCCGGAGCGGATGATGCGTTATCGCGGGGCACTAGGTTCTCCTGTCCTCTCTGATAGGAACGTTCACCTTCCAGCATAGGGTAAACCTGCTTGCCGTGAGTCGCGCCCGGTCATCAACGGGGGGGGGGCTTCGTCTGCGTGAGATGCACAGGCGGTGCTTCCGTTATCTGCGGCAGACGAGGTGAGTATGGAAATCCTCAAAATAGGCGATATTGTTCCCTGCAGTGGATACAATAGGTGCGTAATTAGTGTTGTCGTGTTGTTATGTCTTAAGAATTACGCTACATTATTAGGTATACGGTCGCGTGTGTAGGGCTTGTCCTTATATACAATGACCATAAAATAAAAGTGGAGCTACCAGCGATGGGGGAACATCGCCAGTAGCCCCACGAAAGAATGGTCTAGAAGAGACACGAAGACACAAAATCGAGCATCTCTACGAGACCGACGAACAAGGTAGCCAGATAGCTACCACGTTCCACAATCAGCCAAAAATTCTTGGCCATATGATTCACCTCCTCTCTATTTGAATGGAGATTTGGTGACAACGCGGAATTGCGTTGTCACTGCTGATTTTAGCAGATGACAAACATTCCGCGGATTTTTGCTACCCAATTTATGTTTTATTTATCTCCGGCATGGTGTAACACCACTGGAAAGCGATAAACGAATCCGGGTAGATAAGATTCGAAAAACCCCGCTAGAGCCTACAGGCTTAGCGGGGTTTTTCGTGCCGTTTTTATTTTGTGCCCAGCTGCTCGGCGGCGGCCACCAGACGCGCAAAAGCCCCACCACACATTCAATGTGGCGGGGCCTCGGGATATTACTGTGCGGGCTCACTAACGCGGGTGTACTCCTGCTTCTCTTCGTCCCAGGAATCCGGGTCGTACAGTACCGCACCGACAGGGAGAACGAACGTTCTATTAAGAAGCTGCGCCTCGCCACAGCTGAAACCGTGCGGGCTCTCCGGGCGCACCTCGAACAGGTAATCCTGCGGATTCGCCTGCGCCGAGAACCGGGCACTCTTCTGTTGACCCTCCGAGTCCCAAAAAGACGGCTCAGCGTACGCGAATCTAGTCTGCCTAAAATCAGCCTTCTGACTGAACTTCGCATCCGCAAAGTAGGCTCCCGCAAAGTAGGCTCCCGCAAAGTTCGCCCCGTTAAAGCTCACCGCCCCCGCGAACGTCGCCCTACCGAAGCCGACAAATGCCGTGAACGTCGCCTCACTAAAGTCGGCGCCCTGCGCGAATGCCGCGTTAGCGAAGTTCGCGTACTGCGGGAAGTCCATGTCATAGCTCGTCCTTATAACCGCAAAAAAACTCGACCGGCTGAACATGGCGTCGCCGTCGAACCGCGCCCCACTAAAATCCGCGTACTGCGTGAAGGTCGCCCCGCTAAAGTCCGCCGCGCCCGCAAAGCGTACGTTGCAGAATATTGCGGTCTGCTTGGTGGCTATACCGGCAAAGCGCGCGGCCCCGCCGAACAGCGACTTGGAGAACACCGCCGGGCGGTTGAAGACCGACGCGGCGAAGTGCGCCTCATCGTGGAACGTGGAGGCGGCGAATATTGCCTCTCCGCCGAAGGTGACCGCCGCGAAGCTGGCTATGCCTGCGGTGTTCAAGCGTGAGAAGTCGGCGTCGGCCTCGAAGGAAGCTACCCCGAAGTCGGCCGCAGCTGAAAAGACCACGTCTGAGAAGTCCGCCTCGCCGGTGAAGGTTACGGTTGCGAAGCTTGCCGCGTCCGCAAAACGTGCCTCGCCGAATTCTGCCGCGCCTGCGAAGTGTGCGGCGCTGAAACCCACCCAGTCGTTGAAGTTCGCGCCATGGAAGGATGCGTCGGCCGTGAACTGCGCCGCCGAGAAGCTGGTGTCACCGTGGAAGGTTGCGCCGAAGAAATCCGCCGGACCGTAGAAGGTTGCGGAGGCGAAGTCGGCGTTCTGAAAGTGCAGCTGCCGTAGCGGGTAGAAGATGGGTGCACCGCCAAAGTCGAAGCGCAGGTCAGCCCACATTGGTGATGACGGCGACACCGTGTGCTGGCTTTCCTCATTGCCTTCTTTGTTGCTCTCGGCGGCGGCGAGGCGGCGGCTGAACTCCATGAAGACGGTGCGGCGCACTAGCTGCTCTTCGCGTAGTGCCTCCTGATCGCGCGTAAAGTTGCCTTCGTACCATTCGGGGGCTTCGTCTGATTCTAGAACCTGCCGCTTTTGCGCGAGGGGGTAGGGGGTGCGGATGCACTCGGTCAGCGCGTCGATGATGGTCTGGGCTTCTTCGCGGCGCCCCTGCTCGGGGAGGGATGCGTCGGTGAGCCATTCGTCTGCCAGGTTTGCGAGTGTGTATGCCCCGCCGAGGCGTACGGCGGGCTGCCCGTCGAGGAATTGTTCGAGGGCGTGCGTGTAGCGCTCACGCCGCTCAGCCTGCTGGTTGCGTGCCGGGGTGTTTTTGCGTTGCCGCAGCGCAGTTAAGAGTTTGTTGAGGTTCATGGCGGTGTGCCCTTCCTGCTCCGGTGCTGGCTTATATCCAGCATAGGGGAGAGCCCCGCCCCTGCGCGCTCGCACTGGTTGAAAGAAGAAGCCCCGCCTGCGCGAAGTACGCAGACGGGGCTTCTCCTAATGAGCCTTACTTGGAGGGAGCTTCTCCCTGATTATCAAACTTATCTATTGGCTTCGCAGGCTCACTTATACGGTCTGAATCGGGGTCGAAGAGCACAGTTCCGGCCGGAATCTGGCGTTTTACTCCGTCAAGCTCGGCTTCACCCGGTGGAATAGGCTTACTGTTGCTATGGAGCGAGAAATTATAGTCCTCGTGAGCTGAGTGTACGGAGAACTGGGCTCTCGAGTTCCCCTGCACAAAGGTTGGTTCATATTTTTTGAAAATTACACAGTTGAAATTTACCTTTTGAGCGAAGGTCGCCTTGCTAAAGTCTACCTCTTGAATAAAGGTCGCTCTGGTGAAGTCCACCTCGCTGGTGAAGACTGCCTCAGAGAAGTTAACGTTACCGATAAACTCAGCCAGGTAACGGAAACGTACAGGATTATCGAAGGTCGCCTTGGAAAAACTTGCATGTTGGGTGAATTCCACCGCATCGAATTCTGCGTGGCCTGCAAAGGTCACGTTATCGAAGTCGGCCCAGGTGAATTTCACGTGGTTGAATTCCGCGCGGCTGATGAACGTTGCCTTACTGAACGCTACCTTGTTGAAGTATGCATTGTTGCTGAAGGTTGCATTGCTAAAGTTAGCGTCACTGACGAAATCTGAACCGGTGAAACTTGCATCAGCATATAACTTTGCGTTTGAAAAATTACCTTTTTCGATTTTGAGGTCGTTAAGGGAATAAAAGATTGGTGCTCTGCTGAAATCAAATTCAAAGTCACTCCACAGTCCTGGAGTGGTTTTGACTACCTTGCCTCTCTCGTTCTTGAAGATCTTGCTACTGCGCTTGTGTATTTCATCAAAGATAGTGCGGCGTACGTCCTGCTCTTCGTGAAACTTTGCATAGTCTGTAGTAATATCCTTGGGTTCTTTATAATCATTGGGATTTGTGAGATATTCGAGTATAGTTTTGAAGCGCTCGGACTCATATTCGCTGAGTTCATTCTTAGATTCTTTTTCCTTGCGATCTTCTATTTTCTTATGGGTTTCATATCCGTCAATTTTCTCTGCTAAAGGGAACGGTGAACGAACATAAGCGCAGAGATTATTGATAATAACTTGCCCCTCTTTTGTTCGAATCTTTTCATCGATATTGTCGTCATATAGCCACTCATCGACAAGGCCTACAAGGGCATACACTCCACCAAGACGAACAGATGCATCCGAATTTGATAGCTTATCAACCGCTACAATGTAACGGTCGCGGCGAGCTGCATGAACTTGGCGGATATGATCTTGGCTATTTTTTCGATTTGTTTCAATTAGGCCAAGGATAGCAATAATTCCACCCGTGATATACAGAAGGTGAAGTCTTAAATCCGAAGTCGATTTTTGTTCTACCTCTGCAGCCTTATTGCCGGTAGGCGAGGGCGTAGAAGCGGGAGTTTCCTGCACCTTTTCTGGGGTTTCTTTGGCGCTATCATGCTGTGCACTGGTATATCCGGGCTCCCTAAACCAACTTGTATAGCTTGGTATTAATAAAGCTGATAATGCACCAATAATTGCAAGGATGGCCAATGTGAATATGAAATATTTACTTGTTAAGCCGGAAATAAATTTCTGGAAAGTTGTAATAATCTTTTTGTGAAATATTATTAGAGTAACTATGAATGTTATCAATATTGAAATTCCGAGTGGCTTGTTCTCAATTATGAAAAATTCAAGTACTGTGGTTATTTTACTTACTACCTCTTTCCAGTGTTCTGCAAGTATTAAAGAGGCAGAGAAGGACAGGGCTAATACAAATGTCCTTATGGTCCATTTATTTTGAATTATTGAGCGCATAACTCGCGAGACTTCAACCCTGCACTGCTGTGTATAATGAACCCATTTTTTTACTATGATAGATAGGGAGTTCTTGTTGGTTAGGTATGTCGTAAGGCGAAAGAATATTATGATATCTACGACTAAGGCAATGAAAGAGAGTGTATTTTGTGGATTTGGGGATAATATTCCTGGTGTTATCATTGCGCCTGTGAGGAGTATGAAAAGAATGAAAAGAATGAAATCTCCTGCTGGGATGGATGGTATTTCGTTATCCTGATGTTGATTGCTGTCTGTCTTGGACACTGGCGTCTCCTGTCTACTTTGAGAGGATATGGTAGTAACCAGCATACGGCAGGTGGCGTCCTCAAGCCACAGGTGAAGGTTAGAGAATTGCGGGTCGGACAAGCGGGGATACCTTCATAAGGTGAGCGATGGAGCTCATAAACATGCCCTCTGTATAAGAGGAACGAATCTCTAATCTCTCGCTACGGGTGTTCGTACTTGAGATGCCTGCACGAAGCGCACCTCTAGCAACGCTGCCAGAGGCCTAGCCCCCAGACTTAAAAATCGCCTCGCACACCCTATATAAGCTGCCCCTGCGCCACCTCTCGTACCCCAATTTTTCGGTTTTCCACCCCTTTTTTTAAAAATTTTTAAAAAATTTTTCGCCCAGTTAGCCCGCCCAGGTCCGCCGTGCGCTGAATCGCCGCACCGCACCCTCACACCACCCAAAAACCCCGGAATTTCGCGGCAAAACGCCCCATTCGCGCCTCGCCGCCACCTCAAAATCACTCGCAAAACACCGGCCTAGAACCCTAAAAAACCCACCCCTCACGCCCCTCCGCATAAAAAAGTTGAGTAAAGTTCGCTCAAGTCTATTGACAGCCCCTCCGGGAGAGTGCATACTTGAGTACATGAGGCTCAAGGGAGCCGCGCAAACCACCCCACGCGGAGCGGCACGCGCAGCACCGACCGCCTCCAAAACTTTCAAACTATCCCGCCTCGCATTAGAAGAAGCGGGGCACTAACACCTAAGGAGTGAATAAACATATGGCACGTGCAGTAGGTATTGACCTCGGTACCACCAACTCGGTCGTAGCAGCACTGGAAGGTGGCGACCCGGTCGTCATCGCTAACGCAGAGGGCACCCGCACCACCCCCTCCGTCGTCGCATTCTCCAAGGACGGCGAGGTTCTGGTCGGTAGCGTCGCAAAGCGTCAGGCAGTGACCAACGTCGACCGCACCATCTCCTCCGTCAAGCGCCACATGGGCACCGACTGGACCACCGAGATTGACGGCAAGAAGTACACCCCGCAGGAAATCTCCGCTCGTATCCTCATGAAGCTGAAGGGCGACGCAGAGGCATTCCTGAACGACAAGGTCACCGACGCTGTCATCACCGTCCCGGCATACTTCAACGACGCTGAGCGTCAGGCAACCAAGGAAGCCGGCGAGATTGCAGGCCTGAACGTCCTGCGTATCGTCAACGAGCCCACCGCCGCAGCACTCGCATACGGCCTGGACAAGGGTAAGGAAGACGAGCTCATCCTGGTCTTCGACCTCGGTGGCGGTACCTTCGACGTCTCCCTGCTGGAAGTCGGCAAGGACGACGACGGCTTCTCCACCATTCAGGTTCGCGCAACCAGCGGTGACAACCGCCTCGGTGGTGACGACTGGGACCACCGCGTCGTAGAGTGGCTGCTCGCACAGGTGAAGGCAAACACCGGCGCTGACCTGTCCAAGGACAAGATTGCTCTGCAGCGTCTGCAGGAGGCAGCTGAGCAGGCTAAGAAGGAGCTGTCCAGCGCTTCTAGCACCAACATCTCCCTGCAGTACCTGTCCGTGACCCCCGAGGGCCCCATCCACCTGGACGAGAAGCTGACCCGCGCAAAGTTCGAGGAACTGACCCACGACCTGCTCGAGCGCACCAAGAAGCCCGTGCTCGACGTCATCAAGGAAGCTGGCGTGTCCATCTCCGAGATTTCTGAGGTCATCCTGGTCGGTGGCTCCACCCGTATGCCCGCCGTCGCTGAGCTCGTCAAGGAGCTCACCGGCCGCGAGCCCAACAAGGGCGTGAATCCCGACGAGGTCGTGGCAATGGGTGCAGCACTGCAGGCAGGCGTTCTGAAGGGCGACCGTAAGGACGTTCTGCTGATTGACGTCACCCCTCTCTCCCTCGGTATCGAGACCAAGGGCGGCGTGATGACCAAGCTGATCGAGCGCAACACCGCAATCCCGACCAAGCGTTCCGAGACCTTCACCACCGCAGAGGACAACCAGCCCTCCGTGACCATTCAGGTCTTCCAGGGTGAGCGTGAGTTCACTCGCGACAACAAGAACCTGGGTACCTTCGAGCTGACCGGCATCGCCCCCGCACCCCGTGGCGTGCCCCAGATTGAGGTCACCTTCGACATTGACGCAAACGGCATCGTGCACGTCTCCGCAAAGGACAAGGGCACCGGCGCTGAGCAGTCCATGACCATCACCGGCGGTACCTCCCTCTCCAAGGACGACATCGACCGCATGGTCAAGGACGCAGAGGCACACGCTGAGCAGGATAAGGCACGCCGCGAGGCTGCTGACACCCGCAACGCAGCTGAGTCCGTCGCATACTCCGTCGAGAAGCTCCTGAAGGAGAACGGCGACAAGCTGCCCGAGGACGTCAAGACCTCCGTTCAGGGCGATGTCGACGAGCTGAAGAAGGCACTCGAGGGCGACGACGACGCAGCAGTGAAGTCCGCATTCGAGAAGCTGCAGGCATCCCAGTCCAAGCTGGGCGAGGCACTCTACGCAGCAGCTCAGGCTGAGGCATCCGAGTCCAAGCCCGCCGCTGATGAGGACGTTGTCGACGCCGAGGTTATCGACGAAGACGAGAAGAAGTAATCATGGCTGAGCAGGAAAACACCACCCCCGACCCGCTGGAGGAGGCATTCAACGCCCCCGCAGCGGAAGGCCACCCCGAAGCTGAATCGGTCGAAAGCCCCGAGGAAGCTGCGGAAGCCGTCGAGGCTGAGCTCCAGGACGCCGTAGAAGCAGAATCTGCGGATGCGGCACTCGCCGCAGAGCGCCTGGACTCCCTGCTTCGCCTGCAGGCAGAGTTCACCAACTACAAGAACCGCACCGCCCGCGAAAAGGAGCAGCTGCGACTCTTCGTAATCAGTGACCTGGTCGGCGCACTGCTGCCGGTGTTCGACGACATCGACGCCGCACGCAAGCACGGCGACCTGCAGGACGGCCCCTTCGCCTCCATCGCCGCGAAGCTCGAAGAGCTGCTCGGCAAGCAGGGCGTGGAGCGCTTCGGTGAAGTAGGCGACGCCTTCGACCCGAACATCCACGAAGCTGTACTGCAGCAGCCCACCGACGAGGTGGCCGAGGATCATGTCTCCATGGTTCTGCGTTACGGCTACCGCGTGAACGACCGCGTGGTTCGTACCGCTCAGGTGGCTGTGGCTGTCGCACCGTAAGGTGGTCGGCTCAGCAATGGCTGAATAACTAACGACGGGCGGGTGCTCTCCCTGGTGGGGGAGTGCCCGCCCTGTTGTTTGCCTAAGCTGTTCTGCCGGGGTTGCTATACCGGCGTGTTGGCGCGGGTTTTGGCGAGCTGTGGTGGCGGCGAGAAGGCTTGTAGGGGTGCTATTTTTTGGGCTCAGCCCTTTCAAAATTGAGTCAAGTAGACTAAACTTTTATATAGAGTATTAACACAAGCACGCGGTGCCCCTGCAAGCCGTCCCGTAACCGAGGAGGGCGGCGCATCACCGCAGAAGGAGAAACACAACATGGCAAGTGAAAACTGGCTAACCGACGACTTTTATAAGGCACTGGGTGTCAGCGAAGACGCAAGCGAAAGCGACATCAAGAAGGCGTACCGCAAACTCTCCCGCAAGTACCACCCGGACCTGAACCCCGGCGACGCCGCAGCAGAGAAGAAGTTCAAGGAAATCTCGGAAGCATACGACGTGCTCTCCGACAAGAAGCAGCGCGAAGAGTACGATCAGATCCGCCGCTACGGCGCATCTGGCATGGGCGGCTTCGGCGGTGGCGGTTTCGGTGGTGGTGGCTACACCGGCTACCCCGGCGCGGACGCATTCGGCGGCTTCAGCAACGGCGGTGCAGGCATCAACATTGACGACCTGCTCGGCGGCCTCTTCGGCGGTAGCGCCGGCGGCTCCCGACGCTCCGCAGGCTTCACCAGCGCCGACTTCGGCGGCATGGGTGGCGGCGGCTTCGGCGGCGCACAGCACGCGGCCCCCGAAGAAAGCACCACCAGCACCCGCGTCAGTCTCGCCCAGGCATACACCGGCGCGACCGTGACCGTGTTCCTGCCGGACGGCTCCCACACCGAGGCACGCATCCCCGCCGGCATTAAGGACGGCCAGAAGGTCCGCCTGCGCGGCAAGGGCCTGCGCGGCGGCGACCTGAAGGTCACCGTGCGCGTCTCCGATGACTCCGTGTACTCGCGCGAGGGCAACAACCTGGTTATGCGTGCGCCCGTCACCCTCGCCGAGGCCGTCGACGGCGCAGTGATTGAGGTGCCCCTGCCCGACGCATCCACCGTGAAGCTGCGCCTGGCACCCGGTCAGGTCGGCCGCCGACTGCGCGCTAAGGGCCGCGGCTTCAAGGCTAAGGGCGGCGACGGTGACCTGCTGGTCATCCCGGAGATTGTTCTGCCCACCGAGCTGAGCGCAGAGGCGCAGGAAGCATTCGATAAGTTTGTAAAACTGGCACCGCAGGAGAACCCGCGTAAGGATCTGTTGAAGAAGGCGAAGTAAACCATGGCATCTCGAGAATCATCATCTAAGTCCCGTAGCGGCAAGCCGTTGCACAGCGTGGACCTGCCGGTTTTCGTGATTTCTGTGGCGGCTGAGCTGGCGGGCATGCACCCGCAGACCCTGCGCCAGTACGACCGCATCGGCCTGGTCCAGCCTTCGCGTGCGCCCGGTAAGGCGCGCCGCTATTCGCAGCGTGACGTGAACCGTCTGCAGCAGATTCAGCAGCTCTCGCAGGAGGGCGTCTCCCTGGAGGGTATTCGCCGCATTATTGAGCTGGAGTCCCTCGTGGAGGAGCAGCAGGAGCAGATTGCGGCGCTGCAGCGTCAGGTTGAGGATGCGAAGGTGAAGCTGGGCTTGGCGGAGCGCGTGTTCGCCGCCGGTACCAGTGGCGACGTGGTGCATATTGCCCGCGGTACCCGCCCGGCGCCTCGTCAGCGTTCTTCGGCTGTGGTGCTGTACCGTCAGCGTCACCAGCCGGCTACGGCGGATGATACGAAACCGCAGCGCTAAACCGGCTAAACCCGCTACACTGGGATAAATGGTTCGGCTGTTCTAGCTCGCTTCTAGTTCATTTGAGCTGGTCAGCCGCCCATATAGACTTGTGCGTCTTAGCGCCGCGCGAGCGAGGTAGGGTAGACCCCCGCCCCGCATGCACTCAGACCCACACACAAGGAGGTGAGGCTCCCCGAATGATCGGGGAGCCTCACCTGCTTTAACCTATATGCACTTTGCGCGCTGGCGGGAAACCACCTGGCGGTAACTGGCGTTGCCTTGCTTACTTGCGGCGGTGTTTACTTGCGGCGGTAGGTCAGATCGTGCGCGCGGCGGCCCGCCTCCTGAGCCTTACGCTCAAAGCTGGTGAGGGTACGACCCTCCCAACGCGGAGCCCAACCACCCTGCGGATCCTCCTCGGTCGCACCGGCGCCGGGGTTCACGTTCTCAAAGTCGGGGTGCGCCTCCAGAACCTCGCGCATGACCAGGGCATACTCCTCCCAGTCAGTCGCCAGACGCCAAATACCGCCGGGCTTGAGTACGCGTGCAACCTTATCAGCGAACGCCGGGGACACCAGACGGCGCTTGTGGTGGCGGGACTTGTGCCAGGGGTCCGGGAAGAACACCCACAGCTCGTCCACGGAGTTCTCCTCAAGCATGTTGTCGAGCAGTTCGGGTGCGTTCGCCTGAGCCACACGCACGTTCTCCACGCCGGCGTTGCCCATCTTCAGCAGCAGGTCCGCGATGCCGGGGGTGTACACCTCAACGGCGAGGAAGTTCGCCTCGGGCACCTCAGCCGCGCGGTGCACGATTGCCTCGCCCAGACCGGAACCGATCTCGACGACCTGGTAGGCCTCGCGGCCGTAAATCTTAACCGGGTCGAAGGTCGCCTCGGGCGCGACGGAGGTATCGGTGCGCAGGCGCGGAATGTCCAGCACGTGGGTGGGGGAGTAGGTGTCCCAGGCCTTCTGGCGGCGCGCGGTGAGGCGGTCGCCGCGGCGGACGAAGGAGTAGGGCTGGCGGAAGAATTCCTCGGGAACCGGCTTCTTAGCCTTCTCTTCGGTGGATTCGGGTGCCTGGCTAGGCTGCGTGTTCTCAGTAGACATACCTAAAAGAATAGCGTAGCGCCGCTACACCGTGCGGTTTCGCGGCGCGCAGGGCTGGCGTGACGCTGAACTAGCCGGGCGTGAGACTGAACTAGCCGGGAGTATGCCGGTCTGAGAAACACAGAAATTCAGTGCGCAGACAAAAGTGCGGCGGCTCAGGGGTGATGCGAGGCGTGTATCGGGTGAAGGTTGAGAGATGCCACAGGCTCGCCCCGTCTCAATTGTCCCGTCTCAAAAATCTGGTGATGTTGTATTCCTTGTACTTGTGTGGGTATGAGGGGGTAAAATTTGAAATTATGCATTCTCTGCATAACCCTATATTGGTGATGCAAGAAATCGGAAGCCCCGCGAAATCCGAGCCCACAAGCCCAAGTCCACCGCGCCGGCTCGGGAAACGCGGGAACCGCCTCCTGGCACGCCGTTCAGGATTATGCACGAATACCAACCACCCGGACTCGCCCCCGAGTGAAATTTAGGGCGAATCGACGCAGGAAAGAGAAATACGTGACACAGCAGCCAATGCAGCACAACTCCGTCACCGGCCTAGACTCCGAAGCTGAGCACTCCAAGCTTCAGCGCGGACTAAGCTACCGACACATTCAGCTGATCGCTATTGGCGGCGCCATCGGCACCGGCCTTTTCCTCGGCTCAGCAAAGACCATCGCCCTGACCGGCCCCTCCATCGTCTTTGTTTACGCCATTATCGGTAGCGTTATCTACTTTGTTCTGCGCGCCATGGGCGAGATTCTGCTCTCCAACCCCAAGTACAAGTCCTTCACCGACTTCATTACCGACATTCTTGGTCTTCGTGCCGGGTTCTTTGTCGGCTGGTCGTACTGGTTCTTCTGGGTGGTCACCGGCATTGCGGACGTCATCGCCATTACCGGCTACGTCAAATACTGGTGGCCGGACATCCCCGCCTTCGTCCCGGCGCTGACCGTGATCGTGGCTCTACTGCTGCTAAACCTGCCCTCGGTGAAGAACTTCGGCGAAATCGAATTCTGGTTCGCCGTCATTAAAATCGTCGCCATTGTGCTGCTCATTGTTGTGGGTGCGCTTATGGTCGCCTTCAGCTTCACTGCGCCCGACGGTACCGTCGCCTCCGTAGCGAATCTCTGGGATCACCCCGGTCCCTCCGGTAGCGGTATTTTCACCCAGGGTGTGACTGGCTTCCTGGGCGCCTTCCAGATTGCGCTCTTCGCATTCGTGGGTGCTGAGCTGGTCGGCACCGCCGTGGCGGAAACCAAACATCCCGAACGCACCCTGCCCAAGGCAATTAACGCGGTGCCCTTCCGCATTGCGCTCTTCTACGCTGTGCCGCTGATGACCATCCTCGCCGTGACCCCCTGGGACAAGCTGGATAAGTCCATGAGCCCCTTCGTGGGCATGTTCTCCCTGGCTGGCATTGGTGTTGCCGCCTCCATGGTGAACTTTGTGGTGCTGACCTCCGCGGCGTCCTCGGCGAACTCCGGTATTTTCTCGACCTCCCGCATGGTCTACGGTTTGGCGCACGATGGTGCCGCACCCTCCGCACTGGGTAAGCTCACCAAGAACGGTGTGCCCGCCAACGCCCTGTACCTGACCACCGTGATGCTGCTGTTTAGCCTGGTCATGCTCTATGCCGGTAGCGGCATTATGGAGGCGTTCACCGTGGTGACCTCGGTGGCGTCGATGATGGGTATCTTCACCTGGAGCATGATCCTGATTGCGTACCTGGTGTACCGCAAGAAGTTCCCGGAGCGCCACGAAGCGTCCGAGTATAAGATGCCCTGGGGTATTGGCATGAGCTGGTTTGGTCTGGTCTTCTTTGCCGTGATGGTTTACGCCCTGAGCCTGTACCCGGATACCGCTGTCGGTCTGGCACTGACCCCCATCTGGTTCATTGTTCTGGCGATTGGCTACGAGATCCTAACCCGCCGCCACGCCGCGAAGCGCGCTCGCGCGCTGGCTACTGAGAGCACTGCTGACAAGGCTGTTCAGAAGTAGTCTTCAGCTCTCCTCCGGCTGGTTTGTGTGAGCCCCGCCCCGCATTCTTGATGGATGCGCAGGGCGGGGCTTTCTGTGTCTATTAGCCCCCGTCAGGCGGCAGATAGTGACCTGTTTAATAGATTCGCGACACACCAAAGGTAGAAAAACATTTCATTCACCGTTCAAAGCGTGTAGAATATCTATCCAAACAGATGTGTAAGCTCCCAAAGGTTCCCGCATCGGGTGATGTTCGAACGCGCCCCGGATGCGGCGCGAACCATGGTTGAGCGCATCTTCCGCCCCGAAAGCCGGGGCTGCCCCGCATTAATAGTGGTTGCATATCTATACGCGAAACCTGCCGGATGTCGCCGAAAATCCTCATCCACCATGCACTATATGCGCTACGGGGCCTAACTGCAGAAAAGAGGACGTCGTGACTGAACAGAACAACGTCAGCCTGAATCCTAAAGCTCCCGAACAGGGAGAACGACTGCACCGCGGTCTGAGCAACCGACATATTCAGCTCATTGCAATCGGCGGTGCCATCGGCACCGGCCTGTTCATGGGATCCGGACGCGCTATCTCCGTCGCCGGCCCCTCCGTCATTTTCGTGTACATGCTCATCGGCGCCGTCATCTTCCTGGTGCTGCGAGCCATGGGCGAGATCCTTCTCTCCAACCTGAAGTACAAGTCCTTCTCCGACTTCACCACCGACCTGGTCGGCCCCATGGCCGGGTTCTTCCTCGGCTGGTCCTACTGGTTCATGTGGGTGGTCACCGCCGTCGCGGATATCATCGCAATTGTTGGCTACCTGCGTATGTGGTGGCCCGACCTGCAGGCATGGATTCCGGCGCTCGCCGTCATCGGTGTTCTGCTGACCCTGAACCTGGTGTCCGTGAAGAACTTCGGCGAAATCGAATTCTGGTTCGCCATGATCAAGATTGTCGCCATCGTTGCCCTGATTATTGTTGGCGGCGGCATGGTCGCTATCGGCTTCACCTCGCCCAGTGGCGCGCAGGCATCCGTTGCAAACCTCTGGAATGACGGCGGCATGTTCCCGAACCACTTCATTGGCTTCCTCGGCGCATTCCAGATTGCCGTCTTTGCCTTCATGGGCTCCGAGCTGGTTGGTACCACCGCCGCAGAAACCAAGGACCCCGAAAAGACCCTGCCCAAGGCAATCAACGCCGTACCGGTACGTGTTATGGTCTTCTACGTGGGCGCGCTCGCTACTATCCTGATGGTTACCCCCTGGCGCCTCGTCAGCCCCGATAAGAGCCCCTTCGTGGCCATGTTCACTCTGGCGGGCCTGGGCATCGCCGCGCACATCATTAACTTTGTGGTGATTACCAGTGCGACCTCCTCGGCGAACTCCGGTATCTTCTCTACCTCGCGTATGGCATTCGGCCTGGCGCGCGAGCGTAGCGCCCCCGCGTTCCTTGGCAAGATTTCCAAGAACGGTGTACCGCGTAACGCGCTGTTCCTCTCGGCCGTGATGTTGCTCTCCTCCATCGTGCTGCTCTACGCAGGTGACTCGATTTCTCGTGCGTTCAACCTGGTCACCACCGTGGCTGCGGTGCTGGTGATTTTCGCGTGGGCCATGATTATGGTCAGCTACCTGATGTACCGCAAGAAGTTCCCCTCGCGTCACGAGAAGTCCAAGTTCCGCCTGCCCGGCGGCTTGTTCTCAGCCTGGCTGGCGCTGGCGTTCTTCGCCTTCACTATCGGTGTTCTCACCATGGATGAGGAAACCCTCATGGGTCTGCTTGCGATGCCCGTCTGGTTCGCGATTCTGGGTATCGGCTGGTTCTTCAAGCGCCGCGCTGATGCACGCCGCGAAGAGGCAATTTCGACCCGCACCGCGCAGATCGCGATTGTGGAGGCGTCCGAGATCTTCTCGGCACGCTAGGCAACTGCGCTAGGCAACCAGGCTCAGTCGCGCCGGTTGGGGCTACAGAGATTAGCTTGCGTCAATTGCCTGAGCATGCGTAAAGCCCGCGTCACCTACTCCTCTTCGGGAGTGGGGGGACGCGGGCTTTCGTTATCTCTATAGACGAACCTGAGAGGCGCGCGGAGTGCGCGCTTAGACGGATGCCGTCTCCGCCTCTTCGGCCAGCGGGTCCTCATCATCGTCGGTGCGGTAGAAATCCCAGCGTTCACAACCGCAACCGGAACGCATCGCCTCGATGACGGCGGCAGCAGCCTCTAACGGGTCGAGCGCGTGCAGGTTCCACAGAGCATGCACCGGAACCGGGCGCCTCCAGCCGTGCTCCTGCAGAAACTCGGGGTCGAAGGCGGGTAGCGCCTCGGCGGTGGGTTCGAGCTCGCAGAGGAAACCGGTGGGGGAACGGAAGACCGTCACCACGGGGGTCGGGTCGGCGTCTTCCAGACAGGCGCCGTCGAAGAAGTAGTAGGTGCTCAGGCGGCGGTTCCAGGCAAGCTGCGCGAGGCGTTCACCGAAGACTTCCACCGTCTGCTCCCACCGAGTGCGGTGGTACGCCGCCAGGTCGGTGTGGGCGGTCTGCACCACGCCGATGCCCTGCTCGGTGAGTTCGCGGGCGCTCAGACGCGCGGGCTCTGCCGGTTCTGCGGGAGCGTCCGCAGGGGAGCCGCCGTCCGGGGCATCCAACTCTGCTAGTTCTGCTTCGGTGAGCTCAGCGTTAGCCAACTCAGCGTTAGTCAGCTCAGCATCGAGGAGCTCAAGCTCCTCAGCGGCACTCAACTCGGCCTCATCCGACTCAGCGGCGCTCGCCTCCACAGCAGCTGCGTTTGCTTCGTTCTTCGTCCACAGGCGCAGCTCGCGGGCAATCTGCGTGCGTCCGCGATGCAGAGTCGTCTGCCAGGAGCCGAACTTGGCGCGTACCGCACCCAGCGGCGGCACCTCACCAATCAGAGTGGGAATGGTCGACCAGTAGCCGTAGTTCAGCGCCGTCGGCTCGCGGTCGTAGCGGGCGCAATAGCTCAAAAACAGGCTCAGAGTCTTCGGCGCAAAATCCTCGGGTACCGCCGCGGCGTCGATATACCACTCGTTCTCGAGCGCCTCCGCCGGGTAAATGCCGGTGCGGAGCATGCCCAGGGACCAGTCGCCGTCGCCGAGGTAATCGTTGACCGTCTGTGCGGGGGCAGGCCACGCGGATTCGCCCTCCATGCTGGAGGCGAGCAGGGTGTACAGGCTACCGCCCTCGGTGCCGATTTCTTTCACGCCGCGATGCCTGATGTCCTCGAGAGTCTGCGCGTAGGCTTCTTCCTCCAGCTGGGAGTAGGGGTGTGCGGCAAGGTACTTGAGCGTTGCGCCAATCTTCGCCAGAACGTGCGCAATGTCTTCATTGTTGAAGTGGCGTGCCTCCAGCGCGGACGGCAGGTCGTGAATAATATCGCAATCAAGAATTAGCGCCGCGTACTCGGGCTCCGGAGGCAGATCGTAGGCTTCCGCGAAAACGTACCAGAGGCCGCAGGCGAGCACCGTGTAGCTCGGGGCGTCTGCCGTGACCGGGCCAAACTGCCAGATGCCGGAGCTCAGCGCATAGTTCAGGTACTTCTTGTTGATGTGCGGGTACAGAAAGTTGAGGCGGCGGAGAACCTGGGTAGGGGTGAACCCCAGCGCGGCGAGTTCGGCGATGAGTTCCGCGTACTCGTCGTGAAAATCTAAGTAGCCCTCCGGCGCGTTTGATAGCGCGGTGCGTTCGCGCATGGGTCCCTCTTTCCTCTGCAGGTGGGCGGCACATCGTCGTACCGTGCCGCCGAAACCCTGAATGTGTGCACGCAGACAAGGGCGTTTGCGTGGTGTGAGGCCACCCCTTATCTGCATGAATAAGCGATATTTTTCAAAAAATATGCTCTTTTATCTAAATTTATCGCTGAAACTAAGCACTATTCAAATACGTGAACCCCTAACACGGTTTCTTACGGAAAGATGACAATGTTTAGCGCACCCACAGGGCAAAATGTGCGTAAAGACTCGTAATCTGCACTAGAAGATGCGATAGAAAATACGCTTACCCGCACCCGCACAGGCGAGCAAAATACGCCCCGCGCTGACTCTATCCTCAGCACCACCGCTCAACCCATGAGCCGCGGCGAAATATGCGAAACTGGAAGGATGAGCGAACACCCCCTTCCAAGCAGCATCCGCCCGCGCGCGAATCGAGCTGCAGACCCCGCGCCCAGTAGCGCCGCACACCGCGAAAAACACGAAACCGGCGGCAAGACTGAGCAGCCTGCCGAGCACCTCATCAACGCGCTCGCCGTAGAAACCGGCATTGCGCCGCACCGCATCCGCGCAGCCGTGGCGCTGCTCGACGCCGACAACTCCGTACCCTTCATCGCCCGCTACCGCAAAGAAGCAACGGGCGCACTCACCGACACCCAGCTGCGCACCATCCAGTCGCGCCTGGGCCAGCTCCGCGCCCTCGAAGAGCGCCGCAACCGCGTGCTCGAAGCGCTCACCGAACGCGCCGACGAAGGCCTCATCGACCCGCTCACCCTGCTGCAGCTGCGTTCCTCGCTCATGAACGCCGCCACCATTGCAGACGTGAACGCCATCTACGCCCCGTACCGCAGCGAGCGCGTGACCCGCGCCCAGATGGCGCGTGCCGCCGGGCTTGATTCCCTCGTCGAAGACCTGCTGGAGGTGCCCCTCGCCGAGGCGCACGCCATTGCCGCCGCCTACATTACCGACGGCACCGAAGACGATGAGGACGAGGGCATTGAGGCTGCAGAGGCGGACGAAGCCCTGCAGATTCACAGTGCCGAAGAGGCCCTCGACGGTGCCCGCGCGATCCTGATTGACCGCGCCCTCACCGACCCGGTGCTGAGCGAAAAGCTCCTCAAGCGTCTGCGTGAAGGCGGCGTGATTGAGTCCCGCGTGATTGCCGGTCAGGAAAGCATTGGTGCGAAGTTCTCCGACTATTTCGCCTTCTCGGACCGTATTCGTTCCATTCCGCCGCACCGCGTGCTGGCGCTGCACCGCGCCAAGGACGCCGGCGTGGTGCGCCTCAAGGTGGATGTGGCACCCGCCCCCGTGGCGCTCAGCCGCCTGCGTGATGCCGCCCGCGCCGAAGCTGAGGCCGCCACCGAAAATTACGAGAACGTCCGTTCTGCATACGAGCGTGAAGTCGCCGCCGCGCTACGCATCCCCGTGCAGGTGCTCAACACCGTCGACGACGAAGACCGCGTACTCGGCTGGCTCGCCGCCACCGTGCGCACCGCATGGCGCAGCCACCTGCGCCCGCGCCTCGCCGAACGCATCCGCCACCAGCTCCTCGACGCCGCCGCGCAGAACGCTACCGAGGTGTTCGCATCCAACCTGCGCGATATTCTGCTCGCCGCACCCGCCGGCCACAAGACCACCCTCGGCCTGGACCCGGGTCTGCGCCACGGCGTGAAATACGCCGTGGTTGACGGCACCGGTGAGCCGCTGCGCGTGGGCACCGTCTACCCGCACGCCCCGCGCAACCAGTGGGCAGAAGCACTGCGTGAGCTCGCCACCGCCTGCCGCGAGCACGGCGTGGAACTTATCGCCATCGGCAACGGCACCGCAAGCCGCGAAACCGACAAGCTCGCCAGCGAACTGATCCGCACCCTGCGTGAGGAAGGCGCCGAAGCACCCCAGAAGGTGACCGTCTCCGAGGCGGGCGCCTCCGTCTACTCCGCCTCCGCGCTGGCTGCCGCCGAGCTGCCCGACTATGATGTGACCGTACGCGGCGCCGTCTCGATTGCCCGCCGCCTACAGGACCCGCTCGCCGAGCTCGTCAAAATCGATCCGCAGTCCATCGGCGTGGGGCAGTACCAGCACGACGTGCCGCCCGCCGCCCTGCGCCGCGCCCTCAACGACACCGTCGAAGACTGCGTGAACGCCGTGGGCGTGAACCTCAACAGCGCCTCCGTACAGCTGCTTGCGCACGTGGCGGGTGTGGGCACCGCAACCGCCGAACGCATCGTCGCCTACCGCACCGAACACGGCCCCTTCGCGAACCGTCAGCAGCTGCTGAACGTGCCGCGACTGGGCGCGAAAACCTTCCGCCAGGCGGCTGGATTCATTCGCATCCGCGGCGGTGAGGAGCCGCTGGACGCCTCCGCGGTGCACCCGGAAGCTTACCCGCTCGCGCGCCGCATTATTGCCGACGCGCAGGCACGCAATGGCGCCCACTGGGTTACCGGCGCCCTGGGCACTTCGGACGGAACCGACCCGCTTGCCGGGTTGAATCCCGCCGACTACGTGCAGGATAGTCACGAACAGGACAGCCACGTGCTGGAGAGTGTGGAAGCCACCGCCGGTGTGTACACGGTCGAAGACATCTTCGCCGAGCTGCGCCGCCCCGGCCTGGACCCGCGCGGTAGCTTCCGCACCGCCCGCTTCTCCGAGTCCGTCTCGCACTTCGAGGACGTGCGCCCCGGCATGGTGCTCGAAGGTACCGTCTCGAACGTGGCGGCATTCGGCGCGTTCGTGGATATTGGTGTGCACCAGGACGGCCTCGTGCACATCTCCCAGATGAGCCGCGGCTACGTGGCGAACCCGCACGATATTGTGCGCAGCGGCGACATTGTGCAGGTGCGCGTGGTGGAGGTTGACCCGGTACGCCGCCGCATCTCCCTCTCCCTGCTGGTGGAGGACGAGAACTAGCGGTGAAAGATAAGCTGCGGAGCGCTCGCTAAGGATAGCTCTACAAAAACCATCCAATCCGAGAACTCCAATCCGAGAACGAGCGTTCGCTAAAACTCAATCCTGAGAACGCAATAAAGCCCCGACAAGCACTATCCGTGCCTGTCGGGGCTTTATGTAGGTTCGATTCGAGCTCTACGCCCGAGCTACACCTTAGAAGTCGATGTTCGCCGGGTCAGCGCCAATACGACCCTCGGGGCTGGACAGCGCATCCACAGCCGCGATGTCCTCGGCGGTCAGCTTCACGTTCACCGACGCCAGGTTCTCCTCAATGCGGGAGGGGGTCACAGACTTCGGGATAGCCACGGTGCCCTTAGCCAGGTGCCATGCCAGCACAACCTGCGCGGGGGTCGCGCCGTGGCGCTCTGCAATCTCAGCCAGCACGGGGTTCTGCAGCAGGTCGCTGCCGTTACCCAGCGGGCTCCACGCCTGAGTCGCGATGCCGTACTCGGCGTGAACGGCGCGCAGCGCCTCCTGCGAGAAGTAGGGGTGTAGCTCAACCTGGTGGATGACCGGAACCACGCCGGTCTCCTCGATAATCTCGCGCAGCTGCTCCTCGGGGAAGTTCGAAACACCAATCGAGCGGACCTTGCCCTGCTTCTGCAGCTCAATCAGCGCGCGCCAGGAATCCAGGTACAGGCCCTGCTGAGGCTTGGCCCAGTGAATCAGGTACAGGTCAACGTAGTCGGTGCCCAGCTTCTCCAGGGAAGCCTCGAATGCCTCGAAAGCGCTCTCGTAACCCTGGTCAGAGTTCCACAGCTTGGTGGTGAGGAAGATATCTTCGCGAGGCACGTCAGAGTTAGCGATAGCGCGGCCCACGCCCGCCTCGTTGCCGTAGCTAGCGGCGGTGTCGATGTGGCGGTAGCCGATCTCCAGGGCGGTGCTCACAATCTTCTCGGCGACCTCGTCCTCAATCTGCCATACGCCGTAGCCCAGCTGCGGAATGGATCGGCCGTCGTTGAACTTTACGTTGGGTACGTTGTAGCTCATGATGCTCCTTTGGAATCTATGGGGAGGCGGCGCCTCCGTAAGTAGTCGTACCAGGTTACGCCTCAGAGCCCCCGTTGAGAAGGGCCACAGCAGAATCGGGCGTGAATCTAGCCCGAGGCGTAACCAAGTAACGAAAAATGACGGGCGTCAGGCATATCAGCAGACCCGAAGTCTACCGCTCAGTCTGGAAGGTGGCTACCGCTCAGATTGGAGGGCGGCTACCGCTCGACAGCCGGCGCAAAGAGCTCACGCACATCCTCAGCCGTCACCGCCGCGGAGGCGAACTCGCCCTCACCGACCACCGCATCGAAGAGCGCGGCCTTCGACTCCTTGAGCTGCATGACCTTCTCCTCAATGGTGCCCTCGGCAACCAGACGGTAGACGTGCACCTCCTTGTCCTGGCCGATGCGGTGAATACGGTCCACCGCCTGCTGCTCGGCGGCGGGGTTCCACCACGGATCCATGATGAACACGTGGTCCGCCTCGGTCAGGTTCAGGCCGAAACCGCCAGCCTTGAGCGAAATGAGGAACACCGGCTCCTGCCCGCTCGTAAACGCCTCGATAACCTCGGCACGGTTGCGGGTAGAACCGTCCAGGTACAGGTGACCGATGCCCTCCTTAGCCAGGCGTGCCGAAATGCTCTTGAGGTAGCCGGTGAACTGGCTGAACACCAGCACTCGGTGGCCCTTCTCGAGCAGGTCGGGCAGCTGCTGAACCAGGTAGTCACGCTTGACCGACGACACCCCGGCGTAGGCTTCCGGATCAATCAGCGCGGCATCGAGCGCTAGACGGCGTAGCAGGGTCAGCGACTGGAAGATCGTGAACCGGTTCTTGTCCATATCCTCCAGTAGACCCAGCACCTTCTGACGTTCACGCTGCAGATGCGTGTCATAGATGCGGCGGTGACCGGGAGCCAGCGGCAGGTTCACGCGCGTATCGTTCTTCGCCGGAAGCTCCGCCGCCACCAGCTCCTTGGTGCGGCGCAGCATGAGCGGGCGGATGCGCCGGCGCAGACGAGCAGCCGTCGCCGCGGCGTGCGCCGGGTCCTCACCGGACTCCGCCGGGCGAGCGTACAGGTCACGGAACGCACGGGCTGAGGGGAACAGGCCATCCGCCACAATCGCCAGCAGCGCCCACAGCTCCATGAGGTTGTTCTCAATGGGCGTGCCGGTCATCGCGATCTTGGTGCGGGCGGGCATCGCGCGGGCGATGGACCAGGCGCGGGTGCCGGTGTTTTTGACGAATTGCGCCTCGTCCAGCAGGAGCGCACCCCAGCCTTCGGGGGCGGACTGCTCGCCCGTGGAATCGTCAACGGTACGGCCTAGCGTGCGGGCGTAGCCGGTGTAGGCGTCCTCGTCCATACGCAGCAGCGTGTAGCTGGTCAGTACCAGGTGCGCCCCGGCGATGCGCTCAGCCAGCGGGGTCTTACCTGCGGTGGTTTCGGTGATGGTCACGACCTTCGCTTCGGGCAGGAAGCGTTCCGCCTCCGCCGCCCAGTTGGTAATCACGGAGGTCGGCGCAACCACGAGGAAGGGCGCGAACGGCTCGACGCTCTCACCGCGCTCGGCGGCACATTCGGAGGCGGCACGATGCTCCTCAATCGCGTGGGCGAGCAGGGCGAGAGCCTGCACGGTCTTACCCAGACCCATATCGTCGGCGAGAATACCGCCCAGACGCTGCTCATACAGGAACGACAGCCACTGGAAACCCTCCACCTGGTAGGGGCGCAGGGTTGCCTGCAGGCCGGTGGGTACCGGGCGCTGAGCGATAACCCGACGGGATGCCTTCTGAGGTGAGGGGAACCCCTGAGTGCCCTTGTCGAGTGCTTTTTCAGTGCCCTTTTCAGAGTTCTCTTCGGTGCTTTCCTCGGCATCCTCCAGTCCCTCAACCAGCTCCAGTAGCGAACGCACCTGAGCATCCCAGCGTGCGGTCGTATGCACGCTCGCCGCCAGTGACTCCAGCTCAGAGAACAGCCCCGCCTGGTGACGGTTAATGCGCAGCTCGCCGCCCGCATCGTCGAGTTCGCGAGCCTCCGCGATGAGGGTGCGCAGGGTCTTAAACTCGGGTCGACGCAGCGAGAAATAGGTGCCGTTACCGAGCAGAATACGGTCCGCCCCGCGGTCGAGCGCCTCAAAAATCTGTGCGAACGGCACGGTCCAATTATTGACCTTCACCGTAATGCCCAGGCCGAACCAGTCGCGAGAATTGCCCTCGCTCACGGTGATTTCAATCAGCGCGTCGGTTGCCTTCACGAACTCCGGTGGGGTGCCGTTAAAACGCACCTGAACAGCGGAAACACGGCGAAGCTTCGGCAGAATCGCGCTGAGCAGCTCGCGGGTTTCCCAGCCTTCGATGCGGCGCTCCTCCAGCCCGGAAAGCGCCGGGTGAGCGGCAAGAATGGCGCGCACCGAACGCAGTACGCGCGCCTCAAAACGCTCATCACGAATCTCGCCGCCCTCTTCACCGGGGTAACCGAAAACGGGCAGGGAGTACACATCGGAGGCACCCGCAGAATCCTGCGCGCTCGCCTCCTCTGCACTGTCCTCCGCGAAGGGGTTCAGTGGGTACTCCCAGTGCCAGCTCAGCTGCGCGTCGTGGCGTACCTGCTCGTCAAAGCTGATTTCAAGCACCAGATGCGGCGGCTTCACGCGCGGCAGCGCCAGCGCAGGATCGGGGGTCAGCGAGGGAATGGAACGGCTGAGCGCGGGCAGATACTCCTTCTGGAACGTGGCGCGTTCCGCGGCGGGAATGTGCACGGTTCCGGCGCTAATGAGCGATTCGGAGGCGGCATCGAGCGGCTCGACCAGGGGGATGAGCGCCAGCTCCACGCCCTCGGGCAGTTCGGGCACGGCGGGGGAGTAGCGCACCCGCTCACCCTGTACTGGGGCAATCGTCGGTGCGCTATTCTCGGCTTCCTCAGTCGGCGCCTTCAGCGCGTCCTTTTGCACGAAAGATTCGCGGCCCACTTCATCCAGTGCGCCGGGGCGCGCGGTCTTCCAGTGCACCGCCTTTGCCGCCTGCTCGTACTCCTGCTGGGCGAGCCCGCCCAGGGCAAAGAAGCCGGTGCGCGGGGTGCCGATGGGGTGGCAGTGCGCGGCGGGCAGCCAGAGCTGGCGTAGCAGCTCGCCTTCGCGTCCTTCCCAACTGAGCGCGGCTTGAAGTTGCAGGCCGGCGCCTTCTGCGTGCTTCTCAGCGCTGGCGTGCAGGCGCACCTGTGCCGGGCTCAGCACGGCGTAGTTCACCTCGCGACCGTTGATCAGCAGGGGCAGGCCAATATCCTCCGCGCGGGCGAGTACATCCCAGAGCAGAGTGGAGGCAGATGCGCTAATCGAAATCCAGTCGCGGTGCGAGGAATACATGTTCTGCCAGGGGCGGGCAATCGAGTAGAGCTCGGCGAAGAATCGTTCGTGTTCGGGGTAGATTTCGTGCCGTCCGACGGGCCCGCCAACGCTGGAGGCGAAGGTTTCCCAGCTGAGGCCGCCCTTGATCCAGCGCCCAGTTTTGGACGCCATGAGCGGGCGGGCGAGCAGGTTAATGTTGGGGGTTGCGCCGGGCATATTGCGGCCGCGTGCGTAGGATCCGGAGACGCTCAGCGAGAAATCCAGGGCGCCGCTCACGCGCATCGAATCAATGCCCGCAAGGTCCTGACGTGCGGAAAGAACGGAGGAGAGGTCGCGCCGCCAGGCAGAAATCTTGGAGGTGGAACCATCGAGCACGGTGGGGGAAGAGCCTAGCTCGTTGAGCGCAAAGCTTCCCTGAGGGTTTTCGGGCTCGACAGTCTCCGCGTCAGGTGCGGGTAGGTTCGCCGCGGTGGTGAGTGCACCGGAGGCGCGTAGCGCCGCGAGCGGGTCGGCGGACTTCTTCGCCTCCGCAACGTCCGCGCTCTTTGAATCTGTGGATTCCTTTATTGCTGATCCCTTTGCGTCTGTCGCACCCTTCGCAGCGGTAGCCTTCGTTACGGCACCGGGTACGCCGACCGGTCCGGGGTGTTCGCTGAGTGCCTTTTTCGCTACGGAGGCGCGGTCGAGCGCGGTGAGCATGAGCGCTACGGCGTGCTTGCAGTCGGTGAGCACGGGGCAGGTGCAGCGGGCGGTGAAGGTTGCGGAGCCGCTGACGGCGGGGAAGAAGCGAATGGTCACTTCGTAGGGGATGATGGTGCTTCCGTTGACGAGCCCGGTGAGGGTTCGCTCGTCTTCGTCGTAGCTGTAGCGGATGACTTCGCGGTTGCGCTGGTAGGCGACACCGCGCTGGTAGGTGCGGTGCCCGGCCTGGCGAATAATCTGCGGTACGGTGATGGGAATTTCGGGGAAGGGGTTGTTGGCGCTCACCAGCTCATTATCGCGTATTGTGCGGGCTTGCGCCTTGTCGCCGGTCATTTGCTGGCGGCTGCCGGGCTGGCTGTCAGACTGGCTGCTGGAGCGACTATTGAGCGGTGGTTTGGGGTGTATTCCGTATTTGTGGTGGGGGAGTTTTTAACGCATAAAAACACCGGTATTCACATAAGATATTCCGCGCAGTATCAAAAATTCACCCCATTTAAAACTTTCCCACAAGCCAAAATGCTAATAATCTAAATCTCTTTCAAAAAACGCTTTACTTAACTTGAGAAAATGCTGTAAGCTAAACCCAGCTTCAAGAGTTTCGACTGATAAGCTCCGACTATGGTCGAACGCCAACCCCATGTTCACGGGTGGCTCGGATGACGAAGCGGTTTGTATTCACCACCGGAATAACCGGTGGTAATTGGTACAGACAAGAGCAACGCGAAAGGATCGCGCCACTCACGGCGCAGGTTGTCACATGTACAACGGCTCTGCAACCGAAGCAGCAATCTCTCTGAACCCCTCCCGCTCCTACCAGGAAAGCCTGCGTGCCGCAGCTGTCCCCGCGCGAGGCGGATACACCGCAGTCAGCATTGACGATTACTCCCGCATTTCTTCTAAGCGCGACGAGTTCCTGAACTTCCTTCTTCTGCCGAACCCCGAGGGCATCCCCGCTATTCAGTACGCCGGTCTGCGCGTAGCGTAGCATTAGGGGTATGAATTTCTCCGGTATGCTCCTGGACTCCGACGTTCTTGCGGAGATCCGTAAGGCGGATCCTGATCCCGCCGTGGTCGCTTTTCTGCGCCGCCGCTCGTTCCGACACATGTACATTTCCGTGCTGAGTATTGGTGAGCTGAAGGGCCTGTACCCCTACCCGGAAACTGATCGTTGGATTACCGAACTTCTTGAGCGCTTTGGCGACCACGTTATTAATGTGGATGCGCATGTGAGCCTCGAGTGGGCCGGTCGTCAGGCGCCGCTCGGTGTGCATGCCGTGGGTCGTGATGATGCCGGTCCGCTGCCTACCGCCGCCCTGGAGGGTCTGATGGCGGCGAGCGCGAGCGCCTATGATTTGGAGCTGATTTCTTCTAAGGCGCAGGTGTACCGGGCGTGGGGTGTTGAGGCTTCCAACCCGTGGACTGAGCAGTAAAACTTCGCCTGATACGCGCCCTCGCGTGCGCGTCTGGATGAATACCTGTGTGAATAGTTGTGAGAACCCGCTTTCGAGTGTTAATCGGAGGCGGGTTTCGTCGTTAATTCGTGGCATGATTGAAGGACGATGAAAAGCACCTCACCTATCTCGCGTTATTCCATGCCCATGCCTCTGTGGCTTCAGGGTGTTGTTGAGCTAATTGTTACTGCCCTGTTCTCTGCGCTTGCTGTGTTTGCGGCGATGTCTGCCGTGTGGGCGACCAAGGGTTTTGGCGACATGGAGTTCTCCTCCGTGGCCGCCATGTCGGCGCACCTGTGGCTTCTGATTCACGGTGTTCCTTTGGATCTTGCGGCTGCTTTTGGTGCTTCTGCCGGCACGATGACGCTGGTGCCGCTGGGTTTGAGTATTCTGCCTCTGCTGCTCTGTTACCGTTCGGGTCGTCGCCTGGCGCGCGCCTCGTATGAGGGTGAGTTTTTGATTCCGGTGCTGTCCGGTTCGGTGACCTATGCGCTGATTAGTTCGGCGATGTACGGTTGGGCGAGCCCGCATCCGCAGCCTCTTCAGGCGTTGAATGCTGCCCTGGTGCCTTTGGGTATTGTGGTGGCTGGTCTGATGTGGGGTGGCTACCGTGAGGCGCGTTCGCTCTCGCGCATGGTGGGTGTTGATACTGCGGAGCAGATTTCGCAGATGAGTCAGTATTCGCGGTGGGCGGGTTCGTATGCCTGGGCTGTGGTGCGTGCCGCGGTGGTTGCTTTTGTGGCGCTGGTCGGTCTGGGCGCGGTGCTTTTGGGTATCGGTATTTTGGCGGGCTGGTCGCAGATTGTTGCCACCTACCAGGAGCTGCATGCGGGCGCTGTGGGTGATACTGCGGTGACTTTGCTGCAGCTGGGTTTCTTGCCGAACCTGGTGATTTATGCGATTGCGTGGTCGACCGGTGCCGGTTTCTCCTTTGGTGCGGGTACCTCGGTTGGCTTGACCAGTAGCGATGTTGGTACTTTGCCGATGCTTCCGATTCTGGGTGCTGTGCCCGAGTCGATGGGCTCGTTTGGTCTGGTGGGTCTGCTGGTGCCGCTGGGTGCCGGTGCGATTGCTGGCTGGTGGTTCTTGCGTGAGGGCGAGGATCACCTGGATGAGTGGGTTGCCCTGAAGGTTCCGTTCCGTCCGCTGTCTGCGCTGATTTCTGCGGTGGTGCTGGGCGTGATGACCGGTATTATGACGTCGTTTGGTGCCCTGTGGCTGGGCTGGATTTCGTACGGCTCTCTGGGTATTGGTCGTTTTACGGAGGTTGGTGCTGAGCCGCTGACTTTTGCGGCGCATACCGCGTTGACGGTGGGTGCCGGCGTGACTTTCGGTATGCTGCTGAGCCGCGCCCTGGTGCCGGATAGCAGCCGTGAGCTGCCTCGTTTTGCGGATGAGCGCCCGAACCTGGGTGAGCGTCTGATGAGTTTTACTGCCTCGACCCGTGAGCGTTTTGCCCAGAGCCGCGAACGCTTTGCACAGCATCGTGAGCAGCGTGCACAGGCGCGTGCGGAGCGTATGGAGCGTGAGGCTGAGGAAGCCGCTGAGCGTGAAGCTGAAGAGGCGGCTGCGCGTGAAGCCGCTGAGCGTGAAGCTGAGGAGGCGGCACGTGCGCAGGCTTCCGAGCACGTTGCTGAGCCCGAGCGGTCTGTAGCATCTGAGCAGTCTGTTGTATCTGAGGTGGCGACCGGTCACGTTCCGGTGCATCCGCAGGAGCCTGTGGTTGCCGTCCCGGTGGAGGCGACTGAGCAGCTGGCGCAGCGTGCGGCGGCGGATGCTTTCGCTGAGATTGTTGCAGAGCGCGAAGAGGCGGCTGAAGAGCCTGTAGTAGCAGAATCCACTGCGGACGCTACTCAGGAGTCTGTTTCCGAAGAAGCTACTACTGAAGAGAGCTCCGCTGAGGAGTACGAGCCGATTGAGGCCGTTCAGCAGGTCGATTACCTGCACTCTGCCCACGCTGACTCTGCGCATGCTGAGGATTACGAGAGTATCGAAGCATCTGTTGAGCCTGCCTCCAACGAGCACGCTGCATACGAACACACTGCTTATGAGCCCGCCCTGTACGCTCACGACCCCTCCGATGAGCAGACCCGCGAGCTGATTCAGGAGCCCGTCTACGAAGCTGCTGAACCTGTTGAGCGTGAGGGCGCTGTCGAAGAGCCCGCAGAGCAGGCACCGCGTTCGAAGGGCCGCGCGAGCCGCATTATGGCGTACTTCGGTTTTGGTCTTGAGCAGCCCGCCGCAGCTCAGAATGACTCAGTGCAGGATGAATCAACGCAGGATAACTCGGCTGATGCCGCCCGCGCTGAATCCGCCGTGCAGGACCGCGCCGGCGATGATCGTACTAGTGAGCGTGCGCAGAAGCGCGAGGTGAAGAAGGCAGCTAAGGCGGCACGCAAGAAGCAGAAGAAGGACTCAGAGCGCGACTTTGTGGATCGCGAGCTGGATGTCCTCTCTGCTGATCAGGCGATGAAGCGCATCTTTGAGGTTCGTAGCCAGACCGGTGTGCTTCCGCTGGTGACCGATGAGGCGTCTACCGTGGAGCTGCCCCCGCTGGATGTCATCTCCTCGAAGTCCCAGGGTTCTAGCGCCCAGGGTTCTAACCCGCGTAAGAAGAACTAGCGCACTGCATTCTTAGCGAGGGGAAGAAGAGCTGGACGCGCCGGTGAGCTTGTCCATCGTGCCCTGGAACTTCTCGTCGCAGGTGGACATGTCGGTCTGAGTCAGCGCGGAGGCTCGGCACTCACGGTACTCCTGCGCGCCGGGCATGAAGGCGATGCCAATGCCGCCGAGCAGAGTCATGGCGCCGTAGATGATGCTGACGCCCGCGGCAATGTAGAAGAACCAGGGGCCGCGGTAGATTGCGGTGCGCACAATCGCAATAATGCTCAAGGTGATGCCGGCGAGCGCGAAGAGGAAGAGCGCCAAGAAGAGCGGCATCGTGGAGAGCACGAAGGAGGACGCCGCAAAAATCACCAGCGCGGCAACGATCAGCATGAGCGAGGTGCGAATATTCGCTTTCTGCTGTTCGACGGGGTCGATGGGCTTGCGCGGCTTCTTGCCCTGAGGTCCCCGAGGCTGCGGCATCATGTTCTGCGGTGCCTGCTGCGGCGCTCGCGGCGGAACCTGCTGGTTCTGCGGTGCACCGTTGCTCGGGGTGGGCTGCTGCGGGGTGTCGTTCGGAGTGTTCTGCGGGGGAGTAGACATACCTATAAGGGTACCGTCCCGTGCGCCCGCGACCTATTGAGTATGCGGCCTATTGAGTTCGTGACCCGTTGAGTTTGCGCCCAGCAAACCCCGGTGAACCCCCATGAACCCCCATGAACTCCAGTGAACCCCGGTGAGGATTTGTCCCGCCGGGGTTTCTTTGTGCTCACCTTTGGCCTTTGGGTGCGTTGTGAACCTCTTACCCCCTTTGGATAAGGGTGTGAGACGGGTTATACTAGTCGGGTGCGAATTGTGGTTATGGTATCCGGCTCCGGAACGAATCTTCAGTCCATCCTCGACGCTGTAGCAGCGGGCGAGCTTCCCCTCGACATTGCGGCAGTGGGCGCCGACAAGCCCTGTCTGGGCATTGAACGTGCCCAGGCGGTGGGTGTACCCACCTTCCTGGTTCAGCCCGGCGACTACGCCGACCGCTCCTCCTGGAACCGCGCGCTGGAAGAAAAGATCGCTTCCTACGACCCCGATTACATTGTGTTCGCCGGCTTCATGCGCATTGTTGACGCGCAGCTGGTCGAGCGTTTCAGCAACCGCATTATTAACACCCACCCCGCCCTGCTGCCCTCCTTCCCGGGTGCGCACGGCGTGCGTGACGCCCTGGCGCACGGTGTGAAGATTACCGGCCTGACCGTCCACTTTGTGGATGCGGGCGTTGACACCGGCCCCATCCTCGCCCAGGCGGCAGTGCCCGTTCTGGACGACGATACCGAAGAGACCCTGCACGAACGCATTAAGGTGCAGGAGCGCCGCCTGCTCGTGCAGACCATCGCATCTCTCGCTGAATCCCACGGTGCTGCATCTGACGGCGCTGAATCCCGCGGCGCTGCATCTGACAGCTAATTCCGCCCACTAAATTTTTTGCGGCGGAATGAGCCGAGCTCAAACCCCGCCGCCCACACACGTTCCGTTGTGGCACCCGAGTACCCCTGAGGGGAAGGTGCACAGCGGCGGGGAATACCCCCACACATATCCTGTCTATCCGGGCAGGCTACGTCCATCCACCAGCTGTGCCGTCGAGAACCGGCGCGCACGTCTAAAGCATCGGAGTATTTGTGTCTCTCATTGAGCTCGATCGCGTGCCCCTGCGCCGCGCCCTCATTTCCGTCTACGACAAGACCGGTCTGGAGGAGTTCGCCCGCGGCCTGCACGAGGCTGGCGTCGCGCTGGTCTCCACCGGCTCCACCGCATCCACCATCGCGGCAGCAGGCGTACCCGTCACCGAGGTCACCGAAGTTACCGGTTTCCCCGAGTGCCTCGAAGGGCGCGTGAAGACCCTGCACCCGCGCATCCACGCCGGTATTCTGGCGGACCGCCGCAAGCAGGAGCACATCGACACCCTCGAAGAGCTGGACGTTGAGGCATTCGACCTGGTGGTTGTGAACCTGTACCCCTTCGTTGAGACCGTTGCCTCCGGTGCCGATCAGGACGCCATCATCGAGAAGATCGACATTGGTGGCCCCTCCATGGTTCGCGCTGCCGCGAAGAACCACGACGCCGTCGCTATTGTTGTGGACCCCGCCGACTACGCGCGCACCGTTGAGGCCGCTAAGAACGGTGGCTTCTCCCTGGACGAGCGCCGCCGCCTTGCTGCCGGCGCATTCGCCCACACCGCCGCATACGACACCGCTGTGGCCACCTGGACTGCATCCCAGTTCCTGCAGGATGAGGACGCTAACTTCTGGCCCCCGTACGCTGGCCTGGGCTTCGAGCGCAGCGAGACCCTGCGTTACGGCGAGAACCCGCACCAGCGTGCCGCCCTGTACGTTGACCCCGCCGCTGCCCCCGGCATTGCTCAGGCGGAGCAGCTGCACGGTAAGGCGATGAGCTACAACAACTACGTTGATGCTGATGCCGCTCTGCGTGCCGCTTACGACTTCGACGAGCCGGCTGTTGCCGTTATCAAGCACAACAACCCCTGCGGTATTGCTGTGGCAACCCCCGGCGCGGCTGACCCGATTGCGGACGCTCACGCGAAGGCGCACGCTTGCGACCCGCTGTCCGCATACGGTGGCGTGATTGCCGCTAACCGCCCGGTGACCGCCGCTATGGCTCAGACCGTCAAGGGCATCTTCACCGAGGTGATCGTGGCTCCCGGCTTCGAGCCCGAGGCGCTGGAGATCCTGCGTGAGAAGAAGAACCTGCGCCTGCTGGTTCTGCCCGAGAACTTTGCCCGCGAGGCTATCGAGTACCGCCCCATTTCCGGTGGCGCACTCTTCCAGGAGGCTGACCGCCTACAGGCTGAGGGTGACGACCCGAAGAACTGGACCCTGGTTGCCGGTGAGCCGGCTGACGAGGCAACCCTGCGTGACCTCGAGTTCGCGTGGCGTGCACTGCGTTCGCCCAAGTCCAACGCTATTCTGCTTGCCGATAACGGTGCCGCCGTGGGCATCGGCATGGGCCAGGTGAACCGCGTGGATTCCTGCAAGCTTTCGGTGGAGCGCGCGAACACTCTCGGCGGTGAAGGTAACGAGCGTGCCCGCGGTGCGGTTGCCGCATCCGACGCGTTCTTCCCCTTCGCTGACGGCCTGCAGGTGCTGCTGGACGCCGGCGTGCGTGCCGTCGTGCACCCGGGCGGTTCGATCCGCGACGAGGAAGTTATCGAGGCGGCTAAGGCTGCTGGCGTGACCATGTACCTGACCGGTACCCGCCACTTCTTCCACTAAAAATGTGTAGCGGGCTCAGCCTGCGCTGAGCTGCCCGCTGTGAGCGGGGCATTCTAGGGTGAACCTTCTGGTGAGCCTGGGATGCCCCGCTTTTTCATACTCTCCACCTGGGACATTCGTGTTGGAACATCTGCGGTGGAGCATCCGTATTGTGGGCAGTCGTATTTATAGAATTTTTGCTCTATTTTGCGCCGGATTTGCGCATGAGGGCGCGTCAACAGCGACCAGGATGCGCACGGATTGGCTAAAAGTTCGCTAGGATTAGGGTGTGCCTAAAGTCAGCGAAGAATACAAAAAGAACAGGCGTTCTCAGATTGTAGAGACCGCCCGCGAATGCTTCATCAAGCAGGGTTATCAGAAGGCTTCGATGAGCGAGATTATTGCGGCCACTGGCCTGTCTGCTGGAGCGATTTATAACCACTTCTCCTCCAAGGATGAGATTATCCTGGCGGCAGCCCGCATGGACATGGCGCCCTTCGACCGCATCCGCGCCGAACAGCCCTGGGACTACGTGTTCGGGTGCCTGAAGGTGCTGGACACCCCCAAGATTCGCCGTCACCTGCTCGTCACCTGGGGCGAGGCTGTGGCAATGCCGCAGCTGGCGACCGTGGTGTCTGAACAGCTGAGCTACCTGCGCGATCAGTCCCTGGAACGCTACCGCGCCTGGGGTGCCGCTGAGCTGGACTTCACCGAAGAAGAGCTTGAAGAGTGGCTGACCGTTATCGGTGCCGCGGTGCTGTCGGTGCTGACCGGTTACGTGGTGCAGACCCAGCTGGTGGCTGGCGGTAAGAAGGAGAGCGCTCGCGAGGCGTACCTGGAGTACGCTTCCGCTATTCTGCGTCAGGCGTAGGGCGCACAGACCTGCGTAAACTGCCGCCAATAAGCCCGCCGGGGTGTGTTGTGCGCCCCGCGCCGGACTCGCGCAGACACCGTGAAAACTTCATCGTGATGCTTGGTAAAGCCCGTTTTCCTTCTCGAAGGAAAGCGGGCTTTACGGTATTATGAGGTGTAGCTCATATTTTTTTCATTCGGGGTTTTCAGTTGGAGGCGCCCGCCGCCTCCTGAAGAACGCCCGGCATACGCCGCGGAAACCCCGATGATGAGCGACCGAAGATAACGCAAAAACACTCCCAGGAGCGTAATGTCCGAGCAGAAGATCCTCGAGATGCCCCTCGCCGACCTCGACCCCGAGGTTGCAGAAGCCATTGAGCTGGAGCGCAAGCGCCAGCAGAACACCCTCGAGATGATTGCATCCGAGAACTTCGTCCCCCGTGCCGTCCTCGAAAGCCAGGGCTCGGTGCTGACCAACAAGTACGCTGAGGGTTACCCCGGCCGCCGCTACTACGGCGGTTGCGAATTCGTTGACATCGTTGAGTCCCTCGCTATTTCCCGCGTGAAGGAACTCTTCGGCGCTGAGCACGCAAACGTTCAGCCCCACTCCGGCGCGCAGGCGAACAACGCCGTCATGCATGCACTGCTGAACCCCGGCGACACCATCATGGGTCTGTCCCTGGCACACGGCGGCCACCTGACTCACGGCATGAAGCTGAACGTCTCCGGCAAGCTGTACAACGTTGTCGCCTACAGCGTGGACGAGAACGGCCGCGTTGACATGGAGCAGGTGCGTGAACTGGCGCTGGCTGAGAGCCCCAAGCTGATTATCGCCGGCTGGTCCGCGTACCCCCGTCAGTTGGACTTCGCTGCGTTCCGCGCGATCGCTGACGAAATCGGCGCGTACCTGTGGGTGGACATGGCCCACTTCGCGGGCCTGGTGGCTGCGGGTCTGCACCCGAACCCCGTCCCGCACGCACACGTGGTCTCCTCCACCGTACACAAGACTCTGGGCGGTCCCCGCTCCGGCTTCATCCTCTGCACCGAGGAGCTGAAGAAGAAGATTGACTCCGCAGTGTTCCCCGGCCAGCAGGGTGGCCCGCTCATGCACGTGATTGCCGCGAAGGCTACCGCGTTCAAGGTCGCCGCATCTGACGCGTTCAAGGACCGCCAGAAGCGCACCGTTGAGGGCGCACAGATCCTGGCGAACCGCCTGCTGCAGCAGGATGTGAAGGACGCCGGCGTTTCCATCGCATCCGGCGGTACTGACGTTCACCTGGTGCTTGTTGACCTGCGCAACCACGCCCTCAACGGCAAGGAAGCAGAAGACCTGCTGCACGATGCCGGTATTACTGTCAACCGTAACGCTGTGCCGAACGACCCCCGCCCGCCGATGGTGACCTCCGGTCTGCGTATCGGTACCCCTGCTCTGGCGACCCGCGGCTTCGACGCCGAGGGCTTCACCGAGGTTGCCGACATTATCGCTTCCGTACTGCTGCCGAACCCGGACATCGCTGCGCTGCGTGCCCGCGTTGAGGCACTGTGCGCCAAGTACCCCCTCTACCAGGGCAGCGAGAACTGGTAGACCCATGAATGACCCCGTTCGCTCAACATCCCTTCGTGGGTGCTGAGCGGGCGGGGTTATTTCGCCCTCTTACTTTTTGCCTCTCTACCCGCTACATCCGTTGAGGGACGTAGCGGGGGAGTGGCGCCTCTAGGCACACACCCTAGAACTCAACACACAGACCATTCGTTTCGGCGAACCCGCCGCAATCTATGGAAGGAAAAACAATGCCCCAGATTCTAGACGGTAACGCAACCGCCGCAGCCATCAAGGAAGAGCTGAAGGAGCGCGTCGAGGCGCTCAAGGCTAAGGGTATTACCCCCGGCCTGGGTACCGTGCTGGTCGGTGACGACCCCGCATCCCGCTCGTACGTGGGCGCTAAGCACCGCGACTGCGCAGAGATCGGTATTAACTCCATCCGTGTGGACCTGCCCGGTGACATCACTCAGGAAGAGCTCGACGCAGAGATCGACAAGCTGAACAACGACCCGGCGTGCACCAGCTACATTGTGCAGCTGCCCCTGCCCAAGCACCTGGACACCAACCGCGTGCTGGAGCGCATCGCCCCCGAGAAGGACGCTGACGGCCTGCACCCGACCAACCTCGGCAAGCTCGTGCTGAACGTTTCTGAGCCGCTGGACTCCCCACTGCCCTGCACCCCCAACGGTGTCATTGAGCTGGTCAAGCGCCACGGCATCGACTGGAACGGCAAGAACGTTGTGGTGCTCGGCCGCGGCATTACCGTGGGCCGCCCGCTGGGTCTGCTGCTGACCCGCCGCGAGGTGAACGCAACCGCAACCCTGGCGCACACCGGTACCGAGAACCTGGACGAGGTGCTGCGCGAGGCTGACGTCATTGTTGCCGCTGTGGGTGTTCCGCACGTGCTGAAGGCTCACCAGGTCAAGGACGGCGCAATCCTGCTGGACGTTGGTGTTTCCCGTGCTGAGGACCCGGAGACCGGCAAGAAGAAGCTATTCGGCGATGTCTCCCCGGAGGCTGCGCAGAAGGCGTCCTGGGTTTCCCCGAACCCCGGCGGTGTGGGCCCGATGACCCGCGCGGAGCTGCTGGTGAACGTGGTTGAGACTGCGGAGCGTCAGGCGGCGTAAGGCTCGCAACATTTCAGGGCTGATAACTCAAAAGGGCGGTGCCCCGGTAGAACAATCTACCGGGGCACCGCCCTTCACACTGTCATCACAAGAAAAGGCAGATGCTAGAGAATCATCTCGTAGAAGTAGGCATCGGCAAGGTACAGGGTCTCTGCGTACTCTACGGGGCTACCTTCTTCGGTGTAGCCGGTCGCGCAGACCTTGAACGCCGCCTCGCCCACGGGAACCTGGTGGTTGAACGCCTCGGCGTCGGCGTCGGTGAAGAGCGCCGCGCTGGTGCGTACGCGGGCGTGCTTAATCGCGTTGGGGGTGTCGGCAAGCTGGTCTAGCGAGCTCATCGCACCGGACATCTCCGCCATCATGGCGTCCAGGATGCTGCTTGCGGCGGCCTTGACAAAGTAGGAACGCTCAAAGCCGATGACTTCGTGGTTGGCAAGACGCAGACGACGCACGAACAGCACCTGCTCACCCACCGGCACGGATAGGTGGGTGGAAATCTCTTCGGTGGCGTCCACCCAGCGGGTCGCAATCATGCGGGTGGAGCCCTCAAAACCGCGGCGGCGCATATCGTCAACGAAGGTGTCCACGCGCGGAATGTAGGTGGCGTCGGTGCGCTCGGCAACGTAGGTGCCGGAGCCCTGCACGTTGTAGAGCAGGCCGCGTTCAATCAGGACCTTCAGGGCGCTACGAACCGTCTGGCGGCTCACCCCAAAGTTCTGCTGAATCATACGTTCGGTGGGCAGCTTATCGCCGGGCTTGCCGGGAATAATGTAGCGCTGCTCAATGTAGTGGATGACCTGCTCGTACTTCGGGCCGGGAATCGGGGGTAGCTCGTAGCGGCTCTCAGTGTTGTGAGCGGTACTTTCGGAGGCGGAGGTGCCCGCAGAATGTGAGGGGGTACCGTGGTCGGTGGTCTGTGAGGAGTGTGAATTCATCACCCAATAGTTTACCGTTCAGCCAGAGAAAAAACGCGCACGAGTGAAAATTTCTCTTCCTTCAAACTGGCATAATTAAGACTATGCATTTTTCTAACACCCCTGCACCGCGCCCGAGCGGTCTGCTTCGCGTGGCGAGCGTGAATGTGAACGGTATCCGAGCCGCCTACAAGAAGGATATGGCGGCGTGGTTGGCGAGCCGTGACATCGACATTCTCTGCCTGCAGGAGGTGCGCGCCCCCGACGCTATCGTGCGTGAGCTGCTGGACGAATCCCAGTGGCATATTCTGCACGCGGAGGCTGCCGCGAAGGGCCGCGCCGGTGTACTGGTGGCGACCCGCCGCACCCCGAACTCGGCCGGTGAAGTCCTGGAGAATCAGCCGGTGGCGACCCGCTCGAATATTGGCGAAGAGTACTTTGACGATTCGGGCCGCTGGGTTGAGGCGGACTACGTTCTGCCCAACGGTAAGACCCTGACCGTGGTCAGCGCCTACGTTCACTCCGGTGAGGTCGGCACCCAGAAGCAGGACGATAAGTACCGCTTCCTGGAGCGCATGCTGGTGCGCATGCCTGAACTGGCAAAGCACTCGGACCACGTGCTCATCGTGGGCGATTTGAACGTGGGCCACACCGAGCTGGACATTAAGAACTGGAAGGCTAACCAGAAGCGTGCCGGCTTCCTGCCGGAGGAACGCGCCTACTTTGACCGCTTCTTCGGCGATATCGGCTACCGCGATGTGGCTCGTGAGCTGGCGGGTCAGGTGCCCGGCCCCTACACCTGGTGGTCTTACCGCGGTAAGGCGTTCGATAATGACGCAGGCTGGCGTATCGACTACCACATGGCGACCCCGGCGCTCGCCGAAAGCGCCGTGGAGGCGGTCGTGGACCGCGCGGCAAGCTACGATGAGCGTTTCAGCGATCATGCGCCGCTCGTGGTTGACTACCGCATCGGTGAGTAAGACGCGGACCCACCTACAGATAAGTTTTTGAAGATGTGCTGCACCGTCCGCAGCACCGCACAGGAAGAACTGCACAGGAAATAACTATGGCAGACGAAAAGAAGCAGGATAAGTCCCTCATCCCTAACGCCTCTCAGCAGAAGGCACGTATCTACTCGGGTGCGCAGCCGTCGGCTGATTCGATGCACCTGGGTAACTACATTGGCGCCGTGAACAACTGGGTGGCGTTGCAGGACGACCCGAATAACGAATGTCTGTTCTTTATCCCGGATATGCACGCCATCACCGTTCCTCAGAACCCCGAGGAGCTGCGTGAGCGTACCCGCCTGACCGCGGCGCAGTATATCGCCTCCGGCATTGACCCGACCCGCACCCCGCTGTTCGTGCAGTCGCACGTGCCCGAGCACGCCCAGCTGGCGTGGGTTCTGAACTGCTTCACCGGCTTCGGCGAGGCCTCCCGTATGACCCAGTTCAAGGACAAGTCCCAGAAGCAGGGCGCCGAGAACGCCTCCGTGGGCCTGTTCACCTACCCGATTCTGATGGCTGCCGACATCCTGCTCTACCAGGTGGACGGCGTGCCCGTGGGCGAGGATCAGCGTCAGCACCTGGAGCTGACCCGTAACCTGGCTCAGCGCTTCAACTCCCGCTTTGGTGAGACCTTTGTGGTGCCCGATCCGGTGATTCTGAAGGAAACCGCTAAGATTTACGACCTGCAGGACCCGACCTCGAAGATGTCCAAGTCTGCGGCATCCGATAAGGGCCTAATCAAGCTTCTGGACACCCCCAAGGTCACCCAGAAGAAGATTAAGTCCGCCGTGACCGATGACGGCTCCGTCATCGCCTACGACCGCGAGGCTAAGCCCGGCGTCTCCAACCTGCTCTCCATCTACTCGGCAATGACCGGCGAGAGCATCGACGAGATCGTGGCACGCTACGAGGGCAAGATGTACGGCCACCTGAAGGTCGACCTTGCCGATATTGTGGTGGAGCGCCTCACCCCGGTGCGTGAGCGTACCCTCGAGCTGATGGACGACCCCGCCGAGCTGGACCGCCTGCTGGCTGTGGGCGCATCCGCTGCCCGCGAGATCGCTACCGTCACCATTGAGAACGTGTACAAGAAGGTTGGCTTCCTGCCTGCCGCCGCAATCTAGCGCGCTGTTCAGCCTGCCCGGCTGAGACGCCGCATTACCTGCACGATTGAGATGACAGCACAAGAGAACTCTTCGAGCCCCACGACGGCTCCTGTATCCCCGACCCTGAAACCCGGTCGCCGCTACCTGAGCGTTATTGCGCACGTGAGCGGTGAGAATGTTCAGCGCCTGGAAGAGTGGAAGCGCGCGGTAGCCGGTGGTGCGGTGGCGCCTATCAGCACCCACGTGACCGTGTACCTGACGGAGCTGAACGAGTCTCTAATGGCTGAGGTGCACTCCCCGCAGTTCCGCGAGGCGCTGGACACGCCGCGTTTTGAGGCGCGCTGGGGTTCGGTACACTCCTTCCGCCCGGTCACCGAGGTGGAGTACCTGAACCTGGAGGCGGGTAGGGCCGAGTTCGAGCAGATTCACCAGAAGCTGGTTGAGCTATTCGGTGCCGGCGCGGCGTCCTTCCCCTATGTGCCGCACGTGACCCTGGGTCACGGGCTCACGGAAGAGCAGGTGGCGAACGCCCGTGAGGTGTTTGATGCTCTGCCCGCCGAGCAGCGCACCTTCACCGTGGATCACCTACACTGCTACTCCTATGACGGGCAGGACTGGGAAGAGATGACGGTTCTGCCGTTGCGTTAGGAGCAGGCGTATCAACCTGGAAAACATAAAGAGAGATGCGACCGATAGGTTATCGGTCGCATCTCTCTTTATGCTTTCACTAGGTTTATCTCAGCGTGAGATCCCTAGTGGGAGTGGCCCTCGTGAGCCTCGCCAGACTCGTGCGCATCAGCGGAAGCCGAGGAGGAAGCAGAGCCGTGCGCTTCAGCGCCGTGTGCCTCAGCCTCAACCGGTGCAGCGTTCGAGGAAGAGACACCCAGAATCTCGTTCGGGGTCTTCGGAAGCTCCACGCTCATCAGCTCCTTCGGCGCTGCCGGGTTCGACAGAGATACCGCAATGAGCTTCTTGGTCGCCGGGTCGGTCACGTAGGCGGTCTTACCGTCCACCCACAGTGCCGGACGCTCATCCTGCCACGTCTCAGACTCGGTCCACGCCTCCATTAGCTGTACGGATCCCAGCTCAGTGCCGGTTGCCGGATCGAAGACGCGCAGCTTACCGTCGGTGGTCAGCAGCAGCGCCTCACCCTGGGGACCGCGAGCCAGCGAACGGAAGGTGTAGCTCACGCCAGAAGGCAGGGAGTAGACGGTGCGAGTTGCCGCAACGGTGTCGATAATGGAGAACTTCTCGGGGCGCTCCAGCTTAGCGTCCTTGTCGGTCTTGTAGTCCGCCAGAACGTACTGGGAGTCAGCCTTACCGGCCTGGTTACCCGAGCGCGAGTACGGGTCCTCGGGGTTGGTGATCTTGGTGAACTTGCCGTCCTTGTAGACCAGCGCGCCGTCGGTGCAGCCGATGGAGAACGCGCCGTCCTTAGCGATGGCTTCACCGTGAACGCCGGGGCAGGCGGGGCTCTCTGTGACGGTCTTGCCCTGCGCATCCACAACAGCGGCGCCGGTGCGGGTCTTCGAGTCGCCGACCGCTACCAGGTACTGGTCATTGGGCAGCGGGATTGCGAAGCCGTGGTGAGGCTTCGGCAGGGTGACGGTGGTGGTCTCCAGGGAGGAGGCGGTGCGCTTGTCGTGGGTCAGCTTCGCCGGGTCGTACACGGCGAAGGAGCCGGTGCCGTCGGCGAATGCCGCGACCTTGCCGTTGTCCTTGATGACGTGACCGGTGTGGTCAGCTGCAAGAGACAGCGAGGACAGCGACGGGGAAGTGGTGTAGTAGTGCGAGTGGTCGCCGTGCGCTACGGACCATACGCCGGTGTCCAGGAAGGTGTAGCTGTTGCCGTCTGCAACGACGAGGTGGCGGTTATCGCCAGCGTCGGAGAGGCGCAGGAAGCCTTCCTTGGGGATGTCTGCGAGCAGCTTCATGTCCTTGGCGTCGTAAACGAGCACGCCGCCGTCGTAGGTGATGGCGACGCGGCTTGCCGCGCCCTTGCCTTCGGTGATAGGGGCGGGGGTTGCGCTCGCGGAGGTGGAGGCGCTGGGGCTGGTCTGGGCGTTCTGGGTGGTCTGGGAGCCGCATGCGGTCAGGGCGAGTGCGGCTACTGCGCCGAGTGCGCCGGCACGGGTGAGGAAAAACTTACGGGTCATGTGCATGTACCAAGATTAACATGAGAATGGTTCTCTATAGTGGTTGATCCTTGGCTCGTATCAGAGTCTGGAAGTGCAATCTGCGCGGGGTGTGTAAGGTATTCTGCCCCTGCCCAGCCGAAGGAAGTGTCCTGTTGTGCCCCCACTAGGTGAAAGCCTTGAATCGACTCGCGAAATGGCTCATCAGGGCATAAAAAACCGGCTCCCTTCCGAAAAGAAGAGAGCCGGTTTCTAGAGGTGTCTTTTGCTCGAGTAGGGTTCAAGCGCCTACTCGGAGCTAAACATTTAGGGCTAAAAACTTAGAGGAGGTTGTTCAGGCCTCGCGCCTTGACCTCACCCACTGCATCCTTGACAGCCTGTGCCTTGGAGCGCGGAGCGACCAACAGGGCGTCGGGGGTGTCCACCACAACGATATCGTCGAGGCCAAGGATAGAGATCTTGCGGTCGGTATTCGCGACAATAATGCCGGAACACCCGTGGTTGATAACGTTATCCTTCTCGCCGAGAATGGTCAGCTCTTCGCCGCTCTTCTCGGTGTTCAGGCGTGCCACAGCGTCGAAGTCTCCCACATCGTCCCAGCTGAAGGAACCGGGAACCATTGCAACGTCGCCCGCTGCCGCAGCGGGCTCAGCCACAGCGTAGTCGATAGCGGTCTTGGGCAGGGTCTCCCAGACGCGGTCCATAACAGCCTCACGCTCGGGGGTGTCCCAAGCGTTAGCAATTTCCATGATGCCCGCGTACAGCTCGGGCTCGTTCGCCTCGAGGTGCTTGAGCATCAGAGCCGCCGGTGCCACGAACATGCCTGCGTTCCAGGTGTACTCACCGGAGTCCAGGTACTTCTGTGCGGTAGCGGCATCGGGCTTCTCCACGAAGGTGTCCACAGCCTGAGCGTTGGGGGCGTCCTCAATACCCAGGGACTCGCTGGCGTGGATGTAGCCAAACGCGCTGGAGGGCTCGGTGGGGGTAATACCGATGGTGACAATCTTGCCGGTTGCCGCGGTGATGACAGCTTCGGTCACCACACGGTGGAATTCATCCACGGGGCTGATCACGTGGTCAGCTGCGAAGGAGCCAATGATGGCGTCCGGTTCGCGGCGGTGGATGATAGCGCAAGCCAGGCCGATAGCTGCAGCCGAATCCTTGGGGGAGGGCTCCAGTACCAGGTCAGCGGCACGCAGTTCAGGAATCTGCTGGGTGACCGCATTGGCGTGCGAAGTACCGGTAACCACCATGACGGAACCATTGCTGAGATCGATGAGACGGTCGTAGGTGTCACGCAACAAGGAATTGCCCGACGAGGTGAGGTCGAGCAGGAACTTCGGGGCGTGCGCGCGGGATAGAGGCCACAAACGCGAGCCAACACCGCCGGCGGGAATAAGCGGGCGGAATCGAGTGAGTGCAGTATTCATCGCTTCAAGAATAGCGGGTCAATTTGTCATATATCGAATTCTTTTAGGGTTTAAACAAAAAGTGTCAGATGGCTCTCATTTAGGCGATGTTTGAGGTTAGGTTAAGGTAAGTCCCGCACAAACACAGGGAAGTAGGCGATATCGCAATAAAAACATGCTCTAATTCCCTTTTAGAACCTGTAAAAAAACCCTAAACAGGGTGTCAGTAAGCTGTGAATTTACCTGATATCTTGGAAGTAACAGACGAACAAAAAGCAGTCGGTGAGCACACAGCTGTGCCTGGAAGCTGGAGCCTAAAAATGCGGTACCAGAACCCAGACGCTCGCCGTCGCAGCAGGAGGTTATTCAGTGTTGAATGGTTCTAAAGGAACCCTCTACCGCGGCCGCTGGGGCATGTGGTCCTGGGTTGCTCATCGCATTACCGGTATCGCGATTTTCTTCTTCCTTCTTGTACACATCCTGGATACTGCCGTCGTGCGTATCTCCCCGGAGGCCTACAACGGTGTACTGAGCCTGTACAAGAACCCCATCATGGGCCTGGGCGAGACCGCCCTTGTCGCCGCCATCGTCTACCACGCGTTCAACGGTATTCGCATTATCCTCATTGACTTCTGGGGTAAGGCAACCAACTCGCACGTGGAGCACATCCAGGCGAAGAACAAGGATGGCAACGTCGAAATCAGCCAGAAGGCAACCTACATGCACATCAAGATTCTCTGGGTTGTGCTTTTCCTCTGGGCAATCACCGTTGCTGGCTTTGCCGCACGTCACCTGCCGATCGTTTTCTCGCACATGGGAGGTCACTAAACTATGGCTACTCCGCTTAAGTCCCGCACCTATGTACCCCGTCTGCGTGACAACCGCATCGACGGTGTGAAGTACAACCGCTCCTCCTCCAAGCGCAACAACTTTGAGATGTTCGCTTGGCTGGGTATGCGCCTGTCCGGCGTTGTACTCGTCGTGCTGATTTTCGGTCACCTGTTCTCCAACCTCATGGTCGGCGACGGCATCCACGCCATCGACTTCGGCTTCGTGGGCGGCAAGTGGGCGAACCCCTTCTGGCAGGTCTGGGATCTGCTGCTGCTCTGGCTGGCTATGCTGCACGGTGCTAACGGTATCCGCGTCATCATCGATGACTACGCTGAGAAGGACCGCCTGCGTATTTGGCTGAAGGTCATCCTCTTCGCAGCATGCGCATTCGTCCTGCTGGTTGGTACCCTCACCATCTTCGCATTCGACCCCTGCCCCTCGGGCGCAGCGGCTAATCTGCTTCCCAGCTTCTGCTCGGCACGCTAACGGCGACGTATCCGAGACAAACGAAAACATCTAAAACACAGAAAGAACATCATGCAGGTACATAAGTACGATGTAGTGATCGTCGGTGCCGGTGGCGCAGGTATGCGTGCCGCCATTGAGGCCGGCCAGCGAGTTCGCACCGCGGTACTGACCAAGCTATACCCCACCCGCTCCCACACCGGCGCAGCACAGGGTGGCATGTGCGCCGCTCTGGCTAACGTTGAAGAGGACAACTGGGAGTGGCACACCTTTGACACCGTCAAGGGTGGCGACTACCTGGTTGACCAGGACGCAGCAGAAATCATGGCTAAGGAAGCTATTGACGCTGTGCTCGACCTGGAAAAGATGGGCCTTCCCTTCAACCGAACCCCCGAAGGCCGCATTGACCAGCGCCGCTTCGGCGGTCACACCCGTGACCACGGTAAGGCTGCTGTGCGCCGCGCGTGCTACGCAGCTGACCGTACCGGCCACATGATTCTGCAGACCCTCTACCAGAACTGCGTTCGCCACAATGTGGAGTTCTACAACGAGTTCTACGTTCTCGACCTGATCCTGGTCAAGGACGAAGAGGGCAAGCCCCGCCCCGCAGGCGTCGTCTCCTACGACCTGGCAACCGGCGAGGTCCACGTCTTCCAGGCTAAGTCCGTGATTTTCGCATCCGGCGGTTGTGGCAAGATCTTCAAGACCACCTCCAACGCACACACCCTCACCGGTGACGGCATGGCTATCGCACTGCGTGCAGGCCTGCCCCTGGAGGACATGGAATTCGTTCAGTTCCACCCGACCGGCCTGGCTGGCCTGGGCATTCTCGTCACCGAGGGTGCTCGTGGTGAAGGCGGTATTCTCCGTAACGCTGACGGTGAGCGCTTCATGGAGCGCTACGCACCCACCATTAAGGACCTCGCACCCCGCGATATCGTGGCACGTGCAATGGCAAACGAGGTGCGCGAAGGCCGCGGCTGCGGTCCCCACAAGGACTACGTGCTGCTGGACCTGACCCACCTGGAGCCCTCGCACATCGACGAGAAGCTGCCGGACATCACCGAGTTCGCTCGTACCTACCTGGCAGTGGAACCGCACCACCAGCCCATCCCGGTGTTCCCCACCGCGCACTACGCAATGGGCGGTATCCCCACCAACAACGAGACCGAGGTCTACCACAACAGCGAAGAGACCATCCCCGGCCTCTACGCAGCTGGTGAGGTTGCTTGTGTGTCCGTCCACGGTGCAAACCGTCTGGGCACCAACTCCCTGCTGGACATCAACGTGTTCGGTAAGCGTGCAGGCCGCAAGGCAGCAGAGTACGCAGCATCCGCTGAGTTCGTACCGGTTCCGGACGACGCAGCAGATCGCGTTCTCAACATGCTCAACGGCATCCTCGAAGGCAAGGGCACCGAGAAGGTCGGCGCTATCCGCGCAGACCTGCAGAAGGCTATGGAAGCTGACATGCAGGTGTTCCGTACCGACGAGACCATCCGCGCAGCACTGGCAACCATCGCTGAATTGGAAGAGCGTTACAAGAACATCTCCATCCAGGACAAGGGCAAGCGCTTCAACCTCGACCTGCTTGAGGCTGTTGAGCTTGGCTTCCTGATTGAGCTGGCAAAGGTCATGTCCGTTGGCGCGCTGCACCGTAAGGAATCCCGTGGTGGTCACTACCGCGAGGACTTCCCCAAGCGTGACGATGTCAACTTCATGAAGCACTCGATGGTCTACCTCGACCCCGAATCCGAGTTTGAGGGTGTCAAGGGCCTGCGATTCGAAACCAAGCCCGTTGTCTACACCCGCTACGAGCCGAAGGAGCGTAAGTACTAAAATGGCTGAAAACGAACTCCCCGAACCGGAATCCGTCAAGCTGTTTGAGGGTATGACCGGCGGCGACTCCGACTCCATCCCCACGTACGATGTGGTCATCAAGATTCGTCGCTACAACCCGGAAGTTTCCTCCGAGGCGTACTGGGATGAATTCCCGCTGACCATGTACCGCACCGACCGCGTGCTGGATGCTCTGCACAAGATCAAGTGGGAAGTAGACGGCTCCGTCTCCTTCCGCCGCTCCTGCGCACACGGCATCTGTGGCTCGGACGCAATGCGCATCAACGGCCGTAACCGCCTGGCTTGCAAGACCCTGCTGAAGGACCTTGACCTGTCCAAGCCGATTACCGTTGAGCCCATCAAGGGTCTGCCCTGCGAGAAGGACCTCATTGTTGACATGGAGCCCTTCTTCCAGGCATACCGCGAAATCATGCCGTTCTTCATCAACGACTCGAACGAGCCTGAGCGTGAGCGCCTGCAGACCATTGAGGACCGTGCACGTTTCGATGACACCACCAAGTGCATCCTCTGTGCAGCATGTACCTCGTCCTGCCCGGTCTTCTGGACCGACGGTCAGTACTTCGGCCCCTCCGCTATCGTGAACGCACACCGCTTCATCTTCGACTCGCGCGATGATGCAGGCGACCTGCGTCTGGAGATCCTCAACGACAAGGAAGGCGTATGGCGTTGCCGTACCACCTTCAACTGCACCGAGGCTTGCCCCCGTGGCATCCAGATCACCAAGGCTATTGCCGAGGTGAAGCAGGCAATCCTGAGCCGCTCGCTCTAATCTGAGTACGCGGTATCAGCTGATACAGCATTGACGATTCAAGCCGTCACCCACACCGGGTGGCGGCTTGAATTGTTTGACAGAAAAGGGCTGAGGGAAATGATGGGGCAGAGCATTTTCGGGGGCTCGGGCGCGCACAAAAACTCTTCACAATCTGTCATAAAGTCATAGATATTCTCGAGGGCTGTCAGAAAGAGGGAACGGGTAGGTAAACCCCGGCGAGCGGCGTTATTCTACTGTGTATGGTTTTTGCTAATTCTCGCTACGATTTGTCCACCCCCGTCTTCGATGACTGGGTGGAGCGCATGATGGGTACCCTCGTGCAGTTCCGCCGCGAAGTGCACGCCAACCCGGAGCTTTCTTTCCGCGAGGTGGTGACCACTGAGCGCCTCATGAATCGACTGCGAGAAGCCGGCATGAACCCCGTTGCTTGCGAAGGTACCGGCTGCTACGTAGATATCGGGAGCGGCCCCTTCGCTGTGGCTCTGCGCGCCGATATTGACGCTCTGCCCATTGTTGAGCAGACCGACCTGCCCTATGCTTCTACCGTGCCCGGCGTGATGCACGCCTGCGGTCACGATATTCACCAGACCGTCATGCTCGGTGTGGCGCTGGCACTGCACGAGCTGAACGAGAAGACCCCGCTGGGCCGTAGCGTCCGCATTCTCTTCCAGCCCGCTGAGGAGCAGCTTCCCGGCGGTGCCGTGCAGATGATTGCTCAGGGTCTGCTCAAGGACATTCCGCGTGCTTTTGCCCTGCACTGCGACCCGAAGGTGGACCTGGGTCAGATTGGTACCCGCATCGGCGCGATTACCAGCGCATCTGACACCATCAAGATTCATCTGAGCGGTCACGGCGGCCATACTTCCCGCCCGCACCTGACCGAGGACCTCATCTACGCCATGAGCCAGATTGCTGTGCAGGTTCCCGCAGTCTTGACCCGCCGTACCGACGTGCGTTCGGGCGTGCTGGTCGCCTGGGGCCAGGTCAGTGCTGGTGTTGCTCCCAACGCTATTCCCGCCGAGGGCTACCTGGCGGGCACCATGCGTTGCCTGGATGTTGAGGTTTGGCGTCAGGCAGGCAACATGCTGGATGAAGTCATCGAGCAGGTTGCCGTACCCTTCGGCGTGACCGCGCGTGTGGAGCACATCCGCGGAGTGCCCCCGGTCGTGAACACCGACCTGGAAACCACCATGCTCGAGAACGCAGCCCGCGCCGAGCTGGGCGAGGACTCCATCGTGCTGGTCGAGCAGTCCATGGGTGGCGAAGACTTCGCGTGGATGCTGCAGGAAGTTCCCGGTTCCATGTTCCGCCTGGGTACCCGTGCCCCCGGCGACCCCACCTATGATCTGCATCAGGGCGATTACGCCCCGAGCGAGCAGGCAATCGGCATTGGTGTGCGCGTCATGGCGGCAACCGCCTTGCGCGCCGTCCGCTTTGAACTGGCGAAGGCTGCGAAGGCTGCGAACCCCATCCGCGATGAGGCACGCTAAAGAGCTTCTCGAAAGCTTATAAGTCAGGCTTGAAAGTACGACTATATAGCCGCATCAAGCCTTGAAAACTGTACAAGTTTCACCCCGTTACCTCTCACCGAGTAGCGGGGTGAAACTCTATGCACACGATAGAATTAAAAGGATTATGAGGACATCTGCGTCATGTTCCCGACTCCGTGCCCACACACCTGCGGGGGTTGAAGGAGATGGCGCACCATCACACGGCGCACGCCGGAGGAGGACACCCAATGAGCTTCTTTGGAATCGGCAAGAAGAAGTTGGATGAACAGTCGCGCGAAGAACAGAGCGCCGAAACCGCTAAGGCTCAGAAAGAACAGGCAAGCGAAGACGCTCCTAAGAGCGCGCGACTGAGCGAAAAGATTATGGAACAGCAGCAGTGGGAGGACTCCCTGCGCCGCTTCGTGAAGTCTGAAAGCGCACGCCACCAGAACCACGACGAAGAGCAGAATGAAGAGCACCGCGCTGTTGAGGATCTCAAGCGTGCCCTCCTGCACGGCGATGAGAAGGTTGAAGAATCTTCCGCTGCTGAGGAGCTGACCGAGGAACAGGCGGAGGAGCAGGAGCGTCGTAGCCTGCTGGCTGCGCTTGGTGCTTTCCCGCAGGAATCTGAGGAGCCTGTTGAGGTCGAGCAGGCTGCTGAGGACCAGGACGTTAAAGAAGAAGTCGCCCCGGTTGCTGAGGCTGCTCAGCCCGCTACCCCCGCGTTCCTGCGCGATGATGAAGAGTCCGAAGCTGAGGACGCATCTATCGAGGCGCAGGAGCCTAAGGACGTCGCAGCGGATGCACGTTCCCAGTTTGAAGAGCACCTGCGTGCTCTGCGTGCCCAGAATGTCGAAGATACTGCCGCTGAGGTCGCTGAGGAGACTGCAGACGAGGCAGAAGGTAGCGAAGAGCCCGAGGTTGTCGAGGCTGTTGTAGAAGCTACTGAGAACAAGTCTGAGAACGCTCATTCTGCATCTGCCGCTGAGGACGTATCTGCAGGTGCTGAAGACTCCCTGACCGCAGAAGACCTGAAGACTGCCCGCACCCGCGCCGCTGTCACCGAGGCACAGAACGCCGGCCTGGACGACCTGGCGGCAGCCTACGCTGCTCGCCTGGGCATCACCCTCGATAGCGAAGAGGAGACTTTCGGCGAGGTCGCCTCCGATGAGGTAATCGCTGAAGAAGCTCCCGCTGATGAGGTAGTTGCTGAGGAAGCAGAGTCCGCTGAATCTGCTGATGACACTGAGGCACCCGAGTCCACTGAAGCTGCTGAAGACACTGAGGCACCCGCACCTGTTGCTGATGCTACTGAAGACTTCGAATCCGAGGAGACCATTGACCTTACCGCAGGCGTAGAAGAGGTTGCAGAGCCTGTTGCCGCTGGTGAGGAAGAGCCGATTGAGGCTGTCGTTGAGGCACCTGAACTGCTGGCATCTGAACTTACTGAGGAAGAAGACGCGGTCTCTGACGAGACCGAGCTGCTCTCCGCTGTATCCGTTGAGGAGAAGCACGAAGCGTCCGTCTCTGAATCGCTCGAGGCTGAGGACTTCGACGCTGAAGAAGAGAACACCGCAGAGCTGATCTTTGACACTTCCGCTGTTGAAGAAAGCGCTGTTGAGGACAGCACCGCGGAAGAAACCGCTACGGAAGAGCCTGCTACCAAGATTGAGGACTCCGCGGCTGAAGGCTCCGGTTCTGAGGACGACGAGCCCGTCGAGAGCTCCTCTGTAGCTCCTGCTCTTGCCGCTGTTGCTGCACCCGTGGCTGCTGCCGCTGCTGTTGCCTCCGCCGCAAAGGCTGATAAGGCTGAGGAGAAGACCGAAAAGGGTACCTCTCAGAGCGTCGCGCTGACCGCAGAGGGCATCGATAAGAAGGAAGCAGAGAAGCGCAAGTCTGCTGCTCGTGAAGAGTCCGCTGATGAGCCCGTTGCTGAGCTGAAGGACACTGAGCAGAAGCTCAGCGAAGACGAGGCTGAACTGGTTGCTGAATCCATCATCCTGAGCGCGCCCGTTGAGGGTGCGGCAACCCTGCCCGCTCTCCCCGAGCAGCGCGCTCTCCACGGCCTCGCGGAGCTCATGCGCACCCGCGGTTCGGGCACCATGAGCCTGGAACTGCGCCAGGTTGATGAGGATATGCACTACCGTCTGCTGCACCGCGGCCGTGAGGTTGAAACCGGCATTGTCGTGCCCGGCGTTGACTGGTTCGCACCCGTTGCGGCACTGTACACCGAGGCTCAGCAGGTCGGCGCAACCTGGAACCGTGCGGCTGTCTCTTTGAAGCCGCGCCTGGGTGACGGTCTGGAGGTTCACGCATCGTACCTGGGCGCTGTGGACGGTCAGACTATTAGCGAGAGCTTCCTGCTGGAAGGTGCCGCCGTTGAGGCTAAGCCCGTTGCGACCGCTGAGGCCGCTGAGGCTACCTCGCAGGATGAGCCTCAGGAAGCTGCTGTTCAGAGTGTTGACCCGATTGAGGCTGAACGTGAAGCTATTGAGCGTGAGCTTGAGGCGGAACTCGCCGAGAAGCAGGCTGCGAACGAGGCTGAGGCAGCTGCCGCAGCTTCTGAAGAGCCTGTAGTTGAGACTGCTGAAGAGGGCGCCTCCGCGGGTCTGCTGACTGCTGCAGGTCTTGCCGCTGCTGGTACTGCAGTGGCTGGTTCTGTTGCTTCTGCGCAGGAGAAGGAAGACGTAGAGGAAACTGTTGAAGCTTCCGACGAGCCTGTCCAGCCTGACCAGACTGAGTTTGCGCCGGTTGAAGCTGAGTTCGAGTACGACTACGAGAATGACCCTGTTTTCGGCGCGGCTACCGTAGAACCCGAAACTGAGCAGGCTGAAGAGTCCGCCGCTGAGGCAACCGAGGTATCCGCCGAGGACTCTGATGAGCCCGGCGAAGATATGGAAGCCGCCCTGGCAGCCATCGTTGCCAACGCTCAGAAGAAGCTGGACGCTGAGGAAGCACCTGCTGAGGAAGTTTCGGCTGTCGAGGAGCAGAAGGCTGCCGCTCCCGTGGTCGCAGAGTCCTTCACCCTGGACCGCACCCAGCCCGTTGAAGAAGCTGCAGAAGAGCCGGTCGCAGAGAGCTCCGAAGAACCCGCCCTGCCCGCGTTCTTGGACGACTCTGAACTGCTGCCCGAGAAGGAAACCTCCGCCGCTTCCGCTGAAGCGCCCGCCGAGGAACCTGCCCTCGTAGACGTTGAGCCTGCCGCTGAGAGCGCATCTGTGGCACCCGGCCTGGCTGGTGCTCTTGCCGCAGCTGCCGCAGTGGGCACCGCCGGTGCCGCTGCGAAGGCTACCGGCGTTCAGGAAGAGCCCGCCGAGAAGGCCGCTGAGCTCAAGACCGTTGAGGTGACCCCCGAAGCCAAGATTGCTGAGGCTCCCGCAGCGGTTGCACCCGCCTCCGAAGCTACCGCTCAGGTTACCCCTGCAGCACCGGTTGCAGAGGCGGCACCCGCTGCGGCGACCACCTCGGTTGCCCTGCCGGAGAGCACCCCGGCAGGTATCTCTTCCAGCATCTCGGCATCCGCGCTGAGCGAGCTCAACCAGCTGCCCACCATCGTGGCTGAGCCGGACATCCCCTCCGCCGCGGTGCAAAGCCCGCTGGTTCCCTCGGAGACTCAGCTGGCAGCCGGCAACCTGGTTCTGACGGAGGCTCAGGTCGCTCAGCGCCTGGCTCCGGTCGTCGAGCACCTCTTCGGCGAGAACGGCACGGCAAAGGACGCCACTACCGTGCTGATTCGTGTACGTGCCCTCGGTTCCTACTACGACGCCCTGACCCACGTGCGCCGCAACGGCTTCTGGGAGCAGGTCCGTACCTTCGAGCTGATTCCCGAAACCATGTTGGACATTCCGGCGCTGAAGACCGACTCGTACAGCGAGGGCGAGGGCTCGCCGCTGGCTATGAGCCTGACCTTCACCCCGGGCGTACCGGTCCAGGCGGCATTCGATTATGCGAATGAGCAGGCGTTTGTCACCTACCCGCGTCCGCTGGATGCTGAGCGTTACGTTGAGGAGCTGCGTATGTTCCCGCGTCTGGGTTCGAAGATCCCGGCTCATATGACGAGCGCGCTTTCGCACTGGAACCTCTAAAACCTTGTAAGGTTCGCCGCGCCGGCTCCCCGTGTGGGGGTCGGCGCGGCGCGCTACGTTTGTCCTTTTTTCGATGAGGAAGATTGTTATGACTGATACCCCTAATACTCCTGAGGCTTCTGCGGCGCAGAATGTTCATGACACTGCCGCCCGCGCGGCTGAAGCCTTTGGCACCCTGGTGGAAACCATGGCGCTGTTGCGTGCACCGGGCGGTTGCCCGTGGGATGCTGAGCAGACTCACGCCTCCCTCATCCGCTACCTAGTGGAGGAAGCCTACGAGGTTGTCGAGGCGGTAGAAACCGGCGGCGAGCCGAATATGCCGCTGCTGCGTGAGGAGCTGGGCGACGTGCTGCTGCAGGTGGTGTTCCATTCCGATATTGCTGCGGCAAACCCGCAGGGCTTCGACATTGTGCAGGTGGTTGAGGGCCTGGTGCAGAAGCTTCGTTCGCGTCACCCGGACGTGTTTGCGGCTGAGTCTGAGGGCTCTTCGGAGGCGCCCCGCACCGCGGCTGAGCAGCAGGCGGCGTGGGATGCGTTGAAGAAGAAGGAGAAGAGTGACCGTGGCGCGCTGGACGGTATTCCGCCGCATCTACCGGCGCTCGCTATGGCTGAGAAGACTGCTGTGAAGGCACGTAAGGCGGGTATTATCCTGCCGCCGGAGCCCACGAGCATGGAGGACGACCTGCGCTATATGCACACTGAAGAGGAATTCGGTGAGCTGCTCTTTGCGTTGGTGAGCCGCGCACAGCGTAATGGTTTGGATCCGGAGCGTGCCCTGCGTTCGTACACTCGCCGTTACATTGCTCAGCATACGCATGATGAGCCGAGCTATTAGACACGCTGGTTGAGTTCTTCTGTGAGGCGCTTTGAAATCTGTTCTCTGAGGGAATAAGAGGTTTCAAAGCGCCTTCTGTTTGTTTGGGGTTGTGTTGGGCGGCCGTGAGGATGCTCGTGGCACATGCCCCGGCATTTGGGCTCATGTTGTGCTTTGGTCGAGTACCCACACCCTCCCAATGTGGGGGAGTGTGGGTCTTGTTCCGCTTTGTAGCGCCTGACTAAGGGTTATTTAGACCTTCAATAAGGCAATAAAAAAGCGGTGGCAACTAGTGTGTTTGTGTGGGAGTTTTGCTAGAATTTAGGGGACGCGACTTGTCCACTACCGGGTGAGCCGTTCACATCCTTGACATCTCATAAGGAGAACAATTCATGGCTGTTATTACCGCAGTTCACGCACGCCAGATCCTGGATTCCCGTGGCAACCCGACCGTTGAGGTTGAGGTTCTGCTCGAAGACGGTGCTTTCGCACGCGCAGCTGTGCCCTCGGGCGCATCCACCGGTGAGTGGGAAGCTGTTGAGCGCCGCGATGGCGACAAGTCCGTATACCTGGGCAAGGGTGTTCTGGGCGCAGTGAAGTCTGTTATCGAAGAAATCGCTGAAGAGGTCATCGGCATTGAGGCTTCCGACCAGCGCGCTGTTGACGCAGCCATGATTGCTCTGGATGCAACCAACAACAAGGGCAAGCTGGGCGCAAACGCAATCCTGGGTGTCTCCCTGGCTGTTGCTAAGGCAGCTGCTGAGTCCGCTGACCTGCCCCTGTACAAGTACCTCGGCGGCCCGAACGCTCACGTTCTGCCCGTCCCCATGATGAACATCCTCAACGGTGGTTCTCACGCAGACTCCAACGTTGACATCCAGGAGTTCATGATTGCTCCCATCGGCTTCGACAACTACTCTGACGCTCTGCGCGCAGGTGTTGAGGTTTACCACTCCCTGAAGTCCGTGCTGCACGACCGCGGCCTGGCAACCGGCCTGGGCGACGAGGGTGGTTTCGCACCCAACCTGGAGTCCAACGCAGCTGCACTGGACCTGATCGTTGAGGCAATCGAGAAGGCTGGCTACAAGCCGGGCGAGCAGGTTGCACTGGCACTGGACGTTGCATCCTCCGAGTTCTACAACGACGGCGCATACGAGTTCGAGGGCCAGAAGAAGTCCGCAGCTGAGATGAGCGCATACTACGCTGACCTCGTTGCAAAGTACCCCCTGGTTTCCATTGAGGATCCCCTGGATGAGAACGACTGGGAGGGCTACAAGACCCTGACCGAGCAGATTGGTGACAAGGTCCAGATTGTCGGTGACGACCTGTTCGTGACCAACCCCGAGCGCCTGGCTCGCGGTATCGAAGAGGGCGCAGCTAACGCTCTGCTCGTGAAGGTGAACCAGATTGGTTCGCTGACCGAGACCCTCGACGCAATGGAGCTGGCACAGCGCCACGAGTACCGTTGCATGGTTTCTCACCGTTCCGGTGAGACCGAGGACGTCACCATCGCTGACCTGGCTGTTGCAACCAACGCTGGCCAGATAAAGACCGGTGCTCCCGCACGTTCCGAGCGCGTTGCTAAGTACAACCAGCTGCTGCGCATCGAGGAAGAGCTGGGCGAGGCAGCTGTTTACGCTGGCAAGTCCGCATTCCCCCGCTTCAAGGCATAAGTTACTGAAGCATCCGACCGCGTGAGCGGTTAGACGTCAAGGAGGCGGTGCTACCCCGTAGGGGAGTGGCACCGCCTCCTTCTCTGTGCGCGATCTATCAGCTCAGGTATGCCGTGGCAGGGTAGAATGTATCGCTTGCAACATAGAGCTGGGGAAGCCCTCCGAACCCGGTAGAATATGAAGGAAGCGTTTAGCGGCACAGAACGGAACGAGGGATAGAGCAATGAGCCAGCGAGCAAACCAGCAGACCCGGTCGCACTCTACGAGTTCCACTGCACCCGCTCAGGGAGCTGCCTCCTCCAATGCGCCGCGTGGCGCCGCGAAGGAAGCTCGCACCTCCCTGATGAAAAAGGCTAGTGCCCTTTTCTTCGGCGTGGGCTTGAACCAGCGCCACCCCGAGCGTGAACGTCAGGCGCAGGCTCGCCGTGAGGAGCGCGCCCGCCGCCGCGCCGCAGCCCAGCAGGGCAGTGAAGAAGGCGGATACGACGCCCCCGTGGCGGCTCATATGTTCTCCGGTCGTAGCTTCCTGACTACTGTTGTGGTGGGCGTGATTGCGCTCGGTACCGCATACCCGGTGGTCACCTACATTGACCAGGATCGGGAAATTAAGCAGATCAACGCGCACATTTCCCAGTTGCAACAGGAGAACGCCCAGCTGAAGGCGGAGCAGACCTGGTGGAACGACGACAACTACGTTCGCCAGCAGGCACGTAGCCGCCTCTACTATGTGAACCCCGGCGACACCCCCTACGTGGTCACCGGCATTACCGAGGACTCCACGAAGGCGGACGGTACTTCTGCGAATGCGAAGAACGCCCCCGAGGAAGCCTGGACCACGAAGGTTTGGAATTCTCTCGAGAAGAACTAGCCCCAGCTGCCGGCAGGAACCCCCGCCCTGGCAAGCACCCGGCATAAGCGGACGAGGTGACCCCTCGTTCCAGAAACTTAGGATTATGAGCACCGAAAACACCATTGAAGAGCTGAAGGCACGCACCCCCGGCGGCTTCGGCGTAACTGTTGAAACCCTGACCCCCACCGAGCAGGACATCCGCGTTCTCTCCGCGCAGCTGGGCCGTAAGGTCCGCGACGTGATTGAGATTCCGGCACGCTGCGTGTGCGGTAACCCGCTCGTGGCTGCTACCGCGCCGCGCCTGAGCAACGGCACCCCCTTCCCGACCGTTTTCTACCTGGCGCATCCGGTGATTACCGCTGCGGCTTCCCGCCTGGAGGCGGGCGGCCTGATGTACGAGATGACCGACTCGCTGGCTGAGGACGCCGACTTGGCGGCACAGTACGCTGCCGCACACGAGAACTACCTGGCTGAGCGTGAGCGCATCCGCCTGATCAGCGGCACCGAAGAGGTCCCGGAGATTGACGGTATCTCTGCCGGCGGTATGCCGACCCGCGTGAAGTGCCTGCACGCTGTTATCGGCCACACTCTGTCGGTGGGTCGCGGCGTGAACCCGATGGGTGACCGCGGCCTGGACGCTATCGCCGAGTGGTGGACCCCCGAGGTCTGCTCCTGCGACCCCGCGTGGCGTGAAGAAGCCTAAATATTGATTCTGGTGCGCCCGCATCGTCTTGAAGGACGGTGCGGGCGCATAATAGATAGAAGAAAGAGCGCCGAAAAGCGAAAATTTTTCGCCTGCGGCGCTCGCGTTGCCTTTGGCACTGATTGGTATTGAAGACCTGAAAGGAACCCACCGTGCGCGTTGGAGCGATTGACTGCGGTACGAACTCTATTCGCCTGCTGATTGCTGATTCCACTACTGAGGTGGTGGACGGGGTCGAGAAGACCGTCCTGAAGGACGTTGTGCGTGAGATGCGCATTGTGCGTCTGGGTCAGGGTGTGGACGCGACCGGCTGGCTGGCGCAGGAGGCGCTGGACCGTACTTTCGCTGCGGCTCGTGAGTACGCGCAGTTGCTGAAGGAGCACGGCGCTGATTCGGTACGTTTTGTGGCGACCAGTGCGACTCGCGATGCGGGTAACCGTCAGGTGTTTGTGGACGGTATCCGCGAGATTTTGGGTATTGAGCCCGAGGTTATCAGCGGTGATGAGGAAGCTGCTCTGTCCTTTGCTGGTGCGGTGCGCGCTGTCGGTTACGGTGATGGCGATACCCTGGTGTTCGACCTGGGTGGCGGTTCGACTGAGTTCGTGCTCGGTGACGAGTCGGGTGTGAAGGCTTCCCGCAGCGTCAATATTGGTTGTGTGCGTCTGACTGAGCGTCACATGATGAGCGCCCCGTCGACTGACTCGCAGATTGCCCGTGTTGAGGCTGATACTGACGAGGCTCTCGAGGTGGCTCGTAAGACTGTGCCCCTGCAGGATGCACGCCGTGTGGTGGCTGTGGCTGGCACCGCGACCACTGTGGCTGCCGCTGCGCTGGGTCTGGACCGCTACGATTCTGAGGCTATTAACGCTCAAAGCTTCTCCGTAGAGACCGTTCAGAAGACTGCCCGCTGGTTGGCTTCGCTGAGCCGTACTGAGCGTGAGGAGCTCGGCTACATGCACCCCGGTCGGGTGGATGTGATTGGTGCCGGCGCGACGATTTACGCCCGTATCCTGACCCGTCTGAATGAGATGACTGATGGTGCCGTGGATTCGGTGACCGTCAGCGAGCATGACATTCTGGACGGTATCGCTCTGTCCCAGCTGTAGGCTTGAGCGCTCGCGCCGTGAACCGATGGTGGTTCACGGCGCGGCTCAGCTTGAGGAGTTTTAATGTTCCATTCTGAGCGTCGGCGAGGTATACCCCTGACCGGCTGGTCTGTTGCGCCGTCTTTCGCCTGTGCGTCTCGTGTATTTGGTGTGTGCGCTTCGGTTGGTTCTGACCGAGGCGCTACTCGCCGCATCCGTAAAGGTGCAGCTTTGGGTGCCAGTGCCGCGTTGACTCTTCTGCCGTTGTGGACTCCGCTGGCGCCTGCCGCTTGGGCGACGGACCCGACCCCTTCTGCTTCCCCGAGCCCGAAGCGGGAGGTGACGGCGACTCCTTCGCCGTCGGCTACTGCGGTGCCGAAGACTTCTGCGACTCCGAGTAAGGGCACGTCGACTACGAATGGTGATGATGTTCGTCAGCGTGAGTATTGGCTGAAGGAGTACGGTATTACGTCCTTGTGGTCGCAGGCTACGGGTAAGGGCGTGACGGTTGCTGTGATTGATACGGGCGTGGATGGTACTCACCCGGATCTTGAGGGTAATGTTCTGCGTGGTTATGACGCCTCGGGCGTGGGTAGCGAGGACGGCTGGAAGGGCCTGGGTGCTGAGCCGATGCACGGTACGGAGGTCGCTTCTCTGATTGCCGGTCACGGTCACGATACGCAGGGCTATTCTGCGATTGCGGGTCAGCCGGGTAGGCCGACCGGTGTGATTGGTGTGGCTCCCGAGGCGAAGATTCTGCCGATTTCGCTGAATATGGGTACGACCGGTGGTAAGAGTATTGATGAGCAGATCCCGGCGGCGGTGCGTTACGCGGTCGATAATGGGGCTCAGATTATTAACATGTCCATTGGCTCGAATAAGACGAGCTGGCCGCAGAGCTGGGATGAGGCGTTTGCCTACGCTGAGCAGAAGGGCGTGCTGATTGTTGCGGCTGCGGGTAACCGCGGTAGCGGCTTGACGCAGGTTGGTGCTCCGGCGACGATTCCTGGCGTGCTGACCGTGGGCGGTATTGACCGGAAGAAGGCTGTTGCTGAGGGGTCGTCGACTCAGGGCATTTCGATTGCTGTGGTTGCTCCGAGTACGGATATGATTGCGGCTGCTCCGGGTAACGGGTACATGATTTGGTCTGGTTCTTCGGCTGCTGCCCCGCTGGTGACGGGTGTTGCGGCGTTGTTGAAGCAGAAGTATCCGAAGGAGTCTGCGGCTCAGCTGGCTCAGCGTTTGATTGCTTCGGCTGATGATGCTGGTGCGACGGGCCGTGACCCTTTGTATGGTTACGGTATTTTCAATCCGCAGGATGCGATGGCTTTGGCGGCGCCTACGGTGACGGCTAATCCGTTGGGTTCGATTTCTGAGTGGATTGCTGTGCACCGTAAGCAGCAGGTGAGCGATCCGACTCCTAGCGATGCTGCGCCGGTCCATGAGGAGGGTGAGAGCATTGTGAAGGCGGCTGCGCCGGATGCGCGTCGCCCTCCGGAGGATCGTGGCTGGTTGCCGCCGGTGATTTTGGCGGCGCTGGTGTTGTGGCTGACGATTATTACGGCTGGTTCGGTGCATCGTTTGCACAGGATGCATGTGAGCGCGGGGCAGGCTACGCGGATGGCTCGTGCGGCGGCGCATCATCCGGGGTCTCATCGGGGTACTCGCCGCGTGTCGAAGAAGTCTCAAGAAGCTGCACGGAAGAGTGCTCGCCGGACCTCTCGTTAGTACTGTTTGCTGGTGTTTTTCTCCTACATGGAAGCTTTATATGTTCGCCCGGGGCTGACTTTTGAGTTGGCCCCGGGTTTTATTGTTTGGGGTGGGGGTTCTGGCGGGACAGGCAGTAATAAACGAAAATATCGAACACGTCGCGTAAAAATCGGAAAGGGTGTTTTTGACCGTAACCACCATTAAGGGGTGAACCCCGTTCAGATGCGCAAAACTTTTAACTTAGGGTGCGCCCTGAGACGGCATAAGTGCGAAATTACCTAAACAAAGGCGTAAAATAGAAGATAACAGGTATGTGATAGACAGGCTCGTGCTGCTAGCCACTTCGCGTTGCGTAAGGACTTCCAGAGCGGGCCGCTTTGTTCGTCAGGGGAGCTTTCGGAACGAGCCGAAAGTTACGCATACCACCCTACCGGGGCTACCGAACCTCGGTACCTAAAGACTAGGAAGTAACAAAATGGCATTCACTAAGGTGGCACAGGACCGTCCTCGCGTCCTGATCGTCGGTGGCGGCTACGTCGGCTTCACCGTTGCTAAGAAGATTCAGAAGGCTATCAAGGAGACCGGTGGCGTTGTCACCATCGTTGAGCCGAACCCCTACATGACTTACCAGCCCTTCCTCCCCGAGGTTGCAGCAGGTTCCATGGAAGGCCGTAACGCAACTGTGCCGCTGCGCCAGCACCTGCGCGACACCGAGCTGATTCCGGGCCGTGTTGTCTCCATCGACCACGCAAACCGCACCGCTGTTGTGGAGCCCACCGACAACGGTGAGCCCTTCGAGCTGAAGTACGACGAGATCGTCCTCGGCGCAGGCGCTGTGACCCGTGCATTCCCGATTCCGGGTCTGGCAGAGGTTGCTATCGGTCTGAAGACCATTGAAGAGGCAGTTTCTGTTCGTAACTGGGTTCTGGACCGCATTGAGGTTGCATCCATGCTCAGTGATGCTGAGGCACGTCGCCGTGCCCTGACCTTCGTCATTGTTGGTGGTGGCTTCGCTGGCGTTGAGACCATCTCCGAGCTCGAGGACATGGCACGCGTTGCTGTTGAGCGCAACGAGCGTCTTTCCGTTTCCGACCTGCACTTCGTCATGATTGAGGCTGCACCGCGCATCATGCCCGAGGTTCCCGCAGACCGTGCAGAGAAGGTCGTTGCAGAGCTGCGTGCGCGCGGCATCGAAATCCTGCTGAACACCTCCCTCTCCGACGCAACCGATGGTAACCTGCAGCTGATTAACATGGCTGACAAGTCCCCCGCAGGCGAGATCAAGACCGACACCCTGATTTGGACCGCAGGCGTGGCAGCATCCCCGATGCTGAAGAACACCGACTTCCCGATTGACGAGCGTGGCCGCGTTCGCGTGAGCGCAGACCTGCGCGTCACCGGCGACGACGGCGTGGTTGAGGGTGCTTGGGCTGCAGGCGACAACGCAGCTGTTCCGGATCTCTCCGGTGGCGGCGTGGGCGGCTTCTGCGTTCCCAACGCTCAGCACGCTTCCCGCCAGGCTGTTGTTCTGGCTAAGAACCTGCTGGCTGCTCGCCGCGGCGAGCCCCTGACCGACTACTACCACGAGACCATTGGTGTTGTGGCAGGTCTGGGCCTGTGGAAGGGCGTTGCAAACTTCAAGGGCAAGACCATTGGCGGCCCGCTGGCATGGATCATGCACCGTGGCTACCACGGCTCTGCAATCCCCACCACCGAGCGCACCGTTCGCGTTATGACCACCTGGGCTCTGAACCAGATCTTCGGTCGCGACACCTCCTCGATCCGCCACCAGCGCTCCCCGCGCCTGGCATTCCAGGAAGCAACCGGTACCGCACCGGCACGCCAGAAGGCAAAGCTCTAAAATAGCCTGACTTGGGGTCTATCTTCCTGAGATAGTGCACCTGAGATAAAGTAACGGGCGGTGTGGAAGACTTCGGTCTTCTGCACCGCCCGTTTGCGTTCCCGGAAACTCATTAGCTACCCAGTTTAGCCACCCACCAGTGCTTTTGCGTGGTGATTGCTGTGGCTGAGCGTGAGGAGCCGTTTGAAATGTGTTTCTGCTTAGGCTCGGGTGCGTTTTCGTGGAATAATAGGTGTTTGTGCCCCGAACTGTTCGGGATACGCCCTCATAGTCCAATTGGCAGAGACAGAGGACTTAAAATCCTTGTGTTCTGGGTTCGAGTCCCAGTGGGGGCACTGCATAGACACGCGTAGATGCGCGGTATAGATAGGCGGCGGCTCTTCCCGTAGGGGAGGAGTCGCCGCTCGCGTGTTTGAAGGTTTACATGTCTGGGTTTTTTGGGGGGGGGGGGGGGAAAAA
>NZ_KV795254.1:103502-168163 GCF_001808955.1 Rothia sp. HMSC078H08
GGGGGGGGGGGGGGGGGTAAAAGACGATGCCCCCGACCAGTTCGGTTGCCATGGGGATGCCCACCTGCTCGAAGGAAGCGATGGTACCCGCGGGCTCCACGCTCAAAAACGCCCGCATACCGTCTTCCGGAGCTTAAAAACGTGAGACCCTAGAAGAGACACAGCCACAGATACACCCCAACCTGAACGGGGGAGCAGAGTCAGAAAGGCACAGCATGCAGACTAAACCCTCCATCATTGCCGTCGATATGGACGGCACCTTCCTCACCGACTCCAAAACCTTCGACACCGAACGGTTCGCGCGCATCCTGCCCCGCCTGCAGGCGCAGGGCATCCACTTTGTTGTGGCGAGCGGAAACACCTACGCCAAGCTGCAGGACTATATGCGCGGCTTCGAGAACCAGGGTCTCATCTATATCGCTGAAAACGGTGCGTATCTTGCCGATGAGAGTGGCAAGCTTGCCGTGCATCCCTTTCTGGACGAAGATGTGCCGCGCATTATTGAGGTAGTGCAGGGATTGGACCGGATCGGTCTGCTGGTTTGCACCACCGAAGGTATCTACCTGCCCAAGGACCGTTGCGACCAGATTGTGCACATGATTCGCGGCTATTTTGAAGACACCGGTCAGGAGCTTCCCGAAACCCTCACGTTGGAGGACTTTGCGGCGTTCTTCTTCCCCGGCTCGGTCATGGTTGACTCTGTTGAGGATTTTGAGGGCGCACCCATTAAGTTCCCGCTGTTGACTCCGCCTAAGCAGACGCAGCAGTTGAGCGTTTACCTGCGTGAGGTTCTTCCGCAGACCGTCACTCCGATGGTTAGCGGCTTCGGTGCCATTGATCTGGTGCGTACCGGTGTCAATAAGGCGACCGGTCTGGAGGACCTGTGCGAGCGTCTGGATGCTGATCCGGCGGGCATTCTTGCCTTCGGTGACGGTGAGAACGACATGGAAATGCTCCGCTACGCGGGCTGGGGTGTTGCCATGTCTAATGCCCCGGAGGTTGTGCGAAATGCTGCTGATGAGGTGATTGGCTCGAACGAGGAACAGGCAGTTCTGGAGTATCTGGAACAGCTCCTGGACCGTTTGGAAGCTTCGCACTAGACGCTTCACAAAGAGACGCGCAGAAGCCTTTGCATGCGGGGCGGCGCGGGCCTGGGTGAACCTCAGGTAAACACCGCCCTGAAATATTCTGGCAAGGTCGCTAGAAGCCCATGCTGGTAACGAACAGCGCCCGTGAGCACAGAATCTATCCGATATAATTAACAGAATTAGTTTTGTACCCGTTTAAGGAGAGAAAGATGGCGGGAAACCCGCTTCTGAATTCAATGACGAAGAATGTCACTCAGGGTGACTCTCGTTTCGGTCGTTTTGGTGCGCAGCCGCAGCAGACCAGCCAGCAGGCGCAGTACGGTCAGCAGGCACAGTACGGTCAGCAGCAGACCTATGGCCAGTACGGTCAGCAGTATGATCAGCAGGGCTACGGCCAGAACACCTACGGCCAGCAGCCCTATGGCCAGCAGTATGGTCAGCCCCAGTACGGTCAGCAGGCACAGTACGGCCAGCCGTACGGTGAGGCTGACTACGGCGTAGCAGCCCCCACCTACTCGGAGCCCATCCCCGCCGGTGAGCGCCTGACCATGAACGATGTCTTGGTTAAGACCGGTATCAACCTGGGCCTGGTCGCTGTCGGTGCCGCTGTTGCATGGAATGCACCGGTGCTGCTGCTCCTGGGCATGGTTGGCGGTCTGGTCCTGGGTCTGGTGAACTCCTTCAAGAAGAAGGTTTCCCCGATTCTGGTCATGACCTACGCGCTCATGGAAGGTCTGCTACTCGGTGGTCTGTCCGCTGTTGTGGATATGCGCTACCCCGGCGTGGCAGTTCAGGCGGTTCTGGCAACCCTCGTGGTTGCGGGTGTGACCCTGGCTCTCTTCGCCAACGGCAAGATTCGCACCACCCCCAAGCTGAATAAGATTTTCATGATTGGTGCGCTCAGCTACCTGGGTTACGGCCTGGTGTCCATGCTGACCGCGGGTATCTTCGGTTCCTCGCTGAACAGCTTCTCTATTGGTGGTATTCCGCTGGGCCTGGTGGTTGGTCTGTTCGCTGTTGCGCTGGCAACCTACTCGCTGCTGCTGGACTTCACCACCACCTCCGAGGCTGTGGAGGCTGGCCTGCCCGAGCGTGAGTCTTGGCGCCTTGCTTTCGGCCTGACCGCTTCTCTGGTCTGGCTGTATGTTGAGATCCTGCGTGTTCTCATGTACCTGGCAAGCATCTTTAGCAACGACTAAAGCTCGTTATGAGGCGGCGGTACCGTGATGGTGCCGCCGCCTTTGCCGCTTTACTTCCCCGATGTATCGAGGCGCAGGGGAGGGGCGCAACAACATCACCACATACCGCCTCCGCTGGGGCAGCCGAAGCTGCCCCGCGCGGGCGCGACACCGATAACGATTTGGAGACACCGTGAAAATTACACCTATTGCAGAAGAACATGTAGCCGAGGAGAAGCGCGGCTACCGGGTGCCTTTTGCTATGGAAGTTGCTGGTGCTTGGGCGTGGCGCATCATTATGATTGCCGGTGCCGGTTGGATCCTTTGGAAGGGCCTGGGGCACGTCTCCCTGCTGGTTATTTCTCTTCTGGTGGCTCTGCTGCTGGCGGCTCTGCTGAGCCCCGCCGTGATGCTTCTGCGTAAGAAGGGCGTTCGTGCCGGTGGCGCGGCGGCTATTGCCGAAATCGGTATGATTCTGGTGCTCGCCGGTATTATTTCGCTGACCGGTCAGCAGATTCTGCGCGGTTTTGTGTCCATGGCGGATAAGGCGATGCAGGGCTACCAGCAGCTGATTGGTTGGCTGAAGGACCTCGGTTACGAGTTCGGTGCAGACCAGCTGAACCAGCTGCTGGAACAGATGGAGAGTGCTGCAACCAATAACCCCAGCTCCGTGCTGCACGGTGTGTCTCGGGTGGGTTCGACTGCGGCTGAGGTTGCAACCGGCACCCTGTTGACCCTGTTTACCCTGGTCTTCTTCCTGATGGAGGGCGAGCGTATCTGGCTGTTCGTCACCCGCCTCTTCCCGAAGGATGCGCGTGCCGCCGTCAACGGTGCGGGTCGTGCGGGTTGGAAGTCCCTGGGCGCGTACGTGCGCGTTCAGATTCTGGTGGCGGCTATTGACGCTATCGGCATTGGCATTGGTGCCGCAATTCTGGGCGTGCCGCTGGCTATCCCGCTGGGTGTGCTGGTCTTCCTCGGCTCCTTCGTTCCGGTGATTGGTGCTCTCATTTCCGGTGCTGTGGCTGTGCTGCTGGCGCTGGTTGCTCTGGGCCCGGTGCAGGCGCTGATTATGCTCGGTATTGTTCTGCTGGTTCAGCAGCTCGAATCCCACATTCTGCAGCCGCTCATTATGGGTAAGGCTGTCTCCCTGCACCCGCTGGCGGTTATTTTCTCGGTGGCTGGTGGATCCATGATTTTTGGTGCGGTGGGTGCTCTGTTCGCTGTGCCGACTCTGGCTGTGGTCAACGCGGTGGTGCGTTACCTGGCGAACCGTGACTGGGAGAAGGAAGCACCTCGTGAGGAGGAGTTCCTCTTCCCGCACGAGGTGGCTCGCCGCGAGCAGGCTGAGGAGAAGGCCCAGGAACGGCAGGAGAGCGTCAAGAATCTGGCCTCCCGGGTGCCGAGCCGTCAGAAGGCTGAGGAGCCTGAGAACCAGGCTTCCGAGGCTTCGGACTCCTCCGAAGACTAGGGGCCTGCATCGAGCGGGAGGTTTTGGCGTAGGGCACCCCGCCACCCTCGATAACGCACCGCTAACTCGTCCCGGCGATACCGCCGGCCGCGATGCCGTCTACGGCGGTGTCTCGCCAGGGGGCTACTTGCGACCGGGTAGCCCCCTTCGCTGTACCCATCCTCTAAAATGGGATGAGCAATACATCACCATCCCGCGCCCGCGGGACAACGCACCGTCAGAATGGAAAACCCGTGAGCGTAGATCTCGACTCCCTGCCCGTGACCATTACCGATATTGAACGTGCCGCAGAGCTGCTCGAAGGCGTTATTGAACGCACCCCGGTCGCCCATTCGCGTGCCCTGAGCCAGCGCCTGGGTTCCGAGGTGTTCTTCAAGTGTGAGAACCTGCAACGCGCCGGTTCGTTCAAGGTGCGCGGCGCGTATGTGCGCATGGCAAAGCTCTCCGAGGAGGAGAAGAAGCGCGGCGTCGTGGCGGCGAGTGCAGGTAACCACGCTCAGGGTGTGGCTCTGGCTGCTGACCGTCTGGGCATTAAGGCTCGCATTTACATGCCGCTGGGTGCGGCACTGCCTAAGATTACCGCAACCCGCGATCACGGCGCTGAGGTTGAGCTGCACGGCCTGACCGTGGATGAGGCTCTGGCGGAGGCGAAGCGCTACGCCGAAGAGACCGGCGCGGTGTTCGTGCACCCCTTCGACAATGAAGACATTATTGCCGGTCAGGGCACTATCGGTCTGGAAATCCTGGAGCAGGTTCCGGACGTTGACACCGTGATTGTGGGTGTTGGCGGCGGCGGTCTGCTTGCTGGTCTGTCCGCTGCTATCCGCGCGAAGGAGCAGAAGCTCGGTAAGAAGATCAAGATTATTGGTGTTCAGGCAGAGCACGCGGCGGCGTACCCGCTGTCGCTGGCTGCGGATGCTCTGGTGCCGCTGAAGAAGGTTTCCACCATCGCTGATGGTATTGCGGTGGGTCGCCCCGGCCAGATGCCTTTCTCCATCATCAAGGAGCTGGTGGACGATGTGGCGACCGTGAGTGAAGACGATATTGCTCGCGCCCTGATCTTCCTGATGGAACGTAACAAGCTTGTGGTGGAGCCTGCCGGTTCGGTGCCCGTGGCGGCGCTGATGAATGGCAAGCTGAAGGAAGAGTACGGCGACCTGGGTACGGTCGTGTGTGTGCTCTCCGGCGGCAATATTGACCCGATGCTGATGCTGAAGGTGATTCAGCGCGGTCTGTCTGCGGCTGGCCGCTACATGACCGTGAAGATGATGCTGTCTGACCGTCCGGGTGAGCTGGCGACCATTTCCCGCATTATTTCTGAGAATGATGCGAACGTGACCGGTGTGGATCACACCCGTGTGGGTGGTTCGCTGTCCATGGGTGACGTGTCGATTACGATCGACATGGAGACCAAGGGCGTGGAGCATTGCCGCCAGGTGATTTCTGCCCTGGAGGATGAGGGTTTCAAGCCCATCATCGTCTACTAAGCCGATATATTTATTAGCCGACGAGCTATAGCGTTGCCTCGAATCGGAAGGGTGGAGGCAACCAGATAGGCGCACGCAGGCAGACAAAAAACAGTGCGGGGTGCTGACCGTTATAGTCAGCACCCCGCACTGTTTGTTTTAAATCTAGCGCTGTCTCTTAGCCCTAACTTCTTAGCCCAGGTAGGGGGTTGCGGAGATAATCTTGGCGCTCAGTTCCTTACCGTTCGGAGCGGTGTAGGTGACTTCGTCACCCTGCTTAGCGCCCATAATTGCTGCGCCGAGGGGGGACTTCTCAGAGAAGACCTTCAGGTCGCTACCTGCCGGCAGAGTGTCCTCAATTTCGCGGGAGCCGAGCAGGAACTTCAGGGTGCGTCCGGCAACCTCAGCTTCGATAACCATGCCGTGTTCTACCACGCCGTCGTCAGCGGGAGTGTCGCCGATGTGCGCGGTTTCCAGCAGGTGCTTGAGCTGCTTGATGCGAGCTTCGTTCTTAGCCTGCTCGTCGCGTGCTGCGTGGTAGCCGCCGTTCTCGCGGAGGTCACCCTCGTCGCGTGCCTGCGCGATGCGGTCAACGATTTCCTGGCGGTACGGGCCGGAGAGGTGCTCCAGCTCCTGGGTGAGGCGGTCGAAGGCGTCCTGAGTGAGCCATGCACCGGTGTTTTCAGCCATGCGTGTCCTTTGCTTATGCGCCGGCTCTGCCGGTGCGAAACGAATAAACCCGCTACCGCGTGCCGCGTTCAATGCGCGGCGGTACCGGTAACGGAATGAATCAACAGACCTATTCTAGAGCACCGGAGGATTTTCGGCTGTTATGCCGGTCGTATCTTCCCCTCTGAGCGCATCTTCGTCGGTACGCACGCCTGTAGCTGAACGCTCCGCCAGCATCAGCCTGTTTCATGCCCAAGAATCTGCTGATATGACGGCATGTTTCACGATGTCACACGGCGTCATCTGCGCTAGTGTACCGGCGCTATCCTTGGGTATCATACGAGAAGCTACAACCGTAAAATTTCTGCCGTGTAGCGCTCGTATTCGCGAGTCACAGACACATCATCGACCCCCTGGCGCATCACCTAAAGGAGACCACCGTGAGCGAAGCCATTGAACAGCTGAAGGCAAATCTGCCGACTCACCCTCCCGTGGACTCCCTCAAACCGCTGGAGGAGGACTACACCGGTCTGCGCATCCTCGCGGTGCACGCCCACCCGGATGACGAGTCCTCCAAGGGTGCCGGTACCGCCTCGGCGTATATTGCCCGTGGCGCCCGCTTCATGGTGGCGACGATGACCGGCGGCGAGCGCGGTGACATCCTGAATGAGGAGATCGATAAAAGCCCGCGTGCGCACCGCGACCTACCGGGTCTGCGCCGTGCTGAGATGGCGGCTGCCCGCGAGATTATGGGTATTGAACACCGCTGGATTGGCTTCTTCGACTCTGGCCTGCCCGAGGGCGACCCGATGCCGCCGCTTCCCTTCGGTAGCTTTGGCACCATGCCCCTGGACCGTGCCGCCGCGCCGCTCGTGCGTCTGGTGCGTGAGTACCGCCCGCACATCATCATCACCTATGACGAAATCGGCGGCTACCCGCACCCCGACCACATCATGACCCACAAGGTTGCCGTGGAGGCCTTCGAGAAGGCGGGCGACCCGGATGCCTACGTGGGTGAGGGCGAGCCCTGGACCCCGCTGAAGCTCTACTACGACCGCGCATTCAACCCCGAACGCACCCTCGCCCTGCACGAGCATCTGCTCGATACGCACGGTGAGAGCCTGCTGAGCGGCTGGATTGAGAACCTCGCGCACCGCGCCTCCTCGGGTGAGGCGCCTCGCCACGAGACTACGACCCGCATCCTGGTGACCGATCACTTTGAGCAGCGCGATCAGGCTTTGCGCGCGCACGCCTCGCAGGTGGACCCGAACGGCGTGTTCTTCGCCGTTCCCAGTGAACAGCTGAAGGACATTTGGCCCTGGGAGGACTACACGCTGGCCGCCTCGCATACTGAGGTTCAGCTGCCCGAATCTAGCCTGGACGAGGGCCTGAGCGACTACTACGTTATCTAGGCTGGGGCGTAGCGCCCCGCGCGTTACAATGATGCCCTTCACCCACGATATGAGTCGTAGGTGAAGGGCATCATCCATTCTTAGGCACGCGATGTCTGCACCCCTGCACGCAACTCCGAATGCCACCACCAGATGCCACAAATTTTGAGCCGATTCTCAGCCCAACCGTGATGCCGATTGCCGCGAAGGTACGGCGCGGCGGCGTAGAATAAGAGCTTGGGCTCTTTCGTTATGAGCCTGCTGAATTATCTGCCACGACAGCCGAATGAGGTATGAGCTATGAGCGCCAACGCCCTGCCCGTGATTACTGTGCACGGCCACGCCAGCAACCCCGGCACTGTCACTGAGCCTACCGTCTATGAGCAGGCTCTGGCGCGCTCGCTGAGCCCCGAATCCCTGCCGGCACATATTGGAGTGCTGGTGGACGGTAACCGCCGCTGGGCGGCTCAGCGCGGCTTGAGCACCCGTGAGGGCCACGCCGCCGGTGCGGAGCGAATTATTGATTTTCTGGCCTGGTGTACTGAGCTGTCGATTCCGCAGGTGAGCCTGTACATGCTCTCCACTGAGAACCTGAAGCGCCCCGAGAAGGAGCTGACCGGCCTGGTCGCTGTGATTGATGCATTTCTGGTGCGTCTGGTGGAGTCCGCCTGCGGTCCGGTGCGCGCTATCGGCAATATTGACCTGATTCCTCGCCAGCTGCACGAGCGCCTGGACTGGGCGATTGAGCAGACTGCGCACCTACCCGGTGTCCGTGTGAACATTGCGGTCGGCTACGGCGGCCGCCAGGAGATTGTGGACGCGGTCCGATCGGTTCTGCGTGAGGCTGCCGCTGAGGGCGCATCCTTGGACTCGCTTGCCGAACAGCTGAGTGTGGAGGATATTTCTTCGCACCTGTACACCGCCGATATGCCCGACCCGGACCTGCTGATTCGCACTTCGGGCGAGCAGCGCCTGTCCGGTTTCATGACCTGGCAGAGCGCGTATTCTGAGTTTTATTTCTGCCGCGCCCTGTGGCCGGATTTCACACGCGTTGATTTTCTGCGTGCCCTGCGGGATTACGCGAACCGTTCCCGCCGTTTCGGCTCCTAGAACTTATACGCTCTAGCACCGGTGGTGTTGGCCTCTCGGTTCTTGTCTCCCCGGCTAGCAGCCTCCGGTAGTACAGCCCCCAGCATTACAGAATGGACGTTCTATGCTCGCTGAGCTTTCCCGCCTCTACAGCGCAGGCGGCGCCTCCGTTATTGCCGCTCTGGTGCTCGGCAGCTACCTGCTGTATTTTTTGTGGTGCACCCTGCGACTGTGGCGTATTGACGTGCGCGAGCACCGTCTGCCCCACCGCATCCTGATTCCTCTGGCTATTGCCACCTATACGGCTCTGCCGGTGTCTTTGCTTTTTGCGGGCCGTCCCGCCGATATTTGGCGCGTGATTGGTGCCGGTCTGGTGCTGTGGTTCTGCTACCTGCTTCTGCGTATCCTGTCCTTTGGCGCGCTGGGCCGCGGGGATGTGAAGCTTGCCGGCATTCTGGGCGGCGTGCTCGGGTACCTGTCCTGGGCGAACCTGGGCTGGGCGTCGCTGGTGACGTTCCTTGCCGGTGGTCTGGTGTCTTTGGCTCTAGTGCTGTTCACGAAGGCGCGCGGTAGCACCCGCATTGCGTTCGGCCCGTTTATGCTTCTGGGTGCGCTGGTGGCGTTGGCTGCTCCGGTGTATTCTCTGTGGTAGATTCCGAAGTAGGGCGACCGTCCGGCTAAGTGGCGGGTTCGTTCTTCGTGCGGTTCGCGGCTGTTTGCTCTGCTCCCTAGCACCTATTTCTCGGCAGAACTGCCGGGGCTTTTGAAAGGTTGATGTTATGCCTACTCCTCCCTATATCCGTAAGCTGCGTGAGCGGATCGGTTCGGATTACCTGTGGCTGTCCGGTGCGACGGCTGTAGTGTACCGTGAGCAGGATTCTAAGGTGCTGCTGGTGCGCCGTAGCGATAACGGGGCGTGGACCCCGATCACGGGCATTGTGGACCCGGGGGAGAGCCCCGCACTGACCTGCCTGCGTGAGGCGCAGGAGGAGGCGAACGTGCAGATTGAGGTGCTGGAGCTGGCGCAGGTGAAGGCTGACCCGCCGATGCAGTTCGGTAATGGTGACCGCTGCCAGTTCTTGGATCATACGTTCTTGTGCCGCTGGGTTTCTGGTGAGGCGAAGGTGAACGATGAGGAGTCTTCGCAGGTGCGTTGGGTGGATGTGTCTGACCCGGCGGAGCGTGCGTTGCTTTCGGAGCGGATGCTGGACCGTATTGATGCAGCGCTGAACTATGACGGCCACTGCCGTTTTGGTTTGGAGTCGGTGCCGCCGGAAGAGGACTAGCCAAGCGAGGGTTGCCCTCCGCCCTGCGCGAACGAGACCCGACTTTATGCCAAGTTGATACACCCTAAGTGTTTTAAAAGCAAGACCTTCTTTGACGAGGAAAGAGTGCTAGTCTGAGGGGATACACAGCGTTCCCCACCGGGCCGTTGCACCCCGTGGAACGCCAACGAAAGAGGGTAATTATGAACTTGGCAGAACAGATTGTCGCACAGCTCGTCGAGGCCGGTGTCACGCGTATCTACGGCGTGGTGGGCGACTCCCTGAACCCCATCGTGGACGCAGTGCGCGCCTCCGGCGGCTCGAAGAACGGCGGTATCGACTGGATTCACGTGCGCCACGAGGAAGCCGCGGCCTTTGCCGCAAGCGCCGAGGCCCAGGTGACCGGTAAGCTGGCCGTGTGCGCCGGCTCATGCGGTCCGGGCAACACCCACCTCATCAACGGTCTCTACGATGCCAACCGCTCCCACGCTCCGGTGCTGGCGATTGCTTCCCACATCCCCTCCGGCCAGATTGGTAGCGGATACTTCCAGGAAACCCACCCCGAGCGCATCTTCGAGGATTGCTCGGTCTACAACGAGATGGCAGTCTCTGGCCACCAGACCCTGCGCATCATCAACTCCGGTATGCGTCACGCTATCGCCCGCCGCGGTGTGGCCGTCGTATCGATTCCCGGCGATATTGCCATCCAGGATGCCGTTGACCACGTGCCCGCATGGGGCGACTACCGCCCCGGCACTATCGTTCCCGATGAGACCACCGTGCGCGACCTGGCCGATCGCATCAACGCGGCCAAGAAGATTTCGATTTTCGCTGGTGCCGGTGTGGCCGGTGCACATGATGAAGTCGTTCAGCTGGCCGACCGTGTCGCGGCTCCCGTGGGCCACACGATGCGCGGTAAGGAGTACATCCAGTACGACAACCCCTTCGATGTGGGAATGACCGGTCTTCTGGGCTACGGTGAGGCCGCAGAGGGTATGAAGGACTCCGACCTGATGCTCCTGCTGGGTACCGACTTCCCCTACGACCAGTTCCTGCCCAACGTGCAGACCGTTCAGATTGACCGTGCCGGCGAGGTGTTGGGCCGCCGTACCAACGTCGACCTGCTGATTGAGGCTGACGTTGCCGCAACCCTGAAGGCCGTTCTGCCCCTCGTGCAGCGCAAGAGCGACCGCTCGTTCCTGGAGAAGCTCCTGAAGAAGAACGAGAAGATCATGACCAAGGTCGTCGGTGCCTACACCCACAACCCCACCAAGGGCAAGATTCACCCCGAGTACGCCGCATCCGTGCTGGATGAGCTGGCCTCCGATGACGCCATCTTCACCGCGGACACCGGCATGTGCAACGTGTGGACCGCCCGCTACATCACCCCCAACGGCAAGCGCCGTCTGCTGGGTTCCTTCCTCCACGGCTCCATGGCGAACGCCATGCCTATGGCCCTGGGCGCCCAGATTGCCGAGCCTAACCGCCAGGTCATCTCGGTCTCGGGTGACGGTGGCCTGTCCATGATGCTGGGTGATATTCTGACAGCGGTCATGTACGATCTGCCGCTGACCATCGTGGTGTTCAACAACTCCACCCTGGGCATGGTGAAGCTTGAGCAGCTGGTTCAGGGCTTCGAGGACTTCGGCGTGGATGTGCCGCTCGTCAACTACGCCGACATCGCAACCGCCGCTGGTTTCCAAGCTCAGCGTGTTGAGAAGGCTGAAGACCTGGAAGGTGCGCTGCGCAACGCCCTGGCTCACCGCGGCCCCTCCCTGGTCGAGATCATTACCGACCCCAACGCTCTGTCGATGCCGCCCGAGGTCGAGGCCAAGCAGATCGTTGGCTTCGCCACCTCGCTCTCCAAGATTGCGCTGAACCGCGGCGCAGCGGAGGCCGTGGCAATGGCTCGCTCGAACCTGCGTAACATGTCCGCGTGGAGGCAGTTCAGCTAGTCCGTAAGGGATGCTTAACGCTACCGGAGGGGCCCGTCGAAAGGCGGGCCCCTCCGTCGTATCTACTACCTTTGCGCACGTGGGAGGCAAGACGAACATAAGAAATCGGGTGTGACGATACCGTGGGAACAGTAGCGCCACACCCGATTCTGTATGCGGTGTGATCAGACGATTTGGATTAGAAGTTGCCCAGCATCTTGGTGACGTCCAGAGCTGCATCCAGCTGCTCCTCAGTCACTTCGCCGCGCTCCACATAACCCAGAGCCACAACTGCCTCACGGACAGTCACCTTGTGAGCCACCGAGTACTTAGCAATCTTCGCAGCAGCTTCGTAACCAATCAGCTTGTTCAGCGGGGTCACGGTCGACGGCGAAGCCTCAGCCAGGAAGCGGCAACGGTCAACGTTAGCGGTCAGACCGTCAATCATCTTCTCCGCCGAAACGCGAGAAACGTTAGCGAGCAGGCGAATCGACTGCAACAGGTTAGCAGCCATCACCGGGATACCCACGTTCAGCTCAAACGCGCCGTTAGTGGAAGACAGAGCAATGGTTGCGTCGTTACCGATAACCTGAGCGGCGACCATGATGGTAGCCTCACAAATCACGGGGTTGACCTTACCGGGCATAATCGAGGAGCCGGGCTGCAGATCGGGGATGTGCAGCTCGCCCAGACCGGTGTTCGGGCCCGAACCCATCCAGCGGATGTCGTTGCTGATCTTCATCAGGCCGTACGCCAGGGTGCGCAGCTGACCGGAAACCTCAATTAGGCCGTCACGGTTAGCCTGAGCCTCGAAGTGGTTACGAGCCTCGGTCAGGGGCAGGCCGGTCTCCTCAGCGAGCAGCTCAATCACGCGAGCGGAGAAGCCGTCGGGGGTGTTAATACCGGTACCCACAGCGGTACCGCCCAGGGGAACCTCAGCCACGCGGGGCAGGGAAGCGTTCACACGCTCAATACCGTAACGCACAGTTGCGGCGTAGCCGGAGAACTCCTGGCCCAGGGTGATGGGGGTTGCGTCCATCAGGTGGGTGCGACCGGACTTCACAACGTCCTTGAACTCAGCAGACTTGCGCTCCAGGGACTCAGCGAGCACCTCGAGAGCGGGAATCAGGTCCTTCACCAGAGCCTCGGTCACAGCAACGTGCACGGAGGTGGGGAAGACGTCGTTGGAGGACTGGGAAGCGTTCACGTGGTCATTGGGGTGAACCTCAATGCCCTTGGACTCCAGGGAACGAGTTGCCAGGGTTGCCAGGACCTCGTTCGCGTTCATGTTCGAGGAGGTACCGGAACCGGTCTGGAAGACGTCAATGGGGAAGTGGGCGTCGTAGTCACCGGTTGCTACCAGATCCGCTGCGTCGCGGATAGCCTGGGCGCGCTCAGCGTCGAGCACCTTGAGTTCCTCATTGGCGGTCGCGGCTGCCTTCTTCACGAGGGCAAGCGCACGAATATGGGCGGATTCGAGGGTCTGACCCGAAATCGGGAAGTTCTCGACTGCGCGCTGGGTCTGTGCACGGTAGAGTGCATCAGCCGGAACGCGAACTTCGCCCATGGTGTCATGTTCAATGCGGTATTCAATGTTTTCAGCCATATCTCTAGGATAGGCGTTCAAAGTGGCTTACGTCGCCTCGAAAAGGTGTCAAAAGAGGAAAAACGCTCATAAATTTTGAGGCGTGAGAAGGCACGTAAAAACCCCGCCCCGGTAGATGTGCGAACACGCTACCGTGGCGGGGGTATCCCATAGAAAAATCTGTTGTTAAGTGCGAGCATGTGGGTTCTCGCGCTAAGGCTCGTAATGAGCGGAGAAGAGGAAACCTAGTCCAGGTTCTCGGCAACCACAACGCGCGGGGGAGTCTTCACGACCACCGGAAGCGTCTGAGTCGGCGGGTTCTGCGCGTCGTTCTTCTCCTCCGGCAGGGTCAGATCCTGCGAACTGAACACCAGCTCCGCCTTACCCTCCTTCAGATGGTAGAAGACACCAATCACGGCGACCTTACCCTCAACCACCGCATCCGAAATGATGTGGGACTGCTCAATAATGCGGATGGCGGTCTGGCGGGTGTGCTCACGCACCATGTCGTTAACGACCGGGTTCTCCGGCAGCTTCGGGGACATCACCGAAGGCAGGATGTGCTGCACCAGGTTACGGATGAAGCCGTGCGGCATCTCACCGGACTCCAAGGACTTGCTGGCCGCAGTCACAGCACCGCAGGAGTCGTGACCGAGAACCATCACAATGGGGGTCTCAAACTCATCAACCGCGTACTCCAACGAACCGAGCGCGGCATTCTCCAGGACGTGGCCGGCGGTACGCACCACGAACGCGTCGCCCAGGCCCAGATCAAAAATAATCTCTGCCGCGAGGCGAGAGTCACCGCAACCGAAAATCGAGGCGAACGGGAACTGACCCGATGCCAGGTCGGTACGGCGAATCGTGTCCTGGTTGGGGTGCTCGTTGCTGCCCTCAACAAAACGGCGGTTACCGTCCTTCAGACGCTTCCATGCTTCTGCGGGAGTCGGTTGGATGCCAGCCATGTGATGCTCCTTAGCGGACAAGTACAGATAACGCATGCCGTCGGAGGCAGCGAATCTGCGAACGGGTATGTGGGGCTTCAGGCGCTCGCGCTGAAGCTGAGTTTCTCGCCGGGAGCCTCCCGGAGAAAGAACCTACCTCAAATATGCCTTAAATATGCGAAAAATAGCTAGTTTGGCACGCCTTCACAACACCCAAAATCAGTGCCTCAGAGCGTATGAAGCGCCGAAGAGAGACGCAGCCCTCACCAATTTGCCGCATCTGCTCACCTTAAAGTCAACACGCACGCAAACTCGTTCAGAACAAGAAAAACGAAGCGCCCGCGCGCTATCCTGAAAGGAGCACTACTGCGTCGGCGACTTCGTGCTGGAAAGAACCAGCCAGCCGACGGTGTATTCAGAAATCTCGAAGGTGAGTCTATGACTACGAACAACAACCACGGCGATCGCAACCTCGCAATGGAACTGGTCCGCGCGACTGAGGCAGCAGCAATTGCTGCAGGCCCCTGGGTCGGCGCAGGCGAAAAGAATCTCGCAGATGGTGCAGCCGTAGACGCAATGCGCTACCGCCTCTCCACCGTCAACTTCAACGGCACCGTTGTCATCGGTGAAGGCGAGAAGGACAAGGCTCCCATGCTGTACAACGGCGAGAACGTCGGCGACGGCTCCGGTCCCTCCCTCGACGTGGCGGTTGACCCCATCGACGGTACCCGCTTGACCGCACTCGGCATGGACAATGCCCTCTCCGTGATTGCTGTGGCAGACGGCGGCACCATGTTCGACCCCTCCGCAGTGTTCTACATGGAGAAGCTGGTCACCGGCCCCGAAGCCGCAGAGTTCGTCGACCTGCGCCTGCCCGTCAAGCAGAACCTGCACCTGGTCGCTAAGGCTAAGGGCAAGAAGGTCAGCGAGCTGACCGTATGCGTGCTGGACCGCCCCCGCCACGCCAAGCTGATCCAGGAGATTCGCGAGGCCGGCGCCCGTACCCGCATCATCCTCGACGGTGACGTCGCCGGCGCTATCGCAGCCTGCCGCGAAAACACCGGCGTGGACCTCATGCTCGGCACCGGCGGCACCCCCGAAGGTGTTGTCGCAGCATGCGCTATCAAGGCAACCGGTGGCGTCATCCAGGGCCGCCTGGCACCGACCGACGAGGCAGAACGTGAAAAGGCACTGGAAGCCGGCCACGACCTCGACCGTGTGCTGACCACCAACGACCTGGTCACCAGCGACAACTGCTTCTTCGCCGCAACCGGTATCACCGACGGCAAGCTGCTGCGCGGCGTGCGCTACAGCAAGAACGTTGTGACCACCCAGTCGCTGGTTATGCGTTCCTCCTCGGGTACCGTGCGTACCGTCGAGGCAGAGCACCGCCTCTCCCGCCTGCGCGAGATTCTCTCGCACACCAAGAGCCCCGAAGAGCAGTAATCTTCGAAGCGCAGTAATCCTCGAAGCGCAGTAATCCTCGAAGGGCAGTAATCTTCGCCCCCGCAAGGGCTGAGGAGCCGCGCTAAGACTCCTCAAACATTGCACATACATACACAGGGAGCCGCCCCCACCGAAGAACTCGGTGAGGGCGGCTCCCTCATGTATTTAGCTTTTAGTTCTCAGGATACGCCCCAGTAAGGACGAGCCTGAACCCGTTAGCGAGAGCGGAAAGACTGAACCTTCGCCTTCGCCTTCGACACAGCATCACGAACTGCCGGACGAGCCTTGTACGCCAGCGTGTAGGCGCGGTAACCCAACGAGGTTACCGGAACATCCCAGGTACCCGGGTACTCCACCGACTCGCCGCCGAAGGACTTCTTGAACTTCGTGAAACCAGCCCACTCGTGATCCGGCTGATCCTCCGGCGCAATACCGAAGAGGTCAACGTACTTCAGACCCTTACGCTTAGCGTCCAGGATAAAGTTCGTCACCACCACAACACCTGCACTAAGGTTGCGGTGCTCAAAAGAAGCCGCAGCGTGCGCGTAGGTGCGGGTGTCATCCGAATCGTACACAAACGCCGCCGCGATCGGGGTGCTCTCACCGTTCTCATCGGTCAGCTTCGCAATGTACAGGGACGCCGCACCGGCGGGCATCAGCACGCGAGCAACCTGCATCAGGTACTCATCCTGCTGACGGTTAAAACCGTTACGGTCCGCGGTTTCCTCGAGGAAGCCGAAGAGAATCGTCATATCCGAGGGATTGGTCGAAACCTCAACGGTCACGCCCTTTTTGTGGAGATTACGATGACGATTACGGTAACTGGGGATCATTCCCTTGAGGATTTCGTCCTCAGAGCCCGAAAGATCAATAATCTGAGTGTGCGAAGGCTGCACCTGGCGAGGAGCCAGAACCGCGCCGCGACGAGCCAGGAAAGTAGCCGCATCCTGATCGCCCCAAATAGCGGATTCAGTGGGTTCAATGCGCACAAACAGGCAACGAAGCTTCGCAGCCTCTTCCTTCAATGACGCGAGAGCCTCATCAAAAGCCACAGCGCTGGAGGCGACCGGTCCGTACGGGCTGTACAGGTAGCGGCCGGTAGCGCCGCCCTCAACGGTTGCAAGGTACGACCAGCCGTTACCGCTCTTACGGATTACGGTGTGACCATTAGATTCCTGAAAACGTGCCCAAATATCGGACTGAAGAATATTGCTCATACTTCTAGTGTATCCGAGCTTAGGGAACGTAAGCCTGGGGCTCCGACGAGGCCTCGGGAGCAGAAGCGGGGCGGGGGGCGGAGGAGCTCTCCTCCGCCTCGCGCTCGGCCGCTGCCTTAGCCTTCGCCTCGGCAACTCGGGTGCGCAGAGCGGCTCCCTTGTCCATCGCGGTCTGGCGCAGATCCTGAGAGAACTGACGCAAATCAGCGTGAACCTGCTGAGCAAACGCATCGGTACCCGAACCCAGAATACGCAGAGCCAGCAGACCCGCATTGCGAGCACCGTTAATGGAGACGGTAGCTACCGGAACACCGGCGGGCATCTGAACAATCGACAGCAGCGAGTCCATGCCCTCGAGGTTCTTCAGACGCACCGGAACACCAATCACAGGCAGAGCGGTGACGGAAGCGAGCATACCGGGCAGGTGAGCGGCGCCGCCGGCGCCAGCAATAATCACGCGAATACCGCGGCTGTGAGCCTTCTTGCCGTACTCAATCATGTCCTCGGGCATGCGGTGTGCAGAAACAACATCAGCCTCGTAAGGGATGCCGAACTCGTCCAGAACCTCGGCTGCGGCCTCCATGACCGACCAATCCGAATCCGAACCCATCACAATGCCAACAATAGGCTGGGAAGAATCATAGGGAGACTGAGACATAATCCTCATATCCTTTCAGGATGCGGTGGCGAACCACCATCATTAGGGGGATCCGGATACGCAGGATGCTCTCACCCCACGCACCGGCTAAAACAGGGGCTATAGGGGGCGGCCGTCACGCAAAATGGAGGCGGCATTCGCGGCGCTATGACGCAGCGCCTCAAGCTCAGCCACCGTGCCGGTAATGTTCACGTGACCAATCTTGCGGCCCGGGCGGGTTTCCTTGCCGTAGAAGTGAATCTTTGCGCGCGGTTCAGCCGAAAGCGCCAGCGGATAGACGCCAAAGATATCTTCGTTCTCACCGCCCAGGTAGTTCTTCATCACGGCAACACCCTCCAACACGGAGGTATCACCCAGCGGAAGGTCAAGTACCGCACGCAGGTGCTGCTCGAACTGGCTGGTCACCGAGCCGTCCTGAGTCCAGTGGCCAGTATTGTGCGGGCGCATCGCCAGCTCGTTGATGTAGAAGCCGGCGGGGGAGCCGGGCACCTCGAAAAGCTCAGCCGCCATTACACCGGTCACGCCCAGCTCGGAGGCAATGGTCACAGCAGCGGCTGCGGCAGCCTCAGCGATCTCGGGGGCCAGGTTCTGCGCGGGGGCAATAACCTCGTCGCAGATAGAGTTCACCTGGATGGTCTCAACGACCGGCCAGGGGCGCACCTCGCCGCTCTCACGGCGAGCCACTAGAGCGGAGAGCTCACGGGTGAAGGGCACTTTCTCCTCGGCAAGCAGGGCGGAGAAATCGGTGCGGGAAGGCAGCTGCTCGAACCACGCAGTACTGCGCTCGCGAGCCTCCTCGGGGGAATCCAGAACGAGTACGCCCTTGCCGTCGTAACCGCCGCGCGGGGTTTTCAGCACTACGGGCCAGCCGATTTCATCGCCGAAGGCGAGCAGCTCGTCCAGGGTAGAAACCTTAGCCCAGCGGGGGTTCGGCAGGCCCAGATGCTCAATAGCGGCGCGCATCAGGAGCTTGTCCTGAGCGTACTGGAGAGCTTCGGGACGGGGCTGAACATTCACACCCTCCGCCATGAGGGTGCGCAGAAATTCAGTGGGCACGTGCTCATGATCGAAAGTGATGACATCCTTGCCGCGAGCAAATTCGCGGAGGGTGTCCAGATCTTTGTAGTCCCCGACGGGAGCGGTACGTACCGCTGCCACGGCGCCAACGGTGGGCGCCTCCGCGAGAATCTGCAGGTTCAGGCCAAGGTTAGTTGCTGCGGGAGCCATCATGCGGGCCAGCTGGCCGCCGCCGATGACACCAATTACGGGTCCAGTCACAGGGTAAGTCACATCACCTAAGTGTACCGGGTTCGGAGTGCTTATGGGAGCAAGACCACATGAAGGTCGCAGAATGGGTTCAACTGGGCTTCAGAGCCCAATATTTGGGCGTGAATACCGGAAGAAATCGTAAAAACCTGCCTTCTGCGCGGTCAGGCAGAGACGAAACTATCAGCGCATGATGAAAAGAGTCACCCGGTAGCTGAGAGGTCTATGGAAAAACTCCCAAAGGGACAAACAACGTACCGGGACTGTACTAACATATAAGAGCTTGTAAAAGAGACCGAAGCGCCACGCAGTGACAACGTAACCAACGCTCACCGTCGCAGCATCGGCACCTTTTTCTCCGATAAAACCCCGCTAGATAGGCCCCGCATGAGCGCACAGACGAAACCGACCATTACCGAACGCCTGAAATCCCTCTGGGACAGCTACGGTATTGAGGTTCTCAAATTCGGTACCGTGGGCGGCGCCGCCTTCATCGTCAACTCTGTGACGGTGTGGGTGCTGATGATGACCATCATGTCGGAGTCCCACACCAAGGCGAAGGTTGTAGCGAGTGTTGTCGCAACCATCTTCTCCTGGCTCATGAACCGCCTGTGGACCTTCCGCGACTCCCGCTCCGAAAACTGGAAGCGCGAAGCTATCGAGTTCGGTCTGGTGAACCTGCTCGGTATTCTCGTCGAAGCCGGCTGTGTGGCATTCAGTACCTACGTGCTGAACCTGCGTACCCCCGAGGCGTCCTTCATCTCCGGTACGATTATCGGTACCATTCTGGGCACCATTCTTCGCTACTTCCTCTACCGCTTCTGGGTGTACGGATCGCACCGCAAGCAGGTTGAAAAGGGCGAAGGTACCGACCACGAGGAACTCGGCCGCATGTTTGATAAGGCCGCCGCTATTCTCGACGGCGAAGAACCCACCAAGCAGAAGGCACGCTCTGAGGCGGCTGCATCCGAGGCACAGTCGAAGCCCGGCTCGCAGAACTCCTAAGCTCCTCGGATTGTAGAAGCAGCATAGTTAGAACGTGATATAACGATTCATCCCCCGATACGAACGGTATCGGGGGATGAATCATTTAAACCCCTATGTGCTTGTTGGTGCTGTGTCTGTTGGTACCCTGCGCGGTCGTTAGCCTTCCGCGCGATTTTTCGGGCAACAGGGGAAGGCGCATTATGCGCGGGGAATCTCCACCGCACGCTCAGCAACCATCAGAGAGGCCAGCTGTCCATCCTGCCAGTTGACGCTCGGGTCAGCCACAAACACCGCATGCCCCGAAGCCAAAATAGCTAGCACCTCCAGCAGAGCGCTCAGGGTCGCCTCCGAAGCATCAAAACCGTAGTCGGGGCTCAACTCCAGTGCGAGCGCCCGCTGCCCCGAAGGTAGCGTGTACCCCGCCGTGCGATAGGTCTGTGCCTGCGCAAGAACCTGCTCGTAGGCTTCCGCATAGCTGAAACCCTCAATAATTTCTGCCGAATCATCGGGAAGTAGACCCGAGTACTGGTCGCCAAAGCTGCGCACCAGAGCGCAGTAATCGAGTACCTCCTCGGCGTGCGGAGCCAGTGCCTGCAGATCGCCGGTGTAGGAAAGAGCCAGCGGCGCACGGTCAACCGCCAGAAGGTACGCGGGGTCATTCGTGTAGCCCGCCTCCTGCTCGGTGCAGACCACGGCAACCAGCGGCTCGTCCTGATCGAGGATCGCGCCCACGCGCAGAGCCGCCAGACCCAGAACAATAGTGCGCCAGTGCAGGGGAGCCTGCAGATCAAAACCTTCATCGGGCGCCAGTTCGCATTCTTCAACCAACAGGTTTGCGCTCTTGTCTACCCAGTTCATGAGGACCCTGCCGGAGAGCTCAATACGCTCGCCTGCCGCCGAATACCAGATGAGGGCGGGAGTTTGTTGAGTGCTGAGTTTCTCGAAGAAACGGTTCAGAGTCGTGGGCGCGGACGCGCCGGTGGGGGAGAGAGTAACCATGGGTTTCACTCTACCTCACGGTTCAGAAGGAGCGGAGGCGCAGGGACAATTCCGGGAGCGGAGAGGAGGGGAGGGCCGATTGCCGGGCTAGAAAAGTACAGAAGTAAAGTAAAAACTTCTGATGGTGCTTGAAAAAACCTAATGATGAAAAACCTTTGCACTAACTAAGGTCCTATTTTGAAATAGGGCATGCAGATAAATTGGGAATATAAATGTTTCGCAATAAGCCTGGAAAAATATGCAGAACATGGATGTCAAAAAGATAAACTTTTCTTTTCGAATTTCCTGAAAATTTCTGGGAGTGGGGTTTGGGAGATTCCTGCAGGGGGTTGCACCGCCGACTTCCCTTATATTTGCGGTCAAGATGCGGAATTTGCATTCGGCGGCAAGTGGTCCTGAAAGGGGAAATTTGAGGCTGGCTCAAGATGTGACCAGGGGCAAGTGAAGGGGTGAAAAATATATAAAGGTCAAATTCACATTAAATATGACGCCTGTAACACATACATCTAAACATTGATTAAGTCTAGTTTGACGAAACGGCGTGTCGCACGTCTAATAGATATATAAGCGTGTTTGCTCTGGAAGGGACCGTAGAGGCCAGAGCAAACCATGCCACACCATACACACGAAGATTCCGTCCACGACGGATCCGCAGACTCATTAAGTTCACAATGAGAATACGGAAGGAAAACCCATGGGCTCCTACATTGCATCCGACCGCTCTGTCGCGGCCGCGCGCGCATCAGGCGCTCAGCGCCGTAGCATGAATCCCACTCAGCCCCTCGAAAAAGCCGCCGACGCCTTTCTCACAGAAGCAGAACGAAACATGCCTGCCTGCACCGACGTATGGACCGCCGCGGCAGGACTCTACGGAACCGAAGGCGAAGACGGAGAACTCGCCTGGCAAGCTGAAGCGCTTTGCGCCCAAACCGACCCCGAGGCCTTCTTCCCCGAGAAGGGCGGCTCCACCCGAGACGCCAAAAGGGTATGCGGTGTATGCCCCGTGCGCGAAGAATGTCTACAATATGCAATGGACAATGACGAGCGCTTCGGAATTTGGGGCGGGCTGTCAGAACGTGAACGCCGCCGACTGCGTAAGCAGGCGAACTAAGCCAGGAAGGTACCACCCACATGCAGACCGCACGACTGTGCTCCCGCCAGACCTGCCAGCGAGAGGCGACTGTTACTCTCCACTACTCCTACGCAGACTCCACGGCACTTATCGACGCACTCTCAGAATTTCGCGAACCCCACGCCTACGACCTCTGCGACCATCACGCTGCACGGCTGACGGCACCCCAGGGTTGGCGAGTGGTCTACAAGGTACCCGTTCAGGACACCACCGAATCCTAGAATTCAAAACTAAGAATTAAACACCCGAATGCAAAGAACCTTCCGCGAATTCATGCGGAAGGTTCTTTGCATATGAGAAACTGGCAGATAGTACAGATACCCGCAACTCACTCAAACACCGATCACTCGAAAAGAACGCGAGATCCATGAGCAAAGAAACACACCGAGGAATGTGGGGCGCACTGCGCCCGGCCATCCGTCGAAATAGCGCCGAAGAACTCCTCAAAGCTCGCCGAGCAGAGACCGTGACCAGCGAACCGGCACCGCGCACCGGAGCCTTCGGACGCATCGTAGCAGACGTACCCACCGTCGCCGAAGAACCCGACCTGCCTACCGGCTCCGTACCCGTTGTCCCCGCACGCAGCAAACTCCGCGAACAGGGTGTCGGCACCCGCGTGCGCACCCGCACCAACGTCTCCACCGGCTTCGTGCCCCTCGTGCGTGACTCGCAGAGCACCCCCAAAAATCCGACCCTCAGCGACCTCAACCGCGAAACCATGCAGAGGGCAGCCGAAGCAGAAGCAGCTGCAGCAGCAGAAGCCGAAAATGCGGCTGAAGCAGAAACCGTCGCTACCGCGGAGGCGGCAAGCGCCTCCACCGCCGGACGCAAGTACCGCACCGAAACCACCCGTACCGGCCACACCCACGCGGTCGCAGACCCCAACGCACCGCTGTCCTCCCTGGCTGCCTCGCCCGAAGCTGCAGAACGCGCCGCAGCCCGCGAAGACGCCGTGGAAGACACCCCGCGCTTCCTCAAGCTCCGCGCAACCCTCATCGCGCTCACCGTACCGCTGACCGTACTCATGATTGCAATCCGCGCTGTAGCCTCCGCGCCCTTCCTCTGGCTCGAATATCACCGCCCCGGATTCCCCGAAGACAGCTACGGCTACTACCTCGTCGAGAGGATGCGCCTGGGCTCCTACGGCGTGGACTACATCAACAACTTCGCGCCGCGAGAATACCTCGCCCGCGTCACCACCGGTGCCGACAACACCCTCGCCTTCACCGAAGCAGAAGTGAACCACATGCACGACGTGAAGTGGGTACTGCTCATCGCCACCGTAGCCGTTGCCGCGCTCTTCCTGCTGACGCTCTTTAGCAGCATCTCCCTGCGCGAGCGCGCCCCCGGAACCATCCGCCGCAGCCTCTTCTGTGGCGCATGGATTACCCTGGGACTCATCGCAGTGCTCGGCGTTGTGGGCGTCTTCGGTTGGGAGTGGCTGTTCACCACCTTCCACCAGGTGTTCTTCCCGCAGGGCAACTGGGAATTCTCCGTACGAAGCTCCCTGATTCGCCTCTACCCGCCGCAATTCTGGATCGACGCGGCAATCGCCGTAGCGGTCCTCGTAGCAGCGCAGATTACGCTCCTGCTCGTGACCACCTGGCCCACCAAATACCGCAAGCTTAAGGCAGAACGCCGCCGCCAGGAACGCCAGGAACTGCGCGTCAAGCTCGCCTCCGCACGCGTCAGCGACAACTAACACACGCGTCGGCGACAACTAAAAATCATCAGCCACTTCACCGCGCAAGCCAGCGCGGAAAGGGCACCCAAAGGGGGCTGGGCTCTACCACACGGTAGAACCCAGCCCCCTTTGCTATACCTAAGCTCGCATCGCTCGAACCTAAAAACCGAGCCTAAAACTCAAGCCTAAATCCAGGACTTAAACCACATATGCGAATACCACTGCTCATACGGAATCACCTGAGCAGTCCACAGCGGCATAAAGTACGCACTCAACATCAGCACACCCACCAGGTAAATCGCCACCAGCGTCACGCCCAAACGGGCACGCAACACCGAACCACGAGCACCCGACAGCGCCAGACCCAAAACACCCGCCAACAGCAGGATCAGGAACGGCTCAAAGGACAGGGCGTAGAAGTAGAACATCGTGCGAGTCGGGTACATAAACCACGGGAAATAGCCCGCACCGAACACAACCAGCAGCGCGCCAAAACGCCAATCCCGCTTCAGCAGCAGAACCAGAAGCGCCACAATAATCGCCGGAATAAAAGCCCACCAAATCGCCGGGTTACCGATATTCAAAATAGCCTCGGAACAGGACTTCACGGTACAACCCGAAGAACCCAGCTTCGGCGACTCATAGTAGTACGAGGTCGGGCGACCCAAAACCAGCCACTGCCACGCCTGCGAAGAATACGTATGCGGGCTGCTCAAACCAGAATGGAACTTAAACGCCGAGACATGGTACTCCCACAGGGAACGCAAATCCTCAGGAAGCCACATGACACCCTTGCCCGGGTTCTCAACCGCCCAGCGGCGGAAATACGCATTCGACGACTGGAACCAGCCCGCCCAGGTGCTCAGATATACCAGCAGACCCACACCAATCATCTGGAAGAACGCGGGGATGCCGTCACGCACCAGCGCCGTCAAACCCCACTTGTTCAGACCCACAATACGGCGAGCATTAATATCCCAGAACACCGTCAGCAGACCCATAGCCGCAATGAAGAACAACGAATTCCACTTCACGCCCACCGCGGCACCGGCACACACACCGGCCGCGAAACGCCACAGGCGCAGACCCATGCTTGGGCCCCACGGCATCGGCGGAAGCACACCGCTATTCTGGCGTGCCGCCTCCGCAATATTGCGCGCCAACACGCGCCGCGCCTGAATACGGTCAAGCACCAGACACACAAAAGTCGCCAAAATCCAGAACATCTGGAAAATATCCAGCAGAGCCAGGCGAGACTCCACCAGCATCAGGCCATCCACCGCAGCCAGCAGAGCCGCAATAGTCGCCACCGTCATCGAACGGAACAGCAGCCAGCCAGCATACGCAATCAACGCCACCGACAGGGTGCCAATCACCGCAGCAGAAACACGCCAACCAAAGGGATTATTATCACCAAAAATTGCCATGCCCGCGGCAATCATCCACTTACCCAACGGCGGATGCACCACATACTCCGGCGAATCCGTCAACAGACCCGACGGGTGACCCGCCGCAAAGGAAGCATTAGCGTCCTTCGACCAGCTCAACTCATAGCCATAATGCACATACGAGTAGGCGTCCTTGGCGTAGTAGGTCTCATCAAAAACAATGGCATTCGGATGCGCCAAATTATAAAAACGCAGAATGCCGGCAACCAGCACAATCAATGCAGGCGCCAACCAACCCCAACGCGGGGCACGAATATAGGCAACAGCGAGCGCATCCAGCAGAGAATCGAGGCTGTAACGACCGCGTTCAGACGAAGAACGGGCCGAATCAGCCTGACCAGCTGGAGCGGCAGATGCGGGAGAAAGTAGCTTAGGTATCTTCACCCCATCAATCCTAAAGGGTCAGAACGCACGATGCACCATTTCAGCCCGTGAACAGCATATATGACGCGCTCGGAGCCCCACCCGCACTAGCTACTTCTATCGGCGGGCTCACCCGGTAAGCCCACCCGGCACCGGATTGAGCGCGGGCGTTACACTTAGTGGGTACACGAAGACCAGACACAGACATGAGGCCTGCCATGACCGCACCCGCAGAATACACCGAAGAAACCGCCGCCCCCTCAGAAACCACAGCCCCCTCAGAAACGGTCAAGGCACTCGAGATTGACACTGCTGACACCGCAGACACCGCCGTCACCGCCGAAGAAGGCGGCGTGCTCATCCTCGGCGGCACCCCCATCGGCAACCTCGCTGACGCCTCCGACCGACTGCGCTCAGCCCTCGCCACCGCAGACCTCATCGCCGTCGAAGACACCCGCAAGCTACGAACCCTCGCCTCCGGGCTTGGTGTGCGCACCCGCGGCCGCATCATCGTCAACCACGACCACAACGAAGCCGAACGTAGCGAAACCATCGTGCAGGCGGTACAGGACGGTCAGCGTGTGCTGCTGCTCTCGGACGCGGGCATGCCCACCATCTCCGACCCCGGCTACGTTGCCGCCGCAGCCGTCGCGGAAGCCGACCTGCCCGTCACCGTGGTGCCCGGCCCCTCCGCCGCGTTGACCGCGCTCGCGCTCTCCGGCCTGCCCACCGGACGATTTACCTTTGAGGGTTTCCTCGCCCGCAAGGGCTCCGAGCGTTCGCGCCGCCTCGCCTCGCTGGCGGGGGAGGAGCGCACCATGATTTTCTACGAATCCCCGCACCGTACCGCCGCAACCCTGGCAGACTTCGTGCAGATCTTCGGCGCTGACCGCCGCGGAACGGTCAGCCGTGAGCTAACTAAGCTTCACGAAGAGGTTCGACGCGGTACCCTGGCTGAGCTTGCAGAATGGGCTGAGTCTGAACGCGTCCGAGGCGAAATCGTCATTATTGTCGAGGGTGCGCAAGCCCCAGAAACCCCCGAAGCGCAGGACGTAGTGAAGCTGGTCCTCGACCGCGTGGCTGGCGGCGAGCGCCTCAAGAGCGCCTGCGCCGCGGTTGCCGCTGAGACCGGCACCTCCAAGCGTGACCTGTACGAGGCAGCCCTGGCTGCCCGCTCCGAATAACCCAAAACACCCGCAGTTTTACCCCGAGGATTTATCAATGTGTCAGAGCCACCCCGGTCCTGAAATCACCCAGGAGTACCTGAACTCCCTCGCCGCCCTGGCGAACTACACCCTGCCCACCCCCGCGGCACTCCAGGCAACCGCCCTGCCTAACGGCTGGGAGCCGGTGCCCGGTGAAGTACCCGCACCCTATAAGGCGGAACTCTACACCGGCATCAGTGACGCCGAAGGCGGAGAGGGAACCCGCCGCCGCTCCACCACCGGCGAGAACGGCCGCAGTCGCAACCTGGTCTTCCCGCCCGCCCCCGAGCCGTTGCCGTACCCGATTGTGGACAACCACACCCACATGGACCTGCTCGACGGCGAAGTAGAAATCAGCGCCCGCGACGCACTCGACGCCGGTGAGAAGCTCGGCATCGGCGCCATCGTGCAGGTCGGATACGATATCCCCTCCTCCCTGTACGCGGTCGCCGCCGCGCAGGCTGATGAGCGTGTCCTCGCCGCCATCGCGATTCACCCCAATACCGCCCCCGAGCTGGCTACAGCCGGTCAGCTGGAGGCGGCGCTAGCCACCCTCGACGAGCTCGCCACCGCCGACCGTGTACGCGCTATTGGTGAGACCGGCCTGGACTATTTCCGCACCGGCGAGGAGGGTAAGGAAGCACAGCACTACAGCTTCCGCGAGCATATTCGCATTGCGAAGAAGCACAACCTGGCGTTGCAGATTCATGACCGTGACGCGCACGAGGATGTTGTGCGCATCCTGGATGAAGAGGGCGCACCGGAACGTACCGTGTTCCACTGCTACTCGGGCGGCCCGGAGCTTGCCGAAATCTGCAATGAGCGCGGCTGGTACATGAGCTTTGCCGGCACGGTGACTTTCAAGAACTCGAAGGGTATTCAGGAGTCGTTGGTGATGGCTCGTCCGGAGCTGATTCTGGCTGAGACGGATGCGCCGTTCTTGACCCCGCATCCGTTCCGTGGCCGCCCGAATGCGTCCTACATGACGAACTACACGGTGCGGTTCATGGCGGCTCATCGCGGTGAGGAGCTGGAGGCGCTCTGCCGCCGTATCCGTGAGAATTCGGAGCGCGTTTACGGTCAGTGGTAGGCGCGTACAGCCTGTAGCGGAGAGCTACTCTGGATCGCCTGCGTATTGCCTTGGCTCCAAAGATGCGTTTGGCGAATGCAAAGAACGCCCTGGACGCCACCATTGATGAGGTGAAGCAGCGTCTGGGCAAGGCGAAATAAGTAAGCCTCTTTGAGAAAGCCTTTCTTTGTCATATATGTATGGCGGGGAGAGGCTTTTTTGTAGCTATTTTCAGCTCTAGTGCGTGAGGTAGCATGTAACGTGCGAGACATAACAGGGGGCCGTACGCCAATTGTTGGGTACTATCATTCAATTGAATGATAGTGTATTTTTATACATACGATTCATCACTCACTGACTGGGCGACTTGTTATCGTGCGCGCATATTTTCTGCGCGCTTTGCGTTTGTCGTTGCCAAGTCAATACTCGGCACTCATGCGTGGCTTCTGTCGTTTCAGATAAAGACTGTATGGGCGTGCCACAGCAAAGGGAAAACCATGGCAAAAATCCTGAAATACGTTCTGGGACTGGACGACGCGAACCGTTTTGATTCTTTCTTCTCGGTGGGGGCACCCGCTCAAGATTTTCAGCGTTATTCTGCGGTGGATAACCGCGATGATCACGTCACTGATGCGCAATTCGATAGCAAGCAGTTCTTGGCTCGTTACGGTAAAGAGCCGAGGCCTGCCGAGAAGGGTTGCGCTTTGAGCCACTACCACATGTGGAAGGACTTCCTCGCTTCAGATGCCGACTGGGCTTTGTTTGCTGAGGACGATGTCCTCATTTCCCCTGACCTGCAACCTGTAGTGGATAGGATTATCGAAAAGTATCCTCACGTGCAGATGGTTAACCTGGGCGATATCTACGCTTCTGAAGCTGGCAAGCTCACCCCGCAGGTTGATTACCCTCGTCTTTCGTTGCTTTCTCCTTTTGTGTACGGCAAGTACCGTATGGGTAATGCCTATGGTTCAAAGCCTCTGTATGGTGCTGCCCTGTATCTTCTTTCGCGTTCTGGGGCTGAACGACTCGTGGAATGTTATGGAGAGACGGTTCCTGGCGTTGTTGCCGATGATTATTCCCTCTATCGAGAATGGGGGGTAGACGTATATTTGGTGCAACCCGGTCTATGCGGTTGGGAAGGTACTAGCCTCATTCAAACTTCTGGCGTTCGTCACTTGGAAAGCCTCAAGAGCACGCAGCATGGCACTGGTTTTCTCGATCGGTTGCGCATCGCCCTGGCGCCGAAGAAGCGTATTGCGAACGCGAAGAATATTCTGGAAGCCACCATTGATGATGTGAAGCAGCGCCTGGGACGATAACCCAGAGACGGATTGGGCTACTGTCATCACATAAAAATCTAAATATGTGGGTCTTCTGCCTGTCCAGTATCCCCTCCCTATTGTGTATATCCGGTAGGGAGGGGATTTTTGCTGTGCACCAGTACGACGCGTGCCACATCGCGTTTTAACCTGAGGAGACCTGAGATTGGCGCATGGTGAATGATAGAATTCTTTTTACGTTGCACTGCGGTGTGCGTATTTATCACACGCTCAATATTTCAGACTCCCTGCCGTTTACGCACTGATTTTTAAGATTGATGAACCCCTCTGTTGTGCAGGTGGTCTGAAGTTCTGAAAACTCATCATTAACCGACGCGATCTTCTACTGCTTAGGTCTTCTGGATGAGCTATTGAAGGGAAAAACATGGCAAAGATTCTGAAGTATGTTCTGGGCCTGGATGGCGCGAACCGTTTTGACTCGTTCTATTCGGTGGGCGCACCCGCGCAGGATTTTGTCCGTTATTCTGCGGTGGATAACCGCGATAATCACGTCACTGATGAAGAATTTGACGTTGAGTTTTTCCGTAGCCGCTGGCATCGCGACCCGAGCCCCGCGGAGAAGGGTTGCATGCTTAGCCACGTGAAGATGTGGCGTGACTTTGTTGCGAGCGACGCCGACTGGGCACTGATTGCTGAAGACGACATTCTTCTTTCTCCGGATGCTGAGGCGGTGGTGAACGCAATCATCACGAAGTACCCGCAGGTGCAGCTGGTGAACCTCAGCGATTCTTTTGCGAATGATGCCGGCAAGCTGAACCCGCAGGTGGAATACATCCGCCTGTCTCTGCTGTCTCCTTTTGTACACGGTAAGTACCGTATGGGTAAGCCGTACGGTACTTGGCCCCTGATTTGCACCGGTCTGTACCTGATTTCCCGTTCGGGTGCTGAGCTGCTGCTCAAGCAGTTTGAAGACAAGGTGCCGGGTACTGTGGCTGATGATTACAAGCTGTACCAGCAGTGGGGTGTGGATGTGCGTTTTGTGCAGCCGGGCCTGTGCGGCTGGGAGGGTAGTAGCGTCATCTTGGAGTCCGGTAAGCGTCATCTGGATAAGGTGAATAGCCTCCAGCACGGTACTGGTCCTCTGGATCGAGTGCGTATTGCTTTGGCTCCGAAGAAGCGTATTACGAACGCTAAGAACGTTCTGGAAGCCACTCTTGATGAGGTAAAGCAGCGTTTCTCGCGGTAATCTAAACTGTAACCTCCCCACCATCCATCTATGTGAAGGAACGCTGTGAACGATCTGCCCCTGCTCGGCCCTGCTGAGATTCGCGAGCTTGCCGAGATGCTCGGTATTCGTCCGACGAAGACTCTTGGGCAGAACTTTGTGATTGACCCCAATACGATTCGTCGTATTGTCAATGCGGCAGAGATTTCACCGGAGGAGACGGTGCTGGAGGTCGGCCCGGGCCTGGGTTCGTTGACCCTCGGCATCCTGGATGCTGCGAAGGATATGGTTGCGGTTGAGATTGACCCGCCGCTGGCGCAGCAGCTTCCGCACACGATTGAGAAGTTCCGCCCCGAGAAGGCGGACGATATTGACGTGGTGCTTATGGACGCTCTGAAGGTCACCGAGCTGCCTCGCACTCCGGATGCTCTGGTGGCGAACCTGCCCTATAACGTGGCGGTTCCGGTGCTTCTGCACCTGTTTGCGCAGTTCCCGAGTATCCGTCACGCCCTGGTGATGGTTCAGGACGAGGTTGCCGACCGTCTTTCGGCGACCCCGGGCTCGAAGATCTACGGTGTGCCCTCGGTGAAGGCTAATTGGTATGCCGAGGTGTATAAGGCGGGCGTGATTGGCAAGAACGTGTTCTGGCCTGCACCGAAGATTAACTCTGGTCTGGTGGGTTTCCGTATGCGCGAGGAGCCTCTCTCGACCGTTGACCGCGACCTGGTGTTTACGATTGTGGACGCCGCTTTCGCTCAGCGCCGTAAGACTCTGCGCGCTGCGTTGAGCTCCTGGGCGGGCTCCGGAGCGCGCGCGGAGCAGATTTTGGTGGCTGCCGGTATCGCTCCGACGGAGCGCGGCGAGAAGCTGGATATTCACGGTTTTATCCGCATTGCGGAGGCTTCGCTGACTGTCCCGGCTGAGCCTGTAGTGGAATAGCTTCTTCCCGCTCTAAATTTTTCACTGACGTTCTCACGCGAGTTCCCTCGCGAAAGGTTTATGCGCTGATGAGTACCGCCTCCCAGACCGCTATTTCGGTTGATGCTCCCGGCAAGGTCAATCTGTACCTTGCCGTGGGGGATGTTCGTCCGGACGGCTACCACCCGTTGACTACGCTTTTTGCGGCGGTCTCTTTGACGGAGACCATCACGGTCTCTGAGGGGCAGGCACCGGGGCTGAGCTTGAGCATGGATATTGTGCCCGGCTCCCTGGTAGATCAGCAGATGCAGGCGGGGCAGTTCGACCCTGCCGCTGTGCCAATGGATGAGCGGAATCTTGTGTACCATGCCGCTGCGCTGATTCTTGCGGAGCACGGCATCGAATCTGTCCCGGCGCTGCACCTGCATATTGCGAAGGCTGTGCCCGTGGCTGGCGGTATGGCTGGCGGCTCAGCGGACGCGGCTGCTGCCCTCATTGCTACGGACCGCTACCTGCACGCAACCGGCCGCACCGGTGCGCTCCTGACCCAGACGGATTATGAACGTCTTGCCGCGCAACTGGGCGCCGATATTCCCTTTAGCGTGCGTGCCGCGCTCGGGCAGACCCTCGCACTGGGGCAGGGGACCGGTACCGAGCTGCAGAATATTGCGGCGCCTCGGGAACCTCTGCACCTGGTGATTGTTGCCGCGCAGTTTGGCCTCTCCACCCCCAGCGTATTCAAGCAGCTGGACGCGGGCCGCGCCTCGGGGCTGTACCCTGCCTCAGGCAAGCTGGTGGAACCCGTAGAGCTTCTGAGCACCCTGAATTCTTATGATGGTTCGGAGGCGGCGCTCGCCTCCTTGGCACCGCTGCTACGTAACGACCTGCAGGCTCCCGCGCTTTCGTGCGCCCCGCAGCTGGAACAGACCCTGAACCTGCGCGAGAGTGAGGGCGTGTACGCCTCCCTGGTGTCCGGTTCCGGTCCGACGGTGCTTCTGCTGGTTTCTTCGCAGGCTCGGGCGGAGGCTCTTGCCTCCACTCTTCGCGCTGCGGGCAACCACGCTGTGAGCGCGGTTAGTGCGATTCTGAATCACCCTTAGTTGCCGCTGTAGCTGAGCGCTGAATATATGAAGAATGCCGGTTCTAGATTGAATCTAGAACCGGCATTCTTCTATGTCTATAGACCTTAGCCCAGCAGCTCGGAGAGCTCGAGCCAGCGCATTTCTAGCTCGTCAATCTCATCCTGAAGTGTCTGCTGCTGCTCGCCGAGTGCCGCTAAACCGGCGTAGTCGGAGGCGTCGTGCGCGCTCATCTGCTCGGAGAGCTTCTCCTGTTCTGCAGCGAGCTTGGCGAGGCGGCGTTCAATCGCACCGGATTCCTTCTGCGCCGCACGCAGCTCGGCACCGGAGACCTTCGGGGTATCCGGCTCAGCAGAAGCCTGCGCCGAGGAGGCGGCACGCGCCTGCACGCTACCGGCGGCAGAACCGCCAGCACCTGCCGCCGAGAGTGCCAGGTACTCGTCCACACCGCCGGGCAGATGGCGGAACGAACCGTCAATCACGGCGTACTGCTGATCGGTGACGCGTTCCATGAGGTAACGGTCGTGGCTGACCACCAGCAGGGTACCCGGCCAGGTGTCCAGCAGATCTTCCATCGCGGCGAGCATATCGGTGTCCAGGTCGTTGGAGGGCTCGTCGAGAATCAGCACGTTCGGCTCATCCAGCAGAATCAGCATGAGCTGCAGGCGACGCTTCTGACCACCCGAAAGGTCCTTGACCGGGGTAGACAGCTGCGCGCTCGTAAAGCCCAGACGCTCCAGCATCTGCGAAGGGGATAGCTCCTTACCATCGGCAATGTAGCTACGCTTCTTACGGCCAATCACATCCGAGACGCGGTCGTTAGCAACCTCGTTGAGCTCATCGAGTTGCTGGGTCAGGGTCGCAATCTTCACGGTCTTACCGTGCTTGACCCGGCCCTCAGTCGGCTTCAGGTCGCCCGTCACCAGGGAGAGTAGGGTGGACTTACCCGCGCCGTTCACGCCCAGGATGCCGGTGCGCTCGCCGGGGGCAATACGCCAGGTAACCTTCTTCAGCACCGGGCGCTTGCCGCCGGGCAACGAGGGGTCGTCGTAGACGACGGAAACGTTTTCAAGGTCGACCACGTCCTTGCCGAGGCGGGAAACCGCCATCTTCTTCAGCTCCACGGTGTCACGCACAGGCGGAACGTCCGCAATGAGGGCGTTGGCGGCATCAATGCGGAACTTCGGCTTGGAGGTACGTGCGGGCGCACCGCGGCGCAACCAGGCGAGCTCCTTGCGCATGAGGTTCTGGCGCTTCGCCTCCGCAGCGGCCGCCTGACGGTCACGTTCCACGCGCTGCAGGATGTACGCCGCGTAGCCGCCCTCGAAGGGCTCGACGATGCGGTCGTGCACTTCCCAGGTGTCGGTACAGATTTCGTCGAGGAACCAGCGGTCGTGGGTGACGACCATGAGTCCGCCCGCGTTCTTGGACCAGCGGGACTTCAGGTGGTTAGCGAGCCAGGTGATGGCTTCAACGTCCAGGTGGTTGGTGGGCTCGTCGAGCATCAGCACGTCCCACTCCTGCGCGAGCAGGGATGCGAGCGCTACGCGTCGGCGCTGACCGCCAGAGAGCGAAGAGACGGGTGCATCCCAGGGCAGATCGGAGACCAGGCCCGAGATGACATCGCGGATACGGGACTGCGAGGCCCACTCGTATTCGGGGGTGTCGCCCACAATCGCGTAGCCGACCGTGTGGTCGTCATCGAGTACGTCGGACTGGTCGAGGTAGCCGATGCGGGTGCCGCCGCGCACGGTAACGCGGCCGGAGTCCGGTTCGAGCCGGCCGGCAAGGATCTTCATGAGGGTGGACTTGCCGTCGCCGTTGCGACCGACAATGCCTATGCGGTCGCCTTCGTTCAGGCCGACCGTGATGCCTTCAAAGATGGTTCGGGTAGGGAATTCGAGGTGCAGCGATTCGCCGCCAAGTAGATGTGCCACGCCTTCTAGGGTACAGGGTGAGTGTTCAGTTCAAGTAGCGCTCCAAGCTTTGATGAGGGGCTACTTGGCGGTGCTGAGAAAAGCTGTGGGGATTGCGGGGCGCGCGGCTAAGTTGAGCACAGATATTTGATAAACTGAGGAAAGCATTTCCTGCATTGCGCTGTTCTGTGCCCAAAATGGCGGTCAATGACGATGAGGACCCGCTAGCGGGGGCTTGTCGTGAATGTAAGGATAATCCGCCATGGTGTAATGGCAGCACAGCGGCCTTTGGAGCCGTTTGTCTAGGTTCGAGTCCTAGTGGCGGAGCGTAAGCACTCAACGGAATCGTTGAATGAGAGTCGGCGGTTCCGCGCTCACCTCTCACTCTTACAACCTCGTATAAGGAGTCTTCTCAGTGAACACTGAACTGGCACCCTCCGCGGTGATTGTTCTCGCCGCCGGCGCTGGCACGCGCATGAAGTCCGCAACCCCCAAGGTCATGCACGGCATTGGTGGTCGATCCATGATTGAGCACGCCGTTGCCGCGGCCCGTGACTTGAACCCTGAACGCCTCGCTGTTGTGGTACGCCACCAGCGCGATAAGGTTGCTGAGCATGTGCTTGCGTTTGACCCTGAGGTAACCATCGTTGATCAGGATGAGATTCCGGGTACTGGTCGTGCGGTTGAGGTCGGTCTGAATGCCTTGGATGCGCAGGCAACCGTCTCCGGCACCGTTCTGGTGACCTACGGCGATGTTCCTCTGCTGCGCCCCGAGACTCTGCGCGAACTGATTGCCTTCCACGAGGAAGACAAGAACTCCGTAACTGTCCTGACCACCCACATTGATGAGCCCGGCTCCTACGGCCGTATCGTGCGTAACCAGGCTGGCGAGGTGACCGCCATCGTCGAGGCGAAGGACGCCTCCCCCGAAGAGCTCGAGATTACCGAGATCAACTCCGGTATCTACGCCTTTGACGCCGACGTGTTGCGCGAAGCCCTGCTTGAGGTGACCACCGATAACGCTCAGGGTGAGAAGTACATTACCGATGTGCTGTCCATCGCCCGTTCGAAGGGCCACCGTACCTCCGCCCTGGCCATTGAGGACCGCTGGGAGGTTGAGGGTGCTAACGACCGTGTGCAGCTGGCTCAGCTGGGCCGCATGCTCAACAACCGCATCCTCGAGGCTCACATGCGTAACGGCGTGACCATCGTCGATCCGCAGAACACCTGGATTGACGTGACCGTGCGCATCGAGAATGACGTGACCCTCCTGCCCGGCGTGCAGCTGCACGGCTCCACCACCGTTGCCACCGGCGCAACCATTGGCCCCGACACCACCCTGACCGATATGACCGTTGAGGCAGACGCTACCGTCATCCGCGCTCACGGCTTCGGCGCCGTGATTGGCGAGGGCGCAACCGTCGGCCCCTTCGCCTACCTGCGCCCCGGTACGACCCTGGGTAAGGGCTCGAAGCTCGGCACCTTCTGCGAGGCCAAGAACTCGCAGATTGGTGACGGTGCGAAGGTTCCGCACCTGTCCTACGTTGGCGACGCCACCATCGGTGAGGGCGCCAACATTGGTGCGGGTTCCATTTTCGCCAACTACAACGGCCTGGTGAAGAACCGTTCTGTTATTGGCGCACATGCCCGCATGGGATCCGCGGGCATCTACGTTGCACCGGTCACCGTGGGTGACGGTGCCTACTCCGGCGCGGGCGCGCTGATCCGCAAGGATGTTCCTGCGGGCGCCCTCGCCTACTCTGAGACTTCCCAGCGCACCATCGAGGGCTGGGTTCTGAAGAACCGTGCCGGTACCGAACCCGCTGAGGCTGCAAAGGCCGCGGGCGCACAGGAACCGGCAGAATCCTAATCCGAGGAAAGAACAACACCATGAGTAGCGAGATTACCAACCCCGGTGAGCGCAAGCTTGTAGTGGTCTCCGGTCGAGCACACCCCAAGCTCGCCGAGGAGATTGCGCAGGCCCTTGACCACGACCTGTTGCCCACCTCCGCATATACCTTCGCCAACGGCGAGACCTACGTCCGTTTTGAGGAGTCTGTGCGCGGTGCGGACGCATTCGTGATTCAGTCGCACCCGGCACCGATTAACGAGTGGCTCATGGAGCAACTCATCATGATTGATGCGCTCAAGCGTGCCTCCGCTCGCTCCATTACCGTGGTGTCCCCGTTCTACCCCTACGCTCGTCAGGATAAGAAGCACAAGGGTCGCGAACCCATCTCGGCTCGCCTGATTTCTGACCTGTACAAGACCGCCGGCGCGGATCGCCTGATGTGCGTCGATCTGCACACCTCGCAGATTCAGGGCTTCTTCGACGGCCCGCTGGACCACCTCTTCGCAATTCCGGTGCTGGCTAAGCACATCCGCGAGCGCGTTGAGGACCTGTCGAACGTGACCGTGGTGTCCCCGGACACCGGTCGTGTGCGCGTGGCCGAGCACTGGGCCACCCTGCTGAACGGCGCACCCCTGGCCTTCGTGCATAAGACCCGAGACATCAACGTTCCGAACCACGCGGTCTCCAAGACCGTTGTGGGTAACGTTGAGGGCCGCACCTGCGTGCTGATTGACGACATGATTGACACCGGCGGAACCATCGCCGGCGCCGTGAAGGTCCTCATGGATAAGGGCGCGAAGGAAGTTATCATCGCGGCAACCCACCCGGTTCTCTCCGATCCCGCCGTTGAGCGTCTGTCCGAGTGCGGCGCGGTCGAGGTCGTGGTGACCAACACCCTGCCCGTCCCGGAGGAAAAGCGCTTCGAGAACCTGACCGTTCTCTCCATCGCGCCCCTCATCGCTCGCGCTATTCGCGAGGTCTTTGACGAGGGCTCCGTGACCGAGATTTTCGATCACTAGGGCTTGAATAGGCTGTAGAAAATCCCCCGCTACCACGGTTGTGGTAGCGGGGGATTTTCTACGTTTCTGAGGGGGGGCAGGCCCCTGCAGATTCTGTATTGCGGAGATTTAGCGGTGGGCTCGCGCCAGCCACGGCAGAATCACGCGTAGCGACTCTTCAACCTCGTCCACGGCCTTCTTCGCGGCGGCCGGGCCTCGACGGTAGGGGTCCTCGAGCTTATCGCTCGCGAGGGGAGTGCCACCGTAGGAGTAGAGGTAGGAGAGCGGCTCGGCACGGCGCGCTTCCTCACGAAGGCGAGCAGCCTGCTTGAGCAGCACGATCTTGGAATGGTACTGGGGCCACTCGCGCACGATCCAGTCGGCGTGCACCTTCTCCGCGACCAGGATGATGGTCGCGTTCTTAATGATCTCCTCGGTCAGCTGACGGGAGGCGAAACCCTCGGGATTGTAGCCACGCTCGATGAGCTCGTTGGCGATGAGCTCGTACACGCCCTGACCGACCAGCGCGCCGGTACCGGCGCTGGCGAAGGTCCACTTGTCCTCCAGCCCGTACTCTGCGGCCAGGTGCTTGGAAATAACCTCGCCGGAGGCGCTGCGGGCAATGTTGCCGGTGCACACGAAGAGCGCCTGGAAGGGGCCGTCGGTGTCGTGTGCGCCGCTGCGGGTGAAGGTACCGGGGGAGAGCTTGAAGAGCGGGGTGCGTTCGCGTTCACCCTGCGGGGCGCTTGCGGTCTCCTCACGTGCCGCGAGGGCTGTCGGAGCGGGCTCTTCTGCGGTGTCGGCCAGAACACCCGAAGCGACGGTGGGTGCGTGGTGTTCCTCGACGTGAACGGAGCGTGAGGAGGAGCCCTCTGCAGACGGTTCGTCCAGGGGGAGGATATCGGCGGCGGTACCCGAGGTTTCGGTGAGGTTCAGCGGCTGCGCATCAATGGTGACGGTGCCGTCCTCAGAGATTTCTTCGGCGTGGGAAGGCTCGGATGCTTTGGGAAGGGGCGTCTGGGCGGCGACCTCGGCGGGGGAGTGAGCCTCATACTCGCCCATGACTTCGCGGAGCGAACCCGAAGGGACCATGGAGCGCTGGGCGGCCCCGCGGCGGTTCTTGCCTGCCAGGTCGGGGTTGTTCTGGATCAGCGAGCGGACCCCTTCCGCAATGGAGGGGGCGGATGCCGGCGCAGTGGTCGCGGTGGTTTCGGGGGCCTTGGAGGAGTCGGTGATCTCCTCTGCGGAGCCCCGGGTGTACTTGTCCTTCAAGGACTTGATGTTGAAGATGCCCATCAAAAGCCTTTTCTCTTGACGTACCCAACGGTGAACAGGGAAGCCGGAAGTGTCGGGTGAAGTTGAACGAATAGTATCTATCATACCGAGTTGCTTGACTCTTCAAAGGTCTCTGAATCTCGAGTGTGGCGAATTCCCTAAGGCCTCGTCCGATACATCTTCAATGTAGGTCGCTCTGAAAGTTTCAACTTGGGGACGTGATGATGACCTAAAGTACAAACTTTATAGCGAAAGGGTTTAGAGGTCACATGCTAGAATTGGCGTGAAATGCTAGGCTTCTTCTCACTCGGAAGCCAGTGCAAACACTCACCAACGAGGACCAATGAAGAGTATTTACACTAAGCTTCGTATCTTTTTCCCAGGACGGAGCTTTACACTACTAATTGTGAATCTAATCGGCCTATTCCTTCTTTCGCTAATGGAAATGGTCGGTGTTGCTGCTGTTCTTCCCATCATGAATATTGCGATGGGCGCTGAAATTACCGGCTACCTGGCTGTAATTTCTGATATCTTCGGCAACCCTCCGCGTTCTGATTTGGTGCTCTACTTGGGTGTTGTCCTGGTGCTCGCCTTTGTGATTAAGGGTATCGCTGCGCTCCTCTTTAAGCGCTGGAGCCTGAAATTTACGGGTTACCAGCAGTTGGCGACGTCGACGACAATCCTCAATCATTACATGAAGGATAGCTACTTCAACCACAAGAAGTCTCAGCCTGAAGAAACCGCATACCTGATTAGCACCTACGTGGTGTTTGCATACCGCGGTTTTGTGGGATCGATTATTAACTTTGTGGGCGATTTCCTGTCTATCATCGTGTTGCTCATCATGATTCTTTGCGTCATGCCGGTTCCGGCGCTGATCGCTTTCGCATACTTCGGCATCACCATTGCTGTCATGCAGTTCTTCTTGCGCCGCGGTAACGCGAAGTATGGTGAGATAACGGCACGTGCAGGTCGAGACGCTTTGCGCTTCCTCCTGGATGACATCAGGGGCTTCCGCGAAATTCGTATTACGAATGCACACAAGGCTGCTATCGAGCAGTACCGCGAGCCCGCAGTACGAAGCGTTAAAAGCGACGTTAACCTCTCGTTCCTGAATGACTTCCCCAAGTACACCCTTGAAGTTATTTTCATTGTGGGTATCGCTGGTCTGTTGGCTCTGGTGACCGCAACTCAGGGTGCTGATGGTCTTCCTTCCCTCATGCTTTTCGCAACCGCATGTATCCGCATCCTTCCGAACGCTACCCGTATGATTGCTTCCCTGGGCGGTATTCGCGCGAACGAGTTCGCTAGTGAAGAGGTTGCTAAGGTCATCCGCTCGATGAGCCCGGAAGAGCAGCGCCTGCAGATGGTTGAGTTCAAGGATGAAATTGATCCGGCAACCATCATTAACTCGGGTATTGAGCCCGTGGATGTTCAGATTGATAACCTGGTCTACCGTTACCCGGACGGTGATAAGGACGTTCTCAAGGACATTCAGCTGGATGTGCCGGCTGGTACCTCGGTTGCTTTCGTGGGTGGTTCCGGTTCGGGTAAGACTACTCTGGTTGACTTGATTCTTGGTCTGCTGACCCCGACGAGCGGTACGATCTCTAGCCAGGGTAAGGACATCCATACTGACCTGCATTCCTGGTATCAGAAGATTGGTTATGTCCCTCAGGATCCCTACCTGGGTAACGGCACGCTGCGTGAGGCAGTTGCCTTCGGTATCCCCGCAAAGCACATTGATGATGACCGTGTGATCTACTGCCTCGAGCTGGCGGAGCTGATGCCCGTTGTCGAGACCCTGGAAGACGGCATTAACACCTCGATTGGTGAGAACGGTAACCGCCTTTCCGGTGGTCAGCGTCAGCGTGTGGGCATTGCGCGTGCGATGTACCGCAACCCGAGCCTGTTGGTTATGGATGAGGCAACCAGTGCACTGGACAATGAGACTGAGCACAAGATTACTCAGACCATTAACCGCATCTCCAAGGAGATTACCGTGATTATCGTGGCTCACCGTCTTTCCACGGTGCGTAACGTTAATCAGCTGGTGTACCTCTCCCAAGGCCGCATCGCCAATAAGGGTACCTTCAAGGAAGTTCAGGCGGCAAACGAAGAATTTGCGAACCTCGTTCGCCTGGGCCAGCTGCCCGACTAATTGAAACTATGGGGGTGATCGTATAGAGATATAGATACGGTCGCCCCCATATTTAACCTTCTATCGCTTGTGATTTTCAGGCGCCTCACTCAAAGGATATATTGTGACTCATACTCCCCGTGTATCTGCGGTTATTCCTTTCTACGGCGAGCCGGAACCGGTTCTCGCCATCATTGACACCCTCCACGCGCAGAAGGGGATTGACCCCTCCGATATCGAAATCGTCGTTTCGGACGACGTCTCGCCCGTTCCCTTCCCCGAGGTTGAGGGCGTGACCGTCGTGCGCCGTGCCGTCAACGGCGGCTTCGGTAAGGCCGTGAACTCCGGCGTCGCTGCCGCGACCGGCGAATGGGTGTTCATCCTCAACAGCGACCTGGAGCTGGATGACACCTTCATCTCCCGCATGCTCGCCGCAGCCGAGGCACACGGCCAGGTTCTGGCCAGCCCGCAGGTCATCGGCCACGACGGCCAGCAGCAGTGGGTGGCCCGCAAGTTCCCCACCGCCGGACATATCGCCTGGGAATGGTTCACCCCCTTGGCTCGCTTCAAGCCGACGAAGTGGTGGCACCGCGGCGTTGGACACGATGTTGAGGCATGCACCGGAACCTCCGACGCGAAGGTCGACTGGGTTATGGGTGCCTGCATGGTCGTGCCTCGCGCCGTATTCAACCGCCTCGGCGGCATGGACGAGCGCTTCTACATGAATAGCGAAGAGGTGGACTTCCAGTACCGCCTCTCGCAGGCCGGCGTGGACCGCTACCTGATTCCCTCGGTGACCGTTACCCACGAGGGCGGCGGATCTTCCCCCTCGGAGCGTCGCATCCAGTGGCTGACCACCGCACGCTTCATCTACGCCGACAAGTGGGGCTGGGAAAAGAAGCTGGCCGTAGCCCTGCGTGCAACCAGCTACGCGAACTTCCTCGTGAACTCTGTGCGTGCGCTGCGCAATAAGGATGTGGACGCTCGCGGGTTCCTCGCCGCCGACCTGGAGCGCATCGCCAAGGCCGAGCGCCGCGAAAACTAGCTCTAGTGTCCGCACCCGGTGCGGAGCGCCCCATAGCTAAACGTTGGAGGTGACACACTGCGTAAGCATGTGTCATCTTCTGCTTTCGTTGTAAAATTTTAGTAGGTATGTTTGAGCGTAAGCTCTGCTTGAAACGTGCCTCTCTGCTTCACTCCAACACATAGCACCGCACGGTTTTGCCCTGCGGGTTCTTATAGCAAACGCCGACAGGATCCATTCCTCATATGACTCAGCCCAAACTTCTACTACTCTCACCCGCATTCCACGGGTACTGGAAGGCGATTCAAGCGTCCCTGGAAGTGCACGGATACGATGTGCGCACCCACATCTACGATGCTCCGGGTACCCTCTCCGAGCGCATCCTCAACAAGCTCGCCCACGAGCTGCCCGAGAAGTACCGCCCCGAAAGCTTTGCGGCTCAGGCAACCCGTAAGGCTATCGATGCTTTCAACGAGTTCCGTCCCGACATCGTGCTGGTCATTAAGGGCGATATGCTCTCCCGCGAATGGTGGGACCTGCTGGCAACCTCCGGCGTTCGCTACGGCACCTGGCTCTACGACGAGATGCGCCGCATGAGCTACACCGAAGAGGACCTGCACCACCTGGGCTCGCTGGCAAGCTACAGCCCGCTGGACGCGCAGCACCTGCGCGAGCAGGGATTCGAGGTGCTCGACATGCCCAACGCCTACGACACCCACTGCCCGATTGTTCCTGTCCGCGAGGACTCCATCAACTTTGTGGGCGCCAAGTACCCCAACCGTGAGGAGACCCTGCAGGCCCTCGTCGCCGCCGGTCTGCCGGTGCGTGCCTACGGCCGTGCCTGGTCGCGCCACCCCTACGATATTCTGCGCACCAAGCAGTTCAAAGACTCCGGCGTACCCGCCGGCCGCGATATTGACCGCTCTGAGGCGTACGGCATCATGGCGTCCTCCCCGGCCACCCTGAACATCCACAACAACCAGGACGGCTTCACCATGCGTACCTTCGAGGCGCCCGGCGTTGGCGCCCTGCAGGTGATTGATCGCCCCGACGTGGACCGCTACTACATTCCGGGTGAAGAGGTTCTGGTGTACGAGAGCATCGATGAGCTCATCGAGATTTGTACCCGCATTTTCCGTGACCCGAAGTGGGCGCGAAAGATTCGTGAAACCGGTCAGAAGCGAACCCTGGCCGAGCACACCTTTGATCAGCGCGTCAAGATTTTGGAGCAGCTATGGGCCTAACCTACCCCCTCGACATTGATGCATGGGCCGCCTGGCAGAAGCGCCAGAACACCCTGCGCTGGGCTAAGGGCGAGGCCCGCAGCCTTATCGGACGTCTGCGCGGGGGCGCGGCGGAACAGGAAGCACCTGTTGGCGGTGTTCTCTATACCCGAGGCGCCGTACCCCGCGTGCTCATTGTGCTCGATTCTTTCTCTCCGACGAGCCGTAACTCCCTTCTGGAGCCGCTCAAGTACCTCGAGAACGTGGGCGTGGCCCTGTGGGTCCCCGAGGACGCCTCGGAGTACCTCAACGGCCAGTACGCCACCGAGCGTTACGGCCGTGATGCCTGGACCGAACAGGAAGTGACGGGCGACCAGCTGCAGGGGCTCCTGCCCGGTGTGCGCGTGGTCCTTTCCCTCGGCCACTACCTGGCCCGCGGCGCGGCCGCCTACGAGTACTCTCGCGCGATTGGTGCTGAGTACTGGGTCGTACAGCACGGTCTGCTCGTGCCGCAGGCACCGCCCCTGCCGGTTGGCGCAACTCTGTTGGCGTTCAGCGAAGCCGACGCAGAGTTCTGGGCGTCGGGTCGCCGCGACGTGACCACCCACGCGGTGGGTTCCCAGCTGCTCTACCTGGCCGCTCAGAAAGCCGCCGGCGCCGAGGCGCAGAAGCAGAACGATCTGGAACCAATCTTCTTGGGCCAGATGCACGGCGCCGAGCTACCGCGAGCATCCTTCGCTTTCGCTGCGCACTCCTTCCTGAAGAAGTACGGCGGTATCTACCGCCCGCACCCGAGCGAGAAGGACAAGCTGTCGGTGCTGACCCACAAGCTGTGGGAGAAGGAAGGCATCCGCATCGATCGTTCCGGAACCCCTCTGAACGAGGTACCGAACCCAGTCGTGTCGATTTTCTCCACCGGTGTGCTGGAGGCGGCTATCCGCGGCATCCCGGCCTGGGTGTACCACCCGGCACCGCCGGCATGGCTTGTGGAATTCTGGGACCGCTACGGCATGAACCGGTGGGGGAGCGAACCCACCCCCGCCCCGGTTCAGCCCGAGAAGGAACCGGCACGCCGCATCGCTGAACTCATCATCGAAACTCTGGAGGCATAATGCGTATTCTCTGCGTCATTCCCGTACGCGGTGGCTCAAAGGGCATTCCGCGTAAGAACCTGCGCCCCATCGCGGGTAAGCCGCTGGTCGCGTGGACCATCGAGCAGGCACTGGCTGCTAAGGAAGAAGTCGCCGGCGAGCACGAGCTGCGCGTTGTCGTCTCCACCGATGATGCCGAGCTGGCTGATATCGCCCGCGAGTACGGTGCCGAGGTGCCGTTCATCCGCCCGGCCCACCTGGCGGAGGACACCACCGCAACCGAGCCGGTCGTCGAGCACGCCATCGAGTTCTACACCGAGAACGGCTGGGCACCCGAAGCCGTCATGCTGCTGCAGGCAACCAGCCCCGTGCGTCTACCCGGAACCCTGGCACGCGCGGTCCGCCAGTTCGTCGAGAACGACAAGGACTCCATGGTCGGCGTGATCCCGATTGGCCCGTTCATTTGGACCTGGCACGCCGATGGGGAACCCACCGCGGCGTTCGAGATTATGGCTCGCCCGCGCCGCCAGGAGCTGACTAAGGAAACCTTCCGCTACCGCGAGAACGGCTCCATGTACATCACGAAGACTCCTGTGTACACTGAGCACCACAACCGCCTGGCCGGCTACCCCGGCGGTACGATTGACTTGTTCCTGCTCAACGAGGTTGAGGGCGTCGACATCGACGCGCCGATTGACTTCTCCGTGGCGGAACATCAGCTCACTCAGATTCTGAACGAGAGCAAGTAACCCTCGTCCCGGCGACATTCTCGTCGCCATCCCGGATTGACCGGCACTCAGTCATTCAATAGAACACTCACGAAAAGGTTCAAACCTATGATTATTGAACGTAATATCGCCCCGTATGTGGTCTTCGCTGAAGACCCGATTCTTACCGCACTGCAGAAGATTTCTGCCAACGGCCAGCGCATCATCTTCCTGGTCAACGAGTCCGGTATTCTGCGCGGTTCTCTCTCCGATGGCGATTTCCGCCGCTGGCTGATTGCTAACCCGACCGCGTCCCTGGAGACCAGCGCCCTGGATGCCGCTAACACCAACCCGCAGACCGCACCGGCTGATGCTGATCCCGAGACCCTGCGCGCATACTTTGCCAAGGGCATCAACCATGTTCCGCTGACCGACGAGCGCGGCCACCTCGTGGCGCTCGCCATGGACGAGCAGGACGTCCTGCGCATCGGTAAGCACACCATCAGCGAGGACTCCCCGGCCTTCATCATCGCCGAGATTGGCAACAACCACCAGGGTAGCGTTGATTTCGCTAAGGAACTGGTGGACCTGGCCGTTGAGTCCGGTGCCGACGCCGTGAAGTTCCAGCTGCGTGACATGGACGCCCTCTACCGTCAGCGCGGTGCCGCCACCGCGGGCGAGGACCTGGGCGTGCAGTACACCCTGGACCTGCTCTCCCGCTTCTCCCTGAGCGTGGACCAGATGTACGAGGTCTTCGACCACGTCAAGCAGCACAACATGGATATCATGTGCACCCCCTGGGATGCCCCCTCGGTGCAGGCACTGGTCGACTACGGTATTCAGGGCATGAAGATTGCTTCTGCCGACCTGACCAACCACGAGCTGCTGCGCGATGTCGCATCCCGTGGTCTGCCCATGCTGGTTTCCACCGGTATGAGCCGCGAGGAAGAGATTCGCGAGTCCGTGGCCCTGCTGCGTAACGCCGGCGCATCCTACGCCCTGCTGCAGTGCCAGTCGGCCTACCCCGCACCCTTCAAGGACGTGAACCTGGCCTACATGGACCGCCTGGCCGAGATTGGCCAGTGCCTGGTCGGTTACTCGGGCCACGAGCGTGGCTACCACGTGCCGATTGCCGCCGTTGCTCGCGGTGCAAAGATCATCGAGAAGCACTTCACCACCGACAAGACCCTCGAGGGTAACGACCACACCGTCTCTCTGCTGCCCGAGGAATTCAAGGCCATGGTCCAGCAGATTCGCGAGGTTGAGGCCGCTATCGGTTCTGCCGCTCCCCGCGAGGTGTCCACCGGTGAGCTGATGAACCGCGTGAACCTGGCCAAGTCCCTGGTCGCTACCCGCCACATCGCTAAGGGCGAGGTCGTGACCGAGGCCGACGTGGCCGTGAAGTCCCCCGGCCGCGGCCTGCAGCCGAACCACCTGCCGCAGCTGGTCGGCCGTACCATGCAGCGCGACGTTGAAGAAGGCTCGTTCTTCTTCGAGGGCGACCTGAAGGATGACCTGGTCACCCGCCGCGACTTCAAGTTCGATCGCCCCTGGGGTCTGCCCGTCCGCTACCACGACTACAAGCCGCTGATTGAAGAGGCTAAGCCGGACTTCCTGGAGTTCCACTTCTCCTACAAGGACCTGGACATCAACATCGACGATGTCTTCGACTCCAAGCTGGACATGGGCTTCACCACCCACCTGCCCGACCTCTTCGCAGGTGACTTCCTCGTGGACCTCGCCTCGAAGGACCCCGAGGTGTGGGAACGCTCCATCGCCGAGGTGCAGCGCACCATCGACATCACCCGTGACCTGACCCGCTACTTCACCGTGGACGAGGACCCGATCATGGTTGTGACCATGGGTGGCTTCACCAAGGACAAGCACATCCCCGTCTCCGAGCGTGCCGAAAAGTACGAGCGTATCGGCGAGGCCCTGAAGCACCTGGACGCATCCGGCGTGCGCCTGGCCGCTCAGACCCTGCCCCCGTACCCCTGGCTGATGGGTGGTCAGCAGTACCACAACCTGTTCCTGGATCCGAAGGACACCGCGGAGTTCTCGCGTGCCTACGACACCGCGCTCTGCCTGGATATCTCCCACACCATGCTGGCTTCTAACTTCCTGAACATTCCGCTGTCGGAGGCTGTTGAGCAGCTGGCACCGCTGTCGATTCACCTGCACCTGGTGGACGGCGTTGGTGTTGACGGTGAGGGCGTTCAGGTTGGCGAAGGCGACGTGGACTGGGCCGCACTGGGCAAGCAGCTGCGTGAGCTGGCCCCGAAGGCATCCTTCATCCCTGAGATTTGGCAGGGCCACATCAACAACGGTGAAGGCTTCTTCACCGCCCTGGACCGCCTCGAGAAGTGGCTGTAGGACCGGCATCTATGGCCAAGTCTCAGACCGTAAAAGCTCGGGAGGGTGACGTCCTTGATCAGGACTTCATCACTCCCGGGCGTTTCCGGGAGCTGGACGGGTTCCGCGGCCTGGCTGCTATTACCGTGGTGATTTATCACCTGGGTGTTCCCGCTACGGAGAACTATCCGCGGACTGCTCCTTCGCCCTATGACATTCCTCTGGGCGAGTTGGGTGTTCAGCTCTTCTTCATCATTTCCGGTTTCGTGATTCTGCTCAGCGCTATCAAGAGTGGGTCGGCACTGAAGTTCGCGGTTTCGCGTTTTTCTCGTATCTACCCGACCTATTGGTTTGCGCTGGCGGTATCGGCTCTGGTGTATTTCATCTACGGAAACCCCGGACGCCATATTACGATTCCGCAGACCCTGATTAACACGACGATGCTGCAACGCTTCCTGCGTGTGGATAACGTGGATCAGGTGTACTGGACGCTGGCAGTGGAACTGCAGTTCTACGTGATGGTTGCCCTGTACCTGATTATCCGGAAGGGAAAGATTTACCGTGGGGAGCTGACTACGATTCTGCTCACCTGGTCGGTTATCGGTACGGCTCTGTGTCTGCTTTTCCACCCGGAGGCTTCTCTCGGCGGAGCACCGAAGATGATTGTGTGGGCCGCGGTTGCGGAACATTCTTCGCTCTTTAGCTTGGGCATGGTGTTCTTCATGTACAGCCATGATCGAAAGTTCACCTGGCATATTCCGTACTTTGCGATTCTGGCTTCCCTCAACGCGGCACTGATGCATGATCTTGCTCATGGAATCGGTGTGGCATTGATTAGTCTGGTGTTCTTCATCGTTGTATACCTGAAGAATGTTCCGGTACTTTCGAGGGGTCCGCTGAATTTCTTGGGACGCATTTCCTATCCCCTTTACTTGGGCCACGCTATGGTCGGTTATATGCTTGTTGATATGTTCTACCCGGTGGCTGGTCCCTGGGGGGCACGTATTATTGCATTGGTTTTGGTGATCTGCTTCGCTTACCTGGTGCATATTTCCATTGAAACTAAGGTTTCTGCATCCTTCCGTTCTTTCCTCACTCGAAAGTTGACTAAGGCATGACCTCTACACCAACGGCTCTATGGGTCGTTCCGGTTCCCGATTTTGGTGGAGTAGCTCGGCACGTTGTCGATATGGCACGTGCCGGGCTCCCCGGCTTTAACCTGGTGGTTCTCGCGCCCGAGGGTAAGCTCACGAGCCGCCTCGAGGAACTGGGCGTCACCGTCATCAAGGCTGAGTTCGGCCCCGACTACGGTTTTAAGACTTCCTTTGTTTCTTTGCAGAAGGCTGTTGAGCAGCTCCGCCCGGATATTGTGCACAGCCACCTGGCGTATGCGGACGTTGTAGCGACCGCTGTGGTCAACGCACTACGCATCCGTAGCGTCATCAAGCGCGGCACCCGCGTACCGAAGCTTCTGACCACTGAGCACGGTATTGCCGGTAATGACTCGGTGTACCACGGTAGCTCCTGGCGTTCTAAGCTCATGGAGACCGTGCATCGTGTGCGCCTGTGGGGCACCGATCAGGCGATTGCTGTTTCTCGTTCTACCGCTGATCAGATGCGTGCCAAGTGGGGCGCTCGTGGCGTGGAGCTGGTGTACAACGGCGTGGATATCCCCGAGGTGCACGCGGCTGTTGAGCAACAGCGTGTTCCCGCAGAGGGAGGTCCGCGTATTCTCTCGCTGTCCCGTCTGTCCCCTGAGAAGGGTATTGACGTGCTGCTGGCTGCTTTTGCGCAGCTTCGTGTTGATTACCCGCAGGCGCATCTTGAGATTGCGGGCTCTGGTGATTTGGCGTCCGAGTTGCAGGCTCAGGCTCAGCGCCTGAACCTGGGTGATTCGGTGACCTTCAGCGGCTTCGTTAACCCGATTGAGGCGATGGGCCGTAGCGACATGATTGTTCAGCTGTCGGTGTGGGAGAACTGCTCCTACACTCTGCTGGACGCTAAGGCAGCTGGTCTGAAGACGGTCGCTACCGCTGTGGGCGGCAACCCGGAGATTTTGGGCGCCGACGAGCTGGTAGACCGCCAGAGTGCAACCCTGACTCAGGATGTTCTGCAGGCTATGCGTGCGCAGCTGCAGAAGGATGAGTCTGAGCCTTTCACCTGGATTTCGAATGAGCAGATGGCTGCTCAGACGGTTGATATTTACACTCGCACATTGGAGAAGAAATGACCGTGTCTTTCTCGCAAAGTACAGAGACCGCAGCTTCTCAGCAGGATAAAAATCCTAATTCTCTCCAGGCATATCGCATTGGGCAGGCCACCGCGGGTGAAGTAAAGTACCTTGTCGGTAGCGTCTCAAGACTGTCAATGCTTGATTTTTGGGCTGGTTTTGGTCTGATCTTCATCGGCGTCCCTACGCCCATTGTGACCATGCCTGTGGGTACCGTTGTTGTGATGTTGTTTGTCTTGTACAAGCTGACAAAACCTGCCACCTTGGAGACACGGTATAACTCCTTGTTCTTCTCAATCATCTTGTTTGCTGTTGGCTGGGCTTTGTTTGAAAGTCTAGCTTTTAACGGCATTTCTGTTGATGAAGCGATTCGCCGTGCAATCCGCATGGCTGTGGTCCTTCTTCTGGCGTTGCAGATTGCTCAAAAGAGGATTGACATTCGTTCCCTCATCTTTGGCGTGGCTGCGGGCCTTATTTTCAACCTCATTGGATTTTATGCAGGTATTGCGCCCGATAACTACGGCGGTACGCTGACCGGCTGGCTGAACGATAAGAATCAGTCTGGTCTGTATTACGCAATTTTTGGCTTCCTTTTCGTGGCTATGGTCCGAAAGACAAGTCACCGTATCGTTGCTTTTGTTGTTACCTCCGGCATGCTGTGGCTGACCGGTTCCCGTACCTCTCTTGCCGCATATGCTTTTGCTGTCCTGTGGTTGTACTTCTCTCATCGCCTGAATTTGTTCGGTAAAGCAGTTCTTGCGTTGTTGTTTTACCAGGCTGTGAACTACCTGGAAGATAATTTTGCGCGTGCCGGTGCCTTCGCGGATCGACTCGGTAGTGACCTTCTGCGTGAACGAATCGATGAGACCATGTACCGCATGATTGATATGGTTCCTTGGTATGGTGGCGGTCTGGGTACCGCTCAGGTGCCACTTCAGAATCGTTACTTCTATTTCCACAATTCATATATGACGCTGGTCCAGGAGGCCGGATGGCTCTATATGATTGTGATTGTAGGCCTGATGATTTCTGCCGCATTCATCTGGAAGCAGCCGCGTGCTCAGCGCATTGTTATCGCCGAAGCCGCAATGGTGATTATCATTATTACCTCCCAGCGTCTTGGTGAGGTGATTCTGACTGTGCCGTGGGCTATCGTGGTGGGTCTTGCACTGCTGTACCTGAACCCGGATAAGGATCTGGACGCTTCGGATAGCGGTCATCATGAACCAGGTGCTATGCAGAAGGTGCAGAGCAGTGATGAAAAACCTGAGCCGCAGAACGGCAAGCTCATCGAGCAAGAAGCTCCTGTCTCTGTACCCCCCCAAGAAACGCCTAAGAAGCCGACTACTTCTAAATCGTTTGACGTCAGTTCTATCCGCCAGCGGGCAAGGAAAATATAACGATGAAAGAGCTTTATATAGCTACCAATAACGGTGACATAGGCGGCGGCGAGGTCATGCTCCTGAATATTGCTCGCGCAGCCCGTAGCCTTGGCTACAAGGTCACTATTGTGGGTCCTTCCGAGCCGAAGCAGCTTGTAGAAGCTGCTGCGGATGAGGGGTTCCCCCGCATTGTCTTGCCGGCTAAGAACCGCGCACAGTACATGGTGGCTCTGCGTAGCTGGCACGCTCGCCATAAGGACGTTCTGTTGTGGTGCAATGGTCTGGTTCCCGCAGCGGCAACGGGCGGCCGTAAGAACCGCATCGTGCACCTGCACCAGCTGCCTACCGGTGTGAACGCGAAGCTCGTACCCTTTGCCCGCCATAAGGCGTCTGTCACCCTGGTGCCTAGCCGCTATGTGGCTCGTGCCTGCCCCGGTAGCGAGCTGTTCGCGAACTGGGTCAGTGGTGTGTCCACTGAGCTGGATCACCGGGTGGGGGAGCGACGCCTCCGTATCGGTTACCTGGGACGTTTGACCCCGTCCAAGGGTATTGCAACCCTGTGCCAGGCGATGAGCTCCTTGAACGCTAACGGCATTGAATACGACCTGGTGATTGGTGGCGAGCCTGTCTTCGCAACTGATGAAGAACGTGCTGAGGTTGAGGACGCCCTAGCCCGTGTTGCTACGTTCAGCACGCGTTTGGGCTGGACTACCCCAGACCGTCTTTTCGGTGACATTGACATGCTTGTTGTACCTTCGATTGCCCCTGAGTCCTTTGGCTTGGTGGTCGCTGAAGCGATGAGCGCGCGCGTCCCTGTGGTTGTCAGTGATGCTGGTGCTCTGTCGGAGGTGCTGGGCGGCGCGTCGTACCCGTACGTTGTGCCTGCTGATCAGCCGGTAGCTCTTGCACAGGCCATTAAGAGCCTGGGTACTGAGCTTCGAGAAGATACGGATGCCCTGGCGGAGCGAACCTCCGAGCTGTTCTGGCGTTGGCAGGAGAACTATTCGCCTGAGGCTGGTCAGGTCCGTGTCGGTGAGATCCTGGAACGTTTTATCCGCTAAGGTGCTTCTAAACCTATAGATCATTCCCAACGGATATCCTCTCACTCAAACCCCGAAGGAAAATTATGACGACTACCCACCGCTACAAGGCTGCGGTTATCATTCCCTCTCGCGGTGGTGCAGATATTCTGCACTACCCGCTGGATGCGCTTGCCGCCCAGACCGAGAAGGACTTCCAGGTTATCGTGGTCCTCGACGGCGATATTGACAACAGCGAAGCTGTGCTTGACCGCTACATTGCGGAAGGCAAGCTGAACCTGACCAAGATTGTTTTCGAGGAGAACCGCGGTCGTGTGGCAGCGCTGAACGCTGGTCACCGTGCGGCTGATGCGGATATCCTCATCCGTTGTGATGACGATCTTGAGCCTGCTGCTGACTATGTCGAGGCGCAGATTCGCCTGCACCGTGATTATGACGGTGTGATTGGTACCTTGAAGAACGTGTACCCGGACACTCCCTATTCTCGTGTGTACGGTAACTTCCGCGATGCCCGATTCAAGGAGGGAGCCCTCAGCGTAGCTGAAGAAGGCCGTTGGCTGTACTGGAACGGCAACTCTTCTATCTCTGCGGAGTACTTTGACCGTACTGGCGGATACGACCCTGCGTACCGCCTCTACGGGTGGGAAGACGTAGACATGGGCAAAATGGTCCATGACGCTGGTGGCCGCATCATCATCTCTGATGAGGTTGAAGTCAAGCACTATGCTGAGGCTACCACCACTGCGGTGCGTGCCCTGCGTGCCCTACACTCGGGTTCTGCTCGCACCATCTTCGTGCGTAAGCACGGCGATGCGGCGCACCCTGCCCCGAACCCGACCGGTCCCTGGGGTTTCTTGGTCAAGACCCTCGCTCGTTTCACCACCGAGAAGACCATCAAGGCTCTGGGGGATGCGAGCGATAAGATTCTGCTCAAGCTGCCGGCTAAGGCGGCTGAGAAGCTTGTGGCTTTGCAGGTTGAGGCTGCATCTTACGCCGGTATTCACTATCCTGAGCGAGCTCAGAAAGTTTTCTAGGAGGAAAAGAAAATGTCACTCACTCAGCTCTTGACCTCCGCTCCGTTTACCGGGCCGAAGAACCCTGACGCGGTGCTTGCGGATATCCCGAAGAGCCTCAAGAAGCTTGGCCGCCTGGTGCGTCGTTACGTGCCGCTGGTGAAGCCTGAGGCTACTGAAGAGATTGCAATTGCCCACGACTACCTGACTCAGCGCGGCGGTGCGGAGCGTGTTGTGCTGGCAATGCACCGTGCGTTCCCGGATGCACCGATTTACACGACTCTGTACGACCCGGAGGGCACCTTCCCCGAGTTCAAGGACGCGAAGATTATCACGAGTCCGCTGAACAAGATTGGCTACCTGCGTCGTAACCACCGTATGGCTCTGCCGATTCTGCCGTTTGCTTCTTCTCTCTTGAAGGTGCCGGCTGAGCGTGCTGTGGTGTCGACGACCGGCTGGGCGCACGGCTTCAACTTTGCTGGTCGTAAGTTCATTTACTGCCATTCGCCGGCGCGTTGGCTGTACCTGAGCGATCAGTACCTGGGTGAGAAGAGCACCGGTCCCGTGCCGTTGCTGCTGAAGACTCTGCGTCCTGCACTGATGCTGTGGGATCACTGGGCGGCTCACTGTTCGGCGGTGTACGTGGCGAATGCGAGCGTGATTAAGAAGCGTATTGAGAACGTCTACGGTAAGAAGGACGTTCCGATTTTCTTCCCGCCGCACTCGGTAGACGCCACCGCACCGGTTGAGCCTATTCCGGGTCTGGAAGAGTTTACCGAATCGGACGATTACTTCCTGATTGTTTCGCGTCTGCTGCCCTACAAGAATGTTGATAAGGCTGTTGAGGCGTGTAATGAGTTGGGTAAGAAGCTGCTGGTGATTGGTCGCGGCCCGGAGAAGGAACGCCTGGAGGCCCTTGCTGGCCCGACTGTTCGTATTGCTTCGGGTGTCTCGGATGCGCAGCTTCGTTACGCGTACCGTCACTGCTTGGCGCTGCTGGCTATCTCTTATGAGGACTTCGGTATTACCCCGCTGGAGGCGGGCGCTAGCGGCAAGGCCGTGATTGCCTACCGTGCGGGTGGCTTCCTGGATACCATTCAGGAAGGTAAGACCGGCATGTTCATCAACCAGCCGACTGTGGAACAGCTGGTGGAAGCCCTCAAGGCTTTCAATCCGGATGACTGGGATGCCGACTACATCCGTGAGCACGTTGATGGCTTCTCGGAGGCTCGTTTCATCAGCCGCCTGAAGATGTACGTGCAGGCTCTGCCTGAAGACTAAAAGAGCTCAACGGCTCATAGAAGAAGGCGGGGCGGTAGAAACTAAGGTTTTTTTCTACCGCCCCGCCTTCTTTGCGCCTTCTGGAGGCCTTAGCGGGCCTCTAGGAGCCCCTTGGAGAGCAACTCGGGAATAAAACCCTCAATCTGCGGCCCCATAGTCTCTACGGGCTGTTCATACATCTCGCAGAGCACGTCGATAGCCTCCTGCAGAGACATCGGGTCTTCAAAAATACTCCAAATAATGGAGGCTGAGTCCTGAAGGACAGACAGCTCCCCGTTGGCAAGATTCGCGAGATAAGTTGCCGTGGGGGAGTACTTAGCGAACTCTTCAGAATGAACGTACGCGATGTTCTCGGGAATACCGTAGACGGTCTGACGGGAATCTACCGGATTGCTCATTTTTTCACCTTGATTCCGAAACGCTCAAAGAACTTTGCACGTATCTCTGCCTTAGTGGGGGTGCGTCCCAGCTGCATCGCCAAATGGTCCTTGTTCACAAAGAAAATATTTTTGAGGGTGCGCAGCTTATCGTGCAGGGTGGATGCCGACTGCAAACGCCCAATCCACTGAATGTAGTGGGGCACATCCTGCGAGACCGACAGCCACAGCAGGTAGTCTCGGTCGTCACGGTACTGCTCCAGACCGCCCATAGCCGCGCTATATGCGAGGGAGGAGTCAAGCTCTTCCGCGCGGGCTCGCAGGCGCTGCCAATCGCTGTACGAGAGCAGGGAGACCAGGTAGTTAATATCTGCGCTGTAACGTGAGGCAGCGCGGGCGCGGTGAAGCACCACGAGAAGACGCGCGTCCAGGTCACTGGGGACAGTGCAGGGGCGGTGTGCAATCATACGGGTCTTGCGCGCTGCCCAGATGCGGTCAAACGCCTTCTCGTAGTCGCCGTGGCGTCCCAGACCGGGGAAGAAACGATGAATATCGGTCAGGCCCCATGAAGCGTGGTAGAGCGTCATCGCGTGCTCGAACACGGAACCTGTTTCGAAGTGGGCTTGGATACGCCATCCATCTGCCAGAAGGATCTCTACAAAGCGGTCCACGTGAGAGGGACGGACGAGCAGGTCAGCGTCGGAGCTGTACCTGCCCTTGCGGTAAATTTCCTGGGAGAAAGCGTAGCCTTTGACATGCAGAATATCGATGGAGTGCATGTCGGCAATTCGCTGGAAGTAGGCGTGCGCAAGCCGAATCCGTGCCGCGAGCGGAGTAGTCTGCGGCTCCGGGGTATTGGATGAGTGAGTGGTCACAATAGCCTTTCGGTGCACATGTATACCAGATAAGTATAAGGCGGGACAGACAGAAAATACTGCCCATCCCGCCCTAAGTCGCTCCCTATAATTTAGGGCGCTTATTACGTTATTACTTCTTAGCCGAGGACTTCTTTGACGACTTCTTGTCGCCGTCCTTGCCGTAACCGTAGTAGGTTGCATAACCAACGTAGGCGCTTGCGTAGCCGAAGCCGTAGTAGGAGTTACCCAGACCCTTACGGGGTGCACGGTTCAGAACCATACCGAGGAGGTTAGCGTTGACCTTCTTCAGGATGTTGGCAGCCTCGGTCATCTGCTCACGGTGGCTTCGGCCGATAGAACCAACGAGGATCACGCCATCCACGGAGTGGGAGAGCAGCGAAGCGTCGGTCACGGGCAACAGCGGCGGAACGTCAACGACCACGATGAACTCTTCGGAGAGCTCGTTAATCAGCTGGCGCATCTTATCCGAACCCAGAAGTTCGGAGGGGTTCGGGGGGATACGGCCTGCAGGCAGGACGAAGAGGTTCGAATCACCCAGCTGGTGCACAGCGTTAGCAATCTCAACCTGACCAGCCAGAACCTGGGTCAGACCGACCTTAGCGTCGAGCTTCAGCTTCTTAGCCACGGTCGGGCGGCGCAGGTCGGCGTCAATGAGGATGACGGGCGAACCCGCATCAGCCATTGCGCGAGCCAGCGACAGCGACACGGTAGACTTACCTTCACCGGGCACTGCGGAGGTGACGATGAACGAACGCGGGGGAGTGTCAACGTTCACGAAGCGCAGGTTGGTGCGCAACTGACGAATGGATTCCTGTGCGATGTGGTCGTCGGTGTTGCCGTTAACGATGTTTTCTTCGTTCAGGTCGTCACTGACGGGCAGAACACCCAGGATGCTCGCGCCGGTTGCCTTGGTAGCATCGTCACGAGTGCGGATGCGCTGATCCAGTGCGCGGCGCAGGAAGATTGCAGCGTAGACCAGAACCAAACCGGTGCCAGCACCGATAAGAGTGTTCTGCTGGTAATTCGGAGCTACCAGCGGCGGGTTCACGCTTGCGTTATTCAGCGGAATCACGCGAACGGTGTTGCCGCCAGTCGGGGATGCACCGGTGTTTTCGCCGTTTACCAGAGCCTGAGCATTACCGGGGTTCTGCTCAATCTCCTTGATGTAGTCGGCGGTAGCCTGCAACGCACCGTTAGCGAGCAACTGTGCGTTCTTCGGGGAAGAAGCCTGCGCGCTCACGGTAATCAGCGCGGCGTTATCACCCGCAGTTGCAGTGAGGCTTGCACGAATCTGCCCGGTAGTCATGGAGAGTTCGGGGTTGTTCTGCTTAATCTTCTGTGCCACGGCCTCAGAGGAGACGATAGCAGCGTAGGAACGAGCGCGCTCCTTAGCGGCTGTAGAGCCGGAGAGAACATCCACCGTACCGGACTCGCCCACGGTCACGTAGCCCGAGGACGAAGCAGCGTAGACCCTCGGCTGGAGAGAGGCATAGCCGAAGCCCGCTGCGGCACCGACAACGATGCCAATAATCAGCAGCCAGAGGTTAGCCCTCGTGGTGCGGAAAAATTCCAAAATGGTCATGGTAGTGAGAATACTCCAGAAAGTTTGAGTTAGTGTACCTGCAACGTGGAGTGTTGTTGCAGGCGGTGAAGGGATACGAAAATCCCCTGGTGTTTATTAGCGGAGCAATCCGAGCAGGTAGCTACCGTAACCGCTCTTAACAAGCGGGGTAGCAATGTCGCGCAACTGCTCATCGGAGAGCCAACCGTGGCGCCACGCAATTTCCTCCGGGCAACCAACTGACAGGCCCTGACGGCTCTGAACAGTGCGGATGAAGTTAGTGGCATCAGCGAGTGAATCAAAGGTTCCGGTATCGAGCCACGCGGTACCGCGAGGCAGAACCTCAACCTTCAGTTTACCCTGTTCCAGGTAGACGCGGTTGAGGTCAGTGATTTCCAACTCACCGCGCGGAGAAGGCTTAATCTGACGTGCATACTCTACAACCTTGGAGTCGTAGAAGTACAGACCCGGAATAGCGTAGTCGCTCTTGGGGTTCTCGGGCTTCTCTTCGATGGACAGTGCGTTGAAGTTCTCGTCGAACTCCACCACGCCGTAGGCGCGAGGATCAGCAACCCGGTAAGCGAAGACGGTTGCGCCGTCCTTCTGCTCGTAGGTGGCAAGCTGAGTACCCAGACCGGGACCGTAGAAGATGTTGTCACCGAGCACGAGGGCTACGGGGTCATTACCAATAAAGTCGGCACCCAGAATAAATGCCTGTGCAAGACCGTCCGGGGAAGGCTGCACCTTGTATTCGAGATTAATACCGAAACGGGAACCGTCACCGAGCAGTCGCTGGAACTGCTCCTGGTCGGCAGGAGTGGTAATAATCAAAATATCGCGGATACCCGCCAGCATGAGAGTGGACAGCGGGTAGTAAATCATCGGCTTGTCATAGACCGGAGTGAGCTGCTTGCTAATGCCCTGAGTGATAGGGGGCAAACGGCTTCCGGTACCGCCGGCAAGAATAATTCCCTTCATAACTTCTTATTGTGTCATGTTTATCTCTTTGTTGAGGCATAAAAATCGCTGTTTAGCCAGGTAAAATCTACCGTATGGCTCACATTCTTGTTACCGGCGGCGCCGGTTTTATTGGTTCGAACTTTGTTCACCACCTCATCGATAACACTGATCACACTATTACTGTGCTGGATAAGATGACCTATGCCGCAAATGCTGCGTCTTTGGAGGGTCTTCCCGAATCCCGCTTCAAGCTCGTCGTAGGCGACATTGCCGACCGCGAGCTGGCTGACGAGCTGGTCGGCAAGGCAGACGCTGTCGTTCACTACGCAGCGGAATCGCACAACGACAACTCCCTGTCCAACCCCGAACCGTTCATTCACACTAACCTCATCGGTACTTTCAGCCTCCTGGAAGCAGTCCGTAAGCACGGCACTCGCTACCACCACATCTCCACCGACGAGGTCTTCGGTGACCTCGAGCTGGACGATCCGGCAAAGTTTACCGAAACCACCCCCTACAACCCCTCTTCCCCTTACTCCTCCACTAAGGCAGGCTCCGACCTGCTCGTGCGCGCATGGGTCCGCTCCTTCGGTATTGAAGCAACCATCTCTAACTGCTCCAACAACTACGGCCCCTACCAGCACATCGAGAAGTTCATCCCCCGCCAGATCACTAACATCCTCTCGGGTTTGACCCCGAAGCTGTACGGCGAGGGCCTGAACGTTCGTGACTGGATTCACGCATCCGACCACTCTTCTGCTGTGCTGCGCATCCTGGAGCAGGGCAAGATTGGCGAAACTTACCTCATCGGTGCAGACGGCGAAGAGAACAACATCACCGTTCTGCGCACCATCCTGCGCCTAATGGGCAAGGACGAGAACGACTTCGAGCACGTGGTTGACCGCCCCGGTCACGACCTGCGCTACGCAATCGACGGTAGCCGCCTGCGTGCAGAGCTCGGCTGGGAGCCGAAGTTCACCGACTTCGAGTCCGGTCTTGCCGACACCATTAAGTGGTACACCGAGAACCGCGGCTGGTGGGAGCCTCTGAAGGCTGAGGTTGAGGCTAAGTACGCAAAGGCTGGCCAGTAATGACTAAGGAATTGAAGGTTACTGAAACCGAGATTCCGGGTCTGCTCATTATTGACCTGCCGGTTCACGGCGATAACCGCGGCTGGTTCAAGGAAAACTGGCAGCGCGAGAAGATGCTCGCCGCCGGTCTGCCCGACTTCAACCCCGTCCAGAACAACATCTCGTTCAACGCTTCGGTAGGTACCACTCGCGGTATCCACGCCGAGCCGTGGGATAAGTACGTTTCTGTTGCGACCGGCCGTATCTTTGGTGCGTGGGTTGACCTGCGTGCGGGCGAGTCCTTCGGCAAGGTCGTCACCGTGGAGCTGGGCCCGGACACCGCAATCTTCGTGCCCCGCGGCGTGGGTAACTCCTTCCAGACCCTGGAAGAGAACACCGCCTACACCTACCTGGTGAACGACCACTGGTCGGCGGACGCAGTATCCGGCTACAGCTTCCTGAACCTTGCCGATGAGACCGTCGCAATCGACTGGCCCATCGACCTGGCGAAGGCAGAGCTCTCCGAGAAGGACCGTAACCACCCGCGTCTGAACGAGATCAAGCCCCTGGAAGCCGACCCGATCCTGATCATTGGCGCGGGCGGTCAGCTCGGCACCGAGCTGGTTCGCCAGCTCACCGAGCAGAACGTACCCTTCCTGGCTGTGGATCGCGACCGCCTCGACCTGGGCAAGCCCGAGCAGTGGCGCGACGCATTCCGTTGGCGTTCCTTCCGCGCGGTCATCAACGCTGCAGCGTACACCGCAGTGGATCAGGCTGAAACCCCCGAGGGTCGCTGCGACGCCTGGGCAGCTAATGCCCTAGGCGTGAGCGCTCTTGCCTCCATCTGTGAAGAAGCTAACCTGCCGCTGGTTCACGTATCCACCGACTACGTCTTTGACGGCTCCTTGCCCCTGGGCGAGGAATACCCGGAGGATTACCCCCTGGCACCGCTGAGCGTCTACGGCGCGTCCAAGGCTGCCGGTGAGGTTGCCGCTGCCGCATGGCGTAAGCACTACACCCTGCGCACCAGCTGGGTTGTTGGCGCCGGCAAGAACTTCGTTGGCACCATGGCATCCCTGGCTGAGCGCGGTATCGACCCGTCCGTGGTCGCCGACCAGTGGGGCCGCCCGACCTTCACCCAGGACCTGGCAGCTGCTGCTCTGCACCTGCTCTTCTCCGGCGCTGAATACGGCACCTACAACGTGTCGAACACCGGTGAAGTCATCAACTGGGCACAGTTCGCTCGTGCGGTGTACGAGGGCACCGGCCACGACCCGGCACGAGTCAGCGACACCACCACCGAGGAATACTTCGCCAACGCTGAGCTCTTCGCTCACCGTCCGACGAACTCGGCAATGGACCTGTCCAAGCTGATTGCTGCAGGCTTCACCCCGCGCGATCACCGCGAGGCGCTTGCCGCCTACTTGGCAGAAATGGGCTCCTAATCCTCTAAGGAATTGGCTCTATATCTGCTGACAACAGCATAAAAGGCGTGAAAAGCGCCATATCACAGGTTCCCGGCCCTTGAAGAAGAGCCGGGAACCTGTACAATATTGTCTTGGCCAAGGCGGTGGAATACACGAAACGTGTAGGTCCGTAACTGACGGTGGCTGGTTGGAAAGAGATTTCTGGCGCCAGTCCCTATTCCACTTGGCGCATAACTTCTAACCAAGAAAGGGTGGACAACTCATGTCAGATACCATCAAAATTTCAGCTACCGTACGTAGCGACTTCGGCAAGGGCTACGCGCGCCGCATCCGCATGGCAGGCGACATCCCCGCCGTCATCTACGGCCACGGCGAAGAGCCCAAGCACGTAGTACTCCCCGGCCACGCAACCACCCTGGCTGCCCGCGTCCCCAACGCTATCCTCGACCTCGACATCGAAGGTGAATCACACCTCGCAATGATCAAGGACATCCAGCGTCACGCAATCCGCCCTGAACTGCAGCACATCGACCTGCTGACCGTTAAGCGCGGCGAGCGCGTTGAGATTGAGGTTCCTGTACACGTTGAAGGCGAGCCTGCTGTTGGCGCCGTTGCTAACCAGGAAGAAACCGTTCTTCTGGTTGAAGCTGACGCACTGAAGGCACCCGAAGCTTTGACCGTGAGCATCGAAGGCCGCGAAGCTGGCGCTCACGTTCTGGCATCAGACGTTGAACTGCCCTCAGGCGTAACCCTGGTTGCAGACGCTGAACTGCTGATCGTTAACGTTTCTGAGCCCGAGGAACTCGACGTTCCCGAGCCCGGTGAAGAAGGCGAAAACGCACCCGAGGGTGACATCGTTGAAGCTTCCGAGGAATCAGATCAGGCTGGCGAAGCTCACGACTCAGATAACTCAAAGCACTAGACCGCGCCCTGCGCCTAGCGCAACAATGATTTGTGGATGGCCCGCCGCTACCTCTCTTCTGAGGTGGTAGCGGGCCATACTCATAGAATGGTGTAGTCCATGAATTTTCTAAAAACCTTTTACAGCGCCGTGGAAAGGGCGAAGATATGTCTGATGCGTGGCTCATTGTTGGTCTGGGGAACCCGGGCCCGGAGTACGAGAAAACCCGCCATAACATCGGCCAGATGGTGGTTGATGAACTGGCGCGTGAAGTAGGCGGTGGCTTCAAGAAGCACGGACGCGCGCGCGCCCAGGTGCTGGAAGGACGTTTGGGTATAGGCGGACCCAAGGTAGTGCTGGCCAAGCCCCTGACCTATATGAACACCTCGGGCGGCCCGGTATCGGCTCTAGCCCAGTTCTACGATATTAACCCCGACCGTATCATCGCGGTGCACGATGAACTGGATATCCCCTTCGACACCATTAAGCTCAAGATCGGTGGGGGAGAGGGCGGCCACAACGGTCTGCGCGATATCACCAAGGCGCTGGGCACCAAGGACTACTACCGTGTTCGCACCGGCATCGGTCGTCCTCCCGGACGCATGGACACCGCAGACTTCGTGCTCAAGCCCTTCAGTAGCACCGAAGCGAAGGACCTGCCCTTCCTCATCTCAAACGCAGCGGATGCAACCATGATGCTCGTAAAGGAAGGCCTGCTGGCAACCCAGCAGCGCTACCACGGCGCAGGTTCCTAGCCGTATGACCCGTGCCGGGTAAACACTGAACTGGGTCAACACTGAACTGGGGTAATGCATGATGCGGGCCGATGTGTGAACTAGGCTCTACCTAACTATGCAAGAGCCCGGTGAGGGAATAAGCTAGAAAAGAATGACGTTATACGCTCCACGACGGGAAAACACCCGACCGTGGAGCGTATGAGCGAGAGAAGAAGGTACCCGTGGCTGAATACTCCACCCCCGCCAACACCCCGCTGAGCGACGACATTGTACGCCAGCTTCGTAAGGATTTTCCTATCCTCAACACTGAGGTTAACGGGCATCCTCTGGTCTACCTGGATTCGGGGGCGACCAGTCAGAAACCGCTTCAGGTGCTCGACGCTGAACGTAACTTCTACCTGCACGCTAACTCTGCTGTACACCGTGGCGCACACACCCTCGCGGTTGAGGCAACCGACCTGTTCGAGGACGCGCGCATCACCGTTGCGAACTTCGTTGGCGCCACTGATGAAGAGCTCGTGTGGACCTCTAATGCAACCGAGGCGCTGAACCTGGTCGCCTACTCCATTGGCAACGCCTCTCAGGGTATCGGCGGTCCGGCTGCTGAGCGTTTCGCACTGGGCCCTGGCGACGAAATTGTCACCACCGAGATTGAGCACCACGCGAACCTCATTCCCTGGCAGATTCTTGCTCAGCGAACCGGCGCAACTCTGCGCCACATCCCCTCCACCGAGGACGGTCAGCTCGACTACGCTGCTGCCGAGGGCATCATCAACGAGAAGACCCGCATCGTGGCGTTCACCCACGTCTCGAATGTGACCGGCGCGATTACCGATGTGCCCCGCATGGTCGCCATGGCTCGTAAGCACGGCGCTCTCGTTGTGCTGGACGCCTGCCAGTCCGTGCCGCACATGCCCGTAGACTTCCACGCCCTGGACGTCGACTTTGCGGCGTTCTCCGGCCACAAGATGCTGGCTCCCACCGGCATTGGCGCCCTCTACGGTCGTGCCGAACTGCTTGAGGCCCTGCCACCCTTCCTGACCGGTGGCTCCATGATTACCCGCGTGGGTCTGCAGGATGCCGAATACATGCCCGCCCCCATCAAGTTTGAAGCGGGTACCCAGCGCGTCTCGCAGGCAGTCGCCTTCGCCGCCGCCGTGCGTTACCTGCAGCACTTGGGCATGGAGAACGTTGAGGCATGGGAGCACGAACTGGGCGCTCGCCTGGTTGAGGGTGTTCAGAAGATTGAGGGCGTGCGCCTGCTCGGCCCCGCCGACCCCTCCAAGCGTGCCGGCCTGGTTGCTCTCGCCATTGAGGGTGTGCACCCGCACGATGTGGGCCAGCTACTCGACACCCAGGGTATCGCTGTGCGCGTGGGCCACCACTGCGCCCAGCCGCTACACCGCTGCGCCGGTGTGACCGCCTCGACCCGTGCATCCACCTACATCTACAACACCACCGAAGATGTGGACGCTTTCCTGAAGGCACTTGCCGAGGTGCGCCCCTACTTCGGGTTCTAAACGTAGACGCGTTAGAAGCTAACGCCTCAATTTTTCAGACAGACCAACTGACGGAAGAAGAACACCGTGTCTCTTGAATCCCTGTACCAGGAAATCATTCTGGAGCATTCCAAGCAGCGTAGCGGCGAGCACCTCGTAGAGGTACCCGCCGGCCACGCAAGCGCCGATAACCACCAGTACAACCCCACCTGCGGTGACGAAATCAACCTGCGTGTGGTGCTCTCTGACGAGCTGAAGGACGGCGAGAAGACTATCGAGTCGATCTCCTGGGAAGGCGACGGTTGCTCCATCTCCATGGCTGCCGCCTCCGTGCTCTCTGAAATGGCTCCCGGCATGACCACCTCCGAGCTGCAGAGCCACGTGGATGCGTTCCGCGAGATGCTGCGTTCGCGCGGTAAGGTGACTCTGGACGAAGAGGAGTACGGCGATATGGCGGCTTTCTCCGGCGTTTCGAAGTTCATGGCGCGCGTGAAGTGCGCAATGCTCTCCTGGGTTGCCGTTGAGGAAGCCACTAAGGAAGCAGCTGCGAAGAACTAAACCTTTGCTGAGAAGGTAGGCTGAACCGGTGGGGGAGTAGCTAGTATTTGAACGCCAATCGAAAATACCGAATGGCTACTGAACCTAAAATATTGCACAAGAACGTAAGTATATGCGGTCAAAGCGTGCAGAAAATACTGGCTAAAACTCTTCGCTAAAATCTAGCGGTTAATTGTTTATCTATATAAGCTTTCTTTGATTTCAAGCGACGTATAGAAAATATGAGGCGGATACTACACTGTATCCGCCTCATTTTTATATCTTTCTCTTTTTTCTCCAAAAAGGTGACTGGTAAAATAAAAGGACGAAGGGCGCCCAACCAGCACCCTCGAGAAACTCTTTTCGGACCCGCACACTCTGAGGTGACAGCGAGAAGAAATAGGGCAATAATAAGAAAATATTTTCTCAATATTGCACATTCTTCACTTATTCTTAGGCTCTCACCCCAGACCGCGGATATGTTTCTCACCGCTCTGGTACCTCAACCACACCGGAATAACCATCGCCGCTACCAACCACAAGGAAGCCCTATGATTATTGGCTACGCCGCAGGCGCCTACGACCTTTTCCACTACGGCCACCTCGAGATTCTCCGCAAGGCTAAGGAAAACTGCGACTACCTCATTGCCGGCGTCGTGCACGATGACGTTCTGGAAGTGACCAAGGGTCGTCGCCCCGTCATCCCCATCGAAGAGCGTGCCGCCATCGTCAGCCACATCGACTACGTGGACGAAGTGCACGTTGAAACCAACCCCGACAAGCTCGAAACCTGGAAGCAGAAGCCCTTCAACGTCTTCTTCAAGGGCGACGACTGGAAGGGTACCGAAAAGGGCAATGCCCTGGAAGCACGCTTCGCAGAGGTCGGCGTGGAAGTACACTACTTCCCCTACACCGAGCACACCTCCAGCACCAAGCTGCGCAAGGTCGTTGACCTACTCGAAGCAGAGCACGACCTGCGCGTAGAGATGCGCCGCTTTGCTGAGCTGCTTGGCGAACGCGAATACTCCGAGGCGACCGTCGCCTCCTAACGCTCCTACCCCTTCATAGGTGCGTTAGAGCTCATAAGACTCATAAAGACACAAAGAGGATCCCCGCCGTAAGTACTTACGGCGGGGG
>NZ_KV795254.1:168263-182951 GCF_001808955.1 Rothia sp. HMSC078H08
CCCCCGCCGTAAGTACTTACGGCGGGGATCCTCTGCATATTGGCGGTATATCAGCTACACCTCAAAGGTGAGCGTCTCATAAGCTTTAGCGCTGTGCCAGCCACTTCTCAGCGGAGGAGCCCAGAACCTTCAGCACGCGGCCAACCTGCGGCTCAGCAGCGGCTGCAATCTTCTTGCCCACCAGCGGGATGGAGCAGGAGACTTCACCGTTGACGTCCAGGCGGGTCTGCTCGCCCTCGGGGGTCAGCTTCTGAGTAGCCTGAGCGGACACGGGCACGCCGTTGACCTTGACCTCGGTAGAAACGGTGCGGGATCCGTCAGCAGCCGGTGCGCTTACGGTGTCCATCTGGGTCATAGCAACGCCGTTGCCGACGAACTTACGAGCGATGTCCGGCACGCGCTCAGCGGGTACGGTACGCTCGGTGGTTGCGGTGAACTCGGCGGAGGTGTCACCGGAAACGGAGAAGCTACCGAACTCCACGCCAACCTCGGAGCATACGAAGCGTGCGAAATCCTCGCTAGAGAACGCCTCGATAACCTGCTCAACGCTTGCGTTGATAACGGTCGATTCCTGAACTGCCATAATTGTTCCTTTCGTAGTGCGCGAAAACCCCGCGCATTATCCCTTCTAAGGATACGGTGCGCGGGGTTTCGCAACCAATGTAAAGACGCGAATCCACCTGAGAATATGCCGTGAACAAGGGAAAACGTCCGCAACCTCTCACAGGGTGGTTGGAGGGTTCGCATGCCGGTCTAAAAATGCGGGAAACACCTCCGGGTGGCTCCCACATCGCATCACTAAGGATGCTGGGTTTAGAAAGCTAAAGCTTTTAGACGCTGGTTAGGCGCTGGGAGCCATCGCGTCGATGCGAGCCATCTCAGCCTTACCCGCACGGTGTGCGCGAGCAGCCTGCTTCAGGCGACCCCAGAAGGAATCCTTGCGGTGGGTCTTGCCAGCGAGCAGATCCTGCAGTTCCTCGCCCAGCTGCGCTGCAGAAATCTCCGGGGTGGAGATGTAGGGCTCAGCGGTGCGGAACAGGGAGGGGTTCGCCAGAGCAAGATCCAGCTTGTCGAAGAGGTCTTCGCGGCTCTCAACGACAACAGCGTGGCCGCGCTTCTCCATCAGAGCGGTGAAGGGGACCTGGTGGTTGTCAACGACCTCGTCGAACTCTGCGCGGCGCGGAACAGCCAGGGGCAGAGCGCCGGTACGGCGTGCATCCTGGATGGAACCGGGGCCGCCCTGAACCAGTACTACGCGTGCGGTTGCGTAGTAGTCCAGCAGCTCGGAGGCGGGAAGAAGCTTAAGGTTGTCTGCGTGCTTAATGGGCGCAGTGTGGCCATGCTGCACGAGGCAGGTGACCTCGGGGTGAGCCTCAAGATAAGCCTCAACCCAACGCAGGAGACGATCAAAAGTGTGAACGTCGGTGCCGAGGGACACCACCAAATCGTACGTCTTAGTAGGAATACGAACGGGCGCGACGGCAGGGGTAAATACGGGCAGGTCGAACTTGGAAGTATCAACGCTGACGTGGGGGAAGTCCTGAATAGACATAGCCTATTCCTCTCTATGTATTTATCGGTAGTAACCCCGTATACCTGACGCAAAAATCCGGAGGGCATCATTGGTATACGCGGCGGCGTCGTGCCGGAGAAAATGGTGAGTAATCTCCGCATACGCTTCTCTGGCGAGTGGTTAGTTCGCTTGGATGGTGAGTCCACAGTGGAGCGCACGACTTATGCGTATTTGTATGTATTAATAAATACTATACCCTGAAAATAACGCCCTCAGCACACGCGAGGACGCTATTTTCAGGATAAATTCATCACTCTTAGAAAATGGGATGAATCACACGAGAATCAGGGAAATTCTCCTGCTGTTCCTCGCTCTGAACAATAATTCGATCAGCAAAGGTGTACAGCATCTTACCGGTCATCGTCGGCAGAGTCGGGCGGTCAAAACACTCAATATAAAGAGTCTTTACGCCAAAAAGTTTAGCCGCAACAAAGAAAGGAACAGCAACACCCGCACCCGCAGAAACAACCGCATCCGGACGTTCCTTCGGAAAAATACGAAATGCCAAGAACAGATTACGAATAGCGTTCTTAATATTTCGAGTGGTCGGGTAATAAGCCCAATAGGTCTTCTCATCAGCCAGAGAAGATTCCACATCGGGCTGTTTAAAGCTAACCCACACGCGGTCATAATTCTGCCACGCAGCAGAAGTAGCCGTCAGATGCTTCAAGTGCCCGCCACTGCTAGAAACCAGCAGAAGCTTCTTCTTCGGTGCCTGAGAGGAAATTGCCTCAGTCATAGTGTTCTCCTAAAGCCCCAATACAAGAGAAAAGTAAGAAGAGAAGATAAGGGTGAGCTGACGGGTTCGGCAACGCCTGCATCAACAGATTCGCCTCAGCAGGTGTCACCGCACCCTACGCTCAAGGACGAAGGACGAACCCGCACAGAAGCGAGGCATCCATCAACAGAACCCGATTACTCGCAATTACTCGCGGTCCAGGAACACAGCCAAAGCGTTCACGCCCTCAAGCTGATCCAGCTGAGCGAAGAGCTCACGAACCTGCTGCAGAGAAGTAGCCGCAGTCACCGGAACCAGAGCAACGCCGCCAGCCTGAACGAAACGCAGCTGAGTCGACAGGGGAGTAGCGGTGCTCAGGCTAATCACCAGAGGAGTCTCGCTCTTCTCAACCAGCGACTCGGGAGTGTGGCGGGTCAGCGCGTCACGGACCGAAGCGTAATCGGTGAAACGTGCGTACTCGGTGGGCAGAACACGCTGCAGCATCTGGTATAGGTGCTCAACACCGCGGTCAGTACCGGGCAGAATCACAATGCCGGAAGCGCCAGCGCTCTTCACGTCGCCGTCGGGAGCACCAATGGTGCGCAGCAGCATGAACGCGTCATTCGCCTCAGAAGTGGAACCCAGCTCGTGAACCGGGATACCAGCATCTTCCAGACGATCAGCGTAACCAACGTGACGCATAGTGCGGTCACGACCGTACGCCAGCACAGCACCAATCAGCAGACCGGCAACAGCACCAACAATACCCATCTTCACCGGGCCAAGAGCCGAGGAAGAAGAAGGAACCTGAGCCTCGCTCATCACGCGACCACCGGTGGTGGAAGTCAGCTGAATCTGAGCGCGACGGTCCTGCAACTGAGAGAGCAGACCCGCACGGTTGTTATCACCCTCGAGGGCCGAAATCTGCTCATCAATCTGGTGCAGAGCAGAATCAACGCTGCTCTTCAGCGACTCGGAACGAACCTGCAGGTATGCGTTCGCCATAGCGTTAGCGTAACGTGCAGCCTCCGTACCGTTGGGGCGGGTCACCTCAATATCCAGAACAGCAGTCTGGGAGGTGCCGGTCACCTTGACGGAGTTCATGAGGCGGCTGGTCAGCTGAGCCTCAGAGAGGGTATCGCCATTAGCAATCAGAGACTTTGCCGCGTTCTGTGCAACCTCGCGAGAGGATGCAACGCGAGACTCGGTCGCAATATCCACCTTCGCGGAGTTAGCGCTACCGGTACCGGCGGGATCAACCACCAGCGGGTAAACAACCAGCGAAGCCTTAGAAGTGTACTTGCTATTGGTCATGTAGCCGTAGACGGCACCCGCCACAGCGAAAACCACAACCGACAGCAGAATCAGCAGACGGTGTCGGAAAATGCGACGTACCTGGTTGCCAAGGGTAACCGAGGAGGTATGAGAGGTGTTATCCATGAGGACATCCTAGAGGAAGAGAAACGGACACTAAATATCGGAGAAAAACGTAGAGGAAGCTGAAGGCTTAAGACTTCGCGCGGCGGGCGGAAAGGAAACGCTCAATACCGAGAGCCTTACGGAAGCGGTACAGCACCGCGCCGTACACCGGCACCAGTAGCACCACGTACACGATGACGCCCAGCACGCTCTGACCCAAGAAAGCCAAAGACGCCAGAGCGCACACCGTCGGAACAGCCGCACCCAAGAAGAGTGAAGGAGCCATCTCACGGGCCGAAGCACGAATACCGACGAGGCGGAACACCTGGTAGCTCGCAAGGAAGGTATCAATCAGCAGAGCAGAAGCCCAAGCCGTCACCGCACCGTACAGGCCCCAGACCGGAACCAAGGTGAAGTTCAAAGTCACAGCCACCACCAGCGAGGAGAGCTTGTTCAACAGCTGCCAGCGACTCTTACCGCTCATCAGCAGAACAGACTGCACGCCACCGGCACTCATTGACAGCATCGCCGCCGGGCAGATCACCCAGAGAATACCGGCGCCAGCCTCAAAGCCCTTACCGAAGAAGCCCAAAAGAGTCGGACCAAAGAACGCCAGGGAGAGGTAGAACGGCCAAGACAACGCAGTCAGCACGCGAGTGGTCGAAAGGAAAATATCTCGAGCACGATCGAGCTGACGAGTAGCCAACGCTGCGCTGATCGACGGGCCGGTCACCACGCGGCCGGTGTGTTCAATCATGGTGCCCACACGAACACAACGGTTCACAGCACCATAGATACCACCGGCAGCGGCACCCAAGAACGCCGTCACCACCAGCACGTCAATCCACTCCAGGATGGTTTCCACAATGGTAGCGACACCGCGTGCAGAGCTGAAACCCCAGAACGAACGGAACGTCTCAGGCGGAGAATCCTCAGAAGAAAGAACCTCCACATGCTCCTCGGAAGGGAACGCCCGCTCCAAAAGCCACAGGGCAACCACCGCAGTAATCGCCACCGGGATGGTCCAGGCGTACACCAAATCCATGAGCTGACCCGAGAACAGAACAACCAAACCCACCGCCGCAAAACGCAGAGTGGGAAGCAGAACATTCTGCAGGAGCGTAAAGGTCACCACACGATGCAGGCCACGCAGAGCGCCGAAGAACACCGTCATCAGCGCCGCTATCAGCACGAAAGCCGAACTGACACGCATCGCCGCCTGATACTGGGGAGCCATCGGCACAATCTCGGTGTAGATGTACACACCCGCCACCAGAAGCACCGAAGTCACCAGCGAAGGAATCAGACCGTAACGGATCAGCTGCGGAAGCACACCGTAACGACCCAGCGCACGCTGAGCACTCATCGTACGAACCAAGCCCGTATCCGCGCCGAAAGTCACCAGCGAAATCGCAATCGCGAACAACGCCATCAGACGGAAAAACTCGCCCGAACCCTCAGCACCAATACCGTTCGACACCACCATCGTGGTCACGAACGCGATACCCGCGCCGTACATCACGCACAGAGAAGCAAGAGAGCCGCTCTTTGCCAGGCTGGGCTGCTTAGCCTTTCCGGGAGCTTTCTTAACCGGCACGCTCTTCGCGGATGCGCTATCTGCCTGAGCACCTGACGCGGAAGGCTTAGCCTTCTCATTCGGAGTCTTTTCTTCCTGCGCCTTTTCTACAGACTCAGCAGTAGCCGAGGCAACCCGCCGGGAACCGGACAGATGAGCACCCACTACAGCGGTAGCGTTTGCCGCTGAGGAACCAGCAGTCGAAGTACCTGACTCCGAAGAACCCGCCTCCAAAGAATCGGGCAGTAACTCTTCGGAAGCAAAGCCTCGAGCCGGAGGCACAATCGACAGCGCCGTGGTCGCAGGAAAACGACCGGAACGGATATCGTCCACCGTCGGAGCAAACTCATCGGTAGAAGACTCTGCCTGCGAGTCAGCCTGCTCCACTACAGGATCCACGTACTCGCCGCTCTCACGCAGGCGTGCACGGCGGCTAGGGTGACCGCCCGTCGAGTAGGCATCATCGAAAGCTGAAACCGCAGTGGTCTCTAAACCACGAGGGGACTGATTCTTCGTCATAGCCCCTCACCATCCCGAATGGAACGAATACACGCCATCGACGCGAGCATCAGAATGGTCATCTGAGCAATATCGAAGCTGTAGAAAATAAAGACGACGCAGCACGCGACCGGCACGCTATGCAGCCAGTACCCGGAGGTGGTCTTCACTCGTGCGCCGCCTGCTACAGTGCACACCATGAAGAGCGCGAACAGCGCCAGACCCACGAAGCCGAAGCAGAACATCAGAGTCCACAGGTACCCCTGGGTACCCATTGACACGCCAATGCTCGGTTCCATACGCGGAGTGCCGTAACCAATAATCGGGGACTCCAAGGTCGCCTTCCAGGTGGCGCGGTAGAGCGCCGCACGGCCACCGGTGGAGTCAGAGTAGTCCTGACGACCCAGAATGTTATCCACGGTGCCCGACGCAAAGAGCGCCACAACCACAGCCGTAATCGCCGCAACACCCGTACCCACAGCACGCCAATTAGCCGCAAGGAACTGACGCAGCAGTACGTACGCTGCGCTGATACCTAGACCAATGAACATGCCGCGGTTACTGGTCGCAATCGCAGGCACAGTAGAAAGCGCCATACCAATCAGCAACGCAATACGCAGCCAGATGGAACGCAGACGAAGCAAGCACGCCAGCATCACCGGGGTAAGTAGGGTGTACGCCAGACCCCAACTGTTCGCGTAGGGGAACGGCGCGGAGGGGCGAATATACGCCTCGGGAGCACCCCAAGGACGCTGAACCTCAGCCAGGGGAGGAAGCATGTAGTCACGCACCAGCGGATTCTGCATAAAACCAGAAGGCATGATGAAGCTCATCGGGGTACGCAGACGGAACTCAGGGAAGAGAACGCCGCCGTAACCCAGGACAATGAGGGTCACCCACAGAGTAGCCAGACCACCCAGCACCCTATTGAGGCTAATAGAAGAACGCGCGTTGTAGTAGTACAGGGCGTAAATGCCGGCGCTGAGAATATTCACAAAGCGCAGACCCCAACCAATAATGTCGGTCGAACGGGTCAGGGCAAGCGCCGCAACAACAACCCACACGCAGAATGCGCCCCACACCCACAGGGAACCGGGCACGCGCACATTACCTCGAATAATGAGGTAAAAAAGCATGATCGCTGCCAGTACCAGCGGCGCAATCTGAAGGACACCCAAAGCCCACAGCGCCGGGAAGCCGTACAGTAACGCCAGCAGAGGCCAGGCGGGGAGCTTCTTCTGCGCCGTAGATACCGGACGGTTGCGCGCGCGGGCACGCAGAATACCGCTGGGCGGAGTACTATCCAATCCAGCAGAATCCTTCAGCGCCACAGGCGAAGTGCCCGGAGGGGAAAGAACGGAAGAGGAAACCATGTCTGTGCGATACCTGGTTAGAGACCTCGACCGGTCTTCTGGACGAGATCAAGAAGAGTGGCGGGCTTAATAACGCCGGTGGACACAACATACGCCGCCCACGCACGAAGCTGCTTGGGGTCGCGGCGCAGAGCAGCGCGAGCGTAGGCACGCGCCTCCTTGTTGTTACCCAGCGACGCCTGAGCGTACGCAATCTGACCGGCGATACGTGCCAGACCCTTGGGATCCTGCTCAAATTCGGGGAACTTACGCAGAATGTAGCTCAGACCGTCAACCATGGACTGCCACTTACCGGAGAAGAATGAGGGGCGGTCCCAGAGCACCAGAATCAGCGGCTCGGGCACGCTCAGCACATCGCCGTGGCGGGTTGCACGCAGCAGCAGGTCGTAGTCTTCACCGTAGGCAGCGGGCAGCTCCTCATCGACCAGGCCGATGCGAGCGGGCTTACCGTCAACGCCGAGCAAATCCTCGCGAGAGTACAGCATAGCGGAAGGGTGAATCTCGGTGATGCGCGAACGCAGGAAGTCCGCGAAGGTTGCGCGCTCGGGCGCCAGGCGCACGATATCCTGACCGCCGGAGCGGACGGTAATACCCGAAGAGATAGCGGCTGCTTCGGGGTTTTCGCGCCAGAGAGCGACCTGCTGGGTGAGCTTGGACGGCATCCAATAGTCGTCGTCATCGCAGAAGCCAATCATCTCACCGCTGGAGGCAATGATGCCGCTGTTGCGGCCGCCAGCCAGACCGCCAGAGCGGGTGTTGGAGACAATCTTCAGGGCACGGTTTTCGCCGACCTCAATGTCCTCGAGGCGGTCGGGCTCAACACGGTCAAAGACGACAACAACTTCAACGAAGCCGCGGTAGCTCTGCTCAAGGATGGAGCGGACCGCCACGCGAAGCAGTTCGGGGCGCTTGCCGTTGGTTGCGATAACGGCGGAAACAGCAGGGTTGCGAGAGGTGAAGTGCATCATTGGGGTTCTCCTTACTCAGCGGGGGTCGCGAGGCTAACGTACTTGCGACGCATGGACAGCAGGACGGTTGCGGCATTAGCCAGCAGAAGCAGCGCGTAGACGATGACGAACACGGGTCCGAAGCCAAGGAAAATGTAGATCCAGCAGAGGGTACCAGCGTCCATGTGCAGGTTGATGAAGGAGCGCAGGGGGCCACCGGTCGGGGGAGCAGCGGTCTTGCGGTTGTTGCGTAGCTGCTCAGCAAGAATCTGGCTCATGAAGTGACCGGCGGTCAGCGCGGTGAAAATCATGGGCATCGCAATGATCCAGCCGTTGAATGCGTTGGAACCGGTAAAGGAGTAGTGCGCAGGGTACAGCAGGAAGGAGAGCAGAGTTGCCATGTGCACGGAGGGCACACGGATGGAGTCGACCACATGGTCGAGCCACTCACCGGCGGGGGAGGACGCGCCGGTCACGCGAGCAACCTGGCCGTCAGCGGAGTCCAGGCCGTAACCGAGAGCGAAAAGCAGTGCAACGCAGATGCCCACACCAATGCTGGGAGGGCAGGTAATCAGAACGATGAGGCCTGCAGCGGAACATGCAGCGGAAATCGCGGTGACGCCGTTGGGGGTGATGCCCAGAGCGACAGCTGCCGCGGCGAAGTAGCGTGCTACTCGGCGGTTGACCCAGCGGGTGTAGGCGGGAACGCCAATGCCGGGCTTCTGCGCTGCTTCAAGAGAGCGCAGGGTGTGAGAAAACTTCGCAGAAAATCCCGATGCGGGTGCGGAGTTCGGGGCGTGAGGTGCCTCAGAGGTGGACATGCACATTCCTTTTTAATCGGTGAGAGGAGTGAAGGAGAGTGAATTACTCCCTTTCGGGGTGGTTGCGAGAAAGTCCGGAAGTCTCGCACGCGAAAAAAGAGGTGGTTGGTCCCTTTTTTCACGTACACCACTATATAGATATTTTACAACGAGATGAAGTGCAACAGGGGGCGTGTGGTCAGGGTCAACAATTGTGTCGTAAAAACCCTCTGACAATGCGCTTTGGTGCAGATTTGCGGGATCCTTCGGGTAGGCTTGGTGTGCTGTTAGAGGGGGTTATCGGCGCTTTGTTCTCGTGAATTGTGGATTTAGAAAACATTTCTGAACATTGTGCAGAGAGGCACATGACAGAAGCACAAATAATGGGAATAAATGATGCAAAAAACACGGAAAAGTGGGGAATATACGCAAATGGGGTTTGATTTCCTGAATCATTCAGAAAATCAAACCCCATTTAGCTGAGATTATCTAGAAGGTATTAGTTCCTTCGAGACTGCATCGGAACGCGGGTTCCGACTCCGTTATTGACGATGCGTCGCTCGCCCTGGCCGGCTGCCGCGTTGTTCGCGTTGTCGACCACGGGCTGCTCAGCCTCGTGTGCGGCGGGAGCATCCGCCTCCTTGTCGCCTTCCTTCTCGGCGGGCTGCTCAGCAACCGGTGCCTTGGAGGTAGCCTGCAAATCGAAGCTCACATTCGGGCGAACGTTACGTCGGCTAATGCCCGGGTGAACCTCAACAGCGATGAGGTTCTCACCAGCCTTCAGCTGAGAAGCCGGAACGGTGAAGGTCACCGGAGTCTTCTGAGCCGTAGCGGTATCAATCGAGCTCGATGCAATCGCGCTATTCCACAGCTTTCCACGAGTGTCAAAGTTGGAACGACCAACCTCTTCACCGTTGACACCCACCGCAATAGCGTCATCCGCGTAAGTGGTCAGCACGAGATCACGGCTGGCCTGCTCACGAGTGAGCTGGATGGTGGTGTAGGCGTAGATATTGTGGCGGGAACGCACGAGCGGAACCTTAACGGAGGTGTTGAGGTTACCAGTACCGACCCCAATCGGGGTCTTGCCGGTCTGCCATGCTTCCTGCGCAATATCTTCCAGGCTGAAGTGGAAGTTGTACTTCCAACCGTACTTACGGTTGGGAGCCTGGGTAGAGACCATGTACTTCCAATCCGAGGCGTAGGGCAGAACAATCTGGTCCTTAGCGGCTTCTTCCTTCGGATTCTCAGGCTTGGGATCGGCGGGCTTAGGCTCCTCAACCTTCGGGTCCGGATCCTGGACCTTCGGTGCCTCAGTAGTCGCTTCTGCACTCGGGGTAGCGCTTGCCGAAGCACTGGGGTCAGCGCTCGCGGTCGGGTCAGCAGCTGCAGTCGGATCCACACTTGCCGTCGGGTCAGCGGTAGGAGTCTCGGTTGCGGTCTCCGTGGGGGTAGGAGTCGGGCGAACCGGAGCTACCTGAACCGGAGTGGATGCAGAGTAGTTATCCGAGCTGTCCACTGCACGCACAAAGTAACGTGCGTTATCGGTGTGGTCAATCTCGAACTTCGTACCCGAAGTGCTAGCGATAACTCGGTCGTCACGCAGAATCTGGTAGCGGACACTACCGGTATCCTGCACGGCATCCCAGGTCAGAACGTCCTTATCGTCCTTCAGCTCAACCTTCAGGTTCTGCGGGGTAGGCGGAGGAGCCACATCGCGAGCCTCAAAGCGCGCAAAACCGACGGTATCCTGAGTACCGTGAACACCCAGCGAACGGTGAATATCGCCGCCAACCCACAGGGTGCCCTTCGAATCCACGAAAGACTCCCAGATACCGAATCCGTGGTCACCCTTAATAGCAGGGGAGAACTCCGGCAGCATCTTACCGCTGTCCTTATCGAAAGCAGCAACCAGCTTGACCGAGTGAATCACGCTCGAACCGCCCACGGGGGTCCGCTTGTTACGCGAATCCTGGTAGAGGAAGTCGCCGCAGTGGCAGGCGCCGTAGATGGTGTTACCGTGCAGGTGCAGATCCTGGAAGTCTCCACCATCGCGGGTAATCGCGGTGTAGGTGGGGGTCAAGGACGCCTTATCGTAACGAGAGATGAGGTGCTCGGTACCGCCCACCCAGACGCCGGTACCGGCATCCTGGACGTCGAACTGGAAACCCCAAATTTTGGTTTCATTACGCAGGTCAGAGACATTAGCGCCAGCAGGAATCTCAGACTGCTGGTACGCCCACGGGCTGCCCTTCTGCATATGCTGAGTAATATCAGCCACGCGGTAGGCAAGGCCGCCGTTGAGCCAGGTGAAGTAACCGGCTACGTAAACATGAGAGTTATCAGCGGAGGCGCTAATACCGTTGACAGTACCGTTGAACACCTGGCGCCAGTTACGGTCTATACTCACAATACCGGGCACACCGTTAGAAGGCTCGCCCAACTTAAAACGGGCAATATTGCGCGAATACGCCTCACCCGCCTTTTCACTTTCATAAATGTGGGTAAAGGTGCCGCCAATATACACGTAGTCACCCTGACGGTGAATGGTCTTCACTGTCATGACCTCGGTACGAATGCGATCTTCGACTTTAACCTGGGCCCATTCAGGGGCAACTTCACCGGTTGTGGCGTCAACAACGACGAAGCTCTCATGCTTCTCACCGTTAACAAGCTTGAAGTTACCGCCAACAGCCAAACGGTTATTCGGCAGAGCCTCAACAGCCTTCACCTGACCGTCAACAGTCAGCTTAAAATCGCGGCGCAACTCGCCGGTCACCGGGTCAAAAGCAGCAATATTAGATTGCGCAACACGCTCACCGGTAGAGGACTCAAGGTACTCGAAGTCGCCACCAATAAACACGCTGGAGGTGCCGTTACCGTGATCGACCTCGGTAATGGCCTCAACGTAGGTGTTCATTTCGCCGGTTTTACCGGAGGCGGTCCTGGCGCTGGTTCGCCAGCGCCAATCCGCCGAACGGCTATTGGGCAGGGCACGACGAGCGCTCGCCGGGGTACCGGAATCCGGGATAGCGCCCAGGTTCAAATCATTCTGGGTCAGCTTCGGGCGCAGGAACATCTGGGTGTAACCGAAAGAGGCCTCACCGTTGCTTTCCTTACCGTAGATGTAGGAGTTCCGCGCATCGGTGATTGCCGGCTCAGAGCCATCCTGCGAAATGGGAGAGTTTGCACCGTAACGGAAACCCATACGGTAATCCTGGGACGCCAACTCATCAAACATCAAAGTCTTGAAGCCGTTGTTCTGTCCACGCAGAATGTGGTCTTCCCACGTGCCATCAGGCCAGTCCCTGCGGCCATTTTCATTGTAGGAAGAGAACTCGTCAGGGTTCGTGACGATCGTATTCGACCAGACAGCGCTCGAGCGCAGAGCCCAGGTCCACTCGGAAGTCTGACGGCGGTCAACCGTCACCTCCTGCCACTTGGTGCCCGAGGTGTTTAGGGCACGGCGGAAACGGTAACCGTCGGGCAGCTGATCGGGACGAACGCCGTTGAGCAACTGAGAAATAGTGGTGCCCGAAAGCTGAATCGGGGTCTTCGCGGCGGGTAGGGAGCTCAGCGCCTTGCCCTGTTCAAGAGTCATACCGGATGACGCGGGTGCGGCATCGCTGTAGAGCTGCGAAGTATCGCCCTGACCCTCATAGTTTTCGGTCCAGCCGTCACGGCCCTCACCAATCTTGACCCAGCCGCCGCCATCAGTTTCCTGATCGCAGTAGAACTGGGTCGGCTGGCTCATCGCGGGAGTGTACAGCCAGTAGGCGCCGCTCTTTGCCTCGGGGTTAGCCTGCTTGGCTTCCCAACAGCTAGCGGCAGCACGCTCGGAGGTCGTGCCATTGTAGAAAGCAGAGTCCCTTTTTTCCGCAGTCTGTTCGACAGCGGTACTCGGCGTAATAGCGGGGATAGCCACGGGCAAAGCCAAAGCCGTAGCAATGCTCAAGCAAAGAGTTGAGCGGGTTATAGCAGAACGAGAAAAGCCAGAGCCCGTCATGCCAAGGTGGGCTTTCATAATATCTCCAAATGAATGCCAAGAAATGTTATCGAGTGCGCATCAACATTAATGCGCTATGGATGATAATGCGCGGTTTCTAGCGAATCGTAGCTGGAAGCCGGCATCTCTTAATTAGACCCTAACAATCAGGATTGTTCGGGAAATCATGGGTCGCAATCTTCCACTGACCATCGACCTGAACGAGGGTGTAAATATTGAGTGAACGCTTGGGAGAATTGTCATCCTTAACGGGCTGATTATTCTCGTCATAGATCTTCACAGAGGAAGAATCCATGCATACTTCCAGCATGCGCGCGGGCTGACCCTTGTACTGAGTCTCAGTCATACGGGGAGTGCCCACCACAGTGGAAGAACCTTCATAGTGCCAGCCTGCCAGTGCGTATTCGGAAGCCTGCACGGCAAACTCAGCGGCAGCGGAATCAACAGCCACAGCCTCGATGGAGCGAATCGTCTCATCATCGAGAACGGCACGAGCCTGCTCAACGTTCTGCTGCTCAGCTTCTTCGTCGCTGGTCGGATCAGCAGTGCGCTCCGGGGACGGAGCGGCAGAAGGAGCTGCCTTAACCTTGGTCAGAATGTTTTCAAAAGAATTGACCAGTTCGGTGGTCTTCTTCACTTCTTCAGTGTCAACGGGCACGGAAGAAGCATTCTTCATTTCCTCCGAACCGGTGTAAATCTCTTCAAGCTTCTGACCGTCAGAAGAAGTGGCCTCAGCATCTGCCTTGGGGGACGCCTCGCCCGAAGCCTCAGCGGACGCAGAAGCGGTGCCCTGCTCAGAAACCTGGGGGGAAGCGCTCGAAGACTTGTTTGAGGAAGCATGCGCCGACGCGGAAACGCTCGCGGACGCAGAAGCAGGCGAAGAGCTATCGGAGCTCGGGTTTTCAGTAGCGCAAGCGCTCAGGACCAGGGCGGATACCGCAACGGTACCCAAGGTGCCCAGAAGGCGGGACCGGGAGGGGTACTTGAAGAACACTGACATGGAAGCCTCTTTAGTGGTTGGAGTGAGAATGACTATATTCCGGAAGATAATACCTTGCACGGCGGCAAAGCACCTAAAGGCTAACACGCAAAGCTGGGAAAATACTTAGACTTACAAAAATAACGTTTTTATAAATGATGAGAATAAGCCCTAACTAATGCTCTATTTTGACTCGATTAGAAGGTAAGTATATATCTCTGCATGAAAAAACCTTCATGTAAATGAATGAAATAGATTCACTATGTGCAAAAAAAATCCCGGGCTGGTTTAAAACCAGCCCGGGAGAATAGGGCGAACATCACTAAAATTATTTGTCACAAAAGCGCATATCGCCCTGATGAGGTGTTATGCTGCCTGGACAGCCTCGGTGCTTGCCGAATAGTTATCTGCAGTATCTACCGCGCGCACATAATAGCGGGCGCCATCGCGGTGATCCACCGAATAGCTCGTACCCGTAACCGTCGCAATAGGACGATCATCGCGCAGAACCTGGTACTTCACCCTACGCTCGGAAATACCCGACCATGTCAGCTGATCCTTGGAACCGTTCGTCGTGACCTTCAGATCGCTCGGGGGAGCCGGAGGGGTCACATCACGAGGAGCATAACGCGCGAAGCCAATAGTCGGCTGTACGCCATTAGCGCCCAGCGACTTACGGATATCGCCACCAACCCACAGAGTGCCCGTGGAATCCACGAAGGACTCCCACACACCGTATCCATACGCGCCGTTCATAATCGGTGCGAACTCCGGCAGCATCTTACCGCTGTCCTTATCG
>NZ_KV795254.1:183051-186195 GCF_001808955.1 Rothia sp. HMSC078H08
CCGGCAGCATCTTACCGCTGTCCTTATCGAAAGCCGCTACCAGGCGAATGGTCTGAGCGTTAGTCGCGTTCTCCCACTCCGAATAGACCGTATCTGCACCCTGGAAGAGGAAATCGCCGCAGTGGCACGCACCGTAAATGGTGTTACCGCTCAGATGCAGATCCTGGAAGTCACCACCCTCACGAGTAATTGCGCTGTCGGTGCGGCGCATCGAGCTCTTCTCGTAACGGGTAATCATATGCTCGGTGCCACCCACCCAGACGGAGGAACCAGCATCCTGAACATCGAACTGGAAGCCCCACATCCTGCGCTCGTTTTTCAAATCCCAGGTTTGGGCATTCTTGGGGGTGTATGAAGGACGGTGGTGCCAAGCCACCGGGTTCGTGCTACTGCCTTGCATATGAGCGAGACGGAACGCCTCCTGGTTATTCAGCTGGGTGAAGTAACCAGCGACGTACACATCGGCATTGCCCTCAGAAGCGCTCACGCCGTTAACTGTGCCATTAAAGACCGGACGCCAGTTCCAGTCCACCTCACCGTTGCTCAACTTAATGCGAGCCAGGTTCCTCGCATACGCGTAGGTGGGGGAGGTCTGGCCCTTCAAGTGAGTGAAGGAACCACCAATGTACAGGTAGCCATCACGCACGTGCAGGGTCTTAATCTGTACCGGTACGGAAGCAATGCGGCTAACCACGCGGATATCCCAGTCCTTAGCAACCTGACCGGTCTGCGGATCCAGAATTACAAAACCGTTGTAGTACTCGCCGTTCACCTGGTCGAAAGAACCACCCACAGCAAGCAGGCCGTTCGGCAGAGCCTCAACCGACTTCACCTGACCGTTAATCTTCGGGCGGAAGGAACGGCGCAGCTCGCCGGTACCCACCTCGTAACCAGCCAAGAAAGCCTGCTCAACCTTCTCACCGCTTGCCGACTCAACGTACGCGAAATCGCCACCGGTAAAGACAGCGCCACCGACCTCGGTGATAGCCTCAACCTGGGTGTTCATCTCACCCTTCTTGCCGGTACCGGTCTCAGCGCTGGTACGCCACTTCCACTTCTCGGAGTAGCTATTGGGTAGCGCGCGGCGGTTACTTGCCGCAGCGCCCTGCTGGCCATAATCATGCAGACCCTTAGCCACCAAATCGTTCTGAGTCACCTTCGGGCGCAAGAACATCTGAGTAAATACCAGGGGAGTGGTCGAATCATCCGCCGGGCGGTAAATATACGCCGAAGGACGGTTCATCAGGTAGGTCTCGGTCCACCATGTAATCTTGGCGTTGCGACCGTAGGTGAAGCCCAGCTTGTAGCCCTGCGATGCCTTCTCTTCGAAGTTCAGGGAACGGAAATCATCAGAATCATGGGTGAAGATGTTACCAGCCACCTGACCACGGTTGGCGTAGTCATAACGGTTACTGTACTGCCAGGTGTTTTTGACCGAAATATTTGACCAGAACATCTTTGAACGCAAAGTCCAAGTCCATTCGGTACTGGAATCACGGTGAGCCTTAAAATCCTGCCAGGTAGTGCCCTCAACGTTCATCGCGCGATGGAAACGCACGCCATCGGGCAAATCCTGCGGACGGGTACCGTTCAGTAGCGCGTTCACGGTCACGCCGGAGAGCTGCACCGCATCAAAGCCGGTCGGGTTCTTATACAGCTGATCGGCATTACCGCGACCGTAGTAGTTCTCAGTCCAGCTCTCACGACCGCGGCCAATCATAACCCAGCCGCCGCCATCAGTTTCCTGATCGCAATAGAACTGCTCAGGAGCACTCATCGCAGGGGTGTACAGCCAGTACGCGCCGCTCTTGCCACGCGGATTATTCTGCTTAACCTCCCAGCAGCTCGCAGCCGCGCGCTCACTCGACGAACCGTCATAGTAGCGTGCATCAGCAGCCTGCGCGCCCGAAGCAATCGGACCCAAAGAAGCCGCAACCATCGCAAAAGAAGCAGCCGCCGCACCCAAAGCACGGGACCCGGAGCGAGAAGCTACGCGAGAGCCCTCAGAAGCGGAGGAAGCAGCACCCTGCGCGCGCCCTCCACGCGTGAACGGAAGAAAATTCATTTGTCTCTCCTAGAGACCTCAACCGGCACACAGCAGAAAACTGCAATTCACACAGCAACACCCACCCCACACAAGGCACAGCATAGTGACCAGGCATCGGGGTAAGGGGGAAGCGTTATGAACTGCGCTAACAGCGAGTCTGTAGCCGGAATCAGTGAGTGTAGTTATCGGAAATTGAATGAATACGCCCCACCCCTCACGCACGAAGCCAACAATGGCACTGTACCCGTACGAAGCGGAACGCTAAAAATCTGTGAAGTTTCCTCTGTCGTACCAACAGCGAAGAAACACCACAGACCAAGATTCAGCCCATCATCGGAAAGGACGGAAGCAACCCATCCGACGCAATGAATCCCAACCCATCATAGCCGCCGCAGAGGCGAAGAGATAGCAAACTGGGAAAACCGGACCGAACCAAAACTATAGAGGGCATACACCCCGGGTGCACCGCCGCCTGACCCGGACCCCGCAAACCCTGCAGAGCCCGAACCAGGCGGCGGCTCAAAGAAACTAGATCAACAATCTGGCCTAAGCCTGAGCAGCTCCTGTGGAAGCCGAGAAGTTCTCAGACGCATCGATGGAACGCACATAGTAGCGAGCGCCATCAGTATGCTCAACCTCGTAGCTGGTGCCCGAGACCGTAGCAATCACACGGTCATCACGCAGCACCTGGTAGCGAGCACCGCTCTCACGAACACCAGACCAAGACAGCTTATCGGTCGAGCCATCACGCTGAACCGACAGATTCGACGGAGTCGACGGGGCGGTCACATCGCGAGGAGCAAAACGAGCAAAACCGACAGTGCGCTGCTCACCATTAGCACCCAGCGAACGGTTAATGTCGCCACCAACCCACAGGTTGCCGCGAGAATCCACGAAGGACTCCCAAACACCGTAGCCGCTAGCGCCCTTCAGAACCGGGCTGAACTCGCCGATGACTTCGCCGCTATCCTTATCGAACGCTGCGACCAGGCGCATACGGTGAACCGCCTTCGATTCCTTCCAATACGTGTGGTAGCCGGTCGAACCCTCGAAGAGGACATCACCGCAGTGGCACGCACCGTAAATGGTGTTACCGC
>NZ_KV795254.1:186295-224362 GCF_001808955.1 Rothia sp. HMSC078H08
CGTAAATGGTGTTACCGCTCAGATGCAGATCCTGCCAGTCGCCACCGTACTTAGAGATAGACGAAGAAATACGGCCGTAACCGTTCTTCGAGTAGTTCGCAATCAGGTGGTCAGCGCCGCCAGTCCACACGGTCGAACCAGCATCCTGAACATCGAACTGGAACGCGTACACAATGCGGTCAGTAATGTTCAGCTTCAGCGACGGCTCCCACTCCCACTTAATGTTCGAAGCGTTAGAACCATTCAGCGCCGCCAGGCGGAACGCGCGCTGGTTATTCAGCTCAGTGAAGTAACCCGCAGCGTGAACAGTCGAGTTATCGGACGCAGCGGTAATACCGTTGACCGTACCGTTAAAGTTCGGGCGCCAGTTCCAATCCACCGCACCGTTCGAGAGCTTAATACGAGCGGCACCACGCGAGTAAGCGTACGCCTTAGACGTATTGCCCTTTACATGGGTGAAGTTACCGCCAATGTAGAGGTAACCATCCTGAACCAGCAGGGTCTTCACCTGCGCGGCAGCACCATTACGGCGCTGAACCTGAACATCCCACGTGCGGTCAATCTGACCGGTGGTCGCATCCAGAATGACGAAGTGATCAACCTTCTCGCCATTAACCTCGGTGAACTCGCCACCAACCGCCAGGCGGTTATTCGGCAGAGCCTCCAGAGCCTTAATCTGACCGTTGAAAGTCGGGCGGAAGGAACGAACCAGCTCACCCGAATCCACGTTGTAACCAGCCAGGTACGACTGATCAACGCGCTCGCCGCCAGCCGACTCCACATACTTGAAGTCGCCACCGGTGAAGACGGTGTCGCCCACCTGAGTAATAGCCTGAACGTAAGTGTTCATCTCGTTCTTCTTGCCGGTGCCAGTCTGTTCACTGGTGCGCCAACGAACGGGCATCGTGTAGCTATTGGGCAGAGCACGACGGTTGCTGGCGGCAGAGCCAGAACCAATCTGCGAGAAGTTCAAGTCACGCTGAGTCAGCTTCGGGCGCAGGAACACCTGGGTGAAGGGGATAGAGTAACCGAAGGAACCGCGCTTGTGGTAAATATACGAATCAGAATTCTCATTACCGAAGTTCACCAGTGCACCGTACGCAAAACCAATCTGGTAGCCCTGGTTCGGGTTCGCGAAGAAACGAACAGAGCTGGTGGTAATGCCCGGAGCCATCTCCGAAGCGGAACCGCCCATATGAGCGGTGCGGTTAATGCCGGCGCCGGTGAACTTCACGGTGCCCCAACGCTGACCGTAGCTCATCGCCCAGGTCCACTGCTCAGTCTGAGGACGCTGAACATAAACGTTCTGCCACTGGGTTCCCCTCGCATTGTGAGCACGGCGCAGGCGCATGCCGTCGGGAAGGTCCTGAGGCTTAACGCCGTTCAGCAGCGCATTGACAGTGTTTGCGGGAAGCTGGACCGGAGTAAAAGCGGCAGGACCGGTGGGGTTCTGATGCAGCTGATTCGGGTCGCCGGTGCCATTGTAGGACTCGGTCCAACCCTCACGACCGCGACCAATCATGACCCAGCCGCCGCCATCAGTTTCCTGATCGCAGTAGAACTGTGCCGGGCCGCTCATCTGCGGGGTGTACAGCCAGTAAGTGCCAGAGGAGGCAGAAGGATTAACCTGCTTGACCTCGTAACAGGAAGCAGCCGCTTTATCGCTGCTGGAACCGTCATGGGTTCCGGTCGTAGCCGAGGCGGGAGTAGTAGGAGTAAGAGGTGCCGCAGTGAAAGCGGTACCAAAAGCGAGTGCGAAAGCGGCCCACTTTTTAGCAGACCATGAACGGGCATGGCGCTTTTCAGCGGGTTTGTTCGTGTATGTGGTTGTCATATGCGTCTTTCTGATGCGACGTTCCGGAAGAAACATCGAAAGATACGGTGAATTTAGCGCACTAGAAAAACCGCAGTAAGTACTGAAAACCTGAGGTTGGTTGGAAGAGGTAAACAGAATCCGGAAGGGGATATACTGTCTGGTTTTTCTGTAAGCGTTAATGATTAGGGTACAGGATTAAGCTGTGAAAATAATGGTGCACAAAGTGCAAAGACGCTCATGAGTGTGTGATTTGCGCCCCATGCGATGAGCGTTGTGGCACAGGAACAGACACGGAAGAAAACCATACTCAAATATCACCCACGAAAGCGACAACCGAGTGCAAAAAGGAATATATTCCATCGCAGAAGAATACAAGAGAAAAATGCCAGAAAAAGCGGACAAGTCCTACAATGGAAAAGCCGCAAAAAAACACCCCAAAACGCACAAAAAGCACCATGAAATAAAGGCAAATTCACTCGGACGCCCCAAACCGGCACCGCCCAATACCGACTATCCATAGCAGCCCTCCACCAGCTCAACCGCCGCAAGCGAAGACCCCAGACTCAGGAGAACCCGTGAGCACCACCCGAAAAGCTACTGCACAGCCCCTCGAGGCACCCCTGCACCCCCTCCTGAACACCCTCAACCAACTCAGCAGCTGGGCCGCGATCCGCACCGCCGCCTCCGCACAGCCCGCTGAACGTAGCGCACGCACCCTCATCGGCGCCGTCGCCGGAACCCACGCCGCGCTCATTGCAGACATCTCCACCGCAGTACGCGATACCACCGCTGAAGCGCTCAGCCTCATCATCGCCCCCACCGACCGCCAAGCAGAAGACCTCGCCGCAGCCCTGCGCTCCTACCTGCCCGCCGCCGACATCGCGCTCTTCCCCGCCTGGGAAACCCTGCCCCACGAACGCCTCTCACCGCGCTCCGACACCGTAGGCCGCCGCCTGCAGGTACTGCGCGCCATGACCGGGGATGCGGCTAAACGCCCCCAGGTTGTTATCGCACCCGTACGCGCGGTCATCCAGCCCATCGTCACCGGCATCGAAAAGCTCGAACCCGTGCACCTGGTCCGCGGCGAAGAATACCCCTTCAAAGATGTGGTGCGTGGCCTCAACGACGCCGCATACTCCCGCGTAGACCTGGTCGCCAAGCGCGGCGAATACGCCGTACGAGGCGGCATTATCGACGTCTTCCCGCCCACCGCAACTACCCCCGTCCGCCTCGAATTCTTCGGCGACGAACTCGACGAAATGCGCCACTTCTCCGTCGCCGACCAGCGCACCCTCAGTGGGGGAGAAGAGCTTACCGAACTCACTCTGCTGCCCTGCCGCGAACTGCTCATCACCCCCGAGGTCATGAGCCGCGCCGCACGACTGAAAGCCGACTACCCGGCAGCCGCAGCCATGCTTGAGAAGATTGCCGGCGGAATCTACGTCGAAGGCATGGAATCGCTCACCCCGCTGCTCATCGAATCCATGAACACCCTCACCGAGCTGCTGCCGGCAGGGTCCATGATCATTAACGTCGAACCCGAGCGCGTGCGCGCCCGCGCCGAAGACCTCGTCGCCACCAACGAAGAATTCCTCGCCGCAGCATGGGACACCTCTGCAGAAGCCGACGCAGTAGCACCCATCGACCTCGGCCAGCTCCGCATGAGCGACAGTGGATTCCGCACCATCGACCAAACCACCGCACAGGCACTCGAAGCCAAGCTCAGCTGGTGGGAAATCACCGAACTCGTCACCGACGCAGACCTACTCGAAGACGCCGCCGGGGCGCTCCAGAACCAGGGCATCGCCGACGCCATCGAAGACGGATTCGACACCTACACCGTCAACGCCACCCCCGCAACCGCATTCAACGGTTCCGTCGAACGCATGCTCAGCCAGGTCGGCGACCTCATCCGTCAACAGTGGACCGTCCTCGCCCTCACCAACGGCCGCGGCTCCACTGACCGACTCATCGACCTCTTCCACTCCGGCGAAGGGGCACCCGCCGTACCCGCAGCCCGCCGAACCAGCCTCGAAGCCGACCCCGCTGGCAAACTCGAACACGGCATCGTCGAGGTGTGCGAGGCGCCCGCCTCCGCAGGCTTCCTCGTTGAGGAGGCGAAGCTCGCCGTCTTCACCGAAGCCGAACTGCTCGGCCGCCGCGGAACCTACGCACCCCGAGGCGCCGCCGGACAAAAATTCAAGACACGCCGCCGCCGCAACGCCGTCGACCCGCTCGCGCTGAACCCCGGCGACTACGTGGTGCACGAACGCCACGGCATCGGCAGGTTCGTCGAGATGACCTCCCGCCCGGTGGCTGGTGCATCCCCGGTCAACGGCGTGCAGCCCATGAAGGAATACCTGGTCATCGAGTACGCCCCCGCCAAGCGCGGCGGCGCACCCGACCGCCTCTTCGTGCCCTCCGACCAGCTGGATCTGATTTCCAACTACGTGGGTGGCGAGAACCCGAGCCTGTCCAAGATGGGCGGTAGTGACTGGGCTAAGACCAAGTCCCGCGCTCGCAAGGCAGTCAAGGAAATCGCCGCCGACCTGGTGAAACTCTACTCGGCACGCCAGGCCTCGCGCGGTCACGCCTTCGCCGCAGACACCCCCTGGCAGCGAGAGCTGGAAGAGTCCTTCCCCTACAACGAGACTCCCGACCAGCTCACCGCCATTCACGAGGTAAAGGAGGACATGGAGAAAGAAATCCCCATGGACCGCCTCATCTCCGGCGACGTGGGCTTCGGCAAAACCGAGGTTGCCGTGCGTGCCGCATTCAAGGCGGTGCAGGACGGCAAACAGGTTGCCGTACTCGTACCCACGACCCTGCTCGCGCAGCAGCACTACGAGACGTTCAGCGAGCGCTTCTCGGGATTCCCCGTGAAGATTCGCGTGCTCTCCCGCTTCCAGAAGGCGAAAGAAACCCGCCAGATTACCGAAGAAATCGCATCCGGCGCGGTGGACGTGGTGATCGGTACCCACCGCATCCTCTCGGACAGCGTGGTGTTCAAGGACCTGGGCCTGGTCATCATTGACGAGGAACAACGCTTTGGCGTGGAGCACAAGGAAAAGCTCAAGCAGATGCGCACCAACGTGGACGTGCTGGCCATGAGCGCAACCCCGATTCCGCGCACCCTGGAAATGTCGCTAACCGGTATTCGTGAGACCTCCACCCTTGCCACCGCGCCGGAGGAGCGCCACCCCGTGCTGACCTTCGTCGGCCCGCGTACCGACAGCCAGATTACCGCCGCGATCCGCCGCGAGATCATGCGTGAAGGACAGGTTTTCTTCGTGCACAACCGCGTGGCTGACATCGACGATGTTGCCGCCGAAATCGGCAAGCTCGTGCCGGAGGCGCGCATCGCCACCGCCCACGGCCGCATGAGCGAATCGCGCCTGGAGCAGATTATTGTGGACTTCTGGGAGCGCCGCTTTGACGTGCTGGTGTGCACGACCATCGTGGAGACGGGCCTGGATATTTCGAACGCGAACACGCTCATCGTGGACCACGCCCAGAACTACGGTCTGAGCCAGTTGCACCAGCTGCGCGGACGTGTGGGTCGTGGCCGCGAGCGCGCCTACGCGTACTTCCTGTACCCGGTGGATAAGACCCTCGGCGAGATTGCGCACGAGCGTCTGAAGGCCGTCGCGACCCACAATGAGCTGGGTGCGGGTCTGCAGCTCGCGATGAAGGACCTGGAGATTCGCGGTGCCGGCAACCTGCTCGGTGGCGAACAGTCCGGCCATATTGCCGGTGTCGGTTTTGACCTGTACCTGCGTCTGGTGGGCGAGGCGGTGGCGAACTACCGCGGCGAGAAGGAAGAGCGCGAGATCGAGACGAAGATTGACCTGCCCGTCAACGCGCATATTCCGCACACCTACATTGACTCGGAGCGTCTGCGCCTGCAGGCATACCGCCAGATTGCCGCCGCCGATACCGAAGAGAAGATTGCGGAGGCACGCGAGGAACTGGTTGACCGTTACGGCGAGCTGCCGGAGGCGGTAGAGAACCTGCTTGCCGTGGCGACGGTGCGTATGCACGCCCGTGCCGCCGGTATTCATGAGCTGGTGGTATTGGGGCCGAAGGTGCGTGTGGTGACCGCTACGCCGCTGCCGGAGTCCCGCCAGATGCGTCTGAAGCGCGTGTATCCGGGGTCCACGCACGCTCAGCCGAAGGGCATGGATACCTGGCTGACGCTGGTTCCGCGCCCGAAGACCATGCCGGTTGGCGGTAAGGACTTGGTGGACGGCGCGATGCTGCAGTGGGCTGAGAAGTTCATTAACTCGATTTATTCGGAGAAGCCGCAGGCTCTCGAGGACTAGAGGAAACAGGGGCAGGGGAGTGCCCGGTCATACCGGGTTGCCACGTCAGAAAATGCTCGCCGTGCAGATTGCCACAATATGGCACATCTGCACGGCGAGTGCGTTTGCCCCACGCAGGCGGCATAGCTCACAATTAAGGCATGACTTCAAAGGTGAACTACGCATCTCAGCGAATTGTAATTATTGGTGGTGGCCCCGGCGGCTACGAGGCGGCGATGGTGGCTGCCGCATCCAACGCGGACGTGACTCTGATCGAGCGTAATGCCATTGGTGGCTCCGCCGTTCTGACTGACGTTGTGCCCTCTAAGACCCTAATCGCTACGGCGGATATGATGACCCGCTTCTCTGAGGCGGGTAGCTTGGGCATTGAAAATACGAAGGGTAAGGCTCCGCAGCTTCGTGTTGATATGGACCGTGTGAACCGCCGAGTCCGCGACCTGGCTCAGCAGCAGTCTGCCGACATTAAGCGCGCCCTGGCTTCTGCAGGAGTGAAGATTATTCACGGTACCGGTAAGCTCCTGGACCGCCACACCGTTCAGGTGACCGATGAAGCTGGTCTGGTCTACCCCCTGCAGGCGGACTTTGTGATGCTGTCGGTGGGTACGCATCCGCGCGAAATGGCGACCGGTATGCCTGATGGCGAGCGCATCCTGACCTGGACTCAGCTGTACAACCTCTCCGAAGTTCCCGAGGAACTGATTGTGATTGGTTCGGGTGTGACCGGTGCGGAGTTCGCTTCGGCATATAACGGTCTGGGGTCTAAGGTTACGCTGGTGTCTTCGCGTGACCGTGTGCTTCCCGGTGAGGACGAGGACGCAGCTCGCGTGCTGGAGGACGTCTTTGAGCGTCGCGGCGTGCGAGTGATGCCGCGTTCCCGTGCGGCTGCTGTTGAGCGTACTGAGGACGGCTCAGGTGTCATCGTGACCCTGTCCGATGGCCGTAAGGTCTCTGGCACTCACTGCCTGGTGGCTATTGGTTCGATTCCGAACACTGAGGATTTGGGCTTGGAAGCTGCCGGTGTGGAGCAGACCCCGAGCGGCCATATTAAGGTGGACGGCGTGTCCCGCACGAGCGTGAACAGCATTTACGCCGCTGGCGACTGCACGGGCGTGTACCCACTGGCTTCCGTGGCTGCAATGCAGGGCCGTATCGCTATGGCGCACATCCTCGGTGATGCGGTGCGCCCGCTGCGTACCGATAAGGTTGCCGCAAATATCTTCACCTCCCCGGAGATTGCGACTGTGGGTGTGAGTGAGAAGGACCTTGCCGAGGGGGCGTACCGTGGCGATGCGGTGACCCTGCAGCTGAGCACCAACCCGCGCGCGAAGATGATGGCGATGCGCGATGGATTCGTGAAGATTTTTGCTCGCCGCCACTCCGGCACCGTCATCGGTGGCGTGGTGGTTGGTCAGCGCGCCTCCGAGCTGATTTACCCTATCGCCCTGGCTGTGGAGAAGAAGCTCGCGGTGGATGACCTGGCGGACACCTTCACGGTTTACCCCTCGCTCTCCGGCTCTATTGCTGAGGCTGCGCGCAAGCTGCACACTCGCGGCCTGTAGCCGGCGCATAGATACCCTGGGCTTGTAGAGAGCCGCTATCTCAGAAGCTCACAGAATCTCTGAAACGCACAAAAGCGGTGGGGGTCACTTCCTGAGTTCCTAAGAATCAGGAGGTGACCCCCACCGCTTTGCCGTAGAGACGCTTAGCGCCGCGAAGCTTTACTTCGTGGTGCTGACGGCGTTCATGTCCACGTCACGGGTTTCGTGAGTGAGCAGAATGAAGACAACGCTCAGAATCGATGCGAATGCCAGGTAGCCGCCCACTGCAGCCACACCGTAAGTGGAGTTCAACCAAACAGCCACGAACGGGGTCAGTGCCGCGCCGAGGATGGACGCCACGTTGTAGGCGATACCGCTGGCGGTGTAACGCACGTTAGTGGGGTACAGCTCCGGCAGGTATGCGGACATGGAACCGAAGGACAGACCCATCAGGCACATACCGATAAAGATGAAGAGGGTAACCACAGCGGCGTTTGCGTTCGCGCCGGTACCAACAACGGAGGGAGAGATGAACAGACCGAAGGACAGACCGAAGACCGCCATCGCGATGGTGGTCCACAGCTGCTGGGTGCGGCGGCCGTACTTGTCAGCCAGCCAACCCGAGATCGGGATGAAGATTGCGAAGCCGATGATGGAGATCAGCTGAATGATCAGGAACTCGCGGTAGGGGATAGCCAGGCCGCCCTTATCCGCCTTGCCGATACCGTAGGAGAGGACCCAAGCGGTCATCAGGTAGAACAGCACATAGCATGCCACCATGATGAAGGTGCCCTGAATCATGGGCCACCAAGCGACCTTGAACGCCTCAACGAGCGGGGTCTTCACCTTCTCGTTGTTAGCGGCAGCCTTGGCGAAGACGGGGGTCTCCTCCAGCTTGAAACGCACGTACAGACCAACGGCGACCATCACGATGGACAGCAGGAACGGAATACGCCAACCCCAAATGAGGAAGGGGTGCTCGAGGTTCTTCGCGTCGGTTGCGGAGTTGAAGGTAATCCAGCTGGTCAGCAACAGCATGAAGCCGTTCGCAAGCACGAAGCCGATGGGTGCACCCAGCTGAGGCCACATCGCGGCGCGGGCGCGCTTGCCATCCTCAGCGTATTCGCTCGCGAGCAGCGCCGCACCGGACCATTCGCCGCCCAGGCCCAAGCCCTGGCAGAAACGCATAATGGTCAGCATGGTCGGTGCCCACAGACCAATCTGGTGATAGGTGGGCAGCAGACCGATGATGAAGGTTGCCAGACCCATGGTGAGCAGTGCACCGACGAGGGTAGCCTTACGACCGATCTTGTCGCCGAAGTGGCCGAAGATCACGGAACCGAGGGGGCGCGCGATGAATGCGACGCCGAAGGTAGCGAAGGAAGCCAGAAGCTCGGTGGTTGCGTCCTTCGAGGGGAAGAACAGCACGGGGAACACAGCCACTGCTGCAGTGGCGTAAATGTAGAAATCGTAGAACTCGATGGTGGTACCAACGAGCGAGGCGAGAATAACTCGACTGCGAGGAGTCGTATTCTTCACCGGTGCAGCAGACGCTTTCGTGTCGGATGCAGAAGCGCTCATGAGGAAAACTCCCGAGATGGTGAATTTGTGTGTACGCAAGGAGCCTGAGGTAGGTGTTCCGTTGCCGGTCAGCGCGGGAGGCGGGTATGCCGTAGGCGCGTACTGGGTGCCGTGACCGCACCGGGTGGGGTGCGGCAGGCGTCGGATTCTGAAAGGCTCCTCTAAAGTGCAACATTATAACTCTGTTCAGAAAAACCCAAACAAATACAGCCACTATCTGGACGCGAACACAGGGGTTAGCGGCGTAAATCCCACCTAAACAGGCAAGAGCGGACATAGAAAATCCCCCGGAAAGATACGAGGTATTACCTCATACCCTTCCGGGGGATTCGTATAGCCTATGGCGCTCGCAGTCGCGAGACCTCAGTACCGAGCGAAGCGTTACTTGATGGTCGCCAGCACCGCACCGGAGGTGACGGTATCTCCGGCCTTGGCCGACAGACCCGAAACCTTACCCGCCTTGTGCGCGGTAATGGGCTGCTCCATCTTCATCGCCTCCAGCACCAGAATCAGGTCGCCCTCAGCGACGGTGTCGCCGTCGGATGCGGCAACCTTCACGATGGTGCCCTGCATGGGGCTGGTCAGCTCATCGCCGCCACCCTTTGCCGCGCCGCGTGCCGAACGGGACTTACGGGTCTTGGACGCGGGCTTAGCGGCAGGCTTAGCGCCACCGCCCAGCTCGGGCAGGGACACCTCCAAACGCTTACCGTTGACCTCGACCACCATGGTGGTGCGCTCGTCCTCGTCAGAGTTCACGTTACCGGGTGCACCGGAGTACATGGGGATGGTGTTGTTGAACTCGGTCTCAATCCAACGGGTGTGCACCTTGAAATCGCCGCCCTCAGCCGGTGCGAATGCGGGGTCGTCCAGCACGACGCGGTGGAACGGGACGACGGTGGGCATGCCCTCAATGGTCAGCTCAGCCAGGGCACGGCGGGCACGCTGCAGAGCCTGCTCACGATCTGCGCCGGTAACAATGAGCTTAGCCAGCATGGAGTCGAAGTTGCCGCCGATAACGTCGCCAGCCACGAAGCCAGAATCCCAGCGAACACCGGGGCCGGTGGGCACGGTCAGCTTCTCGATGGTGCCGGGGGCGGGCATGAAGGAACGGCCCGCATCTTCACCGTTAATACGGAACTCGAAGGAGTGACCACGCAGAACCGGGTCCTTCTCCTCAATCTTCTCGCCGCGGGCAATACGGAACTGCTCACGAACCAGGTCCAGACCGGAAATCTCCTCGGAGACGGGGTGCTCCACCTGCAGACGAGTGTTCACCTCAAGGAAGGAGATGGTGCCGTCGGTGCCGACCAGGAACTCACAGGTGCCGGCACCCTGGTAGCCAGCCTCACGCAGAATCGCGCGGGACGCCTCGTACAGACGCTCGTTCTGCTCATCACTCAGGTAGGGGGCGGGCGCCTCCTCAACGAGCTTCTGGTTACGGCGCTGCAGGGAGCAGTCACGGGTGGAAACCACCACGACGTTGCCGTGCGCATCCGCCAGGCACTGGGTCTCAACGTGGCGGGGCGAATCCAAGAAACGCTCGATGAAGCACTCGCCGCGACCGAACGCCGCGGTAGCCTCGCGAACAGCGGACTCGTACATCTCGACGATGCTCTCGCGGTCACGGGCAACCTTAATGCCGCGGCCACCACCACCGAATGCGGCCTTCACCGCAATGGGCAGACCGTGCTCATCCGCGAAGGCAACAACCTCATCGGCGGACTTGACCGGATCCTTGGTGCCGGGCACCAGGGGAGCGCCCACCTTCTGCGCGATGTGGCGTGCCGCCACCTTATCGCCCAGCTGGGTAATGGACTCGGGGGAGGGGCCAATCCAGGTCAGACCCGCGTCGATGCACTTCTGAGCGAACTGCGCGTTCTCAGACAGGAAACCGTAACCGGGGTGCACGGCGTCAGCGCCGGAGCGGATAGCAATCTCAATGAGCTTATCCATCACCAGGTAGGACTGCGCCGCAGTGGCACCGCCGAGAGCGTAGGCTTCATCGGCAAGCTTCACGTGCTGGGCGTCGCGGTCCGGGTCAGCGTAGACGGCGACGGTCTGCAGACCCTCATCGCGGGCTGCGCGAATCACGCGGACAGCAATTTCACCGCGGTTAGCGATCAGAATCTTGCTGACCGGGCCGGTGTGACGGCCGGGGACTGCAGTAAATTTCTTGGCGGCTTCTGCCTGGTGCTGAGTCACTTAAAGCTCTCCTTTAATCTCCTGCCGAAAAGGATATCTAGAATCGGCGGGATTGGCGAATATAACGCGCATCATACTGTTCTATCTTATCGATTGGTGTTCAACAATGTGTATTGCAGGGCGCGCTTTGAGACAGATTTATACGATTGCGCTGAATCTAATCCTCATCTTGGGGCGCCAGCCACAAATCGGTCACAGCAACCTTGCGGCGTCGCAGCATATCTCGTAGCGCGTGGATGGACAGACCCACCACCGTGTGGAACTCACCTTCAATACCGCGAATAAACGCCGAACCGTAACCGTCGAGGGTGAAGGATCCCGCCACCCAGAGCGGCTCGCCGGTGGCAATGTACGCCTCGATTTCCTCGGGGCTGAGCGTATCAAAGTGGACGGTGGCGCTGCGTAGTTCGGAGACGGTAGGCAACTCAGAAACGGTGGGCAGCCCAGAAGTAGCGGACAGCTCGGCACCTGGCTCAAGACCGCGCAAATCCACGAGCGCGTGACCGGTATGCAGCACGCCGTGGTTGCCGCTCATTGCGCTGATGCGCTCGCGTGCCGCCTCGGCAGTGTGCGGTTTACCGTAGGCAACGCCGTCAAACTCGAAGACCGAATCGCATCCCAGAACCAGCGCATCGCGCACACCCTCGGCGGCAAGTTCAGCGGCAACTGCCTGCGCCTTCAACTGCGCCAGCAGGGAGGCGGTTTCAGCCGGGGTGAGTCCCGCACGTCCCTGCGCTCGCGCCTGTTCGTTGGCGGTAGCGAGCGCGGCGTCCTCATCTACGGAGGAGACGCGCACCGTGAACGCGATGCGGGAGTCTTCCAGGAGCTTGCGGCGTGCCGGGGAGGCGGAGGCAAGAATCAATCGGGTCGGTGTGGTACTCATAGGTTCTATTTTAGAGCCTCACGAGTGACCCTTACTCTCGGGTGCAGATTGAGGGTGCTGAGAAGCCGGTGGGAGGGAGCGGAAAAGCAGGGGATATAGAGAAAGAGCGTGTCCCATCCCCCTCAACCACGTAGGAGATGGAACACGCCGTTCAAAATCATAACTCTTCTCAAACATTAAAGAAAAGAAGAATCAATCGTGACGTTTTATGACGTTTGGCAAAAGTATGTCATCCATGTTGGGGCACGAGAGCGAGAAAGCTACACGGCGCTAGGCAGTACAGCCTAGCGCCGTGTAGCTTCAAGAGTCGCCAGGTTAGCGGCGTGCCGCGACGGTGTTGTCCTCCACCTCGTGCAGACGCTGCGCCTCACCGGCGATGCGCTCATCGTAGAATTCCTGAGCCACGAAGCCGCCCTCCGAACGGGGAGCGTTGTAAAGCTCCTCATCCAGGATGCCCTCGCGGCGAGCCACAATCGCGGGAACCAGAGCTTGACCGGCAACGTTCAGGGCGGTACGACCCATGTCAACGATCGGGTCAATCGCCAGGAGCAGACCCACACCGTCCAGCGGCAGACCCAGAGTGGAAAGGGTCAGGGTCAGCATCACGATAGCGCCGGTCGTACCGGCAGTCGCTGCCGAACCGAGCACGGACACCATCACAATCAGCAGGTACTGGGTGAAGTCCAGCTGAATACCGTAGAACTGAGCTACAAAGATTGCGGCAAGAGCCGGGTAAACCGAAGCGCAGCCGTCCATCTTAGTGGTTGCACCCAGCGGAACGGCAAAGGACGCGTAGGCGCGGGGAACACCCAGGTTACGTTCTGCAACGGTCTGGGTCATCGGCATCGAACCCATCGAAGAGCGGGACACGAAGCCCAGCTGGAGCGCCGGCCACACACCCGAGAAGTACTGGCGGACCGACAGACCGTTCGCGCGAACAATAATCGGGTAGACCACGAGGAAGACCAGCAGCAGGCCAATGTAGAGGGCGATGACGAACGCGACCAGCGAACCCATCGACGCCCAACCGTACGCGAACACTGCCTTAGCAATCAGACCCACGGTACCCAGCGGTGCCAGGCGAATAATCCACCACAGAATCTTCTGAATAATCGCCAGAGCGCTCTTGACCACGTCAATGAACGGCTTGGCTGCCTCACCGACCTTCAGCGCGGCAATGCCGACCGCGCCGGAAATGACCAGGATCTGCAGCACGTTGAAGTTTGCCGAGGCGGTGATGCCGGAATCACCGGACTTAGCGCTGACACCCAGACCCAGGAAGTTCACCGGAATCAGACCGGTCAAAAACGCGGTCCACGAACCGGTCGAGCCGGTGTACGCCTTGCCCTGCACCTGCGCGCCCACGCCCGGCTGAACAATGAGGCCCATCGCAATACCAATGAGCACCGCGAAGAACGCGGTAATCGCAAACCAGATGAGCGTGTTAACCGCCAGACGCGCCGCGTTCGTTACCTGCGACAGGTTAGAGATGGAGGCGACCACGGCGGTGAAAATCAGCGGAACAACAGCCGCCTTCAGCAGGGTGACGTAGGAGGAACCAATGGTATCCAGGGTCACCATGAGCCAGTTGGGGTTGCTCTTCGCATCCCCGCCCAGTGCGAGGGCGAGCGCGCCGAGAACAATACCCAGAATGAGGGAGGCAATGATTTGGTTGCCGAAAGACGTAGCCCACTTGGGCAGACGTGAACGAGATGATGCATGCGGTGTAGACATGTGGCATACTCTAAAACTTTTGTGCACTCGCGCGCGAGTTTGTGTGAAGAAGTGTTTCAATCCGGTGCAGTGTAGGGGATGTGTGACGAACCGTGACCATCCTGTGGCATCTTTCGGCTGTACATCCCGCAGTCTAACCAGCAACGCAGCCCAACCCAGCTGCCCAACCAGCAACGCCGCCAGTTGCCCCCCACATAGGCGGTTAAATTGGCTGATAGTTAATTAGGAATCGCCGCAAAAGCAAACAGAAAGGAAACAACTGCGCAACATGCGGGGAAGCTTGCTGAGATTTTGCCGTCAGCTAATAAGCCGAAAGCTAGAGCTTGATATGCTGGAATCACACCGATAGTCCGGCGAAAGTCGCCGGATGATGCTGTACCCACTCAGCTTCATATACGCGTTGAGCAATACGCCACGCACCACCTTTCAAGGAGAGATGCATGAGTTCTGCTCCCCAATACCCCGGCGGAACCACCACCCCCAACGGCCCGAAGAAGCCCGGCAACCGCATGGAAGCAGTCGCCAACTTTGCTACCCGCGCCGCACAGACCTCTGCCCAGCAGACCCTGAACCTGGGCGCGACCCGCCCCGGCATCGCCAAGATGATTGCCGTAGCGGGCGCTGGCGTGCTGCTGGTTGGCGGTGGCATCTTCGCCTACAACTCCATGCACCAGGAAGAGAACGCGTTCCTGTCGCAGGGCGAAGAGTACGCCCGCGTCTGCCAGGATGCGAAGACCGGCCTGCGCGTGGAAGATAGCGAATGTGAGAAGGCAGGCGTTCAGGAGCCGACCGACTCATCCAGCAGCGATTCCTCGGGCTCCTCGAACTCGTCGGGTTCCTCTAGTTCCTCCGGATCTTCTGGGTCTTCGGGCACTTCTGGTTCGACCACCACTCACAATAATTCGAATGCGTTCCTCTGGTACTACCTAGGTCGCCAGAGTGCCGCAAACTCCACCGGCACCCCCACGGTTCCGGGTGTGGGCACTAAGCTCTCCGGAGGCAGCACCACCCGCCCCAGCAACGGCACCGTCTACAGCGGCGTGTCCTCCAAGGGCGGTAGTTTCGAAGACTCCTACCGTAGTGCGAAGAAGTCCTCCACTGTCTCCTCGGGTAAGGTGACCAGCACCAATAACTCCGGTAAGACCTCTTCGGTGCGTAATAAGACCACCGGCTCGGTCTCCAGCGGTAAGCAGGGCACCAGCAATAGCGGTAGCACCGGCTCCTACAGCAAGTCGAACACCTCGAAGTCGGGTTCGTCCTCGAAGTCCGGTTCCTCGTCTAAATCGGGTTCTTCGTCCAAGTCTGGCTCTTCCTCGAAGTCAGGTAGCAAGGGCGGTTTCGGTGGCGGCTCCAAGTCCGGTGGCGGTACCTCCGGCGGCTAAGCCATAAGCCATCACACTAAATGCGGGCAGGGACTGAACGGTCCCGCCCGCATTTTCCTCACTATTTTCCAATCACTACTTCGAAGGAGCCTAGCCCCTCATGCGCCGTGAAGAATTTCCCGTCGGCCGACCCGACTGGGAGAACGTCATCATTGAGGAAGGCCTCACCTACAGCGTGGACGGCCCCCACGACACCGACCACTATTGGAACGAATACGCCGCCTACATTTTCAGCCCGCAAGAAATGGACTCTGTGCGCGCCCAGGCGGAAGAAATGCACCGCATGTGCCTGGAAACCGTCGAGTACATTGCCTCCGGCGCGTTCGGCACCCTCGGTCTGCCCCAGGCGGCGTTCAACCTCGCCGTAGAATCCTGGAACCGCCGCGACGCCGACTTCTACGGACGCTTCGACTTCACCTACTCGGGCGTGCCTGGCGACCCCATGAAGCTGCTCGAATACAACGCAGACACCCCCACTGGCATCGTGGAGGCGGCAGTCAGCCAGAAAACCTGGGCGAAAGACCAGCGCCTCGATACCCGCGGCTACGCCCACTGGGGTGAAATCGGCGAAGCCTTCACCAACCGTTGGCGCCACATCTTCGCAGCCGAAATTGCCGCCGGCGTGCAGCCCGTACTGCACCTGGCGCACGTGAGCCCCGAGATTGACGAGAACAACGAGGACTACAACAACCTCTGGCTCATCGCCTACGCGGCGCAGCAGGCGGGCATCAAAACCCACATGATGCCCATCGACGAAGTCATCTTCAACGAGGACACCAAGAGCTGGGAGGACGCACAAGGCCGCGCCATCACCAACCTCTTCAAGCTCTACCCCTGGGAAGACCTGGTCACCGACAGCGAAGCAGGCTACGACAAGCTCCTCTTCGCCTACCACGGCGCCATGGACCGCTGGATTGAGCCGGCGTGGAAGATGTTCCTCTCCAATAAGCTGCTGCTTGCCGCGCTCTGGGATAAGTACCCCGGCCACCCGAACCTCGTACCCACCTACGCGGGTCACCGCGGCGGCATGCGCAACTGGGTTCGCAAACCCATCTTCGGACGCGAAGGCGACGGCGTAGAAATCTACGCCCCCGACTACGACGTCTTCATCAAGCCCGAAGACGACGACTTCTTCGCCAACGCCCCCGAAAGCGAATTCATCTACCAGGAGTACATCCCGGCACCGCGCTACGAGGGCATCATCAATCCGGTCAGCCACCCCATTCTCGGCGTGTGGGTGGTCGACGGACGCACCGTAGGCGTGGGCATCCGCGAATCGAATGGCGCGCTCACCGACTACTGGTGCCGCTTTGCCCCGCACCTGGTGGATCTGAACGACTCCACCGGCATGGGATTCGGCACCACGGACCCCGGTGCCGCAAACTTCGGATAGCCTTCAGAAGACATAGCCCCCAGAAGATATATCCTGCAGAAGACACGAAAATACAGCGAAGCCCCCGCATCAGCCGCAAAGCTGAAGCGGGGGCTTCATCTATAGAGTTCCTAATCTCAAGGCTCTAGTTCAGGGACTCCAGTTCAGAGACTCTAGAAAACCACTCGACGAGGAGCGAGCAGGCTAGAGGCTACTCGTCATCGTCCTCATCGTCGTCATCCTCAGTGTCCAGAGGGAGCATCATCTCATCGGTCAGGGCGCGGCGCAGAGTATCCAGACCCACCGAACCGAGCAGAAGCGCACGCGTGTGGAACGCACGAATATCATCGCCGCGGCGCACAGCCTGATCACGCAACTCCAGCCAGAGGCGCTCGCCAATCTTGTAGCTCGGCGCCTGACCCGGCCAACCCAGGTAACGCAGGAACTCGAAACGCAGGTGACCCTCGGACTCGTCCAGGTTCAGCTTCAAGAACTCGTAACCCAGCTCAGAGGTCCAGATGGTGCCCGGCTCAACGCCCAGCTGCTCAGCCCACTCCGCGGGAATCGGCATCTCGCAGTGAACACCAATATCGAAGACCACGCGGGCGGCGCGCATACGCTGAGCGTTCAGCATGCCCATGCGGTCACCCGGATCCTTCAGGTAGCCCAGCTCCTCCATGAGGCGCTCGGCGTACAACGCCCAGCCCTCACCGTGACCGGAAACCCACAGCATGTTCGTGCGCCAGGAGTTCATGGTGCCCTGCAGCGCCGTAGCGATAGCGATCTGCAGGTGGTGGCCCGGAACGCCCTCGTGGTACACGGTGGAGGTTTCACGCCAGGTAGTGAACGTATCCTCACCCTCGGGAACCGACCACCACATGCGGCCCGGACGCGAGAAATCGGGGGAGGGGCCGGTGTAGTAAATACCGCCCTCGTTCGTGGGCGCAATGCAGCACTCAATGCGGCGCATGGGGCCGCCAATTTCAAAGTGGCTACCCGCCAGGTTCTCCACGGCGGCGTCGGCGAGCTTCTGCATCCACGCCTTCAGCTCATCGGTGCCGTGCAGCTGACGTGCCGGATCTTCATCGAGCAGCTGCTTCGCACGCTCAATGCTTGCGCCCGGCTCAATCTCCTCGGCAACCTCACGCTGACGAGCGATAATGCTCTCCAGCTCCTTCACGCCCCATGCGTAGGTTTCGTCCAGGTCAATGGTGGTACCCAGGAACGAACGGGAGTGCAGGCTGTACGCCTTACGGCCCACAGCGTCGCGGGAGGGAGCGACCGGCAGCAGCTTCTCCACCAGGTAGCTGTTGAGGCGGCGGTAGCCTTCCTTTGCAGCCTCGGCACCTGCGGCAGCCTCATCCTTCAGCGCGGGGACAGCCTCGGCGACCTCAGCCGCCAAATCATCAAAGAAACCACCGGGAGCGTAGTACGCGGCGGTCTGCTCAATGACAATATCCACCTGGCGGCGCGGGGCAACCTTACCCTCTTCACGAGCCGCCTCAAGAGTCTGGATGTATCCCTCCAGTGCCTCGGTGACGCGGTGCATACGCCCAACAATATGCTCCCAATCCTGCTGGGTGTTGCGCTTCATCAGGTCAAAGACCGAGCGCACTTCCTGCGGGACGGACGCAATATTGTTCAGCTGCCAGCCGCCAAAACCAGCCTTGTACTGCTTGCGGTACAGGCTCAGACGCTCCTGCAGAGCATCCAGGGTGACCAGGTCAACGTCATCAATAGGCAGGACGTTATCGACCTTCTTCAAAGTCTTCTTCGCAAGGCGCGCAAAAGCCTTCTCGCCGGCGGGCGAGTAATCGGGGTACAGGGTCTCTACGCCCTTACGACCAAGCTCGGTTGCATGGACGGGGTTCAGGTCGAGGACCTTTTCAAAGTATTCGTTAGCAATCTGATCGACGTCGGTCAGCGAGCGCTTCAATCGGTAGATGCTGGGAAGTTCCTGGTAAGTGCTCATGTTCATATCCTAACGCAGGGGTGTGCCTCCAACCACGATTTTCGGTGATTTAGCTCGCTTAAACCGGCAATATTACGGGCTGAGCGGCACCGAACACGACGAAAAGGGCTCACCTGTGGACAACTCACCGGGGCGCAGGCGCGAAAATGCCCCGGCTTTCTCCCACCTGAACGTGCAGGAGAGAGAAAACCGGGGCATACCCAAGATGGGCTAAAAGCTGCTAGCTGGTGACTTAGCCGGCGAAGTATTCACCGTTCAGCTCCAGCAGACCGTTTGCGCTCTCGACCACGCCGAGGCGGTGCGCAATGAGGCGGTCCTGCAGCTCATCGCCGGACACCAAATCCACCAGAATGTTCGGGTACTTGGTCGAGCAGCGGATGAACTCGTCGTACGCCTCATCGCTGAACGCCGCGTTCGTGATGAAGGTGCCGAGCTGACCGCCGCGGGCGTGAATCGCCAGGAAGAACGCGGTAATATCCTGCGGCTGAACGCTCGCGGACAGCACACCGTTCGCTACCGGGCGCAGAGTACGCACGTAGAATGCGCGTTCTTTTTCACCGGTGGCGGGAGTTGCCACACCATCTACGCCCTGAGCCTCCAGAGCCTCCACCGTGTAGCCGCGCATCAGGAACAGATCAAAACCAATGCTACGGAAACGCTCCTCAGACACCTGCGCCAGTGCCGGAGCCAGCGCCTCACGGCGGAAGACCTGACGGTAACGCTTCAGAGCCTCACGCACCTGGGCGGCAGCAACCTGCAGAGCGGCCGAAGGCTCAGCTGCCGAAACAACGGGAGCGGAAACAACCGACTGAACGGGAGCCGCAACGGGTGCAGAAACAGTAGGAACGGACACAGTAGACTGGGTGGTAGCCGGAGCAACCGCCGCCGGAACCTCAGCGGGCGCCTGGGTAGTAACCGCCTGGGTAGTAGTTGCCACCGGCGAACCAGCCGGACGCGCCAACAACGCCGGAGAAGCACCCGGCACCGGAGCCAACGGCTCACGCGCACCCTCACGAGCCGCCAGGCGAGCCTGACGCTCCGCCGCGCGCGCCTCCTTAGCAGCCTGAAGAGCCTCCTCACGAGCCTGCAGCTCAGCCGCAATATCCTGAGGCAGCTTGTGCTTGAGCGACTGCGGCGGCAGCGGCGCCATGCGGGCGGTCACCGCCTCCGGAGCACCCTCCGGGAAACGCTTGAGCAGCTCCTTACCCGCCTCGCTCAGCTCGTAACGCTCCGGGTTCTTGCGGGAGGTACGGCCCGTACCCTCACGCAGAGCGTTCAGGTAGCGTTCGCCCTTGAGCACGTGCATCGCCACCGAATAGCGGTTACGCAGACGCGGGGTCAGCTTATAACGGTGCGGCGCAACCTCACCCTGCAGGTACGGGATATCCAGAGCGAGCTTCAACTCATCGTAAATGTCGTAGTAGGAGATACGCGGGTTCTCCTCAACAATCTTCAGAATCGGATGCAGTAGCTGATGCGGGTACGGCAGAGCATCCACCGCCGCAGGATCGAGCAGAGCCGAAGCCACCAGCTTCTGAACGCTCGGCTCAACCATCTGCGCCAGAGCCAGCGCGAAAGCAGGACCCAGCGAGTAGACGGTCTCACGCTCGGAGAGGTAGTGGTGGGCAATCAGCACATCGTAGAGGTAATCCTGCGCGTCAATCTGCACAAAATAGGGGTTCGAGGACGCCTGCTGAATGCGCTCGTCGCGGTCAAAGACCTGCTCCAGGCTCGGAAGGCTCAGCTCCACATCGGCGCCGTGGTCGTTGAGGGTGTCGAGCAGAAGAACGCCCATATGGGTCAGCAGAGCATCGGTTGCGGCAATATCCTCAGCCGTAATGGAGGCACCCTCATCCTTTACCAGCGCCAGCACGGAGCTCAGCTCGCTTGCCGGCACGCCGGTCTCCTCGTGGCGTGCCACCAGCTCCTTCGCCGAAGGCGACAGCGAGTACAGAGTCAGCGGAGAATCCGTGTGTTCGTGAATAGTCTTGGTGCGCAGGTAGCCCTCGCGGGTCAGCAGGCTCAGCGACTGAGCAATCACCGGCTCCACGATGCGCTGCTCCAGGTACGACAGACCGTACCAGCCCTGCACAAAACCGCACTCGCGCAGCACCAGCTCACGAATCTTCACGGGCGCCGCTGCGGGGTAGGACGGGGTAACACTTAGGACGATGGGCAGAAGCTCACGCACCGTAATGTGCGAGAGCAGAACCGGGTAGAACTGCTTCAGGTAGTAGAGGTACACGCCGCTGAGGAGGGGCAGAACCGGCAGGAGCGCCTGCGCCTGCTGTTCCTTCGGGGTACCGAGTAGCTCGCGGCCAGCCTCGCTGAGGGTGTAGTGCAGGTTGCCGGGATGCAACTGGCTGAGGGACACCTCAAGATAGTCAGCATTGACCAGCGCTGCGATCAGCTTATTGAGTGCCTCACGGAAGAGAACATTGTCACCGACCGCAATGAAACGCTGAGTCATGTTGAACCCCAGGTCCACACCTACGGGGGTGTACATATCGGGGAAGAAAACCTTCTCGCCACGGTCCTGAGCGCGCTCAAAATGGCGGAGCAGGGAGAAAGCCGCCGCAACGCTGAGAGCGCGTGCTTCCTCGGGTAGAGCCTCCCACGAAGTTTCCTGTTGCAGAGAGTGCAATTCGGAATGGTCGATATGGAGCATTGTTTTATTCACAAAAGCCACGCCGGGCTCCTTATCTGGTGTTATTTATCGTGCGGGCATTCTTCATAAAGTGCAGTCATTCGAGCGGGAAAATAATCACGAAAGTGAGCGGCACCATCTTTATTTTTGGGCCGGCACTTTGAAATCCCGCAGTGAAGAGAAGCGAAGAGAAGCAGGGTAGGTAGTTTTTTCTCAACCCGTCCCGCTTACGCACCGTCTTCAACGACGAACACTTCAGAAAAGAACGCTATAAATTGGGGTGAAGTGTCTAGACCGTCACGGGTATATTCACTTCGTGAAATAATGCGAAGAATATATAACGCATTACCTTCATTATTGTATCGGCTGGTTCGAGAAATAACCTAGATTTCTAAAACCAGCCGATATGTGAAAAATATCCTCAAGGAAAAGTGAAAATACATTAAGTGAAATGACGTGGGAAATGCATGAAGGCCAGAGATATTCGGAGAGAAATAACTCGCCCCAGAAACACCCCGGCTACTCCAAGCCGCGGGCAAAATACTCCTCGTCAATGCGGTAACCGCACTCGCCCTCACCATCAAGAACACCCACACGGTGACGAATCATCAGCTCCACCAACTGGTGTCGATCAACCAGCGCAATATTGCGAGCGCCGGGCAAACCCTGCAAATACTCGGGAACCGGATGCGCAAAAGCACCGCAGGTCACCAAAACACCCTGCAGGCCGCCGTGCAGAAGCACTGCACCGGCAAGCTTCTGAATCTCGTTGGGGGTGACCTTCATAGTTCCGCAATAATGCTTCACCTGAATATAAATCGGCGCGAAATCCAGGCCATCAGAATAGCGGGCAATAACGTCAACACCCTTATCATCAGCACCGCCGGTTACCTCGGTGTTAAAACCAAGAGCCGTAAAAATATCGGCAACAATCTGCTCAAAATATTCTGGCGTCACCGCGTGAATATGCTGAATCAAATCCTGCGTAAAATGCTCCGCGAACTCAGCCTGAGCGTGAATCACCGGCGAATCGCTGGCACGCAAAATAATATCCAGAGGTGACTGACCGGCGGGCCAGGACCCCGCAGCCTCCGCAGAATTCAAAGCATGCGCAAGATGCGCCGCGCCGGTTGCCTCATAAGCAGCGGTGGCGGCATCAGCATGATCAGCGCCTGAGAAATGCGGCAGAGCATGAAGGACGCCGGTATCAGGAGTGCCAAAAATGAGGCGATGCTCCTCCTGCGCATTCTCCAGTAGCGCGTTCGCCTGCTTCTTCAGCTTCTTCACGCTTTTTGCCGTCAAACTCTGAGAGCACAACGCCTGCACCTGCTTCACCACACGCGGCGGCACCGAACCGTGCAGATGCGGGGTGCAGGTCAGCTCGGCGCCCAGGGGAGTGAGCAGGTACTTCCTCTTCTCCCACGGGGTCAAACGAGGCATAAGCTGGGCATAACGAAGTGCCACCAAGATTTTCAAGGTGGTACGCACAGCCACCGCAAAATCGGTGGATTCAAGAGCCGGTAGGTTCTTCTTCGACCCCAATGCCTTAGTCTGCTGCCGCAACTGCTCGCTAACATAGGCGGCGGTGCGGGGCACAGTCTTCGACAAGCGCCGTAGCGTCGGCAACAGAAGCGTGATATAGACATCCGGTGGGGGCCTATGGTTTTTATTCAGCATCTTTGCCATGGTCCCTGCCAATTTACTAACACTATTGTGATGGTATATACATCGTAGCATCAGGGCGTATCATCATCGCTTTATCGTTTCTAATATGACAAAACCGCAAGAACCAGCGCATTAGATGTTCAATAACGCAATATAAATCTTGAATTTGAGGCAAAACAATATATTCCCGTCACACCGGCTGGCGTGACGGGAATATAAGAAGCATAGTTAGCAGCCCGCATTACATCATTACATGGGGCGAGCGCGCCTCCACGAACCGGGGCCGGGACGCAACGAAACACCCAGGCGCTGACCGCGGTTCAGCAGACGCGATGCCGCACCCACCAGCGAGTTCTGCTCCTGCTTCGCGGCGCTCGCCTGCATCATCGCCACCACGGCGGTCAGCGCGGCAATCTCCTCCGGGGTGGGGGAGCCCTTGACCACCTTCAGCAGCGGCTCCTGTTCAGCGTCAGTATCTACCGAAGACTGAGCAGAATCCTTCGCGGCGCTGGATGCGGTATCCGCGTGCGCAGAAGAACGTGCGGAGCTACGCTCAAGCTGCTCGGGGCTCTCAGCAACCTCCGAACTATCCTTCTTTTTACCGAATGAGAAATAACTCAGCGGGTTGTAGCCTGCCAAAGGCACGCCTCCTTAGAAAACCTAAAATCCTGGGGATGCCTGCGCCACAAGCGGCGTGGGCACAGCGGAAGCCTACAGTGGGATGTTGCCGTGCTTCTTCGCCGGGGTAGCCGCACGCTTATCGTGCAGGGCACGCAGCGAAGAAATAATGCGCACGCGAGTCTCACTCGGGGCAATAACCTCGTCAATGTACCCCAACTCGGCAGCCTGGTACGGGTTCAGCAGCTCTTCCTCATACTTGGCGATCAGCTCAGCGCGGCGAGCCTCAACATCGCCACCCTCAGCCGCCAGAGCAGCCAACTCACGACGGTACAGAATATTCACCGCACCCTGAGCACCCATCACACCAATCTGAGCGGTGGGCCATGCCAGGTTAATATCGGCACCCAGCTTCTTCGAACCCATCACAATGTACGCACCGCCGTACGCCTTACGGGTAATGACGGTAACCAGCGGAACGGTCGCCTCCGCATAAGCGTAGAGTAGCTTAGCGCCGCGGCGAATAATGCCGTTGAACTCCTGATCGGTACCGGGCAAGAAGCCGGGAACATCCACAAAAGTCAGAATCGGAATGTTGAACGCATCGCAATGGCGCACAAAACGGGCAGCCTTCTCGGATGCAGAAATGTCCAGGCAGCCGGCGAACTGCATCGGCTGGTTCGCCACAATACCGACCGTGCGGCCCTCAACGCGGGCGTAACCAATCATCACGTTCGGGGCGTACAGCGCCTGCATCTCCAGGAAGTGGCCGTCATCGACCACGGACTCAATGACCGCGCGCATGTCATAAGGCTGGTTTGCCGAATCCGGGATGAGAGTATCCAAATCCAAATCGTCTACGGTTACCACGGGCTCCTGGTCATGCTCCAGGGGCAGGGACTCTGCAAGGTTATTCGAGGGCAGGAACTCGAGGAGCTCACGCACAAAGTCGAAAGCGTCTTCCTCGTCCTCAGCCAGGTAGGTGCTGGTACCGGTCACCGAGTTGTGCTGACGCGCACCACCGAGGGTCTCCATGTCCACATCCTCACCGGTCACGGTCTTAATGACGTCCGGGCCGGTAATGAACATGTGCGAGGTCTTATCCACCATGATGATGTAGTCAGTCAGAGCGGGGGAGTAAGCGGCACCGCCAGCGCAGGGGCCCATAATGACAGAAATCTGCGGAACCACACCGGAGGCGCGCACGTTCATGCGGAAAATATCGGCAAACATCGCCAGGGAAGCCACGCCCTCCTGAATACGGGCGCCACCACCATCGTTAATGCCGATAACCGGGCAGCCGTTCTTCAGAGCGAACTTCTGCACCTTCACAATCTTCTCGCCGTTCACTTGCGAGAGAGAACCACCGTAGACGGTGAAATCCTGCGAATACACGGCAACCAGGCGACCATCCACGGTGCCGTAACCGGAGACCAGGCCGTCACCCAGAGGCTTCTTCGCCTCCATGCCGAATGCGGTGGTGCGGTGGCGGGCGAGTGCATCAAACTCTACGAAAGAACCCTCGTCCAGAAGCATATCGATGCGCTCGCGGGCGGTGTTCTTGCCGCGTGCGTGCTGCTTCTCAATAGCTGCCTCACCGCTGGGCGCGAAGCTGCGCTCTCGACGTGCATAAAAATCAGCGAGCTTACCGGCGGTGGTGCTCAAGTCAAAATCCTGCTGGAGGTTCTCGGACATTATTCCTCGTTCCTGCTCCACCCGATTGTCGGGAGCCAGTGGTTGCGGTGATGGTTGTTCAGAAGGCCCCGAAGAGCACTCTTGAACAATGTGCATATCCCTCAACTATAGTGCGAACTAGGGCACATATGCCAGGTGAGAAGCCAGAATATCAACACTAGATACACTTTTATGCACCCAGCACCCAAGAAGGTGCATACAGTGAACGAAAAGCGCGAAAGAACCGCTCAAAAGAGCACAGAAAACCCCCCTTCCGCCTCGGCAATCCTTGCCTGCGGAAGGGGGTCTACGTTCAAGCTTTCAACGTGAAATGACGCTTAGATGGTGCCCAGGACCGGGTTCCACTCGGTGACGGTGTGAGACAGAACCGCGCCACCAATGTTCATCGGGTCGTTAGCCACAATCTTCTCGGCAGCCTCAGCGGAGTCAACCTTTGCAATCAGCAGAGCGCCGGCGGGGGTCTCGCCATCCAGCAGGGGACCGGAAACAATCAGGTTGCCCGCCTCAATCTGCGAACCAAGGTACTCGCGGTGAGCCGGACGGTACTTCGCCTGCTCCTCGGGAGCTGCGTAAACGTAAGTAATTGCGTAATAAGCCATAGCGGTCTTCTTTCGAGCAGGGCGGAGGAACCTCCGCGGCCGGTCGGTGCTTGATGCACCCTCACTGTCTAATGTACCGTCTCGGGTGCCGGTGGGCATCACCGGCGGCAAGAAATTGGTATGGTGAGAAATCAGTGCGACTCGGTAGAAACCGGCAGATTACGGCGGCAGGTTGATAGCGGGTCTGCGAATTGCAGGACTGATTGAGGTAGGACAGAAAGGTGCAGGCTATGGCTGAAAACATGCATAACGAGAGTGATCATTCGGTTTTGGATGCGCCGCGCATCCGCACCGTGGCGCTGGACGCGGGCTACTCCAGCGTAAACCTCTACGATGAAGTCGACTCCACCACCACCCGCGCCCGCGAGCTACTTATGGACGGCACGGACCCCGAACGCGAACAGCTCGGTGAGCTCTCCGTCTACGCCAGCCTCTACCAAAGCGCCGGACGCGGCCGCCTCGCCCGAGCCTGGACTGCCCCTCCCGGAGCCTGCCTCGCCGCGAGTATCGTGGTGCGCCCGCACGCCTCCGCAGACCCGCTCGCCCGAGAACTCCCCGAAGGCAGCTACCACTGGATGACCCTCATCGCCGGGCTCAGCGTGGTCGATATTTGGCGCAGCTACGGCGTGGATGCCGCCCTCAAATGGCCCAACGACGTCATCGCGCAGGGCGCTAAGGGGTGCGGAATTCTCGCCCAGCTCGTTCCCGAAAGCGGCTCCACCGAGGGGCAGCGCAGCATCATTGTGGGCATCGGCCAGAACACGAACATGTCCGCCGAACAGCTGCCCGTACCCACTGCCACCAGCCTGAGCCTGTGCACCGGGCAGGTCATCGACTCCTCCGAGGTGCTCGCCCGACTGCTCGGCATCTTCGCCCGCCGCTACCGCGCCTTCGTGCGCGCCGGTGGTGACCCCGAACGCCCCGACCCCCTCAACCCCGACCCCCTCAACCCACAGAGCATCAGCCTGCTCGACCAGGCACGCGCCTCCACCGCAACCCTCGGAGCCAGCGTGCGCATGAGCCTGCCCGACGGAAGCACCGTAGATGGCATTGCCGAAGACCTCGATGCGCAGGGGCGCATCCTCATTCGCCGCGAGGACGGAACCATAGAGCCCTACGCGGTGGGCGATATTGAGCATCTTCGCCCCGCCAACGGTAGCTACGGAGATTTTCAGCAGGCACACTAGAACCAACCTATAAAGTTTCTGCCCATAAAATTTTGCCCGGCACAGCAACACTGAATACGCCCGCACCACCTCAAACCGGCGCCTCTAATCCGGTACACACCCACCAGCACAGCTAAGGAACACCATGCGCCTGCGCGGAAAACTCAACCCCGGTGAGCATGTCATCATCGCCACCCGACAGCACTACGGTGCTCTGCTGCCCGCGCTCGCCTACCTGCTGGTTGCTATCGCCGCCTCAACCTTTGCCTCCACGGCACGGTCCTCACCGATTCTGTGGACTCTCGGCACGATGTGTGCGGTGGGTGCCCTGCTTGGTGCTGTGCGTACTGCCTGGCGGTGGGTTACCACCTACTACCTGCTGACCACCCATCGGCTCGTAGTGCGCCGCGGTGTGATGACCCGTAGCGGAGACGAATCCCTCTACCTGGATTCCATGGGCGAGCGCTGGGCAAAACAGCGTGGCCCGGGTGCCTGGTTGGGCTATGGGTCCGTGTATGTGGTCTGCCGCGGAGCGCATCACCGTCTGACCTATGTGCCTGAACCCAAGCGTTTTGAAAAAGAAATTAAATCCGCTCGACGCGACTACTACGCCCTGCGTTCCCGCTATATCTAGCCCTCTCTGGGGTGCGTCCGCCCACTATAAGGAGGGTGGACCGGTTGGCTCGGAGCCTAACCCGGCGCCTAAATCTGCCGAAAAAATGCGGATTAGAGTATTCTTAAATGTGAATTACTCCACTAAAATATCTTTGGGTGCGGGCGCTTTGACGCCCAAAACACCGCAGTGGGGGGTATATTAACAAGGCGCTATACAGTGAAGCAGTGCACAATCGACGCACGGCACACGCCAGCGCATCCGCACGACAGAACAGATAATCCGGCAGATATGAAAGGAGCGGCAGCGGCAATGAGCACGGCAGACCACCATGAACCTGCGCACTCTCCGCAGGGTACCGGCGCCACCATGGGCCCCGAAACCCAAATGCTGAACCTCAAAATTCTGCAGAACCTCGCCCAGAACAATATCTACCGCGACGAGGAATCCAAGGCAGGGATTCGAGCCCTCGAAAAGTCGCTCCTGGGACAGGGTCGCCGCTACACCCCCGTAGAAGCTGCAGAGTGCGCCGGACTTCCCCTCGAAACCGCCCAGCGTATCTGGCACAATGTGGGCTTCCCGACAATCCCCAACCACTCGCCCTACTTCACTGAAACAGACGTGCAGATGCTCGCCGACCTGCAGAAGTTGGACGCAGAAGGCGACATTCGTATGGAATATGTGGCATCCCTCGTGCGCGCTGAAGGTCAACTGACCGACCGTACCGTCGCCTGGCAGATTGAGGCGCTCGTGCACAACATTATGGTCACCGAAAACCTCAGCGATAATGATGCCCGCCGCAAGCTCCTCAAAGACTTCCCGCGTTACCTCGAGGTTCTCGAGCGTCTGGCGCTCTACGCATACCGTCGCCAGATGTACGCCGGAATCCTGCGCCTGGGATTGCGCGAAAACAACGTGACCACCTCCGGACTTTCCCGCCTGCCCCTGGTGCGAGGCGTAGGGTTCGTTGACCTGGTTTCCTATACCTCCCTGGTGCGTAACCTGGACGCCGCGGCTCTTTCTCAGCTCATCAACCACTTTGAGCAGAGCTGCCTGGACGTCATCGCACCCCTGGGCGGTCGCATTATCAAGACCCTCGGTGACGAAGTCTTCTTCCTCACCGAAACCCCGGACACTATCGCAGAAATTAGCCTGCAGCTCTCCGAAAAGATCGGCGCCGACCCGCAGCTACCGGAAGCCCGCGTCGCCTTCATTTGGGGCGAGGTTCTGGCTAACCGCGGCGACGTGTACGGCTCCAGCGTGAACCTGGCTGCGCGCCTGGTCTCCCTCGCTGAACCGGGTACCGTGCTGACCGATAATGAGACAGCAAACACGCTCCGACAGGTGGGAAATCGCTATACTCTCACCTCTCAAGGGACGCGAAACGTTAGAAGCTTTGGTAACGTAGACCCCGTGGCGGTGACTCGTCGCGCGAACTACACAATGGAGATAGACCTCTCATGACTGAACTGAAACTACGTACCGGTGGTGCAACGCACCGCGGCGCACATCGAGAAAATAACGAAGATTCGATGGTCGTCGCCGGTTCCCTTTGCGTGGTCGCGGACGGCATGGGAGGCCACGAAGCCGGCGAAGTAGCATCGCGTCTGTGCGTGCGTCAGCTTGCCTACTCGCCCTTCTTCACCATGCCCGGTGGCCGTAGCGAAGAGGAGCAGCAGGCCTACGCTGAACGCCTCGCCGCCATTGACGAATCCGACCCCGCCAAGCGCCGTCGCCGCGCAAACACCCTGCTTAACAATGAAATCGTGGGCACCCTGAACCGCCTGCACGATATCCTTGGCGAAACCAACGAAGAAATTAAGCAGGCGCTCTCCCGCGCCGGCGGCACGACCGTCACCGGCGCCTGGCTGACCAGCATCGGTGACCGTAACCTGTGGGTTATTTTCAACGTGGGTGACTCCCGAACCTACCGCCTGCTGCGTGAGGACGAGGGTATTCACCACTCCGCCATGGAGAAGCTGCCCGGCGCTGAAGGGGCCGCCTCGCTGGAGCAGGTCACCACTGACCACTCCGAGGTGCAGTACCTGGTTGACGAGGGTCAGATTACCGCCCTGGAGGCGCTGACCCACCCGCGCCGCAACGTGATTACCCGCGCGCTGGGTACCGGCAACTACTGGGAACCGGACTTCTGGGTTCTGCCCGCCCGCGCCGGTGACCGCCTGATGCTCTGCTCCGATGGTCTTTCCGGTGAGCTTTCGCACGAATACATGGCGCGTGTACTCACCTCGATCCGCCACCCGCAGGACGCCGCTGACGTGCTCCAGCACGAGGCGCTGCGTTCCGGCGGCCGCGACAACATTACCGTGATTGTTGCCGACGCTGTCGAAGCCTAAACTTCATACCTTGTGATTCACCCCCGCCCTCTACAGGTACTCGCGCGAGTGCCTGCAGGAGGCGGGGGTGAACTGTATCCGCGCACAGAAACTAAGGAAGCGCAATCCGGTAAGTGGCTACGGCACTCTTGCCTCATCGTTTGCCTCATCGTTCGCGCTCGCGGAACCTGCCAATATGACGAGCGATAGGGGAGAGGCGGATCAAAAACGCTAGACTGGACGGGTGACTGAGAACAACACCACCCAGCAGACTGCCCCCGCCGAGACTCGAGCAGAGAGCCCCGCAGAAAACTCCGTGGAGATTACCGAGGCCCTGCGCGCCGAGTACGCGGAACTGACCGATAAGATTCGTGCCGCCCGCCGCGCCTACTACAACGAGGACGCGCCCTTCCTCTCTGACGCCGAGTACGATGCGCTCTACCGCCGCCTCGAAATCATCGAGGCGGAGCACCCGCTCATCATCGCCAACGACTCGCCCACCCAGGAAGTCGGCGGCGAAGCCATCGAGGCCTTCGCACCCGTCACCCACCTGCAGCGCATGTACTCCCTCGAGGATGTCTTCTCCTTCGAGGAGCTACGCACCTGGTTGACCAAGACCGAAGAGAACACCCGGAACCTCACCGGTGGCGCACCGCAGTGGCTGACCGAGCTGAAGATTGACGGCCTGGCGGTGAATCTGCTCTACCGCAACGGTACCCTCGTACGCGCGGCAACCCGCGGCGACGGCACCACCGGCGAAGATGTCACCCACAATGTGCGCACCATTGCGAGCATCCCGCAGCAACTGACCGGCGAGAACCACCCCGAGGAGATTGAAATCCGCGGCGAGGTGTTCATCTCTTCCGCTGATTTTGAGAAGCTCAACGAGTCCATGATTGCCGCAGGTAAGAACCCCTTCGCGAACCCGCGTAACGCCGCGGCAGGCTCGCTGCGCCAGAAGGATGCGGCGATTACCGCCTCGCGCCCGCTGAGCATGTACGTGCACGGCATCGGTTCGCGCACCGGCCTGGATATTGCCACTCAGTACGAGACTTACGACCTGCTCGCCTCCTGGGGTCTGCCCGTGAGCCCCTACAGCGAAATCGCCGATAACACCGAGGTGGTGTTCGACTTCATTAACAAGTACGGCGAGCAGCGCCACTCCCTGGTGCACGAAATCGACGGCATCGTCATTAAGGTCAACGACTTTGCGACCCAGGCTCAGCTGGGCTACACCTCCCGCGTGCCGCGCTGGGCGGTGGCGTATAAGTACCCGCCCGAAGAGGTGCACACCAAGCTACTGGACATCCGCGTGGACGTGGGACGCACCGGCCGCGTGACCCCCTACGGTGTTATGGAGCCCGTGTTCGTCTCCGGCTCGACCGTGGAACGAGCCACTCTGCACAACCAGGACGTGGTCAAGGCTAAGGGCGTGCTCATCGGTGACACCGTGGTGCTGCGCAAGGCAGGCGACGTGATCCCCGAGATTGTCGCCCCCGTGGTTGCCCTACGTGACGGCACCGAACGCGAGTTCGTCATGCCCAGCGAATGCCCCTCCTGCGGCTCGCCCCTTGCCCCCGGCAAGGAAGGCGACGTGGACCTGCGTTGCACTAACCCTCGCTCCTGCCCGGCACAGCTGACCGAGCGCGTGTACTATGCCGCAAGCCGCGGCGCCTTCGATATTGAGGCGCTCGGCTTCGAAGCAGCAAAGGCACTCACCAGCCCGGCAACCCCGGACACCCCTCCGCTAACCACCGAGGCGCACCTGTTTAGCCTCAACATTGAGGACCTGCGCGAGGTCACCATCGAGCGTGAGAAGAAGGTCAAGGGTGTGGGCACCGGAAAGATGGAGCGTGTGCCCTACTTCTACACCAAGCCGACCAAGGCACGCCCCGAGCCGAAGCCCACGAAGAATACGCTGAACCTCTTCGCCGAGTTGGAGAAGGCAAAACAACAGCCGCTGTGGCGCGTACTGGTTGCCCTCTCGATTCGCCACGTGGGCCCGACCGCTGCCCGCGCGCTCGCCGCGGAGTTCGGTTCGATGCAGGCGATCCGCGAGGCTGACCGTGAACGCCTTGCCGCTGTGGACGGTGTGGGCACCACGATTGCCGACTCGATTATTGAGTGGTTCGCTGAGGACTGGCACGCCGAGGTGGTGGATTCCTGGGCTGCCGCCGGTGTGCGCATGGAAGATACTCGTGACGAGTCCGTGGAACGCACCCTGGAGGGCTTGACCGTGGTTGTGACCGGCACGCTGAACGGTTACACCCGTGACGGTGCGAAGGAAGCCATTATTTCTCGCGGCGGTAAGGCATCCGGTTCGGTGTCTAAGAGGACCCACTTTGTGGTTGCTGGCGCGAACGCCGGCTCGAAGCTGGATAAGGCTCAGCAACTGGGTCTGAAGGTGCTGGATGAAGAGGGCTTCACCGCCCTGCTTGAGAGCGGTCCGGAGGCTGTCGAGAGCGCCGCGGAGTAGGCCCGGTAGCGGGGTCATCTGAATCTGACCCCTGCAATATATAGAGCATTCAGGCTCTGAAGCGCGTGGTTCAGAGCCTGAATGCCAATTTTTGGCATTTGTAATTACCACAGCTTTTAAGGCGGAAGCGCCTTAAAACACTCCCAAAGCGAAGAAATATTTAAAAAATATTTACACGCCGTTCAAAACCCTTAAAGGTGGTGCTCATTCACCCCGATTCGGAAAGCTCAGTGGGGGAGTGCACTCGGGGTTAAGTCCCTAGAAAACCCCGAAATTCCGGGGTGAAACCCTTAAGATACGCGGGGTTCTAGGTCTTGATTAATGTTTCCTGCACTTTTAACCTGAAAGAACCCTGGGAGAACCCGGGACGTTCACTGTGAACTTGAAATCAGGTTGGAATCATAAAAAACCTCGGTTATCTTTGAGACCAGACAGATTCTCGCAAGGGAATCGCCTGTGTGGTTTCAAGCTTGGAATGCTTGAAACGATGCCCGGTTCTACCGCACGTCCCCACCGAGGAAGTGCCACCCGGATTCCGCACACAAGTGCAGAATCGCTCACGGTGACATGAAATCGGTGGAGAGCCGCTCACATGGTAGAGCCAGAACATGAGTAACCTACTTCGTTATCAAAGGGTGAGCGGCAGCGCGCTAGAGTTCCGGGGACGGAACGAGCGGGGACGGCCCCAAGGAGCATTATGAAGAACACTTCCATTCGTCGTACCGCAGCAGCTCTCGCCATCGGTGGCGCTGTAGCAGCTACCATGTCGATGCCCGCTGCAAACGCAGTAGACGGTGCTACCTGGGACGCACTGGCACAGTGCGAGTCCGGTGGCAACTGGTCCATCAACACCGGTAACGGCTTCTACGGCGGTCTGCAGTTCACCCAGCAGTCCTGGAACGGCGTCGGCATGTCCGGCTCCCCCGCGACCGCTACCCGTGCACAGCAGATCGAGGCTGGCGAGCGTCTGCTCGCTATCCAGGGCTGGGGCGCATGGCCCGCATGCTCCGCTAAGCTTGGCCTCTACGGCAAGACCGGCGCAGCTCCCACCTACACCGAGCCCACCACCACCGTGGCTGCACAGTCGCAGACCCAGCAGACCTACACCGCACCCGCGGCACAGGCTGCACCCGCAGCTCCTGCAGCTCAGGCTGCACCCGCAGCAGTTGAGGCTCCCGCAGCAGCACCCGCTGCACCGGCAGCTCCCGTAGCAGTTGAGGCACCCGCAGCAGTTGAGGCTCCCGCAGCTCCCGCCGCAGCACCGGCAGTTGAGGCTCCCGCAGCTCCCGCTGCAGCTCCCAAGGCTGCAGCAGGCACCTACACCGTGGTTCCCGGTGACTCCCTCTCGCTGATCGCTGCAAAGCTCGGCGTTGCAGGCGGCTACCAGGCAATCGCAGCTGCGAACACCGACATCATCTACAACGTTGACCTGATCTTCCCCGGCCAGGTTCTGACCATCCCCGCCTAAGGATTAACCCCCAAGCGTAACGTGGACACGTTGTAGCCCAACGCCCCGCACCTCATACGAGGAGCGGGGCGTTGAGTATTTAACCCGAAAACAGGGGAGAAGAACACCGCCTGAACACACAAACCAGCAGGTAAACCCTCCAACCCCCAATGAGACGGAAAACGCAACCTCCACTACACTAGAGAAGAGACAAGAAAACAAACTACGGGAGAACCATGTCTGCCATCACCTTTGAACAGGTAAAGCACCTGGCATCGCTGGCACTCATTGAGATGACCGATGAAGAACTCACCGCGATGGCGTCTGAGCTGGACGTCATCGTCGCATCCGTTGAGACCATGTCGCAGAAAGCAACTGCCGACATCCCCGCGACCAGCCACCCCATCCCCCTCGAGAACGTCTTCCGTGAAGACGTACCCGTCACCACCCTCACCCAGGAAGAGGCGCTCTCCGGCGCCCCCGACGCACAGGACGGCAAGTTCCGCGTGCCGGCAATCCTCGACGAAGACTAAGAGGAGAACAACCAAGTGAACGAACTGATCCAGCTCACCGCCGCAGAAGCAGCAGAAAAGCTCGCATCCGGCGAAATCACCTCCGTCGAGCTCACCCAGGCACACCTGGACCGCATCGCAGCCACCGACGGCGCACCCCTGAGCGACAACCGAGCAGACGGCAAGAATGGCCTCAACGCCTTCCTGCACATCAACGCCGAAGAAGCACTCGCCACCGCAGCAGCAGTAGACGCAGACCGCGCAGCAGGCAAGGAACTGCCCCCGCTCGCAGGCGTACCCATCGCCGTCAAGGACCTCATCGTCACCAAGGGCCAGCCCACCACCGCAGCATCCCGCATGCTCGAAGGCTGGATGAGCCCCTACGACGGCACCGTCACCCGCAAGGTCCGCGAAGCACGCATGCCCATCCTCGGCAAGACCAACCTCGACGAATTCGCAATGGGCTCCTCCAATGAGCACTCCGCATTCGGCGTAGTCCGCAACCCCTGGGCACTCGACCGCGCACCCGGCGGCTCCGGCGGCGGCTCCGCAGCAGCCGTCACCGCCTTCCAGGCACCCCTGGCGCTCGGCACCGACACCGGCGGCTCCATCCGCCAGCCCGCAGCGCTGACCGGTAGCGTCGGCGTCAAGCCCACCTACGGCTCCGTCTCCCGTTACGGCGTCATCGCCATGGCATCCTCCCTCGACCAGGTAGGCCCCGTCGCACGCACCGTCCTGGACACCGCACTGCTCCACGAAGCAATCGCAGGCCACGACCCGCTCGACGCAACCTCCCTGCCCGATGAGCCCGGCAACTTCGTTGAAGAAGCCAAAGCAGGCGCAGAAGCCGCACGCAAGGGTGACCTCTCCGGCCTGCGCATCGGCGTCATCAAGGAACTCGGCGGTGGCGACGGCGAAGGCTTCGAAGCAGGCGTCCTCGCACGCTTCCGTGAATCCGTCGAAGAGCTGCGTGCCGCAGGCGCAGAGATCATCGAGGTCTCCCTGCCCTCCGTCACCGAAGCCATCAGCGCCTACTACATGATCATGTCCTCCGAGGTGTCCTCCAACCTGGCACGCTACGACGGCGTCCGCTACGGCCTGCGCGTCGTACCCGAAGACGGCCCCGTCACCATCGAGCGCGTCATGTCCGCAACCCGCTCCGCAGGTTTCGGTCACGAGGTCAAGCGCCGCATCATCCTCGGCACCTACGCACTGTCTGCAGGTAACTTCGACGCCTACTACGGCGCCGCACTGCGCGTACGCACCCTCATCCAGCGCGACTACGCAGCAGCATTCGAAAAGTGCGACGTGCTCATCTCCCCGACCGCGCCCTCCACCGCGTTCAAGCTCGGCGAGAAGACCGAAGGCGACCCCATGGCAATGTACCTGGGCGACGTCGCAACCGTGCCCGTCAACCTGGCAGGCGTCCCGGCGCTCTCCCTGCCCGGCGGCCTCTCCGAAGAGAACAACCTGCCCGTCGGCATCCAGTTCACCGCACCCGCACGCGAAGACGCACGCCTCTACCGCGTCGGCGCAGCACTGGAAGAACTGCTCACCGCAAAATGGGGCGCACCGCTCTACAAGAGCCTGCCCGACACCGAAACTCTGATCCGCGACTTTGACTTTGGGGGAACCAAGTAATGAGTGAAGAAGTCCTCAGCTTCGAAGAAGCCATCGAAAAGTACGACCCGGTCCTCGGCTTCGAGGTGCACGTCGAACTGAACACCAAGACCAAGATGTTCGACTCCGCACCCAACGAGTTCGGCGATACGCCCAACACCAACGTCACCCCCGTATCGCTCGGCCTGCCCGGCGCGTTGCCCATGGTGAACAAGACCGCTGTTGAGTCCGCCATCAAGCTCGGCCTGGCACTGGGCTGCGAGATTGCAGACAAGTCCTACTTCGCCCGCAAGAACTACTTCTACCCGGACTCCCCGAAGAACTTCCAGACCTCCCAGGCTGGCGGCCCCATCGCGGAAAACGGCTCCCTGGACGTTGAACTCGAAGACGGCACCATCTTCACCGTCGAAATCGAGCGCGCCCACATGGAAGAAGACGCAGGCAAGCTCACCCACGTCGGCGGCGCAGACGGCCGAATCCAGGGTGCAACCTCCTCCCTGGTCGACTACAACCGCGCAGGCGTGCCCCTGATCGAGATCGTCACCCGACCCATCGTCGGTGCCGGCGAGCGCGCACCCGAACTGGCACGCGCCTACGTTGCCGCAATCCGCGACATCGTACGCTCCCTCGGCATCTCCGACGCCCGCATGGAACGCGGTAACGTCCGATGCGACGCCAACGTCTCCCTCATGCCCAAGGGCGCAGAGAAGTTCGGCACCCGCTCCGAAACCAAGAACGTGAACTCCCTCCGTTCCGTTGAGCGCGCCGTCCGCTACGAGATTCGCCGCCACGCAGCAATCCTCGAACGCGGCGAAAAGGTCACCCAGGAGACCCGCCACTGGCACGAAGACACCCGCGAAACCTCCTCGGGCCGCCCCAAGTCCGACGCTGACGACTACCGTTACTTCCCCGAACCGGACCTCGTACCGGTCGTCACCAACAGCGAATGGATTGAGCGTCTGCGCGCCGAACTGCCCGAACCCCCGGCAGAACGCCGCCGCCGCCTCAAGGGCGAGTGGGGCTACTCCGACGAAGAGTTCCGCGACGTCGTCAACGCTGGCGCACTCGACGTTATCGAAGAGACCGTCGCCGCAGGCGCAACCGCAGCAGCCGCCCGCAAGTGGTGGATGGGCGAGATCGCCCGCCGCGCAAAGCAGGCTGAAGTTGAGCTCACCGCCCTCGGCGTGGAGCCCGCAACCGTGGTCGCCCTCGAAGCGCTCATCTCCGAAGGCAAGATCAACGACAAGATCGCCCGCCAGGTGCTCGAGTTCGTCCTCGCCGGTGAAGGCACCCCCGCCGAAATCGTTGAGGCACGCGGCCTCGCCGTGGTCTCTGACGACGGCGCGCTCACCGCAGCCGTTCAGGAAGCCCTGGCAGCAATGCCCGACGTTGCCGACAAGATCCGTGCCGGTAAGGTTCAGGCTGCTGGCGCTATCGTCGGTCAGGTCATGAAGGCTACCCGCGGTCAGGCTGATGCCGCCCGCGTGCGTGAGCTGATTCTGGCCGAGTGCGGCGTGGAGGGCTAAGCTCTTCCGCTGACCCGGTTCTAACGAAAGAGGCGCTGTCTCCCGTGTGGGAGGCGGCGCCTCTTTCGTTTTCCCTAATTTCGCTTGGGATACGGCGTTCCGTCTGGCTCCGCTTGGAAAGGCGGTTATCGTCCTCGTTCCTACAGGGGCACCCGCCCTCGCTTCGCTTCGGGCACCCTGATGTCACGTTCGGACGATACCGCCTTTCCGCGCTGGGGTACTGTGCGGGGGCGGCAGCGTTTTCCGGTTGGGTGCTCGGGTGACCGCTCAGCGAGCCGCTCTCGGCCCCACGGTTGGAGCGTGCCGGTGCACCTTCCGGAAGCGACATCAGGGTACCCTCTCGGGTGC
>NZ_KV795254.1:224462-264135 GCF_001808955.1 Rothia sp. HMSC078H08
CTCTCGGGTGCTCTCCGCAGCGAAGCAAGGAGAGAGCGGAGCGCCCGAGAGGGTGGGTTCCCCTGTAGGAGCGTAGGAAGGTGCGCACCGGCCGCATCCTTAGGTAAGGGGAGAGGAACGAGGACGAACACCGGCCCTCATACTCAGAACGAAAACGAAGAACGCTCCGTCCGTATCACTCAGATACAGACGGAGCGTTCTTTTTAAAGCGTGGCGTGCCTACAGCCTACTCAGTAACGCCGAGGTTGCTCATCAGGAACGCGTAATCCCACGCGATCTCACGCCAACGCGTATACCGGCCGGAACCACCACCGTGACCGCCCGACATGTCAATCTTCAGCAGCGGCACCGGCGACGACGGGTCAATCTGCTCACGCAGAGCCGCAACCCACTTCGCGGGCTCCACGTAGAGCACACGGGTGTCGTGCAGGCTCGTCACCGCAGCAATCGCCGGGTAGCGGACCGGGCGGATGTTCTCGTACGGGGTGTACGACTTCATGTAGGCGTACACTTCCGGGTCCTCAATCGGGTTGCCCCACTCTTCCCACTCCATCGCCGACAGCGGCAGCTCCGGGTCGAGGATGGTGGTCAGCGCATCCACGAACGGCACGGCAGCCAGGCAGGCGGCGTACTTTTCGGGGGCGAGGTTCAGCACGGCGCCCATGAGCAGGCCGCCGGCGCTACCGCCGTAGCAGCCGATACGCGCCTCATCAGCCCACGGCTTAGCCGCAATGTAGCTGGTGACGTCCACGAAGTCGGTGAAGGTGTTCTTCTTCGCGAGCTTCTTGCCGTTCTGGTACCAGGAGCGGCCCATCTCGCCGCCGCCACGAATATGCGCAATGACGTAGATGACGCCGCGGTCCAGGATCGACAGCATCGGGATGGAGAACATCGGGTCCATGGACGACTCGTACGAGCCGTAACCGTACTGGATGACCGGGTGCGGCTTGCTCATGTCCAGGTCGGCGCGGTGAATCACCGAGATCGGGATGAGCGTACCGTCCGCCGCAGGTGCCCAGTCGCGGTAGGCGCGGTAGTCCTCGCGGTTGTAGCCGCCCAGCACCGGGGTTTCACGGCGCAGCAGCAGTGTCTGCGACATGGGGAAGTAGTCGTAGACGCGGCGCGGAGTCAGGTACGAGGTGTAGGCGATACGCAGCACGGGGGAGTAGTTCTCCGCACGCAGCACGGAGGCGGTGTACAGTTCCTCGTCGAAGCCGGCAGGTTCCATGAAGGTCACACCGGCGGGGCGGCGGCGGCGCCACTGGATGGGCAGCTGCTCACGCGGTGCGAGGAAGATGCGGGTGGTGGTGTCCGCGCGGGCGGTGACGACCAGGTGCGTTGCGGTGAAGGTGAAGCCCTCCAAGCGCACGTGTTCGCTGTGGCGGATGACCGGCACCCAACGCTGCGCGTACTCTTCGAGGCTTTCACCTTCGCGCGGCATGTCTGCGAGGACCAGCTCGGAGTTCAACGCATTGTAGTCGTGCTGAATCAGCAGGTGCTGCTCGCCGGCAATGTTGAGCGGCTCAGCGTAGTATTCGATGCCCGCGCTCTTGGGGATGAGCAGGGTCGGCTCGCCCTTGGGTTCGCGGGTGGGGATGAGACGCACCTCCGTGTACTCGGAGTTGGAGCTGGTAATGACCACGGAGGAACGGTCGGAGCTCATGGCGGCGCCGAGCCACATGGTGTTGTCCGGTTCCTCGTAAATCAGGTGGTCTTCGGTGCCCTGTCCGACGTCGTGCACGTAGACACGCCAGGGGCGCCACGACTCGTCGGGCACGAGGTAGATGAGCTGTTCGGCGTGGTTGATGAAGAAGGATCCCGCCGCAATGTTGGGGATGGTGTCTTCGAGGAAGGCGCCGGTTTCCATGTTGAGGAAGCGCTGCTCGTAGCGTTCGTCGCCCTTCTCATCCACGGAGATGCTCAGCAGCTTGCCGTTACGTGCAGGCTGGAAGCTGCCGAGGGAGAAGAACTCCATGTCCTTGGCGTATTCGTTGCAGTCGAGGATGACGACTTCACCCTCGAGTACTTCGCCGGGGGTGACGGTCGGCGGGGTGTAGCGCACCACCTCGTCGCCTTCGTGCAGGGCGGGGTAGCGGTAGAAGACGGGGTACTGGCCGCCGGGCACCATGCGGCTGTAGTACCACCAGTCACCGATACGGTTCGGGACGGTCAGATCTGACAGCAGGGTGCGGTCCTTGATTTCGTTGAAGATGGATTCGCGGAGGGGCTGCTGGTCTGCGGTGACAGCTTCGGTGTATTCGGCTTCTGCCTTGAGGTAGTTGAGGACCTCTTCGCTTTCCTTGTCGCGGAGCCATTCGTAGGGGTCGATGAAGACGTCGCCGTGGTGTTCGCGGCGGTGCTCGACCTTCTTCGGTACGGGCGGGGTGAGGTTCTGTTCAGCCATGCTGCCACCTCTTTCATTGAGTTTATGGGTTTGTGAATGGTGTGTGCCGTCTGCGCCCGCGTTCCTGCGCCGCCGGGTGGCGGGGAGGATGCGCGGGGGAGTGTGGGCACGCCTAGTTCTAGTGTATCGAAGAGTGAGGCAGGCTACTATATTGCGGCATGTGCGGGGCTGCCCGGCTCAGCCTGTGGAAGCCCCGCGGTAGCCTCGCCGGGGCGTGCGCGTTTATCGGCTAGTTGGCGCGTCCCTTAATGGACATGAGCGTGCGGCGGCCCGCCTTGTTCGCCTTCGTGAAGGCGCGGTTACTCTGCCGGTACTCGCGCTCCTGAGAACGCAGGCGCAGGCGCGCGGATTCCGCCATCATCCTGCGGTAGCGTTCGAAGCGCTCGGGGTCGAGGGAACCGTCGGCGAGCGCCTGCTGCACCGCGCATCCGGGTTCGGAGCTGTGGGAGCAGTCGCTGTACCGGCAGGCGGCGGCGTAGCTGGAGACGTCGTCGAAGGTTTCGTCAATCGCGGAGCTATCGCTTGTGGCGGCGAGGGCTCGCACGCCCGGGGTGTCAATCAGCACCGTACCGACTGAGCTCTCAGCACCTGATCCTTCAGATTCGGGCAGAACAATCATTTGGCGGCTGGTGGTGGTGTGGCGTCCCTTGCCGTCAGCATCGCGAACCGAGGAAGTGGCTTGTACCCGGTTCTCTGCGCTGTCTTCGCGGGGGTCAACCCCTGGGCTAAGTAGGGCGTTGACGAGGGTGGATTTACCGGCGCCGCTGCGGCCCAGGAATACGGCAGTACGTCCGGCGACGAGCTCAGCAACCGGGGCGGGGTCGTAGCCGTAATCCGTGCAGACGGTGAGCACCGCATCCATACCGCTACCCAGAGAATCCCGATACCCGGCGAGCTGTTCCGCCGTCACCAAATCACCCTTGGTGAGAATCAGCGCGACCTGCACCCCGGAAGCGTGCGCCAGGGCGGTGTAGCGTTCAACGCGCCCGATGGACGGCTCCGGGAAGCACGGCTCAACAATGCAGAGCATATCCACGTTGGCGGCGACGGGCTGATCTGCGGATTCGCGGGTGGCGCTGGGACGGGTAAGGTAGCTTCGGCGGGGCAGAATCGCGAGGGGTTTATGCTCCGCGGGGTGGGTTTCACCGCCGGTTCCGGGGATGGGCTGGGCGAGCACCCAGTCGCCCACGACGGGGTATTCCTCTTCGCCGTAGTCGTTCTCGACCGGGCGCAGGGGAGCGGAGAGCTTCACGAGTTCGCCCCGCTCGCAGGTCAGTAGCTCGCAGCGGGTGCGGTGTACGGCGCTGACGCGGGCGAGGGTGAAATCATCAAGCGTGCCGTTGAGGGTGAACGCGGCGCGGATTGCCGACCCCTGCCAGGAAGGGTCGAAGCCGAGGGTCTCTAAGGTGTATGAAGCGGGAGTAATGGTCACAGGAATAGTCTTTCGTGGTTGCGGCGCCCGGTTGGTTGTCATGCCCGGATAGCGCGCCGGGGGAGGGGGCGTATGAAAGGTTCGTTCTTTTTGGGTTTCGCACCCTATAGCAGCGAGGCGCGGGCGCCAGCGCGGATGCGGCGGGCGGCGAGGAGCGTATGCCCCAACCCCACTGCGGCGTAGAGTACCGCCAGCGCCGCGTCTGCCGCCAGGGACGCGAAGAGCTCCGGGGTGGTACCGTTCGTAATGCCGCTAGAGGCATCTAAAACCTGCACCAGCCGGGACCCGGGAACCCACGAACACAGCCACGCAAGCCACGCGGGGTAGGTGCTCACCGGAACAATCACACCCGCGCTCACCGGCAGAATAATCGACAGGAAATTCGACCCCGTGTACGGATCGGACAGGTACAGACCCAGCCCGGCGGCAAAAATGCCCAGGCAGATCCCGCCCAGAACCGCAACCGGCATCAGCGCAATGGCTCCAAGCAGAAGCCCCGAAGCCGCCCCGGTAGGGGGTGCCGTGAGGGAGAGCAACCACACGATGCCCACGTTGCTCAGGCCCGTCACGGAAGCCAGCAGCGCGGGCACCGCCGCCGCACCCAGCCAGTAGCCAGCATCCACCGCTCGTGCCGTGCACACGTACTCGAAGATGCCAATCCACCGGTCGGTGGCGACGCGCGCGACAATGCCGGCGGCCACCGAGCTGAGGGTGGCAATCAGGGCGGTCGCGCAGCCGATGCGCACCGTATCGTTCGCGGCGAGGTCGGCGCCCAAAAGCACCGTAAAAAGCACGTTGAGGCCCGGCACGAGCACCAGGGTAGTGATGGCCGTTCCGAGGGTTGCGAAGGTAATAGAAGATGACCAGCCGATAGAGGCGGTAGACAGAGCCCGGCGCACCACCCCGGGTAGGGAATCAGCAGAGAGAGCACGCACGCTACATCGCCCCCAGGGTGCCGCGACGACGGGCGGAGGCGAGAGCCTTCCGGGCAAAAAGGAAGGCGCATAACGCCCAGATGAAGCTCACGGCGAGCGTCTGCGCAACGGGCAGGAGCGCATCCGCCGGGGTGTTCATGGGGGTGCGCCCCAGTAGCAGGTGCACCGGCGCCTGTAGGGGAATGAGCGTGCCTACAGCATCCAGCCAGGCGGGTGCCTCAACCATCGTGAAAAGAACCCCGGAGAGAATAAATACCGGCACGAGGAGCAGCTCCTCGTAGGCGATAGCGTTCGGCGTCGCCACGAAGAACACCGCAATCATGAACGTGACCGACAGGCAGGCAAGCCACAACAGGGGAACGCCCAGAACATAGCGCGGCCAGAGAGCAGAAAAGTCCGTGACCCGCGGATTGAGTGTTACGAGAGCCCAAACCGCCCACGATAGGGGTAGGGCCGCCAGACCCACGATGGAGGCGCTCGAAACGATAGCCGCCAGCACCCGCACCGGAGAAATCGACCCCGAACACAGGTACACGAGGGTCCCGCGGAAACGCTCAAAATTGATGATGCCCGCAGACACGATGCAGACCGACCACATGCCCACAATGCCCGCGCGGGTCCACGCGAGGGTCGGGTCAACGGAGTGACCCGCGGAGCTCTGCGCCGCCGCATGCACGGCGAGCGCCTGAAGGATGACCGAGCCGAGTACCGTACTGATGAGCAGCTGAATGAAGTAGGGGACCGTCAGGAACTGGCGCAGGCTAAAGCCCATGAGTCGCAGTTGGCGGGCGCACTCCTGCCACAGGTCGTACCGTCGACCCTGCCGCTGGAACTCTTCCGAGCGTTGCGTCTGAGCGTTCATCGCTTGAGCCCCTCCGCCATTGCCAGGTATGCCTCTTCCAAGGTTGCCGGGCGTGTGTACGGTTCGGTTCGTGCCCCAATGCGTGCGGTGGCAAGTCCATCCGCCAGGATGCGGTGAGCCTCGCCCGCCTCGAACGTGGCGCGCTCGCCGTGCCAGTAGAGGGTCAGTTCCCAGCCGGAACCACGCGGGGCAAAAAGTACCGCCGCCTTATCGTGGAGGAATCCGCGTAGTGTATCAAGACCCTCGGTGGCGGTGGGATCCACCTGAACCACAGTCGTGGCGGCAATACCGGCGTGTGCGGCAACGTCCTCGAGACTGCCGCTCACCGCAACGGAACCGGCGCCCAAAACGGTGATGGTGTGCGCTAGGTCCTCAATTTCGCCGAGCAGGTGGCTCGTCAGCAGAACGGCGGCGCCGTCTTCCGCGAGGGAGCGGATGAGGGTTCGCACGGTCAGGGCGATATCGGGGTCGAGCCCGTTGGTCGGCTCGTCCAGCAGGAGCAGGGCGGGGGAGCCGAGCAGCGCGCGAGCGATGTGCAGGCGCTGCTTCATGCCGCGGGAAAACTCCTGAAAGGGTCGCGCCGCCGCATCGGTGAGTTCCACGCGGGCTAGGGCGTGGTCCACCTCGCGCCGCCGGCTCCGCCCGGAAACCCCCGCAACATCGGCGAAGAAGAGCAGGTTGTCGCGGGCGCTGGCGCGCGGGTAGAAGCCGCTATCCCCGCCGAGTGCGAGACCCACGTGACGGCGCGCCCGCTGCGGGTGAGCGATAGCATCCACACCGTTCACGGTGAGGGTGCCGCTGGTGGGGGTGAGCAGGGTCGAGCACATCTGCACGGTGGTTGTTTTGCCCGCGCCGTTGGGGCCGAGGAGGGCGTGGATCTCGCTGGAGCTGATGCGAAGGGACACACGGTCGACGGCGGTGAAGGCGCGTTCGCCTGTGCCAAAGATACGGCTGAGCTGCGCGGCGTCAAGAACAAGAGACATGGTAGGTAACCTTCGGGTATGACCCTCTGGCCCCTATACCGGAGGGATGCTGGGCAGGATAAACAGCGGAGTGTGCCGCGCCCTGCGTGAGTGTATGTGTAGTCTCAGTGTACCGAAAAGCATCGAAAAAGTGATGGGAATTACTATTTGGAGGGTGGGGCACTCGCTCTGAAAGCACTATCCATGAGGCACCACCTGCGCAGCGGATTCCCGTGTCATATTCACCGACAGCATGAGCTTCATCGACGTTAAAAAACGTCATCTTTGCAATGAAATGTCTTAAAGTGCCGTTCACCCACAAAACCCTTGACCCCACCCAACGCCCTATGACACCCTGAATACAGGTCAAGAGCGCCAGCGATAAGCCCCAGCTAGCTGGCCGGCAACCCTCCTCCGCGGTGGGGTGCCCTGGGTGAAGACCAGGCGGCACGCAAAAGCGTGACGCAAGCGCGGGACCGATGTGACCGATAACGGTACATCAATCGTGACAGGATTATTCGACGACGATTCCTGTACCGTCGGCATGCGGCCCCCTAAGAATCCCCATTAGGAGCCACGCATGAGCAACAACACTACCGTCCCGACTCCCGCCAACCCCGCCGGTTGGAAGTTCGAAACCCGCCAGATTCACGCAGGTCAGGCGCCGGATGCCGCAACGGGAGCTCGGGCACTACCCATCTACCAGACCACCTCTTATGTCTTTGACAGCGCCGAGCAGGCAGCGAACCGTTTCGCTCTCGCCGAGCTGGGACCCATTTACACCCGCATGAACAACCCCACCCAGGAAGTAATCGAAAACCGCATCGCTTCCCTGGAAGGCGGCGTTGGCGCGCTGCTGCTGGCCTCCGGTCAGGCAGCTATCACCTACGCAATCCTGAACATTGCCGGCGCCGGTGACCACGTGGTCGCCTCGCCCTCCATATACGGCGGCACCTACAACCTGCTCAAGTACACCCTCGCCGACCTCGGCGTCGAAACCACCTTCGTTGAGGACCCGGACGACCTGGACGCATGGCGTGCCGCAGTTCGCCCCAACACCAAGCTCTTCTACGGCGAGTCCGTGCCCAACCCCCGCAACGACGTGCTCGACATTGAGCCCATCGCCAAGATTGCGCACGAAAACGGCGTGCCCCTGATCCTGGACAACACCGTACCCACCCCCTACCTGCTGCGCCCCATCGAATATGGCGCGGACGTGGTCGTCCACTCTGCAACCAAGTACCTGGGCGGCCACGGCACCTCCATCGGCGGCGTGATCGTTGACTCCGGTAACTTCGACTACGGTGCAGACCCCGAGAAGTTCCCCAAGTTCAACCAGCCCGCCCCCGGCTACCACGGCCTTGTCTACGCACGCGACCTGGGCAAGGACTCCGCATTCGGTGCGAACCTCTCCTACATCCTGAAGGCGCGCGTCTCCCTGCTGCGCGACACCGGTGCAGCCATCTCCCCGACCAACGCCTTCAACATCGGTATCGGTCTGGAAACTCTCTCCCTGCGCATCGAACGCCACATCGAGAACGCCACCAAGGTCGCCCGCTGGCTCGAAGCAAACCCGCAGGTCGAGAAGGTCATCTGGGCTGGCGTGGAATCCTCCCCCTGGTACGAGCGTGCACAAAAGTACCTGCCCAAGGGCCCCGGCGCGGTTCTCGGCTTCACCCTCAAGGACGCAACCCTGGAGCAGACCCGCGACTTCGTGGACGCCCTGAAGCTGCACTCCAACGTTGCGAACATTGGCGACGTGCGCTCGCTCGTGATTCACCCCGCCTCCACCACCCACTCCCAGCTTTCCGCTGAAGAGCTGGAGAAGATTGGCGTGTACCCGAACTTCGTCCGCCTGGCAGTCGGTATCGAGAACATTGACGACATTCTCGCCGACCTGCAGTTGGGCTTCGACACCCTCTCCTAAACGGTGATGCACCCGCAGGTGGACCGGCAAGCTACGGCTTTTCGGTCCACCTGCGGATTCCCCGTTAGGGAGCGTTTCATAAGCGCGCGGCACCGCCGCCTCGCTGCCTCAACCCGCAGACTCAACCGCAGATTCAACCCGCAGACGAGTACCCCGCTCACACCCGGCACCACCTCGCCGGCCAACCCAGTGAAGGGAACCCCATGACCACCCAGAGCACTAGCCAGTCCGGCACCACGCTGTCCAGTTCCAAGCAATCCGGCACTATCAACCAGCCTGTTACCGCGCCCATCCCCGTGGCGGGCACCCAGCGCGAGCACCCCGAAGCGCAAGGCTACCTGCGTCAGCTGAACATCGGCGACTTGGAGCTCGAATCCGGCGTAACCCTGCCGCAGGTCACCATCGGCTACGAAACCTGGGGTACGCTCAATGAGGCTGGCGATAATGCCATCCTGATTTTGCATGCGCTCACTGGCGATACGCATGTCTCCCGCGGCGTCCCCACCCCCGACATGCCCGCCCCGCTGATTCGCGCTATCGAGTCGGACGGCTGGTGGGAAGGCATCGTGGGCCCCGGCTCGGTCGTAGACACCAACCGCTACTTCGTGATTGCCCCCAATATTCTGGGCGGTTGCTACGGCTCCACCGGACCGGCAAGCATTATTCCCGAAGGCTACCCGGGTGCCGGTGAGCACTGGGGTTCCCGCTTCCCACAGGTAACCATCCGCGACTCCGTACGTGCGGAGGCGCGTCTGGCGCGTGCACTGGGCGTGACGAGTTTCCGCTACGTGATTGGTGGTTCCCTCGGTGGCGCTCGCGCCCTCGAGTGGGCGGCAACCAACCCCGAGCTGGTGCGCGGATGCGCGGTCATCGCCTCCGGTCCTTCGGCTACGGCGGAGCAGATTTCCTGGGCTCACACCCAGAACATTGCGATTCGTTCGGACGCGAACTTCGCCGGTGGCGACTACTACAACGGTCCCGCGCCGACTGCCGGTCTGGCTTTGGCACGCCGCATCGCCCACACCACCTACCGCAGCCCCGCCGAGCTGGAGCACCGCTTCGGCCGCGAAGAGAACCGTGGCGAAAGCACCGTGGGCGGCTCGCTGGGTGAGCCGCGTGGCCGCTACGCCATCGAAAGCTACCTGGACCACCACGGCGCCAAGCTGGTTGAGCGCTTTGACGCGAATAGCTACCTGGCAGTGAACGAGGCACTGATTTCGCACGATGTGGCGCGTGGCCGCGGCACCCTGGCGCAGGCGCTGGCGCACACCGATTGCGAGTGGACGATTGCGGCGGTGAACACGGATCGCTTGTTCTTCCCGCACGAGTCGCACCGTCTGGCGGAGGCGCTGCCCACCCCGGTCGCCGTGGATATTATCGAGTCGAACCACGGCCATGACGGCTTCCTGATTGAGGCGAAGCAGGTGGAGAAGATTCTGGCGCGCGCCCTGGGTGTTGAAGATGAATCTGCTACCCCGAGCGAGGCGCAGCGTGAGCGTGAGGCGCTGGACTCGATGACTCGTCTGTACGGCGCTGTTACTCGCTAACTCAACCGGCACCCGAAGGCGTTTCACGCATCCTGTTGAATGTTGTTTTATCCAAACAGTGGGTGTGGGATTGTGAGGGAATGGCTGGGTATTCTCAACTGTCCTTCCCTCCGTTGAGAATTAACGTTCACCTTGACGGTTGGGTTATAGGACGCCGGGTACTCGCATAGCGCGAGTGCCCGGCGTTTCTTTGTGCCCGCCTGACGGGTATCGTGCCAAGTCAGGGAATATTTTCCGGTTTTTGAGGTGTTTTAGAAGGTCTCCGCGAGATACCGCGGAAGTAGCCTCCTGTTGCACTGGAAGGTAAAGGTTCTCGGTTTGCTTTAGACCCGCTCTAACCCCATAGCATTAAAGCTGTGGTAAGTATTCAAGAGGTAGCGGAGCAGTTGGGGGTGAGCACCCACGCCCTGCGCTATTACGAAAAAGAGGGGCTCATTGCTGTGCCCCGTGATGCTCACGGAACTCGCGTTTTTGACGAGGAGTCCATCTCCTCGGCACGGTTTATTGCTACCTGCCGTCAGGCCGGAATGAGTCTTGCCGATATTCGCACGATTTTGAGCAATCCGGACGACCACGCTCTATCTATTGATGTGATGGAGCGTGCCCGTCAGAAGATTGAGGATGAGATTGTGGGGTTGCAGCAGAACCTTGAGCACCTGGATCGCCGTATTCAGGAGCACCGCCGTCACCTCGATGGCACCCGCTAGATAGCCGTCTAATTTTCATACAGGTATGCACGCCGACGCCCGGTATTCCCAACGTTGGGAATACCGGGCGTTTTTCTGTGCTCAGCTTTCACACTCAGCTACTCACCCCTAGCTACTGGGTATTTTCAGCCAAAGATTTAACCCCAGGCGGCTTCATCAGGGTCGACACCGTGTGCACGAGCATTCTCGTAGATGACATCCCGCAACCATTCTGCGAGCCCGGTCGCAAGCTTCTCGTAGTGCGCCTTGAAACGGGCATCCTCAACATAGCCGCGCGCCAGAATCGCGTGCTTGGCGGGGGTGACCTCAAAGAAGAACAGGGAGGCGCGGTGCCGCTCGGCGAGCGCGTTCGCCTCCTCACTGCCCGGCTTCACTCCGCGGTTGAACGCCTCGACGAGGACCTGTTCTACCTCGTTGACCTGCTGTTTGCCATTCTGCCAGTCGGCACGGTCCATCGAGGCAGTGCGGCGCTGGTATTCAGCCCAGTCGTCAGTTTTTCCGTAATGCTCCTGCGCTTCCTGCTGGTGGGCGAGGCTGAACCCCTCACCCATGATCTCGGCTTTTTCGGCAGCGCTGAGCTGCTCATTTTTAGGTGCCATTGTGTCCTCCAAAAGATGTTCGATGGTTTCAAGCATGCGCCCATACGCGGCGATTCTGCGTTGAAGCATATCCCGCTGAGCGAGCAGATGCTCGGTGCTGTTCGCTTGGTCCTGCAGTATGTTGCGAATGGCGTCAAGGCTCATGCCGATGGCGCGGTATCCCATGATGACGGTGATTCGTTCAAGGTCTGTATCGGTGTAGTACCGGTACCCGTTGAACTCATCATGTGCCGGGTTGAGTAAGCCCCGCTGCTCCCAGTGGTGAAGCGTGCGGACTGTTAGCCCGTGTAGTGATGCCGCTTCTCCCACGGTGTATTCGTGTTGCCCGTCAGGTGGTGTTATGTTCGCGTCCATGGTTTCACTCTAAAACCTCACGTTAGGTGAGGGTCAAGCTAGCAGCGGAACCTGCGGTGCAGGTTTGCGGGGGAGTCCTCGCTAAGATGGGTGCATGAGCGAAAACAAATACGTCGTCGAATACACCCGCCCCGAGAACGAACGTGTAGGCACCCACCTGGTGCTCATGCTGCACGGCTACGGCTCCCAGGAACACGATCTGCTGTCTCTGGCGGCGCACCTTCCGCAGGAGGGCTTCACCTACGCCTCCATGCGTGCACCGCAGCCGGTTGGCAGCCAGTTCTCCGCAGACTCGACCGGCGCCTACATTGCCGCAGACGCTATCGGCTACCAGTGGTACCCGCTGAACCAGCAGCTCGAATCTGACCAGCGCGCCATCGAGCAGGCGAGCGACTACGTGCTGGAGTGGGTGCGCGCGAACCGTGAACCGTACGCTTCGGTGACCCTGCTGGGCTTCTCGCAGGGTATGGGCATCGCAACTTCGATGGTGCGTCACGCCCCCGGCGAGTTCGCCGCCGTGGTGGGTCTGTCCGGCTACGCGGTAGATTCTGATTCGCCGTACTTCAAGGATGAGGAGCTGAAGAAGACCGAACTGCCGGTGTTCTTCGGCCGCGACCAGGAAGACCCCGTCATCCCGCAGGAGATGGTGAACTACACCTACGACTGGATCCGCAAGTACACCGACGGCATTAAGGTGCTGTACGCCGGTGCGGGTCACGGCGTGAGCGCCATGGAGATTCGTCACGTGGGCGAGTTCCTGGAGGTGAAGGTGCAGGGTAAGGAGCCGCGTATTCGTGCGCAGAAGGTTGCGGAGGCGACCGGCACCGCGGAAGGCGCTGACGCCTAAAACGGCTACATGTAAAGCCCTCGGGTCTGATGACTCGGGGGCTTACGTGTAGTTCCGTTTGGAATCCGCGCGGAAAGCGGTATTCGTCCTCGTTCCTACAGGGGCTGGGTGGGTGGGACGCTATACCCCTCCTCCGCTCCTGCAGGGGCACCCGCCGCACCCGGACGCTCCGCTTCTCCTTGCTTCGCTGCGGAGAGCGCCCGGGGCGGCACCCTGATGTCGCTTCCGGAGGGTATAGCTACCCCTGCTGTCCGAGGTACGCGACTTGGTGCGAGCGGAGGGGCGGTGTCGTCCGTAGTGACATCAGGGTGCCCGAAGCGAAGCGAGGGCGGGTTCCCTGTAGGAACGAGGACGAGCACTGCCTCCTAGCCTTGCCACAAAGGCCTATCTCAAACGGAATAAGAGGTCGGGTTAGTCCTCGTGCGCGACCTTCACGGTCACGCCGTTGAAGGTGACGGTGTCGCCGGGGTGCAGCTGCTTGCCGCGTGCTTCCTCAATGTCGCCGTTGACCTTTACCAGGCCGTGCTGAATGACCTCGCGTGCCTGCGCGCCGTCCTCTACGAGGTTGGCGAGTTTGAGGAACTGGCCGAGGCGGATCATGTCGTCGCGAATAAAAATTTCTTCCATGCTTCCTAGTTTATCCCGCCGGGTGCATCCTGGCGTCCGGTAAAAATGGGGGAGTGGTGGGTCGGGTAGGCATACCCAGGGGTGGGGTGGTGATGGTACCCTAGTGTCTTGCATCAAAAAGTGTGCATATTGCGCCGATGAGCGCGAATACGGGCGCCCCGTTCTGGGTCGCGTCCCTTATGAACCCGAACTCACGCACGTCACAGCCGGTGGCGGGGCAGAAGGAGTAACTATGGCTGAAAAGTCCACCCTCGATAACGTTATTGCGCTCGCGAAGCGCCGCGGCTTTGTTTTCCAGGCCGGTGAAATTTACGGCGGTTCCCGCTCCGCATGGGACTACGGCCCCCTCGGTGCAGAGCTGAAGGAAAACATCCGTCAGCAGTGGTGGCAGCGTTTCGTCCGCTCCCGTGCGGACATGGTTGGCCTGGACTCCTCTGTTATTCTGCCTCGTGCGGTGTGGGAGGCATCCGGTCACGTGGCGACCTTCACCGACCCGCTGGTTGAGTGCCTGTCCTGCCACAAGCGTCTGCGTCAGGATCACCTGCTGGAGAACTTTGAGGCGAAGAAGGGCCGCCCGGCTGAGGGCATGGATGAAATTGCTTGCCCGAACTGTGGTACTCGTGGCGAGTGGACTGAGCCGCAGAACTTCTCCGGTCTGATGAAGACCTACCTGGGTCCGGTTGATAATGAGGAGGGTCTGCACTTCCTGCGCCCGGAGACCGCTCAGGGTATTTTCGTGAACTTCAACAATGTGGTCACTGCTTCTCGTAAGCGCCCGCCGTTCGGTATTGGCCAGATTGGTAAGTCGTTCCGTAACGAGATCACTCCCGGTAACTTCATTTTCCGTACTCGTGAGTTCGAGCAGATGGAAATCGAGTACTTCGTGCACCCGGATGATGCTGATAAGTACTTCAACGAGTGGGTTGAGGACTGCTGGAACTGGTTCGTTGACCTGGGTATTAACCCGGATAACATGCGTCGCTTCGACGTTCCTAAGGAGGAGCGTGCACACTACTCGGCTGGCACTATTGACGTTGAGTACCGCTTCGGCTTCCAGGGTTCCGAGTGGGGCGAGCTGATGGGCGTTGCGAACCGTACCGATTACGACCTGGGCGTGCACAACGAGCACTCCAACGCGAAGCTTGAGTACTTCGACCAGGCTACCGGTGAGCGTTACGTGCCGTACGTGATTGAGCCGTCCTTCGGTCTGACCCGCTCCATGATGGCGTTCCTTGTTGACGCATACGTTGAGGACGAGGCACCGAACACTAAGGGTGGCGTGGATAAGCGCGTCGTGCTGAAGCTTGATCCGCGTCTGGCACCGGTGAAGGCTGCTGTTCTGCCGCTGTCGAAGAAGGCTGAGCTGTCTGAGCCGGCAACTAAGCTGGCGAATGAGCTGCGTGGCCTGTGGAACGTGGACTACGACGAGGCGGGCGCTATTGGCCGCCGTTACCGCCGCCAGGATGAGATCGGTACCCCGTTCTGCATCACCGTGGACTTTGACACTCTTGAGGATCAGGCTGTGACCATCCGCGAGCGCGACACCATGAACCAGGAGCGTGTGGCTCTGGATCAGGTGAAGTCTTACCTGGCTGCACGCCTGGCAGGCTAAAAATAATTCATAACATGGTCGGCGGGTAGCTTCTTAGAGCGAAAGAGGCTACCCGCCGTCGTGTATTTAGGCTACCCTGGTTAGACTGATTGGCACGTTTGACGCAAGCGAAGGAAAGGTGCACGGATATGGCTGAACGCCTCAGCGAAAAATTTGAGATTCGCCCTTGGCAGGAGGGTGATGACCTTGCCCTGCTTGAGATTTGGAACTCTGCCCGCAATGAGGTTGAGGAGCGCCAGCGTGGCCTCTTTGGCCCGGACAGTGACGCGCCTTTTAGCCGTACTCTGGTGGTGACCGTTTCTGGTGTGCCGGTGGCTGCGGGTACTGTGGTGGCTTCGATGCTGCATCCGACGCGTTTGTGGTCATATGTGGAGGTTGCGGCTGATCACCGCCGTCAGGGTATTGGTACCGCCCTGCTGGATGCGTTGCGTGAGATTGCGGCGGCGCACGGTCAGACCACCGCTCTGCGCGTGAAGCTGGCGCCGTTTAGTGACGGTGAGGAGTTCGCGCAGGCGGCTGGTATGAAGCTGATTCAGCGTTCCCGTATGGTGCGTGTGGAGCCGGGTGCGATTCCTCCGGTGTCTTTGCGTGAGGATGCTGACGGTAACGAGACTCAGGCGATTGAGGATTTGGCGACCGGTTCGGTTGAGCTGACCGCCGCGCTGTGGGATTTCTACCGCCGCGCCCACGAGTGGGATGTTCCCGCCGAGGTGGGTCTGGGTACCGTGAACCGCTACTTCCTCTCGGATGAGGTGCGTGCCTTTGGCGCCGTGGTGCTTCGCGATCATATTCGTGAGGCTGCCGCAGAGGGTAAGAAGGGCCCGATTGTGGCGTTTGCGGTGAGCTACCACCCCTTTGAGACTGACCCGGAGGCAGCGCTGGTGGATGAGAAGACCGCCACGGAGTTGCTGCTGGGTTACGACTTCGATAATGAGGGTGCCGTGGAGGCGATTATGCAGGTGCTGTCCCTGCTGAGCGCTAAGTACCCGGTGCTGGTTGAGGTTGACGACGCCATGGAGGCGCTGGTTCAGGTGACCGACGTGCTGCTGCGTGCCGGCACTGCCTCGGTGGAGGGTGACCCGACCTATGTTTACGTGACTGAGTAGGTTCTCGGGTAGGTTCGCGGTATTGAGCCTGCTGGCTGACTCTTGCTCAAGAGGGGCGGGGGAACGGAATGCTCCTCCGCCCCTCTCGCGTACCTGCGCCTCCTCACGGTTGCTGAGCTTGCACTGCGCTCTTGTACCCCCTCAGCTGAGTCCGGTTCTCGATTTGCCCCCGTATGCCACAATATAGGGGTGAATTCTGAAGCACCCCGTCTTACCCTTCCGCCCCTGAAACTGGGCAATCTGACCGTTGATACTCCCGTGGTTCTCGCCCCGATGGCTGGCGTGACCAATAAGGCTTTCCGCCGCCTCTGCAGTGAATATGGCGGCGGCCTGTACGTTACCGAAATGGTGACTGCGCGCGCCCTCGTGGAGCGTAAGCCCGAGTCCATGCGCATTATTGAGCATGACCCGGACGAGAAGATCCGCTCCATCCAGATTTACGGTGTGGACGCGGTCAACGTCGGTAAGGCTGTGCGCATGGTCGTTGAAGAGGACCGTGCCGACCACATTGACTTGAACTTTGGCTGCCCGGCTCCTAAGGTGACTCGCCGCGGTGGCGGTGCCGCCCTGCCCTGGAAGACTGACCTGTTCACTGCGATTGTGCAGACCGCGGTGAAGGAGGCATCCCGCAACGATATTCCGCTGACCATTAAGATGCGTAAGGGCATCGACGATGACCACATTACGTTCTTGGAGTCCGCCAAGATTGCCCGTGATGCCGGTGTCGCGGCGATTGCTCTGCACGGTCGTACTGCAGCTCAGCATTATTCGGGTAAGGCGGACTGGGATTCGATTGCGCAGCTGCGTGAGCTGATTCCGGATGTGCCAATCCTGGGTAATGGCGATATTTTCTCCGCCGAGGATGCGGTGCGCATGGTTGAGCAGACCGGCGTGGACGGCGTCGTGATTGGTCGCGGTTGCCAGGGTCGCCCGTGGCTGTTTGGCGACCTGCAGAATGCGTTTGAGGGTTCGTCGGAGCGTATCCGCCCGACCCTGACTGAGGTGTCGGACATGATTTACCGCCACGCAGAACTGCTGGTGGAAACCTTCGGCGATGAGACCCGAGGCCTGCGCGAGATCCGCAAACACGTGGCGTGGTACTTCAAGGGTTACCCGGTTGGCGGTGAGCTGCGCGCGAAGATGGCTCAGGTGCCCGACCTGGCGACGTTCCGTGAGCTGATTGCTCAGCTGGACCACTCGATTGGTTACCCTGGCGCCGCCGTGGAGGGTTCGCGCGGTCGCGCCGGCAGCCCCAAGCAGCCGCACCTGCCCGATGGCTGGCTGGATTCGCGCATCCTTGGTGATGCTGAGCGTCTGGGCCTGGCGGAGGCTGAGCTGGATATTTCCGGCGGCTAAACACCTGTACTTGTGTGCCGCGGCGTGCTGTTTGCGCGTCGCGGCGCATCCTTTTTGTGAGCCTGTTCGTGCGTTATTTCCCGCGCCCATAACGCCTGCAGACTCTACCTGTTGACCCTCACCGTAGAATTGAGTTTATGGCTGGATTAATCCGCAAAGAAGACATTGACGAAGTCCGTGCCCGTACCGATATCCGCGAAATCATTGAAGGCTATGTGAGCCTCAAAAGCGCCGGTATAGGCACCTTCAAGGGGCTGTGCCCGTTCCACGACGAGCGCACGCCCTCCTTCAATGTGCGCCCGCAGGTCGGCTCGTACCACTGCTTTGGCTGCGGTGAATCCGGTGACGTGTACTCCTTCGTCATGGCGATGGAACACACCAGCTTCGTTGAGACGGTGGAGCGTCTAGCCGCCCGTATCGGCTACACCCTGCACTATGAGGGCGGTAAGCCCGGCGACCGCTATGAGGCGGGTATGCGCCGCCGCCTGCTCGACGCGCACAAGATTGCCGCCGAGTTCTTCGAACGCAACCTCTACAGCGCTGATGCTCAGAAGGCGCAGCGCTTCCTCGGCGCCCGCGGTTTTGACCCCGCCGCAACCCGCAAGTTCGGTGTCGGCTACGCCCCGCGTGGCTGGGATCACTTGCTCAAGCACCTTCGCTCCCAGGGCTTCACGGATGAGGAGCTGAAGGCGACCGGCATGTTCTCGGAGGGCAACCGAGGCCTGTACGACCGCTTCCGCGGCCGCATCATCTGGCCGATTCGCACCATCGCCGGTGAAACCATCGGCTTCGGTGCTCGCCGCCTCTTCGACGACGACCAGGGCCCCAAATACCTGAACACCCCCGAGACGCAGCTGTACAAGAAATCCCAGGTGCTCTACGGCATTGACCTGGCAAAACGCGATATGACCAAGACTAAGCAGGTCGTCATCGTGGAAGGCTACACGGACGTCATGGCGGCACACCTCGCCGGCATCACCACCGCCGTTGCCACCTGCGGCACCGCATTCGGTCCCGGCCACATCAAGATGGTGCGCCGCATGATTACCGACGACGGCTCCGGCGGCGAAATCATCTTCACCTTCGACGGCGACGCCGCAGGCCAGAAAGCCGCCATGGCCGCCTTCCAGGAGGACCAGCGCTTCGTCGCGCAGACCTTCGTGGCGGTTGCCGAGAACGGCATGGACCCCTGCGACCTGCGCCTACACAAGGGCGACGCCGCCGTGCGCTCGCTAATCGCTTCGCGCCGCCCGCTGTTCGAGTTTGCGATTGATTCGACCCTCGCCAAGTACGACCTGGCGACCCTGGAGGGCCGCGTGCTGGCGATGCGCGCTATCGCCCCGATTATCGCCGGTATTAAGGACCGCGACCTGCGCCCCGCCTACATGCGTAAGGTGTCCGGTCAGCTCGGCCTGGAGTTGGACGAGATTCAGCGCGCCGTGGCGTACGCGCAGAACCACCCGAAGCTTTCGCGCACCCAGCAGGCGGAGGCCGTCGCCGCGCCGCGTTACGAGCGTCTGAATGAGGGGCCGCAGGGAGTGTCGGGCACGCCGGGCTATGGGGGCGCTCAGGGTTACGTGGGCGCGCCGGGTTACGCGGGTGCTCAGGGCGCAGTTCATGCTGACGCGCCCTACGACCCCGCCTACGACGCACCGCCACCAGAAGACCACGCCGCACCCAGCGCCTACGCAGGGCAGAACGCTGCCGCGCACCCGCCGAGTAGCATTCAGCCCGCCGCACCCCAGCCGGAGGTGACCGCCCCCGCCGTCGAGGAATTCCTCACCCCCGACCCGCGCGACCCGGTTGCCCGCCTCGAAAAGGCGGCACTTGAGATTGCCCTGCAGCACCCCGAGCTCATCAGTGTGGAACAGTGGCGTAACCTCGCCACTGTGCAGTTCCGCTACCGCACCCACCGCGAGGTGGCCGCCGGCATTATTCACGCGGCAACCGTCATGGCGCCCACCCCCGGCATCGAATGGATTAACTGCGTGCGCTCCGGCGCTGTGGAGGGCGTACACCCCGCCATCGCAGAGCTCGCCGTCTCACCGCTACCGGTCAGTAGCGCTGAGCGTCTGCCCGGTTTTGTGACTGGTGCGCTCAACGCCCTATTCGAACAGCAAATCGCCCGCCAAAAATCCGACCTGATGATGCGCCTGGAACAGCTCAGCGCCAACCCCGACGACGAAGAGTTCGAAGCGGTACAGCGTCAGCTTCTCGAACTGGAAATGCGCCGCCGCCAGCTCACAGCCCAGCGCGGCTAAGTACGGTTCTTCCGCTACGCCCCGGCAACCTGCCGAATGTCCTGTGTTCTGCAGGTTGCCGGGGAATACCGCGGGTTCGCCGGAGCCTGCACCACCCAATCCAGCCACACAACCCAAAGAGTGATGCACTTCACGGCATTTCAAGTTGCGGAGCCCAAACAGCCCCGGTATAGTTATTACTCGTTGCAAGGGAAACCAGCAACGAAAACAAAATAATCCCCCGTAGCTCAATTGGCAGAGCATTCGACTGTTAATCGAAGGGTTACTGGTTCGAGTCCAGTCGGGGGAGCAAATATAGCAAGAACCCCCGAGGCGAAGCCTCGGGGGTTCTTGCTATATACGTTCCTCTGACTCGAACCAGTAACCCCTCGGGCTTGCGCCCTCGGCGAGGCAAAGATTTTTGTTTCCTCGCGCGCTCGGAAAATCTTCGCCTCGCTAGTTCGAGTCCAGTCGGAACGTTCTCCCCAAGTCGTGAACCAGCAACCCCTCGGGCTTACGCCCTCGGCGGGATAACGGTTTTTACTTCCTCGCGCGCTCGGAAAAACCGTCACCCCGCTGTATCGAGTCCAGTCGGAACGTTCTCTCCAAGTCGTGAATGAGTAACTCCTCGGGCTTACGCCCCCGGCGAGGCAAAGATACTTCACCCTGTAAAAATGTACCCTGCAAAAATGTGAAGTCTAACGCACAGGAAAGTTCCCCACCCACATCAACCACACGCCCACTCGGCGCGTAGCGGGGGAGCGGCGCATCGGCATCCTCTTACGCCTACTCCAGAGCAAATCCACAGGCGCAACCAAGCCCAGAATGCTACGCCCGCAGCTCAATACAAACCTCAGAAAGTCGAAAATACCTGAAGAGATAGCGCAAACCCCCGTTCAAACGGTCACGCAGGGGTACCATAAGGGGCTAAACTATAGGAGGTGGAGTGCGAAAAAGAAGCCTCCAAAAACACGTCACGGAGAGGTGGTCATGACCACTACTACTAATCCCAAGGCACCCAAGGGTTTCTTTGCTGGCATCAGCGGGATTAAGTCCGGCGTCGCGAACATCATCGACGCTGGCAAAACCTTCAAGACCCTCGGACCCAGCCAGGTCAAGGACGAAATCCAGATTGCAAAGCACGAACTGAAGGCCAAGGGCATCGCCGTTGGTAAGGGCGCAGCCTTCTTCGGCGTCGCAGCAGTCTTCGGTCTGTTCCTGATCATCGCGCTGGTCGCCGCAGCAATCCTCGGCCTCGGCACCGTCATGCCCTACTGGGCATCCGCGCTGGTCTTCGCCCTCATCTTCCTCATCGTCCTGGCAATCTGCGCCCTGGTCGGCCTGAAGAAGGTCAAGGCACAGCTGCCGTTCAAGCCCGAATCCGCAATCTTTGGTCTGCTCTTCGACCTCGGCGTACTCAAGGAAGGTACCGCTATGTCCGCTGAGCGCCTGAAGAAGGAACAGGCAGAGCGCGCTGAGCAGAAGGCTAAGGAAGCTGAAGAGGCAGCAGAACGCGCACGTCAGGAAGCTGAAGAGCGCAAGGCACGCGGTGAGGAAGAGCCCAAGCCGCCGACCTTCGAAGAGCTCAAGCAGCGCACCGCAGAGCGTCGCCAGCATCTGGCAGCCCTGCGCGACGACCTGCAGTCCTACACCGGCGACGTTCAGAACAACACCCAGCAGGCTCTGGACGCTCTCAAGGCAGTGCCCTCCGAGGTTGCCGCAGGTGCAGCAGCTACCGGCCGCGGCCTGGCAGAGAACGTGCGCAAGCCCGAGGTTCTGCAGGCACGCTGGAAGTCCTTCGCAGCACTGGGCGCATCCATTGCAACCGTCCTGCACTTCCTGAACCGCCTGGTACGCCGCTAAACCCGGTACACCATAAACCCAGTCGCCGCTAAAACCGGCACAGGTTTAACGTCGGCGTCTAAACGCCCCGATACTCGTATCGGGGCGTTTGTGCGTCTACGGGCAGGTTGCTGGCTTCTGTCTCAGCGTGAGGTTTAGAGGTAACTCCCAGCCAAAGCCGCCCGCCACAAATCGGAGAAGGACGCAGCTCACAGGTAGAATAGACAAGTGCTGTACGTACTGGACCCACCCGGTGCACGCGGCAGACAGAGGTAGAAGCGGCGCACCGTCGCACCCGAAACCCCAAAGTCACCGACACACTACACCCCGATGAGGAGCCCCGTCATGGAACAGGCAAAGACGATTCTGATTGGCGCAGAAACCTACCCGCCGGACATCAACGGTGCAGCACAATTCGGTCACCGCCTTGCCACCTCCATGCTCAAGCGAGGTCACTCCGTGCACGTGGTCGCCGCCAGCCCCATCCCCGGCCCCAGCTACCGCACCGAAGTAGAGAGTGGCATCGTGGAGCACCGCCTGCGCTCGCACCTGCCCCCGACCCACGAGACGAACCGCATCTGCGTGCCCTGGGAGATTTGGTCCGAGGTCGGCGCAATCCTTGACGAGGTCCGCCCGGATGTGGTGCACGTGCAGTGCCACTACATTATTGGCCGTGCCCTCATTTTCCAGGCGAAGCGCCGCGGTATCCGCGTCATCGCAACGAACCACTTCATGCCGGCGAACCTTGACCCGTTCCTGCCCTTCCCTTCTCCCGTGAAGCGCGTGATTGAGAAGGTCACCTGGAAGGATATGCGTTTCTGCTTCTCCAAGACTGCGGTCGTTACCACCCCCACCCAGATTGGTGCGGATGCGATGCGCGACCTGGGCCATTTTGACCGCCCCGTCATGCCGGTTTCTAACGGTATTGAGATCAGCGACTACGAGCTGGCTGAGGGCGCTGACGCCGGCAAGGTTCCCGGTGAGCTGCGTATTGCCTTCGTGGGTCGCCTTGCCGAAGAGAAGAACGTGGACGTGCTCATCGAGGCGCTCTCCCTGCTGCCCGATACCCTCGAGCACGTGGTGCTGGATATTGCCGGTGGTGGTGAGCTGCGTGAGGCTCTCGAGCAGAAGGCGCACGCTTGCGGCGTGTCCGACCGTGTGATTTTCCGTGGCTTCGTTCCGGATGAGCATCTGCCCGAGGTGTACCAGATGGCTGACGTGTTCTGCCAGCCCGGTACCGCAGAACTGCAGTCCCTGGTTTCCCTGGAGGCGATGAGCGCCTCCACCCCCGTGGTGCTTGCGAATGCGCTGGCTCTGCCGCACCTGGTGGAGGATGGCGTGAACGGCTACCTCTTCGAACCCAATAATGCTCAGGATTTGGCGAAGAAGCTGGAGGCAGTGCTCTCCCTGCCCGCCGCTGAGCGTGAGCAGATGGGTCGCGAATCCCGCCGCATCGTGGGCTTCCACAGTGCTGAGAACACCTGGCGTACCTTCGAGGAGCTGTACGTGAGCGACGCTCCGTACCAGCGTTACCTGGATTCGCGCCGCTAAGCTTCTCTAGGCCTCCGAGCGGTGAGTAGGAGAGAGCGTTTTTCGTTCTCAGTCGCCGTTCAGGTACTCTAGAGGATGGTGCTGGCGCCCATTGCGCGCCGTCACTGCACCGGATGGGGAGTTAGCTCAGCCGGTTAGAGCAGGGGACTCATAATCCCTTGGTCGCGGGTTCGAGCCCCGCACTCCCTACGGCCCCGCCCGTCGACTTCACCCACTTGTCGGCGGGCGGGGCTTTTTCGCGCCCTTTTTCGCGCTCTTTTGTCGTACTCTCAGGGGGCCTATTTTCGTGCATGGAATGCATCAACGGTGATGAAAATGAGTAAATGACGAACGAAGACGCATCATAGCGTTCAATACGGTAGGGTTGAAGAGTCTTGTCACGAAAGACAGTGCGATGCCGCCGGTAGATGCCGATTCAGCCGGTAGGTGTTGCTTCCACACATCATACGAGAGGATCTCAATGTCGGAGAACACTCCCAACAACCCGTCGCAGGGTGCAGCCGGAGGCTACGGCTACGATGCCGGCGCACACCCCGCGCAGGATGCTTCGCTTCCGGGTCAGGCTGCTCAGCCGGGTAATGCAGCTCAGGCTGCTCAGCCGAGCCAGCCTGTGCAGCCGAGCCAGCAGGGTAATGCTGCTCAGCCTGCCGCGCCGGTAGCACCTCAGCAACCCGTCCAGCCGCAGCAGGCGCCTCAGCCCACGCCGGTAAACGCTAATGCACAGCCGAATGCTGAGGCTCAGGCAGCCCCCGCACAGCCCGGTCAGCCTGCCGCCGCACCCCAGCCCGGTACTGCTCAGCCTGGGGCCGCGCAGCCCGGTCAGCCCGGCCAGGCAACCTATGCGCCGAGCGCACCGCATCCGGCGGTGAAGGCACTGGGCGCTACCTGGAACGCGTTCCTGGACGTTTTCTCCAGCAACCCGGCGACCGCGCACGCCCGCATCTCTGCCGCCGGTGCGTGGGGTTGGATTGTTCCCACGACTCTGCAGGCGCTGGTGGGTGCCTTCTTCTTCAGCCAGCTGATTATCCTGGCTGCCGTTATCGCGATGTCCATGGTGGGCTACATGTTCGGCGGTCGAGGCGGTGCCGCTTACGGTGGTGCCTACGCAGCACAGGCTGTACCGACCGGACGCATGATTCTGGCGTACGTGCTGATGGCTCTTGCAATCTTCGGTGTGCAGGTTCTGCGCGGTGTGCAGCTGCAGCTGACCGCGCGTATCGGTAAGGCGCCGACCTCCTTCACCGCGAGTATGCACGCCGTGTCGGTGTCTTCCCTGGCGCTGATTCCTTCGTTCCTGGTGCTGAACCTGCTCGTGTTCTTCCTGACCCTCACCCGTAGCGGTGACGGTGCGTTCTTCCTGACCATGCTCATAGTCCTGGTGCTTGCTTTCGCCGTGTTCTCGGGTGAGGCTCTCACCTATCTGGGTCTGAACCGTCTGGGCCGCTTCGCGAAGTCCCCGATTATCATGCACGCGGCGCTGAGCACCGCATGGGTTCTGGCGTCCATGGTCGTCTATTACGTGGCGATTCGCCTGATGGGAGCCTAGTATGCACGCGATGACTCACACCCCGAGCGCGCCGACTCGTCAGCGCTGGATGTTCCTGGCGGTTCTGTTGACCATTGCCGCCCTGGTTCTGAGCGCCTGCAGCGCAAAGATTGAGACTCAGCTGGGCCTTGAGAGCGCTGAGAAGGGTACCCGCACCATTCTGGTTTCCTTCAACATGAAGGATAACCAGGACAAGGTTAAGGGTGGAACCCAGGCGCTGGATGCGTCCGTACGTAAGCACCTGCCCGAGGGCCTGGAATACGAAGGTATTCAGTCTGAGGGTGACAAGGCTCGTGCGACTTTCAAGGTATCCTTCTCCTCCGTGGACGAGTACCACTCCAAGGTGACCTCTCTGCTGAAGGCTTCGGGCTCCGACATCAAGCCGCAGATTAGCATCGTCAACTCTGACCAGGGTCTGGTGCAGGGTATTCAGGTGAAGGAAAACTTCAGCTCGGGCGATCTGCTGGGCTGGCTTCCTGAAGCTCTGGTAGTGGACGGTGTTGTGTCTGCTTCCAATAAGAACAGCGTTCTCAGCAGCAGCGATGAAACCACTGTGAAGTTTGGCGAGAAGGAAGTGAAGAACTCCGGTGGTTCTAAGATTTCCGCAAAGGATGTTCAGGACCGCGGTTTCCGTAACGTCATTCTTGACGTAAAGGAGAAGGACGGCGGTTACTCCGTGATGGTTTCCTTCGTCGCGAAGGAAATCATGAACACCGAGACCGCTTCTGCGGTCGACGCCTACCTGAACCAGGTCAAGCCTGAGGGCTCCGAGCTGAAGAAGGGCCTGGAGTCCTCGCAGGCGAAGGCATACGCTCCTTCCGCATCGACCGCCAGTGCGAAGGAAGAAGTGGGTCGTACCCTGACCTTTAGCGCTTCTTCGATTGAGGACCTGGGCAGCGGTCTCAAGAAGCTGTTTGGCGCAAGCAGCACCGATTTCTCCGCCAGCCGTGAGGTAGTGGCGAAGGACAACAACTTTACCGTTCAGAAGAAGATTTCGGGTCTGCTGGACTGCTCCCTGCTGTGCTCCCCGAACGGTGATGGCCTGACCCTGACCATCGTGGACAGCAACGATAAGTCCTACATGGTTGACCCCGAGGGCCGCGCTAGCTCCTCCCGTTCGGGCGGTAGCAGTACTCTCATCGCGGTTGACCGTGTTTCTTCACGTCAGATTGAGATGAAGAGCATGAAGGTCGCTACCTCCCTGGGCCTGGATGGTTCCATGGAAGCGCGTTTCCTCTACGCATTCCCGACCGAGGATGTTGCAGGCGCTGAGCAGAAGCTCAAGGACGTTTTCGCAGGCGGCAGCAATGACGAGACCGAGGTCCGTCAGGACGGCGACTCCACCATCGTGAGCGTGAAGGTTCGCGGTAAGGACCAGAACGAGTTCAACCAGCGTCTGAACGAGTACCTGCCCGATTCGAAGGTAACCGTGACCCGCCCCGGCGGATACCACCCCTTCGGCTCCGACTACACGGTGACCCCTGAAATCAAGCTCTCTTCAAAGCTGGGTAACTACTACTCCGCTCCCTTCGAGTTCACCTTCAAGGCGCCGACCTTCTCCTCGCTGGACCAGCAGAAGGTAGATGCCGCGAACAGCCTCGCGAAGAACTCTCAGCACGTGCAGCTCACCGTGAACGGTGGCGAGCTGAGCGTCAAGACTGACCGTGGTGTCAGTAGCACCTCCGGTCTGACTGTTCCGGTGTCAGGTCTGAGCATGACTGACGTAATCGTGGACGCGGTTATTGTGGGTCTGCTACTGCTCATCCTGATTCTGCTCTTCCTGCTCCGCAAGAAGATTGCGGCGGCTCGTGCGAAGGGCCGTGAGCGTCGTGCCGCTTCGGCTGCTGCACTGGGTGCGGCGGCTGGTGTTGCGACCGGTTACGGTGCAACCCAGGCTGACGCACAGGGTGGTTACGCAGCTCAGAATGGTTACCCGGCACAGGGTGGTTACGCTGCTCAGCCCGGTTACCAGGCACAGGGCGGCTACCCGGCGCAGAACACCGCCTACGCTGCGGGTGACGATTCGCCGACTCAGGTATTCACCCCGCAGCACGGCCTGAACTACGGTGAGAATGAACCGACCAAGGCAATGCCTGCGTACGATGCGCAGGCCGCGCAGACCGCACAGCCTGCACAGCCGGTTCAGCCTACTCAGCCCGGTCAGCAGGTTCAGCCCGGTCAGACTGCTCAGCAGCCTGTACAGCCGAACCAATTCGGTGCTGATGACGGTGACGTCCTCCAGTAAGTAGCTGCCTCTAGCGCCTCGCTAGAGAACGCCCCTAGACTGGCTCCTGTGGCCCGTTGCCTCCTTTTGGGGAGGTGACGGGCCACAGCCGTACCCAATGACTGCCAGCGCGAGTACTCGCCACCTAATATCCACCCGGCACGGGTAGCAGAATGCTTGGTTCCTTCGAGCCCAGCAGGCTCATGGGGTTGATGTACTCGGCTTCCTTGCCGCTGCCGTCCCCGCGGGCGCCTCCCTGGCGTACGCCCCAGTACAGGCACGGAGTGGAGCACCGCCGGCAGGGGCGCTCGCTGTTGCCGCCTGCCGTGACTGCGACGGTGCCGATGACCTCACCGGCTGCAACGGTGGTGCCGGCCGGGAGCGTTTCATCCATGGGTTCGAAGGTGCTGCGCCGCCCATCCGGATGCGCAATGACCAACACTTTGCGGTTGACGACCGTGCCGCTGAAAACCACTTTTCCCGGTGCCGGTGCGTAGACGTGCCGGTCGTTCTCGGGTACGGCAAGGTCTACGCCGCGGTGCCCGGCGCTCCAGCGTTGGGCGGGCTTCTCAAAGGGGTGGATCACCCGCGGTCTGGATTCGGCGGTGGGGGAGCGGTAGCGTAGTCGGCTCGCGGTGAGCTCAACGGTGTGGGGAACGTGTGCGCTGCTGGGAGCTTGTGCACTTGAGATGGCACCGTCAGTAAACCCTGCCCCGCCTGTAAAACTGAGCCAGCCCGAATAACCCTGACTGCCCAAATAACCCTGACTGCCCGCGTAGCTCTGCCCACCCGTGTAGCCCTGCCCGCCCGCGCTCACAAGTGCACCCAGCAGGCAGCACGCCATCAGCATCGCGCGCCGTAGCGTTATCGCTAATGTCATCATGTTCTGCTTCATCTTCTGAGCACATCACGAATCGCCCCGCCCCGCAGCGCCTCACGAAAAATTGTGGATAACCCCGCTGTTTGCGCCTTAAAATCCTTTATCCACAGTGCCCCTGCACACACCCGCACCGCCCGCGCAGGTTTTAACCCCAACCCGGCGGATTAATCGCGGAATATACGGTACAATGTCGTATTGCAGTGTGCCTGCGCGGGTATTCTCCCTCTTCAAGGGATTCCGCACAGTACCACTGACGACGCGCGGCGTGAGCGGCATCCTCACATGGGGAGCCGATAAGGGACCTTCGGTCCACCCATACGGGGTGGTTAGGGCCTGAGCTGAACGGGTAACCGTGAACGCTAACCGCCGCCAGGAAAAACTGATAACTACTATGCGCGCGTTGGGCTAGCCCGAATGGGAGGTCCGCGCGGCACCACAAAGGAGACGACATGCCCGTCGTAACTATGCGTGAAATGCTGGACTCCGGCGTTCACTTCGGTCACCAGACCCGCCGTTGGAACCCCAAGATGAAGCGTTTCATCCTGACCGAGCGCAACGGCATCTACATCATCGACCTGCAGCAGTCCCTCGCCTTCATCGACAAGGCATACGAGGCTGTTAAGTCGACCGTCGCACACGGTGGCAACATCCTGTTCGTGGGTACCAAGAAGCAGGCTCAGGAAGTTATCGCTGAGCAGGCAACCCGCGTGAACATGCCCTACGTGAACCACCGCTGGCTCGGTGGTATGCTGACCAACTTCAGCACCATCTCCAAGAGCATCGAGCGCATGAAGGAACTCGAGCAGATTGACTTCGACGATGTAGCAGGTTCTCGCTACACCAAGAAGGAACTGCTCCTCATGCGTCGCGAGTTCGAGAAGCTCGAGAAGACCCTCGGCGGTATCCGTAACCTGTCCAAGGTTCCCTCCCTCCTGTGGGTTGTTGACACCAAGAAGGAGCACCTGGCAGTTAACGAGGCTCAGAAGCTGGGCATCCCCGTTGTTGCTATCCTCGACACCAACTGCGACCCCGACGAGGTTGCTTTCCCGATCCCCGGTAACGACGACGCTATCCGCTCCGTCAACCTGCTCACCCGCGTGATTGCTGACGCAGTGGCAGCCGGCCTGATCGAGCGCAACGCTAAGAAGAACGGCAAGGCTGAAGCAGCTGAGGAGCCCATGGCAGCTTGGGAGCGCGAGCTCCTGGAGCAGCACGAGGCTGCACAGGCTGAAGAGGCAGCTAAGTAAGCTTTCTTAGCCCACTAAGCTTTATGCTTTGTGGCCCCCCGCCCGCGGGGACCACGTTCGGACGGCGCCCGCCCTGACCTGGGCGCGGCGCCGTCCGCCATATGTACCACCGGGATGTCATCCCGATTTATTACAGCAACACAAGGAGTTCACAATGGCGAACTACACCGCAGCAGACATCAAGGCACTGCGCGAGAAGACCGGCGCAGGTATGCTCGACGTCAAGAAGGCTCTGGACGAGGCTAACGGCGACCAGCAGAAGGCTGCCGAGATCATCCGCGTTAAGGGTCTGAAGGGCATCACCAAGCGCGAGGGTCGCGCAACCGCTGAGGGCCTGGTGGCTGCACGCGTTGAGAACGGCGTTGGCTACATGATCGAGGTCAACTCCGAGACCGACTTCGTGGCAAAGTCCGACCCCTTCATCGCTTTCGGCCAGAACGTGCTCGAGGCTGCTATTGCTGCTGACGCTTCCACCCTGGAAGAGCTGCAGGCTGCATCCTACGAGGGCAAGACCGTTGAGGAGCTGACCACCGACGCTGGTGCACTGCTCGGCGAGAAGATCGTTGTCCGCCGCGTTGCACGCGTTGAGGGCGAGAACGTTGCAGTTTACCTGCACAAGACCTCCAAGGACCTGCCGGCACAGGTTGGCGTTCTGCTGGCTGTCTCCGGTGAGAACACCGACGAGATCGCACACGACGTTGCAGTGCACATTGCTGCAATGAGCCCCAAGTACCTGGATTCTGAGTCCATCCCCGCAGACCAGATCGAGACCGAGAAGCGCGTTGCTCGCGAGACCGCAATCGCTGAGGGCAAGCCCGAGAAGATTCTGGACAAGATTGTTGAGGGTCGCCTGAAGGGCTTCTTCAAGGAGAACACCCTGCTCGATCAGGACTTCGCGAAGGACTCCAAGAAGTCTGTCGCACAGGTTCTGTCCGAGGCTGGCGCAACCGCTACCGCATTCGCACGTTTCCGCGTGGGCGCATAAGGACTCGCTGCAGTTCTGCCCTCCCGTATTGCGGGTTCCCGGTAAGGGAAGTCGTATGAGGTTGGGATTATAGCCTGAAGCCGGGTAGTCACCACTGGTGGCTACCCGGCTTTGCTGTATCCTTGATAAGGACTAGGCGGCAGGAAGTCCGCCCCGATCACCTATAACAACCCCTAGGTAAGCCACTGGAGGAACCATGCCCGAAGCTATTTCGCACCCGATTCACCATGACGAGACCGGCCGTCGCCGCGTTTTGCTCAAGCTTTCCGGTGAGGTTTTTGGTGGCGGTGAAGTTGGTATTTCGACCGAGGTCGTGCGCAGCATCGCCAAGCAGATTGCCGCAACCGTCGGCCAGGTTGAAACCTCCATCGTGATTGGTGGCGGCAACTTCTTCCGCGGTGCTGAACTCTCTCAGGCGGGTATGGACCGCTCCCGTGCAGACTACATGGGTATGCTCGGCACCGTGATGAACTCCCTGGCTCTGCAGGACTTCCTGGAGCAGGAGGGTATTGACACCCGCGTTCAGTCCGCTATCACCATGCCGCAGGTTGCTGAGACTTACATTCCTCGCCGCGCAATCCGCCACATGCAGAAGGACCGTGTCGTGATCTTCGGTGCTGGTGCGGGTCTGCCCTACTTCTCCACTGACACTGTGGCTGCTCAGCGTGCCCTGGAAATCCACGCAGATGAGGTTCTGGTGGCTAAGAACGGCGTGGACGGCATCTACACTGCTGACCCGAACAAGGACCCCAACGCTGAGCGCCTGTACAACCTCACCTACGATGAGGCAATGCAGCGCAACATCCGCGTGCTGGATCAGACCGCGTTCTCCCTGTGCCGCGACAACAACGTGACCATGCGCGTGTTCGGCATGCAGGGTGAGGGTAACGTGACCCGCGCGATTCTGGGCGAGAAGATGGGTACCCTCGTTACTCGCTAACGCCTAAATTTTTAGGTTTGGGCGTACGGAACGCGCCCTCACACTGTGACCGTGCTCGATAGCGCGGACTTATTCTGGACGGTACCGCGCGGGTAAGCGCTAAAACTCGCTTATGCCCGCCGGTACCGTCTAGACTTATATCAAATACGACGTTCTGCCTCTTTCCCATCGACTTCGCATTATTCCTCAGCTTTTCGCCTCGGACGCGCCGCGAACCGGTAGGGAAATCATGAAGGCTGAACGCGCACCCACCGACAACTCTGGTACCCCAGAATACCGACAAAGGAGATCCTTTCGTGATCGAAGAAATCCTTGCCGAAGCCGGCGAGAAGATGGAAAAGACCATTGAAGCAACCAAGACTGAGTTCGCTAAGGTCCGCACCGGTCGTGTGAACCCCGCAATCTTCAGCGGCCTGACCGCCGAGTACTACGGCGCACCGACCCCGCTGCAGCAGCTGGTGTCCTTCAACGTTGAAGACGCACGCACCGTCAAGATCGTTCCCTTCGACGTGACCGCCCTGGCCGCCATCGAGAAGGCACTGCGCGACTCCGACCTGGGCGTTAACCCCAGCAACGACGGCGCCGCAATCCGCGTGGTCATGCCCGAAATGACCGCCGAGCGCCGCAAGGAGTACACCAAGCTCGTCAACCAGAAGGCTGAGGAGGCACGCATCTCGATCCGTAACGTGCGCCGCCACGCCAAGACCTCCATCGACAAGCTCGTCAAGGACAGCGAGATTGGCGAGGACGAGGGCGCACGCGCCGAGAAGGATCTGGACGCTCTGACCAAGAAGCACGTCGAGCAGATCGACGCTCTGTACAAGCACAAGGAAGCCGAGCTCCTCGAGGTCTAAATCCTCATCACGACACGCAACGAAGCGAAGGAAGGGACAGCAGCGCACGCCGCTCTGCCCCGCCAACCCGGGACAGAGAATGAACACTACGTCTGAGAACGCTAAGCCCGCCTCCAAGGCAGGTCGCAACCTACCCGCCGCCATTGGCGTGGGTGTGAGCTTCGGCCTCGTCCTGGTGCTGGGCCTTTTCATCCAGCCGGTCCTGGTGGCTTTTGCCGCCGTGGCCGTCGGGATAGGCGTCTGGGAAGTGGCTACGGTCTTCAACACCCGCCGCGGCTACGGCATCCCCGCCGTCCCGCTGGGGATCCTCTCAACGGTGTCGGTGGCCTGCGGTTACGCCGCGGGATTCGGCGGGCTGTGGCTTGCGGTGGGCGTGACCCTGCTGCTGCTTCTGCTGGCTTCGTATGCACCTCGGGCCGACCGCAGGGTGTCGCCGCTGAGGTCCTGGGCCGGCGGCCTGCTGGCCGTGCTGTGGATTCCCCTCATGCTGGGTACCGCGATGGTGTACTTCCGGAGCGAGCACGGCGTGCAGGGAATCCTCATGATCCTGCTCATGGCCATCAGCAACGACACCTTCGGCTACATCGCCGGCGTGAACTGGGGCAAGCACCCCATGGCGCCGCGAATTTCGCCGAAGAAAAGCTGGGAGGGCCTGACTGGTTCCTTCGTCGGCTCGGCCCTGGTCGCTTCCATCGCTTTTGCCGTGATGGGTTCGCCCTGGTTCTGGGGTATTCCCTTCGCCGCGGTGATGGTGATTGCCTCCACCGCCGGCGACCTGGTGGAATCCATCTTCAAGCGCCGCATGGGTGTGAAGGATATGTCGAATATCCTGCCCGGCCACGGCGGCATGATGGACCGCCTCGACTCGGTTCTGTTCGCGGCCGCCGCCGGCTGCCTCATCTTCGCCTTCGTGATGCCCCTCTAAGGGCGTGACGTTTAGCGGGGTGTTTCTCTCCCACAGCGGGGGAGGGGCACCCCGCTTTGCGTGCCGGAAGGCTCGTACCGGGTCCTGCGCATCCGGGCGGTCTGGGTAGGCGTTGGCGCGCGCGGCGGCGGATGCACGGTGTGCATCTGAGACATGGCCCGCAGGTTCTTGCACGATGCGGCCTCGACGTTGGTATTCTTAAAGCTCAATCGTTGAGAGGAGTCACCTTGGCCAGCACCACCCGCGGAGGCGGATTTGCCCGCGCCGGAGAAACCGAACCCGGCTACAAGCGCAGCGAAGTAGACCGCCTCTTCACCCGCCTCGCCGAGGACTACGAAAAGCTCAGCGGAGCAGCCGAGCTCCCCGAAGATCTCTACACCTCCCGACGGATTCGTCAGGTCATCTTCCGCGAGGAGCCCGGCGGCTACAAGCTCGACGTGGTTGATCGCGCCCTCGAAAAGATTGAGGAGCGCTTCGCCAAGCTCGAGCGCAGCCGCTACATCGAGGCGTACGGCCTGGACAACTGGGAACGCTCCCTCGTGGAGACCGGTGAGCTGCTCGCCGGCCGCCTGGAGCGTCCCGCCGGTGAGCGTTTCCGCCGCCCCAGCAAGCGCCGCTACATGGGCTACTTCGTTGGCGATGTGGACGCCGTCTGCGACCACGTCTACGCCCAGCTCAACAGCGAAGAGCCGCTCGACCCTTCGGTTGTGCGCCACGCGATGTTCCGCCCGGCATCGGGCACCGTCAGCTACGACGAGACGCAGGTGGACGCCTTCTTGGACCGCTGCATTGAGCTGCTGCAGGACCTGCTCTAAAACATGATGTGTAGAATCCCCCGCCCCGGACGACAGGGCGGGGGATTCTTCTATGCTGAGATCTCTTCTACGCGGAAGGGTCTATGCGGAGGCGAGCCAGCGTGCCGCAGTGAAGCCGCGAGCTCGTGAGACACTAGAACCATGAAGTTTGGATCCTCAGAACGCGTCGGCGGCAGCCGCGACCGCCTCACCGACGCCCTCACAGAACTCACCCGCACACCGCAGCGCGTCACCCTCCTCGGCTCGACCGGCTCCATCGGCACCCAAGCCATGGAGGTCATCGACCACCTCGCCGCGCTCAAGGGCACCAGCGCCTCCGCAGCCGACGCACCGCTGAAGGTCGTCGCCCTCTCGGCGGGTTCCCGCTCCCTCGAGCTGCTCGCCCGCCAGGCCGTGCACACTCGCGCCGAGCTGGTCGCCACCAGCGGCACCGCTGAAGACGCGCAGCGCCTGCGCGAACTCATCGAGGCGGCAGCCTCCGAAGCCGGCGTCACCGGCTACGCCCCGCAAATCGCCCACGGCGCCGAAGCATCCGTACAGGCCGCCGCGCACCCGGCAGACACCGTCCTGAACGGCATCACCGGCTCCATCGGCCTGGAGCCGACCCTCACCGCCCTCAACAGCGGCTACCGCGTGGCACTCGCCAACAAGGAATCCCTCATCGCAGGCGGCCCGCTCGTACGCGCCGCCGTGGACGCATCGGCCCTGGACACCCCCATGGTGCCCGTCGACTCGGAGCACTCCGCCATCGCGCAGGCGCTCGCCTCCGGAACCGACGCCGAAATCGACCGGCTGATCCTCACCGCCTCGGGCGGCCCGTTCCGCGGCTACAAGCGCGAGCAACTGCACGACGTGACCCCCGCGCAGGCGCTCGCACACCCCACCTGGGACATGGGCCTGGTCGTCACCACCAACTCGGCAACCATGGTCAACAAGGCGCTCGAGGTGCTTGAGGCACATCACCTGTTCGGCGTGGACCTGGACCGTATCGACGTGGCGGTTCACCCGCAGTCCATCGTGCACTCCATGGTGCAGTTCGTGGACGGCTCAACCATTGCGCAGGCATCCCCGCCGAGCATGGTTCTGCCCATCGCGCTGGGTCTGACCTGGCCGCACCGCGTCCCCGGTGCCGTGCCCGCATGCGACTGGTCGAAGGCCGCATCCTGGACCTTTGAGCCGCTGGACGAGGAAGCATTCCCCGCCGTGCGCATGATCAAGGAAGCCGGTAAGGTCGGCGGCACGCACCCTGCTGTGTTCAACGCCGCCAACGAGGAAGCCGTGGCAGCATTCCACGCGGGCGCGATTCGCTTTACCGACATTGTCGATTCGGTCGCACGCGTGCTGGAGGAGCACACCGGCAGCGCCGAGGCTGTTTCTGACGCTGATTTGACGCTGGAGGCTGTACTGAACGCGGAGCGTTGGGCTCGCGTTCGTGCGAATGAGCTGCTGGGTATGACCGGACGCTAAATCGCTTTTGAGGGCGGTACTTGCCCCCGGATTGGGACTTGGAGGGGTGGTGTTTGTTCTCGCTTCGCTAGTTGGGACGGCACGCCGCATGTTTCCTCCGCGCCTACGCAGGGGCACCCGTCACCCGGACGCTCCGCCCCTCCTCGCTCCGCATCGGAGAGCGTCCGGGTGACACCCTGAGGGCGCTTCCGGAAAACACGGCGCGCCACCTCGGGTAGCCTAGCGTGCGTGTGGAGGGGCGGTGTCGTCCGAACGTGACATCAGGGTGCCCGAAGCGGAGCGAGGGCGGGTGCCCCTGTAGGAACGAGGACGAACACCGTCCCCCCAACCGTATCCCGAAAGAAAAACACGCGGCGTGCCATCCCCACCCGCGGGGCGAGGATAAACACCGCCCCCCTTGCCTCCCCTCCCGGCGCATAGTAGGCTAGTGTTCAAAATATGTTCTCTCTAGGGCAAACAATGAAGAGCCCTCGAACGAGTGAACAAAGATGCAGCTATATTTCACGAGGAAGTGCCCCTATGCGTCGACCGAACACCCTACGAACCCTTGCCGGGGCTCTACTCCCGCTGACCTTGATGCTTAGCTCCTGTGCATCCGGGCAGCCCAGTGCCGACTCCTCGGCGTCCGCTAACGCTGAGAAGGCGTATAGCGCCTCCAAGAGTCCCGATAGCCAAGCTATCGAAAAAGTAGAGAACCTCGCCTCGCTTTCTGACAACGTTGTTCGTGCCTACCAGCGTTCCCTGAGCCAGTGCATGACTGAACGCGGATTCCCGAACTACAAGGTTCCTGCAGGAAAAACTGAAATCCCGTTGCTTCTGCATGCTGATCTTGAACCTCTCACCGTTGCGGACGCCCGCGCTCGCGGATACGAAGAGCGCTACTCTGCGGCTACTACAGCACTGGAAGAGCAGAGCCGTACTATGAGCGACGCTGAAATGCAGGCTCTTAACGGTACTGAAGGAAAGGGCGGTTGCCAACAAGAAGCCACCCGTGCAGTCTTTGGTTCAGAAGAATCCCGCGCGACCATACGAAGGGTCCACATTACCGCGGTTCACTACCTCAACAACGACGCAATCTTCAAAGACCTTGAGCCTGCCACCGAGAAGTGGGCACAGTGTATGAAGGAACGCTTTGGGGGAGACTACACCACTCCGGTTATGGCTCGCGAACAGTACCGCCAGAACAACCAAGACACCCACGAACTGGCGATTAACGATGCGACCTGCCGTGAAGCAACCGGGCTGGATGCCGAACAGCGAAAGATTGCTATCGCTTACCTGAGTTCCTTCCTCGAAAAGGAGCAGGGCCTCATCGAACAGGTGACCACCGCCAAGAAAACTGCTGAAGAGAACGCCCGAAAGATTCTGAGCTAATCCTGCGGACTAATCAGACCGGACTAACCAGAACAGGCGTACAGAGTAGCTGCAACGGCTACACCTCATCACAGCGTATTGTGCCCGGCACGTATCCCCGTGCCGGGCACGAGCTAACCCCACACGGCATCGCCGCCCCTAAGCCCAAACGGCACAGACAATAGCGTTCCCACACGCGCACCCAAAGAAGGGACACCATGAGCGCCACCCCCACCCGCCAGAAGAAAACCCTCTGGCTCTACGGCATTATCGCCCTGCTCCTCATCATCACCGTCGGCACGCTCATCAGCGCCCAAAACATCAAAACCACCGCCCAAAAAGACGCAGAAGCGGCACCCCCGGACCCCTCCACCATCACCGCCACGGTCACCCGCGAAAAACTGCGAACTACCGTGCCCCTGACCTGCACCGCGAACTACGCCACCTCAACCCCGCTACGCTACAGCGGCGAAGGGCAGTACACCGCAATCACCATCAAACACGGTGACACCGTCGGCAACGGAACCCTCATCGCAGAAGTCAACGGTGAACCTCTCATCACCCTCACCGGCGGCTTCGCGCTCTACCGCGACCTCAAACTCGACGATAGCGGCCCCGACGCTGCACTCCTCAACGAGGCACTGACTGCCATGGGACGTCAGGGCCCGCAGCCCGCACGCATCACCGAAGACACCTACGAGGCTCTCAACAACCTCCTCGACAGCCTCGGCTACGCGCACGTCAAGACTGACCAGCCTATTCCCGCCCGCTACTTCCTCATCATCAACCGTGCCGGAGTTGTCACCGGCAACCCCCGCGCAACCGGCGCTATCGCAGACGGTCCCGTAGCCACCATCGCAGAAGGTAGCAAGACCCTCAGCTGCACCGGAACCACCGGTAGGCTCACCCCCGAAGCCCGTAGCGGTCAGAAGGTAACCGTGCCCTCCCTCGGTGATACTGAGTACGTCGCAACCCTCGGATACAAGAACACCTCCGAAGCCGCCGGTGCCGCAGGCAACAGCCAGGCCGGTCGCCAGGCCAATGGCGCAGAAGGTGCGGCTGGCTCCAACCTCAACGGCGCAGCCGGTGCGGCAGGAAGCACCGAAGGGGAACGCATCCTCACCCTCGACGTAGGGGATAAGGCGGACAGCCTTCGAGGCGCCGTCAACGCGGAACTCACCCTCGAAGAAACCCCCGAAGCGCACCTGGTCGTGCCCTCATCGGCGCTCTACACCCGTGACGGACAGACCCGAGTCATCGTGCTCGGCCCCGAAAGCTCCAACGGGTCGAAGGCCCGCGAAGAACGCGAGGTAACCGTTACCGTCATCAGCAACGCCAACGGCAAGAACGCCGTCACCGGTGACCTGCACGAAGGCGACAGCGTCAAAATCATGCGCGAGAAAAAGTAGGGAGTAGCCATGACTGACTCCCGCGCCGCTCACGCGCACCCACCAGCCTATAGCGTCGATATTCAGGGAGTGTCCCAGCACTTTATGCAGGGTGACACTCGAATTGACGTGCTCAAAAATATTGACCTGAAAGTCCGCTACGGAGAAGTCGTCGCAATCCTGGGACCGTCCGGCAGCGGCAAATCAACCCTGCTGAACATCCTCGGTCTGCTCAGCACGCCCGCCTCCGGCAGCTACCTGCTGGACGGTACAGACACCGCAACCTTCAACGCGGCACAGCGAGCTGAAGCGCGCCTGGACAGCATCGGTTTCGTCTTCCAGGCGTTCCACCTCATCGAGCATAAGAACGTGTACCGCAACGTTGAGCTACCGCTCATCTACCGTGGCGTGCCCAAAGCGGAACGAGCACAACGGGTTGCGGACACTCTCGCCCTGCTGGGGTTGAGCCACCGAACGGATGCACCCATCACCACTCTCTCAGGCGGTGAAAAGCAGCGTGTAGCTATTGCTCGTGCGCTCATTGGGGAACCGGCGTTGCTGCTCTGCGATGAGCCGACCGGCTCGCTGGATGAAGAGCTCACCCGCGAAGTCATTGACCTGCTCCGCGAATGTACGGGTGACCAGCAAAGCACGATTGTGATTACTCACGACCCGCTTGTGGCGGAGCACTGCGACCGGGTGTTACGTATGCACGAGGGGCAGCTCATCGAGCAGGATGCACAGCGGCAGGAAGAAACGACCGCCCGCGCGTCTCTGAACCTGCCTAGCTCTGCTGAGGAACAAGTTTCTAAGCCGCAGAGCAGTGGTCGTGCACCTTGGGCGCTCGCCTCCCTCAAAGAAGCCTGGGACGCTACCGTGCACCGGGTGAGGCGCAATATCTTCACCATGCTTGGTGTGGTGCTGGGTATCGCTTCGCTCGTGCTGACCGTCGGTCTGACCGCCACTATTTCTGGGCAGTTGGCTGACAGCTTCGATATTTTTAGGGCTAAGCACCTGACGATTAGCTCTACCCGAACTGAACCCCTGAGCCGGGCTGAACTCTTGAGCCTTGCGGCAAGTGAGAACTACCGGCGTGTTAGCCAGCTGAACGGAGTGACCGGTACCGCGCTGGTGGATCAGCTCTATGAATCCGCGGATATTCAGCGCGGTCCAGACAACTTCGGTGAGCGCGGTGCTAACGTGACGGCTGCCGTCCGTGCGGCAACCCCCAGCATCTTTAGCGTGCAGGGTCATGAACTGGTGTGGGGTCGGACCTTCGACGAGGGGCATGTGGAGCGGAACGATAAGGTCGTGGTGCTCAGTGAAAGCGTGATGCGCCAGCTTGCGCTACCCTATAGCCCCGGAGTTACGGTCTATATTCGCGATGAGCCGTACACCGTTATCGGTGTGGTGCGGGAGAATCCCTCGCTGACTCTGTCGTACGGTTCGGTCTACCTGCCTCTGGGCGCGAAGCCTGGTGCCGATGTTGAAGAAGCACAGCCCGCTGCCGGTGGCGGTGCCGTTGCGGCGCAGACCGGTAAGCGTTCCACTCAGATTGTGGTGAGTACTGTTGCCGGTGCCGCAAACCAGATTGCGGAGGAAGCACCGTACGCGCTCTCGCCGGAACGTCCCGCCCTGTATAGCGTGAGTGTGCCGCCGGAGCCGAAGACCCTTCGTGAGGCTGTCGACCAGCAGCAACGCACCATGCTTCTTGCGATGAGCGTTATTACCCTCGTGATTGGTGCGATGGGCATTATGAATACGTTCTTGGTTGCGGTGATGGAGCGTCGCCGTGAGGTTGGTTTGCGTCTGGCTATTGGTATGCGCCCTTCGGGTATTCTGCTGCAGTTCTCGGCGGAGGCGTTGCTGACCGGCATCCTGGGCGCTGTGGCTGGTATTGTGCTGGCGGTTAACGGCATCTCGATTGTGTCTTTGATGAACCGTTGGACGCCGATTATTAGTGCCGACACTATTCTGCTGGGTCTGGGCGCTGGTGCGCTGGTTGGTGTGTTGGCTGGTCTGTACCCGGCGGCGAAGGCTTCGCGTATTGATCCGGCACAGACCCTGGCGGCCGGATAGTCTCGTTGAGTAGGGGCTGAGGGGCAGTGTTCGTCCTCGTTCCTACAGGGGCACCCGCCC